>NZ_JBNPVY010000004.1:2522500-4502181 GCF_050434105.1 Paraburkholderia sp. 40 | reverse complement strand
CGCAAGGTTTTCAACGAAGATCTCGTGTTCTACGTGAACTACCTGGGCGGTGAAATGCCAACGGCGACGCTGAACTTCAGCCGCAATGGTTTTCAGATCGCCGTCCAGTACTACATGTTTCTGAGGATGGGATTCGATGGTTACAAGCGAATCATGGAACATACTCTGAAAAATGCCGTTGAACTGCGAGAGACGCTTGTGAAGAGCGGCTATTTCATGATCATGAACGAGACTCAGCGCATCCCTGTTGTTGCCGTGACGCTCAACAAGAAATTCACCAACTTCAACGAGTTCGACGTATCGAACAAGGTTCGTGAAAAGGGCTGGATCCTCTCGGCATACACGATGCCTCCAAACGCCACAGATGTGACGAGCCTTCGGGTCGTGGTCCGGCCGCACATCAACCACACTGTGGCGCAACAGTTGGGGCACGACATCATTAGCGCATGCAAATACCTCGAAGAGCACGGCGGAAACGCCACGCCACCAAAGCTGCATGCGCACGCGGCAGAAAAGACGTCACCCGCGAAATGTTGATGCGGGTATTCCGGCGGATGAGCAAGGGTGTCACCAGCGCTGCCTGCGGAGCTCGTTCTGGATCCACAGAACGGGATCAATTCGGACACGCCCGTTACGGTGACCCCTTCAGTGGTCTATAGGGTGACCGGCAGCAATAGTGTGGACAGTTGTTGGCGACAGTGCGTTTTGTGCGTTTCCGTGAACGCGCAACGAACAGCCTGACTGCCTCTGGCACCGGCAGGCTCAGGTTGGTGATCCAGATCCCGCTGCCGCGAGCGACTTTGGAGCGAAGCATGCCGGTCTTCAGAACAATACGTGTGCTGCGTTTTGTCGTCGTTGCCCTGGCGGCTGTCCCTCTGACGGGCGGGTGTGCCTACTCGCCGTCCATCGGGGTGCTCGGCGCGTACTTTCCCGACTGGCTGTTCTGTATCGTCGCCGGCGTCGTGCTCACGGTCGTCATCAATCTGATTCTCAAGCGCTTGCAGGTCGACCATCTGCTGGGGCCTTCAGCCGTGGTATATCCCTCGCTAGTCACCTTCCTTTCACTCGCTGTGTGGCTGATGCTGTTCCAACATTGAATCTCCTCAGGTGGATGCGATGGCGACGACTGCCAGCAGGACATCGAAGAGAAAGTGGCCGGCCATCATCCTGGTGGTGGTAACGCTATTGCTGCTGCTTTTCGTCGTCCGCCAGCTGGACCGCGCGCCTCGCACCGACGACGCCTATGTCTACGCGGATACGATCGACGTCGTGCCCGAGGTCAACGGGCGCATCGTCGAGCTGGCAGTGCACGACAACCAGGCGGTGAAGCAGGGCGATCTGCTGTTTCGCATCGATCCGCGTCCGTACCAGGACGCGCTGGCGCGAGGCCGGGCATCCCTCGTCGCGCTCGACCGTCAGATCGAGCTGACCCAGCGCACGGTCAATGCGCAGCAGTACAACGCGGAGTCGGTGCGTGCGGCCGTCGAGCGCGCGCGAGCCGCAGCCAGTCAGGCGTCCGATACGCTACACCGCACGGAGCCGCTGCTGTCGCACGGCTATGTGTCGGCGGAGGACGTCGACCTTGCGCGCACCGCACAACGCGCCACGCAGGCCGAACTCAGCGCCGCGCAACTGCAGGCGCAGCAGGCGGCAGCGGCTGTGAGCGGTGTCGATGCGCTGGTCGCGCAACGTGCCGTCGTCATCGCCGAGATCTCGACTGCGGAGCTGAACCTCGAATATGCGACCGTGCGGGCGCCGTTCGACGGACGCATCGCGTCGTTGAAGACTTCGACGGGGCAGTTTGCGTCTGCGCTCAAGCCTGTCTTCACATTGATCGACACGCGCCACTGGTACGTGGTCGCAAACTTTCGCGAGACGGAGCTCAAGGGCATCCGGACGGGAACGCCCGCCACGGTCTATTTGATGAGCGATACGGGCCAGCGCTTCCAGGGCACCGTCGATTCGATCAGCTATGGCGTGGCGCCCAATGAAGGCGGCGCTGCCTTGCCCGGCGCGTTGCCGAGCATTCAACGCACGATTAACTGGGTCCACGTCTCGCAGCGCTTCCCGGTGAAGATCCGCGTCGACAATCCGAGCCCGGCGCTGTTTCGCGTCGGCACATCGGCGGTGGCTGTGCTGCACCCCGGGCGCGGCGACGACGGCGAAAGCCGTTGAGGAGCGCCCATGGCCGCCGCCGACTACCTGCCCGTCACGCTGCGCGATGCCGGCGCTTTCCTCGCGCGCGAGCTTGCGCCTTTTCCCGGGCGTCTGAACGTGATGCTGCGTTGCATGCTGACGAGCGCAATCGTGATCGTCGTATCGATGACGCTCGAGGTGCCCTCGCTCGCGCTGTCGCTGGTGGTGGTGTTTTACGTCACGCAGTCGAACGTGGTGCTCACGAGGCTGGTTGGCTTGATGCTCATCGTTGCGTCGACGCTCGCGATCGGTCTGTCGATCCTGTTGCTGAAGTTCACGTTCGACTACCCGTTACTGCGCATCGTCGTCGCGAGTCTGCTGTTCTTCGGCAGCGTGTACCTGATACGGGTGCTGAAAATCGGCGCCGTATTCGTCTTCGTCGCCACCGTCGTCATCTACGTGCAGAGCTTCGTCGACCAGACCGATCAGGCCGACCGGCTGATCCGGGGGGTGCTGTGGGTCTGGGTCGCGGTTAATTATCCGATCGCGCTGACGCTGGTGGTCAATACGGTGCTATTGCCCGTCGAACCGCAGTTGCAACTCAAGGCGGAAATCCATCGGCAACTGACGGCGCTGGAAGCGCGGCTGACGCAACTGATTGACGGCGGCAGGAACGCCGAGCCGATCACGTTGACGGCGGTCCAGCAAGGCGCGCTGACGCTGCAGAAGCTGCTGCGGTTCACGACGATGCGTGACGCGCGCTATCGCGAGCATCAGGCGTTGCTGCTTGCGTGCATCGCGACAGTGTCGCGCCTCTATCGCGGCGCGAGCGAATTGCCCGTCAGCGGGCCGGGCCCCTCGGCGGCGCAGCTTGCGATGCTGCGCGAGTTGCGCGCGAACTGCACGGCGCTCGACGAATCGGTCATGACCGGCGAGCCGTACCGCTACGTGCACAAAGCAACCACTGAAGAACGCGCTGCCGCCGATACGTTTCCCGCCGCAGCCGAATTGCAGCGCGCGCTGCACGCATTCGCCGAGCTGGATACGAGCGGCGCCGCACCCGGCAAACCGCCCGCGAGCGAACCGATGGTCGCGCCCGACGCATGGACCAATCCCGCGTACATGCGCTTTTCGCTGAAGACGCTGCTTGCCGTGCTGGTCTGCTACGTGTTCTACAACGCGGTCGACTGGCAAGGCATTCACACGATCATGCTGACGTGCGTGGCCGTCGCGCTGCCGAGCCTCGGCGCATCGATGCAGCAGGCCTTGCTGCGCGTCGCCGGGGCGGTCATCGGCAGCGCGCTGGCGCTATTCATGGTCGTGTTCGTGATTCCGCACCTCGACGACATCGTCGGCCTGCTGCTGATGACCTTGCCCGTCGTCGCGCTCGCCGCCTGGATATCCGCTGGTTCCGCACGGATCAGCTACGCGGGCGTCCAGCTGATTCTCGCCTTCTCGCTCGCGTTGCTCGAACAGTTCGCGCCGACCAGCGATCTCACTGAAGTCCGCGACCGGATCGTTGGCGTCCTGCTGGGTGTCGGCGTGGCGACCTTCGTGCAGATGTCGTTCTGGCGCGAGGGCGAAGGCGACGCGCTGCGGCAAAAACTCGCGACGATGCTGCGCGCCATCGCCAGGCAGTTGCGCGCGCCACAGGCGGGCATCGAGATACGGGATGAATTGCCCGCTGAGCAGCGCCAGCTGCAGGCATGGGCCACGCTGGCCGACTGCGAGGCGACGTTGTCGCGCGTCGCACTCGAGCCCGGCTGGGAGGAAGGGGAGCCGGCCCAACTGACACTGCGTGCACAAACCGTCCTCGCCCAAGGCCGCGAGATCATGCTCGCCGGCAATGCGCTGAAGAACACGCTGGCGGCACAAGCTGGTTTGGCAAGTCCGCAAATGGACCATGCAGCGCGCGCCGTTCAGGACCAGGCCAGCGCGGAAATCAACCGGTACGCGGACGATCTTGCCGCCAATCCGCCTGTCGCCCACGCGCCCCAACGTATTGGTATCGGCATTGCCGCGCAGCCTCCCGAACCCGCCGACGTGCCGCTCATCGCCGCAGCGGAAAACCTGTCGCGGCAGGTAGCGGGGCTGCCGGACTGGCGCATCGAGGCACCCGTCACGGCGTCCTCTTCGCAGGCCGTACGAACATGAGCGCGCGATCCGGTCCCCGTGTTGGGTCGTGGCGTCGCTGCGCCCTGTGCATCGCGTGGTCGTTGTGCCTCGGCCTGCCGGGTTGCGCGCTGATCCACAAAAACGGTACGCCGTATGCCGAGATTTCGCCCGGGCAGATCAATCTTGCTGACGACATCCATCTTGCGCGAGAAGGTTGGCCCGCGGCACGCTGGTGGGACCGCTATGGCGATGCGCAGCTCGACGCGCTCATCGAACAGGCGCTCGCCGACGCGCCGACGATGCTGATTGCGCGAACCCGCGTCGCGCAGGCGAAGTCGGACGTCGAGCTTGTCAGAGCGGGGTCGAACCTTCAGGTGGTGGCGCTTGCCTCGCTGAATCGAGAGCACGTTTCCGCGAACGGCTTTCTCGGCGCGTACTCGATGAACATACCGGCGATAGGGGCGACGGGCCCCTGGTACACCGAGGGCACCGTCGGACTTGGGGCAAGTCTGAACGTCGATATCTGGGGCAAGCAGCGCGCGCAGGTCGCCGCGGCGCTCGGCGTGAGCAATGCGCGGCTTGCCGAGACGTCCGCCGTCGAACTCGAAATCTCGACCGACGTCGCGCAGCTGTACTACGGCATTCAGACGACTTACCAGCTTATCGATTTGCTGAACGAATCGCACGAGGTAGCGGTGTTCTCCGTGGAAACACACAACGCGCGCGCGGTGCGCGGCCTGGAGCCCCAAACCCAGTTCGAGGAAGCCCGTGCGCAGCAACTCGCCATCGAACGGCAGATCGTTTCGGCGCAAGACCAGATACGGCAGTTTCGCGAATCGTTGCGAGCGTTGGTCGGCGCGGGACCCCAACGGCTTGCCTCCGATCGAGTCCGTTGCGTTGCCGCGCCCGCAAGCGGCCTTGCCCGCGACGCTTTCTTATGAACTCCTTGCCCGGCGGCCCGATCTTCAGGCGATGCGCTGGTACGTGGAGGCATCGTTCGACCGGATCGACGCAGCGAAAGCGGCGTTCTATCCGAGTTTCGACATCACGGCATTCTTCGGCCTCAATGCGTTGCACCTCGCCGACCTCTTCACGCATGCAAGCCAGCAAATCAGCCTGATTCCTGGCCTGTCCTTGCCGATCTTCGATGGCGGCCAGCTCAACGCGAACCTGAGCGGCGCACGTGAGGGCAGCAACCTGTTGATCGAGCAGTACAACCAGGCCGTCCTCAATGCGGTACGCGATGTCGCGCAGACGGGCAGCAGTCTGCAAGCCCTCGATGCGGAGACCGGGTTGCAGCAGCAACGGATCGAATCCGTTGCGTTCGTACGAGACAGCGTTGAAGCGCACTATCAACGAGGGCTGACCAGCCGCCTGGCGGCGCTCCAGGCGCGGCAGCCTGTGATCGCCGAACAGATGACGCTGCTCACGCTCAACGCTCAGATGCTCGGTCAGGAGATTGCATTGACGAAGGCGCTCGGCGGCGGCTATCGCGCCGATCCGCCCGTCGAACTGAAGCCGCGTTGAACGGCGCGCTGACAGGATTCAGAACTGCTGTGTGCGTAGCGACTCGAATTCCGCGCGGCACACGTCTCCAAACTTGGCGAGGATGTCGATCGAGCCATCCGCGAGCATCGCGCGAATCTCGATGAAGGACTTGTCCGGCGCAAGGTAAGTGTCGACGATCTTGCGTCCGATCACGTCGTCTTCTGTTGATGTTCGTTAATTATGCTAGCCAGTTCACAGCAATTTGCGCTCTGCGTAGCAGAGCGACACTCCAAGCGTTTTCAGCGCGTCAATGTGCCGCTGCATGTCGTCGTACACATCGAACTTCTGTGTCTCGGAATTAAGATCGCTGCAATCGCGATACTCACGCATGTAGTTGACCAGCGCAGCAAACTCTTCGTCAGCTTCGCGAGTCAGCTCGAAAGCCGGGGTGGAGAGATCCATGCTGTGTATCTCGGCAAGCTTCGCCAGTTGCTTTCCGGTCTGAAGGGGGAGTGCCTTGAGGGCGATGTGCTCTCGATCAAACTTCTCTTTCGCCGCCTGCAGCTCCTCGGCCGTGGGAATGGAGAACGGCTTGTTCAGCGCATCGATATCCTCGAACCCGAAAGCTCGTGCGATCGCGCGACGCGTGTCGAAACCGGAGGCATCGCCACGTTCGACACGCTGGATTGTCCGCACGCTCAAGCCGGAAAGGTCTGCAAGCTGCTTCTGCGACCATTGCCGGCTCTCGCGATAGAACTTGACCACTACGGCGAGTTCGCCTTCGGTCAGCAGGCGCGGCTGGGTCCTGGTTTGTTCCAAGGTTGGCAGCGCCTGCGAAGCCGCACGTCCGCGCCAGTCAACGCAACAAGTTCTTCAGGATTGCCGCTGCGATATCCCGACTCACCAAACCCAGCGCATGATCGTGGGCGGCGACAAGCGCGTCGTAAGCCTGCCCTTGTGCAGGCACGCGTGCGAGCGTGTGCCCGGCGATCGGAGTAGCCTTCCCTGGAGGCCAGATCGTCCACAGTGCGTCGATAGTCGCCGTGTCCCCCGGTACGGAATCGAATTGCATCACGTCAACGCGAACTCGCCATATCGGCACGCCACCCGAGTCCGCCGCGTATACGCTTACCTGTTCGGAGCCAAGCAGCACCGCCAGATTTCCAGCGATAGTTCGCTGGATATTGCCCTTCAGCGGCTCGGCCCAGCGCTGGAACTCGTTAGGCCACACCTGATTGTCGGCAAGGCTTACGACGATTTGCTGCCGGTCAACTAGTTGTGGAATCGTGACCGGGTTCACCACGACATATAACGGCACCGAAGTTCCCATGGTAATGAGTGTCGCGTCCGGCTTCAGCCGGTAGAAGTTAGACGCGGGTGAGCTGCCGCAGCCGCCAAGCGACATTGTAAACAGGACCAGAACGAATGGCACAAGGGCGCGTGTCACGGCTGGGTCTCCTTCTGCTTGCCGCGAATCAACGCTTCCGGATGCTGCTCCAGATAATCGGCAAGCGTCCGGAAGGCCGTCGCTGTGCGCGAAAGTTCCTGTACCGCATCGTTCGCGTTCTGCTGCAGGGCCGAGTCCGGCTGCAGCGCATTGTTGGCCGAGTCAAGCGCCGCGTGGGCCGCGGCGAGTGTGCCGTGCGCCTGCGGGACAACCTCGGCGTCGAGTTGGTCGAGCAGCGTCTTCGCACTCGACAGCGTCTGTTGCGTATTCTTGCCAATCGCTTCAAACGGAATCGTGTTCAGCTTCGCCAGGAGTTCCGTGACGTTGTCCTGAAGCCGCTGCAGGTTACCGGGTATGGTCGGCAGCTCAGGAGGTGATGACGCCCAGTTCACCGTGGCTTTTGGCGCGTTGGGAAAGAATTCGGCGGTCAGGTACAGTTGCCCGGTCAGCAGATTGCCCGTTTTAAGCTGGAGACGCATTCCCTTTGCGACGAGGTGCTCCAGCAGCGCGTGAGGATCGTTGCTCAGGGTGCCGCCGGCGCCAGTGCCCGTGTTGGTCTTATAGTGGGACGCGAAGAGTTCCGGATACAGATTGATTTCCACTGGAATGGTCAACCTCTCCGTCTTGGAATCAAAATTTGTATAGATCGCTGTCACTTCGCCAACCACAATGCCACGGAAGTCGACCGGCGCGCCCACGGTCAATCCACGAATCGATTCCGTGAAGTTCACAACGTACTTTTCGACGACGTGATAGTGCGCCTTCATCGCGTCAGCCCGATCTGGGAACAACGTAAAGGTTGAGTCGCTCGCAGCGACGGCCTCGTCGACCGCGCCCGGCAGCGACTCGAATGCCACGCCGCCGATCATGATCGACACGAGCGACTGCGAGTTCACCTGGATGCCATTCGCCCCGACTGTCACGTCGACGCCGCTTGCGTGCCAGAAGCGAGTATCCGCAAGAACGAACCTGTCATACGGCGAGTTGATAAATACGCGCAGCGTCACACCGTGTCCATCAGGATCGAGCTTGTAGCTGGATATCTGTCCGACCTGCAGCCGTCGGAAGAACACCGGCGTGCCGGCATCGAGCGAGCCCATATTCGTGCTTTTCAGGACGAATTCGCGCCCCGGCACATCATTCGTGATCACCGGCGGGACTTCGAGACCGATGAAGTCGCGACGTCCGGTCTTCGATTTGCCTATGTCCATTTCAATGTAGGAGCCGGACAGAAGCGTGCCGATGCCGGACACTGTCCCGCCGGATATGCGTGGGCGGACGACCCAGAAGCGGGTGTCGTCGACGAGCAGTTTCGTCGCATTTTTGTTGATGTCCGCGGACGCGATGACTCGCGTGCTATCGGGGGTCAACGTTACGGTCTTGATGACCCCGATATCGACGTTCTTGAGCTTGATCTTCGTCTTGCCCGCCTCAATACCGTCAGCGGTTGCGAAGCCGATCGTGATCGTTGGCCCCTTCTCGATAACCGCCTTGACAGCGAGCCACCCTCCGATCAGGACCGCGAGGATGGGTACGAGCCACACTACTTGCAGGCGCCAGTGCGACCGCGGCACAGGCTCCGCGTCGGGAAAATCAGGCTTTTTCTCGAGTCCTGACATGATCTTGCTCCACTTCGTCCCATATCAGGCGGGAATCGAACGCCATCGCCGCGAACATCGTCAGCACCACCACTGCGCCAAATGCGATTGCCGCATTACCGGCCTGGATCGTCGCAAGTGCCCGGAACTGCACGAGCGCGACGAGCATCGTGATCACGTAGATGTCGAGCATCGACCAGCGCCCCACAAACTCGACCATTCGATAGATCCGTGTGCGCTCGACGGCGTGCCAGCGCGAGTGCATCTGCGTCGAGATCGTCAGGTATCCGAGTGCGAGGATCTTGAGCATCGGAATAGCGATGCTGGCGACGAACACGACGATCGCCAGCGGCCAGGATCCGGATGTCCAGAGGTAGACGACGCCAGAGAGGATCGTGTCGTTCTCTGTCCCGAAGAGCGAGTTCGTGTACATCACAGGCAACATGTTGGCTGGGATATACATCACAATCGCGGCAATCAGGAAGGCCCACGTGCGCGACAGGCTTGCTGGCTTGCGCAGGTGCACCGTCGCACCACAGCGAGGGCAGTGGAACGCGTGAGCATTAACGACCTGCGCGCTTGCGAGCAGTCCACAATCGTGACACCGCGCGAGACCGCATCGTGCTGCGGTAACCGCACCTTGCAGTGACGCCTCGTCCAGGCCTGGCTCCGCGCCCGTGTGCTCAACGGCGGTGACGCGCGACCACAGGTTGCGCGAGTCGAAAGCTGATCCGGCCGCCGCCAATACGAACACAAGTAGCCCAAACGACCACAGCGCGGGGCCCACCACCACGCCTGCGATCGCGGACAACTTCACGAGCGCAACCAGCAAACCGAGGATCAGTACTTCGGTCATTCCCCAAGGCTGGCAGAGATGGCACAGCCGGAATATGGCCGGACCGCCCCACGGTGCACGGTCAAACTTGAGTGGTATTAGTAGCCATAGCATGCTCACCGTCTGCAAGATCGGCATCAGGACCGTGGTTGCAAACACCAGTCCCGCAATTGGCCACTTCCCATCGTCGTACAGCGCGCTCACAGCGCCCAGGAGTGTCGTCTCAACGACAGTCCCATTAACCGACAGACCGACAATCGGATACACGTTCGAAATTGCGAAGAGTACAACTGCGGCGATGGACAGCGCGAGTCCGCGATCGAGGCTGTTGGGGAGTTCGCGCCACAGCGGGGCCCGGCAGCGCCGGCATCGCAAGCCGCCGCCCTCCGGCACAGCCACCTCCCGCTGCAGGAGATCGCAGTCGTGGCAGGCGATGAGTTTCCCGTGATCCATTCGGTCACCTGTGAAACAGGTTGCGAAACCGCGGCTTGCGGTTGCGACTGTCCGCTCTCCCGCGCCGGCACGGTCATCTGCTCAACCAGGGCCACCCAAACGCCAGATCAGAACCCTCGGGTGCGCATGGTGCGGCAGCGTCAGCGCACCGTCATCCTGGGTGTCTTCGCCCCCCAACTTCCGAACCGGCCATCAGCCCGTTCTGATCGAAGATGAGCCCATAACGTTTCCTTCAGTTGCCAACTGTCTGTTGAATACAGTCCCCCACCCATGCCCGTCACGACGACGGTCCACGTGGCTGTCCGGCTCAAGTTTGGTTAGCGGTCTGGTCTATCGCAATGAGACCTTGGTCTCATATCGATCTCGACGAGAAGCGTGCCTTCAGTGCAGCGCGTGCGCTCCGGAGCGTCTTGATCAGGCTCGTGTCGTTGAAGGCCAATAAAAAAGGACTGAGGCGAGCGTGGCCAACTCCGTCAAAGTGATAGTTCTGGGGTTGATCGCACAGGCTGATCGCCAACGAGAACTGAGCCCGATCATGAGCTGAGCGCAAGCAGGGCTAGCGTAGGCCTTTCTCATCGAGCGAAAGCAGGTTTGCTGCGGCGATTCGCTCCAGTGACCGTGACATGGAAGAGCCACGCTCCGTGCTTAAGGAAATGACTTTCCGAGCGCCGCTCACGGCTCCTTGCAGATACTGTCGCGGCGCAAATGCTGGCGCAAACCTTTATTCGACAGTTCTTACCTACCGTGGCCGCCGCATTACAACCATTGTCGGGCACGAACGAGCAACTTCACGGTCAGCGCATCGGCCTACCTCGTCCCGCAGTTCTCGCACCAGGGCGCGGCGCTGGACGCTCGCTCATCCATCCGAATCCAAGGGACTCGCAGGCAACTTGCTGGTGGTCGAACAGGGTACGGCCGCGGCCATACATCGCGCGCAACGTTGCGAGTTCCGGGGCGTCGATGCCGAGCTCGCCGCTGAGGTGGCGCCATAGCACCGATGGGATGACGCGAAAAGCGTCGAGCAGACGCCCGCTCATGCGCAGGAAGCCGATGTGCAGCGCCAGGCCAAGCTTCAGTCGGTTGCCGCGCCGCGCCGCGATCAGTTCGCGCTCGGCCGGGCTGAAGGTAAAGAAGGCCTGCAACTCGAAGGTGCTGAGCTCGCGCGGCAGCTCCCGCATGCCCAGGTACGTCGTCTGCCAGCCCTGCATCGCGCGCCTCCGTCGGTGGGACGTTCACGATACGCCGTAAAAAAGCGAACAGCAACGTCAACAGAATCAATGGCTTACTACCTGACCCCTGCCCCTCGCGTCCTTACTGGCTTTGCGTACCGTCACTCATTGCACTGATACCACCCCCGACGAAAAAGAATGCGAGAACCGCACCCTGAAGGCCCGAGTCCAGGACGGGTTCATCATCCATCGTCGCAGAGAGGTCCCGCTGATCGCGCTCGTTTTGCTGGCCGGCTTGGTACAACCACGAGTTATCTTCTCGATTGCTCATTAGCTTCTCCTCTCCAGGCGAGTCTAGGTTGATCAATACCCAGGGTATCAGGCGGGCTTCAATTCACAAACGCATTGCAACACGTTAGCGAACCCTGACGGCTGCGATTTAGGCATCCACGGAGGTCGATGCTGCATGGACCAGGACCAAAGTCCGATGTCCGCCGTCCCTCGCACGGGCTACGCTGGAGGAGCGATACACAATCGTCAGTGTCGACGCGTCCGTACTGTCATGTCTGCCCCCGAGACCACCTTGAACGGGCTCCACGAAACGAGACCCACAATGACCGACGCACCACGCCCCGAAAACAAAAACGAAAGCAGGAACCAGGCGCCTGTCACCGGATCGCGCGGTGTTTTCCCTCGCCCAGTGGCTGCCTGCCTACCGGCCGCACTGGCTGGCGCTCGACGCCATTGCCGGCGTGACCGTGGCGGCCGACGGCATTCCGGTGTTGCTTGCCTACGCAACGCTGGCCGGAGGCGACCCGGTGCGGTTCGGCCCCATTTGCGTTTATGGTCCCGCCCGCCGGTCTTCCCCGGGAGGAATACAGCATCAGACAGCGAATGAGCGCGCCTGGCACCAGCCCGATACCGACGCCATCTCAGGCGCATCAGATCAGTCTGCGGGCGAGCCGTGGATCCCGTCGGTCCGGAACTGTCGATGCTCCTGCGTTTCTCGGAGCGGTGCACGACACAGCGTGTTCCGCGTACGTCCAGACCGGCTGCAGAGAAGCTTCATCGTTGCAAAGGAGAGCTCTATGAAGAACATGAAATTTCTGGTCATTGCCGCCCTGGCGGCCATCCCGCCAGCCGCATGGGCACAGCCACAAAGCGTGGAAGTGACGAAAGCGCCGGGCCAGGCCACCATAAAGGGCACCACCCGGGTGACGGCCACGGTGCAGAACATCGATCCCGCGACGAGAACCGTGCTGCTGAAACCCCAGAACGGCAAGATCGTCGAAGTGCAGGTTGGGGAAGAGGCGCGCAACTTCGACCAGCTCAAGGTGGGCGACGTCGTCACGGCCGTTTACCGGCAATCGCTCACCCTGAGCCTCCAGAAAAACGTCGGCGCAACAGCCTCAACCGAAGAGCAGCCGATGATGGAGCGCGCACCCAAGGGTGGTAAGCCCGGTGGCACCGTGGGTCGGCAAGTAACGATCGTCGCCGACGTCGTCGCGGTCAACCCCAATAGCAGGACCGTCACGTTGAAAGGCCCCAAGGGCAACACGGTAGACCTGAAGGTCGAAGATCCTGCGCAGTTCGCCAACATCAAAAAGGGTGATCAGGTGCAAGCGGTGTACACCGAAGCGCTCGCCATTTCCGTAGAGCCAGCCGTCAAGAAGTAGCGGCCCTCGCCAGCCGCCACGTTCGCGCGCGGCGGCTGGCTTGAAGGTTCGGCATGCATCCGGTCTCCGATGCGGGTGTTGCGTGGTCGCTTCAGCCGCAAGACACCCGCTTCAGGCGATCACGACCGCGTTGCGGCCGGCCCGCTTTGCGCCATACATCGCCGAGTCGGCTCGAACGATGACCGCTGCCAACGATTCGCCCTTGGTGCTTGTTGCGACGCCAGTTGACAGCGTCACTCCGTGCAGCTGCATTCCCTCAGCAGCCATGCGTATCCGCTCCGCAACACGCCTTCCGTTTTCCGGCTTCGTCCTGGGGAGAAGCACGACGAACTCATCGCCACCCCACCGACACGCGAGGTCCCATCCACGGATACTGCCCTTGATCGCGTCAACGACGCCTTGCAGGACGAGGTCCCCGGTGTGATGTGCGAGCGTGTCGTTCACGCTCTTGAACCGATCGCAGTCGATGGCCCAGCAGTGTGTTGAACCACCCGTCCTGGAAACGTCCATACTCGGACTCGAAGGCGGCGCGTCGCATAAGTCCGGTGAGCTTGTCATTACGGGCATCTTCGTAGAGCACGCCGACCATGCTGTTGAGCGCATTCAGGGAGAAGGCGTTGCACGCGTCGGACCTTGCTATCTCTTCCACCAGAACATGCGTGTGCGTGGCCGCGTCCGCATATTGCACGTTGTGCCGGACAATGCCGTCGATGACACCAACGCTGATCGCGTCACCGACCCCGAGAAGGTTATTCCTCTCGTCGAGAGCGGGTGGCTGGATCCTGATACGTCCGCCGTCGCGCAGATAAACCACGGCACCGCGCTCGCCGCGCGTGACAAACAGAGTCGCGTTGGCGATGCCGACGCCGCTGTTTCGTGGGGCCCGGGCTTGCGCTGGGGGATCATGGGGCCGAGTCTTCTGTATCACCTCGGCGGCGGTCAGGGCGGTATCGAGCATTTCTTCGATCAGTTCACCGGTCCACTGACGGCCTGGTGGCATGTGCTCGGAACGCCAGAACTCACTCCGGACGTGCGTGCGACCATCATTAAAGGCGTACATGAGGAGGCCCAGTCGCGCTCGCAGCAGGAACTCGCGACTTATCTCGATGAGGTTCTGATGGGGCTGCTTCGGCTGCGAGATAAGGAGTGATGCCGTCGTCGAAAACACCAGCGGTCGCGACCTTCTGCTCTCGTACAAGGGGCGGCAGCATCACCGTAACCGTGCCGGCCAATGTGCCGGTCGTGACCTTCGCGCCGGCAACGTGCGCTGACCTGACGCCGGGCCCGGATCAGAAGCCACAAATTGCGCCACCGGTATTTCTTTTCTTGCCGTTGATGCCAGGCGAAGCAGCAATTGCGAGTGCGCAAAAACCGATGGGGGTGCTCCAAACTCAATCACGAATGACCTGGATGCGTCCTGCCTTGACTGCTGCTTTCAAAACCGTCCAGTCTGCCTCATTCTGTTCCGCATAAGCGAGGCCGAATCGCTCGATGGCCTCGTCGAATGCACTCGACTTTCCAACATATCCGCTGAGCAACGCGGGGTCCCCCGCTTTCGCCATCGAATGGGCGAGCACGTGAGCGCAGGAAACCGCATATTCGCCGAGATCTTCAACGTCGAAACTGGTGAAGTCGAACGCGCCCTTCATGTCGCGCAATTGCCGCACGTAGAAGTCATTGCCCGTGTGGTGCAGCTTCGACCATCCGAGAAAAATGTCGCTGGCCGATTGCAGCAGACGCTGCCCGTTCACCACACGCTGACCGTGATTGGAATACCGACTCGGCGGCAGGTAACCCTCCAGTACGGAAGCCCGCGCCTCCTTGAGTTGAAGGAACAGTGGACACTGTCCGTCGGCCATGAAAAGCGCCTCGTAGCAGCGCGTCCCCACCGACCCAATACCCACCACGCGAATGGCGACATCCACCAGTTCATAGCGATCGAACAATGCGCGCCTGTCATCGGGGAGGGTCAAACGATAGTCGGCGAAGAAATGCCGGACCAGCGCATCGTACTGCGCGTGATCGCGCGGGCTCGCCAGTGGGACGTGATACACGAGCGGCGGAACGTCCTTGATGCGCAGCTTGCCATTGACAAGCTCGGTTACATGAGTCGTCACGGAACGCGACGACTGCTGCCGCGCCTTGTCGATGACGGCCAGTTCTTTTCTTCTTTCCTCCGTCGAATCGGCAATGGCCAACATGCTCGCGGCCTTGAACTGGTAGTACCAGACGTCGAGCGTGTCCATCCGGCTGAACTCGGCGATCCGTTGCCGGAACGTCTCGCATAGCCGGCGCACCACGCCGCGCTGATCACGCGTCGCAAGTCCGCGTTCACGCGCGGCAATCACGAACGATGTGGCCAGTCTGCGCATATCCCAGTCAAATGGGCCGGGTAGTGTTTCGTCGAAGTCGTTGGGTCCGAAAAGAATGCGCCGCTCCGGGCTCGCAAACAGTCCGAAATTGGCCAGATGCGCATCGCCGCCCAGTTGCACGATCAGGTTGGAATGCGGCAGTTTCGACAGGTCGTATGCCATCAGCGGCGCGGCGCCGCGATAGAAGGCGAATGGATTCGCGACCATACGTCCGTAGCGAATGGGTATCAGCTCAGTCACCCGGCCCACGTTGGACGCGTCGAGCAATGCGATGGGATCGCGATTGTCGATCTTGCAGTCCGCCAGCTTCGCGCGCGGCACCTTTCTGCGTGCCGCCTTGCCCTGCTCGATGCGCGACGTCAACGAGCCACGCCCCGCAAACAGCGTGGACGGGTCTTCCTGCGCCGCCAAGGTCATCGGATCGGCGGGTTCCGTAGCATGTTCCTTGCGCTTCGCGGCAGCGGATTCGGGCACGTGTCACTCCCATTCTCAGTTCATCGTCAAAGCGGCGTGGCTTCATTCCGGTTTGGCGTTTGGCGAAGGCCCGGGTGCAGATGGCGAAAGATTGCTCAGAGCGTCAATCGCGGCATCGACCGTCGCAAAGATCTCGCGATGGGCGCCTTGCGCACGCAGTGCCTTATACCGCTCGATCTCCCGCTGCACACCCGTCGGAAGCGCAACAGCTGCGACACCCACGCCACGCCGGTCGAGCTCGGTACCCAACTGGATCAACGTCTTGCCCGCCGTGTAGTCGATATTGTTGATCTCCGACGAGTCGATCACCACCCAGCGCAACGGCGGACTCGCCTCGTTGACGAGTTTCAGCACTTCTTCAGTGAAGCGGCCGGCGTTCGCATAGAACAGGTCCGCTTCGAACCGGTAGACGACGATGCCGGGCGCGGCGAGCACATTCGGCGCGACAGGATGCGTGACCCAACGGCCGGCGGGGCTGCGCGTCAACACACGCGTTCGCAGCCGGTAGCTATGCCGCGCATGCGCGATCAACGATAGGACGACGGCAGCGAGAATTCCGTGCATCACATCGACAAACACGACCACGGCGGCCGTGAGTAACGCGACGACGAATTCGTCCTTCTGCATGCGATAGAGTTCGACCATGCCTTTCACGTCGATCAGCTTCACGCCGATCATGAAGACGATGGCCGACAGCACGGCGGCAGGCAGAAGACTGAGCGGCCTGGTAAGGAACAGCAGCACCAGCAGCACGATGACGGCCGTCGTCAGATGGGTGACCTGGGTGCGGCCACCCGCATCGTCGACCATCTCGGTCTTGGTCGGACTGCCGTTCACGACGAAGGTGCCCGTAAACGCAGCCGCTGCGTTCGCGGCCGCGAGGCCGACGATGTCGGCATTGTCGTCGCCCTTCTCGTTGTAGCGGTTGGCGTACGCGCGCGCGGTCGCCGCGCTCTGCGCGATGATGACGATGAAGCACGAGGCGGCCGTCGCCAGCACCTGGTTGATCCCGCTCATGTGCAACGGCGGCAGGAACAGCGACGGAAGTCCGCCGGGCACTTCACCGATAACCGCAATGCCGTGCCCGGCGAAACTGAACACCGCGCTGGCCACGATGGAGCCGATCACGGCGATCAGCGCACCCGGCGCGCGCGGCGCCAGACGCTTGCAACCGACGATCACCGCGAGAACAACAAAGGAAAGCACTGTGGTCGGATAATTCGCCTCGGCGACGCGCTGAAACACGGTCACCAGCTGCATGACCGGGCCATGCCCTTGCTTCGCGAGCCCGATCAGCCCGGCGAATTCGCCCGCCGCGACCTGCACCCCCACGCCTGTCAGGAAGCCGATCAGTGCGCTGCGGGAAAGGAAGTCGGCCAGAAAGCCCAGACGAAAGACGCGCGCAATCACGAGCATCACGGCAACCGTCAGGGCCACTGTGCTTGTGAGGGCCACATATTCCTTGCTGCCTAATGCCGCGATGGCCGTCAACGTACCCGCGAGGATGGCAGCTGTCGCGGAGTCTGCCGCGACCACCAGTTGACGCGACGCACCAAAGATCGCAAATGCGATCAGCGGAAGCAAGATCGTGTAGAGGCCGGTGACGGTGGGCGTGCCGGAAATCTTCGTGTACCCCATCACCTCCGGGATGCCCAAGGCCGCCAGTGTGATCCCGGCAATGATGTCGTGCGGCAGTTGTGCGGGATTGACGGGCAGAAGCCCCTGCAGGAAGGGCATGCGATGCAGATGAGACTGCGTGGAATCCGCTGGTTTCATGGCGCTTCCTCCATCTAGGTTGTGAGCTTGCCGACCAGCGCATTCGCCACGATCTCATCGACGATAACCACGCCGGATGCCCCCGCGCTCTCGAACAGCCCCTTTCTCAAGGGATTTTCGCCTGGCACTACAATCGTAAGCGAGGCATTCAGCGTATGCGCCAGCAAGGTGATCGCCAGATTGTTATTGCTGTCCGGTGTCGTCACGACCAGCGCTTTGGCGCTATCCAGCCGCGCCCCCTTGAGCACGTCGTCGAACACGCCCGGCGAACCGAGCACAACCATATGGCCGCGATCCGCAGCCCGGTCGGCCTGATCCCGATCGCCCACGAGGATGAGCACCGTCTGTCCGGCTTCGCGCAAGCGGTTTGCGACCAGTTCACCCAGCGAATGGAATCCAACCACTACGACATGATTGGCGAGACGTGCGAGCTTGCCTTCCATGACCCTGTTCTCCCGATAAGCCATTACATCGTCGCCCGATAGCATGCCCGTGAGCCTTGATACCGCGAATCCGCCGATCAGCAGCGTCGCGAACATGGCCAGCAGCATGAAGATCTTCTGCGACTGATTAAAGTCGGTAAAGTCACCGAGTGTCGAGACGAGATTGACCCCATCCCAGAGGGCCGCGAACACTTTGTCAGGAAAAGAGGCATTGGACTGATCGAGCAAGACCAGCCCGGTGGCGGCGCCGCCCAGCAGCAGTACGAGCAGGCCGACGGTATGGCGCGCGCGGCGGTGCCATTCGCGAATACGGATGCCTCCAAGACGCGGCTCATCGACACGGAAGATCCACACGGTTACCTCGTATAGTTAGTCTGATCGAGACAACAGCGAACCCAACGCCAGACAGACACGCTCGTCTTTTTTGCGCCAGTAGTCAATAGTCAAGAGCCCCAGGATTCACCGTGCCTGTAAGAGCAAAGCGTCACCCTTTGTCTCACAGACGCAGCAGCCCCGAAACGCAATAAAAGAGAGAAACCCGATCCTGAACTCGTCAAGCTGGCCGACAGCCTGCTGGCGAATTACCAGAAGCCGGAAGACCTGATGGGCGAGAACGGCCTGCTCAAGCAGCTTACCAGGATGCTGGTGGAGCGTGCGTTAGAGACGGAGATGTCCGAGCACCTGGGCCATGGCAAGAGCGAAGCGGTGACCAACACCACGCGCAACACCCGTAATGGTCATAGCGCCAAGACGCTGCAGGGGGAGTTTGGCGAGTTGCCGCTCAACATCCCGCGCGACCGTCAGGGGGCGTTCGAGCCGAAGCTGGTGGAGCGCCATCATCCGGGCAGCTTCTGGAAGGGACGTTCGTTCAGGTACTTCAGCAACGGGCTGATCGCCTCATTGACCGACTGCATCGAGCCGAACTCATGGTGGCGCAGACGCGCCATGATCCAGCGCTCGACGACCTGCACGGCCGACTCGACCTTAGCCCTGTCCTGCGGTCGGTAGGTTCGCGCCGGCAGGAACGACGTTCCATAGTGGGGGGCGAATTCCAACACGGTGTCGCCCGCACGAGGCTCGTAGCGATCGGGCTCGGCGATCATTGCGCGCGGGTTGTCGGGCACGATCAGTTGCGGCACGCCGCCGTAGAACGTTAGTCCTCGTGCGATGCCGCCAAGCCAGTCTTCCATCGTCTCGGCAGGCGTCGCGCACGCAAACGTGTAGCTCGAAGCGCCGATCGCGGCGACGAACACGTGCGCGCGCCGCCCCGTCGTCAACGGCAGCGTGGGTCCGGAGAAGTCGACGAACAGCTTCTCGCCGGCGCGGTGGATCCGGCGCATCGAGCGCTTCAGCCGCTTGGCGAACGTCCGGTAGTGCTCGCAGAACTGCGTGTAGCGGTAGGTCTGCCGATCGGCAAACTCGGCTTGGTACTCTTCCCAGAGCAGCGTAAGCGTCATGCCCTTGCGTCGCAGTTCCTGGTGAATGCGGCCGTAGTCGGGTTGGGCGTAAGCCGCCGGCCCAGTGGGCTTGCCCATCAAACGCCGTTCGAGCTCGCCCTCATCCATATCGCAAGCGCTCGCCCAGTCGAGCTCGGCCGCCTTGGCCAGGCCGACGTACTTCGTGACAACGCCCTTGGAAATGCCTGGCGACGCGGCGATTCGATCATGCGAGAAGCCGCCGTCGAACTTCAGTCGTAAAACGTCTTTGATCATGCGCGTGTTCATCCGGTGCGCGGGCATCGTCTCTCCGGCCAAAGCCGTCGAGCATAGCCCGCGTGGTTGGGGTCCCGCGCAACACCAAACCCGCCTGTCGTTGCGACCGGTTACGTTGCCGAAATCCTCGGTCACGTTCCCGAAATCGCCGGTCACGATGCCGAAACGGTCGGTCACGTTGGACCGAAATACGCACTGGGCGCCTTCGAGGCCAGGTGGGACCAGGATTATCCGTCCATCGGGCAGAGCTGGCGACGCAACTGGGCACGTGTGATTCCGTTCTTCGATTACCCGCCGGAGATCAGGAAGGTAGGTGATTTACACCACCGATGAAATCGACAAGCCCGCCAAGCCATTATTTTTAGACATCAGGAGCTCGAACCCGGCGGCCATTGCGTTGAGGTTCGTTTGTTGCCGGGCCGGGTCTGCTTCGAGCGGGAGAACAGTCGCTGGTATGCCCGTTCGGCCTGCTCGGCTACCGCACGTTCCTGATCGCGCACGCTCTTCAGGTTGTAGGCTGCTGCAGAACCTCTATGGCTACCGCGACGTGCGGGCATGCCGGCCTGGAGCTCGAGTGAACGGATCTTGTGCGCAGTGAGTGCAGGACGATCCCACGCAAAGCTCTCGTCGCGTGTGAGCACGTACCAGGTGATGACGGCGATCTTGCGTGCCGTCGCAACTGCGGCAATCTGTTGCCCTCGCCGGTCCCGGATACGCAGGAAGAATGCGCGTAAAGGGCCGGGCGACTGGGCCGCTGACCACGCAGCTTCAACCAGCATGGCACGTCCATAAGAGCGCCCGCGCTTGCTGATGCGGCCATGTTTGGTGGGTTGCGCGCCAGTCTGATAGACGGAAGGATTAAGCCCGAAATAGCTGACCAGCTTCTCGGCTGTGGGGAATCGGGCGATTTCGCCGATTGCAGAAAGGAGCCCAATCGCCACTGTTGTGTTCACGCCGGTGATCGTCAGCAGTTTGCGCAGCCGCGTGTCATCAATAACGAATTGTTCGAGGACCTGCTCGATCTGTTGGAGATCCTCGCCAAGGCGGTCCAGTTCGCGTAGCCGTTGCTCGACGCCCATCCGTTCATCGATGGGAAGAGATTGCTGGTTAAGCCAGGCGCGCCCCTTCCTGCCAAACAGATCGGTCGCTGGGCAGCGTTCAATCAGATGCGCTGCCAGCACCGCGTGGACTTCGTTCTTCAGGCGCGTTCGCTGGCGGACGATCTGGGCCCGGCGCGATACCTGTCGTCGCAGCGCCTGCGTGGTTTCGCCGGGGATCCAGACCTGAGGCAGAAAACCGCTCGCGTAGAGCTGGGCGAGGATGGCCGCATCGATCTTATCGGTCTTGACCCGTGCCTCAGCGATCAGTCTGACCTGCAACGGATTGGCAACAATGACACGGCCCACATGGGCCTGAAGCACATTGACGATCGCTGCGGTGGTGCCGGTCGCTTCCAGTACCGCATGATCGTTGGGTCTCAACTGGGCAGCGAATCTCTCGAGTTCAAGACCATCCGGGACAGGGGCACCGGGGAGCACTTCGGGTGGGCAGGCCGTGGGCAGGTATCGATAGGCCGCGCCAGTATCCAACACGCATCTCTGGTTTTCCTAAGCGAACGAACTGCTGCTCCGCCGACCCACATTTGGACGGCCGGCAGCCCCCAAGCCGTCAGAAATAGGACTGCCTTACCGATAAACAGGTTGTCGCTGGCACAGTTCGCGCATTGATATACGAGCCTCAAGCTCGTGAGCAACGAACGCGGCCGACCCCTCAACGCTACCCAAAATTCCACTCCGTTCCCGCGAGAGCCGGTCGTCGTGTGGGGGCAAACGTGGGAAAATCGGCCCCAAACGAAAAAGGCTCTCAGAGCCGAAGCCATGAAAGCCTTATATCTATTGGTCGGGGCGAAAGGATTTGAACCTCCGACCACCTGCACCCCATGCAGATGCTTGCCGTTGTACCGTCATGCGACAGCCTGAACCGGCGCTATCGGCACAACGGTCGCGGACATCCCCCCGCAATACAGCGACCAGTGGTCCATCATCTTTCGGCGCCTCTCGAGCATGTCGCCTCGCTGATATGCGCGTCGCGCCTTGTTGGTGGTCTTGTGTGCGATCGCCTTGTCGGTAAGCAGTTCGGGGTACTCGCCATATTCCTCGGCCCAGTCCTGAAAGGTCGAGCGAAAGCCATGCACCGTGATCTCTGAGTACCCCATACCATCAAGTAACTCCAGCATCGCCATGTTCGACAGCGGCGAGCCTTTCTTGTCGCCCGGAAACAGATAGCCGTACCTCGCTGTCGCCATAGCGTTCTTCGCAAGTTCAAAGGCTTTGTCGCACAACGGTATGCGATGAGGCACGCCCATCTTCATTCGCCCGCCGGGGATAGTCCAGATCTTGTGGCGCAGATCAAACTCCTCAGGTCGGGCTCCGCGGATTTCATTTGTACGGCACACAGTGAGGATCAACAGATGTAGCATGACTGCCGAGCGAGACCCCTCCTCCTCTTTCGCCTCAAGCTTCCGCATGAACTCGGGGATGTCGGCCCAAGGAAGTGCAGGGAAATGATTCACAGCGCGCTTGCGCTTCGCCAGCACCTTATCCAGATGGCCGCGCCAGCGCGCGGGATTATCACCATCACGATGACCAAGCACTTTCTCGGCATCAAGGATGTTCTCGATCCGGCCGCGCACGCGGTTCGCAGTCTCACGTTTGGTCGACCAGATCGGCTGGAGAATCCGCACTACCATCGGCGTATCGACATGACGTACATCGACGTCCCCGATTACTGGGTAGGCATAGGTCGTGAGCGTGTTCGTCCACTGCTGCGCATGCTTCCTGTTTTTCCAACTCGGCGACATCTTTTCTACGTATGCCGCCGCGGCGTCACGGAATGGCATTGCCTCTTCTGCGGCAGCTTTCCTTTGCGCCTCTTTACGTGCTTCGATGGGATCGATCTTGTCCTTCGCCAGCGCCCTGCATCGGGCGGCCTCAGAGCGCGCCTCCGCCAGCGAAACTGTCAAAGCCGGGCCAAGGCCCATCTCTCGTGACCGCCCAAATAGTTTGAACTGGTAGACCCAGGAGCGTGCTCCGGAACTTGAAATCTGAAAGTAAAGGCCGCCGCCGTCAGCGTAGTAGCCCGGATCGACGAGCTTCGCGATGCGTAGCGCCGACAGACGATGAAGTTGCCTGGATTGGGATGCTGCCATTTCTCACCCCCACTCTCACCCCTACTGGATAGGTTGATTGTGTCGGCATGACGCGGAAGCAGCAAGCAGAATGACACCCCCAAAACGCACAGGAATAAGGCGTTTCGGGCTGTCCGGGGGAATCAGGCGGAATTGCCCGGAAGGCATTCTGGCGGAGAGACGGTCCGCCCGAGCGCTTCGATCGAACCGTTGTCCTTTATCGCAATCAGCCGGTAATTTGCTCGTTAAATCAGTGAATTACCGTTTAGGGGCGTCGGCAATGTATCCGACCCCATTGCATTTTGTCGCCTTTAACCGTAAATTTTATGGTGGGTAGATTGGGGGGTAGACAAATGCCGAAGATTGCACGGGAACTGGGCGCGCTGGCGGTGTCACGCCTGACCGAACCCGGCTTACACATGGTCGGCGGGGTGGCGGGCCTGGCGTTACAGGTCACGCCGGGTGGCGCACGCTCATGGATCCTGCGCGTGATGGTCGGGCGCCAGGCGGCGCGAGATCGGCCTCGGCGCATATCCGGCGGTGTCGCTCAAGACTGCGCGCGAACACGCCAGCGCCAAACGCGACGAGATCGCTGCTGGCGTGGACCCGGTGCTGGCACGCAAGGAGAAGATCAGCCAGCTGCGGGCGAGTCAGGCGCGCGAAATCACCTTTGAAGACGCCGCGACGCGATTCATCGAGGCGAAGTCGGCCGAATGGAGCAACCCGAAGCATGCGAGCCAGTGGCGCAACACGCTTGCAGAATACGCCTATCCGTTGATCGGCAGGCTTCAGGTCGCGCATGTCGGCCGCGAGCATGTGCTCGCCGTGCTCGAACCCATCTGGACGACCAAGACGGAAACCGCGTCGCGGCTGCGCGGCCGGATCGAGAACGTGCTCGACTGGTCACGCGTCAAGGGCTATCGCGAAGGCGAGAATCCCGCGACGTGGCGCGGCAACCTCGACAAGCTGCTGGCCGCACCCAGCAAGACGAAGCGGGTTCGCAACCATCCGGCGATGGCCATCGACGAAATGGGTGCCTTCATGGTGTCGCTGCGCGGCACGCTGACGACGGCCGCGCGCTGTCTGGAGTTTGCCATCCTGACGGCCGCCCGCTCGGGCGAGGCGCGCGGCGCAACGTGGTCCGAGATGGACCTCGACAAGGCGGTCTGGCGCATTCCGGGCGAACGCATGAAGGCAAAGAAAGAACATCGCGTGCCGCTGTCCGATGCGGCCGTCGCGCTGCTTCGGGCGCTGCCGCGACCGGATGATGACCATGCCCTCGTCTTCCCCAGCCCGACCGGCAGGACGCTGTCCGACATGACGCTGCTGGCGATCCTGCGCCGCGCCCGACTGGAAGCCACGCCGCACGGCTTCCGTTCCACCTTCCGTGACTGGGCAGGCGAGCGCACGGACTATCCGCGCGAACTGGCCGAAGTCGCACTGGCGCACGTGAAGGGTGACGAGTCCGAAGCGGCGTACTGGCGCGGTGACGTGCTGGAGCGGCGGCGGTGCCTGATGAACGACTGGGCTGCCTTCATCGCAACACCTGTGACCCAGGGTGCCGTGATTCCCCTCCACCGGCGGGCCGCTGCGTCGCACGCAGGCTGATCCTTTCCGCCGCTCCCTCATGCGACGTGCCGATAGCCGGCACCGTCACCGACGTGGGAGCGGCACCTATTTTTGACGATTCACGCAAAGAACACGCAATGAAAGACCTGTTACCGGAGTTGCTGAACGGATCGACCCTCAAGGAAGTGGCTGCAAGCATCGCCGAACGGAAGGCGCGCCTCCACGCCGTCAACTGGGGCAAGTGGCCGCATCTGCCCGAGCTGCCCCTATGGCGGCTGGTCGCACAATCACTCGGGATCGAGCCGTCCGCGCTGTCGCCGACGGAGCATATTGATGAACACGACGCCATTGCACTGGCAGGTCAGCCCTTCAGGGACCGGCTGGAAGTCGCCATGGCGAATCTCGCAGGCCCGTATGAGGATGATCGCGGACCACTCCCGGACGTTGGCGCGCTCATGGTCGTCCGGCCGGGTAGTCATAAGAGAGAGAATGCCTGGGTTTCAACCACCGCGTTCCGCGCGTGGGCCGTGGCAATTGGCTGGACGCTGCCTGCCGGGTTCGCGCCGCAGAAAAATATCGAACCGGGCACGCACGCGAGCACCGCCGACCGCCTGGCCGTCATCGCCGCGATGCTCGACACGATCAGGGCGACACGCGGCATCTCCCAAAGCAGAGTCATTGTGGAAATCGAGGAGGCCGACCTTGCAAAAGGTCTGGGCAAGGCGACGCTCGAAAAAGTGTTCGCCGCGGCCAACCGGGGCGAAGCCGAGGAAAAGCTGTCGGATGCATGCCAGCGTTGCGTCAGGGCACTGTTCTCCGTGCTCGAGTTCAATGACCCGGCCGGGCCGGCAGATCGGGCAAAGGTCATCGCCGCGGTCACCGGGCGATGTCCCGGCCTCTCGTCACAACGGGTTTCGGAGGTTCTCGCGGCACCCTAAATGAGAGTAGGGTGCAATTGGGGTAGTTTTAGGGTGGCTTAGGGTGCGGGGCAGCGGCCGGCTCGATACGCTTCTCCCTGCCCGTCAATTCCGACGGGTACTGGAGAAAATCGATGGCTCACAAGACTGACCTGAAAGAGTTTGACGAGTTGCCGAACGCGGCCGCCGTCGACGTGCGCACTGTGGCCGGGCTGTGTCAGTGCAACGTCGCGACCGTGTGGGAACGTTCGAAGCGCGGCGCACTCCCCGCCCCGCGCAAGATCGGCGGCTCGACCCGCTGGAATGTGGGTGAGCTGCGCGCTGTTCTGCTTGGCGGAGGCGCAGCATGATGGACCGTTTTGCCAATCCTGCCCACGCCGACCATTTCACCCAGAACATCGCGTCTCATGCAAACGCCGTTTCGCTCGCCCAGTCCGGAGCCCGCGTTCGTTCTGCAGAGATTCCCGCAGAGACCGGCGCCTGCTGCCGCCTTCAGCCGGTGGAGTCGCCGAACGGTCGTCTCATGAGTGCCGCCGATTCCATCGAACGCCTGGCGGGAGGTGCGGCATGAGCGTCTCCTATGAAGATCTCATGAGGCAGGCCGCGATGACTGCCGAGTTGTACCTGTTCTCCGCTCTTCATGCGGTCGAGGAAGCGCGTGCTCGAGGATATAAGATCAGCGACACCAATTCTGTTGCTCTGGTGACGGCTTTCATGAAGGCTGCCGCGAGCGATTATGCGGTTCACGCCCGCATTAAGTTCGAGGAAGAACACCCCGGCCTCTTTGCTCGCCTGTAGCACCCTGCACGAAGGCTAAAAGAAAGCCCCGGTATCCGCCATATCAGACGCCGTGGCATTAAGCATTCCTAAGAGATAAAACGATGATAGCAAACCAACTTCCAGAAATCCATCCGCAGCGCCTCCTGTCGTCGGTCTATGGCCAGGGAAACCTTGGTGTTATCCGCCCCGTGAAACCGATCAGCTTCGAGGCGCTGAAGCAGTTCGTCTCGATGCCGAAGCAGAGCCCCATGTCGCACACCGACTTCATGGCGCTGAGTAATAAGGAGCGCGGAGAAGCGAAGAAACGCGACCCGTTCGTCGTGTTCGGCGCTTTCGATGGAAACCAGCGCAACCACGCGTCCTTCAAGCGCCGCTCGGCGTTGACGCTCGATTTTGACAAGGGAACTGCAGACCTCTTCGCCGCACTGGTCCGCGGCGATACGCTCGCGCCTTTCGATTACCTATGGCATACCACACGCTCTCACACGCCTGAAGCGCCGCGCCTGCGGATCATCATTCCCAGTATTCGTGACATGTCGCGCGAGGAGCACCGTACGGTGGCTCTGGCGATCGCGACGTTTTTTCGCGCGACGCTCGACCCTGGTTCGCTGGAGGCCGAACGCGCCATGTATTGCCCCATACAGAATCAGGGAGCCGAGTACAGGTTTGGCGTGTCCTTGGGCGGCGGATACCTGAATCCCGATTCTTATCTGGCGATTGCACCTTGCGAAACTGCGAAGCCGGTTACTGCCGAGGCTTGCAACGGCGTCGATTTCAGTCTGCTCGAGGCAAAGCAGTCCGATCCGCGCTGGACCCTGGAGCGCGTCAAAGACGAGCTGCTGTCGCGGCTCGATCCGAACGCCGATGAATGGAATCGTGCCCGTTGGCTGAAGCTCGGTATGATCCTGCATCACCAGTTCGACGGCTCCGACGAGGGGCTTGAACTGTGGGATACCTGGTCAGCGAAAGACGAACGCGTGACGGCTGACGGCGAACTGATGTATCAGCCGGGCCTGTGCGAAAGGGAGTGGGAAAGCTTCGGCCGCACTACGAATGTGGCGACGATCGGCACGCTCGTCATGTGGGTGAACGAAGTGCGGGCAACGGATACCGGGCAGCTCCGAGAGGCCGGCATCACTCCCACGACTGCGCGCTTTCCGCTGCGCTCCGCTGACGAGCTGGCGAACGCGCCTCCCATGAAGTGGCTGGTGCGCGCGGTGCTGCCTCTCGAAGGCCTGGCTGCGCTGTTCGGCCCCAGCGGCAGCGGGAAATCCTTTCTGGTACTCGACATTGCTGCCGCCGTCGCGGGTGGCAATCCGGAGTGGTTCGGTCACCGGGTACTTCAGTGTCCGGTGACCTACTGCGCACTGGAAGGCGAAGCTGGCATGGGCAAGCGCGTCAAGGCGTGGGCGAAGCACCACGACAAGCCGTTGCCTGACGGCCTGCGCTTCATGACCGCGCCTTTCGACCTGCTCGACGGCGCGGGCGTAGCCGAGCTTGCCCGCTCCATCGCAAGCGCGGGTGGCGCTGGCGGGATGGTTGTGCTCGACACGCTGAACCGCGCTGCGCCTGGCGCCGACGAGAACTCGTCCGTGGACATGGGCAACATGATCACCGCCGCCAAGCGCCTGCAGAACCTGCTCGGCGGCCTGGTCCTGCTGGTTCATCATACGGGCAAGGATGCCACGAAGGGATTGCGCGGGCATTCGAGTCTGCATGCCGCGCTCGATGGCGCCATCGAGGTGAATGCGACCGAGAGCCGTCGCGAATGGGTCGTGGCCAAATCCAAGGACGATGAAACCGGCGCTGCTCACCGGTTCAAGCTGCTCGTCGTGGATCTCGGAAACGATGACTGCGGCGAGCCGGTCACGAGCTGCGTGATCGCACCGGATGAATCGATCCAGCCCGTGAAGGGGACGAAGCTGCCGACTGGCGGAAATCAGAAAATCGCGTTCGATGCCGTGACCGGGGCGCTGCGCAACTCTTTCGAGACCGGGCAAGATGGCGCGCCAAAAGACCGTGCGTGTATCCCCCTCGATGAGGCCGTCGCGCTCGTGACCGAGCGGATGCTGTGCGACCAGAAACATAAAAAGCAGCGCGCGATCGAAGCCTTGAACGGTCTTGTGGCGAAAAATATCTTTGGCGTGAAAAGCAACTCGCTGTGGCGCGCCTGATTTACCCGCAAAGCGCCCTATTGGAACAACAGGTGCGCCGGACCGGTTTGCCCGGTTTCGCCCGCTTCCTATAGCTGGAGCGGGCGAAACCGGACCGTGCTAACTTGCCCGGAAAGACCGGAACCGGGAAAAACGGGCAAAACCGGGCCCGTTGCTCAACGCTCGCGCTTCGACATCAGCAGCGCCACTTCTCCATGGCAATTGGCCGTCGTGCTATGAGTCACGACGTCAGAGGGCTGATCACGAAACACAACCTTGAGCCTTGAAAATGACCGGGATTCACATCGATTTTCGCCCCCCCGGCACACACGTTTTAGGCCTACTCGCGGGTCCTATCAAATAGTGCACACCAACAGGGACAAAATTTTTTGAGAACTTTGAATCCTCGATTCGGCTGTTCAGGGGGACGCGCAGAACGCAACGGCCGATATCGGCGGCATTTTTTCAGGCCGTCGCAAACCTCATGTCGTTCATGTTGGCTCGATTGCGACCGGCCGCGACCCACGTGGGACGTTCATCCTTCGCACCAACGGACGTCGCGGAAAAGGTGCGTTGGAGTGGAATGTCGCTAAATTCAACGCCCATGTGGATCCGGCTTTCCCTCAAGTCAGTCGCGTTCCTTTCCCATCTTCGATATTTTGCGCTGTCACAATGTCTTGGCGCAGACGCTCCTTCAAACGCTCAAGTTCTCCTGACAGATTGTGATCGTCGGGAGTTGCATACGGGTATTCGAACATCGCACCCTTTTCGCCGCTTTTAGGGACTAGAGCAACCCGGACCGTATGATCCTTTACCTCTAGCATAAATCGCATGTTGCGAAATTCGGAGCCACGCCGCCAGCTCGCGACCGTTACAGAATGCAGTTGCGTTGCCGACTGCTGCCACCAGGGCGCTTGCGGTGATCGGGCCAACGCCGGGAATCGTCTCGAGGCGCCGGCAGTCCTGGTTGCGGCGATTGAATTCGGCAATGTGTCTGTCAAGTCGTGCGACCTCGTCGTCCAGACTGCGCAATCTTGCGGCAAGATCAACCAACAACTGGCGCATCAGACCATCCACGCGTTCTTCCTCGGACAGCACCATTGGCAATGCTCTGCGCAATCGCCCCAAGCCCGCCGGTATCACGACTCCACACTCAGCGAGGAAGCTTCTGATCTGGTTGGCCTGTGCGGTACGCGCCTTGATCAGGCCTTGCCGTACACGGTGCAGCGCAAGCATTGCCTGCTGATCTTGGGTTTTGACGGGCACAAATCGCATCGAGGGGCGTGTCACGGCTTCGGCAATCGCCTCGGCGTCAGCGGCGTCATTCTTATTGGTCTTGACGTAGGCCTTTACGTATTGCGGTGCCATCAGGCGTACCGTGTGGCCGAGCTTCTGGATTTCGCGCGCCCAGTAGTGCGCGCCCCAGCAGGCCTCCATGCCAACCAGGCAAACCGGCAGCCGTGCGAAAAAAGACAGCACTTCCGCGCGGCGCAGACGCCTGCGGAGGACCGTCCTGCCGGAGTGGTTCAGTGGTGTAACTGGAAGACGTTTTTGGCCAGATCTAGCCCGATAGTCGCGATGTCCATGATGAAGGCTCCTCACTGAAATGCAGCGCCAGACTTCAGTTTGGCACCAGTTCAGGGGCCACGGGAAAGTGGCGCCTCCATGCCATCATCTCGGCCACTTGCCGACGTTCGCTCATCCGACGAAACCGTCACTCGAATGGCCGGTTCGCTCGGATCGCCGTCACGGCCCTATGCCGCCAGGGAAGGGCTCCGCACTAAAGTTCTGGCACCATAGCCAAAATATTGCGAAAGTCCGCGTCCATTGTGAGCCGTCTGGCGGACTTATCGCTGCCGATCTCGCTGAATCCAGCGGGGATCCGACAGTGGATGACGCAGCATTTCGGGCGGTTCGAGCGTCTGATCCAATGCCTGTCCATCTGAATGGCAAGGCACCGCGTTCCTTTGCTATATCGCTGTGACCGACGTAAAAGTGAGTGCACGCCGAGACGAGACGGCCAGCCGGCATCAGACAGTCCTCGACCGGCTCATGCATCATTGCTACCTGCCCGAGTTCGACGGGCGCAGCTACCGCATCAAGGGACGAGCTCGTTATTTAGCGCGCTTTCGTTTTTCGTGCAGGGGTTTCGGCGGCCTCGCTTTAACCATTGTCACTGGGATCTTTGAGAAACGACAATCTGCCGCGTTATCGAAAATGATGCGAGTAGAACTCCGTCGTTCCCGTAGCGACGCTCTGCCAGCGCGACCTCATATTCGGCGCGTTCGACGAGCATATGCCACTGACGCATGATGCCGTGATCGCGTTGCTCAAGTTCGTTCAGCGCGGTCACCGCAAGTTTCAACTCGGCTGGCCGCAGCGCGGTGAATCCAGCCTCGCCGATTGCGTTGTTAAGCAGGTCGCTGCTCATGCTCAGGCAATCGGTGGTCGCCAAACCCTCGCGGCGGCGAGCACTACACAAGCACAACGGATAAAGGCCGCCGTTACCTTGGTAGCGAACGGTGAGCGCCCGACCACAGCAGCCGCATATCAGCAGCGTTTCGTATAAGGCCAGTCCGATAGTGTGAAAGTCAGCACTCCGAACCTTCGGTTCAAGGCATTCATTAATCGCAGACTCGCGGCCAACTACACCACGCTGTTTTGCGAAGACACCGCGAAGTCTGCAATGAGCGACTTCACCGATTAAGTGTTTAAGCGGTTTACCGCACAGAGGCTTGCCATATCGATCCACCATACTCGCTATCGTAAACCGGTGACGCGTCAACGCATAGCGCGAACTCGCTGCTAAATCATTTTGACCGCACGGAAAAACAGGTTGCTCTGTCATCAATGCCTCACCCTATGTGTGAATAGGTGGTGGGGCGCATACAGCGGATGCATTGAACACTCAAATCGACAGCAGTATAGGTGGAGTCTGCCATAACATTCGTACTACGAATGGAATTATAGGTCGCAGCCTATTGGCTATGACAATGGCAAGTGGTTTGCGGCGAAAAGTTTAATTGAGACTACTTCGTACGAGCGGTTTGATCGAGAAATACGGATTTCTCTGGATCTTGCCGCGTTCATTTGCGTCCGAAGTCCTCTCAAATGCAACTAAATTACCGGCGCGGGCGTTTTAATGACGTGTTGGAGGGCACGTTGCCTGACAACATACCGCTCAACGAGCGGGCCGCGAGGATAGTCGTGCGGATTCATGCTGCAGACCGTTGTGTATTGAACGATCTCCACCGCCATCGCGGCGCTGAAGTCGGGCGACCACATTGTCATAACGGCGGGCACTTATCGTGAGACTCTGCGATTCCCTATGCTCGCCGGTCTCTATGATTGACTTTACTACGCATTTCGGTGGTATATGGAAATGAGATGGACCCGGCGTGCATGGCTTCAGGGTATTTCCGCAAGCATCGTCGCTGTCGCGTCTCGCGACATATACGCACACGGCGGCATCGGCGCGGTGAATCCACCGCTGCGCATTCCAGACACTTGGGTCGTCGACGAGGGCGGCCAAAGGCGGCTCCTGCGGGACGTCCTGTGTGGCAGCGTTTCAGCAGTGCAGACAATGTTCACTGGGTGCAGTTCGGTTTGTCCGCTGCAGGGCGCGCTATTTTCTGCCGTGCAGCAAGGAATACCGCGACTAGGCTCGCAATATCCACTTCGATTGATATCACTCAGCATTGATCCGCTCGCCGATTCACCGGGCGCACTGCGCGCGTGGCTCAAGCGATTTGACGCCGGCCCGGCCCGGCACGCCGTGAGACCGCGCATTGGCGACGTAGAGGAGATCAGGGGCGGCCCTCGCCGGCCGAGCGCTGTCCCCAGGCCTGGATAGCCATTCCACGTAAGTCTATTTCTTCGGCAAGGCTGCACAACTACGCTGGCGGAGCACCTCCTTGCCGCTGGCCGATGAAGTCCCGTACGTTCTGGAACACCTAGCCCAAGCTTGACTGCTTGGTCCCCGAGCAAGACAGCACCAAACAACAACCCACCACTGCCATGACTCATACTTGCCAACGATACGCTGGATGTAAGATGACACGCCTGCTTGGATGGATTGGCGCCGCTTGCATGGCCATAACCATGATGCTGTCCGGGCCGGCGGCGGCACAGTCCAACGCCGCAGTCAGCACGCTGCGCCCCAGCGGAACGACGCTGTGTACCGATGTCACAGGAATTTCGCAGTCAGACGGAGCGGCAGTGATTGTCTGGACGTGCAATGGCCAAGCCAACCAAAGTTGGCAGCTCCAACCGGTCGGCACCGCGTATCAGCTCATTGCTCAGCACAGCGGCAAATGCCTGGACATCACGGGAATTAGCTTTGACGCGGGCGCCCCGGCGATTCAGTGGGCCTGCAACGGGCAACCGAACCAGCAGTTCACGCTGCGCCAGCAAGGTACGGGCTATGCGATCGTGGCGGCGCACAGCAGCAAGTGTCTCGTCGCTCAGGGGGGGGGGAATCCGCAGGCAGGCCAGCAAGTCGTGCAGATGCCATGCGACGGCAGCGCGAGCCAGACCTGGGAAATCGATGGCCTGCACACCCCGCCTCCGCAGGCCGTCACCTTGCCGTCAAGCTGGACGGCGCCGCAAGCACTTCCGATCGTGCCGGTCGCGGCAGCCAACTTGCCCAACGGCAAGGTACTGACGTGGTCCTCCTGGGACCCCCTCAATTTCGGCGGCGACGGTGGCCAGACCTATACCGTTATTTTTGACCCTGCCACGGGAAATTCCTCTGAAATGCTTGTAAGCAACACCGGCCACGACATGTTCTGTCCTGGCATTGCGAATCTTCCCGACGGCCGGATTTTCGTCAATGGTGGTTCCAGCGATACCAAGACTAGTATCTTCGATCCCGCCACGCTCTCGTGGTCCGCCGGCCCGCTGATGAACATTGGCCGCGGATACAATGGCAGCGTCACGCTGACCAATGGCGGCGTATTTACCCTGGGCGGGTCGTGGGACGTCAACAAGGGTAACAAGAATGGCGAAACCTGGCTCCCAGGTACTGGCTGGCAACTCAACTCTGCAGTGTTTGCCACCGAAATCCTCACCGCTGATGGTGCCGGCATTTACCGCGCGGATAACCATGCCTGGATGTTTGCCGTGTCCAATGGCCGTGTATTTCACGCAGGTCCAAGCAAAAGCATGCACTGGATCGACACGGCCGGCAGCGGCAGTATTACCTGGGCCGGCGAGCGCGGCGGGGACGCCGATGCAATGAACGGCAACGCAGTCATGTACGATATCGGCAAGATCCTCACCATAGGCGGCGCGCCGAGTTACGATAGCACTTGGGCAAGTGCGAACGCCAATCTCATTGATATCAACGGTGGCACGGCCAAGGTGCGCCAGGTCGCCGCGATGGCCTATGCACGGGCTTTCCATAACAGTGTGGTGCTGCCGAACGGCCAAGTTGTGGTGATCGGCGGCCAGACCTACCCGAGGCCGTTCTCCGATGACGAAGCCGTGCTCACCGCTGAGCTTTGGGATCCGGCCACAGAGACATTTCAGCTGCTGGCGCCGATGGCCACGCCGCGAACTTACCACAGCGTGGCCCTGCTGCTGCCCGACGGACGTGTGCTGAGCGGCGGTGGCGGCCTCTGCGGCACCTGCTCGGCCAACCATCCGAGTGTCGAGATCCTGACGCCGCCCTATCTGCTGAATCCGGACGGCTCGGCGGCAACGCGACCCGTCATCGTCTCCGCACCGTCGGAGGTCAGCCTCGGTACTTCCATCGCCGTCACCACCAATGGGCCCGTGACCAACTTCTCGCTCCTCCGCATGGCATCGGCAACGCACTCGCTGGACAACGAGCAGCGCCGGGTCCCGGTGAAGTTCACCACCGGTACGGCGGGCGAATACCTGATCAATATCCCGTCCGATCCGGGCATCGTCGTCCCCGGCTATTACATGCTGTTTGCTCTCAATAACAAGGGCGTGCCCAGCGTCGCAAAGACGTTGCGCATTTACTGAGGATGGCGGCGATGTGCGGACGTGATCAGAGGTGGCCGGGCGAATTCGGACAGCGGGATAGGTGGAACGCCCGGGGCTTGAGCCAGCGAAAATGCAGGCAAAGGAACCGAGGACATGACGAAGAGAACCCGACGCAAGCGCTCAGCGGCGTTCAAGGCGAAAGTGGCGCTGCCGGCAGTCAAAGGCGAGCGCACGCTGGCCGAACTGGCGCAGCAGTTCGATGTGCACCCGAACCAGATCACGGAATGGAAACGGCAGCTGCAGGAGCGTGCGGCCGACGTGTCTGGAACGGCGGGCGTGGTATCGAACGAGCCGCCGGTAGACGTGAAGACCCTACACGCCAGGATCGGCCAGCTTTCTCTGGAAAATGATTTTTCAAGCGGCGCGCTCAACAAGGCGGGATTGCTGGGCGCAAAGCGATGGTTGACCGTGGCCATCAGTTACCGGTGTCGCAACATGCAAAGCTCGTCGGCATTGCCAGATCGAGTGTGTACTATCGGCCGCGGCAGGTCAGCGAGGCTGACCAGAACTTGATGCGCCGGATCGACGGGCTGCACCTGGAGTTTGCGTTCGCCGGAGCGCGAATGCTGGTCCGGCTGTTGCGCCGGGAAGACCATGGGGTGGGTCGCCGTCGCGTGCGCACGCTCATGAAGCGTATGGGTGTGAAAGCGCTTTACTGCAAGCCCAACACGAGCCGACGCAACGCGCAGCACAAGATATGGCCGTACCTGTTGCGCGGCATGAAGATCGAGCGCGCCAATCAGGTCTTCGCACCCGACACAACGTACATTCCCATGGCGCGTGGCTTCGTCTATCTGACGGCGGTAGTAGATTGGGCGAGTCGCAAGGTTCTTGCACACCGGGTGGCCATGACGCCGGAGGCAATACATGCCGTGGAGGCGCTGGAAGAAGCATTCGCCCGCTACGGGCTGCCAGACATCGTGAACACCGATCAGGCTAGCCAGTTCACGGCGGCCGCGTTCACCGATGCCGTACCTGAGCGCGGCGTGCGGCTGTCGATGGACGGCAAAGGCGCCTGGCGCGACAACGTGTTCGTCGAGCGCGTCTGGCGCAGCACCAAGTACGAAGAAGTGTACCTGAGGGCCTACGAGTCGGTCAGCCACGCCCGGCGCTCCATTGGCGACTACATCGAGCTATACAAGCCGTCAACACAACGCCCATATCGGCGAATCAAAGGAGGTTCTCTACCGCTGGCACCCGTGGTACGGGCACACGGTATGGATTTTCACCACGATAGAGAGGAAGAACGCCGAGTCAGTGCTGCGCTGTGGGCGAGAGCCGTTCGACACGGCGGGCTTGCTGGAGGTGCCGCAATGGATGTTCGATCCCGTTGCCTGCTGTCGCATTACCTCGGCAACGTCTCCCGCCGTCAGCTGTGAAGCATTGAGGGAACTGAAGTACCTGTTGGCGCAGGCGCCTGCTGCCACGCCGCGCGGTATGGTACAAGCCGAGCACCATCCTTTGCTCCGTACAGGAGGTGCTGATGCGACGCCAGACAAACCCCCAACCGGGCGGTCAACTCGACCTGTTCCGTCTCTTTCCGAAGACACCACAATGGGAGCACCTGCCGCAAGAGGTCTGAAGTTGACCCGCGAAAACGGACACCTATGCTTTTGATCAGGAGGTGTCGAAAATGGGCAGGCATCGTACCCCATACCCTGTGGAATTCCGGGCTCACATGGTCGAGCTGGTTAAGGCCGGAAGAACGCCTGAGGATCTGGCGCGCGAGTTCGAGCCGACCGAACAGACGATCAACAACTGGGTCGCGCAGGCCGATCGCGATGCGGGTGTGCGTCACGACGGGCTGACCACGGCCGAGCGGCAGGAACTCACACGGTTGCGTCGCGAGAACCGGCAACTGAAGATGGAAAGGGACATTCTCTCGCAGGCCGCGGCCTGGTTCGCGAGGGAGACGGGAGCCGTTCCGCCGAAGGGCGGTACGGATTCATGAGAGCGAACCGGGCCAGGTGGCCCATTGCCACGATGGCACGGCTGCTCAGGGTCTCCGCGAGCGGCTACTACGCATGGCTGGTGCGTGAGCCATCGAAACGCTCGTGTAGCGATGCGCAACTGCTCGAGCGCATCCGCACGCTGCATGCGAATTCACGCGGCACATATGGGGCGCCACGTATCCATGCGCAGCTCGCGTGGGAAGGCGTGCATGTGGGATGCAAGCGGGTCGCACGTCTGATGCACCTGGCCGGCCTGCATGGTGCGAGCCGGCGGCGCTGGCCACACACCACGCGGCAACGCGCGGGGGCTCGGCGCGCTCCGGATCTGGTGCGTCGGCACTTCTGCGCGGAGGCGACAAACATGCTGTGGGTGGCGGACGCCACCTACATCCCGACTGGCGAGGGGTTTCTGTATCTGGCCGTAGTCCTCGACGTGTTCAGTCGCCGAATTGTAGGCTGGGCGATGTCAAGCCATCTGTACACCGAACTGATGCTGCGCGCACTCGATATGGCGTTGCTGCAGCGACGCCACGAGGGCGTAATTCTACATTCGGACCAGGGATGCCAATACACCTCTATTGCATTCGGACGGCGCTGCCGCGAAGCCGGTGTGCAACCGTCGATGGGGACGGCCGGCGACGCGTACGACAACGCGATGTGCGAATCGTTCTTCGGCACGCTTGAAGCGGAGCTACTCTCGCGAGAACTCTTTGCGACTCGTGAACAGGCCCGGCAACGCATCTTCTGGTTCCTGGAGGGCTGGTACAACGTACGCCGCTTACACAGCGGCATTGGCTATCGTTCGCCGCTTGAATTCGAAAACCTCAACGTTAAAAGGCAAACCGTATCGCCTTGCGGGTTGTCCACCGGCGGGCAGCGTCATGGTCGTGAGAGGCGACCCGCCGCCCGCCCGTGGACAACCCGCGACTCAACACTCAACGGAGGTTAGATCGCATCAAATCGCAGGCTGCAAATCCGTCCGTCGAACCGGGTCAACCTCAGTCCGGCAGCAGACGGTGCGTTTGCTGGCGCAGCTGCTGCGGCAACACCGTCGCGGGCTGCTCGCCGCCGTACACGAGCCGGAGGTGCGCGATGAGTGACAAGATTCGGGCGCAGCATCTGGCGCGCAAGGCCATGCTGTACGTGCGCCAGTCGTCGGCCTACCAGGTCAGCCACAATCTGGAGAGCCAGAAGCTGCAGTATGCGATGCAGGATCGTCTGCATCAGTTGGGCTGGAACGAGATCGAGGTGATCGACGAGGATCTGGGACGCTCTGCGGCCGGAACGCAAACGCGCACGGGCTTCGAACGGATGGTCGCAGAGGTCTGTCTTGGGCACGTCGGCGCAGTTGCCGCTCGCGAGGTTTCACGATTCGCGCGCAACAGTCGCGAGTGGCAGCAACTGGTTGAGGTGTGCCGCGTCGTCGACACGGTGCTCGTCGATCAGGAGACCGTCTACTCACCGCGGCAGAGCAACGATCGTTTGCTGCTCGGCTTGAAGGGCAGCCTGAACGAATACGAGCTGGATCTGTTGCGTCAGCGTTCGCTCGAAGCTCGTCGGGAGAAGGCCAAACGCGGCGAACTCATTGTCGCGGCGCCGGTGGGTTACTGCAAGACCGAAGACCAGCGCCTGGAGAAGGATCCGGATTTGCGCGTGCAGGACGCCATCCGCTCAGTATTCCGCCAGTTCGGCGCGATTGGTTCGGTGCGTCAGACGTTGTTATGGTTCCTGGAGCACGGCCTGCAGTTGCCGGCATGCATGCCGCGCGGCGAAATCCAATGGAAACGGCCGAGCTACGGCACGGTGTACCGGATCCTGACCAACCCGATCTACGGTGGCACGTATGCCTATGGCAAAACCGAATGCGCGATCCATTACGAGGCTGGGGAACCACGCAAACGTGATCGCCGCAAACCACGGGATCAGTGGCTTGCGCTCATTCCGAATGCCCACGAAGGGTACGTTGACTGGGACGAATTCGAACGGATCCAGTGTGCCATTAGCGGCAACCTGCGTCTGGCCGGACACGCTGGCGCCCCGAAGAACGGTGAGGCCCTGCTGGCGGGACTATTGCGCTGCAGGCGCTGCGCGAGCAAGCTGACGCTACACTACACTACACGGGTAACAGGCACGACGCCTTGCGCTATAGCTGTCATCGCGGCTGGATGGACAAGGGGCAACCGCGTTGTATTGCGTTCGGTGGCACACGCGCGGACGCGGCCATCGCCGAGGCGGTCTTGCAGGTCGTTCAACCGGCGGCAATTGAGGCAGCAATCGTGGCGCGCGAAGAAGAGACCCTGAAGCAGGACGAAGTGCTGGCCGCGTTGCAGCGGGATCTTCAGGCTGCACGCTACGCCGCGCAACGCGCGCAGAAACAGTACGATGCTGCTGACCCCGAGAACCGGCTCGTCGCCGACGAACTGGAGCGGCGCTGGAATCATGCGCTACTACGCGTAGAGGAACTGGAATCGCGTATCGAGCAACAGTCGCGCACATCCGGCCAGATACCGCCTACCCAGCCAGAGGAGTTTGCCGATCTTGCCACTGCATTGGAATCGATCTGGCCGCAGGCCGACGCCCGCCTGAAGAAGCGCATAGTGCGCACCCTGATCCACGAAGTCGTCGTTGACGTTGACGACGCAACGAGCGAAATCGTGCTCGTCATTCACTGGAAGGGCGGAGTACATACCGAGATTCGCGTGCCGCGGCGGCGCCGCGGAGAGAACACTACGCATACGTCACGTGAAGCAATTGATGCCGTGCGCCAGCTTGTCCGTATCTGTCCGGATCTGGTGATCGCCGGCGTACTCAATCGCAATGACCTGCGAACCGGCCGGGGTAACTTCTGGACCCAGGAGCGAGTCACCGCGTTGCGCAGCCACCATCAGATCCCGGTCTATTCGAGCGAACGACGTGCTGCTGAAGGATGGATGACGTTGACCGAGGCATCGGCGTTCATCGGTGTGAGCCCCGGAACGCTCAGGCTCGCAGTTGAGCGCAACAAGATCCCAGCCGAACATCCGTTACCCAACGGGCCATGGATCTTCAATCGCAATTCGCTGACCGGGGACGCAGTTACCGAACTCGTCGGACGGGCTCGCGCACGGCGTGGACACCCCACAATACCAACGACACAACAGGGCTCTCTAGATTTATCAACAACATAGCGAGGTTGGGCAGTATGAAACGCACTTGTACAACCGGAAACGGCCCCATTCAAGTCTGTCCGATCAGACGCCGGATGAGGCATACTTCGCGACGCTGCCAGCGATCAAATCGGCAGCATGATTGCCTCGGACGCTCCACTTAAAAATCTCGGAAAACTGTCCGAACGAGCGAAGCCACCTCTTCCCTGGCAACGCGGCTCAAACGAAAACACGAATGGGCTTCTGAGGCAATACTTCCCTAAGGGTACTGATCTCTCCGTCTACTCGCAGGCCAGACTGAATGCCGTAGCCAGGCGGCTCAACGAACGTCCCCGAAAAACACTAAACTTCGACACGCCGGCTGAGCGATTTAACCCAATCGTTGCATCGACCGGTTGAATCCGCCGCTTTGATTGGCCTGTTGTTTCTCGTGCTGCTTTACACGGTCGCGCCGGCGATGCAACGCGGTCATCCGGCCACGCACCAGTGGCAGGCCCTAACACGATAAGGAGGTTGCATGGACACGCACAAGTTCGTACTTGCGCTGGAGGGCGAAGGTATGGATCCCGACCAGGCAGCCATCATCGCCCACGAGATATACGCGATCTATGCTCACTCCGGACTGGGTGGAGTCTATAAACCCGTGGACTATGGCGATCTTGAAATGCTTCGCGCGAAGGCAGATCTTGTGCGAGCCGAGAAAGAAGCGCGACTCCAGGCGCTACTCGCGATGAGAGCTGACGACGCCGTGCAACAAGCGTACTGGATGGGCGAAATGAAGCGGATCGAAGGAGAGAGAAGGAAGCGCGGCTTCATCAGATGAGCGGTTCCAGACTCCGCAGCTGAATGGCGATTCAGGCAGACGATTGCCTCCGAACCTGACCGGTTGCATGGCCGCCGGGAGTTGGCATTGCCGGCCGGGACCCAGGCGGCGTTCCGCGAAGTCGGCAACGGCAACAGGTATCACGCGCGCGCGTGTCGCCGCCAATGCTCAATGCAAACGGGATGGTTTCAACCCATGGTGGCAACGTGGCGTGCGCCGACCCCTGTACCGACTGGCCACGACCCGCAACCACAGTTTGGCGTATGGTGGGTTGTTTGGTGGGTAGAAACGAAAAACGGGCCAAGAGGCCCGTATTCATTGATATCCTGGCGGAGAGACGGGGATTCGAACCCCGGATAGGTTATTAACCTATACACGCTTTCCAGGCGTGCGACTTAAACCGCTCATCCATCTCTCCGGCGGGGAGCCGAATTATAGCAAACTTCGCGCCCTGCGCCACACCCTGGCCAAAGCCCCGCGCAAACCGCCTACGGATGCCGGATATAGTCGACTAGCGCGATCGTATAAGCGTCCGCCTTTCGATCGATCAAACTCACCCCGATCGCCACGAGAAAACCCGCCGGCACACCGAACACGCCCGAACTGATCGGCTCGATGCCAAACCAGCGCGCACCTGTGAATCCCGTCATCTGCGTGAAGAACGGATACGTCGACACGATGTAGTAGATGCACACGACAAGCCCCGCGACCATCCCCGCCACCGCGCCGAGCCGCGTCGTGCGTTTCCAGAACACGCCGAGCACGAGCGCCGGAAACAGACTCGACGCCGCCAGCGAAAACGCCGCCCCGACCAGAAACAGAATATTCCCCGTATTCAGCGACGCCACGTACGACGCGAACAATGCGACACCCAGCAGCAGAATCTTCGAGATCGTCACGCGCCGCTGGCTCGACGCGTTCGGATCGACCATGTGGTAGTACACGTCGTGCGATAGCGCGTTCGCGATCGTCAGCAGCAGACCATCCGCGGTCGATAGCGCCGCCGCGAGCGCCCCCGCCGCGATCAAGCCCGACATCACATACGGCAGCCCCGCGATCTCGGGCGCCGCGAGCACGACCATATCAGGCTGCATCTGGATCTCGCTCCAGCGCACGATACCGTCGCCGTTCGTATCGGCGAGGCTGATCAGGCTCGGTTCGACCTTGCGCCATTGCATCAGCCACTGCGGCAGATCGGCGAAATGATGGCCGACCAGATTCGACAGGATCTCGTACTTGATCAGCACCGCCAGCACCGGCACGGTCAGATAGAACAGCGCGACGAAAAAGAGCGTCCAGCCGACCGAGCGGCGCGCCGACGCCACCGAAGTCGTCGTGTTATAGCGCGTCAGGATATGCGGCAGGCTCGCCGTGCCAAGCGACAGACACAGCAGCAGCGATAGAAAGTTGCGCGCGTGCGTGCTTGGGTCTTCCTCACCGACAGCAGGAAACGGTTCCTGCATCGGCACCGGCGCGGTCGCCCGCATCAGCATGTCGTCGCGCTTCTGACTCCAGACGATCTGCGCGGCGGCGGCATCGCGCGGAAACTGTTCGAGCGCGCGCTCGAGCTCCTTGATCTCGCGCAACGGACCGTTATGGCGGCGCAGATCGCCGACCTCCTGCGTGAGCCGCTGCTTTTCGTCGATGAACGATTGCGGCAGCGTATCGAGCCGCAGTTGCATCAACGCGGCGCGGCGTCGATAGTCGTCGCGCACGCGCTCCTCGAGCGGCGCGTCGCGCACCTGTTTCTCGAGCCCTTCCATGCGCTCCATCAGGCGTCCATAGCTGAATTGCGGCACCCAGCCGAGGCCGTCTTTGTGCGCGATCATCGATACCGGTATCAGCATCGCGAGGATCAGGATGATGTACTGCGCGACCTGGGTCCACGTAACGGCACGCATGCCGCCCAGAAACGAGCACACCAGAATGCCCGCGAGCCCGCAGAAAATGCCGACCGCGAAATCGACGCCGATAAAGCGCGTCGCGATCAGCCCGACGCCCTGGATCTGCGCGACCAGATAAACGAACGAGCACAGGATCGCGGCGAGCGCCGCGAGGCCGCGCACCGCGTTGCTCGAATAGCGCGTGCCGAGAAAATCGGGAATCGTGTAGCGCGCGAGCTTGCGCACATATGGCGCGAGCAGGAACGCGACGAGGCAATAGCCGCCGGTCCAGCCCATCAGGTACGCGAGGCCGTCGTAGCCGGTCGCGTAGATCGAGCCGGCCAGACCGATGAACGACGCGGCCGATAACCAGTCGGCCGCGGTCGCCATACCGTTGAACGCCGACGGCACGCGCCGCCCCGCCACGTAGTATTCGACCAGGTCGGACGTGCGCGACAGCACGCCGATCACCGCATACACCGCGATCGGCACGAACAGGAACACATAGCCGATCCACACCCCGGGACCGGTGCTGCGCTCGATGCGCCACATCACGTAGACGAACAGCAGAAAGCCGAGCGTATAGAGCGCGTACGAGCGGATCAGCCGATGCGTGAGCTTCATCGGCTCAGCGCCCGCGCGCGGCCGGCGCGGCCGTGCCGATCGTGACGTCATCGTTCGCGCCGCTGGTGGAATCCGCGGCGGGACCGCTTGCCGCATCGCGCTGCGAATCCGCTTCGAACGCGTGCTGCAACTGACGATCGGCGCGCTGCATCAGCACGATATAGACGACGATCAACGCGAGGTAGATCAGAATCGCGCCTTGTGCGCCAAAGTAGAACGGCAGCCTGAAGCCGCCTGCGTGCACCTGCGCGAGCGCGGGCGCCAGCAATGGCACGACGAAGGAGACGAAGAAGCCAAGCGTCATCAGCACCGCGATCAGCGCGAGGTTGAAACGCCAGTACTTGCGATGCGCGAGCGCCATCGCCGCCGAGACCGGTGGCGGTTCGGGCGGGGGGTTCAACCTGGCGTGGGAGGATAGGTGCGGCGCGGCCATGCGCCTATGTATCAAAAAGGCATCGGCGAGGCAATCGGGATTGTCCGCGCAACGCCGTGACACAAGCCGTCCACTCGAATAACGGGTCTGCGCGGCGTGCCCGCAAGCGTGTCGATCGACACGCCGCCGCCGTCCGCGCAGACCCGCTTACAACGCTTTAAATCGACTCGCCGAGCTGATCGAGAATCGCCGGGTTTTCCAGCGTCGACACGTCCTGGGTGATTTCCTCGCCCTTCGCGAGCGAACGCAACAGACGACGCATGATCTTGCCCGAACGCGTCTTCGGCAGGTTCTCGCCGAAGCGGATGTCCTTCGGCTTCGCGATCGGACCGATCTCCTTGCCGACCCAGTTGCGCAGGTCGTTCGCGAGCTTCACGGCCTCTTCGCCTTGCGGACGCGCACGCTTGAGCACCACGAACGCGCACACCGCCTCGCCGGTCGTCGCATCGGGGCGGCCCACCACGGCGGCTTCCGCGACGAGCGGATTGGCCACCAGTGCCGACTCGATCTCCATGGTGCCGAGACGATGGCCCGACACGTTCAGCACGTCGTCGATGCGGCCCATGATCGTGAAGTAGCCGGTCTCCTTGTCGCGCACCGCGCCGTCGCCGGCGAGGTAGAGCCTGCCGCCGAGCTCGTCGGGGAAGTAGCTCTTCTTGTAGCGGTCCGGATCGCCCCACACGTTGCGCAGCATCGCCGGCCACGGACGCTTGACCACCAGAATGCCGCCCTGCCCGTTCGGTACGTCCTGCCCGGTTTCGTCGACGACCGCGGCCATGATGCCCGGCAGCGGCAACGTGCACGAACCCGGCACGAGCGGCGTCGCGCCCGGCATCGGCGCGATCATGTGGCCGCCGGTCTCGGTCTGCCACCAGGTATCGACGATCGGACAGCGGCCGCCGCCGACGTTCTCGTAGTACCACACCCACGCTTCCGGATTGATCGGTTCGCCGACCGTGCCGATGATGCGCAACGTCGACAGGTCGTAGCTCTTCGGATGCACTTTAGCGTCGGCCTCGGAGGCCTTGATCAGCGAGCGGATCGCAGTGGGAGCCGTATAGAACAGCGTGACCCTGTGCTTCGCGATCATCTGCCAGAAGCGCCCGGCGTCCGGATAGGTCGGCACGCCCTCGAACACGATCTGGGTGCCGCCAAGCGTGAGCGGCCCGTACGTAATGTAGCTATGGCCGGTGATCCAGCCGATGTCGGCGGTACACCAGAACACGTCGGAGGGGCGCCAGTCGAAGGTCCACTTCAGCGTTTGCGCGGCCCACAGCAGATAGCCGCCGGTGCTGTGCTGCACGCCCTTCGGCTTGCCGGTCGAGCCCGACGTATAGAGAATGAAGAGCGGATGCTCGGCGTCGACCCATTCGGGCACGCACTGGTCCGACTCGCCTTGTGTGAGTTCGTGCATCCACAGGTCGCGCCCTGCGTCCCACGCGACCTTGCCGCCGGTGCGCTGGTACACGATCACGCTCCTGACCTTCTCGCAGCCGCCGAGCGCGAGCGCTTCGTCGGCGATGTTCTTCAGCGGCAAAGCCTTGCCGCCGCGCATCTGTTCGTCCGACGTGATCAGCGCGACCGCGCCGACGTCGACGAGCCGCTCGTTGAGCGACTTCGACGAGAAACCGCCGAACACGACCGAGTGCGTCGCGCCGATCCGCGCGCACGCCTGCATCGCGACGATGCCCTCGATCGACATCGGCATATAGATGACGACCGGGTCGCCTTTCTTCACGCCGCGTTTTTTCAGCGCATTCGCGAAGCGCGATACGCGTTGCAACAGGTCCTGATAGGTGACGTTGGTGACGGTACCGTCGTCGGCTTCGAACACGATCGCGACGCGCTCACCGTTGCCGGCATCGACGTGACGGTCGATGCTGTTATACGACGCGTTCAGCTGGCCGTCTTCGAACCACGTGTAGAACGGCGCCTTCGATTCGTCGAGCACCTTCGTAAACGGCTTGTGCCAACTCAGCGTCTCCTTCGCGAGACGCCCCCAGAAGCCTTCGTAGTCGCGCTCCGCTTCGGCGGCGAGCGCCCGGTACGCGTCCATGCCGGAGATCGTGGCACCCTTCGCAGTGTCAGCGGAGGGCGGAAAAACGCGGCGTTCCTGAAGAACCGATTCAATCGCAGACATCGACAACCCCTTGGTGAAGATGAAACGTAAAACCTGTACCGGCGCGCGTCGGGCGCGCGGGCCTTATCCTGTTCGAGCCGCCACGAGCGGCGCTGTCTCCCACCTCGCGATACCATCAAACGCGCGTGCGTGCGGCATCGCAACATCCGTGCATGCGGGCGCCCTGCCCGACCTTATCCCGCGTCAAGGCTTAACCATATGCGCTGCAACTTACCGGCCACTTACGCGCATCGTATTGATCTGCAAGCGAAAACCCTTAGATCGCGCCCGCCATCGACGCAGTTACGCGTTGATCAGACGAGATGCGCGCGAAAAAGATCGCCCGTTCTACAGAGCCTTCTACGCTCACTCGCAGCACATTGCATACCGCTGATGCGAACTCGACGCACCGCCAGCGCGCCCGCTTTCGCACCCTTACGCCGTCTCGCACGGCCTTTTACAATGCTAACTGAACTAGCCGTCCGGATTCCAGCTTGAATCGCTACGCCCTGCTTCTCATTACCTCGATGCTGCTCGTCGGCAGCAATGTCGGAATCGGTAAATCGATCGTCGCCTTCGTCCCCGTCCCGCTGTTCGCGCTGCTGCGTTTCATAATCGCGATGGCCGTGCTTTGGCCGCTGTTGCGCGTGACCAAACTGCGCCGCGTCAAACGCGATGAATGGATCAACCTGTTTTTGCAGGCGCTATTCGGCACCTTCGGTTTCACGCTGCTGATGCTCAACGGCGTCGCCCGTACCAGCGCGGTCGCGGCCGGCGTGATCACGAGCACGATTCCGGCGGTCGTCGCGCTGCTGTCGTGGCTGATCCTGAAGGAGCGGCCCGATGGCCGCGCGCTCGCGTCGATCGCGCTGGCGATCGTCGGCGTCGTCGTCATCAATGTCGCGCACGTCCAGGCGGGCGCGGATGCGACGGCCGGCACCGGCTCGCTCGCGGGCAACTTCATGGTGCTCGGTGCCGTGTGCTGCGAATCGCTGTACATCATTCTGTCCCGCCGCCTCACGCAGACGCTCGCGCCGATCGAAATTTGCGCGTACACGCATCTGTTCGGCCTGCTGCTGATGCTGCCGCTCGGCGCCGGCGCGCTCGCGCATTTCGACTATCGCGCGGTGCCGTCGAGCGTCTGGATGCTGGTGTTGTGGTACGGGCTGTCGGCCAGCATCTTCTCGTTCTGGCTGTGGATGAAAGGCATCCGTCACGTGCCAGGCAGTCTTGCCGGCGTGTTCAGCGCGGTGCTGCCGGTCGCCGCGGCACTCTACGGCATCGAGTTCCTCGGCGAGCGGCCCACGCTCGCGCATGGCATCGCGCTTGCCTGCGTGGTCGCCGGTATCGGCCTCGCGAGCCTGAAGGCGCGCAGCGTGCCGCCGGTCGCATCGTAATTCTGGTGTGGCGGGCGCACTGTCCGCCGCAAAGCAGCAGATTCGACCGACGCTGTACAATAGCGCGCCTGACGCGAGTCTCGCGCCCCTTGGATGGCCGCGCCCCGCACCGCCGTCGGCGCCTGGCCCCTGTTCCGTCACCCGCGCTTCATCTGACCGTTGCCTATGTCCGCTTCGCGACTCGCCTCCGCCCGTCCGCGCCGCCCCATGCGCGCGCTGCCCCACCTCGTTTTCATGAGCCGCTGGCTGCAGGTGCCGCTGTACCTCGGGCTGATCGTCGCGCAGGCGGTCTACGTCGTGCTATTCCTGAAGGAAGTCTGGCATCTGGTCACCGACTCGATGAAGCTCGACGAAACCAGCATCATGCTCGTCGTGCTGGGCCTGATCGACGTGGTGATGATCTCGAACCTGCTGATCATGGTGATCATCGGCGGCTATGAAACGTTCGTATCGCGCCTCGGCCTCGACGGTCATCCGGACGAACCGGAATGGCTCGATCACGTGAACGCCGGCGTGCTGAAAGTGAAGCTGTCGATGGCGCTGATCAGCATTTCGTCGATCCATCTGCTGAAGACCTTCATCAGCCCCGACCAGAACACCACGCACACGCACCCCAAACATTTCGAAGGGCCCGCGGCATTGCACGCCGTGGGCGGCATCAAGGTTTCCACTCCCATGAAGGCGCAAGACTGACCGCACCGTGCTGCGATCCGACAACAAGCGCCACTCCCCACTGAGCTAGCCATGACCGTCATCAAACAGGAAGACCTGATTCAGAGCATCGCTGATTCGCTGCAGTACATCAGCTACTACCATCCGCTCGACTACATCGAAGCGCTCGGCCGCGCGTACGAGCTCGAACAGAGCCCCGCAGCGAAGGACGCGATCGCGCAGATCCTGACCAACAGCCGCATGTGCGCCGAAGGCAAGCGCCCGATCTGCCAGGACACCGGCATCGTCACGGTGTTCGTGAAGGTCGGTATGGACGTGCGTTGGGACGGCGCCACGATGAGCGTCACCGACATGATCAACGAAGGCGTGCGCCGCGGTTATCTGAATCCGGACAACGTGCTGCGCGCATCGATCGTGAGCCCGCCCGAAGGCGCGCGCAAGAACACCAAGGACAACACGCCGGCCGTGATCCACTACGAGATCGTGCCGGGTAACACCGTCGACGTGCAGGTCGCGGCCAAGGGTGGCGGCTCGGAGAACAAGTCGAAGTTCGCGATGCTGAACCCGTCGGATTCGATCGTCGACTGGATCCTGAAGACCGTGCCGACGATGGGCGCGGGCTGGTGCCCGCCGGGCATGCTCGGCATCGGCATCGGCGGCACCGCTGAGAAAGCGATGGTGATGGCGAAGGAATCGCTGATGGACCCGATCGACATTCAGGACGTGATCGCGCGCGGCCCGAAGGACTGGATCGAAGAGCTGCGCGTGGAGTTGCACGAGAAGGTCAACGCACTCGGTATCGGCGCGCAGGGCCTCGGCGGTCTGTCCACTGTTCTCGACGTGAAGATCATGGCCGCGCCGACGCACGCCGCATCCAAGCCGATCGCGATCATCCCGAACTGTGCGGCGACGCGCCACGCGCACTTCACGCTCGACGGTTCGGGCGTCGCCAGGCTCGAAGCGCCGTCGCTCGACGCATGGCCGAAGGTGCACTGGGAACCGAACACGGAAACCAGCAAGCGCGTTGACCTGAACACGCTGACACCGGAAGAAGTGGCTGGCTGGAAGCCGGGCCAGACGCTGCTGCTGTCGGGCAAGATGTTGACGGGCCGCGACGCCGCGCACAAGCGCATCGCCGACATGCTCGCGAAGGGCGAGAAGCTGCCGGTCGATTTCACGAACCGCGTGATCTACTACGTCGGCCCGGTCGATCCGGTGCGCGACGAAGCGGTCGGCCCGGCGGGCCCGACCACTGCGACGCGGATGGACAAGTTCACCGAGACGATGCTCGCGCAAACGGGCCTCATTTCGATGATCGGCAAGGCCGAGCGCGGCCCGGTCGCGATCGAGGCGATCAAGAAGCACAAGGCAGCGTATCTGATGGCCGTCGGCGGTGCCGCGTACCTCGTGTCGAAGGCGATCCGCAGCGCGAAGGTGCTCGCGTTCGAAGACCTCGGCATGGAAGCGATCTACGAGTTCGACGTGCAGGACATGCCGGTCACGGTCGCCGTCGATTCGAACGGCACCTCCGTGCACCAGACCGGCCCGAAGGAATGGCAAGCCAAGATCGGCAAGATTCCGGTCGCCACGGCTTGATGAGTCGCGATTAACGCGACTCAGGTCAGTCGAAAAGCCGGGGCCGCGATCCCGGCTTTTTCTTTTCGTCGTCATGCACGCGCAAGGCGCCGCATGCACGAGACCGCCAACGCCGCCAAAAGTTGTATCGGATTTCTTGGCTTTTTTGGACATGACGTTTATTGTTGTTGGAAATTCAAGGTCCCCGAAAAAGGAAATAACATGCAAGGCGACAAGAAGGTCATCGAGTATCTGAACGCGCAGTTGAAGAACGAACTGACCGCGATCAATCAATACTTCCTGCATGCCCGAATGTACGGCCACTGGGGCCTCGACAAGCTCGGCAAGCACGAGTACGACGAGTCGATCGGCGAAATGAAGCATGCCGACATGCTGATCGAACGGATCTTCATGCTCGACGGTCTGCCGAATCTGCAGGACCTGCACAAGCTGCTGATCGGCGAGGAAACCAAAGAGATCCTCGAATGCGATCTGAAGCTCGAACAGATTTCGCAAGGCACCTGCAAGGAGGCGATTGCCTACTGCGAATCGGTGCGCGATTTCATCTCGCGCGAAATCTTCACGAAGATTCTCGACGACACCGAAGAGCACATCGACTGGCTCGAAACCCAGCTCGATCTGATCGACAAGGTCGGTATCCAGAACTACCAGCAAAGCGCGATGGGCTCGGTCGAGTCCTGATCGAAGCACGCTGAAGCATCCCGCGCGGTAGCGGCACGACGCCTGCCCAGCAGGCATTCGCGCCGGACCGTACCGCACGGGCGATATACTTGCGCGCTTGTTCGCGCCTCACCGTGGTTTCACCCTTTTCGCCGACCGCCACTTCACGCTCGTTTTCTTCGCCTATGCCCGCCCCTTCGTCGTCCCCGACTGTCCGCAGTGTTGCCGCTGGCACCGCGTCGCAGGCGCCGATCGGCATTTTCGATTCGGGGCTCGGCGGCCTGTCCGTGCTGCGCGCGGTGCGCGCGCAACTGCCTGACGAGGCGTTGCTGTATGTCGCCGATTCGCTGTACGCGCCCTACGGCGAGCGCGACGACGACTTCATCACCGACCGCACCCTGGCCATCGGCGAATGGCTCGCCGCACAAGGCGCGAAGGCGCTCGTGGTCGCATGCAATACGGCGACCGCGCAGTCGATCGCGCTGGTGCGCGAAAAGCTGCCGATTCCGCTCGTCGGCGTCGAGCCGGGTGTCAAGCCCGCCGCGCTGCAATCGAAAAGCCGCGTCGCCGGCGTGCTCGCGACCCAGGCGACACTGCGCAGCGCCCGCTTCCAGGGGCTGCTCGAACGCTACGCCGCCGACTGCCGCTTTCTGTGCCAGCCCGGCCACGGGCTCGTGCAGGCGGTCGAGCGTTGCGACGTCGGCTCGGCCGAGCTGCAGGCACTGTTGCGCAGCTACCTGGAACCGATGCTCGACGCGGGCGCCGACACGCTGGTGCTCGGCTGCACCCATTACCCCTTTCTCGACGCGGCGATCCGCGACATCGTCGGCGAGCGGCTCGCGCTGATCGACACGAGCGTGGCGATCGCGCGTCAGCTCGAACGCGTGCTCGAGCAGCACGGCCTGCGCGCCGCCGCGTCGGCCGGTGCCACGCCGCTGCCGCGCTTCTTTTCCACCGACGACGGCATCCATCAGCAGCAACTCGCCGCCACGCTGCTGCGGATCGAGGCCGCGGTCGAGCAGGTATCGATTCCGTCGGGCCGCACGGCCGCATCGGATTCTCGCGCCGCCTAGCGCCGGCAACCGGCGCGCGCCCCGCCCTTCCTTCCGACGAAATCCATTCTTAGAGTCTGGTTTTGTTACAAAAAATCGCACGGGAAACTTGCCAAACGAACCAAACAAAATGATAATAATTCGCATTAACGTTAGCTATGACGCCTGCCATGATCGTCTGTGTCTGCAAATCCGTATCCGACCGCACAATCCGCTCCTCGATTGCGGACGGCATCGACTCGTTCGACGAGTTGCAGTTTGAACTCGGCGTCGCCTCGTGCTGCGGCAAATGCGAGGAATCCGTGCGTGACGTGATGCTGCAAAGCGGCGTCTGCGCGAGCCGTTGCGGCGTGGTCGAGCATCGGCAGGTGCAGAGCGTCGCCGAGGTCGTGCAAGTCGCGTTCTACGAGCGCAAGGCAGCCTGAGCTCTAAATTAGCGGGGCCCGGTGCAGGCCGTGTCGGTGCGTCTAAAAGCCCCTCTGCTTCACGCACGCTTTATCTAGCGCTCCCATGCGACGTTGAATGCGCCGCACGTCTGCAACACAACCGCAGTACTGTCCGCCGTACTGCGTTATCCCACTGCCGTCAGCAAGCCAGTACTCGTACCAGCCAGCTACCCCGCTCCCCCTTCGAAAGGAGTTCGAGATGGAATTGCTGATTGGTTTCGTGACTACTTTGTTCATTTCGCTGCTGATTTTCCGAACATGACGATGTCCTGTCTGACGCGCCGCCCGCACGGTGCGCTGCCACACTGACCATGCAGGCTCCGCATCCCATTTCCGCCGGCGCCCCGCTGGCGTCGTCCACCCGACCGAATTCCCGCGCGCTGACGGCCACTGCCATAGTCGTCGCGGTTCACGTCGCTGTGCTCGCCGTGATCATGACGCTGCGTCACGAGCCTGTACCGGTCGCGCTCGAATCGCACGTGATGACCGCCGAACTGCTGCCGCCCGCGCCGCTCGCCGCGCCGGCCGCGTTGCAATCGATCGCTCCGCCGCCCCGGCCAACGCCGCCCGTCCATACGAGGCCGAAAGCCCAGCCGAAGCCGACTCCGACGCCCAAGCCGACGCCAACTCCGTTGCCACAGGCCGCTGCGCCATCGCCGACGCCGGTCGCGGCGCCCGATCCGACGCCGCCAGCGCCCGCCGCGCCGGCGACACCGCCCACCGCGGCAGCCCCCGCGATCGGCAAGCCGACGATGGAAATCAGCGCGCCGAAAAACGTGTCGCACCTCGATTGCAATATCAGCCAGCCCGAATACCCGACTCTATCGCGGCGCCGCGGCGAATCCGGCACCGCGTACGTGCACTTCGTCGTCGGTCTGACCGGCATGCTCGAGAACATCGAGTTGAAGAAAAGCAGCGGCTTTAGCCGTCTCGACGACGCGGCCTTGGCCGCCGTACGCGCGAGCGCCTGCAAACCGTATCTCGAGAACGGCGAGCCCGTCAGGGCCGCGTACACCCAGCCTTTCAACTTCAATCTGACCGACTGAAGCAAGATTTCAAAAACAAGGAATTGCAATGCAAAACTACGGATTGGCACACGTGTGGGCGCAAGGGGATTTCGTGACGCGCGGTATCGCGCTCGCGCTATTGATCATGTCGGTGATGTCGTGGAGCGTGATCGTCGTCAAAGGCTGGAACGTGATGCGCCTGAAGCGCCTGACGAAGAACGCCGAGCAGGCGTTCTGGCATTCGGACGACCTCGCCGACGGCGTGAAGAAGATCGGCGGCGGCGCCTCGACGCCGCATGACAACCCGTTCCTCGCGCTCGCGCTGTCGGGCCAGGAAGCGGCCGACCATCATCACCAGACGCAGCCGCATCTGCACGACCGCATGGACGTGTCGGACTGGATCACGCGCTGCCTGAAAGACACGATGGACGAAAGCGTCGCGCGCATGCAGAGCGGTCTCGCGATTCTTGCGTCGATCGGCAGCACCGCGCCGTTCGTCGGCCTGTTCGGCACGGTCTGGGGCATCTATCACGCGCTGCTCGCGATCGGCGCGAGCGGCCAGTCGTCGATCGACCAGGTCGCCGGCCCGGTCGGCGAAGCGCTGATCATGACCGCGTTTGGTCTGTTCGTCGCGATTCCGGCGGTGCTCGGCTACAACGCGCTGACGCGCGCCAACAAGGCGATCGTCGCGAAGCTGAGCCGCTTCGCACACGGCCTGCATGCGTTCTTCGTGACCGGTGCCCGTCTGTCGTCCACCAGGCGCGGCGACGGCCTGCGTCTCGCAACCCGCGCCAACTGATCGACGAGGCATTCCAATGGCAATGAGCCCCTTCGCCGGAGACGATGACGACGGCCTGATGAACGAGATCAACATGACGCCGCTCGTCGACGTGATGCTGGTTCTGCTGATCGTCTTCATGGTGACGATTCCGGCGATCCGTCACGCGGTCAAGATCGATCTGCCGCACGCGAGCAGTCAGAGGGAAGACACGAAGCCCGCGCAGGTGACGGTGTCGATCGACGCGGACGGCAACGTGCTGTGGGACAGCACCAAGGTCGACGAGGCGGCGCTCGCCGCGAAGATCGCCGCGGCCGCGCAGGCGAGTCCGCAGCCGGAGTTGCATCTCGATGCGGACCGCAAGGTGCCGTACGAGAAGGTCGCTCAGGTGATGTCCGCCGCGCAGGCTGGCGGACTGACGAAGATCGGTTTCGTCACGCAGCCGAAAGCGAAGTAAACGGTAACGTGGCACGCGGAGCGGCGAGCGGAGCAGCGCGCTCGTCCACGGGAAAACCCTTTTAAACAGGGCCAAAAAGTAAAAGGCCTTCATCGTCGGATGAAGGCCTTTTTTTGTGCGCACTTGGCGCCTTCGGGCGGCGGGATCATTTGCCATCGGCCGAAGACTGATAGCTTTTATCACCGCATGCGAGGGCCGTGGTCGACACGGACAACGCGGTCAGCCCTATCAGGCCCGCTATGATAGCGGCCATGAGTTTTCGCATAGGACACTCCTTAGCGAAAGGGATTTCACTATATGCCTGTGTGCGCGCGCATTCAAGCAAACGACCATTGAAAGTAATCATGACAGGCCGCGCTTAAATGCTAAAAACGATTTCCGAAGCGCGCTAGCGGCCCGCGGCGCACCGTGCCCCCTTAAGTTGCCACAGAGCCTCATGAAACCGCCGCCGACGCAGCGGAGGACGCGCTCGCCACCGATGCCTGCGCCGCCGCTTTTTCGGCGCGCTCAGGACACTCGCCGATGATGTGCTTGCCCTCATCCGGATCGAGCATCTCGACCAGATAATCGACGAACGCGCGCACGGCCGGCACCATCCCCTGACGCGACACGAACACCGCGTACAACTGCGGCGTCGGAAAACTCCAGCCCGGCATCACGGGCGACAACTGCCCCGCTCTCAACGCGGCTCCATACATCATCTCCGGCAATGCGGCGATGCCGACGCCGGCGAGCACCGCCTCGCGAATCGTCATCAGATCGGCGGTCACGAGGCGCGGCTCGTGTTCGTGAGCATGGCGCGTGCCGTCGGGCGAGATCAGGTTGTACACGTGGCGGCCGTCGCTCGTCGGCACGTCGAGTGTTTCGAAGCGGTTCAGGTCGCCCGGCGTCAGCGGCGGCGCATTCTGCTGCAGCAGGCTCGGCGCGCCGACCAGCATCTGCTCGGTGCGCCACAGCGGCCGCACGACGATGTTCGCGTTTTCCGGCGGATCCGAACGCACGCGCAGTGCGACGTCGATCGAATCCTCGAACAGATCGACCACGCGATTCGTCACGCGCATCACGACGCGCACCTCCGGAAAGCGGTGCATGAATTCCGGCAGGATCGTCGACAGAATCGTCTGCGAGATCGTGACCGGCACGCTGACGCGCACCGTGCCGCGCGGCGACGAGCGCAGCTGCTGGACGACATTGACCGCCGCCTGCGCTTCGCTGAGCATCGCCTGACAGTGCTGGTAGAACAGCTGCCCCGCTTCGGTCAGTGCAAGCTTGCGAGTGGAACGCTGCAACAGGCGCACGCCGAGCGACGCCTCCAGCTCCGTGAGCCGACGCGACAGGCGCGACTTCGAGATGCCCAGCACCCGCTCGGCGGCCGAAAATCCGCCATGTTCAACGACCTGCGAAAAGTACATGAGGTCGTTCAGATTGTGTGAATCGATCTTCATCTCATCGTTCCATGAATAGAACAATCCATTGCTGAGGGACGGCTGGCACCGCCAAAAACGGTCCCTATAATAGCTCCATGTTTCAGAAATCGCGCTATTCCCCATTTTTCGAGGTGATATTGATGACTACGTCACGCACGATCGAACGCACGTTCCCGTCGGTTCGCACAGTGGAGGGCGGCGGATTCATCGTTCATCGACCGTTTCCGACGCGTCTGCTGATGGACTTCGATCCGTTCCTGCTGCTCGACGAAATGGGGCCGGTCGACTATGCGCCAGGCGAGGCCATCGGCGCGCCCGATCATCCGCATCGCGGCTTCGAGACGGTCACCTATGTGCTCGAGGGCCAGTTCGGCCACAAGGATTCGGCGGGCCATTCCGGCACGCTGCACGCCGGTGACGTGCAATGGATGACCGCGGGCGCGGGCGTCGTGCATAGCGAAATGCCGGACCCGGAATTCACGCGCACCGGCGGTCGCGTGCACGGCCTGCAGTTATGGGTGAACCTGCCGCGTCGCGACAAGATGATCGCGCCGCGCTACCAGGAAATTCCGTCGACACGCATTGCGGCCGCGACGTCCGAAGACGGTCAGGTGCGCGTGAAGGTCATCGCGGGCGAAGCGTTCGGCGTCAAGGCCGCGATCGAAACGCGCACGCCGATCCTGTATCAGCATTTCTCGTTGCAGCCGGGCGCGACGATCCGCCAGCCCGTACCGGCCGACTATCGCGTGTTCGCGTATGGGCTGTCCGGCAAGGGTGTGTATGGCGAAGGCGACGCGCGCGCGGACATCGACGCGCGCACGATGGTGGTGTTTGCCAACGACGGCGACGCGGTGACCATCACGGCCGGCGACGAACCACTCGAAGTGCTGCTGCTCGGCGGCGTGCCACTGAAGGAACCGGTGGTGCGCTATGGCCCGTTCGTGATGAATACCGAAGACGAGATCCGTCAGGCAGTGATCGACTATCAGGCCGGGCGGATGGGCGCGATCACGCACTGACAGTCGAGCGCCTGCCGCGCGTTTGTCACGCCTGTCGGCGCGAGGCGAAGCTTGCCACCAGCCACGCGCGCCGCCAAATCATCCGCCGCGGGCCGCGAACGCCGGCAAATTCGTTCACAATAACGGCTCATGTCGCGCGGCCCGCGTTGATTTCGACAGTCCGCGGCGCGCGACGCTATCAGATCCCTAGCAGAGGAGCGCGCATGACAGAGCTCACCGTCACCGCCCACATCGGTTCGACGAATTTCCAGGTCGTGTTCGACGACGGCAAGCACACCTGGCTTGCCGACGAACCCGAATCGCTAGGCGGCGGCGACCGCGGCCCGACACCGGTCTCGCTGCTGCTATCGAGCCTCGGCGCTTGTACGTCGATCACGCTAAAGATGTACGCGCAGCGCAAAGGCTGGCCGCTCGCGGGCGTACGCGTCAAACTGTCGATGGAAACCGGCGACGCGGGCTCGACGATCGACCGTCAGATCATGCTCGATGGCGAACTCTCCGGCGAGCAGCGGGAACGGCTTTTGCAAATTGCCAATGCGTGCCCGGTGCACAAGATCCTCACGCACACGATCTCGATCCGCTCCGCGCTCGCGGTCGCTTAACAGCCGCAGCAAACGAGCATAGGACGATCGGACGCCGGCCGTTCGGGTCACGGGTATTGCAATATTTTCATAGGACGCAGTCGTCTTGAATTTCGAACACCTTATTCAGATCAACGATCCGTTGAATCCCCTCGTCGAATCGATGACCCGCGAGCAGCTGTGGGAAGGGCTCGTGCTGCGCGCAGAGCAGCCGCAACTGTTCGTGATTGGTCTCGACAGCTGCACGATCCTGTCGCGCGACGGCAATGTGCTCGAGCGTGAGTTGCACTACGGCCAGGCCACCGTGCGCGATCGCGTCACGCTGCAGGAAAGCGAAAGCGTGCGCTACGACATTCTGCCGACCGCCGAGCACGTCGGCGGCTCACTGACGATGACGATCGAGCAGCCCGATGAGCTGCAGTTGTTCCTACGCTTCGAGTACGCGACCACGCTGCCCGTCTCGACCGACCAGGACGCCGTGCAGACGCAGGAGATCGTCAAGTCCGCGTATCGCGAGAACGATATCGATACGGTGCGGCTGATCCGCCAGTACGTCGCGGCCGGGCAGGAACCGGGACCGTTGCACTGACATACCGCGCGGGCGCCCTGCCCGCGCTTTCGCGGGGCCATGTCAGAATGGCTTTCAGAATCGCCATCTAGACGCACTTTCATTCAGCTATCAAAAGTCGGATCCGATCAATTTCTCGATCTTGTAAATAGGAATTGTTATCATTTAGAATGATCACATCGAATCGACGAACAAGCTAAAACGAATGACCGATATGACTCGCTCCTCCACGCTCAGCCTGCGCCGCTCGGCGGCCGCGCTAAACAGCCGCCCGAAATCGTCGACGACGGCCGCGCCCGCGGCGAAACCCGGCGCGCAACGCACCACCAGCCAGAGCGAGACGTCGGAACGGGTCGTGCGCAGCGACGCGCTGCTGCAAGGCCATAGTCACATCAGCATCGTGCACAACGGCGACACGTATCAACTGCGTGCGACGCGCCTCGGCAAGCTGATCCTGACGAAGTAGCAAGGCAACACGACGTAAGTACCGGGTATTGTGGGGACCACCTCCCAGAGAGGTGTTAGGCATTAGCCAGCCACGACGGCTTGCACGCGAGAACTAGACCCCTTCGTGCAGACACCAAGCCAGCCGTCGCAGCAAGCCAGGCCGCTTTTTTGGTTCTCGCTCGAAAGCCGATGCGCGCAACGGCGTACATCGCTGAAAATGATAAAGCCGTGGGGTGTCACCATCCCACGGCTTTTTGTTTGCGCTTGCGCCTGCGTTCGCACCGGACACAGGCTAAAGACTTACTTCGAGGCCCAGCCCCAGAACATCAGCCACCACGCGCTATTGACGACCGCCAGCGCCGCGACGAACCACAACATCGCCAGCGCGCGTTGCACGAAGCGCTCGCTGTAGCGGCGCGTGACGAGCCACGCGAGCCATGCGCTCCACGCGCTCGCAATCACGAGAATTGCGATGCGCAGACCCGACGCCCACCACAGGGACACGTGCTCGGCGCGCAGCAGCGACAGCGTCGTCGCCGACAAACCAAGGAATACGCCCGCGCCCGCGATCGGAATCAGCCCCTGCGTCAAGTGATGCAGACGCGTTGCGTCGAAGCGCCCGAGCATGCGCGTCGCGCCCGTCAGCAACAGCAGCAGCACGGTGCCGTAGACAAGCGCCGTCGACAGGATGTAGCCGATCAGCAGCGAGCCGTCGAGCCACGAGAACACGTCGTTCTGGTCGGGGTAATGCGTGAACAGGAACCATGGCGCGTTGGTGTCGAGCGGCCACGTGATGTCGCGATCGACGAGCCACGTCGCGGCGAACATCTTCAGGTCGATGAACCAGCGCGACGCGGTCCAGTGGAACGCGCCGATCGCGATGCCGAGCAGGCCGTACAGGATCAGCGCGGTGTCCCACGGGTTCGCCTTCTTGTCGCCCAACTGCACGACTTCGGTCGACGGCTTGCGCCACGTCAGCGCGATCGCATCGCGGTGTCCGCTGCAACGGCCGCACATATGGCAGTCGGCCGCACCCTTCATGTTGCGCAACGGCACGAGCGGCGCGCAGTTGATCGGAATCACGCGATGCCCATGCTCGCCGTTCGTGTACGAGCGGCGCCACGCGTCTTCGTCGACCTTGTAGTGAAACGGCGCGAGCCGTGACAGAAGCGAAAAAACCCCGTTGACGGGGCATAGGTATTTGCACCAGACGCGCTTCTCGCGTCCGTATAGCAGACCGATCACGATTGCCGCGAAGGTCGAGCCGCCGAGCACCAGCAACACCGCTTTCGGATACTGGTAGACGCTCACCATCTGCCCGTAAATCGTCGTGATGCCGAACGCGACGAACGGCCAGCCGCCCCAGCGCATCCAATGCGGAATCGCGCGGCCGAGGCCGAATTTGCTCGCGAATTCGGCGAGCGCGCCCTCCGGACACAGCACGCCGCACCAGACGCGGCCGAGCATCACCATCGACAGCAACACGAACGGCCACCAGATGCCCCAGAACACGAACTGCGCGGCGAGCGTCAGGTTGTTCCACAGATGCGCGGTATCGTCCGGCAGCGGCATCAGCGCGGGCACGACGATCAGGAACGCATACACCGCGACCACGACCCACTGGATGCCGCGAATCACCGCGCCGTGGCGCTGCATCCACTGGCCGGCCGCCGCGAGGCGGCCCGGCCGGGAAGCCATCACGGCGCTCATGCCGCGCGCCCTGCCGTCTGCTGCGCGGGCTTGCGACTGGCGCGCCGCACGAGCAGATAAACGACCGCCCAATACACGGCATAGGCGAGCAGATTCATCAGCGCCGGATGCGCGCGGTAACCGGTCAGCGTCGCGACGAGCGAACCGAAGGTGCTCGAGTCATCGAGAATCGCCGACGAATTCCACAGCTGGCCGACGAGCGTCGGCAGGATTTCCTTGTCGATCAGCTTGTCGACGCCGGTCTGGAACAGCCCCGCGCCGAGGAACAGCAGCATGATTTCGGTGACGCGAAAAAAGAGCCGCCACGAGATGATCTTGCCGCCGATCTGCAATACGTAGAAGGTCAGGAACGCAAGCGCGAGACCGATCACGACAGCGAGCATCTGACTGCCGTCGACATGACCCGACTGGCCAAAGCCGAGGCCGTACAGGAAGATCACGGTTTCGCTGCCTTCGCGCGCGATCGCCAGTGCGACCAGCAGCGCCACGCCCCACCAGTTCGAATCGCGCTGGCTCTTTTGCAGCGACTGTTCCATGTCGCGCTTCAGCGTGCGGCCGTGCTGCTTCATCCACAGCACCATCTGCACGATCAGCACGCAGGCGATGAGCACCATCGCGGTCTGGAAGTAATCCTGCGCGTCACCGGAGAGCACTTCGGTGAAGCCGACCAGCGCCGCGCCGAGCGCCACCGCCGCGATCACGCCGGCCGCCACGCCGCCCCACAGGTACGGCAAGCCGCGGCGGGCGTCGTCGTCGCCATTTTTCAACCACGCGTACAGGATGCCGACGACCAGCAGCGCCTCGACGCTCTCCCGCCACACGATGAACAGAATCTGACCCATTCAAGCTCTCCCTTCGATCCTTCTACTGCCCGCTTCCGTTGCCTCGCGCGACCGACAGCGCCCGCTTGCCGTGGCGAGTTCGCGTTCTCATTCGATCGAGACCACTGCTTACTTCGCGACGATCACGCCCTGCGCCTGCTGGTGAAAGTCGTCGAAAAACTTGTATTCGCCCGGCTCCAGCGGAGCGATCACGACGAACGAATCGGCGCCCGGCGCCAGAACCTTCTCTTTACGCAACTGCACGCTTTCGAATTCGGCCGCGCCCTTGCCGGTGTTGCGTACTTCGATCTTGATACGCTGGCCTGCCGGCACTTCGATGCGGGCCGGGTTCAGTTTGCCGTCGTTCATTTCGAGCTTGAAGGTCGGCAGGTCGGCTGCATGAGCCGTGGCCGCCAGGCAAAACGTGGCGGCAAGCATCGCGATCTTTCGGTTGATTCTCATTGTCCTTTCCGGAAAACGCGACGCGCCAACGCCAGATATGACTCCGACTGTCCGCGCGCCGTCTGCTGCATTCACTGATACGTTGAGCGACGCATTGGCACCGCGCACCGATCAGTAACCGCCCTTCTTGCCGATGCCTGCGAAGGTGAAGTCGTATTCGAGCGTGATTGGCTTGAACCACGGACCCACGCCGGTTTCCTTGTCGACGTGACGGCCGAACGCCATGTGGCCCATTTGCATCGGCGGTTCGACGATCAGCTTCAGGTGATACTTGCCCGGGCCTTGCAGCTTGACGTTGTCGCCGTAGTGCGGACCATCGTTCGCGACCATCGGCATCAGGTCGCCCTTCAACGGCTGGTTCGAGCCGGCCTTCGTCAGTTCGTAGCGCACCTGCAGATACGGCATCCAGTCGCCTTCGGCGAAACCGGTCGGATTGTTCTTGACCGCGTGGATGTCGGACTCGAGGTGAATGTCCGAATCCGACGCCTTGCGCATCATGCCTTCAGGTTCCATCGTGATCGGCTGCAGGTAGACCGCGCCGATTTCCATGCCGCCCTGGATCTGCTGCTTGCCGATCGGATATTCGGCGGCCGAGACCGACAGCGCCGCGACAGCAGCTACCGCTGCCGCGCCACCGCGCACAAAGGAAGAAATCCGCATTGAAGCTCCTTGTTTCTATCAGACTGGATCGATTTCATTGAAACACTGCGGTCGCAAGTCAGGTGTAAATTTAAATGCGAACCATTCTCAATATTGGGCGAGTTTATCATCGATCGTTGACGAGAACAAACCTGTCAGCATGCTCTGCCTAATGACAGCAGTGTCTTAAGGTCCGCTTAAGAAAACCTTCGTGCGGGGGAGGAAACGGAAACAGAATTAGTCACAGCCAAGACGTCCCGCGCCAACGGCTTCACCGGCAGCTTGAGCACTGGCTGATGTGAACAGGCGCGGCGAATGGCCGCGCCCCTTCGTGGTGGACAAAAGCGGTGGAGGGACGCTAGCTATTCGACGCCCGACACGTGGTCGCCGACGTTCGCGCCGAACACGCGCTGACGCAGCAGCGCTAGCTGGTCGCGGGTCTGCGCGGCCTTCTCGAATTCGAGATTCTTCGCGTGCTCCATCATCTGCTTTTCGAGACGCTTGATCTCCTTGGCGAGCTGCTTCTCGGACATGTCCTCGAACTTCGCACGGGCTTGCTGTTCCTTCAACTCGGCGCGCGCTTCGTCGACGTTGTACACGCCATCGATGATGTCTCGAATCCGTTTCACGACGCCGCGCGGCGTAATGCCGTGCGCGGCGTTGAACGCGATCTGCTTCGTACGGCGCCGCTCGGTTTCGTCGATCGCGCGACGCATCGAGTCCGTGATGTTGTCTCCGTACAGAATCGCCTTGCCGTTCACGTTACGCGCCGCCCGGCCGATGGTCTGGATCAGCGAACGCTCGGCGCGCAGGAAGCCTTCCTTGTCCGCGTCGAGAATCGCGACGAGCGACACCTCGGGAATATCGAGCCCCTCGCGCAGCAGGTTGATCCCGACCAGCACGTCGAACGCGCCGAGACGCAGATCGCGGATGATTTCGACGCGCTCGACCGTGTCGATGTCGCTATGCAGATAGCGCACTTTGATGCCGTGGTCGGCCAGGAACTCGGTGAGCTGCTCGGCCATCCGCTTGGTCAGCGTCGTGACCAGCACGCGGTCGCCGGCCTTGATGCGCTCGTTGATCTCGCCAAGCACGTCGTCGACCTGGCTGCGCGCCGGCCGCACCTCGATTTCAGGGTCGACGAGGCCGGTCGGACGCACAAGCTGTTCGGCGACCTGCCCCGCGGTCCTCTTCTCGTAATCGGCGGGCGTCGCCGACACGAACACGACCTGGCGCATCTTGCGCTCGAACTCGTTGAACTTGAGCGGCCGGTTGTCGAGCGCCGACGGCAGCCGGAAGCCGTAGTCGACGAGGTTTTCCTTGCGCGCGCGGTCGCCGTTGTACATGCCGTTCAGCTGGCCAATCAGCACGTGCGATTCGTCGAGCATCATGATCGCGTCGGCCGGCAGGTAATCGACGAGCGTCGGCGGCGGCTCGCCCGGCGCCGCGCCCGAGAAGTGCCGCGAATAGTTCTCGATGCCCTTGCAGAAACCGAGCTCCTGCAGCATTTCGAGGTCAAAGCGGGTGCGCTGCTCGAGGCGCTGCGCCTCGACGAGCTTGCCTTGGCTATAGAAGAATTCGAGGCGCTCGCGCAGCTCGGCCTTGATCGTTTCGACGGCGCGCAGCACGGTATCGCGCGGCGTCACGTAGTGCGACGACGGATACACGGTAAAGCGCGGAATTTTCTGTCGCACGCGGCCGGTGAGCGGATCGAATAGCTGCAGTGTTTCGATTTCGTCGTCGAACAGCTCGACGCGCACCGCCATCTCGGCGTGCTCGGCCGGGAAGATATCGATCGTGTCGCCGCGCACGCGGAACGAGCCGCGCTGGAAGTCGGCTTCGTTGCGGCTGTACTGCATCGCGATCAGCCGCGCGATGACGTCGCGCTGGCCGAGCCGGTCGCCGGTGCGCAGCGTCAGGATCATCTGGTGGTATTCGGACGGATTGCCGATACCGTAAATCGCCGACACCGTCGCGACGATCACCACGTCGCGCCGCTCCATCAGGCTCTTGGTCGCCGACAGCCGCATCTGCTCGATATGCTCGTTGATCGACGAGTCTTTCTCGATGAACAGATCGCGCTGCGGCACATACGCTTCCGGCTGGTAGTAGTCGTAGTACGAAACGAAGTACTCGACCGCGTTGCGCGGAAAGAACTCGCGGAACTCCGAATACAGCTGCGCGGCGAGCGTCTTGTTCGGCGCGAACACGATCGCCGGGCGGCCGAGCCGCGCGATCGTGTTGGCCATCGTGAAAGTCTTGCCGGAGCCGGTCACGCCGAGCAGCGTCTGGAACGCGAGACCGTCGCCGACGCCTTCGACGAGCGTGTCGATGGCCGTGGGCTGGTCGCCGGCGGGCGGATACGGTTGGTAGAGCTTGAACGGCGAACCTTCGAACGTGATGAATTTTGATTCGTCGAGCGTATCGTCGGCTTCAGTCAGATGGTGTTCGGACATGAGGGGCGGCACCGGGCCTTGGGCAAAGAACCATTCTAACGGGTTGCGGAAAGCGAAGATCGAGCGGGCTTACGTAGGGTGGCCCTGGGCGCCGGTGTGTTATGGCCCTTTGCAGACTTGCGCGCCCTGACGGGCTTTACCGCGAACTCCCATGCCGGGCTGTGTCCTCCACGCCACGCGTGATCGTGGCGCAGTCAGCGCCAATGGACAGCGCACCTCGGCCTGTTCGCGCCGTCGACATCGCCACGCCCGCTCGAATTCCTTACTGCCACATGGCTCTCCAGTGCTTGTTTTTCAAGCAAATAATCGCCTTTTGCGCGTCTGGTCGTCCGAAAGAAGCGCCCGGATTCGTTACAATGCGAAGTTGCGCTCGCTCGCCGCTGTCCATCGGACGTCCCCGATTTTCGCGTTTCGTCGAACTCACGCCCACCCCCGAAACGCCGCAGACGCCCCAGATGAGGCCGCTCGCGCGCGAAGCCGCCCTCTTTTCACTACTGCTGCCCACCCATCATGTCTCTGTTCTCCGCCGTCGAACTTGCTCCCCGCGACCCGATTCTGGGCCTGAACGAAGCTTTCAACGCCGATACGCGCGCCACCAAGGTCAACCTCGGCGTTGGCGTGTACTTCAATGAAGAAGGCAAGATTCCGCTGCTGCGCGCCGTGCGCGAGGCGGAAAAGGCTCGCGTCGAAGCCGCGCTGCCGCGTGGCTATCTGCCGATCGAAGGTATCGCCGCTTACGATGCCGCCGTGCAAAAGCTGCTGCTCGGCAACGACTCGCCGCTGATCGCGGCCGGCCGCGTCGTCACGGCGCAGGCGCTGGGCGGCACGGGCGCGCTGAAGATCGGCGCGGACTTCCTGAAGCGCGTGAATCCGAATAGCAAGGTCGCGATCAGCGATCCGAGCTGGGAAAATCACCGCGCGCTGTTCGAAGGCGCGGGCTTCGTCGTCGAATCGTATCCGTACTATGACGCGCAGACGCACGGCGTGAACTTCGATGGCATGTTGAGCGCGCTGAACAGCTATGAGGCGGGCACGATCGTCGTGCTGCACGCGTGCTGCCATAACCCGACCGGCGTCGACCTGAGCGTCGAGCAGTGGAAGCAGGTCGTCGAGGTCGTCAAGGCGCGCAACCTCGTGCCGTTCCTCGATATCGCCTACCAGGGCTTCGGCGACAACATCGAAGCGGACGCGGCAGCCGTGCGTCTGTTCGCGGCGCAGGAACTGAACGTGTTCGTGTCTTCGTCGTTCTCGAAGTCGTTCTCGCTGTACGGCGAGCGCGTCGGCGCACTGTCGATCATCACCGCGAGCAAGGAAGAAGCGGCGCGCGTGCTGTCGCAACTGAAACGCGTGATCCGCACCAACTACTCGAACCCGCCGACGCACGGCGGCTCGGTGGTCGCGGCCGTGCTCACATCGCCGGAACTGCGCGCGACGTGGGAAAGCGAACTGGGCGAAATGCGCGACCGCATCCGCGCGATGCGCAATGGTCTCGTCGAGCGTCTGAAGGCAAGCGGCGTTGATCGTGACTTCAGCTTCGTGAACGCACAGCGCGGCATGTTCTCGTACTCGGGTCTGACGGCACCGCAAGTGGACCGTCTGCGCGAAGAGTTCGGTATCTATGCGGTCAGCACGGGCCGCATCTGCGTGGCTGCGCTCAATACGCGCAACCTCGGCGTCGTCGCCACCGCAATTGCTCACGTGCTGAAGTAAGGCGATTCACAGCGCGGAGGTTTGCCGTGCAAGTGCAGCAGGTTCGCCGCTGCCACCGCCTGTAAACACGGCGCCCTTTTCTGAATGGGCGCCGTTTTTTTATTTTCTGACGGTTCGGCCTTGGTTGGCGCAGCGTCGGGGCTCTCCGCGAGGAATCAGCGCGAATCCCGATGAATATCGTGCGTGACGAACCCGGCATCGTTTTCCGGCATATCGAGCCAGTCGGGCTGCTCGAGAGAACGGAGAATATCTTCGAGACCGCTTCGCCAATGCTCGCGCATCGTCGACAGACCGAATTGAAAGTCCTTGTAGTGTCCTTCGTATTCCTTGTGCCGGTAGATCAGGTGAATCACGTTGTAGCGCTTTGAACACGACAGATCTTCGGCCAGCTTGCACCACGGATCGTCGCGTTGGTCTTCTGGCACACGGTCCAGCACCTCGCGCAGTACGTGGCGGAAACGCTGCGAGCGCTGCAGCATGTCGGTCACGAGACGCGTACGGCTCGAATACTGGATGTCTTTCATGCGCCCCTGCACGTCGGTGAGGTTGTCCGGCACCGGCCCGATCGCGCTCCATAGGTCGACCTGAAACGCGAGCGTGTCGCGACGCGGCGTGGACTGGAGCACCTCGTAGAGCGGCGTATTCGACATCAGGCCGCCGTCCCAATAGAACTGACCGTCGATCTCGACGGCCGCGAAGCCCGGGGGCAACGCGCCAGACGCTATGAAATGCTCGGGCCTGAGCGTGGTGTGGGTATTGTCGAAGTACGCGAAATTGCCCGTGCCGCAATTCACCGCGCCCACCGACACGCGTATTTCGCCGGAATTAATCCGGTCGAAATCACACAGCGACTCGAGCGTAGCCTTCAGCGGCGTGGTGTCGTAGTAGCTCGCCAATTGCGGCGGACCGGACACAGTGGGCAACGGCGGTGGGAAACGCGGCACGAAAAAGCCCTTTTGCCCTTCGACGATCGCGCTCATTGCCTGCGCTGCCGTAAATGCCTTGCGCACCGCTTCGCTCGAATTGAACAGCAGGTGTTCGATCGGAGCCGGCAAGGGCGCCCCGAACGCCGGCTGGCAGATCGTCTCCCAGAATTGCAGCAGACGCTCGACGCGTCGTTCCGGTGGATTGCCCGCAATGATCGCCGTATTCAGTGCACCGATCGAGATGCCCGCGATCCAGTTCGGTTCGATGCCGGCTTCGTAAAGTCCCTGAAAGACGCCGGCCTGATAGGCGCCGAGCGCGCCGCCGCCTTGCAGCATCAGCGCGACGGTTTCGTAGTTGGGCAACCGGAGATGCCGGCGCGGGCGGGCGGCGACCGACGGACCCGCGCCCTCCCCGTCGCCCGACACGCCCACCCGCGCCCGCTTCAGATTGCGTTGCGCCATGGGCCGCCCCTTAGTGCATGTACCAGCCGTGGCTCACGACGAACGACTGGCCGGTCAGCGCCGCGCTCGGGAATGTCGACAGGAACAGCACGGTCTGCGCGACGTCTTCGACCGTCGTGAAGATACCGTCGACGGTACCGCCCAGCATCACGCGCTTGATCACTTCCTCTTCGCTGATGCCGAATTCTTTCGCCTGCTCGGGAATCTGCTTGTCGACGAGCGGCGTGCGCACGAAGCCCGGACACACGACGTGCGAACGCACGTTATGCGCAGCGCCCTCCTTGGCAAGCACGCGCGACAGGCCCAGCAGAGCGTGCTTCGCGGTCACGTACGCCGACTTCAGCGGCGAGGCGACATGCGAGTGGACCGAGCCCATGTAAATCACGACGCCGCCGCGATTGTCCTTGTACATGTGCTTGAGCGCGGCCTTGGTGGTCAGGAACGCGCCGTCCACGTGAATTGCCTGCATCTTCTTCCAGTCCGGGAACGAATAGTTTTCGATCGGATTGACGATCTGGATGCCGGCGTTGGAAACGAGAATGTCGATCGAACCGAATTCCTCGGCGACCTTGTCGATCCCCTGGTTGACGGCATCTTCGTTCGTCACGTCCATTGCCACGCCGATTGCCTTACCGCCGCCCTTTCTGATTTCTTCAGCCACGGCGTTCGCGCCGTCCTGGTTCAGGTCGGCGATCGCGACCGCAGCACCCGCGGCCGACAGAGTCAACGCGATCTGTTTGCCGATGCCGCTCGCGGCGCCAGTGACGACGGCAACCTTGCCGTTCAGATTCGAGTTCAGAGACGACATCCAGAACCTCCATGCAGTTGATGAGCAATGAGACCACGAGACCGCGCGCGGCGAGAAGTCGGCCAAACGGTATAGACCGTTCGGCGGATGCAGCGCGGCGGCCGACTTTGCTATTGTGCATGAACCCTGTGAACGACATAGGTAAAACGCACATCGAACCGTATCTCTTTAAACTGGACGCTTTCGGGCTGAATCCGGGCTCCATTCCCGTGGCATCACCAACCAGGAGACATGCATGAATTATCGACGTCTGGGCCGCTCGGGCCTGCAAGTGAGCGAGTTGTCCATCGGCTCATGGGTCACGTACGGCAACCAGGTGGATCACCGCGCCGCGCGCGAATCGCTTGCCGCGGCGCGCGACGCGGGCGTCAATTTCTTCGACAACGCCGAAGTCTACGCGGGCGGCAAATCCGAGGAGATCATGGGCCATGCGTTGAAGGAGCTTGCGTGGCCGCGCGTGAGCTACGTCGTGTCGACGAAATTCTTCTGGGGACTCAACGAAGCGCCGAACCAGTACCACACGCTGAACCGCAAGTACCTGATGAACGCGATCGACGCGTCGCTGAAGCGCCTGCAGCTCGACTATGTGGATCTCGTGTTCTGTCATCGTCCGGACCCGAACACGCCGGTCGAGGAAACGGTGTGGGCAATGAGCGACATGATCGCGCGCGGCAAGGCGCTCTACTGGGGCACCTCGGAATGGAACGCCGACGAGATTCGCGCCGCCTATGAAATCGCCGAGCGGCATCATCTGCACAAGCCGGTCATGGAGCAGCCGCAATACAACCTGTTTCACCGCAAACGCGTCGAGCAGGAATACAAACGGCTCTACGAGGACATCGGCCTCGGCCTGACCACGTGGAGCCCACTCGCATCGGGTCTGCTCACCGGCAAATATCGTGACGGCGTGCCAGCCGACAGTCGCGCGCAGTTGCAGGGCTATGACTGGCTGCGTCAGCAGCTCACGGACCCGACCCGGAACAACGTGGTCGGCCAGCTCGGCGCGGTCGCCGACGAGCTCGGCTGCACGGTCGGTCAGCTCGCGATCGCATGGATTCTGAAGAATCCGAATGTCAGCACGGTGATCACGGGCGCCTCGCGGGTCGAACAGATCGGCGAAAACATGCAGTCCGCCGAGGTGGCCAAGAGCATCACGCCGGAGATAAAGCAGCGGATCGAGGAGATCATCGGCGACGCGCACGAGTAATCGCGCGCGCAGCGCCACGCACCGGTTGGCTAACCGGGCACGCGCGGTCGCGTACAATACGCGACCGCGCGTCGCCGGCTCCTTCGGGCCAGCCTGCGCTCTCTCAGCGTCCTCTCATCATGCTCAGCTACCGCCACGCCTTTCATGCCGGCAATCACGCCGACGTTCTGAAACACGCCGTCGTGTTGCAGCTCCTGCGCTACCTTGGCCAGAAGGACAAGGCCTACTGGTATATCGACACGCACGCGGGCGCCGGCGTTTACTCGCTGAAGGAAGGCTACGCGACGAAGACCGGCGAGTTCGAGACGGGTATTGCGAAACTGTGGGGCCGCAACGATCTCCCGCCGCTGTTCGCCGAATATGTCGATGAAGTCAGCGCGCTCAATGCCGATGGCCAGTTGCATTTTTATCCGGGCTCGCCATATCTTGCGTGGCGACAACTGCGCGCGCAGGATCGTATGCGGCTCTTCGAATTGCACAGCACCGAAATCGACGTGCTGCGCCACAATTTTCGCGACGCGGGCCGACGCGCAATGCTGTATGCGGGCGACGGCTTCGACGGGATTCTCACGCTGTTGCCGCCCGCGCCGCGCCGCGCGCTGATCCTGCTCGACCCGTCGTATGAAGACAAGCGCGATTACGGGCGCACGCTGCGCTGTGTCGAGGAAAGTCTGAAGCGGTTTCCGACCGGCACGTATGCGGTCTGGTATCCGCAGGTCAAGCGCCCTGAGTCGCAGCGCTTTCCCGATCAACTGAAGCAGTTGCAGAAGGACAACTGGCTGCACGTCAGCCTGACCGTCAGCAATCCGCCGGAAGACGGCTATGGGCTGTTCGGTAGCGGCATGTTCATCCTGAATCCGCCGTATACGCTCGCCAAGACGCTGAAGGATCAGATGCCATGGCTCGTCAAAACGCTCGGCGAGGACAAGGCTGCGACGTTCAAGGTCGAATATCGCGGCAATTGAACGTGATGAGCGGCGCGTGAGCGTGCCGCGCGCGGTTCCCCGTCACCTGTCTTGCGCAACCCGATCTCCGCATACGCTCACTTGAACTGCGCGGCCGCCTTGCTCGCGAACTGGTTCGTATAGGTAGCACTCAGATCGATCTTCTTCGGATCGAGCCGGCTATCGAACGACGACAACGCGCGCAGCGACGTCGCCGGGCCATCAGCGGGCATCAGTCCGTCCGGCGAATACGCGTCGCGCACGTTGTGAAAGGCGTCGAGATAGAGCGTCGGGTCGCCCAATAGATAGGCTTGCGGCACCATCTTCAGCAGATCCGCGTCGCTCGCAGTCTGCAGCCAATGATTCGCACGCACGATCGCGTTGGTCAGCGCCTGCGTTGTCTTCGGATTTTTCTGGATGAAGCTTTCGGCCGCGTAAAGCGTCGCCGCGGGCATCATGCCGCCGAACACCTCCTGCGTGCCTTTCACCGTGCGCGTATCGACAAGCACCTTGATGGCGCCGCTACGCGTGAGCTTGGTCATCATTGGATCGACATTGGACAGCGCGTCGATCTGCCCACTGCCCACCGCGGCCAGCACCGTCGCGCCGCTGCCGACCCCGATCGCGGAAATGTCGCTGCGCTGCACGCCGGCCTTGCGCAACGCAACGGTGAGCACGAGATCCGTCGACGAACCCGGTGCGCTCACGCCGACCTTCGCGCCTTTGAAGTCCGCGAGCGACTTGATCTGATCGGCCTTCGACTTCACCACGCCGATCACGATCTGCGGTGCGCGGCCCATCAACACGAACGCGCGATAGTGCTGACCCTTCGCCTGCATGAACAACGTGTGCTCGAACGCGCCCGCGCCGACTTCGGCGCTGCCGCCCACCACCGCTTCGAGCGCTTTCGAGCCGCCCGCGAAATCTTCGAGCGTGACGTTCAGGCCTTCGTCCTTGAAGTAGCCGAGCTGCTGTGCGGCGAGGACCGGCAGATAGTACAGGCCAGGTAAGCCGCCCACGGCCATCGTCAGTGTCGGCATTTCCGGCGTGTCCTTCGCGAACCCAGCGCCGGGCAACGCAGCCAGTGCGAGCAGCATCACGCAGGCGCGCGTCGCACGCTGCATCCATTGATTGAGCATGGTGACGTCTCCTTGTTGTGTTTTCCGTTCGAAGCAGTGACGCAGGCGCACATGCCGAGATCGAAGCTCACGCGGCGAGGCGCGCAACGATTGTCGTCGGACGGTTTCACGGACGCCATGCGCCCAAACCCGAATGAGATTGTCGGGTGCGAGGCAAGCTGGCGTATGGGGGAAAAACGGGACCGTGCAGAAGCACCGCCGACGATCTCTCCGTCGGTACCTATTGCGGAAGGGTCACCGCTTGAGGCATCGGCCGCGGCGGCGCGCCACCACCCGCCGGCAATTGGATATACGGCGCGACCACGAACGTCGGCGACGATTCCGGAGCCAGCTCGACCGGTGCCGCGATCGGCGGCGCGGCGACGATCGGCTCCGGCGCAGGCGGCGAGCTCAGCAGTACGGTACCGCTCTGGCCATTATTGACGCCGCCGAGCGTATCGAGGATCACGGGGGGACGCCCGTTATCGGACACCGCGAATGCGTCCGACGCGACGCAGAGGGCGGCGAGCGTCGCCATGGTGGCGGCAGCCATCACGGCTCGGAAAGTTTGCAGCGAACGGACGGAGGACATGGACAGCCCGATTGGTTATGAATGCCGTCTTGCGCGAAAAACGCCCTACATTACCGCGGGCCGCGTTACGAAGCTAGTCGATATTCGCCATCAGCAGCCTTCTTGCGCCGTTCACTCGAAAAAACGTCGAAGGCACACGCGGATTTCGATGTCCAGATACGACAAAGCCCCGCTTTGACGGGGCTCGACATTGGTACTGCACGGCCGCGCAAAAGCAGGCGCCGCCAGGTCAAACTCAAACCGGAAACTTACAGCGAATAGCCGGTGGTTTCGAGTGAACGGATGCGCTGTTCGAGCTGAACGATATCCGACGACGAGGCGAGATATGCCTCACGACGGCTACGTTCCGCGGTTTCGAACCAGGTGCTGAGCTTCTCAAGAATGAATGCAAACATGACGTTCTCCAAGGATCAGATCGAATCCCCGGTGATTTGACGTCAGGGATTTCCCGTAAAAGGGTTAACCCGTATTATAGCTTTAAGGTGCAATCTGAACAGTGAAATGCCCGCATGGTGTGCATTCCGTTTTGGAATAGCGCACTGGAAAGGTGCAATGCATTTCCTGATTTTATTGGGATTCATCTAGGCGTCCTTTAAGTGGACGTCATTTTCGCAATTTTTATGCGCACTTTCGGTGCATGAATCGCTCGACCTAAGAATCGGCAGGCTGGGTTGCACTTCGATTAGCCGCTAAAGCGGACGGCAACCTTGTCCCGATACAAGATCGGTGTCCGCGAGTCGTTCGATAATCGGACAATCTGGCCGGTCATCACCATGGCAATGATCGGCCAGATGCGCGAGAGTGTCGCGCATGTCCGTCAGTTCGGCGATGCGGCGATCGAGTTCGGCGACATGTTCGAGCGCGATCCGCTTTACTTCGGCACTTGCACGCGAGCGGTCGTGCCATAGAGCAAGCAGCCGCCGGATATCCTCGACCAGAAATCCGAGCCGACGAGCCTGGCGAATAAAGCGCAAGGAATGCACTTCCTGCTGGCCATACACGCGATAACCGGCACTCGTGCGCGCCTTCGCAGTCAATAGGCCGACACTTTCGTAGTAGCGGATCATTTTTGCCGTAACGCCCGATACGCGGGCCGCTTCGCCTATGTTCATGACTGTTTCCCCAAGGTTGCGGCTGAACTGCAATCGATCCTACACCTTCCCATGGTGGGAAGGTCAGCTACCCAAACAAGGTACGGCAGGCATAATTCAACTATCCGCAATCTGATTCCGCCGAGGTCTTTGCAATGACAATCGAACTCCATGTAGAAGGCATGAGCTGCCAGCACTGTGTTGCCGCTGTCACGAGCGCGATTCGCGAGCACGACGCCGCCGCGCAGGTTCAGGTGGATCTCGCGACCGGCCGCGTGCTCGTGGAGTCGGCGCAACCCGTCGATGCGCTGAAGGCCGCGATTGACGAGGCCGGATACACGGTCACGTCTGTGCGCTGAGGGTGCCGCGCATGTTCAAGGTTGCCGTAATAGGTGGTTCCGGATTGCTCGGCCGCGCGCTCAACGACGAACTCGCGCGCCAGACCGGCTGGCAGACCGTCTCCACCGCATATAGCCGAACGTCTCCGCGAATGGTCGCGTTGGATGTTCGCGATAGCGTTGCGGTCGAGCGTTTCATCGACCGCGTAGCGCCTGATGCCGTCGTGATTGCCGCGGCGGAGCGCCGTCCCGATGTATGCGAGCGCGATCCGGCGCTTGCTCGCGCGCTGAACGTCGATGCCGTGCGAATGATCGCCGGGGCTGCGAACCGACACGGCGCGTGGACACTGTCGATCTCGACTGACTACGTGTTCGACGGCACGCACCCGCCCTATCGTCACGACAGCACACCTGCGCCACTGAACGCGTACGGACAGAGCAAGCTCGAAGGCGAGCGAGCGCTGACCGACACGGCCGAGGGCGGATGCGTGCTGCGTCTGCCGCTGCTATATGGTCCGATCGTCAGTTGGTCGGAATCGGCCGTGACTAGCCTCGTGCCGGCGATTGCAGCGGCGGCGGCGCCGGGGGCCCGGGCTGCCAGGATGGACGCTTGGGCGATCCGCTATCCTACGTTCACGCCCGATGTCGCTTTCGTGATCCGACAGATGCTCGAGCGGCACGCGCGCGGCGAAACGGTCTCTGGCATCGTGCAATGGTCGGGCGACGAACCGATGAACAAGTACGAGATCGCCGTGCGCCTGGCAGAAGCGTTGCAACTCGACGCGCGTCTGACGCCCCAGCGCACACCAACCGACGCGACGCCGCGCCCGCACAACTGTCATCTGGCATCGAGCCGTTTAGAGGTACTCGGAATCGGCCGACGCACGCCCTTCGATATGGCGATGCGGCAGGTGCTGGCCGCGTTTCCGTGGCAGGGACAGGCAACTTCCGTATGATCCGGCACCTTGCGTGCGTGCGGTAAGCGGCTGGTGAACCCACGTTGACGAACGGTGAATCAGGCGACAGCGGTAAGAGGTTGCCAGTTATGTGGCAGCAATGCGGCGATGTCGCTTGCCCTGTGGGTGGGCGGCCGTGTCCCGATGTCTTTCAAATATGCGTGGGGTTCGTGACCGTTGAGTTGCGCTGGGCGGATGAGGCTCATGATTGCGGCCGCACGTTGGCCAGAGAGATGGCCGCGCAAATTCGGACAGTCGGATAAGTGGAACGCTCGGGGCCTGAGCCGGCGATAATGCCGACAAAGGAACCAGGAAGATGACGAAGAGAACCCGACGGACGCACTCAGCCGCGTTCAAAGCGAAAGTGGCGATGGCGGCGGTCAAGGGTGAGCGGACGCTAGCCGAACTGGCGCAGCAGTTCGATGTGCACCCGAACCAGATCACCGAATGGAAGCGGCAGTTGCAGGAACGTGCCGCCGACGTGTTTGGCGCAGGCGGCACGGCGTCGAGCGAGCCGCAAGTCGATTTGAAGGAGCTACATGCGAAGATCGGCCAGCTCACGCTGGAGAACGATTTTTTAAGCGGCGCGCTCAACAAGGCGGGATTGCTGAGCGCAAAGCGATGATCGATCGTACGCACGCATTGCCGGTCTCGCAGCAGGCGCGACTCGTTGGTATCGCAAGATCGAGCGTGTATTACCGGGCGCAACCGGTGAGCAACGCAGACCAGTTGCTGATGCGCCGGATCGATGAACTGCACATGGAGTTTCCGTTTGCCGGAGCGCGGATGCTGGCGCGACTGCTGCGTCGCGAGGCACACGAGATTGGCCGCCGGCGCGTGCGCACGCTGATGAAGCGCATGGGTATCGAGGCGCTGTACTGCAAGCCGAACACGAGCCGACGCAATGCGCAGCACAAGATCTGGCCGTATCTGCTGCGGGGCATGACGATCAATCGGGCAAACCAGGTCTGGGCACTGGATACGAGTTATATCCCGATGGCGCGCGGCTTCGTGTATCTGACCGCCGTGGTGGACTGGGCCAGCCGGAAGGTACTGGCCCACCGCGTAGCGATCACGATGGAGGCGATGCACGCTGTCGAGGCGTTGGAAGAAGCGTTCGCAAAGTACGGGCAACCTGAGATCGTCGATACCGACCAGGGCAGCCAGTTCACCGCGACAGTGTTCACCGGGGCCGTGCTCGGCCGGGGCATCCGCCTGTCCATGGATGGCAAAGGCGCCTGGCGCGACAACGTGTTCGTCGAACGCGTGTGGCGCAGCGTGAAATATGAAGAGGTGTATCTGAAAGCCTATGAATCGGTCGGCCACGCCCGGCGCTCAATCGGCGATTACATCAATCTGTACAAGTGCGTTTCATACTGCCCAACCTCGCTATGTTGTTGATAAATCTAGAGAGCCCTGTTGTGTCGTTGGTATTGTGGGGTGTCCACGCCGTGCGCGAGCCCGTCCGACGAGTTCGGTAACTGCGTCCCCGGTCAGCGAATTGCGATTGAAGATCCATGGCCCGTTGGGTAACGGATGTTCGGCTGGGATCTTGTTGCGCTCAACTGCGAGCCTGAGCGTTCCGGGGCTCACACCGATGAACGCCGATGCCTCGGTCAACGTCATCCATCCTTCAGCAGCACGTCGTTCGCTCGAATGGACCGGGATCTGATGGTGGCTGCGCAACGCGGTGACTCGCTCCTGGGTCCAGAAGTTACCCCGGCCGGTTCGCAGGTCATTGCGATTGAGTACGCCGGCGATCACCAGATCCGGACAGATACGGACAAGCTGGCGCACGGCATCAATTGCTTCACGTGACGTATGCGTAGTGTTCTCTCCGCGGCGCCGCCGCGGCACGCGAATCTCGGTATGTACTCCGCCCTTCCAGTGAATGACGAGCACGATTTCGCTCGTTGCGTCGTCAACGTCAACGACGACTTCGTGGATCAGGGTGCGCACTATGCGCTTCTTCAGGCGGGCGTCGGCCTGCGGCCAGATCGATTCCAATGCAGTGGCAAGATCGGCAAACTCCTCTGGCTGGGTAGGCGGTATCTGGCCGGATGTGCGCGACTGTTGCTCGATACGCGATTCCAGTTCCTCTACGCGTAGTAGCGCATGATTCCAGCGCCGCTCCAGTTCGTCGGCGACGAGCCGGTTCTCGGGGTCAGCAGCATCGTACTGTTTCTGCGCGCGTTGCGCGGCGTAGCGTGCAGCCTGAAGATCCCGCTGCAACGCGGCCAGCACTTCGTCCTGCTTCAGGGTCTCTTCTTCGCGCGCCACGATTGCTGCCTCAATTGCCGCCGGTTGAACGACCTGCAAGACCGCCTCGGCGATGGCCGCGTCCGCGCGTGTGCCACCGAACGCAATACAACGCGGTTGCCCCTTGTCCATCCAGCCGCGATGACAGCTATAGCGCAAGGCGTCGTGCCTGTTACCCGTGTAGTGTAGTGTAGCGTCAGCTTGCTCGCGCAGCGCCTGCAGCGCAATAGTCCCGCCAGCAGGGCCTCACCGTTCTTCGGGGCGCCAGCGTGTCCGGCCAGACGCAGGTTGCCGCTAATGGCACACTGGATCCGTTCGAATTCGTCCCAGTCAACGTACCCTTCGTGGGCATTCGGAATGAGCGCAAGCCACTGATCCCGTGGTTTGCGGCGATCACGTTTGCGTGGTTCCCCAGCCTCGTAATGGATCGCGCATTCGGTTTTGCCATAGGCATACGTGCCACCGTAGATCGGGTTGGTCAGGATCCGGTACACCGTGCCGTAGCTCGGCCGTTTCCATTGGATTTCGCCGCGCGGCATGCATGCCGGCAACTGCAGGCCGTGCTCCAGGAACCATAACAACGTCTGACGCACCGAACCAATCGCGCCGAACTGGCGGAATACTGAGCGGATGGCGTCCTGCACGCGCAAATCCGGATCCTTCTCCAGGCGCTGGTCTTCGGTCTTGCAGTAACCCACCGGCGCCGCGACAATGAGTTCGCCGCGTTTGGCCTTCTCCCGACGAGCTTCGAGCGAACGCTGACGCAACAGATCCAGCTCGTATTCGTTCAGGCTGCCCTTCAAGCCGAGCAGCAAACGATCGTTGCTCTGCCGCGGTGAGTAGACGGTCTCCTGATCGACGAGCACCGTGTCGACGACGCGGCACACCTCAGCCAGTTGCTGCCACTCGCGACTGTTGCGCGCGAATCGTGAAACCTCGCGAGCGGCAACTGCGCCGACGTGCCCAAGACAGACCTCTGCGACCATCCGTTCGAAGCCCGTGCGCGTTTGCGTTCCGGCCGCAGAGCGTCCCAGATCCTCGTCGATCACCTCGATCTCGTTCCAGCCCAACTGATGCAGACGATCCTGCATCGCATACTGCAGCTTCTGGCTCTCCAGATTGTGGCTGACCTGGTAGGCCGACGACTGGCGCACGTACAGCATGGCCTTGCGCGCCAGATGCTGCGCCCGAATCTTGTCACTCATCGCGCACCTCCGGCTCGTGTACGGCGGCGAGCAGCCCGCGACGGTGTTGCCGCAGCAGCTGCGCCAGCAAACGCACCGTCTGCTGCCGGACCTCTTGCGGCAGGTGCTCCCATTGTGGTGTCTTCGGAAAGAGACGGAACAGGTCGAGTTGACCGCCCGGTTGGGGGTTTGTCTGGCGTCGCATCAGCACCTCCTGTACGGAGCAAAGGATGGTGCTCGGCTTGTACCATACCGCGCGGCGTGGCAGCAGGCGCCTGCGCCAACAGGTACTTCAGTTCCCTCAATGCTTCACAGCTGACGGCGGGAGACGTTGCCGAGGTAATGCGACAGCAGGCAACGGGATCGAACATCCATTGCGGCACCTCCAGCAAGCCCGCCGTGTCGAACGGCTCTCGCCCACAGCGCAGCACTGACCCGGCGTTCTTCCTCTCTATCGTGGTGAAAATCCATACCGTGTGCCCGTACCACGGGTGCCAGCGGTAGAGAACCTCCTTTGATTCGCCGATATGGGCGTTGTGTTGACGGCTTGTACAACCAGAGACGACCTCATTCGAGTCTGGAAGACCGCACGCCGGATGAGGCATACTTCGCGACGCTGCCTGCGATCAAATTGGCAGCATGACTGCCCCGGACGTTCCACTTAAAAATCTCAGAAGACTGTCCGAACGAGTGAGGCCATCTCTGATAGACGTCGAAGATGGACCGCTTACAATGATTTGGCTTACTGATACGCATAAGACTATCCGATATTTTAAGAGAGTCCTTGTGTCCTTAGATACGTGCGGGAGGCTAGCGTTGAGCGCGGGAACGCCACCGAGCAGCGCTCGGGACGAGCTAGACGCTTGTTTGTGCGCAGGTCGTATGCGCAAAAAAGCGTCGATCAACAGGCTACTTTTGGCAGTGGCTGGCAACGGCGTCCGGCCACGCTTATTGTTCGTGCTCGGTCGAGCATGTTGCTGTTGATTTGGGCCGTGTAAACGCAAAAACCCCACCGCGGCGGGTGGGGTTTCTGACTGGGGAGGAGCCTGACGATTACCTACTTTCACACGGGCAATCCGCACTATCATCGGCGTGGAGTCGTTTCACGGTCCTGTTCGGGATGGGAAGGGGTGGGACCGACTCGCTATGGTCATCAGGCATGACGGGTTGCTGCGTCGCAGGGTTGGAGTCAACCGGTTGCGCCACAGCCAATCGGGAAGAAGCGTAAAGGATTCGGGTGGGGGGTTGTGTTGTTTCTGGCACAACACCGATCTCAACCGTGTGCGTGTTCCTGCCCCCTTCGGGGGTGGGGTCCGGGTAAGCGCTTTGCATGGGCCCGGAGTAAGTGCTGAAGCACTAACTCCGGCCGACAGCTGAAGCGCTCACGCTGACCGCAAAACACACCGGTTATAGGATCAAGCCTTACGGGCAATTAGTATCAGTTAGCTCAGTACATTACTGTACGTGCACACCTGACCTATCAACGTCCTGGTCTTGAACGACCCTTCAAGGGGCTCGAAGCCCCGGGGATATCTCATCTTAAGGCGAGTTTCCCGCTTAGATGCTTTCAGCGGTTATCTCTTCCGAACATAGCTACCCGGCGATGCCACTGGCGTGACAACCGGTACACCAGAGGTTCGTCCACTCCGGTCCTCTCGTACTAGGAGCAGCCCCCTTCAAATATCCAGCGCCCACGGCAGATAGGGACCAAACTGTCTCACGACGTTTTAAACCCAGCTCACGTACCTCTTTAAATGGCGAACAGCCATACCCTTGGGACCGGCTACAGCCCCAGGATGAGATGAGCCGACATCGAGGTGCCAAACACCGCCGTCGATATGAACTCTTGGGCGGTATCAGCCTGTTATCCCCAGAGTACCTTTTATCCGTTGAGCGATGGCCCTTCCATACAGAACCACCGGATCACTATGACCTGCTTTCGCACCTGTTCGACTTGTCAGTCTCACAGTCAAGCACGCTTATGCCATTGCACTATCAGCACGATTTCCGACCGTACCTAGCGTACCTTCGTACTCCTCCGTTACACTTTGGGAGGAGACCGCCCCAGTCAAACTGCCTACCATGCACTGTCCCCGACCCGGATCACGGGCCAAGGTTAGAACCTCAAACAGATCAGGGTGGTATTTCAAGGACGGCTCCACGCAGACTGGCGTCCACGCTTCATAGCCTCCCACCTATCCTACACAGACCGGTTCAAAGTCCAATGCAAAGCTACAGTAAAGGTTCATGGGGTCTTTCCGTCTAGCCGCGGGGAGATTGCATCATCACAAACACTTCAACTTCGCTGAGTCTCGGGAGGAGACAGTGTGGCCATCGTTACGCCATTCGTGCAGGTCGGAACTTACCCGACAAGGAATTTCGCTACCTTAGGACCGTTATAGTTACGGCCGCCGTTTACCGGGACTTCAATCAGGAGCTTGCACCCCATCATTTAATCTTCCGGCACCGGGCAGGCGTCACACCCTATACGTCCACTTTCGTGTTTGCAGAGTGCTGTGTTTTTATTAAACAGTCGCAGCCACCAGTTTATTGCAACCCTTTCACCCTTCTGGCGCAGGCCAGTCAGGCTATGAGGGCGTACCTTATCCCGAAGTTACGGTACCAATTTGCCGAGTTCCTTCTCCCGAGTTCTCTCAAGCGCCTTAGAATACTCATCTCGCCCACCTGTGTCGGTTTGCGGTACGGTCACTGTGAAACTGAAGCTTAGAGGCTTTTCCTGGAACCCCTTCCAGTTGCTTCGTCGCCTGAGCGACTCGCCTCGCACCCTTGAATTCCGCGCCCGGATTTGCCAAAGCGCCTTCTCCAATGCAAGGACCGGGACTTCCAACACCCGGACAACCTTCCGCGATCCGTCCCCCCATCGCATTTCACAATGGTGCAGAAATATTAATCTGCTTCCCATCAGCTACGCATTTCTGCCTCGCCTTAGGGGCCGACTCACCCTACGCCGATGAACGTTGCGTAGGAAACCTTGGGCTTACGGCGAGGGGGCCTTTCACCCCCTTTATCGCTACTCATGTCAGCATTCGCACTTCCGATACCTCCAGCACACTTTCCAGTGCACCTTCGCAGGCTTACGGAACGCTCTCCTACCATGCACATTACTGTGCATCCGCAGCTTCGGTATATGGCTTAGCCCCGTTACATCTTCCGCGCAGGACGACTCGATCAGTGAGCTATTACGCTTTCTTTAAAGGGTGGCTGCTTCTAAGCCAACCTCCTGACTGTTTTAGCCTTCCCACTTCGTTTCCCACTTAGCCATATTTGGGGACCTTAGCTGGCGGTCTGGGTTGTTTCCCTCTTGACACCGGACGTTAGCACCCGATGTCTGTCTCCCGTGATTGCACTCTTCGGTATTCGGAGTTTGCTATGGCGTAGTAATCCGCAATGGACCCCACAACCATGACAGTGCTCTACCCCCGAAGGTGATACACGAGGCACTACCTAAATAGTTTTCGGAGAGAACCAGCTATTTCCAGGTTTGTTTAGCCTTTCACCCCTATCCACAGCTCATCCCCTAACTTTTCAACGTTAGTGGGTTCGGTCCTCCAGCACGTGTTACCGTGCCTTCAACCTGGCCATGGATAGATCACCTGGTTTCGGGTCTACACCCAGCGACTGGACGCCCTGTTCGGACTCGCTTTCGCTACGCCTGCCCTAATCGGTTAAGCTCGCCACTGAATGTAAGTCGCTGACCCATTATACAAAAGGTACGCCGTCACCCCTTCGCAGAGGCTCCGACTGTTTGTATGCATGCGGTTTCAGGATCTGTTTCACTCCCCTCCCGGGGTTCTTTTCGCCTTTCCCTCACGGTACTGGTTCACTATCGGTCGATCACGAGTATTTAGCCTTGGAGGATGGTCCCCCCATCTTCAGACAGGATTTCACGTGTCCCGCCCTACTTCTCGTACACCCAGTTCTTCCATGCTGTTTTCGTCTACAGGGCTATCACCTGCTATGGCCGCACTTTCCAGAGCGTTCGACTAACAATACAGATAACGTGTACAGGCTGATCCCATTTCGCTCGCCACTACTCTGGGAATCTCGGTTGATTTCTTTTCCTGCGGTTACTTAGATGTTTCAGTTCACCGCGTTCGCCTCACGCAGCCTATGGATTCAGCTACGGATACTCCATTAGGAGTGGGTTTCCCCATTCGGACATCTCCGGATCAATGCTCGTTTGCCAGCTCCCCGGAGCTTTTCGCAGGCTACCGCGTCCTTCATCGCCTGTGATCGCCAAGGCATCCACCACATGCACTTGTTCGCTTGACCCTATAACGGGTGTGTCTCTGTCGACCAGTGTTAGCGCTTTAGCGCTTACTCTGGTCCCATCCCCGGAGGGGACAGGTTCCCGAAGGAGTCGACCATTCACGTTCCGTTACAGGTTGAGTATTCGTGTTGCGCCGTATTCCAAGGCAATCTTTCGATCACCTTTAAAATACATCGATACAATCACAACCCTGATTCACCTACTCACACACCCATCTCCAGGCATGCTTTCGTGAATCTCTTTACTACTTCTTCCTGATTGTTAAAGAACGGCAGCCGGTATAAAGCCTGTGCCTCATACCGCCCTGACTGGCTCAATCGCCAATGCGCAACGCTCTGCCTTCAGGCAGAACCCTGCGCATTGAGGATTGGTGGAGGATGACGGGATCGAACCGACGACCCCCTGCTTGCAAAGCAGGTGCTCTCCCAGCTGAGCTAATCCCCCAGTCCCACAGCTATTCCAGCGGCCCCAGCCCTTCAGCTCACCAGACAAGACCGTGGTGGGTCTGGATGGATTCGAACCATCGACCCCCGCCTTATCAAGACGGTGCTCTAACCGGCTGAGCTACAGACCCCTGATGTCTGTCTGCGTTGCTTCCATTAACCACAGCCGATAAGCGTGAGCACTTGAGTGCAGTGAATGCACAGCTCTGGAAAGGAGGTGATCCAGCCGCACCTTCCGATACGGCTACCTTGTTACGACTTCACCCCAGTCATGAATCCTACCGTGGTGACCGTCCTCCTTGCGGTTAGACTAGCCACTTCTGGTAAAACCCACTCCCATGGTGTGACGGGCGGTGTGTACAAGACCCGGGAACGTATTCACCGCGGCATGCTGATCCGCGATTACTAGCGATTCCAGCTTCACGCACCCGAGTTGCAGAGTGCGATCCGGACTACGATCGGTTTTCCGGGATTGGCTCCACCTCGCGGCTTGGCAACCCTCTGTTCCGACCATTGTATGACGTGTGAAGCCCTACCCATAAGGGCCATGAGGACTTGACGTCATCCCCACCTTCCTCCGGTTTGTCACCGGCAGTCTCCCTGGAGTGCTCTTGCGTAGCAACTAGGGACAAGGGTTGCGCTCGTTGCGGGACTTAACCCAACATCTCACGACACGAGCTGACGACAGCCATGCAGCACCTGTGTTACGGCTCCCTTTCGGGCACTCCCGCCTCTCGGCAGGATTCCATACATGTCAAGGGTAGGTAAGGTTTTTCGCGTTGCATCGAATTAATCCACATCATCCACCGCTTGTGCGGGTCCCCGTCAATTCCTTTGAGTTTTAATCTTGCGACCGTACTCCCCAGGCGGTCAACTTCACGCGTTAGCTACGTTACCAAGCCAATGAAGGCCCGACAACCAGTTGACATCGTTTAGGGCGTGGACTACCAGGGTATCTAATCCTGTTTGCTCCCCACGCTTTCGTGCATGAGCGTCAGTATTGGCCCAGGGGGCTGCCTTCGCCATCGGTGTTCCTCCACATCTCTACGCATTTCACTGCTACACGTGGAATTCCACCCCCCTCTGCCATACTCCAGCGCTGCAGTCACCAATGCAGTTCCCAGGTTAAGCCCGGGGATTTCACATCGGTCTTACAGCACCGCCTGCGCACGCTTTACGCCCAGTAATTCCGATTAACGCTCGCACCCTACGTATTACCGCGGCTGCTGGCACGTAGTTAGCCGGTGCTTATTCTTCCGGTACCGTCATCCCTCACGGATATTAGCCACGAGGTTTTCTTTCCGGACAAAAGTGCTTTACAACCCGAAGGCCTTCTTCACACACGCGGCATTGCTGGATCAGGCTTGCGCCCATTGTCCAAAATTCCCCACTGCTGCCTCCCGTAGGAGTCTGGGCCGTGTCTCAGTCCCAGTGTGGCTGGTCGTCCTCTCAGACCAGCTACAGATCGTCGGCTTGGTAGGCCTTTACCCCACCAACTACCTAATCTGCCATCGGCCGCCCCTTGAGCGCGAGGTCTTGCGATCCCCCGCTTTCCTCTCCCGAGCGTATGCGGTATTAATCCGGCTTTCGCCGGGCTATCCCCCACTCCAGGACACGTTCCGATGTATTACTCACCCGTTCGCCACTCGCCACCAGACCGAAGTCCGTGCTGCCGTTCGACTTGCATGTGTAAGGCATGCCGCCAGCGTTCAATCTGAGCCAGGATCAAACTCTTCAGTTCAAACCTGTTACTGTTTTCGGGCTCTCTCGAACCCGGTCGCTCACTCAACGTACTGACGATGATTGATCCGTCTTCCGACAGACAAACCTTCCTCCAATACTGTGTGAGGCTTCTGATACTTCTGCCTGACAGCAGATTCCACAGAATCCGCCGCCGCATTCCGCATCAAGCGCCCACACTTATCGACTGTTAGTTTTTAAAGATCGGTCCGCCAGACCCGCAGCGCCTGAACCACCACTACCTAGCACTGCTTCGTTTGCGTCGCTGCGTCTGCAGCAGAGAAGCGAAATTATGGAGACTCTTTCGCGTCTCGTCAATACCCGTTTTTGCTTTCGCTTAAAAAAGTTGCCGCTCACTTCCGGGTCGCATCCACCACGACCTCGACAGGAACTGCAGCGGCCATAGCCGCGTAGCCCGCGTCGCTTGGATGGATGTGATCGCCGCTATCGAAAGCGCGCTGCAGACGCTCCGGCTGCGCCCGATCGCGCAACGCCGCGTCGAAGTCGACGACGCCATCGAAAGCACGACTAGTTCGCATCCACTGATTAACCGCGAGTCGGATGTTTTCCCGCTCCTGTGGCAGCGACGCCGGCGTCAGCGTCGCGCCGAACATCTTGACACCGTTGCGCCGCGCGGCCGCGATCACTCGCTGGTAACCGGCGATCAGATCGGCAGCCGTGACCAACGTATGAGGAAAATCGCAGTCGAGCCCGCCATGAGGCGGCATTGCCGCAAAGTTGATGTCGTTGATGCCAATCAGCAGGATTACCGCTTTGACGCCTGGACGTCGCAAAACGTCGCGCTCGAAGCGGCTCGCAAGCGCGTCGCCATAGCAAGGCGAGTCGCTCAGGAGCCGGTTGCCGCTGATGCCGAGATTCACGATCGCGGTCGACTGCGCGCCGCTCGCCGCCAGTCGCCGAGCCAGCGCATCCGGCCAGCGACGGTTCTGGTTGAGGGTGGAGCGCATGCCGTCGGTGATCGAGTCGCCAATCGCGGCCACGGCAAGCGACGGTGCCGCCGCCTCCACCGACAAACCCGTGACCCACACATATTGCGTGAAGCGGCCGCGAAACGCCGTGGCGGACGCGTCGGTGGTGTGATTGCCGGGCCCGGACACATAATTCACCTGATTCGACACTCGGTGCCATGCGACGATCCGCTGCTCCGGTCCCACGAACGCACTGATCGCATATGGCGCGCCCTCGACGACATCGATCGCGACCGGATCGCTGTCCACCTCGCCGCCAGGCGGAACGCTGACCGCGCCCTTACCGCCAAACGTCACTCGACTGCCGGCGCCCTCGACTGCTGCCGCGCCACCGGCGGAGCGCGCGATGCGCAGTTCGTCGATGACGAGAGGCGTCCTGCCGTACGCATTGCTCAGATGAATTCGCGCGACCCTCCCCGACAACGTCGGATACATGATTTGCCGAACGGTGCGCCCGGCGACTTCCGGCGCGCGATACAGCGGTGGCAACTCGGCCCGCTGTGGAATCGGTTGCAGCGCGGTCGCCCAAACGGCGACCCAATGCTCGGACGCTTCGGCAGCGAACGCACTCGAGGAAACGACAAACGGGGCAAATTGGGCAAGCAGCGCCGCGCCGCATGCGGCAGCCAGGGTGCGAATGGTCATTCGGAGGATCGGTTCGAGGCGAAACGCGCATTGTGCCCGAACGACGCGGCAATCGCCGGCAGGTCCGCTTACCCCGGCGCCCGGCGGCTGTGCCGGCTCGGACTCACGCCGTTTGCTGACTCATGATCTTCAGCGCGACCGCTTCGGCGACCTCGATTCCGTCGATTGCCGCCGAGTAGATCCCGCCCGCATACCCCGCACCCTCGCCCGCCGGATACAGCCCGTTGACGTTGACACTCTGGTAGTCGTCGCCGCGACGCACGCGTACCGGCGACGAAGTTCGCGTTTCAATGCCGGTCAGCACCGCATCATGCATCGCGAAACCTGCGATTTTCTTCTCCATCTGTGGCAGCGCTTCGCGAATCGCTTCGATCGCGTAGTCGGGCAGCGCGGTGCTGAGATCGGTTGGCCGCACGCCCGGCTTGTACGACGGAACGACCGAGCCGAGTGAAGTGGACGGCCGCCCCGCGATGAAGTCGCCGACCAACTGCCCTGGAGCCATATAGTTACCGCCACCGAGCTCGAACGCCCGCTCCTCCCACTTGCGCTGGAACGCGATGCCGGCGAGCGGCCCGCCCGGGTAGTCGTCTGGCGTAATGCCGACCACGATGCCCGCGTTCGCGTTGCGCTCCGCGCGCGAGTACTGGCTCATGCCGTTCGTGACGACGCGCCCCGGCTCCGACGTGGCCGCCACCACGGTGCCGCCAGGACACATGCAGAAGCTATAAACCGCTCGCCCGTTGCTGCAGTGGTGCACCACCTTGTAGTCGGCTGCGCCGAGCTGTTTGTGACCGGCAAATTTCCCAAAACGGCTCCGATCGATCACCCCTTGCGGATGCTCGATCCGAAAACCGAGCGAAAACGGCTTCGCCTCGACGTGAACGCCGCGGTCGTACAGCATCTGGAAGGTATCGCGTGCGCTATGGCCGACCGCCAGCACAACGTGGTCGCAGCGCAGCGTCTCGCCGGTCGACAGCTTCAGCCCGCGCACCTGGCCGTTGTCGATGTCGATGTCCTCGACACGCGTTTCGAAGCGCACTTCGCCGCCCAACTCGTGAATGCTCGCGCGCATCTTCTCGACCATGCTGACGAGACGAAACGTGCCGATATGCGGCCGGCTCAGGTACAGGATGTCCTCCGGCGCACCGGCCCGCACGAATTCGTCGAGCACCTTGCGGCCGTAGTGTTTCGGGTCCTTGATCTGGCTGTAGAGCTTGCCGTCCGAAAAGGTGCCCGCGCCACCTTCGCCGAACTGCACGTTCGACTCGGGATTCAGCACCGATTTGCGCCACAGGCCAAACGTGTCCTTGGTGCGCTCACGTACGGCCTTGCCGCGCTCGAGGATGATCGGCCGGAAGCCCATCTGCGCGAGGATCAGGCCCGCGAACAGTCCGCACGGCCCCATGCCGATGACGACCGGACGCGGCGTGCTCAGTTGGGCGGGCGCTTCGGCGACGAACTTGTAGCTCATGTCGGGCGTCATGCCGCAATGCGGCACGTCGGCGAGCCGTTTCAGCGCGGCCCCTTCATCCTTGATCTCGACATCGACGATGTAGGTGAGCTTGATGTCGGCGCGCTTACGCGCGTCGTGCGCGCGGCGAAACACGGCGTATCGGATGAGCCCGTCCCGCGCCACGCCGAGTTCCGTGAGGCGCGCACGGATGGCGGCTTCGAGGGCGCTTTCGGGATGATCGAGCGGGAGTTTGATTTCGCTTAGACGTAACATGAGTACCGGGGATGCAAGTGGGCCGCAAATCGCGGCCAATTCGCAATTTTACCGGTAAGTGTCGGCGCGGGGTGACGGCCGGTCATGAACCGCCGGCCCATCGAAACCGGGCAAACCAGCATGCATGTTTCGGCGCCCTCAATGAGCTATCAGCCCCAACGTCTCTGCACAAAAAATTTATTAACCGACCGGTCGGTTGGTTTATACTACGCCGACACAGACCACTCCTCCAGAGAGAGCGTCCCTCATGTACACCCAATCCCTCGATATCCCCGGCACCGTCGCCCCGCTGGACGCGGACGCGAATTCGCCCGAACAGGCTCGCTTCGACGCGGTCATGACCGCCGACGGCAAGATCGAGCCGCAGGACTGGATGCCCGACGCGTACCGCAAAACGCTAGTGCGGCAGATCTCGCAGCATGCGCACTCGGAGATCGTCGGCATGCTGCCCGAGGGCAACTGGATCACGCGCGCTCCGAGCCTCAAGCGCAAGGCGATCCTGATCGCCAAGGTGCAGGACGAAGCCGGCCACGGCCTCTATCTGTATAGCGCCGCCGAAACGCTCGGCGTCTCGCGCGAGCAGCTGATCGACGCGCTGCACGCGGGCAAGGCCAAGTATTCGAGCATCTTCAACTACCCGACGCCCACCTGGGCCGACGTCGGCGTGATCGGCTGGCTCGTCGACGGCGCGGCGATCATGAACCAGATCCCGCTGTGCCGCTGCACGTACGGCCCGTACGCCCGCGCGATGATCCGCATCTGCAAGGAAGAGTCGTTCCATCAGCGCCAGGGCTTCGACGCGCTGCTCGCGATGATGGCCGGCACCGAGGCGCAGCGCGAGCTGGTCCAGCAGGCGGTGAACCGCTGGTGGTGGCCGGTGCTGATGATGTTCGGCCCAAGCGACAGGGACTCGGTCCACAGCAACCAGTCGGCCAGATGGGGCATCAAGCGCATCACCAACGACGACCTGCGCCAGAAATTCGTCGACGCGACCGTCGAGCAGGCGAAGGTGCTCGGCGTCACGCTGCCCGACGCGGACCTCAAATGGAACGAGGCGCGCGGCCACTACGACTACGGCGACATCGACTGGGAAGAGTTCTGGCGCGTCGTCAATGGCGACGGCCCGTGCAACCGCGAGCGCCTCGCGACCCGCGTGAAGGCCCATGAAGACGGCGCCTGGGTACGCGAAGCCGCGCTCGCCCATGCGGAAAAGCAGCGCCAGCGCGCGCAGCAGCACGCCGCCTGAGTGGCACCGCACATCAAAGGAATCAGGAGATCAGCAATGAACAAGGAATGGCCGATTTGGGAAGTGTTCGTGCGCAGCAAGCAGGGACTCGACCATAAACACTGCGGCAGTCTGCACGCCGCCGACGCGCCGATGGCGCTGCGCATGGCGCGCGACGTCTACACGCGCCGCCAGGAAGGCGTGAGCATCTGGGTGGTGCCGTCCTCGGCGATCACGGCCTCGGCGCCGCACGAGAAGGCCGAGCTGTTCGAACCGGCGGGCGACAAGATCTATCGCCACCCGACGTTCTACACGCTCCCCGACGAAGTCAACCACATGTAAGCGCGGCCATGACCACTACGTCCTCCACTACGTCCATTACGCCCGAACATCTCCAGTACGTGCTGCGCCTCGCGGATACCGCGCTGATCCTCGGTCAGCGCAACACCGAGTGGTGCGGCCACGGCCCGATCCTCGAAGAGGACATCGCGCTGTCGAACATGAGCCTCGACCTGATCGGCCAGGCGCGCCTGCTGTACACGCACGCGGCCGCGCTCGAAGCGCAGCTCACCGGCCGTCAGCGCAGCGAAGACGACTACGCGTACTTCCGCGCCGAGCGCGAATTCGCGAACTACACGCTCGCCGAGTTGCCGCATTACGGGCCGCTCGCCGGCACCGCGCAGGCCGGGAAGGATTACGCGGTCACGATCGTGCGCAACTTCCTGTACGCGACGCTGATGATGCATCTGTGGGGTGCGCTGACGGGCTCCAGCGACGGGCAGCTCGCCGCGATCGCCGCGAAGTCGATCAAGGAAACGCAGTACCACGTGCATCACGCGAGCGAGTGGCTGATCCGTTTCGGCGACGGCACCGACGAATCGCACCGTCGCGCGCAGGCCGCGCTCGACTATCTGATGCCGTACACGTACGAGTTCTTTAGCGCGGACGCGGTGGAAGACGCGGTCGCCGCGGCCGGCATCGGCCCGCGCACCTCGGCGCTGGAAGCCGCGTGGCTCGACGACGTGCGCGCCACGCTCGACCAGGCCACGCTGACGCTGCCCGCGGCGCTGCGGCACGTGAGCACGGGCAAGCACGGCGAGCATTCGGAGCACATGGGTTTCGTGCTCGCGCAAATGCAGAGCCTCGCGCGCCAGCATCCGGGTGCCAGCTGGTGAGCACGCGATGACGACCTCGACCGCTCCGCAGCCCGCGAACGCCGCCGCTGCCACGACCGACGCCGCGCTCACCCGTGCATGGACCGTGCTCGAAGCGGTACCCGACCCGGAGATCCCGGTGGTGTCGATCCGCGAGCTCGGCATTCTGCGCGACGTGCGACGCGCCGCGGACGGCGCGCTCGAAGTCGTGATCACGCCGACCTACTCGGGCTGCCCGGCGATGTCGCAGTTTGCCGAAGACATCGGCCGTGCGCTCGAGGCCGCGCAGCTCACGCCATACCGCGTCGCCACCGTGCTCGCGCCGGCGTGGACCACCGACTGGATCACGGCCGAAGCCCGCGAAAAACTGCGCGTCTACGGCATCGCGCCGCCGACGGGCAACTGCGGTTCAGCCGCGACGTCAGCGCCGCAGGAGAAAGTGCTGCGCTTCGTGCCGCGCGCGCTGCCGGCCCCAGGCTGCCCACGCTGCGGCTCGGCGCACACCGAGCGGCTCGCGCAATTCGGCTCGACCGCCTGCAAGGCCCTGTATCGCTGCCTCGACTGCCGCGAACCCTTCGACTACTTCAAACCGTACTGATATGGCCACCCCGCAATTCCATCCGCTGCGTATCCGCGAAGTGCGCCCTGAAACCGCCGATGCGGTCTCGGTCGCCTTCGAAGTCCCGCCCGAACTGCGCGACCACTATCGCTTCACGCAGGGCCAGTTCGTCACGCTGAAGACGCATATCGACGGTGAGGAAACGCGCCGTTCGTATTCAATCTGCGTCGGCGTCACCGACTACGATCGCGACGGCGAGTTGCGCATCGGCATCAAGCGCGTGCGCGGCGGGCGTTTCTCGAACTTCGCGTTCGACACGCTGCAGCCGGGCCACACGATCGACGTGATGACGCCCGACGGCCGCTTCTTCACGCACCTGAACGCGGAACAGGGGCAGCAGTACCTCGCGTTCTCGGGCGGCTCGGGCATCACGCCGGTGCTCGCGATCATCAAGACGACGCTCGAAGTCGAGCCTCGCAGCACCTTCACGCTCGTGTACGGCAACCGCAGCGTCGACCAGATCATGTTCGCCGAGGAGCTCGAGGATCTGAAGAACCGCTTCATGAACCGCTTCGTGCTGTATCACGTGCTGTCGGACGACCTGCAGGACGTCGAGCTGTTTAACGGCGTGCTCGACCAGGAAAAATGCGCGGCGTTCATCGAGCAACTGCTGCCGGCCGACGCGATCGACGAAGCGTTCATCTGCGGCCCCGCGCCGATGATGGATGCGGCCGAGGCCGCGCTCAAGGCAGCCGGCGTGCCGCCCGCGAAGGTGCACGTCGAGCGCTTCGGTACGCCGCTGCCGCAGGCGGGCGTGCCGCCCGTCGAGATCACCGCGGACACCCCCGCGGCCGAGCTCGAAATCGTGCTCGACGGCAAGCGGCGCAAGCTGCGCCTGCCGTATCAGGGCACGAGCGTGCTCGACGTCGGGCTGCGCGCCGGTCTCGCGCTGCCGTATGCGTGCAAGGGCGGCGTGTGCTGCACCTGTCGCGCGAAGGTGCTCGAGGGCGAAGTGAAGATGGAAAAGAACTACACGCTCGAAGAGCACGAGGTCCGCGACGGGTTCGTGCTGACGTGTCAGTGTCATCCGGTTAGCGACAAGGTCGTCGTCAGTTACGACGAACGTTGAGTCGAGTGCTTTCGTGGCCCAGGTACGGACTGCCCTCCTGTGACGTCCGCCACCGCTTTCGGCCGTTTCGCGATCCGCTTAAACTAGGGGCCGCTCATCGATCGGGACATCGGGTTCCAGTCGGCGAGCGGCCTCTTTTTGTTACAGCTGCTGGCGTCACTGCAAGCCCTTGCCCATGAGCACGATTCACCTCACCAACGGCGATGTCGCCGCCGAGTCGCTGCGTACCGCGCTCGACCAGGCGGGCCGCGACGATCGCGTGCAGCCGCTGCGGGACGATCTGGCGGTCGGCCCGTTACGCGGCGTCGACGACGCTGCGCATGTGCGCGCCGACTTCTGGGAACGCGTCAGCGCGGACACGCAACGCGACTTCGTGCGCGAGTTCCGCGAACAGGCCGCGGTGCTCGACGGCCTCGCCAGCAGCACCGCGAATCTCGTGGTGTGGCACGGCGAAAGCGCGTCCGATCAACTGATGCTGCGCCGCGTCTGCTACCTGGTGCGCAACAGCCCGCAGCGTTTGAACGAAGTGCGTCTGTCGATCGCCGACCTCGCCGATCCGCAAGCGTGGGCGCATACCCGCAAGGATCGCGCGACATCGGTCGGCATGTTTGCGCCGGACGTATTGCAGACACACCTGCCGGACGCCGCGCCGATTTCCGTGCTGCGCATCAGCCGGCTCGCGCTCGAATGGCAGGAGGTCAAACAGGCGAACGGCGAGACGCGTCGCTGGCGTGACAACACCTTCACGAGCGGCAGCGTTGCCGAAATCGACGCGCTGATCCTCGACCGCGCAACCGACGCCTGGCAGCCCGCCGCGCGCGTCGCCGCCTACGTGATGACCGCCGGGCTGTGGTTCCTCGTCAGCGACAGCATCGTGCTGTGGCGCATGCGAGAACTCGCGGCGCTGCGGCGCATCCGCCTGCGCGGCGACGCGAACGAATGGCGCTCGCTCGAACTGCGCGCGGCATCCACCCCCTGCTCACCCCAATAAGACAAGAACAGACGAATATGGCCCGCACCCGAGCCCCCGACCACGAAACCCAACGCGAGCAGATTCTCGAACTGGCCGCCGCGAAGTTCGCGCAGACCAGCTATCCAAGTACGTCGATGGCCGATCTTGCCGCGGCGAGCGGCACCTCGAAAGCGCGCCTCTATCACTATTACGAGAGCAAGGAAGCAATCCTGTTCGATCTGCTCGATCGTTACACGAAGCGCCTGATGCTGATCATCGCCGAGGTGGAAGGATCGAGCCAGCGGCGCGAACTGAGCGAGCGAGAAACCTTCGCGGAGCTGATCCGCGCGTTCCTGTCCGAGTATGAGACGTCGCACAGCCGGCACGTCGCGCTGCTGAACGATGTCAAGTATCTGGTCGATTCGCAGCGCGAGATCATCCTGAACCGTCAGCGCGACGTAGTCGCCGCCTTCGCGCGGCAGCTCGTGCGCGCCTATCCCGAACGCGCGACACGCGACAACCAGACCGCGCTGACGATGATGGTGTTCGGCATGATCAACTGGACCTTCACGTGGCTCAAGCCGGACGGCCGGATGGGCTATCGCGAGTTCGCCGAGCAGGTGGTCGGCATGGTCGAGCATGGTCTCGGCAGCGCGCCGGCCAGGTAGACGATGGTCTGAACAGATCGCAACCCGCGCACTGGATGTTGCAAAGCAACAACATGCAGACCAAATAAATCAGCGCAGGGAATCCATGCGGCATGGTGTCGCGAACGTGCGCTCACTTTTAACTTCCTTTTAAAATCAATTAATTAAATTTAGGGCTCCAGCGTTCCAGGTATTCACCTCGATTTTTGATACGGGTTTTCCCTAGTGATTGGCGTAGGTTTCCGTTAAAATTGGTTTTGCGGTGCACAACGCCGCCTGATTAAAAGGAGAACCCGACCATGAACATGCTGACCCATCGCAACACCGAGCCGATAGCGCCGAACGATCGCGCGTCGCTGCCTGCTGGACGCGCGCACGTTCTGGTCCGTGAACTCACCGCCGTCGATCGCGAACGCCTGCTTGCTCACTTCCTCGCGCTCGACGAAGAAGACCGTCTGCTGCGCTTCGGCCAGGTCGTGCCGAACCACGTGATCGAAAACTACGTGCGCGCGATCGACTTCACGCGCGACACCGTGTTCGGCGTGTTCAACAGCAAGCTGGAACTGAGCGGCGTCGGCCATCTGGCCTACCTGCCGGCCGAAGGCAACAAGCGCACCGCCGAATTCGGCGTCTCCGTGCTAGAAAGCGCACGCGGCATCGGTATCGGCTCGAAGCTATTCGAGCGCGCCGCGATCCGCAGCCGCAACACGCATGTGACGACGCTGTACATCCACTGCCTGGCGCGCAATTCGACCATGATGCACATCGCCAGGAAGGCCGGCATGAAGATCGAGTACGCGTATGGCGAAGCCGACGCGTATCTGACGCTGTCGCCGGCCGATCAGTCGAGCATCCTCGCGGAAATGCTGCAGGAGCAGGCCGCCGTGTTCGATTACGCGCTCAAGCGCCACGCACGCCAGGCATCGCGACTGTTCGAGTCGTTCATGCCGGTGGCTGTCGCTGCCTGAATAATCGCTACGGGGAAATGAGATTGGGGCGGCCGCAAGGTCGCCTTTTTTCTATCTGTACCCAATCAACGCCCCGCGTAGGACCGTGCGCGTGAAGCCTACAAAATGGGCAGCGCTGTCGTTTCCTTGATCTTTTCTAGCGAAAAGCTCGATTTCACATCAATCACCGATGGATGCCGCAGCAATTGATCCTGCACGAAGCGCGAAAAGTGCGCCATGTCCTCCACCTGGACGCGCAGCAGGTAATCCATCTCACCCGTCATCGCGTGACATGCGACAACTTCGGGCCACGTCTGCACGGCCGCGCCGAACAGATCGGCGTGCGTGACCTCGCCATGCGGACTGAACGCGCGACCGCCACCCTTCTCCAGCCGCACGCTGACATACGCGAGCAGGTCAAGCCCGAGACGTTGCGCGTCGAGCAGCGCGACGTAGCCGCGAATCACGCCGCTTTCCTCGAGCCGGCGAATCCGCCGCAGGCACGGACTTGGCGACAGATTGATCCGTTCCGCAATCTCCTGATTCGACAGCCGGCCATTCTCCTGAAGGATCGCCAGAATGCGTCGATCGATCGCGTCTATCCCGTTATTAGCCATGTTCTGCCGCATATCCGTTGAATAAAGCCATAAACTGGCTCAAGCGTAGTGACGCGCGATTAAGTTCGCAAGTTTTTGCCTTCGTCGCAGTCCTACACTTGCCCTATCCGGTCGCGCCCAGCCGACCGTACCGCGCGCTCACCGCCAGCGCGCCTCGGCAACCCTCTTGCATGGGATTGGAGACAGACAATGCAGGTTTCTACTTGGGAAAACCCGGTCGGCACCGACGGCTTCGAATTCATCGAATACACGGCGCCGGACCCGAAAGCGCTCGGCAAGCTGTTCGAACGGATGGGCTTCACGGCCGTCGCGCGGCATCGTCATAAGGACGTGACGCTGTATCGTCAGGGCGACATCAACTTCATCGTCAACGCGGAGAAGCATTCGTTTGCGCAGCGCTTCGCGCGCTTGCATGGCCCGTCGATCTGCGCGATTGCGTTTCGCGTACAGGACGCTGCGAAGGCCTACGCCCAAGCGCTCGAAAAAGGCGCATGGGGTTTCGACAACAAGACCGGCCCGATGGAGCTGAACATCCCGGCGATCAAGGGCATTGGCGATTCGCTGATCTATTTCGTCGACCGCTGGCGCGGCAAGAACGGCGCGACGCCGAACAGCATCGGTGACATCGACATTTACGACGTCGACTTCGAGCCGATTCCGGGCGCGAACCCGAACCCGGTGGGCCACGGCCTGACCTATATCGATCACCTGACGCACAACGTGCATCGCGGCCGCATGCAGGAATGGGCGGAGTTCTACGAGCGCCTGTTCAACTTCCGCGAGGTGCGCTACTTCGACATCGAGGGCAAGCTGACGGGCGTCAAGTCGAAGGCGATGACCTCGCCGTGCGGCAAGATTCGCATTCCGATCAACGAGGAAGGCTCGGACACCGCCGGTCAGATCCAGGAATATCTGGACGCGTACCACGGCGAAGGCATCCAGCACATCGCGCTCGGCACCAGCGACATCTACCGCACCGTCGACGGCCTGCGCGCATCGGACATTTCACTGCTCGACACGATCGACACGTACTACGAACTCGTCGACCGACGCGTGCCGAATCATGGCGAGCCGCTCGAGGAACTGCGCAAGCGCAAGATCCTGATCGACGGCGCACCGGACGATCTGCTGCTGCAGATCTTCACCGAAAACCAGATCGGCCCGATCTTCTTCGAGATCATTCAGCGCAAAGGCAACCAGGGCTTCGGCGAAGGCAACTTCAAGGCGCTGTTCGAATCGATCGAGCTCGATCAGATTCGCCGCGGTGTCGTGCAGGACAAGACCTGACCACGGAGACTCGCGCCTGATCGGCGCGCAGAAGAAAAAAGGGCGAGGATCGCAGGATCCTCGCCCTTTTACGTTGTAACGCCGCCGCTCTCTTCGGAACGGCGGCCGGTCGTCATTAGACGCGCGCGATGCGGTGCGTCATGAATTCTGCCTGTACAGATCGCTGCCGATCGCACCGTCGACCCGCGCCGTTCCCAGACGCGCCGGCGCCACCTGCGCCGTGCGGACGATCGCGTTCGACAATGCCCCCGTGCTGCCCGGATTCGAGCGCACCGGCGCGCTCATCGCGAAGAAAGCGGCGGAAACCATCAGGAAGGTCTGGACGTTTCTTGTGTTCATGCGTACTCCTTTTCTAACTGCCCTGCTGCCCAGAAGCTGCACAGAATGCGCGGCGTTCGGCATCGCTCACAGGTCGGGGTTAGACAGTGGTTTTCACTGCGGTTCCGCAAATTTGTAGGTTTTACAGCTTGTTACACGCGCAGGCGCAATACAACTCCATTCCGGCGGAAATCCGCGACAACTGCTGACAACACGTAGGCAACTCGTCGCGAAACCGGCCGAAATCAGATCGTGCGCGGGCGATTTTTGATCCGCTGCGGCGGGTTTCCACCAGTGCTACCATCGCTTAAAACCCGTCAATATGACGACCCCGGCCCCAGCATTCACGAGATGCCGGGGGCCAGAAAAGTTTTGGTGATCCCAAGCTGAAGTGGAGGAGTACACATAATGAATGCCCCGCTAGACGCAGGTCAGCGAGCCTCGCTCGAAGCCGCGTTGTCTTCCGTCACGCTCGACGACAAATACACCCTCGATCGCGGCCGCGCGTACATGAGCGGCATCCAGGCGCTGGTGCGTCTGCCGATGCTGCAGCAGGAACGCGACCGCGCCGCCGGCCTCAACACGGCCGGCTTCATCTCCGGCTACCGCGGATCGCCGCTCGGCGGGCTCGACCAGTCGCTGTGGAAAGCGAAAAAGCATCTGTCCGCGCATCAGGTCGTGTTCCAGCCCGGCGTCAACGAAGACCTCGCGGCCACCGCCGTGTGGGGTTCGCAACAAGTCAATCTGTACCCGAGCGCCAAATACGACGGCGTGTTTTCGATGTGGTACGGCAAGGGCCCCGGCGTCGACCGGTCCGGTGACGTCTTCAAGCACGGCAACTCGGCCGGCTCGTCGCGGCATGGCGGCGTTCTCGTGCTCGCCGGCGACGATCACGCGGCCAAATCCTCGACACTCGCGCATCAGTCCGAACACATCTTCAAGGCATGCGGGCTGCCGGTGCTGTTTCCGTCCAACGTGCAGGAATATCTGGACTTCGGCCTGCACGGCTGGGCGATGAGCCGCTACTCGGGCCTCTGGGTCGCGATGAAGTGCGTGACCGACGTGGTCGAATCGTCCGCATCGGTCGATATCGATCCGCACCGCACCAACATCATCCTGCCGGGAGACTTCGTGATGCCCGACGGTGGGCTGAACATCCGCTGGCCCGATTCGCCGCTCGTGCAGGAAGCGCGTCTGCTCGACTACAAGTGGTACGCGGGCCTCGCCTACGTGCGAGCGAACAAGCTCGACCGCGTCGAAATCGATTCGCCGCATGCGCGCTTCGGCATCATGACCGGCGGCAAAGCTTATCTAGACGTGCGCCAGGCGCTGACCAACCTCGGTCTCGACGACGAAACCTGCTCGCGCATCGGCATCCGGCTGTACAAGGTCGGCTGCGTGTGGCCGCTCGAAGCGCAAGGTGCGCAGGCCTTCGCACGCGGTCTCGACGAAATTCTGGTGGTCGAGGAAAAGCGCCAGATCCTCGAATACGCGATCAAGGAAGAGCTGTACAACTGGCCCGACGCGCAGCGCCCGCGCGTATTCGGCAAGTTCGACGAGAAGGACGGCGCGGGCGGCGAATGGTCGGTGCCGATGGGCAACTGGCTGCTGCCGGCGCACTACGAGCTGTCGCCCGCGATCATCGCGAAGGCGATCGCCACGCGGCTCGACAAGTTCGATCTGCCGTCGGATGTGCGCGCCCGCATCGCCGCGCGCATCGCGGTGATCGAGGCGAAGGAAAAGGCGCTCGCGCGGCCGGGCGTCGAAGTCGAGCGCAAGCCGTGGTTCTGCTCGGGCTGCCCGCACAACACGTCGACCAACGTGCCGGAAGGCTCGCGCGCGATGGCCGGCATCGGCTGTCATTACATGACGGTCTGGATGGATCGCAGTACCAGCACGTTCAGCCAGATGGGCGGCGAAGGTGTCGCGTGGATCGGCCAGGCGCCGTTCACGAACGACAAGCACGTGTTCGCCAATCTCGGCGACGGCACCTACTTCCACTCGGGGCTGCTCGCGATTCGCGCGGCGATCGCGTCGAAGGCAAACATCACCTACAAGCTGCTGTACAACGACGCGGTCGCGATGACGGGCGGCCAGCCGGTCGACGGCGTGCTGAGCGTGCCGCAGATCACGCATCAGCTCGCCGCCGAAGGCGCGGCGAAGATCGTCATCGTCACCGATGAGCCGGAGAAGTACGCGGCAAACGTCGGCCTTGCGCCCGGCGTCGACATTCACCACCGCGACCAGCTCGACGACGTGCAGCGTCAGCTGCGCGAGGTTCCGGGCACCACGATCCTGGTCTACGACCAGACCTGCGCGACCGAAAAGCGCCGTCGCAGGAAACGTGGCGCGTATCCCGATCCTGCACGGCGCGTCGTGATCAACGAAGCGGTGTGCGAAGGCTGCGGCGACTGCTCGGTGAAGTCGAACTGCCTGTCGGTCGAACCGCTCGACACTGAGTACGGCACGAAGCGCCAGATCAACCAGTCGACCTGCAACAAGGACTTCTCGTGCGTGAACGGCTTCTGCCCGAGCTTCGTCTCCGTTGAAGGCGGCCAGTTGCGCAAGCCGAAGGCGGCGTCGGGCGCCGGCGCCGAAATGCCGCCGGTGCCGGATCCCGAGTTGCCGTCCATCGACCGTCCGTACGGCGTTCTGGTGACGGGCGTCGGCGGCACGGGCGTCGTCACGATCGGCGCGCTGCTCGGCATGGCCGCGCATCTCGAGAACAAGGGCGTCACGGTGCTCGACGTCACCGGCCTCGCGCAGAAAGGCGGCGCCGTGATGAGCCACGTGCAGATCGCGAAGCAGCCCGCCGACATCCACGCGACCCGCATCGCAATGGGCGAAGCGAGCCTCGTGATCGGCTGCGACGCGATCGTCACCGCCAGCGACGAATGCGTGTCGCGGATGCACGCGGATCGCACGCGCGTCGTGCTGAACAGCGCGCACACGCCGACGGCCGAGCTGATCAAGAACCCGAACTGGCGCTTCCCCGGCAGCAGCACCGAAGCCGACGTGCGCGCCGCGGCCGGCGATGACAATGTCTCGACCGTCAACGCGAATCACTTCGCCGTCGCGCTGCTCGGCGACGCGATCTACACGAACCCGTTCGTGCTCGGCTATGCGTGGCAGCGCGGCTGGGTGCCGCTCACGCACGAGTCGCTGATTCGCGCGATCGAGCTGAACAACGTGCAGGTGGACAAGAACCGCGCGGCGTTCGAATGGGGCCGGCGTGCCGCGCACGATCTGGCTGCGGTACGCAAGCTCGCGCAAACGCAGGGGCGCGGCGATCCGGCCGACAGCGCGGGCGGCAAGATCATCGCGCTGCATACGCCGAAGGCGCTCGACACGCTGATCGACAAGCGCGCCGACTATCTGACCGCCTGGCAGAACCGTGCGTACGCGGAGCGCTATCGCGCGCTGGTGTCGCAGGTGCGGGCCGCGGAAGAAGCGCTCGATCCCGCCGACGGCCAAATGCCGCTGACCGAGGCGGTCGCGAAGAACCTGCACAAGCTGATGGCGTACAAGGACGAATACGAAGTCGCTCGTCTGTACAGCGACCCGGCGTTCATCGAAAAACTGAACGCGACGTTCGAAGGCGACTGGAAGCTGCACCTGCATCTCGCGCCGCCGACGCTATCGAAGAAGGACGCGCACGGCCATCTGGTGAAGAAGAAGTACGGCCCGTGGATGTTCCGCGCGATGCACGTGCTCGCGAAGCTCAAGTTCCTGCGCGGCACCGCGTTCGACGTGTTCGGCAACACCGGGGAGCGTCGCACCGAGCGCGCGCTGATCGGTGAATACGAGGCATTGGTGCGTGAGCTGATCAGTGGGCTGACTTCTCGGAAACGCGATCTCGCGGTCGAGCTCGCGAATCTGCCCGACGGCATCCGCGGATATGGGCATGTGAAGGAAAACAACCTGAAAGGCGTGCGCATCAGGTGGAACGAGCTGCTCGCGCGTTGGCGTTCGCCGGATGCGGGCAAGACGCAGCACGCGGCTTGATCGACTCTCCCAGCTGAACCGAAAAGCGGCGGTCTGCACGGACCGCCGCTTTTTTTCAGGCGCAAAAAAACGCTACGGAACCGGGGTTCCGTAGCGCTTCTGCCCAGGCCGCCGCGCGCGCGTTACTGCCGCGCCCGCGCCAACCTCACGTGATGCACGTTACTTCGCGTTCACCGACTTGCGCGCGTTCGCCGAAGCCACCGCCGTCATATTGATGATCCGGCGCACGGTCGCGGCCGGCGTCAGGATATGCACCGGCTTTTCCGCACCCAGCAGGAACGGCCCGACCGTCACACCCTCGCCGCCCACGACCTTCAGCAGGTTGTACGCGATGTTCGCCGCTTCGACGTTCGGCATGATCAGCAGATTCGCTTCGCCGGCGAGCGTCGTGCCCGGGAACGCGGCCTTGCGGATCGTCTCCGACAGCGCCGCGTCGCCGTGCATTTCACCGTCGATTTCGAGCGACGGCGCGCGTTGCGTGATCAGCTTGCGCGCCGCGGCCATGCGCTGCGACGACGACGACGGCGCGCTGCCGAAGTTCGAGTTCGACAGCAGCGCGACCTTCGGCGTGATGCCGAACTTCTCGATTTCGCGCGTGGCGAGCATCGTCATGTCGGCAAGTTGCTCGGCGGTCGGCACTTCGTTCACGTACGTGTCGCAGATGAACAGGTTACGGCCCGGCAGCATCAGCAGATTCATCGCGGCGAAGTTCTCGACGTCGTCGGCCTTGCCGAGCACCTGCTCGATGAAGTTCAGATGCGTGTGGTACTGGCCGATCATGCCGCAGATCATGCCGTCCGCTTCGCCAAGGCGCACGAGGATCGCGCCGATCAGCGTGTTGAACTTGCGCATCGCGGCCTTCGCGACGTCCGGCGTCACGCCTTCGCGCGCGCCGAGTTCGTGATAAGCCTGCCAGCACTTGTGATAGCGCGGATCGTCTTCCGGATCGACGATCTCGACGTCTTCGCCGCACTTGAGCTTCGAGCCCATCTTCTTCAGACGCATCTCGATCACCGACGGACGGCCGACCAGGATCGGCTTGGCGATCTTTTCGAGCAGCACGAACTGCGCGGCGCGCAGCACGCGCTCGTCTTCGCCTTCCGCGAACACGATGCGCGCCGGTGCCGACTTCGCCGCCGCGAACACCGGCCGCATCACCATGCCCGAGCGATAGACGGTCGCGCCGAGCTGTTCGCGGTACGCATCCATGTCCTGGATCGGGCGGGTCGCGACGCCCGAATCCATTGCGGCCTGCGCGACGGCCGGCGCGATCTTGATGATCAGGCGCGGATCGAACGGCTTCGGAATCAGGTATTCGGGACCGAATTCGAGCGAGTGGCCTTCGTAGGCCTTCGCGACTTCATCGCCCTGGTCGGTTTCCTCGGCCAGTTCGGCAATCGCGCGCACGCACGCAAGCTTCATATCTTCGGTGATCGTCGTCGCGCCGACGTCGAGCGCGCCGCGGAAGATGAACGGGAAACACAGCACGTTGTTGACCTGGTTCGGATAGTCCGACCGGCCGGTCGCGATGATGCAGTCCGGGCGCACCTTGCGCGCCTCTTCCGGACGGATTTCCGGCTCGGGGTTCGCGAGCGCGAGAATCAGCGGCTGCGAGCCCATTTCGGCGACCATCTCCGGCTTCAGCACGCCGGCGCTCGAGCAGCCGAGGAACACGTCGGCGCCGCGGATCGCATCGGCGAGCGAGCGCGCTTCCGTGTGCGCCGCATAGCGCTCCTTCGACGGATCGAGGTTGCCACGCCCTTCGTAGATCACGCCCTTCGAGTCGGCGACGAGAATGTTCTTCTTCGACAGACCGAGATTGACGAGCAGATCAAGACACGCAATGGCCGCCGCGCCCGCGCCCGAACAGACCAGCTTCACTTCGTCGAGCCTCTTGCCGACCACCTTGAGGCCGTTCAGGATCGCCGCTGACGCGATGATCGCGGTGCCGTGCTGATCGTCGTGGAAGACCGGAATCTTCATACGTTCGCGCAGCTTCTTCTCGATGTAGAAGCACTCGGGCGCCTTGATGTCCTCGAGGTTGATGCCGCCCAGCGTGGGCTCGAGCATCGCAATCGCCTCGACGAGTTTGTCCGGATCGGATTCGCTCAGCTCGATGTCGAACACGTCGATGTCCGCGAACTTCTTGAACAGACACCCCTTGCCTTCCATCACCGGCTTCGCGGCAAGCGGGCCGATATTGCCGAGGCCGAGCACCGCGGTGCCGTTCGTGATCACGCCGACGAGGTTGCCGCGCGACGTGTACTTCTGCGCGTCGAGCGGTTCCTCGTGAATTGCCATACAGGCTGCCGCCACACCCGGCGAATACGCGAGCGACAAATCCAGCTGGTTCGACAGCGGCTTGGTAGGCGTCACCGAAATCTTGCCGGGTTTCGGACTCTGGTGATATGCGAGAGCGCTTTGCTTGAGTTGTTCGTCCATTTCTAGGCCTGCGAGACGTAAGTGATTGGGCCCGGCGACACACATCGTTGCAGCGCTTTCATCTGTCGGACGGATAGCCGACCGAGGCGGTTCTCGCACGCGCCCGGTCAGGCGCGACGGCGTACCTCGACGAAGACGGGACGATGTGGAGTGCTTCGCGGGTCGATCAGTGTACACCCCGGACGTGTCGATGCACTGAGTGGTTAACAGGACTCGCCATTAGCGAAACAGACGCTCAGGACGCTGCGTCGCCACGACCCGGCCGTGCTTTTCCGCCACGCGGCGGGGCGCTATGCGGGCCGCATGGTCCACGCATTCGCAGTATTCGAAGCGATTGAAGGACGCGCTTCGTCGACGCGGTCAGTCGAGTTCGGCGCCGCGTCGCTCAGGAATCAGAAACAGGGTCGCGAGGATGTCGAGCAGGTAAATCGACGCCAGTAGCGCGAGCGCCGCGCCGAACGAGTAGCGCGCCGCCAGCGCGCCCACGACGACCGGCCCAAAGCCGCCCACCGCGCGACCCGCGTTGAACAGCACGTTTTGCGCGGTGGCGCGCGCATCGGTTGGATAGAGCTCCGAAATCAGCGCGCCGTAGCCGCCAATCATGCCGTTGACGAACACTCCCATCGCCGCGCCGCCGATCAGCAACGCCATCGGCGCCGTCAGTTGCGCATAGACGAACACCATGACGACGGCGCCCGCCTGGTAGAACAGGAACGTCGGCTTGCGGCCGAAGCGGTCGGCGGCGATGCCGAATAGCCAGATGCCGGCCGCCATGCCGAGAATCGTCGCGGCGGTCCACAGCCCCGATTTGGTCAGCGAATAGCCGAAGGTCTTCGACAGATAGCTGGGTAGCCAGATCATCAGCCCGTAATAGCCGAAGTTCTGCACCGAGCACAGGATCGTGACGCCGAGGCTCGCGCGCGTCGTGCGTCCATCGACGAACAGCAGTTTCAGCGGCAGCTTGCGCATGCCGCGCGCGACGCGTTGGTTGAAAATCGCCGGCTCCTCGACGCGGCGCCGCACGAAGAACGACACCGCCGCCGGCAGCAGCCCGAGCGCGAACATGCCGCGCCAGCCGATCACCGGCAGCAGCAGCGGCGTCAGCAACGCGGCCGCCAGCACGCCAAGCTGCCAGCCGAGCCCGACATACGACGACACCCGCGCCCGCTGCGACGCCGGCCACGCTTCGGCGACCAGCGTCATACCGATGCCGAATTCGCCGCCCAGCCCGATCCCGGCGATGGTCCGATAGATCAGCAGGTCCGTGTAGCCTTGCGCGAGCGCGCACAGGCCGGTGAACACCGCGAAGATCAGGATCGTCCACGTCAGTATGCGCACGCGGCCGAAATAATCGCTGAGCACGCCGAAGAGCACGCCGCCCGCCACCGCACCGATGAGCGTCCATGTGACCAGCGCGCCGGCCTGCGAGGAACTCAGATGCAGGTCGGCGGCGATCACCGGCAGCATGAAGCCGAGAATCAGCAGATCGAAGCCGTCCATCGCATAGCCCAGCACCGACGCAAGCAGCGCGCGGCCCGCATAGCCCGGTTCGACGGCGGAGCGGGTTTCGGACGTGGAGGCGGAGGCGGGTGGAGCGGCGTTCATTGAAAGCATTCCGTAGGTCTGAAGGCGGCTGCGTGGGAAGCGTCCCGGGAAAGTCGCGTGAGTGTAAAGGCGGCCTCACCCGGTCACAAGACATGCGCGCGCCAAAGCGCCCGCCGGCTGCACCGCCGCGCACGACGGCCTCCTCGGTGCGACCCATTTCAGGTAAAATAGCGGCCCACGCGCGCAGCAAAAGCCGGTCTGTGCTCTTCCCCCGGCCGCGTATCCCGCCCAGCATGGCGCGGCATACCCCGCTTGCTGCGCCACCGGGCCCAGCGCCCGCTTCTCCCCCGCTCACTCCGAAGGATCCGCCCATGACAGGCTTCGATCGCCAGACGATCTCCGACACCACCGCCAAGATGCTGCTCGAAGTGCAAGCAGTGCATTTCAACGCGGAGAAACCGTATATTTTCACGTCCGGCTGGGCGAGCCCGGTGTATATCGACTGCCGCAAGCTGATCTCGTATCCGCGTGTGCGCCGCGGCCTGATGGAAATGGCCGAAGCGACGATCCTGCGCGACGTCGGCTATGAGCAGATCGACGCGGTCGCCGGCGGCGAAACCGCGGGCATCCCGTTCGCGGCATGGCTGTCCGACCGCCTGATGGTGCCGATGCAGTACGTGCGCAAGAAGCCGAAGGGTTTCGGCCGCAACGCGCAGATCGAAGGTCTGCTGACCGAAGGCCAGCGCGTGTTGCTCGTCGAAGACCTGACGACCGACAGCCGCAGCAAGATCAACTTCATCAACGCGCTGCGCACCGCCGGCGCGACGGTGAACCACTGTTTCGTGCTGTTCCACTACAACATCTTCAAGGAAAGCGTGTCGGTGCTGAAAGACATCGACGTCGATCTGCACGCGCTCGCCACATGGTGGGACGTGCTGCGCGTCGCGAAGCAGAACAACTACTTCGACACGAAGACGATCGACGAAGTGGAAAAATTCCTGCACGCGCCGGCCGAGTGGTCCGCTGCACATGGCGGTGCGACGTCTACGCCGCAATAAAGCCATCGCGGTAAGGCAGTGACAATAAAAACGTAGCCGCTTTATGCGGATTGAATGAAAAAGCCGCCTGTTTCGCAACAGGCGGCTTTTTTATCGCCGATTGTTTATCGCCGATTACCCGGCGGACGAACCGAGGCCCGATATCAGGACTGGTTCGCGATGTCCCTACTCGAGTTCGACGAAAGATTCAGCAAACCATTGCTCTGCGCATACTGGAATAGTTGGGAGTCTCGATCGATTCCGAGCTTGCGCATGGCCGCGTTTTTTTGTGTGCTGATCGTCTTGATGCTGCGATTCAAACGCTCCGATATTTCCTTGATCGTCATACCCGATACGAACAGGCGCACGACTTCGAGTTCGCGCCGCGACAGCTTCGAGTCGTCGCGCTTGCCGGCTGAATTGACCCGCAACCCATCGAGCACCGCCTTCACCGACGGACTCATATAGGTCATGCGACGGCCCACGTGTTGTACCGCAAGCGCAATATGGCTGAGATCGTCCGATTTGTTCACGACCGACGTCACGCCAAGTTCCTTGAGCCGTTTGAGCAATGCGGCGTTCTCGAGCATGGTGAGCACGACGATCGGCAGATTCGGGAAATTGCGGCGCAAATAGTCGATGAGTTGCAAGCCGTCGCCGTACTGACCGCCCGGCATGGCCAGGTCGGTGACGAGCACGTCGCATTCGGTGGATTGCAACATTTTGATAAGTTCAGTCGACTGCCTTGCGCGCCCAACGACTTGCATACCGGGAAATTTGAGCAGCGCATTTTCAGCGCCAAACAGAATAACCGGATGATCGTCTGCCACCACGACCCTGAGTGAAACTTGCATCGTCCTCCTCTGGACGGATAAACCGGTCTCCACAACTTCTAACACTGCTTTTGACGCTCGCTATTTAAACGAGTCAAATGCAGTAAGGGTCGCGCGACAACCCCCTTACTATAGCTGATTTCCTGTCTGCGAATTCCGCGGCACGCGAACATATTGCGTCGCAGAGCTAATCAGCGCTGATGTTAGACTTGATTCGACCTTGGGGCACAATTCAGGACAACGACAGTCGCGAGGACCCGCGCCTCGCGCCCTTACAGGAGAACCGGCATATGCGCGTGCGTTGCCTGGTTGTTTCGCTGGCTACATCTTGGCGGCATCGATCGCTCGCCGTCGGCGCGATGCTCGCGCTATTCGCAGCGCATAGTGCCGGTGCGCGGGCCGACGAGCCGTTCACGCTGACGAGCGCGAGCGTGCGCGCGGGCGGCACCGTGCAGAATGCGCAGGTGTTCGACCGGAACGACTGCAAGGGCGGCAACCGTTCACCGCAGCTCTCATGGCGCGACGCGCCGGCCGGTACGCGCGGCTTCGCGATCACGATGTTCGACGAGGACGCGCCGGGGCGCGGCTGGTGGCACTGGGCGGTCGCGGGCATCCCCGCCACGGTCGACAGCCTGCCCGAGAATGCGAGCTCGTCCGGTTTCCTGCGCAAGCTCGGCGCGGTCGAAGCGCGCAACGACTTCGATACCGACGGCTATGGCGGCCCGTGCCCGCCGCCCGGCAAACCGCATCGCTATATCATTACCGTGTACGCGCTGAACTCGGCCGATCTGCGTCTCGCGCAAGGACGTCCCTCGTTGATGTTCGATCACGAGATCGGCACGGCCGCGATCGGCAGCGCGCGGCTCGAGGTCAATTACGGGCGCTAGTGGCGGCCGCCGCGGTCGTGATGGGGCGCCGCCGCGCCGCATCGCCTGGCTTGCGCCGTTCGCCTTCCCGATCGCTTTGCTGGAGCACTTCATGTCGAAGATCGTCATCGTTTATCACAGCGGCTACGGCCACACGAAGAAGGTCGCCGAAGCCGTGCTCGCGGGCGCGCTGGAAGTCGGTGCGCAGGCGAAGATGATCCCGGTCGGCGACCTCGACGACGCCTCGTGGGACGAACTCGCCGCCGCCGACGCGCTGATCTTCGGTGCGCCGACCTACATGGGCGGCCCGTCGGCCGACTTCAAGAAGTTCGCCGACGCCAGTTCGAAACCGTGGTTCGCGCAGGCGTGGAAAGACAAGATCGCAGCCGGCTTCACGAACTCGGCGACGATGAACGGCGACAAGTTCTCGACTATCCAGTACTTCGTCACGCTGGCGATGCAGCACAGCATGATCTGGGCCGGCACCGGCATGATGCCGTCGAACACGAAGGCGGCGACGCGCAACGATCTGAACTTCGTCGGCGGCTTTACCGGACTGCTTACGCAATCGGCGGCCGATGCGTCGCCCGACGAAGCGCCGCCGCCGGGCGATCTCGAAACCGCGCGCCTGTTCGGCGCGCGCATTGCGGGCGTCACCGCGCGCTGGATCGCGCCGCGCGGCTAGCGGCTAGCGGCGCGCGGCTAATGGCTGAACGGCGTCGAAACGACGTCGCGGCTCATCTGCGGTTCATCTTCGGTCATCAGCCGCATTCGTCGCGCAACGGGTCACGCCAACGTCACGTTGCGCGCGCATCGTCGTTTTTTCGCGCTGCACCGCACGGTCGCGGCGATGACGTCTTAAAATAACGTTCCGGCGCGGCGTCGCGCCCCGTTTCCAGCGAGTGAGATCGAGATGAGCACGAAAGTTTTTGTCGACGGACAGGAAGGCACGACCGGCCTGAAAATTTTTGAATACCTGTCGCAGCGCGCCGACGTCGAAATCCTGCGTATCGAAGAAGCGAAGCGCAAGGACCTGGACGAGCGCCGTCGTCTCATCAACGCGTCGGACGTCACGTTCCTGTGTCTGCCCGATGTCGCCTCGCGCGAGTCGGCCTCGCTCGTCGAGAACGACCGCACGGTGCTGATCGACGCGAGCACCGCGTTCCGAACCTCGCCCGACTGGGCCTACGGCCTGCCCGAGCTGGCTCGCTCGCAGCGCGAGCGCCTGCGCACCGCCAAACGCATCGCCGTGCCGGGCTGCCACGCCTCGGCGTTCGTGCTCGCGATGCGCCCGCTCGTCGAAGGCGGCGTCGTCGCGCCCGAGTTCGCCGCGCACGCCTATTCGATCACTGGCTACAGCGGCGGCGGCAAGAAGATGATTGCCGACTACGAAGCCGGCGGCAACGACAGACTCAAGAGCCCGCGCCCGTACGCGCTCGGCCTCACGCACAAGCACCTGCCGGAAATGGCCACACATACGGGCCTGAAGTCGGCGCCGATCTTCACGCCGATCGTCGGCGACTTCTACAAGGGCCTCGCGGTCATCACGTACTTCTCGCCGGGCCAGCTCGCGAAGAAGACGACGCCGCAGGACGTGCAGGCTCAGTTCGCCGAATACTACGCGGGCGAAGCGTTCGTGCACGTCGCGCCGTTCAACGCCGACGCGAGTCTCGACAACGGCTTCTTCGACGTGCAGGCGAACAACGACACCAACCGCGTCGACCTGTTCGTGTTCGGCAACGAAGAGCGCTTCGTGACCGTCGCGCGGCTGGACAATCTCGGTAAGGGCGCGTCGGGTGCGGCGATCCAGTGCATGAATCTCGCGATCGGCGCGGCAGAAGGCACCGGTTTGAAACGCTAGGCGAGTCGACCCGCATCCGCGGTGCCACAAAAAAGCCGGTCTTTGCAGACCGGCTTTTTTCTTTTAAAGCCCGCTCATTAAAATTGATACAAAACATTTCTGCCTGGTAGTCGTCCGAATTACCTGAAATAAAAATCGGATTGCTCATTCGAGACGGTAATTAATTCCTCGTAATCGCATCGCGCCGCATTGTTTTCCGCATAGGGAAACTCCGAATTTTTTTGCGAACGGGCGTGCCAGCATGATAGAGCCTTTTTGCCGGGACGCTTGTCCAGCAAAGGTATGCAGCGAAACAACGATGCCGCGTTCAGCGTGAAAAATCCTTTTCCGTTTAAAAGGACCGCGCATACCCGTGCAGTGCGCGCGCGCTGAAATTCGTGCTGTTTGAATCGATATTTTTAGATTGCCACTTCAATTGACAGCGAATAAATGCACAGCAAAATGACTCCGCACAATTAAATAAAGGGAGACAGCAGCATGTCGCACGGCATAACTCGCGGCCTGGCAATGGCTATTGCCACAGCACCTTTTCTTATCGCTTGCGGCGGCGGCAAAGCCGACAATCCGAACCCCGTCACACCGGCGCAATGCTCGGGCGCGAGTTGCGGTACGCAAGGCGCGCCGATGCCCCGCGCTAGCACGGCAACGCTGTGCCCCGACACCGCGGCCCTCGTCAAAAGCACTTACCTCGGTGGCGCCGGCAGCGGCGAAATCGTTCAGCTGAATATCGACGCGACCGCGATGACCTACACGCTGAAGTGGCTCGAGTCGCCGATTCCGCTCACCAGCGCGAGCGTCTCCGTCACACGCAGGGGCACGCAGATCACGGGCGCGGTGATTCACCCGCCCACCGGCATGCTGCCGACCGCCGAGCAGACACGCTGCGCGTTCATTCTCGGCGCGGGCACCGGCACCGCGTCGGACGGCACGACCTACACGACGCCCGACTTCGTCGACAACCCGAACCCGCCGATGATCCTGATCGGCAAGGGCGTCGCGGGCGGCGGGATTCCGGGCGCGACGATCCAGTATGCAGGCACACGCTGCTGCCCGGCGTTCCCGCCATCGGCGCGGTCAACCAGCGGCACTTCGACTTCTATCCGTTCCTCGGCTTCGCGAGCACGACTACCGACATCACGAAGCTTCCCGGCACCTACAACGCGCTGCTGTACCACCTGTCGCCGACCGCGAACTACGAAACAGTCGCCTCGAACGCCGTCGAAACCTTCGACGCGAGCGGCAACTGCACGTCATCGAGCGCGGCCGGGTGTCTGAGCACCGGCAACGCGTTGACGCTGAACAGCAACGGCTATTTCGACAGCGCCAGCCCGCCGCAGATCGTGCCGGGCACCGGCGCCACCAGCAATCCGATGCGCACCGGCAAGTACGGCACCGCGCACATGATCCTCGGCCAGCTCAACGGCGCGACGGTCCCGCTCGTGGTCCGCACCGGCTTCGTCGAGACGAGCAACCTGATCTCCCCGCAGGTCGACGACGAATCCGGCATCGCGATGCTCGCCGCGGCGACGCCGCTCGCCTCGGGCGGCTTCGATGGCGGTTACGTCGGCGCGGATTCGAACTTCAAGGACACGGCGACGCTGGTCCAGGGCGCGGTCGCGACATTCATCAAGCCGTCGACGTCGGCCGCGGAAAGCTCGGTCGGTTTGAGCTATGGCGCGTCGAGCCCCGGTCTCATCAACGTGCGGGACGGCACCGGCAACACCGGTCTCGCGATCGCGTCGGGCGGACTGTACGCGACCGTGATTCAGGGCGAAGAAAACGGCGGGATCACGTCGACTCGTGGGCGCCGATGTTCAACGCGGGCCTTGCGTACAACATCACCGAGCACTGGGGGCTCGTTGCGTCGGTCACGTATATCCCGCTGAAGACGACGTCGTCGGTCATCATCAAGGCGGCCGATGGGACAGAGCTTGGCGTGTCGAAGGCGGATCTGAGCGCAAACCCGATCATTTCCTTCCTGGCCGTGTCGTATAAGTTCTGAATTTGATTTTCCGCGGTCGCGGCGCCGCTTTGGGCGCGCGGCGAATTCCGGGCAAAAAAAAGCCCACCTATGTTGGCGGGCTGAATCCATATCAGAGGAGACATGGAGGAGACAAGACGAACTATAGCAGACCGCTTGGTGCGTTGCAACATGCAAATTAGGGTTGACCCTCAATGTTGCAGACATACAACGGTCGCATTGGTACGGCCCAGTTTTCCCTTGTCTGCCGACACGCGCGGTGCTTAGTGCCTCACCAGCGCCATCATCGCGCCGAAACCGACGAACACACCGCCCGTCAGCCGGTTGAACACCCGCGCGACGCTGCGGCTCTTCAACCTGGCGCCGATGCGCGTGCCAAAACCCGCATACAGCAGATACCAGCTGACCTCGATCGACGCGAACGTCGCGAGCAGCACGCCGAACTGCGGCAACTTCGGCTGGGTTGCATCGATGAATTGCGGCAGCAGCGCGGCCGCGAACAAAATCGCCTTCGGATTGCTGCTTGCGACCAGAAAGCCGTTGCGAAATAGCGCGAAGCGCGAGCGCGCGGGCCGGGCTGTCAGGTCGTCGACGTTGTGCGCGGCGGTTTCGTCGGCCGGCGCGCGCCATGCCTTGATGCCCAGATAGACGAGGTAGGCCGCGCCGATCATGCGCAGTGCGTTGAACATGGTCGGCCATGCCGCCAGAAACACGCCGAGCCCCGCCGCCGATACCGCCAGCATCAGCACCAGCGCCGACAGACAACCGGCCATCGTCGCGCTTGCGCGACGCAGGCCGTGCTGGGCGCCGTGCGTCATCACGAGCAGCATGTTGGGACCGGGAATCGCGGAAACGACGAAAACAGTGGCGGCGAACAGCCACCAGGTATGCAGAGTCATCGAAATCGGGTGTCGGGGGATCGGGTGGCTATTATGCCTTGCCGCCCAGCGCGACTCATGCGGCCACGTCGCGTCGATCGCTTGCGTCCGGCGATCGACAGCGCCGTCAGCGGCCGGCCCGGCGCGTCGCGACCTGACCCAGCACCGCGAAATCCTTCTCGCCGTCGCCGTGCGCGATCGCCTCGATCAGGCTGTCGCGAACCACGCTCGCGACCGGCATCGGCGTCGTCACCGCATCGGCGGCGGCGAGCGCGAGGCGCACGTCCTTCAGTCCCAGACGCGCCTTGAACAGCGCCGGCTCGAAGCGCTGCTCGGCGATCAGCTTGCCGTAGCCCGAGTACACCGGTCCCGGAAACAGGCCGCTCGTGATCACGTCGAGGAAGTCCTGCATCGCGAGGCCGTGGCCCGTCACGAGCGCGGCCGCTTCGCCGAGCGTCTCGATCGCCGCGCCGAGCATGAAGTTCGCGGCCAGCTTCATCACGTTCGCCTGCTGCGGCAGCGAGCCGATGCGCCAGGTCTTCTGGCCGAGTGCGTCGAAAATCGGCTGGATCCGGTCGATCGATTCGGCCGGGCCGCCCGCGACGATCGTCAGCTTGCCCGCGGCCGCGACGTCGGGCCGCCCGAGCACCGGTGCGGCGACGTAATGCACGCCGCGCGACGCGTGCGCGGTCGCCAGCTCCTCGGCGAGCGCCACGGAAATCGTCGCCATATTCGCGTGGATCAGCCCGCGCGGCGCATGTTCGAGCAACGACGCGGTGATGATTTCGCGCAGCGCGGCATCGTCGGCGAGCATCGAGAACACGGCGTCGCCCGCAAACGCTTCAGCCGGCGTCGCGACGACTTGCGCGCCCAGCCCGGCCAGCGGCTGGGCCTTTTCCGGTGAGCGGTTCCACACGCGCACCTGGTGCCCGGCTTTCAGAATGTTTGCAACCATCGCGGCGCCCATCTCGCCGAGACCGATAAAACCGATGTCCATCTATTGCTCCGTCTTCTAAAGAACCCGAAGTAGAGCACACTCATGCGACAAGCGCAGGACAACCCGCAACCCGAGCGGTGCGATACTGCAGGCATGGTCACCGCGACATTCCGCTTCTACGAGGAGCTGAACGACTTCATCGCCCGGCCGCTGCGCCGGCGCGCGTTCACCTGCGTCTGCGCGCGCGGCGCAACGACCAAGCACATGATCGAAGTGCTCGGTGTGCCGCATACCGAGGTCGAGCTGATACTGGTGAACGGCGACTCGGTCGGTTTCGATCATCCGCTCGCCGACGGCGACCGCGTCGCGGTCTATCCGAAATTCGAGGCGCTCGACATCCAGCCGCTGCTGCGCGTGCGCGAGCGGCCGTTGCGCGTGATGCGCTTCATCGCCGATGCGCATCTCGGCGGCCTCGCGCCGCTTCTGCGGCTTGCGGGCTTCGACACGCTGTACGACAACCACTTTCCCGACGCCGATATCGAGGCGCTCGCCGCCGCGCAGCAGCGCATCGTGCTGACGCGCGACCGCGAGCTGCTCAAACGCCGCAACATCACGCATGGCTGCTACGTGCGCGCGCTGCGGCCGCGCGAGCAGTTGCGCGAAGTGTTCGAACGACTCGATCTCGCGCGCAGCGCGCAACCGTTTCGGCTATGCCTCGTATGCAACGCGCCGCTGCGACGCATCGCACGCGAGGAAGCCGGCCCGCGCGTGCCGCGCGGCGTGCTGCAGCGGCACAGCCGCTTCGTGACCTGCGATGTATGCGGACGCGTGTTCTGGGAAGGCACGCATTGGCAGAGGATGCGCGCGTTGATGGACAGCGTCTCCGCCAGCGCGCCGGACCGTGTCGGCTGACGCCCCGCGCTTGCGTACAATGCGGGTTGATCTATTTGGCAGGGGCCTTTCCGATGGCGATGAAAAAAACCGACCTTGAAAAGAACAAGGCGCTGAAACTGGGCAACGCGATGAAACAGACGACCGCGAACCGCGGTGGCAAGAACGCGGCGACCGAGCCGAAGATCGACCGGCGCGAGCAGCGCAAGCTCGATCAGGCGCAAGGCCTCGTCCCGTTTGCGTGCAAGCTCAACGGCGAGCTGGTGGAGGAGCTGAAAACGCGCGCCGCCAGTCATCCGGACGGCCTGAACGGGCTGCTGGATGAAGTGATCCGGCGCGGGCTCGCGGGCTGATCTTCCCGCGCACAAAATCCGCCGCAAAAGCAAAAAGGCCAGAGCGCGAGCTCTGGCCTTTTTGCTGGCAACACATCTGCCGCCACCGGCTGCACCGACCAGCAAACGGTGCGCGGCGCAGCGCTATGTCGCGCCCAACGAGCGCGCGTTGGCTTAGTTCTGCGCGCCCTTGTCGTTCGTGCCAGCGGCCGAAGCTGCGGCGGAAACCGGGGCTTTCTTGCCGTGGGTCTTCAACTGCTTGATGTGGTGCTTCTTCGGTGCGCTTGCCGCTGCCGCGGGGGCGGCATCCGATGCCTGCGCGAAAGCCTGAACGGAAACGAGTGCGATCGAAGCGGCTGCGAGCGAGACGATAACTTTTTTCATGTGTTGATCCCCAAACCAGACGACTGAGTCAATGTGAATGAATACAGCTGCACGGTAGAGCGGCTGGACTTCGAGGTGCCTTGTGCTCCCCGCGGGAGAGTATTACCCAAGCGTAGGCGGTTTGTCATGCGCAAAACTCGATATGTATTTTCCGGGAGACAGCCTGCTTTCAGCCTGCTTTCATCTACCCGCAAGCCGCAGCGGGGACCCTACCAGGTCCCCGTGAAGCCGCCGCCCGCGCGCCTCGCCGACCGCTTCGCGGCGCTCAAACCAGGTTCCGCAGCAGGCTTGCGGTCTCCTGCAGCGCCGGCAAAACGCGGTGCAGCGCGGCGTTCGCCGACTCCTCGCCGATCGGCATGCTGACGCTGATCGCCGCGACCACCGTACCGTGCCGGTCGCGCAGCGGGACCGCGACGCCGCGCACACCGATCTCGAGCTGCTGGTCGGTGACCACGTAGCCGTTGCGGCGGATTTCGCCAAGCACTTCTCTGAGCCGTTCGACGGTCGAATAGGTGTACGGCGTGAAAACCTTGATCGGATACGACGCGAGCCACGGGTCGATGCTGTCGGGCGGCTGGAACGCGAGCAGCACGAGCCCCGCCGACGATAACGGTGCCGGCGCGCGCGAGCCGGTCACGAAGCCGACCGCCATCGCCCGATTCACACCGTTGCGCGCGACGTAGACGACGTCGTGTTCGTCGAGGATCGCGACCAGCGCGGTTTCCTGCACGGTCGCGGTGATCCGCTGCAGGAACGGTTGCACCGTGCGCGGCAGCCGCGCCGAATCGAGGTAAGACTGGCCGAGCCGCAGCACGCGCGGCGCGAGCCAGAACAGCTTGCCGTCGGTGTCGACGTAGCCGAGCTCGCGCAGCGTCAGCAAATAGCGGCGCGCAGCCGTGCGCGACAGGCCGGCGCGCGCGGCGACCATCGTTGGCGTCATGCGCGCGTGCTCTTCGTCGAATGCTTCGATGATCGCGAGCGCCTTCGCGGCGCCCGCGATCCAGTCCTTGTCGTCCATGTCGTTTGCTCGTGGAAGGAGCGGGGGATCGCGGTCCGGTCCGCAAGTCGCTTGATCACCGCGATCCGCAGGCCGACGACCGCACGGCCGTTGCGCGATTATCGCGCGACTCGCAGGCTTTGCCTGACCGGTGGGCGACGCCCGCGTATCATGTGAGCGATTCCTTACCGGCTGAGCACCGCGTGGCGCGCATGCGCGGCTTCCCAGCGCGATCCCAAGACAAATCAGAAGAGATCTTGAATCCCGATACCCGCCAACACCTGCGCGCGAACGTGCTGATGCTGATCGCCGCGATGATCTGGGGCTCCGCGTTCGTCGCACAGCGACTGAGCCTCGATACGATCGGCCCGTTCCTGTTTACCGGCTTGCGCTTTCTGCTCGGCGCGCTCGTCGTGCTGACGATGATCGTCTGCGTGCGCCGCCCGGCGCTCGCCGAGCTGACGAAGGGCGCGCCCGGCGGAGCCCGCGAACTGCTTGGTGCGGGCGGGCTGCTCGGCGTCGTGCTGGCCGTGTCGATCTCGCTGCAGCAGATCGGCCTGCAGTACACGAAGATCGCGAACGCGGGCTTCATCAGTTCGCTGTATGTGGTGATCGTGCCGCTGCTCGGCGTGCTGTTTCGCCACCCGACTGGCCTCGGTACGTGGCTTGGCGCGCTACTGGCGGCCGTTGGCATGTACTTCCTGAGCGTCGACGAGCACTTTTCGATGCTGTACGGCGACTGGTATCAGCTCGCCGGGGCGCTGGTGATTTCCGCGCAGATGATGCTGGTCGGCCGCTTCGCGGCGCGCCACGACACGCTGATGCTCGCACTCGCGCAGTTCGTGACCTGTGGGCTCGTGTGCCTGTCGATCGGCCTTGCCATCGAGCCCGTTAGCGCCGCGGTAATTGCGCGAGCCGCGCCGACGATCGCATACGGCGGTGCGTTATCGGTGGGCGTCGCGTATACGATCCAGGTGGTCGCGCAGCGCTACGCGGCGCCCTCGCATGCGGCGGTGATTTTCAGCATGGAAGGCGTGTTCGCGGCGTTCGCGGGCTGGCTCGTCCTCGGCGAAACGCTGACGACTCGCGCGTTGTTCGGCTCCGCGCTGATGCTCGCGGGATTGATCGTTTGTCAGATACTGCCGGGCTGGAAACGCGCCCGGCAGCGTGCGCCGCAGGTGATGTGATTTACAGCGTTATAAAACGATTCGACGCCAACGCTCGGTGCAGGATGCGCGCCGGCAGGCGTCTTGCCCCTTCGCCCAACTATGCCGCGCGCGGATGAGCGAATGGGCTCGGCGTATCGGCGGTTGGCGGAAACACGCACCAGCAGCCGTCGTCGTGGCGAAAGAAGAACAAACCCCGCCCGCCCTGTTCCGGCGACGTCTCCACCCGTACATAGCGCCGCCCGCCCGCGCGTGTGCGGCTGAACTCCGTCACATGAACCGGCTCGGCCGGCGATGGCGAAAGCCACTTCTCGACCAGAAACCGCAACGACTGTTCGCTCGCGGCTCTCATGATCTGCTCCGGAACAGCTTGTCGCGCTGCGCATCGCGCGCGGACTCGGGACTGTCGTCGTCGCGGGTGGCGTCGCCGTTCTCGGCGGCCTCGGCGGCTGCCAGCGCCATCACCCGACTGGTCGCGGCCGCGCGCAACGAACTGCAATGGGCCGCATGTCGAAGGTCCGACAGAAGACGGACTAGCTGTCGTGCTGATCTGCGTTTCATACATCCCCCGCACTGCACCAGAAACCTCACAAAGCACTTTAACTCTATGCCGGATTGTTCGCCGGGCAAATGGTTTTGACAAAATAGCAACAGTTGCGCTTGCAATAAGAAGGCGCGCAATCTTCGTACCGAGTTATCAATGTGCGCGTTCGGTGGGCGGAAATCTGTGCGTTGGCGAGCCCTTCGCGTCGCGAACAGTCGATGCGGGAGCAACGGGAAGTGTCGGTCGGAGGCGTGGTTATCCACAGCGACTTCTGAATAACTTGGGGATAGCGCGACGAACAGCCTGTGCGCGAAATCTTGATAAAGATCAGGGTCGGCTAATGGTGTTCGAACTTATCCCAGTTATGTAGTTTTTCTACCGACGTGTTCCGCAGGGTTATAGGTTTCGGATGATGTTGAAGCGGCGCGACATTTGCGACTTATCCACAGAATCGGTTACCCCTTGTTAACTACTACTACGTATGTATACGTATCAAGTAAACACCATAAGGTGAATATCGCTGCGCGCCTGAATCAGAGGCTGATCGGATCTTGATCAGCCTCGATGCGAAAGCCGCTGCGCCGCTGTCACGGCACCAGAGGCGCCGTGCCGCTCGCGGGTTCGATCGCTGCAGCCTGGCCAATCGGGTCGGCGGGTTGGACCGGCGAGGATGTCGACGGTGTCGTCAACGGAACCGGTGCGGGCGCGGTTAACTGCACTGGCGCGGGCGCTGACTGGACCAGCTGAGCCGCAGCTGGTGGCGTCACGGCGACAGGCTTGTCGGTCGTCAGTTGGGCGAGCGCTGGTGACGTCGTCTGAACCGGCACGGTCGGCGTCGCTCGAACTGCAGCGGAAGTGGTCGCCGCTACCGGCTCGGGCACCGGCTCCGGGATCGTCAGTTGAAGCGGCGCTGCTACCGGCATCGGCAGCGTCCGCGTCTCGATCGGGCTGCTCGTCACCGGCTGCGTGCGCACGACCGTCTGCAAGTAATGATCGACGAGACCGAAAAAGCGGTCATAGAACTTGCCCGACGGAATCGTCTCGCTCGAGATCTTCACCATCGCGTCGCTATTGGAGCGAATCGGCAGGGACAGCGAACCGAGCACGCTGAGCCCGACGCTCGCCGACGTATCGCTCTTCTTCAATGCGAAGCCGTTCTGCACCGCGTTCACGTACACGATACTGGTATCGGCCGCCTCTTCGCCGGGCGTGCACACGACGTGAAATTCGACGACCACGTGCGAATCGCCGGTCGGCTGAAAATTCTTCGTGCCGTCGACGGTATCGGGACGCGACATCGTCGTCAGATAGCCTTGGCTCAGCAATGCGCGGCGCGCGGCTTCGCAGCTATCGCCCGTACTCGAATTGAAATTGCGCGCGTACGGGCTTGCGCCGGTTTCGAATAGTTCCTGAGTGAATTTGGGTTGCGGCGTGCTGCTGCATGCCGTGAGCGCGACCAGCCCGAACAGGGCCGCGGCGGTTGTGCGGGAAAAGGGGTTCTGCATGATCAGTTGCGAGAAGCGCCTCGTGAGCGCGAATGGAAATGCATTGTAGAGCGGGCAGCGTCACGTGCGTAACAAGCGTGCAAGGTGCAGCCCGGACCCTATTACAGCGGGGAACAGGGCGTCAACTTGAAGCACGCCGCCGCGCCCTCGCAGTGCATACGGGCGAAAATGCGAGAAGAGACCGCGCGTGCGTGCCTAGTTCGACGTCGTGCGCGTCGAGCCAATCGTCGTGGCCGAAGTCGACCCAGAGGTCGCGGCCGACGATGCCCCGGCTGCCCCGCTCGCGGCGGGTGCCGCGGATGCAATGAGCGCCGCCGGCACGCTGAACGCGTCGGCCCACGGGTTCGCGCTGGCGCAACGATCCGCCTCGCACGACGCGGCCCGCCCAGCGGCCCCGGAAGCGCCGTCAGCGGGTGTCGCAACCGCCGCGAAATCCTCCACGCGCAGATTCACCTTCTGCGCATAGGCCTTCGAGCCGCCATAGCTCTTGAGCGCGGTATTCAGATCGCCGTTCGCCGAGCGCATGTAGCCGTACAGAATCGCCGAGCCCGCTTCGATGTTCGCGCCCGGCTCGGTCAGATCCTTCACGTTGCGCAGCAGCCCGCGGTGCGCCTGCGGCACGACCTGCATCAGCCCCGTCGCGCCATTGGCGCCGCGGGCTTTTTCCTTGAAGCGGGATTCGATCGAGATGATGGCGAGCAGCAGCGCCGGAGGAAGGGAGTATTTGTTGGCGGCGGATTGCACCGCGTCGGAGATCTTTTGAGCCTTTTCTTTGCCCACACCGAACTTCTGCGTCAGGTACGCCGATATTCGGTCGGTGTTTTCGTCGGCCGCCGCGGTTTGCGCGAGGCCGAGCGAAAGCACGATCAGGCAAAGTAACCGGCTCATGGTGGACGTCGGAGGAAGCAAAGATCCGCGCATTATAGCGCCGCTGCATCGGGCGGCGCCTTTCCTCGGCAATTTTTGTCTTTTAAATCAAGGGTGACCGAAACTCGTCCCGCTTTCCGATGCGTTCATTTGACCGCTTTTAACTTCAGGTCATAGCCGTCGCTCAGCGTCGCGAGGAACGCGGCGACGTCGTCGATATCACGCTCGGACCAGACCGGACGCTCGCCCGTTTTGCGCGTCAGCGGCTCGTCGGTCGTATCGACGTTCACGCGCAGTGCGACCGGCAGATCGTTGAATTTGTCGACTTTGCCGTGCGCATCCCTTGGATACCACTTGTCCGGGTTCGTATCGCGTTGCACGTAGAAACGCAACGCCTCTTTCAGCGTGTGGAAGCGACCGTTGTGAAAAAACACGAGACGCGTCGCGGTATTGCGCAGCGATACCGACTTGAACAGTCCACAGTTCGGCCTGTCGCTCTGATCCGTACGCAATGGTCCGCACAGGCCCATGTCGAAATACTTCGGATCGGCGTTGACCTTCAGTTCAGAGTTGCGCGGCACGCCAAGCGCCTGAAAGTTGAAGTCGGTGAAAAGCGGATGAGCGCCGTTCACGCCCGACTGGTCGATATGACAGGATGCGCAATTGCCGCCGGCAGGGTCGTCGAACAGTTTTTTGCCGCGCAACTCTTGTGCAGTTAGTTGCACTTTCCCGTCCAGGTAGTAGTCGAACCTGCTCGTGTACGGATGAAAACTCGGGTCTTCAAGCTCGAAGCGCTCGATCGCGTACATCGCCTGGGTAAACGCCTTGGTCGGATCGGCAAAAATGTTCTGGCCGAATACTTCCTTGAAGCGCGCAGCGTATGGCGCGCGCTGCATCTTCGCGAGCAATGCGGCCGGATCCTTATTGGCCATCTCGTTCGGATTGAACAGCGGGAAGTTCGCCTGATCGTGCAGATAGTTGAAGCGCCCGTCCCAGCCGAAGCCGCCGACCGGCGCGTTGTCCGTTTCGCTGAGCCGCTCGGACAGGCTCGCCGCCTGCGCATGCGTCCAGATCGGCGTACGGTTCAGCACATAGCGCAGGCTCGGCACCGCGCGCGTGCCCTGCTGATGCAAGTCCGCGCCGCCCAGCTGCGCGGCGAGGCCGTTGGGCGGCCCGTACGCGTGCTCGGGACTGTGGCAGCTCGCGCACGACATCTTGCCCGAGGCCGACAGCGCCGGATCGAAGAACATCAGTTTGCCGAGCGCGGCGGCGTCGCTATAGACGGGCTGCGCATCGGCGGATGTCGGTGTCGCATTCGACGCAACAGCGGGCGCCGCACCGGCGCCCCCCAGTAACGCGCCGCCCATCAGGGCGGCGAGCGCTATCCGACGCGCGCTCGCGCGCGTCGGATAGCGCATGACAGAAGACAGCATCGAGTCTTTTACAGGTTCGTGAAGATGTCGCTGCCGAACCCCACCAGACCGGCCTGTCCCGCATAACCGAGGTGGTCCAGCTGGAAGATGTCCTCGATGCTCTTCAGCATCGAATAGTGGTTGTACGGCACCGTGGACACCGTGCCCGGCTTGATGAACTTCGAGAGCATCACGGCGCCGGTCTGGTCGCCGCCGTAGCTCGACTTGGTCAGGTTGATCGTGATGCCGTGATAGGCGAGCGACGAAGTCTCCGGGAACGACGGCAGGTTCGGGCCGGGTTGCTGGCTACAGCAGGTCGTGCCGGCAAATATCAGATCCTCGCCCGACGCGGACTGCGTGACTGTCGCGTAGCTGCTTTCGTCGAAGTTGATGATCAGCAGGCCATCCTTCTGGAACGCCGGCGATGCGGTAATGATCGGCACCCACTTCTGCAGGAACGTGTTCGCGCTCGTCAGGCCGCCCGGCTGGCCGTTCACGCAAGGTGCGTCGTGGCCATCGTCACACAGGTTCGGCGTGATCAGGTTGAAGTTCGCCGTGGTCGAGACCGATTGCAGATCGTTCTGCAGGTTATTCAGATTGACGACGTGCTGTCCGCAGTCCGGCGAATCGATGATCGAGTGGAAGTACATGAACGGATTGTGGCGCGTCGCATACTGGTCGCCGAGCGGCACGGCCGCGCTCGGCGCTTCGGCCGACTGCGTGAGGTCCGTCGTGTTCAGCGTCGGATGGCCGCAGGTGGCGGCTTCGCGCGACGGATCGTTGCCCATGTCGCCTTCATAGCCCTTCCACGTATAGCCCGCTGCCTTCAGCTGGTCCGGCAACGTCTTCACGCTCGCCGGATACACGCAGCCCGAGCCGATCGCCTGGCCATCGGACGTCATGCCGGTCAGCTTGAAGTCCTGATAGGTGATGCAGTCGTTGTCGGTCTCGTTGGTCGGCGACTGGCCGCTGATCATCGAGATGTAGTTGTCGAGACTCACGTGGCCCGTGCCGTAGTACTGCTGCACGAGCGCGCCTTGCGATGCCAGTGTTTGCGCGAGATACGGCGCTTTGGTGTTGGCGCCGAATGTGGTCGCGTAGTTTTCGTTTTCGAGCGTGATCACGAAGACGTGGCGAATCTGCTGCTGTCCGGTCAGTTGCAGCCCGCCGGACGAAGAAGACGAGCCGCAGGCGGCCACGATCAAAGCGATTAAAGCCGCGCAAGCGGCCATGATGAATGCGCGTAGCCCAATGCGGTGTGACATGTTCGTTGCCCTCTGTTGCTGTCTTTTTGTTGCCCTGTGGGGAATGCGGTTTTATTTGCGGGCAGACTTTATGGAGCGCCTATGATATTGCCGTGAAAGTTGACGTTAGTTCACCGATAAAACCATTGGCGAACCAGCGGGTTGCCGACTCGATTCACGCTTCGCGCCGATTTGAGACAATGCGCGTCGGCCGCGCGCATCGTTGCGCGCCGCCTCAACGAACAACCGATTTTTCAGCTATGAGCAAGACCGCGTTTATTCCCAGCGTCCCCGGCACGTCGGAGGACGACTTCGAGATTTCGGCGAGCGCGAAAATGGCCGGCTACCGGCGCTTCGTCGGCGTATTGAAGGTGGTGCGCACGACCGACAGCCGCGTGCTGTTTCCATTCGATGGCGCGCCCGAACTGGGCCCACACGCGAGCCGACTCGAAGCGCTCGCGGCCGCGCAGGTGTATGGCGAACACATCGTCGCGAGCGATCTGGCGCGGCCGGAGTTGTAGGATTCGTCGATCGCCCGGCGATATGCCGATACGCGAAAAATGCGGGTGGGTCAGCGCACGCGTACCCGGTTTGCCGCGCCGGCCCCCGCACGCGCGGCGAGCACCCCACCGAGCACGCCGCCGACATGGCTCTGCCACGACACATCCGGATAGATCGGCAGTACGCCGAACAGCAGGCTGAGACCGTAGCTGCTGACGACGACCAGGGCCACGAGGATCGACACGAGATTGCGCGTGTAGTAACCACGCGCAACCAGGTGACCCGCATAGCCGAACACCAGCCCGCTCGCGCCGATATGCACGGAATACGGCGCGCCGAATAGCCACGCGCAAAGACCGGCGCCGAGCATCGCGCCGATGGTCGCGCGCCAGAAGCCGGCGATGTTCGGCCACGTACACAGCCAGCCGAGTACGACGAGCCCGCTCGTGTTGGCGGCGATGTGTCCGACGCTCGCATGCAGCCACGGCGCGAACAGGATGCCCTGCAAACCGTCGAGCGAACGCGGCACGACGCCGTGTTCGTTCAGATGCAGGAACGGCAACGCAACCGACAGAAAGAACACCGCCCACATCGAACCGACGAACAGCGCGATTAGCGTAAGCGCCTCATCTCGGCCGTTCTCTAAGCAGCCATAAATGGAGGTAATTTGGTTCCCACCAAATTTTTTGGCGGGAACCAAAGTGGCCGACATAGTAGATGGCAAGAACGAAGCGCCCGGTAGGCGCCCGAACTTTCCGCGCGAATTCAAGCGACAGCTGGTCGAACAGACCTTCGAACCGGGAGCTTCCGTATCGCTGGTCGCGCGTCGCAACGACATTAACACCAACCTGCTGTTCAGATGGCGTCGCCAATATCTTCAAGGCGTATTCGGAGCACCACATCCGGCGCATGTGCAACAGCAGTCAGAGGTTGACGTTGCACCGTTTCTTCCGGTGAGCGTTGTCGCCGAAACCGAGACATCGATGTCCATGCGCGAGGCTGTGTCGGAGAACGTCTGCGAGATCGAATTTGACCGTGCACGCCTGCGCATCCGCGGCAACGTGTCGCCTGATATGCTGCGGTTACTGGTACGAGAACTGTCCCGATGATCGGGCTGCCGGCGGGCACCCGCATCTGGATTGCGGCTGGCGTCACCGACATGCGTTCCGGATTTCAGGGCCTGGCGGCGAAGGTGCAAACTGCACTGGAGGAGAATCCGTTCGACGGGAACGTCTTCATCTTCCGGGGCAGGCGCGGTGACCTCATCAAAATCCTGTGGGCCACGGAGGACGGGCTATGGCTCCTGGCGAAGCGGCTTGAGCGAGGGCGGTTTGTCTGGCCGCAGGCCGACGGCGGTAAGGTCCATCTGACACAGGCACAACTCTCGATGCTACTCGAGGGCATTGACTGGCGGCAGCCGCGTCGAACCGCGGCGCTATCGGTGTTGTAAACGCTTCGGGGCACGCGTAAACTCCGGCGCATGACCGATGATGCCCGTCTTCCGGATGACGTCGATGCGCTTAAGGCCTTGCTGCTGGAGGCTCGTGCCCAGCTTGCCGAGCGCGATATCGAGATCGAACAGCTCAAGGCCCAGATCGACAAACTCAAACGGGTGCAGTTTGGCCGCAAGTCCGAGCAGCTGGACCGGCAGATCGAGCGGCTCGAAACGGAACTGGATGAGCTGAGCGGTGGGCGCGGTGTCGCGGATGTTCGCCGCGACCGCACATCGGGCACAAGTGTGCCCGCCGGCGCAGCAGCCTCGAAGGAGGCGTTGCCGCCCCATCTGCCGCGTGAAGAGCGCGTGCTCGAACCCGATCCGAGCTGCCCGAACTGCGGCAACACCATGCGGCCACTCGGCGAGGACGTGTCCGAGCAGCTTGCCCGTGTCGCCGCCATGTTCAAGGTGATTCGCACGATCCGCCGCAAGGCGGTCTGCACCTGCTGCAATCACATCTCGCAGCCGCCGATGCCGGGCTTGCCAATTGAGCGCAGCATCGCGCATCCGGGCCTGCTTGCTGACATCCTCGTTTCGAAGTTCGCTGATCATCAACCGCTGTACCGGCAGTCGGCAATTGCCGCGCGTGACGGCGTTAAGCTCGACCCCGCCAGCATGGGGCGCTGGGTCGGCCAGTGCGAGGCTTTGTGCGAGCCGTTGACCGAAGCGCTGCGCGTCTACACGATGGCAACGTTCAAGCTGCACGCGGACGACACGCCGATCCCGGTGCTTGCACCGGGCAACAAAAAGACGCGCACGGGTCGCCTGTGGGTGTACGTTCGCGACGACAGCCGTTCGGGCTCGACGGACCCGGCCGCAGTCTGGTTTGCCTACTCGCCCGACCGAAAGGGGATACATCCGCAGACTCATCTGGCCGGATTCAAGGGCGTCCTGCAGGCCGACGCCTACGGTGGTTTCGACGAGCTGTATGCAGGCGGCAAGATTCGTGAGGCGGCTTGCTGGGATCACGCGAGACGGTACATATACGACGTTCATGTCCGCACGCCGACTGAGTCGACAAGGCACGTACTCGAGCTGATCGGCGAACTCTACGACATTGAGGCTGATATCCGGGGCGAGCCCGCCGCCGAACGATTGCGCGTACGGCAGGAGAGAAGCCTCGCGGTGCTCGCGACCATCAAGGCGTGGATGACGGACAAGATCGCGACCCTGTCGGCAAAATCCGAGTTGGCCAAGGCGATACGCTACTCGCTCAATCAATGGAACGCACTCGTTCTGTACTGCGAAGACGGTCGTATTGAGATCAGCAACGCTCTCGCCGAAAACGCTCTGCGCTGTGTAAGTCTGGGGAGGAAAAACTTCCTGTTTGCAGGCTCCGACAGTGGAGGCGAACGGGCCGCTGCCATGTACGGTCTGATCGGCTCGTGCAAACTGAATGACATCAACCCCCGTGCATATCTGGAATACATCCTGACTCACATCGCGGACCACAAAATCAGTCGCATCGACGAACTGCTGCCCTGGAACATGGTCGGCAAGTTGCCCACGCAATCCACTCCGCCGTCAGCGACAACCTGATCGCCGCAACGTCTCCTGCCGGTATCCGCGAGGTATCGATCAACGCGTTACCGATAGCGTGCCACATGCGCGCGACACATCACGAACGGCCGACGCGAGGCGCTTACCGATTAGCACGACGCGTGACTTCAGCTTTTCGGTTAGCGTGTTGGGAGATGAGGTCTTCATGATGACGAGGCCACGTGGGATGTCGACAGAGGGTAGTCGATGTGGCGTCGTCACGTCGAGGCATCGTGGCAAGACAGATGCCGATGGTGTTTCGTCCGCCGGACCGCATGGCGGCGCGGCTGATTGCGTGAGCTTGCGGCCCGTGGGGAGAACCATTAGTTTCGGTTAACTTCAGCTATCAGTTTCAGTTAACCTCAACTCTTTTCCTTTAAAATCAATCAATTAGGGTATTGTCTCGCAACATGCCGACTGTGCAATCTAGCGTGGACACCGTGACTCGACACAAAAGTTGCAGCGATACCATTAGATTCGGTTAATGACGTGGCAAAAAGGCGCCTTCGGTCGCCCATCGACTCAAATATCGGCCGCAAAGCGCTCGTCGACGTCTGGGTTGTAGCGGCCGGTGGCCGCTGGCGGAATAACTATCGACCAGTCCGCAGGCTGTTGCACCTCCAGCAACTCGAAGGCTCGTTGCTCTGCAGCAGACTTCTCAGCAGCAACTTTTGCCTGGCGATTGGCAGCTTTCACCCTCGGCGCAGGCTTGCGCCGTTTAATTCCCTCCGCCTCGGCGATAGTTTCCCGCAACAGCGCGGGCAACTTAGCCTCTCGGCCTCGGTTTTCAGAATGGTACCTGCTCACCGCTCCCAAGCCTTGACGCAGGTGGTGTATCAGCCAAACATTGCGGCCAAACGTCCTTCGATGAGCAAACATCATCGCGAGAAACTCAGTAGAGCCGTCATCCTTGACCCACACAACGAACTGGTTTGTATCTGGATGAGGTTTCACATTTATCCCAAGCTCATCATGCTTGCCTGACCGCGTCGATACATGCTGGTTCCACAGGCGCTCAAGGCCGCCGCTACGGTACCTCGCCCCATCGATGGACACCGTTCCCTCACTGACCTGCACAGGGCGAGATTCAATCAGCTTCAGATATGTTTCTTTGGGCGACCACTCAATCGCTGCATCGGCCAAGCTCAGCTCCTTCAGTTTGTCGAAGTAGGCTTTCGGCGTTGGCGTCTTCCCTTCCCACATACCTTTCTTGACCATCCAATCCGGCAGTCTGTCGAACACGTTCCGAGTAGTGTTCCAGTCGTGCACGAACGTCAGCACCAATTCCACAAATTTTTCGAACTGGATGCGAGCCCACCATTCCTGTTTGGCCTTGGCATCTTTGTCATGCCCTGCATCAGTCCGAACGTAGAATCCAGGGAGATGCTTGAGTTTCTCCTGTATAAATTTGTTGACTGCTTCGACGACCGACTTATCGCGTCCTCGTCGCGCTCGTGCAAACCTGATTCCAATCTTTGCATCGTCTATTAGCGGATTCGCAAGTCCTTTGTGTTTGGCCGGACCACGGTCAAACCGGCACTCGTCGGGCGTTCCGTAGACAAAGCCATCCTTGAGCTTCTCGAGGCCCATGGTCGACAGCAACTCTGTCTTGCGAACAAAAGAATTGAACAGGCAGTTCCGGTATGCGTTTGCAGACTCGTTCTGGACTGTAACGTGCACACCGACTATCGCTGTGCTTTCAACGCATGCGCCAATCATGACAACGGCCTTTCCCACTTGATTCAGGGCGTTCTCACCCCACAAGAGCTGGGCATTGAACAGTAGGCCGTCGAATTCGAAGATGGTAATGCGACCGCCGCGGGTGTGGTCCGTCGCATGGCCCAGCCGAGCCTTGACTGCATCCCAGTCAGCCTGATTGTCAAAGTATTCTCTGAGTACATTATCTCGAAAGATTTGCGCGCCAAATGCCATGAACCTGCGTCTTCGCGGCAGACGCTCCAACGGGATTGGCACAACCTCCCACTTCTTCTTCACTTTTTTAGGTTCGACCAAGACCGTGTCGCGAAACTCAATCCACAGGTCTGGAAGGGAGAACTGACTTGCGAGACCAACCTTCCCCTTCTTGCCGTGAATTTCCGCCGCCCTTCTAAGCAGGAACTCCTTCCACTTGTCGTGCAACGCCACTGTCATCGGTACGCCAACGTTCAGGCCAGGATTGCGTAACTCAATGGTCAACCGACGCCCCGGCTTCCTCTTGTTCACGGGCAGCCGAGATGCGCCAGGACCGCCCTGGTCATCGGTTCGCGGCAGGAGGGCGTTGGTATTGGCTCCAAACCACCAATAGCTTGTCAGAACTTTTCGAATCCACTGCTCGGAAAAGCCACCCTCGCTAGCAGCTTTTTTGATGAGCTCGCTTCTAGTCTCGGTGTTGAACAGGAGTTCCCGCCCTCCTCGAACAAGCAACGCACCAACCTGTGCGAACTTTTCGTCTCTTCGGTGTATCCGCGGAGAGCCTTTGTTCGCTTCGTCGTCCCACTCCCGCATCCACTTCGGACTGACGCATTCCTCGACAGTCTCCCAACGTTCCCTGTTCGAAAACAATTCGCTGCGAGATATCAGCTTCGGAACACGGGAGGCCGGAACCTCTTTGAGGTTAATGTCAACATTGAGCACCGCAATGAGGTCCGTTAGAGGGTCCCAGTCCAGATATCGCATGAACATGCCCGGCGGGTCAGCGAGGTATCGGAAGAGCACGCCGGGCCTGAACGGTTGATACACATACTGCTGAATATCGTTCATTAGCTAAAACCCCATGGCAACGGTTCGACCTCCCGCCCAAACCGATAGATACCGTCCGGCCGCAGTTGAATCTGCGTATGTTGATTGAACTGGTATTGATGGTCCAGCCTGAGATGCCCAAGGTATATCGCTACGCAAGTGAGCTTCATCAGGTTATGTCTATCCGTCCCGATGGTTCTGGCGAATGGCTCGAGCAAATCCTGGACGGCATCATCCGCGCCACGTCTTTTCCAGAGTTCAGCGACGCGCCTTGCTTGCTCGTCGAGACCGAAGACGTTGGACCTACGGATGTGCTTGAGCACGAACTCGTAGTTATCGTATTCATCTTGCTCAAAGTAGCTCTTTACGACAGGCTCCCAAGTCGCGCCGATGCTTTCGTAGAAAGCGTTCTCGCGAGCCGCCCGTCGTGCCTCCCCTCGCTTTTCGAACTCCTCCCAATTTTCTTTGCACGAAACGCCGTGCTGTGCAAGATTGACTTCATCATCCGTCTCATAGAGGACGTCGATATCGACGGTCGCCACCTCATTAGCCCAAATCGTTTCGTTTGCCTCATATTTCCTCACGAACTTTTTCGAGTCGTAGATTGGTAGGTGGGTGCGGAAGATACGGACCCGAGTATTGAAATCAAGGAAGTGCAATGCAATCCGCTCGGTCGCGGAATGATATGGGCACGTTGCCTTGATTCCGACGTACCAGCCGGAGTCACCCGACTTACTGTCGACAGGCTTCTTGGTTCTAAGGCGTCTGTACTGAAATCCTCGACTGTCGCGAACCGGGACCGGGATTATGTTTGAAAGAGGCTTGGCCTGAACAATTTCAAATATCTTCATAGTCGTTAGCTCGCGTTCGCTCGAGTTTCCTGCGCAATCGAAACTGCCCACGCGACTCGCTACATTCGTCGATGGCCGCGAGGGTGAGCGGAAATCTCGATGGGTTCTGGTACAAGCGAGCCGGCGAACGCCACCCCTTGACCAGCCTTGCCTTCGTGATACGGAAGTTAGGGGGATGCTCTTCAAATTCCGCAGAGCGACGCCTCACGTGCTCACAGAAGGCGACGTCCACGACCGCCCATTGCGAGGAGGAGCGAATCGCGTGCAATCCACTGCGACTGGGCGGCAGCAGTTCCGGTATCGAGTCGGGGTTGTGCTGCCTGAGGGCATCGATTGCGCTTCGGCACTTATGGTGCACCTCGGTACGAGACGCGTTCGGATTTTCTTCAAGGTAGGTCTGGATAGTCGCCTTGTGAATGTCCTCTTTGCCAGGAGTTCGATACGGGGCCTTCGTTAGCTTCCTTTCTCTCGTTGGTACCAGCTCCCGCTCGTCTAGCTTCAGAGCATCGACAAGTTCAGACTCAAAGTGTTCTGCGCTATCAAAGAGCGTGCAGATAATCAAGGCGTTTGCGACTGGACTCGTTACAAAGCCTGTCCCTGACAGCATCTTAGGCGCATTACGCTGCCGCTGCCATGAAACGGAGTGCTTTGCGAGCACGGAACAATGGATTCGCTTTTCCGCCAGTCGAGCGATAGCGTCGAAGTCTTGCCGCGCGCCCAATACTCCTAAGCTTCTAGCTTGTGTCCGATACACAAATTGCGTGTGACGATAGTCGAACACTTGCTTCCTACCCGCGCGAAACAATGCATCCATCGCCCCTGCTACTCGCATCTCGGACTTCATTCCACCGCGATTCGTCGCTTCTGTCCTTCGAAAGAGCGGCTCACCACATAAGCAGCTATCTTGCAAACGATGGAATGTGTATTTGTGGCCCGCAGACTCTCGACAACGCGGGCATGCGGTGACGAGCGGCTCTCCGTGTTTAGTGCAAACAGAATAAGCCGAAAATGCCCACTGCATTCTTACGAACGTTCTTCCGTGAAGCGGAATGTCCTCGCGAATGCATTGAGGGCAAGCCGCGTGCTCAAAGTGTTGCCGTGTATTTCCGCGAGCCGATGTCGCGCCAGAAAAAGTCCCAATTGCTGTGCGGGTTCCTAGGACCGCATTCTCGTACAGTCTTCCGTAACGGTCGTCTGGACTTGTCAGTCTCATAACCGGAAGCGAACTATTGTGCAGAATGAGGTGTGGCACTTCGGGTAGCGCGCGGCCCAACAGGTCACGCAACGGGCCAATCCTCGACGGAAATACGGGGGACATGCAACGCACGCCGTTCTTTCCAATACGGTCGGCCAGTCCTTTTATTTCATCGTTGCTCAGTGCCCGGCAGACGTGGCGCAGATAACTTGAGAGGACTTCGTTCTCAATAATTGGCGTGTTACGTACGCTCAAAAACAACCCAGTCACCGCCCCTCCTTCTTGACACACTTGCGTTCGGTTAAATTGAGGCGAGTCGCCGACAGTCGCATTCCCAGATATCGCAGCACGCGCCACCTTTGGTGTCCGAGAACTGGGACGCCCATCTCGCCACACGCCTCCTCAATGCGTCTCTCAACAAATCGCGACTTCGTTTCCCGAGCCTTGTTGAGCTCGCCGCGAATCTCTGCTGATGCGCGTAACAATGAATAGGGCGACAGACCGGTCAAGAAACTGATGCGGCGCGTGGAGAGGCGCAGGCGTGGCGCCACCCGAGTGGTCGATACCGAGGCTCGGATGGACAATAGAGCGTGGCTTTGAAGGTAACTCCTGTGCCCTCCACCCGCGTGTATCTTGTGCTTTTCGCACTCGTGCGGCTGGGCCGCGAGAGTTTCCTGTTTGTTTCGATAAAGTCGCGCGTAGAGAGCCGGCGCTTTCTTTCGCAACTGGGTTAGGCTGCAATCAGGGGAGCTATACACAATACCGAGCCAGCGGCAGCGGTCACGTTCGTCCCTTACACCGTCGAGGCGCGCCCTTTCGCTTTTAAGCTGCCCTGTTGCTCGCAGAATCCGATAGACGCTTGGAATGGATACATCAAACTCGGCGGCAACAGCCTCAACAGACACGCCGTGAACAAATGACTTCTCAATGGCCGTTCTAAGCCCAAGTTTAAGCTTCGACGGTTTGAGATGAAGCTCAAGTCCCAACTCTGCTGCGCGTGTTATCAGCGTTGTGGTTGCAACACCCAAAGAAGTTGCCGCTGAAGATAAGCTGTTCGTCTGGGCGATAGCATCCATGACTGCCGCGCGCGCGGGCGCGTCTCGGCGGACAACAACGTTCGGCTTTGCAACTGGAGGGCTGCTGATTTCGGACAATGACCACTCTACGAGCAAGTAAATTACGGGGTGAAGGCATCTGCGTCCACTCATCCAGTTCGCAACGGACATCTGAATGAGGTCGGCGTCTCGGCTCACCAAAGTCAGGCGCGCGTCGGCAAACGGCTCTGAGTGAAATGCAAGATGGGTCGGGATGAATTGCTTCCAGCGGACATAGCCTTCCGCGGACAGGAAACCGCGCTCCTGCAGCTGCGCGCGAAACGCCTTCAGCCGGTCCTCCGATGGAAGGAGTGCTTGGACAAGCGCTTGCGTTCTTTGACCAAACTCATGTGAGCGCTGCTTCGCGTGACGATTTGTTCTGTCAATGCATTCGCATGCGAGCAATCCTCTTTTGTTCATTTCCACGGTGAATGCTCCGTGTGTGGGACAGACGGATACGAATGGCGCAACATGAATGACCAGCGTGGGCGCAAAGCCCGGATTCGCCAGGTGATGCGCATCGCACTCCGGGCAATGAAACGCATCGTGTGGACTAGGCTCAATGTGGACGGGGAGATGGCAAGGCCGAATGGGGCCCGGAAGTGCATCAATCATTGTGGAGCGCACGCGTTGTCGGAAGTCCTCACTCGCACAAGAGGTCCAGTACTTGAAAAGGAGGTGGTCGGAGCGAAGCAGTTCATCGGCGTCGCCGAGCCGAGGGAACGCCTCGCATAACAGGCGCAGCGGGGCCGGCATCGCCTCAAGAGGGGGACCACTTCTGCCCATCGCTGCCTGAAGGGCCCAAAATTCCGTCCGATACCCAGAGAGCAACGCTGCTCTTCGCAAAAAGCTGGGAACAGTCTCGCACGCCGCTATCTGGCCGTGAGGCGAGCGAGAGGCATCGAATCCGTCGACATCAGTTGGCTTCTTCGGCGCGGCGGTCTTCATTGCGCGAGATAGCCAAGTGCTCGGCACGTATCGACCGAGAGAAAATCTGCCCATACGTTTCCGGCCGGCGTCGCACGGACAGGCGTATCATTTTTTCCCGCACGTTCGTAGAAATCTCTCAGGAACTGACCGACTCTTTGTAGTTGTTCGGTCTGCCTTCTGAATTCCCGGACTACGCCATTGAGTAAGTCGACCGGCTTCTGTCGTTTTGTGTCCCGGATAGCAGCAATCTGTAGCATCCGATGGAAGCGACACAGCGCATCTCTGCTCCCATGGGTGACCTCTGCTGCTGCTGTCAGAACGTCCTCTGGCACGTCATCAGGTTCGTCCCAAACAAGGCTTTGCTTCCAAAGGCTATGATTTACCTCCCGAAAAAATGAGCTTTCTGGCACAAGCCATTGGATTTCCTCCCACGCACCTCTTGTCAGCGACGCACCGACTGTGCCCATTTGCAACAGACGTTCGTAGACCGGCGCCGTGCAAACAAAGACGACCGATATCCCAGTTTGTGCCATGAACTCGTCGAGAAAGAGGAGCAGCTTTCTCGACTTTTCGGAGTGGAAGTTTGAATAGTTTGCGCCGACGACGAATAGCAGACCGACGTTCGCCATGGCGGCTAGAGCAGAGACATAGATTGGGCGCATTGCCTTCTTGGCGGTCGACCGGAAAGCGGTCGAAAAAAAGCGACTGCCGCTCGCATTTGCGTCGAAAGCAGCTAGAAAGTTCGCATAAAACTGTTCCTCGGTGCCGCATGCAGGCCAGCGCACAACCATTGCGGGCCAGTACGGCACATCAGTGTCAGCATCAAGGGACAGGAAGCGCAAGGACTGCCCGAGTAACTCAGTAGTGCGTTCGACGAAGCGCAGCCCGCCGGACTCGGCCGCGCAGCAGAGCACAAATCCCTGTCCGCGAATTTTCGCCGTGGGAACGTGCTTCGGGTTCGCTGTCTTGATTGCGTCGCCAAATCCACTTGTGCGCTCGATGGCTGCGGGACTCAGAGGGTTCACCTTCGCCCACGTAGCCCGGACAGCGTCGTGAAGGTCGCCGTAGATTGCTTGCTCCAGAGGTGTCGCATTAAAGCTCTGGTCCAGATTTGCAGTCAGAGTCAGCTTTTCCGTCCTGCTCAACGCTTTTGTCTCGCTCGTCACCTCGATACCCTTAATCTGCAACAATTCTTGTGCAGTTTTGGCCGTAGGGCGGACGGCATCAATCGCCAACAAAGGGTTCGCGTGCCTATCCCACTTGGCAGCGGATTCGGGCTCTGTTTGCAGGCTGAGGCTAGTTTCGCCAGACTTGTCAGGCATCACGGTGCCTCCCTCGCGATTGACGACCGGCCGGTGTGCCGAACGGCCAAAGCCGGCGCAGCGGAGTGCGCGCGACAATATTGGGGCAACGCCCAATTGGTTAGCCTAGCGGGGGTTTGCGTGTTCACCGGGTCCTTTACCTCTTTGGCATCTAGATGCGGGGGACGGAGCTGAGGTAGCGGAAACTGGTCGCGGAAACGAGATAGTTCGCCTCGCCACCAAGCGATACCGTCATCGCGCGGCAAGGGTGAACTCGCCACTTGGTGCTGTGCAGTCAAGCAGTCGGACGAGATTGGTGATAGCCGGCGCCGCACGTGTGATGACCAATAGCATGAGTGCCATGCGGGGGGAGCGGTGAGCTTCATAGGTTCTCTTTCGTCGCATGCTTTCAAAAACATGCGAACACGGTTGATTCGAAGCACCCTCCGCGAAGGCCCCGGCCGCTTGCGGCGGGTGGCTTTCCCAGGTGATGCACCACCGCGGCTAAGCGTTAGGCCGCCGGCCGCTAATCATGAATTGGCGCCGCTTGCTCAGCTCGCTTTTGCTTCCAAGCCTGCCGACGCAAAATTTCAGGAAGAAAAGCAGTTGATGGCTTGCCAACATCTGAAATTTCAGCAATAATAAAGCGGAAATCGCTATTTCCTCACCCGACATCAATTCGCCGACTATCTTACTCGGCGGATGCTGTTCGTCAAGCATTTCTTGAAGTCAATCTCGCACGTCCCGAGAAAGCCTTATTCAGCTTGCCTCCACCACAGCACCCGCTTCAACATTTTTTCTCTGATGCCGCAAATTGGTGGTGTCTGAGGACTCCATCGGTCGTCTCGCGGCCCGCCATGCGATGGCGTCTTTCTCAAAAAAGTTGGGCGGCCGGCGCTATGGCTAAAATTTCAGATTTCATCCATTTCACGACTCTTCGAATGAGAGCGCAAAGCCTTGCTGGTCGGGCTTTACAAGCGTTCCAACAAAAGCGCGCCCCCCTACGGCGCAGCGAAGGCCGAGCCGTTATCCAAAAATGCTTTCCGGTGTTGACAGTGAGTGCACTCAGGCCGCGCGCGTTGTACGGGCGAGCATCCGTCCTAGCCGGCTCCAGTCGTCATGCTTTGCAGCCCAAAGTCCTTTGGGAACAATAACCGCCTCGTCACGCAGCGAAACCGGCACATGACGAGGGTCGCTTTCCAGCACGCTCGCGACCTGCGGCTCTCGTCGCCGAACATCTTCGGCAAGCCATCCATTTTTGCCGACACTCCCGCTCAAGGGATGGCGCAGCACCCTGTTTCCAGGAACTGTCGCGCCAACAACACGATGGCGTAGCGATTCGGGCAAAAGGTCAAGCACATAACGAAAGCCCGCAATGCTGACCCAGCTCGAAGTCAGAACGATATCGATATGCCGCTCATCCGCGAGCAAGGCGCTCAATTGCGCAACGTGCGGACTATCTACTGAGAGACAGATTCCACCGTGAACTAATTTTGGGGGCGTCAACGTTCCCCGCAGCAGAACACCTTCGACCGCCAAGTAGAGAATGCAGGGAGAGGCCATCATCGCGACCTTTTCAGCGCGAGCATGAGACCATGCTGGAGGCTGGCATATACTTCAAGCAGTGCTGCGGAGCTACGTCGGCAGGGAGGGCTCGTTGCTAAAAAATGCTCTTTTGCTTCTTTCGAGCCGCCGAATCAAATGCGATTTTTTTCGCACTTAAGCGTAGTCCATAACTTGGCGAATGCAAGGATTTTATGAGCGAAGCGGACACCCCTTGGTCCCGACTGGCGTCCCGTGTCACGCGGGTCGTCCTTGCACGAAAGGACGTGACTTACGCCGCGCTGGCGGAGGCGCTCGCTGCAGAAGGAAGCACGGACGGTGAACGCGCGCTGGTCTCCCGCATTTCCAGAGGGACGCTGAAGCTGAGCTTGCTGCTTCAGATTATTTCAATTACGGCTGCCACCCCGCCTCAACGATGGGCTCAGGCGCTTAGGGGCGAAGGCAGTTGGGAACAGAAAGCTCGCGACGTGATTGCAAGCGAACTCGCGCGCCAACCGACCAGCGACACTTCCGAACTCTCTCGGCGCCTTGCCCGCCTCGGCGCCTCCGTGCCTGAGAAGACCCTGGAAGCAAACATTGCGACCGGGAGCATGCCCCTCTCCCTTTTCTTACAACTGCTTCTGGCCCTTGGGTCCGACTCGCTCGAACGGTATGTCGACTACGACGACCTTCTGGATGCCGCCAAAGCTACATCGCTGGACGAGAGCGACTAGCGCTGGTTAAAACCGGAAATGACCTTGCGTTTCCGTGCTGAGTGCCTACACTGGATAAGTGCGAAAAAAATCGCACCTTATGGAGCGCCAGAAGCCGAACTATACGAGCGTTCCCCGTCGTTGAGGGCAGCAAGCCAAGCCATGCCTTGGACATGCCTCGCTGACTTCGCGGAGCGCACCTTCATGGAGACAGATGATGCCGGTCTGGTCCCTTCCCTCCGTAGACATCGAACCGGAGCTAGCGCTGCAGCACTGGCGCGTCATGCAAACAGAGCGCGATGAGCGACACCTTGTCGGCATGCGAGCCGACACGAATGTGGCCCGAGTCACCTCCGCTCTTCGCGAGTTCGATGCCTTTGCGTTGGTCGCCGTCAGCAGCTCCGGCCGACGCTACCGACTCGTCAGTGAGCCCGGATGGACGCACGACACCATTTTTCTGTGGATAACGTGGTGTCTGAAGAACGGTGTAAGCAGATGTTCCGACGTGACCTCCGCCTATTTCTATCCACCGTTCGGCAAGCCGCAGTCGCGGTGTAAAGCGCAGGTCGATACGGGAGACTAGCGATGCCGGCCTGGAAAGCAGCTCCCCTAGCAGAAAAGCCGACCATCACGTTATCTGACTGGTGCGTCTTCCAGATTGACGCCGGCACACGTCGTCTGGTTGGCCGCAACAAGGGTAACGGCCATGGCCGCGTAAGCTCACCAATCGAGGCGGTCGACTACCCTTCGCTTCGTACGCGCACCCGGTCGGGTCGCGTGTACGAACTCCACGGTCCTAAAGGGCTACCTTCCGTTGCGAGCTACACATGGCACCGCTGGTGTCAGCTACACGACGTCCTCTGGTACGTCGACGTTTCGTCGCAGTTTCGGAACGGAGGCTGCCATGACGATGCCTGAAGAGCGGACGAGGGCCATCACCGAGACACGTCAATTTCTCGAGACGCTGCTTGGCGCCGAGGATGAAATCATGTGGGGGCTAGTCCGGACCATGGCGGGTCAATTGCTTCGACACTATCCCCTTGACGTCGACCTTAGTGTCTCTGCGTCAGCTTTGCCCGGCGTTTGGGCTCCCCCAAGGGATAAGCAATCGTGACCACAACTCCCGATGGGCAAAGCACCGCAGCGGCGAGAGCGGCGCCGACAGCGCGCCTCGCCGAACACGCGAGCGTTGTCTTCCTCGACATAGACAACACCCTGCACGCCTCGGATGCTTATCTCAAAGACGGAAAAGTCATCGCGGGTTCGCCCACGAGCAGCCTCTTTGAGTTCGCTCCCATCCTCGAACAGCTCCTCACACCCTATCCCTCTCTTGTCATCATCCTCAGCAGCTCAGGGGTGCAGGTTCTTGGATACGAATTTACCGTAGCGCAGTTGCCGAGCGACTCATTGCGAGCGCGAGTACGTGGCGCGTTTTTCGAAAGAGAAGACGCAGCGGATAACGGGTGGCCTGCCTTGCCGCGAGGGACCCAGGTTCTCCGATTCGTTCAGCGCCATAAGCTCGAGCGGTGGCTTGCCATTGATGACATGCGCGCCGGCTTCGAGGGATACGAGGCGCGACTGATTCACTGCCAAGTTGGCGTTGGTCTTGGCGACAAGGACGTTCAACGAGTGCGCGCATCTCGCTTAGAGGAGATATCCGGACAGCCTGATTCACTCCCGTCATCCGGCGCATCTACTCCGGAGCAATCGACATGAAGGTAAAGCGACTGAGACGCCCGAGATTTGTCGGTACCGAAGCAGCGCGGATTATCGGATATGCGCTAAACGGGGTTGCAAAAGAACTGGCTCGGCTGCTAAAGCGCCATCTAGCACGGCGGCGACGCATGCTGACCAGACGAGGCGAGACCGGGGTGTCTAAAGATGATGTCGCTCGCCTTCTAGACCGAGCGTTCTCAAGAGCAATCCTGCGTCCGCGCGGCAACGTGGTCCGTGCGGCCAGACAGCGGAGCGCTTTGATGTACGCGCTCGCCGCAGCAGATGTGCCTCCAGCTCTACACGTACCTGGCGCACCAACGGAATTGCTTCGCGCCCGCAAGCGGAGGAAAAGATGACAGTATCTGTCAAGCAGTCGCAACACTCGCTCGCCGACGTACCGACGCTCTACCTCAATTTCGGAGGCGTGCTCAACGTTGGTCATGGTCTACTAGACGAAAGGGGCAACATCGCATTGGATTCAGGCAGGACGCCGTTCGAGTTCGCGCCCTATCTCCTTGACGTTCTCACGCCTTACCCGCAGGTGCAAATCATCGTCACGACCTCTTGGCTGCAAAGCCTGAGCGCCGGGAAGACTATCGCGCTGTTACCGGAGCAATTACGTCGCCGGGTGGTCGGAACAACGCTCCATACGCCACCACGTCTCGGCGAAATCAGGGATGGCACAGCGAAGACGATGTCCGTCATCCGTCACGCAGCCAAACACGGCCTGACAAGATGGCTAGCGCTTGACGATGAGGCATGGGGCGTGCCCCCGGACTACCAGCAACATTTCTTGCGCACAGACCCAGAAACAGCGCTAGGAGCGCCAGAAGCACGCAAGCAATTGCGAGATTGGCTCGACATTTCATGCCGGCAATGACCGCGGCTTGAGAACAAGAGGCGTGTGCCGGCCTCGCCGTGAGGGAGACAAGACGATGCGAGTGCGACACCTACTGTACAAGTTGAGAGACGCCGACCCGGACGCCGTCGTGCTGTATCTCGCGCCGTACGCGGACGAAAGTGATGCGGATGAGATTGTCCACGTCAACGTACCGACAGATAGTTGGACCTGCGAGCGTCATTATCCCGCGGACGGCCGAGTAGACCAGGTTTTTCATCCCACCCACGGTGGCTTATCGCTCGGTTGGGACCCGGAGACGGACGAACAATCAACGGTCCGTGTGGTCATATTGTCTTCAACACCGGGAGCTGTGGATGGCTAAGACCGGCTGGGAAATTGCGATGAGCGTCGTGGGCTGCCGAGTGGTCGCGTACCGTCGTTAAGGTTTTCGCAGGTGGACATGAGACGGAGCCAAGCGATGTTGAACCGCTGTACACAGCGATGGCGGAAATTGACCCTAGGAAACCACTGTGGACACGAGCATCCGAGGCGCTTCGCTCGCGCGGATACGAATTGCCGCTGGGTCTATATCCGGGGCCTCGCATATTTACCCTGTTCGTTGAGCGACAAGCGGGTGGGGATTCCACGCCGATACCCGAAGCTTGCGTGCAAATCTTCGTCGTCGGCGAGGTCATTCGAATCCGAATCGTAGCTGCGCCCGGTACTGCGCTCAACTCGCAAAGAATAGCGGCTGGCAAGCACAAGACGGTTGTTGATGTAGCAAAGCAAGTCATTGCTTATCTTCGCAAGCACTAAACGCAAGTCGTACGACCAGATGTTTTCCCATTATAGGAGTTGCATCATGCTGCAAGTCACCGTTGAATTGTTGCCCTTCGGCGACCCTGACGCCGCGACGCGCAAACACCTCGGGAAAGTCGAAATCGTCAACGTAGTCGGTGACCGAGCGCGGGCGTCGTATGAAGTCCGTGTTTTTGACCAGGCCGGGGAACGAATCGCGACGGGGCATCTCGAGAACTACCCTCGATTTGCGACCACGGTGTGGGACCTTGTCGCCCGGGGTGTCGCGACGGCTCTTGCAGGCAGAGAGGAACTTCCGGCGCGGCCCTTAACAAGGGAGACATGATGCTGAGCAGTGCAATTCCGTCGCGCAACAAAGTGCGGCGAGCATTCTCTTACCCGCTAGCGAGTCCCGATTTTGCGTAAGCTAGATGGTACTGGCATGAGTGTCTAGGACGTGGTCGCGTCTCGAGGTCTGTCAGATGATAAAACGCACTCGACCGATAGCAATCAAAGTAACCGTAAGTGAGAAAGATTTCGCCATCGGTTCGGCTGCGAGCCGGGGGAACTAGTGCAGCATTGTCTCTTGCTCGATTCGGCTCGGGGCAAGTGGCTGGCTGATGTACACAACGACGCCACCAGTTCCTAACTGGTGGCTCGCAGTGACGGTAAAGGACACGGCAAACCATTTTTCCGGCATGGATGCAAAATATCTCCGCGTTGGAGGGCGTAGCGATACCCGCATTCGCTATCGCCACATAGGTGTTGGGCGGCGGACAGGGAGACTTGGTGCCAAAGCGCGGGCGGACATCGCCCGCGTGGCGTACATGATTTGCATGCACGCGCCGGATGAGGTCGACACGATTCTTAAGCTGCCATCCCGACGCATCGGACGTATGTTCAAACGGGCGCTACGCCGCATACAAAGGACGATGCGTAGGCGCGAGCGCTTCAGACGTAGGCCGAGAAGCTGTGTCTTCCGAATTGCGACCGAGAATTCATCGAAATGCTGAAGTGCACGCCGCCCCGGCTACAAGTCGCGGTCGTCAACGACACGAAAGAGGCACGACATGAAATTGCTCAACCCATTCGCCGAATGGCTTCTCCGCTCCGCTTCTCGCAGAAGAATGTCGACAGGCTCGCGTTGAGGCTCGGCGGGACCATCTCGGTTCTTGCAGCAGCGCTTGCCACCGAAGTCTCGGTCATGTTGGTAATACAGCAAGGCATCCCTCATCAGGAATTTTTCAACCATTCGTCGCATTGGTCACGAACCTGACGGGCTGTCGCAATGCAAAGTCGCAAGACCCGTCATGAGCGGAAAGTAGCCTGACTCCAGGCCGCGATTCGTCGGGCAGCGATTAAAAAATATACTGAGAGATATCAAAAATGATGCACCAGGATACCGCGAGCGGTCGCCTCGAACGTAGCATCGGGAACGACCGCCTCAGACGGGCATTGGCGGCCCGCCTTGACAGGGCGTTCAAACGGGCAGGCCTCAGTTCTGCGCGCGCAGCAACGGCGCTGGGTGTCAGCAAATACCACGTGGACTACTGGCGACAGGGAATCACCGTGCCGCCGTTGAACATCTGTACGCGTCTTGCCGCCGACCTCAACCTCGACGTTCATTGGCTTTGCACAGGGCAGAGTCGGGACGCCTAATCCGCATTGCATGACGATGGCGGAGCATCGGCTCGGTGTGCCGTGCGTCCGTACGCGATACGCCAGGTGTGCCCGACGCGCCATCGATTCAAGCCGGTGCGACTGTGCTCGTGCTTTTCTTTCCGCCCGCTCGTCGGCTCGTCAGCCAGTTGGTGGGGCAATAAAACCCAAAGTGAAGTGGTGTCGGAGAGCCGGCCTACCTCGCGCCGGCTTTTTCCAGGCCAATAAACCCTTCGAAGGCTGTCATCCTCAAGGGCGGGCTCGTGTATTACGCCTTGGCCGTGACGACCGGCTTGCCCGCCTTGTCCACGACTTCCACCGCTTCCATGGCCTGCTGCTGGAACGCGGCACCCGCGTCTCGCATCACCTCGAAGCCCTTCGACCAGAACGCAGCAAACGTGCCACTGCTGGCAGCGCGTTCTTGCCGAGACTTTCGGCGAGCGCTTGAGTTTCACGAACGCACCCGCTCACCAGCTTCTGACTCTCCGACAGCTGTTGGCTGCTGGTATGCGTGACAATTTCATTGACGTTCCGCCAGTAGGCGTGCACCTTCTCGTTCGTCGCCGCGGTCTGTCGCCTCTGCAACTCGAGCAATGACTGAGGCTCTTCGGAACGTTTATGGTGGTCTTGTCCTTGACGAGCGTCGGCAGAAAGTCGCCTTGCACGCATGGGGCGTGCAGTCGTGTTCTGAGGTCAATGGGACAGGTTCTTCGATTGTACCGGCGATACCTGAAGCCGCCAGCCGGTCCAGAGGAAGTGTGTTACTGCGACTCAACGGCGTCAGCTCGCGCTTGCGCAATCTCGACCGGGTATTGGTCGTGGTACGCGTCGAACAACAGTTAGCACAACTGAGCAATTGAATCCAGGCCGACGGCCTGGTCTGCGTGCTCGACCTCTCGTGCGTTGAGTACGTCGTCGATAACCGGGGCGAGACGGCGCAATTGCCGGAAAGTGGCATCGTCAAGTTTCATGTTGGACCTCCTGTCGTCAGCTGGTGGAGCGCATCCTCAGCTGACCAGTCCCAAGATGTTGCTTACGCTTGACCTGCCGGGCTTTTGAATGTCCTGAGCGAACTCCGACCAATTTCATAATGTCTCTTCCGTCGACCATCCTGGCGTTTCGACGCTGACCTCGTACTGTCGCATCGCTCGTGGTCCCTGTCGCTTAACTGGCCCGAGGAGGAAGTTAGCCGCGGCGATAGTCGTGATAGCCGCGCGCGTCCCAGTCGCGCCTATTCCGATAACGATGTCCGTCCCAATACCGGTCACCATGCCAGCCGATGACTAATTCAGGGCCCGCGATGACTCGCGCTGGCGCGTAGGGGCGCGCTGCTCATAGACGGCAGACGGCGGCGGTGGCCCGAACGCAACCCGTAGCGGACTGGTAGTTGTCGGTCTTTCCCTTTTCGGGTCACATTCTTCTATCGTGGTCAGGCATGCGCGGGCAATCTAACTTCGCTTGAACCTTGCAGAGTGCTGTATTCGAGCTGTATTCGCGTGCGGTGAGTGTGCACGAGAGGGGGCTGGAGCGCCAGAGTGCGCGTGGACGACCTCAAGGTATTCCAGCGGAACCCGCTCAAGCCGTTCTGGCCGCCGCTCACCATCCAGCGGGAATTCGACGCTTACGTGCTTTCCCGTGGGCTCATGCGCTATGACCTGCCCGACCCGACCTCGAAACCGGCTTGCCGAACGGTCGTCGAGTGCACTCAGGCGAGCAGCAGTGAATATCACGGAAATCTTTTTTCTTATCTGGGACACAAGAAGCTCCTTAATTCCATTGTTCAGAGGATAGGAAACAGGCGTAGGTAACGCAAGGAAAAAAAGGGGTCCCCACCCAAGCCGTTTTGGCATACGGCGGCTCTCGTGAGGGTGACTTCTGCCTCCGCCGCCACGGTACCGGGAGCACCAAGCGTTGCTGTAGGCACGGCAAAGCAAAAAAATCGACAGCCCGCTGCACTGCAGGCCGCCGCGGAGCGCCAGCTATGCGAAGGGGCGTTGTGAGGGCGGCATTTTCGGATACAGAACGAGCGTCCGTTGTCTGTTCAATCGCCTGCCCGCCGTTGCAAAGCGACGAATCAGCGGCCCCAGGCACGGCCCTTGCGGCACTTCGTTCGTCAGCGGCAGTCGCTTTCACGACATCCCCTCTTCGGAGGTGAACCATGAAACTTAACAATAGGAGGTTTTGCGCTTCGGCCCTCGTGATGGCGCTGGCGGCAATCACATACGCGCACGCTGGCGGCACTGCTGGCGGGACGTTAAGACCGGGGGTCGGTTCGATGACAGCCCCGAACGACAGTGGATACGGTTCGCCGGATGTCACACGCGATGGCGTCGGTGCGATGCAGAGCAGCCCTCCGACTGGACGTTCTAACCGCGGGAAGGCCAATGGCCTGAATATGGGTACCCGTAGCGGCGCGAACAGCGACGTGAACAGACCACGGTACGGCCCAAAAGAAAACAGCCAGTAGTGGTAACAGCGGACTGCACGCGGCGTTAACATCGCGACAGGCTCACTCGACAAGCAACTAGCGCATGCCTGCAGGCTCGGTGAACGCGTGGACCAGTCGACGGCTTCGTCCCGCGGAAGAGTCGTCAAATTTGTCGCCGGTTCGTTTCACGAGACAGACTTCGTCGTTGACGATGATGTCGCCAAGGCTGAGCCGGGGCGCGCTGGTGACCTTGAGTCTGGCAGAAACGTCGCGACGGCATCGGTCAGGTCGTCGGCTTTGGTTCGGGACAAGGCCCGCCCTCCTCGATACATCGCCTGTCGAATTCGTCCGACTGTCTTGCCCCATCCGAACACCTGCTCAATCCGCTTATGTTTTTGCTGGCTGACCGCGTAACCCGGCCAACTGGTTCGCTCGTCAATCGCTGAGCCCCCTGGACGCCCATCATTTTGCGCCACATGAGGCGTGACGCGATTTGCCCGACAGGTGGCGACAAAGCCGCCCGTGTCGTAGTTCTTGTCTGCCCCGACCGTAATGCCGCCCCGGGCCACCTTCGCGGCGTCAGCAAGCATTTGCGCGGCGCAGTCGCGCTCGGCGGTGCCCGTCGCCAGCGCACCTGCGCGTTGACTGCTAGGCCGTGCCGGTTGTCAGTCAGTACATGGCCCATGTAGCAAAGCATCGCACCGGTTCCTTTGCTCTTGCGAAACAGGCGGGCCTGCTCGTCGGTCGTGGACTGATGCGTCGCGTTACTGCGCTTCTGACCGTGCCAGTTGTCATTGGGCGCCGGCGGTTCGTCGGGCGGCGTATCGTCTTCGTCCGGACTTGCCTTCGGCACAAAGCTCTTGTGTCCCGCCCATGCCTGAATCAGCGTGCCGTCAACGCTAAAGTGCTCACCCGACAGATGCCCACGCTCGCGCGCGGTCTCAACCGTCTCGTTGAGGAGCAATACCAGCACATCGTGTTCAAGCAACCGGTCGCGGTTCTTGCTGAATGTCGAGTGGTCCCACACCGTCCCATCCATCGCTGCTTGTCAGCGATGAGCCTTGCGTAGCGATAAAAACCGACTACCCCCATGTCATCTACTACGACCCGTGTTCACGGACTCCGATACTCCACAGCGTATCCAGGCGGTCTCTGCCTACTTCCAGTATCGATTTCACGTCGCGTTTAGTGCCAATTTCAACGGCGATGCCGGGGTACAAGCTATGGAATCGAACGTGGTTCGCGGGTTCGAGGCCCTCGTTGCTGACTGGGGAAAATGCCAAATGCTGGAGCGGTCATAGACCGCAAGAAGGTCCAGCCCATCAATCCATTCGCGCATCAGTCAACTTGACGTCACTGGACGGTTCCCGTTTCGGTGTAACCAATGAGCCGATTTTGTCTGCGGGAGTTGCGGGCAACCGCTGATTTTTAGCCCACTCGAGGACTGCCACGCCGCGATATTCGCTGGGATTTTGTGCGGCTATAGACAAAGACGGTAATGCCGACAAACTGTTTGCCCTCGCGGGGTAAACCGTTTTCTACGGGAGCGCTGCGTTGCGCCTCGACTTGAAACCGCCTTGCTCGCGCGTCGGCAGTGGGAAACATGAATGATTTGACGAGCACGTCGTTCAGATGACTAAAAAGTAATTTCTGCGTCATCGCTCGTCCAGATTTCATTCCCCAGAATGGACACCGTTCGGAATCGAAACTTATCGATTCCGCCCCGCTCTGGAGGAGCATATGCAGCCCCAAGCTATTGCCGCTGCGCTTATTGCTGCAACGCGCACCACGTCCGTATTTGCCGATGGCAACCACGACCGCCCGGAACCCCTCGTTTCGACCACGTTACCGTCCGCGACCGGCGCCAGCCCACCGACTTCCAATGCGACGGTCCCAACCGCCCAGCCACCGCAGCAAGGGAACACCAGAGCGCTTTCGACGGTCTCTGCTGTCGCAACCACTCGCGTTGCTCCCCGCTCCCGCTACGTGTCTTGTCTCCCGCATCATTCAAAAGAAAATCGTGTTTAAGTTAATTGCGTTGCTCGGCGCGGCAGCGTGCCTGGGTGGTTGCGCGGTCGCACCAGGATATGGATACGCCCAGCCATACGATTCAGCGTACGGCTATCCCTTCTACGGGTCGGGGTACGATACCTGCAGTATCTGGGGCGGCTGCGGTGGCTGGGGCGGCTATCGCTGGCACGGCGACCATTGGCACGGTGGATGGCACGGCGGACATGAGGCCGGACATGGAGGTGGACATGAAGGTGGACATGGAGGTGGACACGGTGGTGGAGGCGGACATGGTGGTGGAGGCGGACATGGTGGCGGCCGCTGACATGCTCCCCTGGTCGCCGATGAGGGACCGGCCGTACTACGAACACCGGTTGGCTGCGTGAGAGTTCCCCCTGCCCGCCCCGTACTGTTGCCGCTGCCCTACGCCCGTCGGATATGACGACCGAAAGCTCCAACGGAAGGGGTGTCCAATTGATGACTCGACGACTCGAGCAAGCTCGACGCTTGCTCGCTCTTGCGCAGACTGGGCTCCACTATTCGACTGGGCCGTTCGATACCGAACGCTACCGCGAGATAGCGAACATCGCTCACGCCCAACTCGCCGAAATTGCCGACATGAGCGCCCAGGAAGTCGCGGAACTGTTCTCCAAGGAAGAAGGGTACGCGAATCCCAAGGTCGATGTTCGATGCGCAGTGTTTGACGAAATGGGCCGCATACTTCTTGTACGGGAAGCAGCAGAGGGACTGTGGTCGCTGCCCGGTGGATGGGCGGACGTGGGAGCGACCCCTGCCGAAAACGCCGCGCGCGAGGTTCGCGAAGAGAGCGGCTATATTGTGCACATCACTCGGCTGCTCGCAGTGTGGGACATGCAACGGCACCCGCATCCACCATCGTTGTTTCACATCTGGAAACTGGTGTTCCTCGGCGAGATTGTTGCCTCGGGCGAGTTGGTCCGCGGCGAGACGGATGGCGCCGATTTCTTTGACCTTGACGCTTTGCCGACGCTATCGCTGGGGCGTGTTTTGCCGGAACAGCTGCGTCGGCTGGATGAACTGCGTCGTTGCGGCGATGTCGAGTTCGACTAGACATCCGAGTCGGCTGTCCTCGCGAGGGGCAAAGTCGTTGGCGACCACGGCAGCACAGGCCTGCTCTCAACTCCTTATTCGTGTCGGCTCGCTATGTTTTAACGACTCTTTGTCAGCAAAACTTCCCGCCGTATGCACCTTCGCCCTGACAAAGAATGAATATTGAAGACGTCTACCGGAGGCGATGAGCATGCATCGCCACTACGACACACGCTCGCTGACCGCGGTGACCACAACATTTGTCACGCTCGCCGGAACTCCAGCGGTCTATTGGAGCAATTCCTGGCTACACCGGAGCGCCCCCCGGTTTGGATAGTTGGCGGCCTGCTTGTGTGGCTAGCTTTCAGTATTTACCAACGACTCTCGATGGTCACGCCGGATTTGCATTGAAGTTTGCCGAGTTTGCTGAATGCAATGCGAGCGCGACACTCACCGGTGTCTCGCGCGACACGCATCTCTTCGACGAGACGCAACTCGCCCAGTCGTGCGCAAGGGTTCAGGCTACCGTTCGGAGTAACTCGTAATGCCGCAAGACTCGATACGGCTCGCTGGCGCGACTTCCGCCGCGGGCTCGCTCGTCGCGCAGCTCAAGGCGCGCGTTCTGCTTCTGGCCGCCTTTGTCGGCTCCATGTGGCTGGTCTTTTTCCTGTCCGCTGCGCTGCCGTTCCTGCATCTGAACCGGCACGGCGTGGTGCCGCGCACGCTTGGCGGGCTGCAGGGCATCCTGTTTGCCCCTTGGCTGCACGCAAGCCTGGTGCACCTGATAGCCAACACAAGCGGCCTCCTTATTCTCGGATGGCTGTGCATGTGGCCGCGCATCGACAACTTCTGGCAGGCGACCATCGGCGCGATGCTGGGCGCGGGCCTGTGCGCCTGGCTGGTCGGTGCGCCTTACTCGGTGCACATTGGCGCGAGCGGCCTGGTGTTCGGCTACGCCGGTTACCTGGTCGCCCGGGGCTACTACACGCGGCACATCGTCGCAATGCTGGTGGCACTGTTCGTCGCGGGCAGCTACGGGCTGACGACGCTGTTCGGCCTGATGCCGCTCTACCCTGGTGTATCGTGGCAAAGCCATCTCGGCGGTGCGCTGGGCGGCATCCTTGCCGCGCGCGCGGCGGCGCCGAGCCGTGCACGACTCTTATGACGCAGCAATCTCGGTCGCATTCACACATTGAGCGCAGCCATCTTGCTTTTCGTGCGTCTAGCTCAACATATTGCCCGTGTACCGCGCTACCAGATAACTGAACGTGAACCGCAAAATTCGCTCTCAAAAACACGGCCGCCCGGCTATGTCACCTTTACTGCGCGCGCTGACTTACAGCCACGCTTCGCTTGAGTCCGTGACGCAGGCGATGCTTCTGCGGTGCTACATTGCACTGGACGCTTTCCGACGGGGCCAAGGTTCACGCGACCTGTTTTCAGCGCTTGGTCGAACCCTTCTGATTGCGGAAGAACTCGGACGGCTCGGTCATCGGGCAAGCGCAGCCGGCGACATTGAATCGGCACAAGCCGCACTTATGCATGTCAACGCCGAGGAGCACGCGGGCGGCGGGTGGCGTGTCTGTGATGCAGATTACCTGGCTTTATCCACCGCTCTTGCTGTATTCAGTGAGCAACTCAGCGCTGCTTCCCTCAACGACATCGCGAAAGCTGAGGCTCGGATGCTCGAGAGTCTCCTTGGTTCGGAGCGGGCGACGCGACAGGTTAAAGAGCTGGCCTGAAGCCTTTTCATCGCCAGGCTTGCCGCCGTCGAATGCCGTCGCACCGTAGTGAGGCTTTCGGCCCGGACGAGAAGTGTCGTGCGTCATACTCAAGCGCGAGCTGGTCCTTCAGAAGGAAATGGCGGGCGCTCAACCAGAACCGGTTCACTCACAAAACGACGCGCTATCCAATTGCTACGCCGACGTCGTGCGTCGCAAATAAAAACGCCCCTCGGATTTTGGTCGCGAGGGGCGCTATCACGTCAGAACACTTTCGCTTACAGTGCGGCGTCCTTCAGCTTCTTCAGCGGGCGCACCTTAAGCCGCACCGAAGCGGGCTTCGCCGCGAACCACTTGTCTTCACCCGTGAACGGGTCCTTGCCGAAGCGCTTTTTCTTGGCGGGTACGTCTTGCGCGACAACCTTCAGCAGGCCGGGGAGCGTGAACTCTTTCGCGCCCTTCTTGTGAATCGATGCGAGCACCGTTTCTTCAAGCGCAGCCATCAACGCCTTTGCCGCCTTGGGTTCGACGCCTGAGCGCTCTGCCAGATGAATCGTCAGCGATGCCTTCGTGAACGAGTCCTTGATAGGTTTCAGGGGAGCAGCCGCAGCAGACTTCTTCGCAACCGGTGCAGCAGCTTTCTTGCTGGCCGGTGCTGCCGCTTTCTTCGTAACCGGAGCGGCGGCTTTCTTCGTTGCCGGAGCGGCGGCTTTCTTCGTAGCCGGAGCCGCAGTTTTCTTCGTGGTGGTGGTTGCCATGAGTTCCTCGCTTCTAGTCAAAGGTTGCCCAAGACCTTTGCCTTTGCATCGTCACCGACTAACGCAAAGGTACAAAACCTCGGGTTGGGCGCCAGCGTAACAACACCGGCATGAAGACGCAACGTCTGAGGCCTTAAACCAAGGGATTTTTGGCGTAGAAGTTAATAAAACGGTGACCTGTACTCTGCTTTAGGGACATTCGGCCAGTGAAATCCTACGGACCGTGGCTTCGAGTGGGACCTTAGTGATGGCGGAACCATCGAACAGACCGGCTCTCTGGCAGTCAGACGTCACCTGCGACGCGCTTTAGCTTGACGTTTCGACACGGCTTTTTATCCTTGAAATAGCGTGGCTGTGTTTGCCCGCCCGCCAACGCGGCAGACACGATGGAGACGGAAATGACGCCGACGGACGAAATCACGGTATAAACGTTCGGGCTGTCCGGCTTCCCATGCCCGTCCTACACCGTACTGCCAGCGGCGCCTTCGATTGCTCCGGCCGCTACGCCACCGCAATAGACGCTGGTGCGCCGGACGACCTGATGCCCGACGTGATGAAGGTTCGTGGCGTAACCGGCTGGATGCGACTCGCTGCGATGGCGCAGGCGAACGGGCTAACCGAGCGCCGCTCGACCGTACCGATAGACTGGGTCCTATCGAGGGAGGATGAGCATGTGGCAGTTAATCGCGGGGGTGCTGCTGCTGGTGTTCGTGTCGTGCGAGACCCTTGCAGCGCCGGTGGCCCCGAAAGAGGACGACACTAGCATCGGTCCGGCGAAGTGCGCGGAGTTCCAGCGCGACACCGTCGCCCAAAGCGTCCGCAGCGCCCAGTTCATCGACGAGCATGTCGAGATTGTCCCGCCGCAGGAGCAGAAGTACCTGGAGACGGGGAGCGCGGCGAGCACGCTTTCGGGCGTCAGTCGACACCGTTTTCTGTTCGTGATTCACCATCCTTTGTACAACGCGTGGCGCTTGCACAATTCGCTGCGGGAACTTATCCATTCGCTCCAGTCGATTGACGAACCTTCGCCGGGCGCGAACCCTGACACGCATCGGGTAAAGAAAGCAGCTTTTGCGCTCGTCTCAGTTGCGCGAACAGGTGTTCTGTTCGAGGCTTACTCGCGCGAGGACAGAGCGCGCCCGGCGCCGGTTATGGATGACGCGACTTTCCAGGTTGCCTCAGTCTCACTGGCTGAAATGGCACCAGCCCTCGCTTGGTTCGTCAGTTGCACCATGGATGCCGTGGAAAGCGGAAAGAGGTGACGAACCCAACGAGTCGGCCGTCCGGTCCCTATCTATAAGGAAAGCGAGTACACGGCGCTGGACGACACAGTCGCCGAGCTGCGCGAACAGCCGCTAAGAGAGGAACTCAAGGTCTGTACGACGTACGACATTCAGACCGCCTGCAGCCGTCTGATAGGCGACGAAGTCGCAGCACTGAACTGAGCGCTGCGACTGTCGCAGACCAAGGCACTTCAGCACGCTGAAGACGGCTACCGCCAGCCCCGACATTTAGACCGCCCTACCTACAGCTTCTAAAAAAGAGTCTTCTGGATATTAAAGGAGCCCCTTTCCTATAAAGAATAAGGAAGCGAGCTCCTTGAGGAACAAGCGGAAGGCCTTCCCGTAAAAGGACGAAATCCGGCTTCTAACCGGCCAAGTGCGCTTCGTCGTCGATTAAGGTCCCAGTGGTCTAAGGCAGGCAAGCCGCGTTCCCGCCACATTCGCTTCTCGTCTGATATGGGAGCCGTCGCTTTTGCAGGTTGCTTGTGACCGAGAGGCGCCCCTGGTCGTCTGCCTGGCTTACCGTCGCCTTCCGCCGACAATGCGCTCAATTGTCGTGTGGTCGGGCCCGGGAAACGCGTCGAGAAACCGGGTAAATCCCATACGCCCGGAGGCCCGGGAGTGTGGTCAAGCAGTCGTTGCAGTCTCTGCTGTTGGACTGGAGTGAGTCCGGGCGTCCCAAATGCCTGAAGAACTCGTTCATGCAATTAGGCTCTGGGGAATAAGGAATCTGCCACATCTCCGTGCAGGACCCGCTTGACATGGGCGATTGCGCCATCGACGTTTTGCGGTGTGTAAGGGCTCTTGTTTTTTCTGCCTTTATCGGCGGATTTCACTGCCTGGTCTCCATCGAGGCGAGGACTTCCACATAAGTCGCGGCCCCCACTGGTACGCGCGCACGCCGTTCAAAGGGTTAAGGATATGGCCGACTAATTTATATGCGGAACAATACGATAAGCAGGACGCGTTGAATCCATTCAGTCGTTCCAGTTTGCCTGTCCAGTTCCGATGTAGGTGGTAATGCTGTGCGGCTATCGCCGCCGTTCGCGCATAGGACTCAAGGTCCCCTGTAGCTCGCTACTTCAGTCCTGCGATGGCTGGGTCAGAAGCCCCGTGCGCTACCCGAAAATTCTTCAGCGCGGTGGTCTTTACCGTCTAGTATCAGTTAGGTGTATGGAAGGTCCACTTGCCGTCGGGCCGACACGCAGACTGGGAGGTCTTGAAATGTCCCTTACATCGCGCCTCGGCGCCGAAACATTTGGTACGTTCTGGTTAGTGCTGGGTGGCTGCGGAAGCGCTGTCCTCGCCGCAAAATTTCCTGGCACAGGAATAGGGTTTGCAGGCGTCGCCCTGGCCTTCGGGCTGACCGTCCTCACGGTGGCCTACGCTGTCGGTCACGTGTCGGGTGCCCATCTGAATCCGGCTGTCAGCGTTGGTCTGGTGGTCGCCGGCCGCTTTCCGGTGCGGGACCTCGGTCCGTACATTGCCGCACAGGTTGTTGGTGGCGCGCTTGGCGCTCTCGTGCTCTATGTCATCGCGAACGGTTCTCCCGGCTTTGACCTTGTGTCGAGCGGGTTCGCGACAAATGGATATGGTGAACACTCGCCCGGTCACTACTCGATGCTCGCGGCGTTTGTCTGCGAAGTCGTGATGACCTTCGCCTTTCTTATGGTGATTCTCGGGTCCACCGATGGACGTGCGGTCTCGGGATTCGCTCCGCTTTCAATCGGGTTGTGCCTCACATTGATTCACCTGATTTCAATCCCCGTCACGAACACATCAGTCAACCCGGCTCGTTCGACCGGCCCCGCGCTTTTCGTTGGCGGTGCAGCCTTAAGCCAGCTCTGGCTGTTCTGGGTGGCGCCTATTGTCGGAGCGGCTATCGCCGGGGTTCTGTATCCACGATTGTTCCCTGCCGCGACCGCCGCCGTTGCGCCGGGGCCGGTTGCAATTAGGGGCAATCCGCGTCACCGGTTTTCCCCCGCCGTAACGCCCCGACGGCATCATTTGTCGGCTAAAGCCGCATTTGCCGGCATGCGGGTTCCGAAAACGCGGTGACAAGGCAAAACCCTTCTGAGTAGCGCGGTGAGTGCCTGGTAGTCGAGTTTTAAGCGTTCGGCCCGCCACCACGTCAGGTGTACTGCAAGTAGTGACAGGCATGGCCGGCGCTTCCTAGCGCCAGGCCGCTGCGTGGCTGCCAGCCAATGGCTGAACGATGACATCGCTTGCGTGCGGCGGAAAAATGCGAGTGCTTACGAAATGAGAGTATTGAGGCACAGCCAGAAGGCGGCGAATCCGCGTGGTTCGCGGGGTTGTAGCGACAGCATGGCGTCGTGGTGGACGCGCGATTCCTGGCCGAAGTTCATGGTATTTCTCCGCACGTTTGGCTTAGCGCCGTTTGCGGAAAGCCGGCGGACACGGAGGCCGGGCGCACTATGCGCGCGGCGACGGACGTCTACTCGCTTTCTGCAATCAAAAGTAAAGGTGAGCGGCATCAGGGGTAACTGTCACCGTCCGGCATGGCGGCTTCTTATAGGCGTCTGATACGCACGCTCCAGTGAATCAACAACGCCGAAGAAAAGGCCGCCACCGGGGCCGGCCTAAATGACATTTCTAAGATGCCAAAGGACCGTGATGCAATCACAGTCTAACGGCGATGCGCACTTCATCCATGCGGGCCAGCGAACCATCGGGATGATTGCGAGCTTCAGCCTCACCATGCATTGACTGTACACGGCATGGCACGTCAGGTCAGTGCGCAACCTTGCGTATGGACTACCCTGCGAGGACCGTATCACCTACCTGCAAAGTCTGTTGCGGTCAACGCTATCCGCACTCCGCCCGTTTTAAGCATCCTTCGTTCAATGGCGGCCGTAATGCGCTGTTGTCCGTCGGCAAAAGCCTTCAATGTGCGCGCCTGGTTTGCGCCGGCCGGCAACCAGAAATGCCGTTCGAGCGCGTCGCGGGTGATTGAGCATTGCACCGACTGGGTGCGAACAGATACAACAAAAACAACCGCTTTTCCGTCTGATGAAAGGCAGGGTACTGCGGCGAGGGTGTCGTCCATGGTTGTATAGATTCCTTACTGACGCGAACGCAGGGTTGCCGCCGAGCGCACCCGCTGGCATACCCCGGTCAATAATAAATCAGACGGCCCCTGGGCTGACCGCTGTCAAGCCCTCTAGTAAGCGGAAGCGTCACCGCATCCCATGGAGTAGCGGGCGCAGGGCAGCCGGGATGGTTCCCTGCGGCGCCTCTCCTGACCCGATAGCCTGAGATTTTCATTTTCTTTCCTTGTAGTTGCATCGGCGACCAGGCCAGGTCGCGCACACATTTTTCATGACTCTTCTGTTGGCTATCCCTTAGACAAAGAAACGGCCGGATGGCATTTTCGGTGACGGCGCTGGGCCATGCGCGTCGAACGGGACAACAAGGTTCCACCGTGCTTCGTCAGGAGACGACGACATATGAAACCTGTAGAAGACCTGCCTTCCGACGTTGTGGCTCACGCTGCGCTGTTACGCTCATTGGCTTGTGGGCCGACGCCCATTGCCGTGTACGACCAGAACGATGTTCTGGTGTTCTCGAATGCTGCGCTGAATGAAGTATTCAGGATTGACTATGCCAATGACCCGATAACGTTCACAGACCTCATCCTGCACGGCGTTGCAAACGGATGTGGTCATCGGCTTTCCCACGAAGACCCGCTCGGGTTTATCGCCGATACTCGAGCGCGCCGACGGGCGAAACTCGGTTGCCAGCAACTCGCGACCGAGTTGATGGACGGGCGCTGGTTCTGGGTGACGGAATCGATGCTGCCGACTGGCTGGGTCACCGTAATCGGCTCAGATATATCCGAGCTGAAGCAGAGCGAGGAGGAGTTGAAACGCGCGAGAGATGCAGCCCAGGCTGAGGCGCGTAGCGACGCGCTAACCGGACTCGCCAACCGACGTTACGCGCTCGCTCTCTTCGACGCCGCAATCTCAACGTCGATTCGGACAGCGACGCCACTTTCCATCGCGCTACTGGACCTTGACTGTTACAAGCAGATTAACGACCGCCACGGCCATCTCGCGGGCGATGACATTTTGCGGGACTTTGCGCAGACCACCCTTGGTGCTGTACGGCGGTCGGATATTGTTGGCCGCATTGGCGGCGACGAGTTTCTCATCGTTCTTCCAGGCGCATCGCTGGACGAAGCGTCAGCCGCCATCGAGCGACTGCGACGTGAGGTGTCTGGACGTACAGTCTGGACAAACGCGGGACGGAGAATTCGCTACGCGTTTTCTGCCGGGGTGTGCGAGGTCCTGCCTTCCGACGATGCGCGCGGGGCACTGTCGCGAGCGGACCGCGCACTATACGCAGCGAAACGGGCGGGCCGGAACCAGGTGAAGCGGCGATAACCATCGCAACGGTACCGGTACCTGAACACTCCGTGACAGCTGGTGTAATTTCGTGCAAGTGTCCGTATGCAAATACGGAAGCGCGACCACTGGAAACCGCAGTCTGGTGCGCTCCGTGAATGCCGCCATGGCTACGTACATCAGAGCGCGAAGAGAATGGAGTGCCCGTTGATATTTCCGTATGCACCCGGTTCCGGTACTTCCCGGCGGACCCGCAACATTTGTTGTTGTGAACATCGAACGCGAGGCGTACGATAATACGGTATATACGGTTTTCCAGGTCGTGATGATGTGGGACTTTGGATTGCAGGGGCGCTCAGATGCCGGAATGACCGAATGGCCCTCCATGAAACGGGACGCGGCAGGCAACGACAATTACGTCCCTGGCGTTTTTTTGGAGAAACGAACATGTCGGAAAAACACCTTTCCAGCAGGTTCGAGGCGGACCTTGACCTCCTGTCATCGAAGCTGCTCGAAATGGGCGGACTCGTCGAGTCACAGACGGCACACGCGCTGGCGGTTCTGAACGACTTCGACCCGGCGCTCGTGAACAACGTCCTGGAGGGTGAGCGTCAGCTCAACGCGATGGAAATCGCAATCGACGAGGAAGTCAGCCATATCATTGCGCGTCGACAACCCGCCGCTCGTGACCTGCGATTCCTGATGACCACTTCAAAGTGCATCACGAACCTCGAGCGCGCGGGCGACGAGGCGCGGAAAATAGTGAAACGTCTGCGGCGCATTCACGAGAGCGGCGCGGCGGTAACCGTCAACGCCGCTGAAATCAGGCTCTCCGGCGAAATGGCCTTACACATCCTGCGCAGAGCGCTGGATGCATTTGCGCGCATGGATACCGTTGCCGCTGCACAGATTGTCCGGGATGACAAAGCCATCGATAACGAGTTCCGGGCATTCGTGCGCAAGCTCGTCACATACATGACAGAAGACCCTCGAACCATCTCGATTGGGCTGGACTACCTGTTCATTGCGAAGGCCATCGAGCGTATCGGCGACCACGCGAAGAACATCGCCGAATTTGTGGTCTACGCTGTCAAGGGTGCCGATGTCCGCCATGTATCGCAAGCACAGCTTGAGCGCGATGCCCTCGGTAGCAAGGCTTGAATAGGAGATGCAACTGACCCGGTAGTCCGGTTGTCGACACTCACGGACGCCAATCAGGACAGTTGGTTATATCCTGCGTTACCCGTTGCGAATCTTTCATCGGAGGCGGGTGGCGGTAGGCCGCCTCAGGCAAAGTCCCGGTCAGCGAAGTCAGTTGCGTCCAGCACGACGGGCTCGTGTTGCCCGGTCAGCACTTTGCGTTCGGCGACGGCCTCGATTCATCTGCTTCCGTCAGCGAATGCCTTCAATAACCGCGCTTCGTCAGCGTCGGCGGGCGCCCAAAAATACCGCACCAGGGCTTGTCGCGTGATGGCGCATTCGACGGTACGTCGCTGCGAAGAAGCGCGAAAGACAACGGTTGCCTTGTTTGGTGGAAACAGACGGCTCGTCGTGTGCATTCTCCTATGCGAAGGCGCGCTGAAGGGTTTGTTGGAGCGGCTAAGTAGTGGCTATTTCCCGCCATCCGCCAGCGAGCATACATATTAAATCGCGCGTGTTACTTTGGCCGGACGGGGCCCCACACCGAAGTGAACCAAGCCTGCTGTTGTGGTGGACACAGCGACCAGGAATGGAAAAGACAACGGGGGCACCGCCTCACGAGGTGTATCTTCCGAGGCTGGCTCCGGCTCGGCAATGTCCGCGTAGCGAGAGGAGACGCGGCGGTCCCATAAATGTTCAACCTGATTTATCAGCCAGCGGTCAGCCGTTGCCATCAACCCATGCGCATGCCCATTCCAGCCCTGCGTGTTGAGCTTCTTCTTCAGAATCAAAAATGCCCCAGGACGCCCGAGGCTTCAATCAGCCTGGTGCCTCGTGTGATAGTTCCACTCGCGGCGTATCGCTCCGGCTGAAGGATGTGCGCCTGCTCCCGGAGGCTTGTAGTCCTTCGCCTGGTCCTCAGGAAAGCGAGAACGCCCGGCACGCTATGACCACAGGTGCGAGTGGAATCCCCGCCGCGCTAAAGTTCGACCGCGACCGGCCGTAAAATGGGGAAGACATTAAGGCGCTGTCTTTTCAGGGATGGAGCCTGAAAGGCGGCCGGTGAATTGAATCGGCGGCCATAAGCTGTCTGCGAACAAGAGATTAGTCGAAGTGCTACACCTACCGCGCCAGTTACTCCTGGTCCTCCGAGGACGCTTGACCCGCGCGCCCACGCCCAACCAATGGATTGGCTATCTCGACAAGTTCGCCGTAGCTGCTGCATGCGTCGCCTGCGGCGGGGCCGCAGCGCTCCGGACGAAACCTTCTGGGTTCGATGTCATTTCGTCGTTAGGCGTTCTCGCTGTCGGCTATTTGACAGTGCGACTGAAGAGGAGCGGGAGCGTTGTCCATGCGATGGAAGAACAGGCGCGTCTTCGCCAGCGTGAAGTGACGGGACAAAACGACGAGCTGACCGGCTTGCTTAGTCGCCGAGCGATGCTGGATGCATTGTCCGGCAGCTGCACGGGCGTATCACGCTTCGCGCTGTTGCTTGTCGACCTGGACCGCTTCAAGGTACTCAACGACACGGCAGGTCACGCCACCGGCGACATTGTCATCGAGAAACTCGCCAAACGTATCCGCGGTATGGTCCCTGAAAACGCGGTGGTCGCGCGACCGAACGGCTGTGATGAGTTCGCCATCATCGTGCCAGGGGACAGTCAGCGGAAGGACATCGACCTACTATGCTGGCGGCTGGTTGCTAGCGCCCGTCGCCCGTTGCAGGCGCAAGGAAAAACCGTTGCTGTCACCCTTTCCGTTGGTGCCGCGCTATTTCCCGAACACGGGAATTCACCAGAGGCGCTCATTACGAACGCAGACCTTGCGGTCCAGGCTGCGAAGCGGGCTGGCCGCGATACGTACCGGCTGTTCGGAGCCGAGCAGCAAAGCGACCTTGACCGGCTGCAACTCGAGCGTGAGCTACGCGAGGCGGTACAGAAGAATCAGTTCACGCTTTTCTATCAACCGCAGTTTTGCGCAAAGTCGGGGCGGCTGACTGGCCTCGAAGCTCTGATTCGATGGAACCATCCCAGCCGCGGACTCGTATCTCTAGGAGTCTTCGTTCCGCTGCTGGAAGAGACCGGGTTCATCATCGAAGTCGGATACTGGTCAATCCCGCAAGCTATCGGCGCACTGCATGACCTCGATAAGGTAGGGCCGCAATGCGCCTGCATGTCCATCAACGTGTCGGCGAGACAGTTTCAGGACAGTGGTCTTGCTGAAGCAATCGCGAGCGCGCTGAAAAAGCACGACATGAAAGGTTCGCGGGTTGTCGTCGAAATCACTGAGTCCACATTGATGGAAAGTCTTGAGCATGCGCAAGCGGTCCTTGCGCAGCTCCGGCTCCTGGGCGTACGTATTGCCATCGACGATTTTGGTACCGGTTATTCAAGCTTGAGCTATCTCACGACATTCCAGCCGCGCATCGTGAACTCGACAAATCGTTTGTTGACGGGATTGCGACAGACTGCGCGGCCAGGACAGTGGTCGAGGCAGTCATCGAGTTGGCGCACAAACTACGGATTATCGTTGTGGCCGAGGGCGTGGAGACCGAATCGCAACTCGAGATTTTGCGCTCGGCGGACTGCGATGAAATCCAGGGCTATCTGTTGGGAAGACCGGAGCCATACGACGCTATCTCTGCATTCCAGAAGCAGCAACTGCCCACACAGCGAAGCTAATGACATGCGTGGCCTGTTGGCGCCTTGTCGGCGCGCAATCTGACGTGCACGGTCGTGTGCAACCCGTATCCCCTCCTTCACAAATGGTTAAGGTATTGATGGAAGAGAAGCATCTGGCCTCGAAAACCCTGCTTGCGCGCCGAAGAATGCGTGTGCCGTCGCGCGTGGGCCGCCTGTTCTCGCGCTACCCACACCTTGCCGGTCTTGTGGGTACGGTCGTTTCCCTTTCAATGGCGGGCCTTTCCATCGCGACCCTGTACGACGGGCGCTCCGTGGCTCTTGCGCACGCAAGCGAAACGTCCACGAATGTCGTATCGGTCATCAGTGGCGACATCGCTCGCAACGTTGAACTGGTCAGCCTTTCGCTCCAAGCCATGGTTGACGGTGCCGAGCAGCCCTCTGTCATGGCTCTTCCAGCTGCAATTCGGCGCGAGGTGCTGTTCGACAGGTCGACCACCGCCCTGCACCTCGGCGGCGCCTTTGTGATGGACAGGTCGGGCACGATAATCGCCGCCGGCGACCATAATGCTGCCCACCCCGGCCTGTTCGAAGACCGGGACTATTTCCGCGCGCATGAACGCAGCGCATCCACCGGCCTGTTCATTTCTCACCCATACCGCTCGAGGCTGCGAAATGGGTGTTGCTCGGTGGCTTTGACCCGTCGCATCGACGGGAATGACGGCGCATTCGCGGGCATCGCGGTGGTGGCGCTCCATACGGACTACTTCCAGTCTTTGCTCGAAAAGGTGAACGTCGGGCCTGCCGGCTCGGCTTTTATCGTGATGGAGGACGGAACCTTGCTGGCCCGGAAGCCGTTCGTCGAGTCTGCCATTGGACGCCGTGTGCCAGGTTCTTTCCCCATGATGGCAACGCGTGCGTCCGGGTCATACACGGCAACGTCGTCCATCGATGGTGTCCGCCGGATATTCACTTACGCACATGTGCCCGGCACGCCCTTTATTGTGGGGGTTGCTCCAGCCGAGCAAGATGTCCTTCACGCGTGGAGCACGCGCAGCGCCGCGGTTGGAGCGCTCACGGTGATGTTCGGCGCTATCATCGCCGGGCTTTCATGGACACTCGCTTTGATTTTGCGTGAACGGGTTGCCGCGCAGGCCGAACTCGTTCGGCTTGCCGGAACCGACACGCTTACCGGACTGCACAATCGGCGGGTGCTTGACAGCAGGCTCCAGGAAGAATGGCGGCGGGCACGTCGGAACAGCATGCCGCTCTCCGTCCTGTTCGTCGACATCGACAGTTTCAAGAGCTACAACGATACATACGGTCACGCGAAGGGCGACGAAGCGCTGGTTGCCGTTGCGGACTGTATTGCATCGACGATTCGTCGGCCCGGTGACCTGGCTGTGCGCTATGGTGGCGAAGAGTTCGTCATCATCCTGCCCGACGCGCCGCCCGAGGCCACGCTCGAGCTCGCAGAGCAGCTGCGCGAAAGAGTCGCGTCCATGAACATGCCTCACACAGGGAGCGCCCTGGGTGTCGTCACGGTCAGCGTCGGTTGCGCCACCGGTTACCCGCGATTGGGCGGCGACGCGTTTTCAGTGCTGCGCGAAGGTGACGAGGCGCTCTACTATGCAAAGGCAAACGGCCGAAACCAGGTGAGGGCGGTTGCTGACCTCGGCCCTGCGTGGAAACATCGCAAGGCGGCACGTACTAGAAACCGATGAAATACCTCAACCGGGAATTCGGGCGGAGGCGCCTCCTGACTGCGGCAGTATGCGATGAACTGGCAATCGTACGGACTCGAACAATGTTCGCCCATGCGGGTATCCGGCTTCTCCCAAGCGAGCATCGCCCGCAGTTGCCCGACGATGCCAACGACCCTCACCTTCAACTCCGCGACTTAAGACATCCCGACAATCGTCGGCATCGAACATAGCTTCCCTTTTCCGCTTCGCTATTTCGAGGTCCATCACCTCGAACCAGAGTGATATGCATTCCTTGAGGACTTTCAAGCGCACTGGCCGACAGAGCGACAACCAGGGTGCGGCACGTGCTGTAGCCGACAAGCTTGGAATTGAGGACGTGCGCGCCGAGGTGCTGCCTGAGGACAAAGCTCGCGTCGTATCTGACCTGCGCGCGTCCGGTGGAACGGTCGGCATGGTTGGCGACGGCATCAACGATGCGCCCGCGCTTGCAGCGACCGACGTTGGCATCGCCATGGCGACAGGGACCGACGTCGCGATGCACGCGGCCGGCATTACGTTGATGCGGTGTGACCCGGCACTCATCGCGGACGCCATCGACATCTCACGTCGCACCTACCGGAAGATTCAGCAGAACCTGTTCTGGGCGTTCATCTATAACGTGGTTGGCGTACCGCTGGCGGCGCTGGGCCTGCTTAATCCAGTAGTGGCTGGCGCGGCGATGGCATTCAGTAGTGTCAGCGTTGTGAGTAACGCGCTGACGTTGCGGTTGTGGTCGCCGGATAAGAAGCGTCGGTAACAGCCGCCGCCAAACCGGGGATGCTTACGACGTTACAACACTATTGGCGAGCTCGGCAATTCGTCGCGCTCCGGTCGAGCAGCAGGAAAGCCGATTCGTTGGTGGCAGTCCTCGAATGCGTCTGAATACTCTTGGACGGAACTCAACGCGACTCTTCTTCGACAATCGTTTTTTCTAGCAACCGGTACATACCGCAGCCGACGCGGGGTTCGCCGCGCGTCCACGCGGCGCTCATCCGGTCAGCCGCGTCATCACGCGCGTTCCAAGGCTCGTGTGACGGCGGCATCGACACCGTTTGTGTCGCTTTGAAATTCATATCCCAGATTTGCGAAGTGATGAACGTGCGCGTCAGCACTTCGCCCTGCCGTTCGGTGAGTAACTGCAGTAAGGAAAACTCCTGTGCCGTCAGGTCGATGCGTACGTCTGCTCGCTTCACCCGCCGCATAGACCATTGTTCCCGTTGTCGGCCGTATCAACCGTGAAGCTCGCCTCAGCCAATCCCTTCCTTAGGTATGCGGCCATCTTAGGCTCGTCTTTCAATAATGAGTATGCGCATAAGTCAACGGGTCCCAACTTTCTCTTGGGAGGAGACTTTAGCCAGCGTAAGCATCGGTCAACGGCCACAAGATAACGGCACCATGACACTTCGTTCATCTTCGCGAGTGTGAAAAATCAGTCATCTTGCAGCCATCCCGGCGTCAGAACGCTTGGGGTAAGCTTCTGTCCGAAGCGTCGGACAGGTGCTTCTACTGAAGCTCGGACTCGTGCTCATTGCAGCTGCACTTGGAGGTCATAACCGGGTCGTCGAAATGCCAAAACTGCTCGGAGCGTTGAACGGTTCGCGTTCTGTACCGGCGGGCCGCCCTTTGAAGCGCTTCGCATTTGTCCTTGAGGTTGAGTCAGTCGTGCTGACCGCCGTGCTCATTGTGGCTGCAGTTCTTGTTTCGAGCCCTTTAGCAGGTACTTCTGCCTGACAGGCGACCTTTCACCCCTCCACGCAGATGGTGGTGTCCCAGCGGCGAATCAGTGTTTTACGGAATGACTGCCGCCGCCGGGCGCTTCCATCCTTTACGGGCTCGACCACGCGTCGGGCCTTTTTTTCGCCTGCTCAAGGCGGACATAAGAGAAACGTGGGGCTCTGCGTGATGTAGCGACTATCTATTCCGCCCTCGAGCCAGAAGTAGCGCACCGCATCATTGGCATGGCATAGTGCGGGCATCTCAACCACGGAGGCGGGAATGACCACGCTGGAATCCTTGCAAGCAAAAATCAAAAAACTCGAACAGCAGGCCGACGCGCTCATTAAAAAGCAGTCATCGGGCGTCATCGAAAAGATTCGCGAATTGATGTCAACGCACGGTCTAACGACTGCTGACATTGACGCGCACGCTGGTGGCAAGAAACGCGGACCGAAGCCCGAGCCAAAATCTGCGGTCGCCGTAAAGACTTCCGGAGCGAAATATCAGGACCCGAAAACTGGCGCCACCTGGTCCGGGCACGGGCGCGCCCCCGGATGGATTGCGAACGTGAAGGACCGCAGCAGGTTCCTGATTCAGGATGGCGCCGATGCTGCCGTCGCTGCAGGCGTGGCAAGTGCGAAGAAGGCCAAGACTGCGGGCAAGAAGGTCTCGTCGTCAGTCGGCGCCGCTGCTGGCACGGGTCAGCCGAAAGGTCCGCAGCCGGCTAAGTATCGCGACGCGAAGTCCGGTGCGACTTGGAGCGGGCGCGGTCCGGCTCCGGCGTGGCTAGCCGGTGCGAAAGACCGGGCAAAGTTTCTGATTGCTAGCGTTAGCGGAGTTGCAGATTCTGGCGCTGCGAGCAAGCCGAAAGTCGTCGCGAAGAAACCCGCGACAAAGGCGGCGGTAGTGAAGAAGGCACCGGCGAAGAAACTGGTTGGCGCCAAAAAGGTGGGCACGACGACGAATGTCGCGGCTGCGCCGGAAGCTGCGGCTGCTTAATCGACCGTGTAAGCGAGCACACAGAGCTCGCTTTTTTTTGCGTCGGCACGCGCGATTGGCGTGGTTTACCTCGAACGGGTCCGCAATGCGTCCAGGCGGGCGGCGCATTTTGCGTTCGAACCACCACGCTTGTAGGCCTGTGCCGCCTTTGTGCTGTCGGGGACGACGTCGCCGGGAGCACTCGTACCCCAGCGTCCCTCCCAATACAAGCCCAAGTTATACGCGGCCGACCGGTGTCCAAGCTCCAAGGCCGTGGCATACATGTCCTTGGCCATCTCAAGGTCGGCGTCCATGCCACGACCAAGCCTCGCGCTGTCCGCAAGAGCCGCTGCCGCCATGCCGCGAAGCGGGTCGGTCGCCATATCGTCCTTCAGGACATCGCCCAGAATGACGTGTCCGCCCTCGAAATCGGCAGGCCCACCTGTCTCCGTGACAAGAGACAGTGCAAGGGCGACCCGGAGCGACGGGTGCCGGTCAGGGCCAACCCGTTCAAGAAGGCGCCGGCCGAGATAGGGTGCGCCCGGCAACGGGCTTGTGAGCAGGCCATTCGCAATGGCCGCGATTGATTCAAGTGAAAGAAATCCAACCTTGTTCGCTGACACAACGTGCCGGAAGAACTTTTCTATGTCGAGTGCCGGGTCGCTCTGGCGAAGTTGTGCCCACTCACGTTCAATTTGGCCCAACCAGCTGGAATCTACAGACATCAGATTTCGCGTCCTGTGGTGAGTGATGCGCACAATGATACCTCACCGCTACTGCTGTCCGATGCCCCAAGCCGGGCGGGGCTGTGTTCGCTATAGCTCAAGTCGGTGACTGCCGCTCTGCCCGAGCAAGGTTCTCATTGATTTCTCCGTCGCGGCTCTGCTGGCTTCCACTACGCCGAAGCGCCTAGCGTTTTCGGCAGGGACCTTTTTCGCTCGCCGGCATCAACTCGATGCGCAATACTCGCACATGGTGGGTCCCACCACTGGCGAAACCGTTTCACGCTACTGGGCAGAACGTCTAAGTAATTTTCGTCGACAGTCGTCGTAACCTTTTTGGAGTGAGAGGTGACCGATTCGCAAGATGAAAAGCTCGAGAAAGCTGCCGCCTGGCTGCGAGAGGCCGACGGGCTTCTAATTACCGCGGGCGCGGGTATGGGTGTCGATTCGGGCCTACCTGACTTTCGCGGCAGCGAAGGCTTTTGGCGTGCCTATCCCGCACTTCAGCACCAAGGGTTGTCGTTCGAGGACATGGCAAACCCTGCAAGTTTCGCGAAACGTCCTGAGTTGACCTGGGGCTTCTACGGACACCGATTGAGGCTTTATCGTGACACCGTTCCACACGATGGCTTTGCGATATTGCGCAGATGGGCGGACCGAATGACTCATGGCGCGTTCGTGTTCACCAGCAACGTCGATGGGCAATTCCAAAAGGCCGGGTTCCCAGAACACCGTGTGCACGAATGCCATGGGTCGATTCACGCACTCCAATGTTTGGAGAGCTGTACGGACGATACTTGGTCGGCGAGAGATTTTCATCCGCTCGTAAATGAAACGACCTCCGAGTTGGAGAGCCCGATGCCCCGTTGCCCTCGTTGTGGCGCTCGCGCGCGTCCAAATATCCTGATGTTCGGAGACTGGGGGTGGGTTGGCCTTCCCTATGAGAGACAGCAGCAGCGACTTGCAGCCTGGATTTCTTTCGTGTCGAAGCTTGTTGTTGTGGAAGTGGGCGCCGGGAAAGCCCTACCCACGGTACGACGCTTCAGCGAACGATTCTCGGCGCAGAGGCTCATTCGAATCAACCTTCGGGAGTCGAATACGAAACCGTCGCACGGAGTGGGCTTAGAAGGCGCCGCCGCTGCGACGCTCAAAATGCTTGACGCCCAGCTGTGAGTTTTCGTAAACCACAGCCAACTGCATAGTGCGGGTACACCTCGGCAGCCATGTGTTCGCGCTGCGCTGCGCGAAATCGCGTGCGGGGGCGACGACATGCGAGGGTGTCCGATGGCCACACCGATTCGGCCGTTGCCACAGCTATAGAGAACGAGATGACGGACCGACGTGTGCCTGATGATTTTCCGAGAGAACCGGACCCAGGTTCTGTAACCGGGATTCAACCAAAACTTCTCGTTCGCGAAGTCGATGGGCGTTATCTAAACGGTCTCTCGGAGGAGCAACTGCGGGTGCGCTATGACGCGTGTGAGGACCTTGCTAGTCAGCTATCCGCGTACGTATCGCGAAAGATTGCTACCTCTGGTCTGTCGCCAGAAGTGGCTTTGACCCGGGCCGAGAAGGGTACAAGATTGAAGGTCGATGCTGGCGAGTGGGACTTTTCGCAGCGCGAGATGGCTTGGGTCATCAAGCGCACGCGACAATTGATGTTTGAAGTGGCCGATAAGTCTCCGAAGAAACCGACGCATTGAAAGGGTGAGGTAATCGCTACTGAGCCATCCCGGGGCTTTGGCCTGACTCATGAGACCACCGGACGAAACCGCAATTGCGGCTTGGCCCCCACCGCTGCGGCGACCCAGCCAGCGCTTCCTAATGGAGACGTACATCGCCTACCGTCGTCCGGCCACTTGGTCCGCTTGCGCGCTAACGCTTATCTAGCGGGCGTCAACTCAACTTGGCGCTTTGACCATCTATGTATCAGTTCGTATTGTGTGACGCTTTATGCACTGCTTCCAGCGTGGCTTGCGCCACCTGTCGGTCTCGCTGCGCCAGCCCTTCGATGGAACTGAGAAGACCGCTTGAGAACCATTCTGCCTCTTCCGTGCCTTCAACCATGCAGCTCTGCAAATTCTGAACGACATTCGCCCCATCAATAGGAGAATACTCTAGGGACACGGTGCTGGAAAATACCGCTGCCTGCTGGACTGCGTCTCTTTCTCTTGCCTTGTCCATCCTCTCGCCGTATTCGAGTTCAACAGTAGCCTTGTAGGCATTCCACAGCCTGCGCATCGGTGTGCCGGCGAGTTGCGTCGCAATATGGAAGAGAGATGCGGCTCGGTACTCTCTCTGGCCTGCGCCAGTCTTTGCAAACTGAATTTTTGAGAGCCACGCTCCCCATACGACTGCAACCAATTCATCGCTCGTGTCATCGGTGCCAAGCATGCGGACGACCACAGCACCGATATGACCCAACATTTCAGAGAAGTCCTTGTCGGGCCACCAGACCGCACGGGAAAGCACGGTAAATAGTTCGTTTCTCTCAAGCTTTTCGGCGACTTGTCTGAGTGAACCGCTTGAGGGCACCGGGCCGGCGAGCGGAGCGAGAAACACGCCAAGGGGAACGCGAACGCCAACGTGCCACGTACACAATTGCGCGTAAGCTTGGCACACGGTGTCAATGGGCAGATGCCCGCGCTCCTCGGCCCATCGAAGAAAGTCGAGGGTGCAAAAGGAATTCTTGACGCCTATAAATTCCTTGCAAGCGAGTCTCAGTAGCTCGTCGTCTGCGTACAGGCAGTAACCGGCGCGATTGAGAGCTTCTGCCTCTTGGACAAGATTCGCCGGGTGAAGACGGCCGCGACGTGCAGGCAGTTCGACCCGTGGTTGTTCGATGTTTGCGACGTGCCCGCGGATGAAGGCCATGATGCGCTTGGCAGATTTTGTTCCCCTTGCAGATTCGAGGTCACTGCTCGCGAGCTGTGACAAGTACGAAACGGTAAGCTGTCCGACAGCGACGTTCTTCCATACGCGAAGCACCACATGCAGCAGATTGAGGCTATCGAGAACCATTAGCGCAGTCAAATCAAGCGCGGGAGGCTTTATCGGGTTCGGAAACGGCGGATTTTCATCTTGTGCAATTTGCATGGTGAGCAAGAACTGCCGCTGGTCGGCCGGTGCCGCCTTACCCACTTCCCACAACGTCAAGGGGTCCCCGATGTAATGGATGGCGAACCCCGCCCTTGTGATATAGGCAATTGGAAGTCTGCCGTCTTTAAGTTCACGCTCGCGCCGGAGATACTCCTGGCTTTTCGTCCGCCAGTCGCCCAAGATTGGTTCAAGACTTTTTAGGAGTTCTTCCGCGTCGGCGTTCTCGGGCGTTTGGATGACCGCAAATTGCTTGGATTCCGGGAAGGCGACAGAGTAGGTATCGCGCCTGGCAGCAAACTCTGCAGTCATCTCCGCAGGAAGTGCCATACCGCGAACATACGCAGCGTGCGCCATGATGCTTAGGTAAACCGCTTCCTGCTCCGAATCATTTTGGTCAACCGTCGCGGCGAAGTCGCGCAGGAGCTCGATGTATTCTTCCTGCGGTACAGCTGACTCGCCTGCAATGATGAGATGCAGGCGCTTCAGTTCGACGACGTCGACTGGGTTCCGTGCGCGCTCGAGCAAACTGGTGATAGCAGATTTTGCGGCGTCATACATTGATAGGCGAAGGCAAACGCCGAGATAGGCGTGCAGCAATTCGCTTGCAGCATCGGATGTGGAGATGCCCTCTTCGAACTGTGCCAGCGCTGCTGCGGTTTTTCCAGAACTGTCCAATGCGATGGCTCGCATTGCCAGCAGGCTGGTCGGCGCGCCAAAGCGGTCGATTGCATCATTGGCTTCCTGTAGAGCGTCGGACCAACGTCGCAGGGTGAGAAGAGCTCTCACGGTCTTTTGTGTATCGTCGAAGCTTATTGATTGGCCGGCTCTAAGCAAGGTTACAACCTGCAATATGGTCTCAGCTTCGTCTGATAGGTGCGGGTTGAGATTCGAAATTAAATTCTGCGCGATGAACCCGGAGTCCGGAAATTCGCATCGCAAGCGCTTGAGCGCCTTCGTCCATTGTTCAACATCGTTGCCTCTTCGTTGCGCGTCAATCGCTTCGCTGAAAAACGCCACGAATTCTTTCCAACGTGCATTTGCAGATAGCTCTGCAATCAGATTTTTCGCGACAAGGGGGCGATTGCACTTGGCAGCGGCAGCCGCGCCCATCCCGATGGCAATAGGCGCCATATGGTTCGACTGCAAAATCTCCGTCAAATGCCTTTCGGTCAGTGTCGCGCACTCGCTGAATTCTTCCGCCTGACTGAGAAGTCCGACCCTTCGCGCCAAATTCGAAGGAGTCTGAGGCTGGCGACTATTTGCCAGTAGCGCGTCTTTCATGCGTCCGAGCGCCATGCAGAGAGTCTCGTGAGCCCGCTGAACCCCTTCGGACCACGGCAGCGCTTCCGCGGCGCTCATCATGGCAGGAAAAGCTTCCTTGGCATGCCCCAGCGTCAACGCGACACTCGTAACCATGTCGGCGAATATGTCGCCGTTAATGGGCCAATTCAGAGACCTGAGGGTCGGGAGCGCCTCGGTTATATCAGTCCACGCCAGTTTGAGCGGCAAAACGTCGGCGCCGGCGGGACCGTAAAGCGGCAGTTCGTTTTGGTTTGGTACTGGGCCGATTGTCCTGTACCAACGGCAGCGTGCCCGGAGCATTAGAAGAAGCGCGCGGTCACGTGGCTTCAACTTCTCTTCTTCGAGCGCCAGCGTGACAGCGGCGATTGCCTGCTCAAACTTGGAGTCGTGGAACAGCAACGCGACGCTCGGAACGGCTCGGTCAGCACGCGATAGTTGCTCCAATTGGATGTCGGCGGCGGCCGTGTCCCCCGAGGCAGCCAAGAGTCTCGCGCGCAGCGCGATGGCGACGGTCGACTTCCTTCCCTCAAGTCGAGCTATCAAAGGCCCGACACTCGACGGGTCCTCGCTCGATTGCACGGCGACGTGTGCTTCGATGGCCGCGACCAGGTAAATGTCACGCGCTGCGAATATGTTATGCGCTTGCTCGAATTGCTTTTCGGCATCGACAAATAGCCCTTTTCGATTCAGCAGCTTCCCATCCAGAAACAGATATTCGGCCCGCTCCTCATCGGTCAATTTCGTCGCGTCCACACGCCCATGTAGTTCGGCAGCTCTTTCCCACGCGCCGTGACGCATGCTCTCAGCGATTTCGAGCAAGGCTTGAACAGCGGTCCCTTGTGCCGGAGCCGGCCAGATTTCCGACTGGTCAATTAGCGCTGCGGCGAGATTTGGTCGGCTGGCTAGCGAAGATTCCAGAACCTGTAGAGGTTCTACCGTGGTGGGCCCGGCGATAAGTGATTCGCCCAAAAGGTCGCTGAGGCTCGCAGCCGCGCGAATGCGTCCAGCATGAGACTGCAGATACTGTGTCAAGTCCGTCTCGGGGGTAAGCCTGTTTGCAGCCGGAATGTGTATCGAGTAAGTTTCCTGCTGCTCCCCCTTGTCGAACTGTTCCGCAAACTTTTCCGGAAGGACGTCATTGACCCAAACAAAGTAAGTGTCACCCTCGTACGGCCGCGGGAGCGACTTCGGGACGACACATACGACCAGCAGGGTAGGGTCTGCCGTGTTCACATACATGTTCAGAGTCGACGCATCGAGCGCGAACGACAGTATGGCGCCATCCGCTATCCAGTTGGGCGCGGCAGTGCCCTTAAGCTGAGCCCGGAACGTATACTTGACTAGGTCGCCGTCCTTCACCTGTACCTGGTAGTCAAATCCAAAATCCGTGTCGCCAGCGAGATTGGTCTCAATCCATGATGAAGGCTTCGCATTGACGAATACATAGCTGGCGTACCGTCCAATCTCCTTGGACTGTCCTTCCATTGGGAATTTTGCTGTATCGGCGGTCAATTGCGTTGCCCTGCTTACGAGGAGATGAGTATTGTAACTGTGTGAAATCCTTGTCTATCTTCGATTCGGTCGCTTCAACGCCCTAGCCATCTTCGCGCGGTTCCGTCTCATTTTCTTTTGGCGCGACTGCTGCACTTTTGTGTCGGCGCGAGTGACGAATTCCGGATAATCTGAAGTGTGCACACGCTTCAGCTCCATGTTCTCGCTCACGATGTCAAGTACACGGCGGTAGTCCTCGCCAGTTTGCGATTGCTGGCGTAGCCGGTTAAAAATCGGGAACGCCGCGAGTGAGCCGCTCGCGACCCGCGTCCGTCAGAACGAAAGAACTAGCCCCATCTCTACTCTCGACAAACCCGCACTGCGCGAGGATGACGAGTGCCTGGCGAAGGCGGTTTCGGGCTGCACCGAGTCCCACGCCCGGGAACACGCCTTTGGTTGTGACCTGCTCCAAGCCGTCTTCACCGATGGTGAAGATAAACCGGTTATTTGCGTCGCGGCGCGCCGTTCGCTCCCGCACGACGTTGAAATGCAGCAGCACGACGTAGAACTGGATGATGTGGGCAAAGAAAGCAGCTGGCCGGTCATCCTCAAAATCCGAGAGGACGCCGCGCAGGACCGCGAGCGGCAGTCGGTCGTTTCGCAGGTCAATCTGTTCCACGTGAGGATTGGAAACGAGCTGCCGCGCCTCCACGGCGCAGAACACGAGCGACCGATAGGCCTCTACCAGCGCCTCCACGGCGCAGAACACGAGCGACCGATAGGCCTCTACCAGCGCCTCCCTTTCTTCCTCCGTTTCCTTGTCAAAGTTGGAGACCTTCAGCAGCCTCTCCAACTGCATGTCGACCCGAAGTTCGGGAACGGCGACGGAAGCCGCGTAGAAGGTCTCTGCGGTGGCTCCGCGAAGCATATCCAGATGCGCGACATAGCTTCTGACATCGCTGCGGAATTTGTCCGGCAGCGCGGACTCCATTCTTTCCCCGAGCTGCTCAGCGCACATCGCAATGTCGCGTCGGGGCAATTCCAGCCGCGTCGCGTCATAAATCCAGACCGCCACGTTTCGCGAAAGAGTGTCGAGCGATAGCCGGATGAGTTCGTGCAGCAGCAGGTTCATCCACCAGCCCTGGAACTCCTCGAGACCCTGAAGGTTGACGGGGACCCCTTGGAGGGTCGTCCCGCGAGCCATGGTGGTCCTCAATGCTTCAACATCGACCCCCAAGGTTCCCGGGTCTCGCATCGCCTGTTCCGCCTCGAGCGCTCTCAGAAGCAGCGTGACGCCGTTGCACCGGTATTGGACCCGGCTACCTGTGACGTCATCCTTCGTCACAGGGTAATAAGCGCTCGCGAAAACCCGTCGCTCTCCTGGCGAGGGAGTCCGTACATCGAGCAGGTCGCCCATTTCCTGAACCTCTTCGAAACGCGTAGTAACCTTGTTCAGGTCGGCGAGCCAGTCGTACCACATTGAACCGCGAATGACCTTGTCATACTCGTCTGCCAGTTTCCTCCCGGCCGCGGTGAGCCTGTAGGTGTCACGGACTTCAGGATGTCGCTCCAGAAATCGGAGCCCTCCGGTGAGGCTAGGTTCGTACTGCAGCTCATAGAGAAACTGGACGCCAAGGTCAGTAATCTTGGCGCCAGGGTCGTCGGCAAGAATCCTCGCCACTTTTGCTGTCGCAATTTCGGTGAAACTCAGCGTTCTCCGGCTGTTGTCGGTAGGAAAGTCCCGGTTTGCACCCGCCATTCCGACAACATTCTGCCTGTTGTACCAGGTCAGCAGAAGCTGGATTTTTTCAAGCCCGGTCTTCGAGAGCGCGAGCATGTCCACACCAGGAATCTCCGCCGCTGTCTCTTCAATGCGCCCGACCATCCAGCAGATAGCCGAATAGATGCGAACGTGGGCAACCACGTTATTGATGCCAGGAAATATAGAACGGTAGAACATTTCAATGAGCGCGCCCGTGCCCAGCGGGTCGGCCGCATCCATGTCCGGCACTGCGGGGACATATGTTGGGTTGGTGAGCATGTCGGTTACCCCTTGTAGCGGCCGGCGAGGCCTTTCTTTGCCAGCTCTGCTTTGTTGAGACCCGTAAAGAGAGCGCGCTGGCAGCCCGGGCACAGTGCAGCACGCAGCGCGAGCAGGTCGGTGATGTCCCGGGGTTTGAGCGCCACGTAGCAGCAGGGGCAGGCTTTCGACAGCGCATGTACGTTGCCAAACACCTTGTCCGCCGAGCGCCGGTGCTGCTTCACAGCTCCGAATACCTTTTCGAACTCGCGAGGAATCAACGGCTTTTCGGTCGGCCCGCTGACAATGACGGCGATGAGCTCTTCGAGCTTCTGAGTGAGGGTTTCGCACATGGCGATGACGTGCGCGCACGAGGCGATTTCGGCATGGCTCTCGACCGGAATCCGCCGCAACCACCGGGAATGCAGCGCGATGAGTGCGAGCTGCTCGATTTCTTCGGCGGGTACCGCTCGGCCTGCGAGCCGCTGCAATGCCTCGTTGACTGCTTCGAGCGACGAATCCTGATGGTAATGCGCGGCGCAGCAGGCCATCGCACAGAAAAATGGCAGCAGCTTCGCGCGGTTTTGCGCGCTGTAATCGAACTTCGAGTAACGGTTCAGCCATCCATCGACGACCAGCAGCTCCGAGGGCACATTCGGGTCTGCCTTGCGCGGACGACCCAGCCCTGCGAGCGCACGTTTCAGGACCGAGCCGCCGGTCAACTCGACAATCATCGGCACAAGCGCCGATTTTGCGTCGACTTCCAGGCCGTTCGGAAGCTTGGCGATGAAGTTTTGGAAAATCGTCTCCTGAGCTTCCTTGGCGCGCGCGTCGGCGTCCCCGCCTTCTTCGTCCTCGTCGTCATCGGAATACTCATCCTTTGTCGTTTCGAGGAGCTTCAGTCGACGACCACGATTCAGCGCGGCGTCCCTCGGCTTGCGGCCGGGCACATCGTTGCCGCCTCCTACCGATGCATCCGGCTCATCGTCTTCTAGGTCCGAATTCAGCCATGCCAGAGCGGCTTCCAGTGAAACGTGTGTCACGGCAGCGGAAGCGCCGAGCGGCTCCAGGTCCTCAAACGACCGGCGCCACGCATCGTACGTCAACGCTGGCTGGGGGTGAGCGGACTCGCGCGGCTGTCCTCCACTACCACCTGTGCCGGAGGGCGCGACCGGTTCCGGTGGTTGCCTTCGAGCCTTGACAGACTGCACCCACTCCAGCACCGCATTGAAGTCGTCGATACTGAACTCGCCGTCACGCATCCGGCGCGCCGCGCGCAGCAGAGTGCGTTCCGCGTCAGACGCTGCGAGCGACACCTCGACGTTGAGCCAACCGGAGACCCGCAGCTTCTCTCCCGTCAGAATGACGCGCAGGGCGTGCCTGTAGTCGACATTGTCTGGCACCAGCACGCTGAACTCGCCATTTTCGTTGAGCGCAACATCCGGAACTGATTTCAGGCAGACTTCTCCACCCCGGACTTCAAGGGTGACGCGCATCTCGCCCGGAGCTGGATAGACGGCTCCCCTGATACGCTGCGACGCCAGCCAGGTCGCCTGCACCGATGCGCCAGCCGTCTGCGCCACCGAGCGGAAATCGCATGGCTTGTATTCGATGGGCTGCACGGCTTCCCAGGTGAAGGGCGTCTGGTCCAGGAGGCGAACGAGCGATACCTCCACATTCGTCGTGCTCTCAAGGCTCTGCGAGGTTGCGTTTACCGACCCAGTCATAACAAGCGCGCTGTCGCGCCCCTGCAGCTCGAAGCACTTGGCATGCGGGAACCGCTCGGCGGCCTCGGTCCCGGCGGCGACAAATTCGACGGCACGGTTGAAGCGCATGCTGGCCTTGTCGAATGGAGCGCGCAGATTTCGGCCGATGCCCACCCGGATATTCGCTGCACCAACAACGTCGGCGAGGCTCTGTACGGGCTGTCCCGACGGCGAATGGTATGGCGACAGAATCGTGAGCGTCGAGGGCACGGCAACGCGGTCGGCGAGGACGGCAAACTGGTCCGCAGCTGGGTTGCGCAGCGAGTGAACGAGCCAAGTGCGGCGCGCCGCCTCGTCGATGGCGCCGGCGGCAATTCGATGCTGCCGCGCGCGGTGCGCGTACGCCAACAGAATGGCCTTGTTTTCCGGCGCGAAGCCCAAGCGGGACACCAGGTCTTCAATGAAGTCCGCAAACTCGCCGAAAACAGCCGGCTCCTGGTAGGATGCAACCGCGTCAACGACTTCCAGGTTCTTCCCGAACCCGCCGAGCGTCAGGTTGCCGCTCGACACGACGAGGTGGTCGTGAGTGTCGCCCATCATGTAGACGAGTTTCGGGTGAAAGACCGCCTTGCCCGGCATCAGCACCGGAATGACGCGGAACTCGATGCCAGCGGCAAGACAAGTCGCTTCGTCAGTGGACTTGCGCTCCTCGCGCGAGTCGACAAGCACGTCAATCTGCTCGCAGCCGGTTTTTCGAAGAGCCGGAAGGATGATTGTCTCGAACCACGAGATGCTGAACGTGTAGGTAGTGAACAGCGCGTGACGTGGGCGTCCCTCGCTAATAAGTGACAACAGATTCCTTTGCATGGCAAACATCTTCCCCGAGCACGACTACCTACTCTTTATTATCGGGAAGACGGATGTACTTTCGTCTTCCCGTTCCCTTGTCACAAGCGACGCTTCGTTTTAAATTTTTTTCAATTGGTCGAAACTGATTTCGCGCTGTTCGATGATGACCTCGCAACTGGCCGACAGTTGGAGCGTGCCTCTAGCTCGTGCGTGATGAACTCTCCATCGACGGTTATCGCACCACTTTAAGTGCTGTTAATGCGACAGCTGCATCGGATGCAACGGTATCTCCGGCCAAAAGCTTTCTCATGTGATGGCATAGTACCGCCACTGCCAATAAAACGGCGAGGAAGTATTGCAACTCTCAAAAATCTTTTTGTTTCGCGATTTGCGCTTGCAGGTATGTCGCTAGATAGAATAACGGCGCGCCTCAAAAGACTCAGCGCGCACAGTTCTTAAGTTATGTTCGCAGGCATGGTCTCGCGGCGCAAGCGCTCCAACCCCGTGAGCCGCCTGTTTTACTTTCCTACGTTCGACCGTTCTCCCTAGCGTACGTCTCTGTTTTTGTGAATGCCCCTTGGTGAAGTTGAGCCCCGCCTTATCCTAAGCGAGGCCTTCAGACACGTTCCAAAGCATCGTGAGATGCCCCTCGGAGCCAGCGTCGCCCGTCAGCCGTTCGCCTCAGGGCGCTAACTTCGCCACCCTGTCCGGTATCTCAAGGCTATCCCACAGTACCGGCTTTCCCGCGACCGCTGCCGTTGATGTCCGACCAGTCGCGCGGCTGCACCGCGGAACGGGCAGTAGTATGTATACCGCGCAACAGGGGTGATGATTTCGCATGGGACGCGCTGCGCGCAGAAATCTGGCCGCGCGCAAGGGAGACTTGCCTGCAAAAAAATTTCAGGCGGACTGGCGGGGACCTGCGCGAAGATGAACTTCACAAAGTTTGCTGCGCTATAGCGCAGCTGGCGAGTTCCAGAGTGATTATCCGCACACTCCCTGGCCGGCCCTACCACAGTTTCCGTAAACTAGCTCGTTGCGACACAAAGGCTTGGCACACTTTCACCGATTTAATCCAGCTCGCCCCGTTCTCCCAATGCCACTAAAGTGTCGACCACGTGACGCACCTTAGGTCGTAGATGAGCGACCTTCGGCCAGACGGCATGCACGTCTATCAGTTCGCTCGATATATCTTCGAGAACTGACAACAACATGCCCGACTCCAGATGAGGTCGCAGGAGTGACATTGGCATCTGGCAAAGTCCCAAACCCGCGAGAGCGGCTTCAACAATCGAGTCACCGTCGCTGATTTGATGGGTCGCAGGCGGCGAAATCCGGGTGGACACGCCCTCAACGTTCACTCGCCACGAAAGCGGCTGGCCACGGCGGTAGCCGAGAATGCATGAATGCTTCTTCAAGTCTTCAAGCGTGCTCGGAGTGCCGTGCCGCGCAAGATAGTCAGGCGATGCCGCAATCACCATGCGTTGGCTAGTCAGGCGGCGAGCGACGAGACCGCTTGAGCTTTCGAGCTCGCCGAAGCGGACGACAAGGTCAACACCTTCTTCAATCGGGTCAATCAGATGGTCGGAGAAAGTCATCGTGAACTGCAGGTCAGGATGCTTCCGTGCAATGTCCAGCAGGATTGGAACAAGTATCCGTCGCCCAAAGGCTGCGGGCATGTCAATCCGCAAGCGACCTACAGGCCGCTGGAGGCTCGGCCCGAGAGCGGTTTCCGCTGTGGAGATTTCGTCGAGGGCAGAGGCGCAGGCAGCAAAATATGCTTCGCCGTCGGCCGTAAGCGAGATGCTTCTGGTGGTGCGATGGAATAGTTGCGCGCCAAGCCGGTCTTCCAGTTTTGCGATTGCCTTCCCAACGGCAGACTTGGTCAGCCCAAGTTCTTCGGCTGCGTCGGTGAAGCTGCGCGACTTCGCGGCGGTGACGAAAATCAGAATCCCGCTGAATGTGTCGACCTGCGCCATGCTCTGCCCCAATGAAGAGTTCTGCTCTCCATTTAGGGCAGAAACGTCTGCACTGTCAACCTGGAGTCTAACCGCTCGCCTCCGGAAGGTGTAGCGACTAGATTTTGACGGCGCAGCCTTTGTTGGCGGCGTCGATGGCGCAGTTCGCGATTCGCAGAGCGCGAATCCCATCCCGAGGCGTTGCAGGCATCGGGCCGTCCGCGTCGAGCGCCGTCAGGAAGCGGTCAAGCTCTACCTTGTACGAATCCGCATGTCGCTCGAGGAAGAAGTTGAGCAGCGGCTCACGTGCCTCTGTTGCGTCGCTCGTCCAGCGGCGTAGGCTGGACGGTCGATGGTTGTCATTCAGCACCATTCCCTTCGAACCGAAGACTTCGACACGTTGGTCGAAGCCATAAACCGCGTGGCGCGAACCGTTGATATGACATTGCTTGCCGGACGCCGTGCGCAACAACACCATCACGCTGTCGTAGTCCGGAAGCTCTTCCAGACCCGGGTCGACCAGCCGGCTTCCCATCGCCATCACTTCTACAGGCTCCTCGCCGAGCAACCAGCGAGCAGTATCGAAATCGTGGATGGTCATGTCACGGAAGATTCCGCCCGAGTGCCGAAGATACTCGCGTGGTGCGAGGCCCGGGTCGCGACTCGTGATGACGACCTGGCGAACATCGCCGACTTCACCCTCTTCGATGGCCTGCCTGAGCCGCATCGCGTCCGGGTCGAAACGTCGATTGAAGGCCAGCATCACGCGACCGTTGAGACGCTCGATTTCCTCGACCGCGGCGAGCGCACGGTCCATGTCGAGGTCGATGGGCTTCTCACAGAGTACTGGCTTGCCCAGCCGCACCGCCTGCAACGTCAGGTCGACATGTGTGTCCGTTGGCGTGCCGACGACGATGGCATCGACGTCTTCCCGGTCAACCACTGATTTGCAATCAACAGATGCGTCGCAACTGAGCTCTGCTGCGAGCGCCTCGACCGCTTCCTTGTTGGGGTCCGCCACCGCGACGAGCTTCACTCGTCGGTCGGCGGCGACATTGGCCGCGTGAATCTTTCCGATGCGTCCGGCGCCGAGAACAGCGATACGCAACATCTTAGTCTCCTATATTCCGTCGGCGCATTCAGGCACGCCGACTATTCCCTCTTGATTCGGCAAGCGTCAGTACGGTTTTCGTCGGCCGACACTCGTTTTTTGCATGCCCTGAGGCGAAACGTCCCACTTGCTCTCACTCTGTTCAGCAGTCGGAACCTCGGAAATCTGTCGGCTGAGCCGCAGAATGTCATCCAGACCAAACTCCTGGACTTCGGGTACTCGGTCTCCGCGCGCTTTCGCGGCGGCCGTCGCGATGCGGAGCGCGTTTGAGCGCTCACGCATTAACAGTTCGAGTGCTTCGACGAGAAAAGCTCGCTCTCTCTGCGACACCTTCGCGCCAATCACCTGGCCGTATGCAGACATACGCTGGTCCTCAGAACAATGTGGCCGTTAAAGACATCCCTACGCGCTCTATCAGCTCGAGCTGTCGCCCTCTTTGGAAACAGAGTGGGCAACCAAGGCCCGACTACCTTCAAATCAGACTGCGGATACTGCCGCCGTCGACACCCCAGACCGCAGAGGTGACGAACGATGCGAGGTCGGAGGCCATGAAAATAATCACGTTGGCCACTTCGTCGGGTTGGCCCAAGCGCTTCAGCGGCAGCTGGCGCAGGGACAACTCGTGCTCGACCGCGTCTTTTGGAGCCATGCCATGAAACTTCCCCATCGTGTCGGCAAATCCGCCGTCTTTCGTCCAGAACGGCGTCCAGACTGGGCCCGGCGCAACTGCGTTCACACGAATCTTGGGAGCTTCGGCTCGCGCGAGACCCTTTGTCAAAGCGAGCACCGCTGCCTTGGATGCGGAGTAGTCAATCGGAACAGGTTCAGGCTGGCGAGCCAGGTCCGACGCGTTGTTGATAATCACGGCCTTCTCACGAGTACGCAGCACCGGCAGGAGGTATCGGCACGTGCGGACGTAGCTCATGAAATTTAGATTCATCGTGAAGTCCCATTCCTCGTCCGAAAGTTCCTCGAACGTGCGGACCTTCCCAGCGCCAACGTTGTTGACGAGGATGTCCACTTGGCCGTTATGTGACTTCAGGGCCGCGTCAACACCGCTTTTGACACCATCGGCCGTGCACAAATCTGCCTGGGCAATCGTGACGTTAGCGCCAAGCGAGCGCAGTTCCGACTCGGTTTCTTTGAGCGCATTCGCATCGATGTCGATGAGGCAAAGACGTGCGCCTTCACGTGCGAAGCCCAACGCTGTCGCGCGTCCGATGCCTTGCGCGCCGCCCGTGATGAGCACAATCTTTCCTTCGAGTCCTGTCTCCATGATGTCTCCGTCTGATGTTCTGTACTTTTGCAAGCGCGCGAGAAATCGACGATGTCTTCCCTTCTTTGAAGTCGTCTGTTTTTCGAGGACGAGCGCGACCCGCACCTCGCGGTGGCGAGGCAGCAATTAAAAGACGCAGTGATGCGTCGGAGTTAGCGGTTATCGACCCGCTTGATGAATGGCCTGATGTCGACCGTGTCCCAAATTCCTGCCTTGCTGAACGGGTCTGCTTCTACGAACCTCTCGATTTCTTCGATACCATCTGCTTCGTAGAGAAAGAAGCTGCCAACCATCGTCTGGTTATCTGACTTCGTCAGCGGGCCAGAGATGAGTGTCTTTATGGGTGCCGTTTGCAGATAGGCCTTGTGCGCGTCATAGTTTTCAAGCCGGCGCTCGACCATGTTCGGGTGGTCAAGACAGTAGACAGTGAAGTTCATTTTCGTCTCCTTGCTTCGATTCAGGCGTTCGAACACGTTTCCTTTCTTGCGCGCTTCAACTCGTCACCACGCGCGGTGCGACGCCATCAAAGGCATCCTGCAAAAGCCCAAGTAGCGCTTCACGTTCAATTTGACGCGGATTCCAGTAGGGATTCGAGCTGGCTATATCGGCGGCCTTCGTTACGTCCTCGGCCGACATGCCGATGTCCTTGAGAGCCAGAGGTGCGCCGCAGCGCTTTGCAAGTTCATAGACACCCAACGCAGCGTCGTCCGAGCCAAGCGCGCGAGCAATGCGATGCATCGCTTCCGGTGCGGCCTGCCGGTTGTAAGCGAGCGCATGCGGCAGGACAATGGTGTGCGTCTGCGCATGCGCAAGGTTGAAGCTTCCGCCTAGCGTGTGACACAATTTGTGGTGAAGCGCCATACCGACGCTGCCAAGGACCGTTCCGCAGAGCCACGCGCCGTACTGGGCGTCGGAACGGGCTTCGACGTTCTGAGAATCGGCGACGATTGCTGGCAATGCACGAGCGAGAGCAGCGATGCCTTCTTCGGCCATCAAGCTCGTAACAGGGTTTGCATCGCGCGAATACAAAGCTTCGGCAGCGTGTGCGATTGCGTTGATGCCGCTCGTGACCGACAGCATGACCGGAAGGGACACCGTCAGGTCCGCATCGTAAATGACTGTCTTTGGCAGCACGCGCAGGTCCGTACCTGTCTTCTTTAGGCCAGCATCGGTGATGCCATAGATAGGCGTCATTTCGCTGCCCGCATAAGTCGTCGGGACTGCGAGAATCGGCAGGTCTGACTCGAGGGCGATGGCCTTCCCCAGACCTATCGTCGAGCCACCTCCCACAGCTATCGCACAGTCGGCCTTCAGTTCCCTCGCAAGGGCGCGAGCTTCCTTGGCCAACTCGAGTGGCACGTGCATGACCGCCCGGTCGAAAACAGCAACGGCACGCGACCCAAGGCGCGCAGCGACGGCTTCGCCCGTCTCCTTCTGCTCCGGGCTACACAGAATGAGTGCTCGCTCGGAATTCAGCTGAAGCACTTCGCGCTCAAGGTGCTGCAAACTGCCCGGGCCAAACACAACCCGGCCGGCACGTGCCTGATAAACAAACTCACGCTTTTGCATGAAGTAACTCCGCTGTACGCCCGAAACTTAGACCAGCGTCGGCGTGGTAGTCGACCTGGAACCGTTCGGTACGCAGGTCACCGAGTTCATTCCGCACGCGCAGATGTTCGGGATGAGACGCATATGCTTCCAACGCTTCCTGAGAGTCGAACTCGGTGACGAGAACTGCATCACAAGCGTAAGCGACCTGGCTGTCATCAAGTCCTACCTCGAGGTGCCGCATCCCTGGGATGCGGCCACGCAGACCCTCGAAACTGGTCTTGACGAGGTTAGAGGCGGCTAGGCGCTCCGCGGGCGTGTCACCACGGACTCGCCACATCACGATATGTCGAATCATGCGTGAACCTCCGAAGGGTTAAGCACGAAGTCGTATTCAAGCGAATACCACGGGACCGTCATTTCCCGGCCATCCGGCGCCACGCCCGGCTCGTGGCGCTTCCATTCGGAAATCAGCGATGAGCGAACCCCGAACACGACGTCCGAATCGAGATACTGGTCCCCATCACGAAACACATGTGTGATGAGCGTTTGGTAACCCGGCGCTTCAATCATGAAGTGCAGATGAGCAGGCCGCCACGGATGCCGACCGGTAGCCGCCAACATGCGACCAACGGGCCCATCGTGCGGGATGGGATACGCTTCGGCGAGAATCGAGCGGAAGTTGAAAAAACCTTCGGCGTCGGCCTTCAATCGACCGCGGGCGCGGTGGATGGCGTTACCTGCCTCATCTACGTTCTGGACATCGTAAAACCCATCTTCATCCGATTGCCAAACGTCAATCTGCGCATTCGCAATGCTTTCGCCACCTGCGCCGCGAACCTGCCCCTTCACATAGCAGGGCGCACCCTTCGCACCGTTCGAGATGTCGTCGCCGTTGCTATAGAGGGGCGCTCCCTCCACATAGAATGGCCCGAAGACGGTTGCTTCCGTGCAATTCGACGGCTTCCGGTTGTTCTGCGACATGACCAACATCGAAAGGCCCAGCGTGTCGGACAGCAGGATGAACTCCTGCCGTTTGTCATCGGTGATGTGACCTACCTCCGTCAGAAACTTGATTGCCTTGAACCACTCGTCCTCGGTGAGACTAACGTCGCGGGCAAAGGCATGGAGATGTTGAACGAGGCTCGTCATGAGCGTCCTCAATCTCGCGTCCGTGCAGTCTGCGAATGAGGCGATGGCGGCTTGAGTAATGGTGTCTTCGTTGATGTTGCGCATCGTGCGTGTCTCCGTTGTGCGCTCAGGCGTCTGAGAACGAAAGGTAAAGGGTCATCCGGGTAAATAAAATGCCTCGAAGTGAAATGACATTTCCACCCTCCGGAAGAATCGGTCTGCCGGCCGCAACCCAAGCCTCGCGGCAGGCGAAACTGCTAGCGCTCGGCTTTTGATTGTAGAAATTGATTCTACAAATCGACCACCTGAAGTCGGTTTATCAATCCTTCCTTCTACGGCATATTTGGTCCCGAAGGCGTGGAAGAATCTCTTCAGATTTTTCCAGCAGGACTCAATGAGGTAGATGATGGACCGCTGGACGCAACTGCAGTTGTTCGTGCTCACTGCCGATTTGGGCAGCCTGTCGAAGGCCGCGGAGCAGCTCGAGATGTCAAACGCCGCCGCCAGCCGTACCCTGAGTTCGTTGGAAGAGCGCCTCGGCGCGAGATTGATAGAACGGACGACGCGGCGCATGTGGCTCACTGACGCCGGTCATGAATATCATCGTCGCTGCACCGCAGTTATCTCTGAACTGTCCGAGGCTGACTCGATTGCTTCCGAAGAGGCGGTCAGCCCGAAGGGCGTTCTTCGCGTGACGAGTTCCGTATCATTCGCAATGATGCACATCGCTCCGGCGCTTCCCGAGTTCCTCAAGCGCTATCCCAACCTGTCGGTGCAAATCGTCGCGGCGAATCAGTACCAGAACTTCATCGAAGCCGGGATAGACATCGCCATTCGCACCAAGGAGCACGAGGGAGACTCGGGCATCACCATTCGTCGTCTTGCTGAGACCCGGCGAGTGTTGGCCGCGTCACCAGCTTACCTCGCGGCTCACGGTCGTCCTCAGAACCCGGAGGACCTGGAGCAGCACAACATGCTCGTCTACAACCTCGCCGTTGACCCGTGTCTGCTTCACCTGCGTCGCGGAAAGGAAGAACGCAATATCGCCATCACCAGTGCCCTGGACTCAAACGAAGGCCAGGTCATCGTGGCGGCCGGACGTGCGGGACTCGGCATTGTCGTGCAGCCCCTTTACATCATCCACGATGACATCGTGTCGGGGCGCCTCGTTCCAGTGCTCGAAGACTGGCAACTACCACGTCTGACCATCAACCTGGCTTATCAAAGCAGGCGTTACCAGCCGGCGAAAATTAGAGTTTTCACTGACTTCCTTATTGAACGCGTGAAGAATCTCAATCTCGAGGAACGCTGGATAACCTTTGCGACTTGAAGCAGGCCGGGACCTCGGGGCTTCGCCGCCCCGGCGCCCATTAACGTGTACCGATTTTTCCGCCTGGTGGAAATATGATTTCGGCATCAGGCATGTTTCCCGATAGAAGGCGGCCATACCCTATAAAAACAAAATCCCGCTCAGGGGACCGAAGCCAATGATGCCCAGGAGACACCTTTGAACTACCCAATCTTTCTCGCCTCGCCACCGAGCGCTCCCTCTGCACCCCTTCGCTCATAGTCGGCCGGGTAGCAAATCCACAGCGCACGCTTTTGTTGCGGAAGACCATTTCGGTCTTGTCCGTTTGGTGACCTGTTGTCTTCATTTTGAGGATAGAGATGAAAGCCGTCCGATTCCATGGCAAGCACGACCTTCGCATTGACGACGTCGAAGAACCCGGCGACCTCCAGTCCGACCAGGTCCTCGTACGTCCCACTTTCTGCGGCATTTGTGGCACGGACCTCCACGAGTACGACCACGGACCTACCTGGACCTCCGCAGAATCGAACCCGTACAGCGGCGCGGCGCTTCCACAAATTCTCGGACACGAGTTCTCCGGCGAGGTACTCGCGGTCGGCAACGCCGTGACGAACGTCTCACCGGGTGACCGGGTTTCCATTCAACCGCAGATTGGGCCTCGCGAAGACTATTTCGGACGCCGCAATCTGCCTTTCCTTGGCCCTAATGCCTCAGTCGTAGGTCTGAGTTGGCCATGGGGTGGCATGGCAGAAAAAGCCATTATCCAGGAATCGAACGCAATCGTGCTGCCACCGGACATCACGGACCAGCAAGGCGCACTTGTCGAGCCCGCTGCCGTGGGTGTGCACGCGGTCGACCGTTCAGGCATCAAGCCTGGGGATAGCATCCTCATCACCGGAGGGGGGACCATCGGCGCGATGGTGGCCCTGGCTGCGCGGGCGTCCGGGGTGACGAACATCTTCGTAAGCGAGCCGAATGCAAACCGTCGCGAACGGTTACAGCGCATGGACATCGGGGTAACCGTTCTCGACCCTCTGTCCACCGACATCACATCCCAAGTTCGCGGCATGACTTTCGAAGGCATTGGCGTGGATGCGGCCGTTGAATGTTCAGGCAACGGCCGGGCATTCAATACCTGCATCGACGCGGTCCGCGCGCAAGGCGTGGTCGTTCAAGTCGGACTGATGCCGGGAAAGATTGAAGCCGACCCGTTCCGTTGGACCGTCAAGGACCTCACCATCAGGGGCTCGCTGAACTACCCCCTAACCATCTGGCCGCGCATTTTCTCGATGATGCGTGGCGGACTCTTTCCGGTCGAGAAAGTCGTCGATGCAGAAGTCGATATGCACGATGTCAAAGAGCGAGGGTTTGACGCATTGCTCGCGCCCGGAAGCGCAAAGCTGAAGATTCTCGTCAGCATTAACAGCTGACAGAAGCATCAGTACTCAAAGCAATCACATAAGACTTATTACTGAAGGAGACAAACATGAAGGCATTTATCGCAGGCGTTGCAGTTATCGCCACAGTGTTGGTTTCACCGAACGTGTCAGCGGCGCCGACCATGACAATCCCCGTCATCGTGAAGAACACGAGCGTGCCGTTCTGGCAAGCCGTCTTCGCTGGTGCATGCACGGCCGGAAAGAAATATGGCGTCACGGTGCCCAGACTCGGCGCAAGCAGCGAGGCAGACATGTCCGGCCAAATCGGCATTTTCGAGAACGCTGTCTCGGGAAAGCCGGCGGCCGTCGTGATTACCCCGGTCTCCGCTGAGGCGCTCGGACCGGCTATCGACGAAGCCGCGACAAAGGTTCCGGTCGTCGTCGCTGACACGCCTTCGAACTCGAAGAAAGTTGCCGCGACTGTGATGACGGACAACGTCGCTGCCGGTCGCCTGGGCGCGGACACCATCGCGCAGGAGATTCAGAAGAAGTACGGCAAAGCCGAAGGCCAGGTTGCGATTCTCCAGTTCCTGCCAGGTGTGAAGTCCGTTCAGGACCGTGTTGACGGTTTCAAGGACGAAATGGCCAAGAAGTACCCGGGCATTAAGGTGGTCACGACCCGTATCGGCGACGGGTCCGTAACCGGTTCTCTCAACACCACGCTTGACGTGCTTTCGACGTTTCCGCAGCTTCGTGGGATTTTTGGCGACACCTTTTACAGTGGGCTCGGGGTCGGCCAAGGTATCGCAGAGACGCATGCGAAAGACCGTGTGATGGGGGTCACCGTCGACTCGACCGATGAACTCGTCAAGCTGGTTCGCAGCGGCGACATGAAGGCGATGATTGTGCAAGACCCATTCCAGATGGGCTACTTATCCATTGAGGCTGCGGTCAGGAAGGTCAAGGGCGAAAAAGTCAACACCTTCATTGACACCGGAGCCCACGTCATACGCACCGCCGACCTCGACACACCCGAAGGAAAGCGTCTGCTCAATCCGGACCTCAGCTGCCGGTGAAGACCCGGCAACGATAACAGGGAGAAGCGCCATGAACGAACCTCTGTTCACGCTACGCGGATTGAGCAAGGTCTATCCAGGTACAACCGCACTGAAGTCGATAGACCTCGAGCTCCGCAAAGGCGAAGTCCATGCAATCGTAGGTGAGAACGGGGCTGGAAAGTCGACGCTCATCAAGATACTCACGGGCGCCGTGCAGAAGACCACGGGGTCGCTCGTGTGGGAAGGCACGCCGGTCGAGTTCGACGGTCCGTTGGATGCGTTGAAGCTTGGCATCGCTGCGATTCATCAAGAGGTAGTTCTTTGCCCGCATTTAAGCGTTGCCGCAAATCTCTACCTCGGCCATGAAGAGACAAAACTCGGCATGATGCGCCGGCGCAAGATGCTCGTCGACGGTCGTGCCTTGCTCAAACGCGTCGGCTTCGACATCGACGCGTCGCGACGGCTTGGTGATTTGACGATAGGACAGCAGCAGCTTGTGGCGACTGCTCGAGCTGCTGCGGGCGATGCGCGACTCATCATCTTCGATGAGCCGACTGCCTACCTGACGCGAAGCGAGACCGACCAGTTGTTCAAGCTTGTTCGAGAACTGAATGGGCGCGGCGTGACGGTGGTGTATATCAGCCATCGCATGGAGGAGATTCTCGAGCTTGCGGACCGCGCCAGCGTGATGCGCGACGGCAGCCTCATCTCGACGCATCAGGTGAAAGGTGTGGATGCGGCGCCACTCTCGGCTCGGCTAGTCAAAGACATGGTCGCGCGCGAGTTGGCAGACGTTCACTTCAAGGCGAAGGTTCCTATCGGCGAAGAACTCATCAAAGTCGAAGGGCTATCGGGGAAAGGATTCGAAGACATATCCCTGACAGTGCGCCGCGGCGAAATCGTCGGGCTCTACGGGCTGATTGGCTCCGGTCGGAGCGAGTTTGTCGAGACTGTCTTCGGCCGTCGAAACCAAACAGCCGGCGCGGTCAAGTGGCGCGGAGAGTCGTTGCGTATCAGGTCTGAGCGAGATGCGGTCAAGGCAGGCATCGCGCTGCTGCCCGAGAGCCGCCGGGACCAAGGGCTATGTCTCAATCTGTCGGTTCGATTGAATCTCAATCTGGCCAGTTATGCGTCGATTTCACTCGGCGGTCTGCTCCGTCGAGGTGACGAACGCAAGAACGCCAGCGACCAGGTCAAGGCGCTCTCTATCCGCACACCTGGCACTGAAGTCAACGCGTCGTCGCTTTCCGGAGGCAACCAACAGAAGGTCGTGCTCGGCAAGTGGCTGATTCCGGGCGCCGACCTCTTCATCGTGGACGAGCCGACCGTCGGAGTCGACGTCGGGGCCAAGAGCGAAATCTACAAGCTCTTTGCAAAGCTGCTAGAGGGTGGGGCCGGAATCATCCTGATTTCGTCCTATCTGCCCGAGGTCTACGACCTCGCGGACATGCTGCACGTTTTCCGCAAGGGAAAGATGGCGGCCAGCGCTCCTCCTAGCTCAACTTCCCACGAAGCGATTCTCGCGGCCGCAATCGGCGCGTGATGGCTTCACAACCAAATCTCTGGATTCACTCGAGGATGAAAATGTCGACCCTTCAATCTCCCGCGACGATGTCTCGGCTCGGCCGGATGACCTGGCTGCTGGACCTCACACTCTTTCTTGTCCTCGTGCTTTTATGGATAGGACTGTCGTTAGCGACCCCGAACTTCCTCACGGAAGAAAACATCACAAACCTCCTCCGGCAAGTCTCCTTTTGGGCCATCATCGCCATCGGACAGACATTCGTGATGATTACCGCTGGCATCGACCTCTCTGTCGGTGCTGTCGTGGGTCTTTCTTCTATTGTGGTCTCGATGCTGATTAAGAGTGGAATGCCCATCAGCGCCGCGATTGTCCTGACTTTGCTGATTGGAGTCATGATTGGTGGGTTCCATGGATTTTGCACCACCAAACTCGGCCTCCCGCCTTTCATCACGACGCTGGCAACTCTCACGTCGCTGCGCGGGTTCACGCTCCTGATAACCCGGGGCGAGCCGGTAGCGGGACTGCCGATGGCGTTCACGTCTTTCGCGCGCGGTTCGTTCCTGGGCATCCCGACACTTTTCTGGACGGTTCTGGTCGTAGCCGTCCCCGGATACTTCCTGCTGCATCGTTCCCGGTGGGGCCGCTACCTTTTTGCCGTCGGCTCGAACAAAGAGGCCGTTCGTCTGTCTGGTGTGAACGTGCCCCTCGTTATCTACGTTGCCTACATCGTGTCGGCCGTATGTGCGGCGCTCGTCGGCATTCTCGTCGCAAGTCGCCTTAGCATTGGCATGGCAACCACCGGTGAGGGCTGGGAACTGCAGTCAATTGCTTCGGCCGTCATCGGCGGCGCAAGTCTTTTTGGCGCAGTCGGAAACATTCAGGGCCCGATTATCGGAGCAGCCCTTCTTACCACGCTTGCTCAGGGCGCGAACCTTCTGAACATCGACCCGTTCTGGCAACGAATCGTGACTGGCATTCTCATTATCGTCATCGTGTTCCTCGACCAGATGCGTCGCAAGGGTCGCTAACGACGGTAATCGAAGGCGCACGAGGCCTCCATTATCAACACAAGAAACCGTAGACGCTTAATCGGAGACGAAGATGGACAGACTTAAAAACAAAGTGGCCCTTGTCACGGGTGCAGCTCAGGGTATTGGCCTAGCAGTAGCACAGGCATTTGCGCGTGAAGGGGCAACGGTAATCGCAGGAGACGTCAAACCCGGAGCGAAAGCCGAGGGGGTTGAGCACGTGAAACTCGATGTCTCGTTGAACGATGACTGGGTTCGCGTCGTTGATGGGATTCTTGCGAAACACGGACGCATTGATGTCCTCGTCAATAACGCTGGCATCGTGGCGTGCTACGAGCCGATTCACGGTACTGACAGGGAAAGCTGGGACCGCGTCCTCGGCGTCAATCTCACCGGGAGCTTTCTGGGCATGCAAGCGGTCCTGCCGTCGATGCGAGCCGCAAAGCGAGGCTCGATTGTCAATTTCTCTTCTATCTGGGGAAACGTGGGTGTGCCTGGCGCGGCGGCCTATAACGCAGCAAAGGGTGGCGTGCGGAATATGACGAAGAATGCCGCGGTGACATATGCGCCTGAGAACATCCGTGTGAACTCAGTTCATCCCGGGCTCATTCGGACGCCGCTCGTTGAGGCTCAGTCGGACGACATGAATGCCGGAATCATCAAGAGCACGCCAATGGGGCGGATGGGTACACCCGAGGAAGTTGCTGCCGGATGCGTTTTCCTCGCCAGCGACGAGTCTTCGTTCGTGACGGGCAGCGAACTCGTCATCGACGGCGGGTATCTGGCTCAATAACGGTCCAAGGTCGCGAAAAGTATTCCTTGACGTGCGGCTGAAAAAACAATGGGCCACCCGAAGGTGGCCCGAAAACGTAGGCTATTGACTACCCTTTTCATACAGCCGACTGCTACTTCGTCTGATTTTGCGTCGCCTTTGCTTGCCCGCCGGCGACACCTTCCCCGAGCGTGTGATTTTTAGCGTTCTCCTTCTCAGGCGCGGCGCCGCTTGCCGCGGTCTGGGCGCCGGTCACGAAGCCGCGACCACGCGTCATGCCACTTCCTGTTATGCGCTTTTCGCGGCCGGGCAAGCGGCTCGCCTTGTGCGTCATTTGAACCAGTTATCGGCAAACGCCGACGCGTCTTTAGCTATTAGAGCCTCTACTCAAGTCGAGAGCTTCAGCTCGGGTGGATGTTCGCTTTCGGTGCCAGTTGATGGTGCGGGTGCGTAGTCATCACCGATGTCACCATCGCTTTCGTCATTCCGCCACCATAGAAGAGTGTGCCTGCAATAAAATTACGCGTTCGTTCATCAAAGCGAAGGCAGTCCACGCGGGCTGCTTCCGGAAAATTCTAAAGAGGACGTGGCCGGTGACAATCATTCAGAAAATTCACGCGTGGTCGAAAGACCTTGCGGCCTGGCAACAAGACGCGATAGCTCGTCTGTATGCCAATCGCGAACTCACTCCAGAGGACTTATTCGCACTTGCGAAGGCCGAGGCCGGCATTCCACGTGCCGACGGCCGGAAGCCAAAAAAACTGCTGGACGCAGAAGTTGCGCCGCCAGCAAACTCGACAAGGCTCGTCCAAATTGTGGCCATCAAGGACATTGAGAATGTCAATGCGCTGGTTCAAGGGGGCCGACTGCCAATTTCGCCAGCCGGCATCACAGCCATTTTTGGGGAAAACGGCGCTGGAAAATCCGGCTACTCTCGGGTGTTCAAGCACGCGTGTCGCGCGCGAGACCGCCGCGAGCCTATTCTGCCCGACGCGAAACTCGACCCCAAGACCGTCGGCCGAGCGCAGGCCGTGTTCGAAACCCTCGTCGACGGCAATGCCGCCGATTTTGCCTGGAAACATTCGGTTAAACCGCCGGAGGCATTGATGGACAACCGCCGCGTCGCATACTCGCTAGCTGCGAAGTTCTAGCTTGTAGAAGAAGTTTTCGATGGCGTAGCGTTGGCGGTTGAAGGAATCGAGGTCCGTCACACGGTTCCTGATGTAGACGTAGTGCCGGCATTCCTTCGCCTTGCTCGAGCGGTCGATACCCTGCATGTCCGCAGCGAATTCAGAAAGCGTCAGCGCGTGGGCGGAAGTCAATTTGTCGATGCCGGGCAGTGCGGCGGCGTCTTGCTTGCGGCTATCCGGCCACGACGGCGTAATGTGCAAACCGTCAGGCGCTATCTCAATGATGAAAAGGAATTCGACCTTACCCGTTTTCTCGTCTGCCCAGCACGGCGGATAATCGCGGCCGCCGCGCGCGTCGAGCCGGGCTTTCAGATACGCGAGCTGTCCGCGAAGGTTAGCGTTCTCCTTCGTGACGACCCCGACATTGACGTTTGTGCCGAGGACCTCCACCTGTTTGCGGGCCGACACGAGCTCCTCAGCGAGGATGGGCTCCTGACCGGAGACGTAAGGCCGGTTGAGCTGGTTGCGCATCTGCTTCTCGACTTCTCCCTTGAGCACAAGACCGGCGAGCGCCTGCGCAGCGATGTCGGACGCAGCAAGGGGATAGCGGTCGCTTGAGTGTGCAGTCGCTTGCTTTATGGACGAGGCTGTCACCGTCGCGGCACTCGCGGGTAAGCTGACCGAAGCGGGGGCCGATGGTGCCACTTGTTGGCTCTCCTCGTCCTTGAGCTTCTGTTCAAGCTTCGCCTTCAGCGTCAGCGCCTCGGTAATCTGCTTCTGCACAACGTCGCGGTCGCCCGGTCCGCCGCGCGTCGAGTTCAGCAGGTTCTTGACCTCCGTGAGCGCGCTCAATTGATTGTCGAGGTTGTCGACACGTTTCCTAAGTTCGTCGCGCTCCTGGATAAGCTTCGACTGCGACAACAGCGACGAGATGACCTCGTCCGGCTTTGCGCCCGCGCGCACGAGCTCACGGGTGAGTTCGGCACGCGCCTCCTCGAGCATCTGCCGGTTCTGCTGGAGTGTTCCTGCCGCCAAAAGCGCCTGCTCCAGTTCCTTTTTACTGGCATCGGCCTTCGCCAGCATATAGCCGAACAACAGTAGCAGAATGAAAACGAGCGTAAAGGCTATCTCGGTGAGAGAAAGCTGAAATATTTGGTCATTGGTGCGCTTCACAGGCTCCGGCTCCCAGCGGGTTATGCACGAACATCGCCGACAGGGGGCAAAGCAGCGGTGCCCGCAGACCAACCCACCGGTGCGGCGTCCGTGTCATTCACAGAGGCGCCGCCGACGCTGTGCAGCGGGTGCGCTCCCCCTGACGCGTCATGAGCCGCGGGCCTTCTGACCAGCGTGGGGAGTTCATCAGCGGAGCTTCGCATCTGCTGCAGGAAGTCGGCGAGCTGCTCGGTCAGTCTGTGGACAGCAGCGCGGAGATGGGGCACTTCATTCGCCGACGCGGCCAAACGCTGGATGGACTCGCGGGAAGCCGCCCGCTCGTCGCGCACTGAGGTACTCTCGTCCTTCAGTTGACGGGCCAAGTCGCCGACGTCCTTTGAATTGTGCTCTACGGAAGCTGCCACGCGGTCTAGGACGTCAGTTAAACCTGCGACACACTCACTTACCCGTCCCAGTGCCAGTGACTGCTCGGTCGCACCGGCGGCAACACTAGCGAGGCGTTCTTGTTGGCGATTTGCATCCGACATGACGGCGGAAAGAGCTGTGTCCAGCGCGGACAACGTCACAGCCACCCGCTCGATACTTGATGTCTGCGTGTTGACTGATTCGATACAAGCGTCCATCGAGCGGGATTGCGCGGCGACTTCGGAGCGAATGGAGCCAAGGCCATCCTGCGCCGCACGCAGAGTACTGTTGAGTACACCGAGTGTGTCGACGTGCGCCTGTGAGCCAGCTAGCAGCGCTTCCTGAGTCTGTGCGAGGTCAACCAATCGCTCGAACACTGGTTCCACGTTATCCGTCCGGGCGCGCATAGCGGAAAACGTATCGCGTAACGTTACCAGCGTCGATTTGATTTCTTCTGCAGCACTATTTACGTCATCGGCGATACCGCTGGTACTTAGACCTAGCTTTGCGAGTGGTGCGGCCAGCTGCTGGGCAAAGTAGTCATCGGGGAAAGTTGTGTTTTCGAGACGGCGAGTCACCACGTCCGTGAATTGGACGACCTTTTTCTCAATGCTGCCGAGACTCTTCCTTATTTCGTCCGAGTAACCGTCGACTGAGCGAGCGAGCCGCTGGCTGGATTGGTGCACCTCGGATTGGGCGCCCTTGAACACCTTGGTGTTCTCGTTTGCCAGCAGTTGGAAAAACTCGGAAAGCTTCGCGGCGTATGACTTCGTGAGTTCCTCAACGCCCACGCTAACTTTTGCGATGGACATGCTCGTAGCATCCTGCACCTGCGACTGGAAGTCACGGAACTGCTCGAGCGCAATGGTCAACTGCTCGCGAAGACGATGTGTTGCGTCAACGACGCCCTCCTCTGCGGATTGGACCGCGTCGCCCACGTCCTGCCGAAAGCTCACCCAGTACACCCGAACCATCAGCCCAAGGACCGTGCTTATCATGGCAGTGCCGAAGCGCACAGAGATTAGCGACATTCGAGTACCGATATTGGGTAGGTCGAGCAGGCTGAAAATGATGGAAGTAATGGTAAAAATGAAGCCAATGTAGTAGCAGCTGTCCGCGAATTTTTCATCCGAGACCGTGCTGTCGATGCGCTTCCAACCAATGACGATGTACAAGCCCATTATCGTGATTGGTATCACCAGCCCGAAAAACCAAGGGTCGCCAATTAACCAACCGATGCCCGACGAGACCACCTTGAGCGCGAGCGTGACGAGGAACAGTTTCTGGACGGGTATCGAAACAATTTTGCGCATTGCATCAGCCCTCGAGGGGTCGTACGGCGACAATCCGGCCCCCGCTTGCGGCGAAGTAGTCTTCCCAAAATTTGAGTTGCCGGCGGGTCTGCAATTGCGGTGATGTAAGAAGGTACTGGAGCTCGACGTCAGCGCCGCCGAGGTCAGTGCTTATCTTCCTGCCGTAGTTGGAACTATGGAAGCTTTCAAAATCGAGCGTGCCCCGATACATCGAGTATTCGGGGGTGTTGTGCAGCATGTCCGAGACGATGATGAGGCGGTGTGGGCCATTTACGTTTTCTTTGCGAAAGCCGTTGATGGCCGTCATTTGCAACATCTCGAAAATCGGGGAGTAGCGCGCAGATTGAGTTGTCTGCAGCTCGTCGGCCAGTTGCAACATTGGCTTGCGGAACTGTTCATCGAAGTGCTTTTTCAGATGAGCTCGGTTCGACGTAAGTTCGCTCGCGCCGGCTCCAGTGCCGGGATTGCATAAGTCGAATAGGGGGGTAGCCGTCTCCTTGTAGTCTCCGCCGAGTGCGAAGACTGTCAGAAGGTAGCCGGGCGGAATACCGCGTACCACCAAGCCGTCAAGAAAATTTGTGAACGCGTTCTTTTGCGTGAAACTGAGTGGGTCGGTTTTGTCGACAAGTAACACAACCTGCCCCAGTGGCCCGCCAGCTGGGCACATCCGCTTGTCGAGCCCCGGCGAACGGTTGAAATAAAAGTAACCCGCCGCCGCTACGATTGCGGCAACGGCTGTCAGCATGAAGGTAGCGAGGGCGATGTTTCGGGTATCGCGCTTCGCGGCGGCTCGGCTTCGTCTCATGCGACCGCCCGAAGAACGCGCTCACTGGGGGGCTGAGCAGCATCAACCAGTTCCTCGAGCGCCACCAGTGAATCGAACTTCTTGTTGAAGCCAGCCTGAATTGCCGCCTTAACGTGTTGCACCTTCCCTAGTAGCTCCTGCAGCCTTGCCTGCTGCGCAGCAAGGGCAGTTTCGCCCTCGTCCATCCGGAAATCTGGCTGCCTAATGTCAGCCAGGACGTGCATCACCGAAAAGCTCGGTGGTACAGGGATGCCCTTTCGGTGGAGCGCGTTTTCCGTGCGAAACCGCGTCACCAACGCCTCCATGCATCGCTGAGCGTTGAAGAGGCTGCCTTGAAGCCGGAGCTGTGTCTTGCTCTTCTGTTCGAGCAGGCCTTCCTGCCGAACGATAAGGGCTTGCACACTCCGTGTATCGTCCTCGAGCTCTCTGAGCATTTCATCCTTGAGTTCTTCGAGTCCCTCGCGCAACCCATCAATCTCGCCCTGGTAGTCCGTTTCCGCTGCCGCGCAATCGCGAGCAAGCCTGCCGTAACCAGGATAGAGGTCGTCAAGACTGAGCCCATCGATTAGCGCTCCTACCGCGAATAGCAAGCTTAGTCCCATGAGCAGCCACGAATTGACATCCCCGAGCATGAACGGTGCGTGGCTAAGCGCTTGCCAAGCGACCTTGCTTGGGTTCTGAATGTCGGAGACGAGCGCGTCGCGGTAATGAGCAACAGTTAGGCTGATGGTGAGCATAGTGAGCACCGCGAGCACTAGCGCCATGCTGCCAGCAAGCTTTAGAAGGAGTGAGCGATGAAAGATATTGCGAATGACGTATCGGCCGAGCAGGAACGCAGCGATGACGTTTGCAAACGCAAACGTTGCTGCGTAGAGGAAACCACCTATCAGCCCCTCGTCCATGCCAATAGCGAAGAGGCTCGCGTTGAGAATTGCCTCGACGACGATGAACAAAAGCAGTCCGCTAATTCGCAGAGCTTTCCCGGTTCCTTCGGGAAAGCGCGCGTTGCGCGTCAGGCCGTTCTTTTCCCGGAATTCGGTGAGCTCTCCCCGGGCACGGCGAGCCTTGTCACCCAACGAATTCAGCAATGGAGCCTGTTCATTCAACAATGCGTCGGCCTTGCGTGTGAACTCCTGGTCGGCCTGAAGCGCATTGTCGACGGTAGCAGTGGTGTCCAGCCGCGCAAGGTCGGCGTTGAAAATCGCGAGCCGGCCAGCCGCCCATTCGACGAGATTGAGCCGGGCCATATCGATGCGCTGGACAATCTGCGCTTCTATCCCGGCGGGCAGCGTCGAGTTCGGGGCAGGCTGCCCCGCTTCTCCAAGTCGACGAGCTTCCTGAAGCAGCTGCAGCTCGTCTGCGATGGTGCTTTCGTCGACATCTATTGGCGCATCGACAGCCCGCGCCGCGGTTCGTCGCGTTGGCGAAAACAGCCATGCGACAAATTTTTTCCAAAGGCCCATTCTTTGCTCTTTTCGATTGATTTTATACGAGCAGCCCTTCGTCGCGTTCGACGAACCCCGAGCATGCGCCGTCGAAAGCCTATCGGATGCAACCTTTCTTTACAAGGCCATTTGAAAATTGTTGGTGTATGAAATGATGCGAGACCGCTCGTTTCCAGGGCGACAGCCGATTCCGCGGGAAAGCCCCCAAAAGCTGCTATCAGGTTAAACGTTTGCGCATCGAGGGATTCTTTGGCGACTAGCCCAAAATTCGCTAAAGTTTTTCCGTTAATTCAGGTCACGCGCCGACCGCGCTTTCCGCCCCCGCAGATTGTTCTCGTTAAGCAATTTTGTTGAGCAAACCGGAACTTCATCTCGCTGCGGAGCAGACGGGCGCACAACACCCGCCCGGCGCGGCACAACCTTTGAAAGAAAAAGCTGCTGTGTAGCGTGCATCTCGCACAGGGAGGCTGAATACACGCACAGCGGGTCGGTCGCATTCACTTGCCACTGGAACAGACGGTCGTGTTTCTGGTGACGGCGGGAAGATACCCGGCCGAAAACGATAGTGGCCGACGCGTTCTGACGCGTCAGCCGCACCAGTGCATCTAGTTGCTTACGCCGCTGTGGTCGCCTTTCTCCGAGCAAATCGCTCGAGCGGCGACGCCAAGACTGCACCCAGGCGTCCGTCAAGCAGCACCACGATGAGAAGCAACAGCCCGTTCACGAGGAGAATCTGAGTTGACGTTGCATTCAACAGGCCGAGCCCATTGTTCAGCACCGTAAGAATCAGAACGCCAATTGCCACGCCGAGCGGCGAACCGATGCCTCCACCCAAGGCAACACCGCCGACAATTGCGGCCGAAGCCGCCTGAAGCAAGATATTGCTTCCCATCGTTGCGGACGCAGTTGCCAGGCTCAGCGAGAGCAGGCCTCCACCGAGAGCCGAAAGTCCGCCGGAGATGACGAAGCCGACCGTCAAAGCCTTACCCACGCGCGCGCCACTCTGAATTGCCGCCTTCCGATGACCACCCGACGCGTAGATGTCACGCCCGAGGGTGGTGTAGCGCAGGAAAAGCGAAACGACGATAAAGCAGACGATTGTGATGAGGCTACGGGGAGAGAAGATTGCCGCGACGTTCTGGTCGAGGAAGTCGCTGACATCAAGGTTGGCGTAACTCAACACCCGGCCACCTGCAATCCAGTAGCCGACGCCGGTAAGGAACATCATGGAGCCGACGGTCGTCACCAGCGAAGAAACACCGAGCCACGGCAGCAGGGCAGCGTTAGCGACGCCGACCACCACGCCGAAGATGACCGCGTACAGCACGCCGAGTAACGCACTATCTCCGCCGAACTTCACAGTGACAAGACCTGCAACTGTCGAGATTGCAGCGACGCTCAAGTCGAACTCACCTGCAATCATCGTGACTGAGAGACCCAGCGCGATGATGCCAAGGAAGGCAAACGCCTGGAAGATTGCATAGAGGTTCGCTTGCGAGAAATAATGGTCGACGCAGAGGCCAAAGATAACAGGCATTCCGACGAGCAGTACAAGGCGAATGGCCAGATTGAGAAGTCGTTGAGACTGTTCCATTTTCGAATCTCCTGTTATTTCCGTCCCGGACCGAGCCGGGCGAGCAACGCTCCGAACACGACGGCCGCCAGGACCACGATGCCCTTCGCTACCAACTGGTACTCGTAACTCACACCGCTGACCAAAAGGATGTTGCTAATAACGGCGAGGAAAATTGCGCCCGTTACCGCGTCCGAGATTTGTCCGCGTCCGCCACGAATCGAGATTCCACCGACGAGCACCGCTGCGATTGCGTTGAAGTCCAGGTCAATGCCGTAGGTCAGATTGCCTTGAGCTGACGAGGAGGCAATCAACGACCCGGCAAGCGCGGCTGCGGCGCCTGCGAATCCGTAGCAAACGAGCGTTGCTGCCATCAACCGAAGTCCTGCGATGCGTGCGACTTCAGCTCGCATACCAATCAGTCTAATTTCCCGCCCGATGCGAGACTTCTGCAGGATGAAGCTTGCGATGGCTGCAAAGATAGCCAGCACCAGGATTTGATTCGGCAGCCAGCCAAACAACCTTCCTTGACCGAGCCATGTCGCGTCGCCCTTTCCGATGACCGTCAGCCCTCCAGTGTAGATAACACCAGCACCAATGATGATTGACGAGGTGGCAATTGTGGTGATGATGGGATTCGCTTTACCCAGCGCGATGATTCCACCCTGGACAGCCCCCATCAGAAGGCCACTCAACACCACGAGCAGCAGCGTTGCGCCAAGGCCCAGATGAATGAGCGCGGCAAACATCACAGTGGAGACAGCCGCTGTCGCACCCATTGAAAGCATGAACAGATTTCCACTGAGGGTCACGAGCGCCATCCCGATAGCGCCAATGCCGACCGCAGCAACTGAGTACATCAGGGATTGCACGTTTCCGAACTCGGTGAAGTGGGGAACGATAGCCGCAGCGACCACGATAAGAACAAAAGTTGCGATGCGAATCGACGCAGAGTGAATGCTCGTCGTTCCAAACAATGCTGTGGACCAACGTCGTAGCGCAGTCGTTGATACCGGCGCGGTAGGCTCAAGAGCTGTCTTATGCATTACCCACCTCCACAGGCTGGTTTCGGAAAGAGACATGGGCATGAGATGCATCGCCGTCGCCTGCCACGATGTCATGCAGGAGCGTGTCGCCATTTATCTCAAACCGCGGCTTGTGACGGACCATCCGACCTCTGAAAACCGTCAGAACCGTATCCGCGAGCTCCAGGATTTCTTCGAGGTCCGTCGAGTAGAAAACAATCGCCAAGCCTTCGTCCGCCATCTTGCGCAGCGTCGAGTAGATTTCACTGCGGGCGCCAATATCAACGCCCCGGGTAGGCTCGTTCAGGAGCAGCAGACGAGGCGCCAGTGCTACCGCCTTCGCGAGAGAGACCTTCTGTTGGTTGCCGCCGCTAAGTGTGGACACCTCGTGCGGCAGGCGCTTCGGGTCGATGGTGAACATCGACGCCAGGCGTCGTGCCTCTTCCTGTTCACCGGCTCGTCGCATAATTCCCGCTCGGGTGAACTTCGCCATGACAGACGCGGTGATATTGATGGCAATCGGCGCATCCAGGAAAAGGCCTTTGTCAGCGCGGTCTTCCGCCACGTACGCGATGCCGGCTCGCAGCGAATGCCGAATGCTGTCGAGCTTGACGGTTTGACCATCTACTTTCACAGCACCAGAAATATCACCGCGAAGACCGGCAAGGGCCTCAACAACAACTTCCGCTCCCGAACCCAGCTGGCCGACTACGGCGAGGATTTCACCAGGCGCGACGTCGACTGAGAGGTCCTTGACCTTGTCCGCGACCGTCAGGTTGGAAATCGAAAGACGCGGCGGGACGTTGGCGCGGTTCTCCGGCGGCATGACCTTGCTATGCACCAGTTCGCGACCAATCATGGCCTTGACCACCTCTGCGGTCGTCATATCCGCGGTGCGCTGCGTGAGCACGTGCTGCCCATTGCGAAAGACCGTCACCCGGTCGGTCAGCGCAAACACTTCATCGAGTCGATGGCTGACGAAAATCATCGCGGTCCCCTGGTCACGCAGCCTGCGCGCGACGTCGAAGACCCGGACAATCTCAGCATCTGACAAGGTCGCGGTAGGTTCGTCCAGGAGCAGGACCTTCGCTTGACGCGACATACCCCGAGCGATTTCGACGAGCTGGCATTCAGCAAGGCCGAGCCGCGAAGCAGGCGCATCGAGCTTGATATGCGACAGCCCGACCGAATCCAGATGTTCGCGAACGGAGTCACGGTATTGGCTGCGACGGTAGATTTCGCTCTGGTCCGCGCCACCGAGAAGTATGTTGTCGAGCACCGACAGCGTCGGGACGATAGCAAGCTCCTGGTGAACGATGGAGATAAGTCTGGGGTCGGTGCGATGCCCGAGTTTCAGTCGATGTCCGTCGACGGTGATTTCACCGTCGTCCGGCTGGACCAGGCCACCGAGAATTTTGATAAACGTGCTTTTGCCCGCACCGTTCTCGCCACATAGTGCGTGAATCTCACCAGGTGCCAGCTCGAGGCTGACACCGGTAAGCGCCTTCACGCCACCATAGTGTTTGGTCAGATTGCGAGCGCAGAGCAGACTCTGAGCGGCGAGCGTGTCGCCGCCTGTTTTAGCGTCTTGCAGCATTGTCTTCCTCCATACGCGGACACTCTTCGGTCGTCCGCTGCCACGGGTTGATGCCCGTCACCGTCACCTGGCTCATCCGCGTGATTGCTCACACTGGGTGACGCATACATTTCGAATAGCGAAGCCTTGCATCGAAGCTGAAGCGGATGCTTGCCATGGCTCGCGACGAACCGTGGGGCGCGCCGCATCAGTGATGCCGCTGCTGTTGGTCTACGAGGAGAGGAATTCGCAAAGAATCGCTGCGTGCGCAGGAATGCATGTTGTCTCCAGCAGAAACTCGCTTCAGCGGCTTCGTTATCGTTGAGACACAGGTTATTCGTTCGCCAGGAAAAGAAAAATGCGTGGCCGCGAAATGATATTTCCAGTGACCGGAAATATCGGTGTCGGGCTGGCACTAAAAAAACGCGCGGAAGTCAGGACGTGACGCCTGCCAAACCGGGCGTTAGCCTTGGAGCCTGCTGGTCTGTTACAGAGAGACTCGCTGTGCCTCGGCCGAAGACCGGATGGCGGCGTCGACAATCCGTTGAATTTCCCACGCTTCCCGGAAGTCCGGGAAAGTAGGCGTCCCATGTTCGATTGCCGCGATGAACTCCGCCATCTCAATGGTTTTCAAATCGTTGAAACCCAGTTGGTGCCCGCCAGCTACCGTGAAGTTTTCGTAGGGAGGATGAGCCGGTCCGGCTTCAATTCGGGTGAATCCCGATGTCCGAGGGTCGCCGCTGGCCTTGAAATATCGAAGCTCATTGAAGCGCTCCTGGGAAAAGCACAGCGCACCCTTTGTTCCATAAATCTCGAACTCAAGCTGCATCTTGCGGCCGGTTGCGGTCCAGTTCGCTTCGATTGAGCCTGAACACCCGCGGTCGAAGGTCACTATCAATCTTGCAATGTCATCGACCTTGACCTCCCGGCGCTCGGGCGAACCAGGCGATACCGGACGCGTCTTATTGACAGTCTCGAGTTGTGCATTCACATGGGTAATCGCACCAAGAAGGAATCGCGACATTCCGACGATATGGTTGCCGATTTCAGCCAGCGCGCCAGCCCCGTTTTGAGGGTCGACTCGCCAGCTGTAGGGAATCTCGGGGTCGGCCATGTAGTCTTCCGCATGGATGCCGCGAAAGCTTGTGATTTCGCCCAGTTCGCCAGACGCAATCATCTTTCGCGCCAGTTTGAGAATGGGATTCTTGATGTAGTTGTAACCCACTTGCGTGACGACGTTCGCGGACTCGGCCGCCCTCATCATCTCGTGAGCGTCGGATGCGGACGGCGCAATCGGTTTCTCGCAATGCACATGCTTCCCAGCAGCGATTGCGGCCAATGCCATCTCCCGATGCAAACTGCATGGCGTAGTGATTGAGACGACTTGAACATCGCGGTCGTCAAGGAGCGACCGCCAGTCGCTTGTCGCACGCTCGAAGCCAAATTGCTCTGCCGCTTGCCTCGCGCCCGTCTCGCCGACATCGGCAACGGCCACCAACCGTGGCGTCAGCGAGCTAGGGAAAGCATTCGGCACCGCGCGATACGCGAGGGCATGTGCTTTTCCCATAAAACCAGTTCCAATCACCGCCACGCCAATGTCTCGTCTCATTCTTGTCTCCGTTTCAAAGCGAAAGCGACCCCGCAGGGTCGCAGTTACATCCTGGTACGCGATCCATTGACGACACCCCTCAGAGTAAGGGCGCGGTTCTCATGAGATGTGTTACAGGGCTCAGTCAGCGGAGATCGATGGGCATCTTCCAGGGCAAGAGCGCGTCGTAGTCGTCGACGGTCTGTGCCAGCGGGAGACGCTGTAATAGCCAGGTGAGATAGCGATACGGATCAATGCTGTTCGCCTTGCAGGTTTCGACCAGTGAGTAGAGATTGGCGCTCGCGTTTGCGCCATCGACGGTGTCAGCAAACAACCAGCCGCGGCGTCCCAGGCAGAACGGGCGAATGGAATTTTCGCAAGGGTTGTTCGATATGGGCCAGTTGCCGTCTTCAACGTAACGGATCAGCTTCGGCCACTGCCCGTGCAGATAGGTCAGCGCCTTGCCGAGCAGACTGTTGGGCACGACGCCAGGCGAGTGCTCAAGCATCAGCTTTTCGATAACATCGAGTACGCACGCGCTGTATCGTCGTCGCAATCGCTGTCGTCGCCCAGCCGTCCACGTCTGGCTTCGCGCTTCGGCCGCGAACAGTTTTCCGATCAGGCTGATGAAGCGTGTCGCGAGCAGATCGGGCGGGCGCGCTGCTTTGGGGACATTGTCTTCCGCCTTCACAAAGTACCGTCTTGCGTGCGTCCAGCATCCGAGGTGCACGAGCTGGTACTGTTCAGCGATGCCGTTGTAGGGTTCGTATCCATCGGTCATCAGGGCGGCACCTTTACGGACACCGGCAAACAGCCTGTCAGCCAGCCTGGCGCCACGACCTGGCGTATAGGTGAAGCAACGGATGGGGATGCCCGAACCGGTCATCTGCGCCCACAGATAGCTTTTCGTTTGCGGCTTTCGCCCTTGCTCCTTCAGGACCTGGAACGTCGTCTCGTCGCCGTAGATCAGTTCGGCATCGAGCAGCGCATCGCGCATCAGGTTGATGACGGGTTGCGTCGCAAGACCGACGCGGACCATGCTCGCGGCAATCGTGTTCGACGAGATGTCGCCGCCGAAGCGACGCAGCAGACCGGCCCTGGCGATAGAGCGGCATGCCGAACTGGTACTTGCCGGTGGCGATCCACGCGAGCGCCGATTCACTCAGCAGCCCACGCGGGATGATACGGGGCGGTGCCGGCGTAACCTTGATGCCGAGATCGCAACATGGGCAGGCGTACTTGATACGCTGATGCTGGGTGACTCGCAACTGCTCGGGAATGACATTGAGCTGCTCACTGATCTCGACGCCGATCTCGACGAGCGCGTGTCCGTCGTGATCGCAGAAGCGCTCTGCCTCAGGGAGTTCGTGTCGCACGACATCACGCGGCAGATTGGGATCGAGAGGCTTGCGGTGGCCGCGCTTCTTGCGCTTGTGGGCCGCGACCTCGGTTCCGGGGGTATCTTCCTGCGCGGGAGTGGCGTTCGCGCCGAGCGCTTCGGCTTCGTTGAACAGGCCGAACTGGTCCGAGGCGCGCGCTTCGCTTTTCGCGCCAAACAGTTCGCGACGGTAAGCGCGCAGTCGTTCCTCGGCGAGATCGCGCTCAGCTGTCACGAGGCGCAGTGCGCTGCGAACCTCCTCATGATCGCGCTGAAGCGAACCATAGGCCTCTCGCATCGCGAGCAGTGCCTTGAGTTCGTCGGCGTCGATGATCACGTTGATCGGCATACCGCTTAGACCGGCACGCCGGTGACGTGTTCAGCTCACGCGTGCATAATTTCGACTGGGATGTCGCTGGACTGCGGCAATGTCGATGCCCTCGATAAGCCAGTGCAACTGCTCGACGCTCAGTGTCGCGACCCGGTTCGCGCTGTCAGGCCACACGAAGCGATCGTTTGCCTCGAGTCTCTTGAGCATGAGCCAGAAACCGTTGCCCTGCCAGCCCAGGATCTTGATGCGATCGCATCTCCGGTTGGTAAACACATAGAGCGAGGAATCCATCGGGTTCAAATGCATGGCCTGCTCCACGAGAATCGACAGGCTGTTCATGCCATACCGGAAGTCGACGGGTTCCCGATGCAGGTAGACCTTCAGGCCTTCGTCGAACCGGAACACGGCATCCTCCCCAGCATCTGGACCACGGTGGTCAGTTCGTCGATGCTCGCCTCGCCGAGATCAAACTCGACGCCGTTGGACAGTCGCACATGCAGTGCGAGCGTCAGCGATGGCGATGGCGATGGTGACGGCGGTGCGGTTGGCAGTGCTGGTGGTGCTGCAACGACAGGCACGAATGCCGTGGGCGAGGCGACAGGTGGGGAGCGTTTGCGCGAACCCGGGATGTCAATGGGCGCGCCATCAATCACCGCGAGCGCGCCCTCCAGTACGATTTCCTCCGGGGCATGCGGACGTTCCTGTTCGCCGGTAGCATCATCCTGCGATGCCGGCGAGATGCCTTTCTCGCGCTCCAGAAGGTACTTCGTGATCCACTTGCGTAGCAGGTTGGCGTTGATCCCGTGCTCCTGCGCCAGGCGGGCAACCGACACGCCAGAACGCAGCGCTTCCTCAACGAGCGCACGCTTGCCTTTATCGTCGTAACGACGGCGACCGTCGCTGCTGCGTCGAACTACTCTTAACTCTGGATCTTTGTCAGCCATAGGTGTCCACCTCCGGATAGGTGGACACCTATGCTCCTCGCTCCTGTCCCCAGCGGCTAGACGCCGAAAATGGATCGCTTACACATCCTGCAGGCTACGCGGTAACTGGGTAGCCGACGCGCGACCTACTTCTTCTGGGAATAGCAGACGTTGATGGTGGCCTTGGTAGCCGCCGGGTTCGGCAAGTACTGCACGGCTTGCGGCGCCTTGCCGGACGCGAGTTCCTTCGCGGCTTTCGCGGCATAGGCACCATCGTCAAAAGGAGATTGCTCAACGGTTGCGTAGGCTTTACCTGCCGAGATTGCCTCGACGCCTCCAGAGTCGCATCCGTGTCCCACAATCACCAGCTTCGAAGGGTCGAGTCCAAGTCTTTGAGCGGCAGTCACCGCGCCACGAAGTTGAGAATCATTCTCTGTGTAGACGCCTTTCACATCCTTGAACTGCGTGAAAAGCGCAGACGCCGCCGCTTCCGCCTTCACTGCGTCCCAGTCCGCAGGTTGGGCGCCGACTACCTCGATACCCGGCGCATCCTTTTTCAGCTCATCAACGAAACCCTGGTAGCGTTGTATTTGGGGGGGAGTACCCATCTGTCCGTTGATGACGATTATTTTCCCTTTGTCTCCGTAGCCCTTGTCCTTGAATCCCTGAATCATCGCTTTCGCGGCAACCTGACCGTTACTGATGTCGTTCGGCCCAGTGAAGACTTTCCAGTACCGGGAGTATTTCTGGTCGGGCATCGAGTTCGAAATGACGAGCGGGATTTTCGCCTGGTCAATCTTGCGAATCGACGGAACCATTGCGCTCGAGTCCACCGGCACGAGGACGATGACATCGGGCTTCTGCGCGAGCGTCTGGTCGACCTGGGTTGCCTGCTCATTCGGGTCGTAGTTGGTGACCTTCACGTCGAGTTTGATGCCTTGTGCCGCAGCTTCTTTTTCGAAGCCTTTGACGTAGAGCGCCCAATATTCAACGCTCTGCGTCGGCATAAGCAACGCGACGCGCGGCTGGTCTGCGGCTTGGGCACCACTGCCGAAAGCGCTGGCGATAGCGCTGAGAATGAGGCAAGAAATGACGGATTTGCAGATGTTCATGCTATGTCTCCTGAAGGCTCCTGAGATGGAAGAGCCGGGTTTTGATGTTCTCGAGGAGGCACAGTAAGGCTTGATATGGGAAAGAAAAATGCGACAGAACGAAAAGTTATTTCCTCTCACCGGAAAAATTGCTGCTCCCGGACCGCGTTAGTCCCGCTGCCATCGAACAATCAGGCTGCGCACCGCTTTTGCTGACTAAAAAAGCCGCCGAGCTGCATGAAGCGGGATTGTAGATTTCTACGCTACGGTAAGACGATTTCCAGGCTGTTTATCCGCTGCCGTTTCTACGTAATAGTTCGGGACATGGTCTTCATGCGATACCCGCGTCGGGCTTGTCGCGACTTCCTTCACGAGGGTTTACATGTCCAAATCTAAGGTCGAACTTGTTGCTGCTTACTTCACTCTGTCTGGCGACGTCTTTCCGTTTGGCCCAACCGAAATCAGCCCCTTCAGCTTCAAGGACCGTGTTGAAGCGGCAGCAAAAGCAGGCTGGGATGGTATCGGTCTGATTCACTCGGACATCTACGCTACCGCCGACAAGATTGGCTTCCCCGAGATGCGCCGAATCCTCGAAGCTAATGGCATCAAGCACGTTGAATTCGAGTTTCTGGTCGACTGGTATCAAACCGGCGAGCGCCGCCGCACGTCCGACAGCATGCGGTACTACTATCTCAAGGCGGCAGAAGAACTCCGCGCGCGCATTGTGAAGGTCGGCCCCGGCATCGGCGAAGAGACCGCAAACGTCCCCCTCATGGTCGAAGAGTTCGGCAAGCTGGCAGATGACGCCGGGAAGCGCGGTACGCAAGTCATGCTGGAAATCATGCCCTTCAGCAACGTGCGAACAATCAAAACCGGCAAAGCTATTGTCGAAGGTGCGAACAAGGCCAACGCGGGCCTGCTCCTCGACATCTGGCACCTGAGCCGCGGCAATGTCGACTTCAAGGAAATTGCCACGATTAAGCCGGAATTCATCAAGGGCATCGAGCTCGACGACGCAGACCGCTACGCAATCGAGCCGCTGTGGATGGACACTTGCCACAAACGCCGTTTGCCGGGCGAAGGCGTACTCGACGTGCAGGGCTTCATCAAGGCAGTCCAGGCGACGGGCTTCGACGGTCCGTGGGGCGTCGAAATCCTGTCCGAAGTTGAGCGCAAGCTACCGCTAGAAGAGATGGCCGTGCGTGCGTACAACGCGACGATTCGCCAGTTCGAGAATTAAGCGGCGACGCTGGGAATGATTAGCCGAACGGCCGCGACCACGCGCTTGCGGCCGGTTTTTTTACCACTTCGACGCGCCGCTCGCTCGCGACATGCTTCTCTGAAGAGACGCGCACTCGCGCGACGCGCTTTCGAAACAACAATACCAGGACAGGCCAATGCTATCTCTCTACGTACGTTTCAAGCTCTTTCCTTCGACCAAGGCGCTATTCGTACCGCACCTCGCAGAGCTCATGAAAGCGATGGCGGAAGAGCCAACTTTCGTCAGCGCCGTGCTCAGCGAAGACCCTGCCGCCGAAGACGAACTCGTTTTGTTCGAGGTATGGAACGGTTCCCAAGAAGAATGGCTCAGCGAGCAACCTCAGAAACCGTATCGAGCCGTCTATGACGATGCAACGAAGGACTTTGTTGCCGACAAGGAAGTTCGATTCCTGTCGCCCGTTGTGGTTCAGAACTAGCCTTTTCGCCTTGTAGGCTTGCTTCTTAACATCTCGTGCCCACCGTCGTTGGTCGCAACAAAAACGGCATATCTCCTGCCGTCGGCGCAAGGGCAGGCGTTACACCGAAAACAGCGCTTTGATAGCCCCGACGCCGAGAAAGCCTCGTCGTGTTCCAGAGGAGCGGCCTAAACCGTCTTGTTGACGAGCGCGCTCGTTGGATGGTTGTCAATCATCCAGCGGGCTGCTTCAGCGTAGAACGAGTTCGAATCGACAAATAGGTGGGCAGTCCGCGGAGACACAGTGGGATTCCGGAAGTCGCCGGGATACAAAATAATCTCCTGTCGGAATCCGTAACCTACGTTATCGACGGCCGACAGCGTCAAACCGATTTTGGTCTCTCGCAGCAGCTGATAAATCTCTTTCTGCTCGGCGACCGGAGTCCTTTCGCCTAGCGCAACGGTCACGACGGCTTCTTGAGGAACGTCCGCGGTGAAAACGGGGAAACCTCGTTGGTCGAGGTGCTCCGTCTTCTTACAGTCGCGAAGGGCGCGAATAATTCGCACCTCCTGTTCATACTGCCATTCGACAGATTTCGCGCAAAGCTCTGCCAATGGAACAGGTTCGGATTTGTAAGAGTCGATGTGCTTCTTCGGCCGCTCTTCAACGTAATCGACCGGAATTTGACCAGTGAAGAACTCGTGGTTGGCATCGAAAGAGATGACCCCGCCCTGATACTGGTCGGCGTAGTGCGACCACAACAAAATTGAGTTGGGCGACTTCGACAAACAAAGGATACCAACTTGCTGATTGAGTTGGTCAAGTATGTGTCGTGAAGTAATGTCGCTGGCTACATGTCCATCATTCAACTGGACAACCGCTTCCAACGGATTCGTGCGCCGGGGAGCGAGAATGTCAAACGAGAAGCTAACTTGTTCATCCGCCTGGTCGGTTCGAACGATTATCTCCGGCAAAAGTTCGAACGGGTCGTTGAATGCACCCGGCTGGGTCATGCGGATGGACCCTCCGAGTATCCGCCTCAGCGTGGCGATGTTGACGTACTTGTGGAGAAGGTTTTCCGCCATCTTGCCTCGCGTTGCGGTGCAGTGAAAGTGTCACGCGTTGCGTGTAAGACCGTACACTGGCGGTATTCTACCTCTGCTCTGCCTGTGGTAACTGCGTTGTCGAGGTGGGTAACGTCCGGATGACCTCATTGAGATGACCGTTGATTTTGAACTGGCGCGAGTCAAATCTTCGTCGGTCACGACCGAACCCTGTGCGATTGTGGCCATAGACTGTGGGCGGTTTGTCCGAAAAGTGTGTGAATCGCACTCCAACCTGTCCGGAAACTGTGGGGTTCCCGCCCGCACACTGGCCGCCGCCGTCTTTGTCCCTGGCTCCCCACTTCTCAAGACTTCTCGCGATGTTTGAGAATTCTCAAGTCTAGTGAGAATCCCAGGATGCAAATAGTTGGCAATCTTTTTGTCCGATTTCATCGGCGAATCACCGCGGCATTCTTGAGTCGGCGCCCGCTCTTTTGGGGAGCGCGTTACCACTGCTCGAGACACCTCGCGAGAGCGGGCCAGCAGCACGCCTGTCGACCAGCACGCCGCCACTGAGTTGCGAGATTTTTCCGAAAATGCAGCGGTCGCTTCAAACCTCGCTGCGGCAATGGTGACAAGGCGTTCAGCGAACTGTAACACTCCTCGCGTCAACCCGCAGTGGATTCAACCAAAAAGCGCACTCAAATGGTTTATTAAACTACCAACTCGTAGCTAGCATCCGGTTAATCACTGCATACATTGTTGCGTGCGGGCGACTTCAACTGTGATGCCCGGAGCGGATACCATGCGTGTCATCGTATTGGGAAGTGGAGTTGTCGGTGTGACGAGCGCGTTTTACCTCGCACGCGCGGGGCATGCGGTCACCGTCATCGACCGCGAACAAGGGCCTGCGCTGGAAACGAGCTTCGCGAACGCAGGGCAGATTTCGCCTGGCTACGCAGCACCTTGGGCGGCTCCGGGTGTGCCGCTGAAAGCGGTGAAGTGGATGTTTCAGAAGCACGCCCCGCTCGCGATTCGTCCGGACGACGAGGACAAGCAATTCCAGCTTCAGTGGATGTGGCAGATGCTCCAGAACTGCAATGCGGAGCGCTATGCCATTAACAAGAATCGCATGGTCCGGCTTGCGGAATACAGCCGCGATTGCCTGAAGGCGCTGCGAGCAGAAACCGGCATCCAGTACGAAGGACGCACTGGCGGCACGTTGCAGGTTTTCCGTACGCAGCAGCAGTTCGACGGTGCGGCGAAGGACATTGCCGTGCTTAAAGAAGCCAATGTCCCATATGAGATGCTGACTCAGGGTGAGCTTGCAAGAGCCGAACCGGCTCTTGCCGCCACCTCACACAAGTTGACCGGCGGCTTGCGTTTACCGGGCGATGAGACCGGCGACTGCCAGTTGTTCACGACTCGGCTCGCGGCGTTAGCTGAGCAAGCAGGCGTCATCTTTCGGTACAACACGCATGTCGAGGGCCTTGTCGTGGAGGGCGGTAAAGTTGTCGGCGTCCGCCATGGTGCCAAGCTCATTCACGCCGATGTGTTTGTCGTAGCGTTCGGCTCATATTCGACGAACTTCCTCTCAGACATCGTCAAGATTCCGGTTTATCCACTCAAGGGCTACTCCATCACCGCCCCCATCATCGAAGAGCGATGCGCACCGGTCTCAACTGTCCTCGATGAAACGTACAAAATTGCTATCACTCGATTCGACAAGCGGATTCGTGTTGGTGGTATGGCAGAAATTGTGGGGTTCGACAAGCGTCTTCGCGAAGCTCGGCGCGAAACTTTGGAAATGTGTGTGAACGACCTTTTCCCGGGCGGCGGCGATACCTCGAAGGCTACATTCTGGACTGGGCTGCGACCCATGACGCCTGACGGCACACCGATTGTGGGCAGCACCGCGGTCCAGAACCTCTATCTGAATACGGGTCATGGCACGCTCGGCTGGACGATGTCGTGTGGTTCAGCGCAGCTGCTCGCGGATTTGGTTTCAGGGAAGCAGCCGGCAATTCGACACGATGACCTCAACGTTTCCCGCTACGCGAAGGACTCGCCCGCTCCGGCTGAATTCAACCTGAGCTGAGCCGCGTTGCATGCGTCAGCAGTGGCACACGCCCGCGCGCGCGTATAAAGCGACGATTCACCGGTTCGAGAATTAAGCGGCGGCGCTGGGAATGAGTAGCCCAACGGCCGCGACCAAGCGCTTGCGGTCGTTTTTCTTTTGACACTTCGAGGCACCGCTCGCTTGCGAGATGCCGAGCACGTTGTCCGCATTGCGCCGGGCCGGCGTTACTGGCTGTAGACGCTACTCACTCAGCAAAGATGTTGATGCATTGCGCCATTCGGTTTCGACTACCCGTGGTTATCAATCCAGGCACGTGCCCAAGCCAGGCCGGCGTGTTGCGCTTCCTCTTCTGTGTCGAAGTAAGCGAGGATGCCTGAGGCTTCGACCAGTTTGCCGTTCACGGTTATTGTCCCACTTGCCGCATAACGCTCGGGCTGGAGGATTTCCTCTTGCTGCAGAATTGCGTGCCCCCAGATACTGTGGCCCTGATAGGACTGCGACTCCATCAGCGGGCGACCCCAGCCGATGCTGCGTGAGCCGTCACGCGAAGCACGTTGCCCTCGGGGGTTATCTGGCGCGGAATATCCGACATGTCTGGTTCGGCCGCCGGGACGGCTTCCTGCATGTTGCGCTGCTTTGCCATGAGTTTTGGCGCAGGTGTGAGGGCACGCCGCGCATGCACTTTCACCGAATGCGGAACCGCACGTCGATGAGATGCAACCTTCCGCGTAGCCCGGACGTATCTGGGCATGGTCGCACGTGCCTCTGGCGGATTCCATACCTCTGAGTACGTGCCAGTTGCGAACGCAGCGGGCACGAGGGTGGCCATCAATAACGCCAGTCCAATTCTTTTCAAAATTTCTCCTTGCCGGCTGTACGTTTCGGCCACTCCTTGCAACCAATACCCTGTCCGACGCATTCGCCGTCACAGCCGGGACAATATTGACGGTCCCGTATGTCAGCCTTGGCACGCCAGACGTTTTCGCTCACCGGACTTGCTGTCCCAACGGCGCGGCCATTTTCGCATGCGTAAAAGACAGGCTCACCAGCTTTTCCGCGCCTAACCGCATCGTCAATCGCCCCGACTCCGAAGGCTGAGCGCAGTTTTGCGACGAACGCAGCCATCTCCGGCATCGGATGGTCGACCCGCCGAACGCGTGCATCCATGACTCAGCCCTCGTTAAAAAGTGTCAGTTCATTGGCGCGAATTTGCGTATATGATACTGTATAAATATACAGGTTTTTGAGCCATCGATGTCCACCGCTACCGTCCTTGCCGAGGACATACACCCGTCGCTGTGGCGGGCGGCGCAGCTCGCGCACAGCCGCGGAAGGGTTGTCGAGACTGGGTATCCGGCGCTGTCGGCGGAGTTGCCGGGTGGCGGATGGCCTGTCGGAGCGCTGGTCGACCTGCTGGTCCAGCAAGCCGGGGTCGGCGAACTGCGACTGCTGCGTCCGGCGCTCAGTGCCGCGGGAAATCGGCCGGTCGCATTCGTGCAGCCGCCTCATACCCCTGACGGACTGGGGTTGAGTTACATCGGCCTTTCCTTGGACCATGTGCTCCGTGTGAACGCGCACAAAACCGCGGATGCGCTTTGGTCGGCCGAGCAGATTCTTCGTGCCGGCAGTTGCGGCGCGCTGATTTTCTGGGCGCAGTACGCGCAGGCTTCATCGCTTCGACGTCTGCATCTCGCTGCCCAGTCATCGGAAACGCTTTTCATCACGGTGCGGCCGCTCGCCACTGCGCAGGATGCGTCACCAGCGCTGCTGCGGCTTGCGCTTAGACCATCGGCTGACGGGCTGACTGTCGACATTGTGAAACGACGAGGGCCCTCTCGCGCAGAGCCCTTGTCGATTCCCCTTCAACCAACCCCTGTTCTGCTTTCCCGACATGCGCGTCTTTCTCGCCATTCATCTGCCGAAGTTGCCGCTCGAGGTCTTCAGACCGAAGTGGTCACCTGAGCCTGCGCACGGTAGCGCCGTGCTCGAGAAAGACAAGGTCGTCATTGCGGACGCCACCGCCCGTACGGCAGGTGTGCGCCTCGGGATGAAGCGCGGCGGTGTGCTGACACTGTCGCCCGAAACGGAAATGCATGAGCGCGACATGGGTCGCGAAGGCGCGGCGCAGCGCGAGGTTGGCATCGCGCTGATGCGATTCTCGCCCGAGGTCGCACTGCTCGATGAAGCGACGGTCGTCGTCGAGGTCGGCGCGAGTTTGCGCCTCTTTGGCGGCCTGCTTGCGCTGAGTCGCGAGGCGAAGGCCGTCCTCGGTGCGCTTGGCTTCACCGCGCGCATCAGCGCAGCGCCGACTGGCCAGGGTGCCTGGCTGCTCGCGAAGCATGGCAACCGGCGAGTATTGAAACTCGCGTCGCTTGAGCACCGCCTCTCCGCACTGCCGATGGTCGCCGTCCCCGACGTCCGTCGCTTTTTCGACTGGTTCAACGGTCTGGGCTGCGAGACCATCGCCGACATACGGCGCCTGCCTCGCGCAGGGCTGCAACGCCGCTGTGGCGAGCACCTTCTGGATTCTCTTGACCGAGCCTTCGGTACCGCACCGGAACTCTTCGACTGGCTCGAACTGCCGCCAGCCTTCTCCGCGCGCATCGAGATGCCAGACCGGCTCGAGCACGCGGACGGAGCGATGTTTGCCGCACGTCGACTGATTGTGCAGCTATGTGGATGGCTTTGTGCCAAACAACTCGCCGTCACAGGCGTTCGCCTCTCACTCGAACATGAGCGCGGACGCGATGCGATTGAGCCAACCATTGTCGACATCGCGCTGGGCGAATCGACATGGCGCGAAGAACACCTGGTCAGACTGCTGAAGGAGCGGTTGCACCGTATTGAACTGGTCGCGCCGATGATTGCCTTGAGGCTTGATGCCACGAACGTCGAGCCAGCGGCGCCAGCATCCGATACGCTTTTCCCTGAGCCGGGTGGCTCGAAAGAGGACCATCAGAAGCTGCTTGAACTGCTTGTCGCACGGCTGGGTGAAGAAAACGTCCTGCGGCCGGCGCCGACGGCCGACCATCGCCCAGAAATTGCGAACCACTGGATTCCAGTATCGCAAAAGACAAAACCAGGCAGGCTCCCTGAAGGTCTGCCGCGGCCCACCTGGATGCTCGATACACCGGTGCGCCTATTGATGCGTAAGCATCGCCCGTTTTACGGTTCGCCGTTGCGCATGGTGTCGACCGCTGAGCGCATTGAGGCCGGCTGGTTTGATGGTGAGCTCGTGACGCGCGATTATTTTGTCGCGCAGGGAGAAGACACGAGCTGTTACTGGATTTACCGGGAACGCGTCAGCAGCCGCGATGCGGAAGAAGAGCAGCGCTGGTTCCTCCATGGCCTCTTCGGGTGATGTGCTGTGGATACGACCTTCAATATCCTTCCGGCTTACGCCGAGCTTTTCTGCCGGTCGAACTTCTCTTTCCTGAGAGGCGCCTCGCACGCAGAGGAGCTTGCTGAGCGCGCGGCGCAGTTGGGTTACTCAGCGCTCGCCATAACGGATGAGTGCTCACTGGCTGGCGTCGTCCGTGCTCACGTGGCCGCGAAGGAAGCGAAGCTTCCTTTTATCGTCGGCGCCTACTTCAAACTGGTCAACGCCGACGGGTCGCCGGCATTCGGAATCATCCTGCTGGCGAAGAATCGCGAGGGGTACGGTAATCTGTCCGAACTCATCACTCTTGCCCGGACACGCGCGCCGAAAGGTGAATATCGACTCACTCCGCAGGACCTGTCGCGACCAGACAAGGAATATCGTCATTTGCTGGGGGCGCCGGATTGTCTTGCGATTCTCGTCCCGGATTTCCCTGCGAAAGAGGACGGACTGGAAGCGCAGGTCGAATGGCTCGACGACACGTTCACGGGCCGTGCATGGGTTGGTCTGGTCCTCCATCAGCGGGCGATGGACGACATACACCGGGGTGCGGTTGAGTTTGTCGCTCGCAAATCTGATGTGCCCGTCGTTGCGCTCGGCGACGTTGTCATGCATGTGCGCTCCAGGAAGCCTTTGCAGGACACGATGACTGCCATCCGCGTCGGCAAGCCCGTTCACGAATGTGGCTATGACCTCGCGCCCAATGCAGAGCAGCATTTGCGCTCGCGGTTGCGGCTGAGCAACCTCTATCCGGATGATGCGCTCGCCGCGACCGTAGACATTGCGAGTCGCTGCACGTTTTCGCTCGATGAGTTGCGCTACGAATATCCCGACGAGCTGGTGCCCGCGGGCATTACGCCGGCGGCGTATCTACGGCAGGAGACATATATCGGCGCGCAGCGGCGCTTTCCATCTGGCATTCCGCACAAAGTGCAGGAGCAGATTGAGCATGAGTTAGACCTGATTGGAGACCTTCAATACGAGCCGTACTTCCTGACAGTCTATGACATCGTGCGTTTCGCGCGGAGCCAGCACATCCTCTGTCAGGGACGCGGTTCGGCAGCCAACTCGGCTGTCTGTTACTGCCTGGGTGTGACAGAGGTCGACCCCGCGCGCGGCAACATGTTGTTCGAGAGATTCATCAGCAAGGAGCGCGGGGAGCCGCCAGACATCGACGTCGACTTCGAACATCAGCGGCGCGAAGAAGTGATTCAATATATCTATAGAAAATACGGTCGCGACCGCGCTGCGATTGCGGCCGCAGTGTCGACGTATCGGCCACGCGGGGCGCTGCGCGAGACGGGAAAGGCCCTCGGCGTCGACTCGCAGATTGTCGATGCGGTCGCGAAGAGCCATCACTGGTTCGACACGAGTCAGGACCTGCTGAAGCGTTTTGCCGAATCCGGCCTCGACCCGGAGAAACCGCTTATTCAGGCCTGGGCGAGACTGGCGTCGCAGCTGCTTGGATTCCCGCGCCACCTGTCGCAACACTCAGGTGGATTCGTCATCAGTCGCGGCAAGCTCACGCGCCTCGTCCCGGTCGAAAACGCTGCGATGGCAGACCGCAGCGTGATTGAATGGGACAAGGACGACTTGGAGTCGCTCGGGCTTTTGAAAATCGACGTGCTTGCGCTCGGGATGCTGTCCGCGATTCGCCGCACGCTAGACATTGTGTCGGAGCAGCGCGGTGAACGTTTCGAAATGCAGGACATCCCGGCTGAGGACCCCGCAACATACAAGATGATTTCTGCGGCCGACACTGTAGGTGTCTTCCAGATTGAATCTCGCGCCCAGATGTCAATGCTGCCGCGCATGCAGCCCCGCACGTTTTACGATTTGGTCATCGAGGTCGCCATCGTCCGGCCAGGCCCAATTCAGGGTGGCGCTGTTCATCCTTATCTTCAGCGACGGCAGGGCTTCGAGCCTGTGACCTATCCGAGCGACGCGCTGAAGACCGCGCTTGGCCGCACGTTGGGCGTGCCGATTTTCCAGGAGCAGGTCATGCAGGTTGCCATCCTGGCAGCTGGTTTCACTCCGGGCGAGGCTGACGGCTTGCGACGAGCCATGGCTGCCTGGAAGCGCAAGGGCGGCCTCGAAAAATACTACAACCGCATCGTGGTCGGCATGCAGGAACGCGGGTACGACCTTGCCTTCGCCGAGTCGATTTTTGAGCAGATTAAAGGCTTTGGCGAGTATGGCTTTCCAGAGAGTCATGCGGCCAGCTTCGCGCTGCTTGTGTACGCCAGCAGTTGGTTAAAGTGCCACGAACCAGAAGCGTTCCTCGCCGCGATGCTGAACTCCCAGCCAATGGGCTTTTACTCGCCTTCGCAGTTGGTGCAGGACGCGCAACGCCATGATGTCAGGGTATTGCCAGTAGATGTCGCCATCAGCGGATGGGATTCGTCACTTGAACACGGTGCTGGCGCGAGCCGACCAGCTGTCCGTCTCGGTCTGTCGCTGCTTCGCGGCATGAGGGATGGTGCTGCAGAACGAATCGAGAACGCTCGGGCGGTGCGGCCGTTCGAAAGCGTTAGCGACCTTGCCCGCAGAGCGCAGCTCGACCGGAAGGACCTGCATGTCCTTGCTGACGCAAACGCGTTGGCATCGCTTGCCGGAAACAGGCGGGAAGCTCTCTGGCAGTCGGTCGCGGCTGTGCCGGACAAAGACATGCTTGCCATCGCCTCGATACCGGACGAGACGCCTGAGTTGGGCGCACCGACTGAAGCGCACGACATCGTCGCGGACTACAGGTCTGTGGGATTGACGTTGGGGCGGCACCCGCTGGAACTCCTCCGGCCGCAACTGCTCGCCAACCGGCTAATGCCCGCGTCCACGCTTCGCAGCTATCGGGACGGGCGGCTCGCACGAGGCTGCGGACTGGTGACAGTGCGCCAAAGGCCCGGCACCGCAAAAGGTGTGATGTTTGTGACTCTTGAAGATGAAACGGGCAACGTGAACGTCATCGTCTGGCCGAGCCTGCTGGAAAGACAGCGCAAGGAAGCCCTCGGGGCATCGCTGCTCGCTGTGTATGGCACTTGGCAATGCCAGGGCGAAGTGCGACATCTCGTTGCGCAGCGACTTGTCGACATGTCACACCTGCTGGGCGGTCTCATCACTGCGAGCAGGAACTTCTGCTGAGCGGACGCAAATGCGTATCATGAAAGGACAAAACGGAGGCGTTCATGTGCTACTCAGCCCAGGTTCTGGCGGACTATCGGAAATTCGTGCGCGCCTTTGGCGCCCTGATGGACATTCACGAGTTCGCCCGTCTGTTTTTTGAGCGCGCCGAGGGCATCAGTAGAGCGAAGATACCAAAAGCCATGGAAGACGCCTTTTCCGAACCACAGGATGATGCAGAGCGCGAAATCAGTGCTCTCATCGCCCGGTTCAAATCGGCGCAGGACACGACACTCGAGCAGGACCTGTTCAAACAGCGCAAGCGACTAGCAGACGCCGAACGGACGTTGCAGACAAAAATCACCAAAGCAGCGACAGAAAGCCAGCGAATCGCCACCGACAAAATTGCATGGACCAAGGGAAAACTTGAAGACTTGCAACGAACCGACCTGCAACCGCGGGACTCGCGCATTTTTCCGGGCTACTACGCACCCGTGATGGTTATGGAAAATGGCCAACGGGTCGTGAAACCCATGCGTTACCAGTGCCGGATTGCTGGAAAGCCCGCGTTTTACGACACCAAATACCCCGGGACTTACAATGCGCGCCGGGATAGTCTTGAAGGTTTCTGGGCACCATGCTTTGGACGTACGCATGCCGTCCTTCTTGTTGAAGTTTTCTACGAAAACGTGAGCAAGGCGAAGTTCGAAGGCACGTTACAGGAGACTCACGAGCGCGACGAAAATGTCGTTCTCGAGTTTCGTCCGAGCAATGGCGAACTGATGCATGTCGCGTGTCTGTGGTCACGATGGAGCGTGCCGGGGCAGCCAGACCTGCTTTCATTTGCCGCCATCACGGATGAACCTCCTCCAGAGGTAGCCGCCGCAGGACATGACCGGTGCATCATTCCTATCAGGCCTGAGAACATTGATGCGTGGTTGAACCCAGACCCGTCGGACCTCGCAGCCTCGTACGCCGTCCTTGATGACAAAGAGCGGCCGTATTACGAGCACCGACTGGCGGCATAGTGATTGGGCAGGCGAATATTCGTGCTGGAGGGGACGGTGCGCGGAGCGGATACTCCGGGCTTGCGTTCGGAACGTGACGCCACCGGCTTCGCTGGCGACATCAAGGAATTGACGCAGCAGGTAGCGGTCCATCCACGATTTTTGCGTCAGTTCGTAGGTCCAGCCAAGCAAACCCTCGAGTGTGGCCACCTCGGCAACAGGAACAATTCTTTGGACCGGGGCGATACCTACTTCGATGAGGATGTCGTCACCGTCACGATAGATTTTTGTGCGAGTTCCATATGTCGTCGGTTGCTGGTGGTGGTTGGACCGCGCGCCGTAAAGACGCATGTCCGCGTCGTCAACTGCATGACCATCGTCCGAGATTGCCGCCGCAGGTTTCGACCGCTACATCATGCCCATTGAGGCTGAACACATCGTCGCGTGGTTGGGTCTGGATTCGAGCAACGGGTCGGCGTTGCACGCAATTCTCGATGACCGCGAGCAGCCGTACCACTGACATTAACTGTGGCACGACCTCGCGTTGTATCCGAGTCATCATGGTGAACTAGAACAGCGTTCAGTTCACCAATCGCAAGCTATTTAAAGTACGGCATTCAAGAGCCAAGAGCCGTCCGACCTGATGAATTCGTATGTGAGACCTTGGCTTTCACCGCTATCCGGGCTGTAATAAACGGCCCTGAAGGTAAAAGCGTTCAACGATTTCTGCGTCCATGAGTCCGTCCGCAAGATGCTCAAGCAACGGTTCTTAGGGGCGTACCTCATGTACGTGAACGGCGCCGGGATGTATCCGTTCCCTAGTTGCGCAGACGTGTACATGCTGAGCACCCGGGATGCGTTGCTATCGTGATAGCAGGCTGATTTCGACATGACCGCAACTACCACGGGCTGAGCCGAGCCTACCATGCCGCGGAGAGCCGCATCCCTTGACGACAAGGACGCACCGATAGCATCACGCATCTGTGTCTGTTGTTCGGCGGACAGGGATGGACCGAACATCGCAGGTGTTCCATTGGCACCAGGCGCCATTGCCTGATTAACCTGGCTGAGTCCATTGTTCAAACTTTGCAGAGCTGCGCCGGTCTCGGCGCAACCTGCGCATGCGACGGCAACGGCCGCCAGAGCAAGATGCAACTTCACGCTTAATCCTGTAGTACGAGTCCCGACCTTTGGTTATCGGCTTTCGCGTCCGGATTCTTTAGGCCCATCGAACAAGTACAAAACATAAATGCGAAATACTGATAATCGACTTGGAACACGAGCATAGGGCAGAGATAATTGTTGCCGCGCGTCGTTAAGGCGCGACCAAATAAAGTATCCATGACGCATAAGGGTGATTGAATGTTTAAGGCAAGTGTTATTGTGGCTGCTACGTGCGGTCTTCTCGCTTTGACCGGCTGCGGTAGCAAGCAGGATGCGAACAAGAGCAACTTTCAGTCTGCTATTCAGGACTACCTCGATACCAAGAACGGCGTCTGCGTCATGGTGCCCGCCAAGGCCGTGCCTTTCACGCTTCAGAAGTCAGGCGGTATGAATTTTATCAACGAGCCCGAAAAGGCAGCAGCGTTGGTAAGCGCTGGCCTGCTTTCGGCGAAGGACACTCAGGTGAAAGCTGCCTTCGGTAATCAAATGGTGGCCGGCGTGGAATATTCGCTTACCGATGAAGGCAAGAAGTATCTCGTCAAAGGGGCGGCCGGAAACTTGGGCAACTGGGACGCCTTCTGCGGTGGCAAGTACAAGGTGAAGGATGTCGAAAACTTCACGCAGCCAGCGGATATGTTTGGCAGCAAGATTTCTCAGGTCAACTACCTCTACGAGGTCGATGACGCTCCCGCATGGACGAAGCAGCCGGCAATCCAGACCGCGTATCCGTCGGTCCAGCATGATGTGACTGGGTCCCCTGGAGACAAGGCAGTGCTGGTTGCAACCAACGATGGCTGGATGCATGAGCGACTGTTCAAGAGCAAAGGCCGTTGATTGGATGGCTTGGGCAGGCGAGACAAAATTGGCCAAATGCCGTATGGCGACAATGATTTTCACTTGGAGGGAAAGCAGTGATATCACGACATATCCGCATTCAACTCCATCTCTTCCGAACTGTCGCCTTAAACGTCGTTCATCCATAGAAGTTATGGACGGACGTATCACACAACTTCACCTTAAGTTTCTATCGACTGTGCCGATGACACTTAGTGGGAAACGACACCGGGTTTATCTTGTTTGAATCTAAAGTCTTCGTGGCATCGCTGCTGCTTTCCGTAGCGCTCTCCGCATGTGCACCGGCAATACAGGTCCAAGGCACTCAGCTGACTTCTCTAATCGGAACGCAGCAGCGCGTTCGCGTTGTCCAGCCAGTGTTCATTAAACTTGCGACTGGATATTCACGGCAAGTTCGTGGCGGCTCACAGTGGCGGCCAGTCGGTGAATTGCCACAAGGCGTGGTTTTTCAACCCGTAGGAGCGGTGTTCACCATCGAAGGCCGCCAGGTGCATGAGGCGTATCTTGTAGTCAAAGGTCAAACTTTGACGGGATTTTTCCTGCCTGGCGAATCTCACTTTTCCCCGTTAGAGCCACCTCAATCTATAACGTTCGAGAGAATAAATGACTAATCTTTTTAAAGCATTGGTGGCCGGCGCTTTTGTCGCGTTTGTCGCCTCCGGTTGCGCCAGTGGACCTCAGTATAAGGACGTCGCCTCCTCAATCCCGACTTTGAAAGAGGCACAGGGTCGTATTTACTTTTATCGCTCCAGTTCGATGTTCGGCGCAGCGCTCCAGCCTGGCATTAATTTGAATGGTACGGTGGTCGGAAAGTCGCAACCGGGGGGCTTCTTTTTTGTTGACGAATCCGCGGGTCAGTACGTCGTGTCGACTGCCACTGAGACCGAGAAAACGGTGTCTTTTAAGCTGGACGCTGGCGAAACGAAATACGTGAAGACTAGCGTCGGATTTGGATTACTCGTCGGGCGTGTCATTCCCTCGTTAGAGTCGTCGGACGAGGCGGCGAAGAGTCTCGAAGATTTGCATTACACCGGCGCGCCGCAGATATCTGCCTCAAAGTAAAGCAGCAGGAAGCACGCATCGGGAGCTCTGAGTTTCACTGGCTCGGGAGGCACGAGTCACCTCCTCTAAGCAGGCCTTAACTGCTTGACGCGGCAACGGGGAACATAGTGCGGCCGACGGTTAGGCACGGCTTACGTCGCGTTTATAACTGCACCATTCACGTCCGCAGCCAGTGCTGCGGACGGGTGACTGGTCGCGTCAAACGCCTAAGCAATCAAAGGCGCCTCAACCGACGCCGCCCCGTGTAGCTGACGCTAGCCGTCCACGCGCATTCGTCATCGATATCTATAAAGGCTTTCCACTCGTCGAGACTGATTTCCGGCGCGTCGCGTCGAACCAGTTCTCTTTGCGTGTGATGTGAACGTCGTGTCCCATATCCGTAGTCTCTCCGCTCGCCGTGTTACTTGGTAACCTTCCGCTGCCAATGCACTTATAGCTTGGAGGGGCATGCTCATGGCATAGTGCGCAAAGTAATGCAATTTCGAAAGGGAGTCTACATGGCAACACTAGAACAAATTAAAGCAAAGATGGCAAAGCTTCAGGCTGAGGCGGAAGCGTTGGCGTCAAAGAAATCGGCGACGGTCTTGAAGACCATCCATGAGCTCATGGAGAAGCACGGCCTCACGACTGCCGACATTGAAGCGCATACTGGTGGCAAGAAACGCGGGCCGAAGCCTGGGGCCAAGGCTTCACCGAAAGCTCGAAGCTCCGTGCCGAGATATCGCGACCCGAAGAGTGGTGCAACCTGGACCGGACACGGCCGGGCACCAAGTTGGATTGCCGCCGCGAAGAACCGAGACAAATTCTTGATTGACGGAAGTACAGCGACAGCGAAGCCGGCTGCTGCCAGCAAAGCGAAGGCCGCTGGCGCTTACGTCCGCGGTCCACAGCCGGCGATGTACCAAGACCAAAAGTCGGGCGCGACGTGGAGTGGCCGCGGTCGTGCTCCGGCATGGTTGGCTGGCGCCAAAGACCGGAGTAAGTTCCTGATTGCAGGTGGTGTTGAAGCACCTGTTGCGACGAACGCAGCTGCGGTGAGCAAGACGAAGGTTGCGGTGAAGAAGGCCCCGAAGGAAGTTGGTGCGACTTCTACCAAGGGTCAGCCGAAAGGTCCGCAGCCGGCTAAGTATCGCGACCCGAAGTCCGGCGCGACCTGGAGCGGACGCGGTCCGGCTCCGGCGTGGCTAGCCGGTGCGAAAGACCGGGCAAAGTTTCTGATTGCCAGCGTTAGCGGAGTTGCAGATTCTGGCGCTGCGAGCAAGCCGAAAGTCGTCGCGAAGAAACCCGCGACAAAGGCGGCGGCGGCAAAGAAGGCACCGGCGAAGAACTTGGTTGGCGCCAAAAAGGTGGACGCGACGACGAATGTCGCGGCCGCGCCGGAAGCTGCAGCTGCTTAATCGACCGTTTAAGCGGGCACACAGAGCACGCTTTTTGGTGCGTCGGCGGGGCTACCTCGAGCGTGTCCGCAATGCGTCCAGACGGGCGGCGCATTTTGCGTTTGAACCACCACGCTTGTAGGTCTGTGCCGCCTTTGCGCTGTCCGGGACGACGTCGCCGGGAGCACTTCTGTCCCAATACCCCTCCCAGTACAAGCCAAGGTTGTACGCGGCCGACCGGTGTCCAAGCTCCAGGGCCGTGGCATACATATCCTTGGCCATCTCAAGGTCTGCGACCAAGTCGCGCACTGTCCGCGAGCGCTGCTGCCGCCAGGCCTCGCGAGGCTCGCTCGCCGTATCGTCCTTCAGCACGTCGCCCAGAATGACGTGCCCGGTCTCGTAGTCCGCTGGGCCACCTGTCTCGGTGACAAGAGACAGTGCAAGCGCAACCCGAAGAGAAGGGTGCCGGTGAGGGCCAACCCGTTCAATCAGACGCCGGCCGAGGTAAGGCGCCCCCGACAGCGGGCTTGTGAGCAGGCCATTCGCAATAGCCGCGATAGATTCAAGTGAAAGAAAGCCAACCTTGTTTGCCGACACAACGTGCCGGAAGAACCTTTCTACGTCGAGTGAGGGGTCGCCCTAGCGAAGTTGTGCCCATTCATGTTCAATCTGGCTATACCAGCTGGAATCTACGGACATAAGATTTGGGCGTCCTTTGGTGAGTGATGCGAACGATGATACCTCACCGTGGTTGTTACTTCGACGCCTTGGGCAGGGCGAGGCCCCGTTCGCGACAGCTTGAATCAATAGCGCCGTCCTGCCCTAGCTGGGCTGGTCAGGTATCTGGCAATATGGAAAAAGTCCGATTTACCACCCGGAGTTGGCTAGGCGTATGCCTTCAACCCAAGACCGGCGAGCTTCTTTTCGTGGTCTGCTGACGAGGCTCAATGTCTGCACGATACCCTCCGTCTCAGGAGAAGCCTTTCGATGGATGAGGTCAAGGCGACCCGGTAGTTACAGCAGAGCGTTTCCGGACGCTCGCTCACCCTCTTCGCATACGCGTTGAACAGGTCCGGCTTACCCGTTCCAGGACTTGTGATAGAGCAGTGTATATCCCCTCCGCCAACGATTCCAACCGATAGTTGCCTACCAAGGCTGGAGAGGTGAATCAACAAAAATGCGGCTGTTATATGATTCGAGCATTTAAGGGTTTTCAGTGCTTTGTACGAGCTTGCAGGAATATCGGAGCGGCTGAACAGCATTGCATAAACCCAACAAAAACGCATCTGCGAGGAATAATCTAATGACAACTGACAGCGACGCGGGCGACCAAAGCCAGCTTTCAACCGGTGGCGGGCAAGCAACGCAGGCAGGAGTGAGTTTTCAAGCCCGGCTAAGCGCCTATTTTGCCGCACTGGGCCTAGGGGAGCGTTCCCTAGCCGTCATCGGCCTACCCAATTCAAAAATAGCATCGATACGCGTCGAAACAGAGGCCCCCGTCGATGACATTCTGCTGACCACTGAAGAGCAAGGGTACGTCGCAATACAGGCGAAAACAACCATCAGCATGAGTGCCGCCCCGGGGAGCGCCATGGCCAGCGTCGCGGGCCAGATTGTACGGTTCTGGCTAGCAGCGTCATCTGGTTCGGGTTCGCTAGGGTGGGACAGGTGTCCGGACGCCGCGAGGGACAGGCTCGTTCTTGCGGTTGGACCGTCAACCGGACTTCCGGTGCGAGCCCACCTTGCGGACGCGCTTAACGAGTTCCGCGGCAACGTTCCTATGCATACGCAACCGAGCAATCGGCGGTCCGCGCTCGAGCAATTCATCGGACTGGTAAAAGCTGCATGGGTTGACGCTGCGGGAATTGAGCCACCACAGACGGACGTCGATTCACTTCTGAGACTGTTTTGCGTAGTAACTTTTGACACCGACGCCGCGCACAGACTCCTCGCGGAGGAAGCACTGCGTGACGTCATCGTCGACCCCGACAAAGCGAGCGATGCATACACCGCCCTAGTAGACCTCTTTATGACCTTCGGTCGTCTACGCACCGGCGGCGACCTTCCGCGAATCCGTCTCGCATTGTCAGAGTTGCGTACTGCTGCGGGCGAGTCTGTCGCTTTGTTACCCCCTCCAGGCTTCAGAACAGATATACAACGACTCAAGCAACGCAGTGAGCGTGTGAGGTGCCGCCTAGAGGGATTTGAGAGCCTTAAGTTCCGAGGGCGGCCGCTTCACATTTCTCGACCATGCACTGATTCGCTGGTTGCACTTGCGGAGGAGGGTTCGACGCTTGTAATCGGTGAACCAGGAGTTGGAAAAAGTGGCGTACTAAGTGAGACCGCTAGCCGACTTCGAACGGCGGGACATGACGTCGTCGAACTGGCTGTTGATGAGCTCAAAGTGAGCAATATGGCCGAGCTCGACAGAGAGCTTCAACTAACCTCTTCCTTAGAAGATGTATTGGCTAACTGGGGAGGCGCCCGCCGCGGATTTCTGGTCATTGACGCACTTGACGCATCACGCGGTGGTGTGACCGAAAGCGTATTCCGCGTTCTAATTGAGCGTGTGCTAGCTTCTTCTGGCATGCAGTGGACGGTGATTGCGTCCATTCGTACATTCGATTTGCGACAAGGCGAGAAACTCCGACGTCTATTCGCAGGACAGCCTGCCGCCGATGGGATGTGCGATAAATCATTTCATAACGTCCGTCACCTTCTCGTTGCACCTTGGACGGAAGCCGAAGTCAGCGTTCTTATATCGCAAGCACCGGAGTTGCAAGCAGCCCTGGCGGGTTGTACTCCCAAGGTGAGAAACCTTGCGTCCGTTCCTTTCAACATGAAGTTAATTGCTGAGCTGGTGGAAAGCGAGGCGATACAACCACTTTGCACGGTACAAAGCCAGAGTCAACTGCTTGCGGTTTACTGGCAATCACGCGTCGATACTGTAGGTGAGCCGCTCGAAATCTTCCTTGCAGACGTAGTCTCGAAAATGATTGAGACTCGCTCACTCAAATTGGAGAGACTACTGGCGGCCAGAATCGATGCCGACCAGTACAGAAATGCCGTCGGGAACGGCATTCTGACGCTCTTGGATAACGAGAGATATATTGGATATCGGCATCATGTCCTGTTCGACTATGCAGTGAGTCGTCTATTTCTCAACCCGTTCGAACTTGACGAATTACGCGGGAAGCTGGCCCGCGACAACGACTACGGCCTTCTTCTCGGCCCGTCCGTAGGCTTCATGCTACAGAGCGTCTGGCATCAAGATGCAGAGAGATATGCATTCTGGATATTGGTGATTTCGCTGCTAAGAGACTCGCAAATTGACCCAATTTCACGGACCGTCGTCTCTCGGATTGCCAGCGAGCTTCCGAGCGATACTCCTGACATAGTGGGACTTGGTCGCGTATTACGTGAGATAGGAAGCACTGATTTGTCCGGGGTCCAGCGAGCGCTCGGCGACATAGTAGGTGCATTCGGGGTGGCGTTCGAAGAATCATCCTCGACGATTTCACTCTCCGTGTGGGTAAAGCTTTGTTCGGTGCTAGCAGAGTGTCCCAGCCTGGCGCCGGGGATTTTGCGGGTCCTTCTGCTCCGTTTGGTTGGCTTCCCTCCCGCTTCGGCGTTCTTGAGTGAACTAGGAGTGGCTAGCAGAGTGCTTTTCAACTATGCGCTCGACCAGTCACAAAGCGCTTCGAGTCTTGTGGTCGCGGCAATTAACCTTGTTTGCGACACCTACTCGTCTGACCGTGATTCATCGCGTGCATGCCTACAGCGCTTACTCGAGCCCGAAAGGATGGTCCTGCATGCGCACACAGAAATTCCGTGGCTCGCTCGTAAAGTCGCGAATTTCATCAACGCAGACCCGACGTTTGCTGTACAAATTTATGGCGCCGTTTTCGGGCATGACGTCACATCCGATGAGCGAACGCACATCTCTCCCAGCCAAGTCCTGTCACTTTCCTCTACTGCACGACAGGACTATGGAATGGCGAAATACTCGTTAAAAGAGGCCATGCCCTCATTTCTCGAGACGGAACCGGCGCAAGCGACGCGTGCAGTAGTCAGGGCCCTTGAGGCACATCAGAGAGCCACGTCGGCAGCGGACGAAAGCGTCGCCCAAAACGCAATCATCTGTGGTAGCCGAGAAGTACGTCTAAACACAGACTGGAATTCGTACTCGTCGATAGATTTTGAGCGGCCATCGTACGGTGATATTGGCGGCATCCTGCGCGCGTTCGCCGAAGCGATTGCAAAATCACGCCGAGATAAATGCGTCAGCGCTTCGGATGAAGTTGTCGCAATCAACGAGCTTGCAGTCGTATGGGCCGCACTATTCGATGGTCTGGCTAGACGGGTTGACAACCTCGGCGAGGACTATTGGGAAATTGCGAGGAATGTCGCTTTCCTTTTTGGCAGCGGCACACAGAAGCACGCTGTTCGACTTCTGTCCAGGTTCTATGCTAATCGTTCGATTGGCGAGAGGCAGGCGTTTGAAGAAGAAACACTTCGACACGATTTTTCTGGATACAACGACCCGCCAACTGCACGCGCTTATATTTTGCGCGGGATTTTTGGAACGATAGGTAAGAGTTCATTGGTGTCCGCTGAGGCAGTCGAACTGGCGGAAGAGGCTCCACATCAGAACGCCGATATACGTGCAACCTGGAGCCCTACCGAAGTCGTGTCAAGCACATTGGGTCGGTGGGAGTATCTCAGAGGCACTGGCGTGCAAGTGAATGAGCCAGAGACGGCGACGTTGCTCGCGCTAGCTGATGAAGTCGCAAAGGAGATAGACACCGACGCCGGTTCGAAGCAGTTGTCAGCCAATGATGTCGTAGAACTGCAGCCCCGGGTTACCGGTCTATTAGATAGCATTCGCAAAGCGCGACAAGCAAGCGTACATCCCGTTGCGGTGGCCGCCGCGGAGGATGTTCTTGCACGCGCATGTCAACGCCTCCTGAGTGTCAGAGCCAAGAGAGGTAGCGACATCAGTGAGCAGCGGCAAACGCTCCGCGCCATTGTCGTGACGCTGTGTAACTCAAAGTCGCCCGAAGGCGGCCCCGAAGAGGAAGCCCGCTTCGAAAAGTTCCAGGGTTATGCAGTCGGAGCAAGGGTCCCGGCCGCTGCCACACTTCTACAAGAATTGGCAACGTCGTCAGCAATTGACGACGGCGACCGTGCGCTACTGAAGCAGCTTGTCGGTGACAACCATCCGGCAGTCCGCGCGGAAGTGGCACAACACCTTACGAGCATTTGGCGCAGCGACAAGCAGCTCATGTGGGAGTTGGCCAAGAATATTGCTACGCAAGAGTCGAATTTTGGGGTTCTGCAACTCTTTGCTGGCAATTTTTTGTCGAATGTTCTCGATGCGGACCCCGCGTGCAGCGAGGTCCTTGTTACTGAGTTGGTTTCCCGTGTATCCACGCAAGATGAACCACATACGGAGCTACTTTCGCTTCTAGCCTCGTCGCTGGCTGTTCTATGGTGCGGACATGGTCGCCCTGCGAGTCACGCTGTTTTGCATCGATGGCTTGGACAAATTTCCACTTACAAGGGGCCTCTGGGCCAAGCATCTTTCACGGTCCGAGATTTCCTGATAGTTGGGCAGAGTGGACAGGACCCACAAAAAGGCACCGTCAGGCTTCGCACGCACGAGTTCTTCCTAGACATAGCGAAGGCGACGGGAAGCGTACTTACTGGGCACTACCGTGATGTGCAAACGGGAAGCGTTGAGTCGCAAGATGTGCCAACGTTGCAGGCATCCGCAGAGCTTCTCGACCAGGTGATGTCACAGCTGTACTTTGTATCAGGCGCATTTATTTCCAGAGGACATGCCGAAGGCCTAAAAAGCATCTCAGAAAAATCGCGGTTCCTGGAAGAAGCATCCGAAACTCTGGGTTATGTGGCCGATGCCGGACACTCGAAGAGCATCCATCAGTTAATTGAACTGCTTAAGTTCCTGCTACCGGCAGAGCCGGCACTAACCTTTGACCTTGTAACTCGGGCCCTTCTCGGCGCCGGAAGGTTGCAAGGATATCAAGCCGACGGTATGGCTATTGATTCTGTCGTCAAGTTCGTAGGTGAAGCTCTTGCGGACTATCCGCAAATTTTTGCTCAATCGGACCGACGTCGACGTTTGATTGATTGCCTTGAGCTTTTCTCAGAAGTGGGCTGGCCGGCAGCGCGACGGCTACTGTATCAAGTGTCCGAGGCGCTGAAATGACCCCAGACGCAAGGAGAGCTCAGTTCAAGCGAGCCTTAAACGATGCAATTACAGACTTTGCAAGAAACCCAGCTCCCATTGGAGGCGGAGGTGTGGCGGGCGTGCATGTTGGTAGCCCATTGGAGCACGTGACGCGTCGCCACATACTCGATTACATGCTCACTGGCCTCGGTTGGCAATTGACAAGTCGCGGCACGGACGTTGCCGAGGAGGCTCGCCTGAAAATCGATTCCGACGAAACCCTCTACATTGACTATCTCGGATTCAACAAGGACTCGCAGCAGCCGCTCCTTATTTTTGAGGCTAAGGCATACGGGAAACCTGTGCCGACTCGCCGCACCAGAACTCGCCGGCAAGCGCCAGTCTCGCCTATCACCGAGTACCAGGAGGTCGTTCGACTTCTGCTTGACGGAATCGCGCACTGGAAGGCAGGCGGCGACGTAGATACCTCACCGCTTTTGAAAGAATGGGCGGAATGGATTGAACAAGTTGGGACCTACGTAAACGGCATTGCCCAAAGCGCTCAAAATAACGTTGCAAGAGCCGCTATCTCTGATGGCAACTGGCTCGTGATTTTTTCGAATCCTGGAATGGTCTTTTCAAGCTCGGAACCGTGTGATGCAGACACGGTGATGTACTTTCGGCCCGGGTCGCTAATCGAGTGCTCTAACGACATCTACGATACTTTAGCCAGAGAGTTTGTCGTTAACGAAATTCCATCCGCGCTACATCCTACCGAGTTGCCTTCCTACGTCACCGAAGATACCGTCGCCGCCGTTTTTAGAGCAATGTGGCTGTCCCGCCCGGTAAATGATAGAGGTCCTTTCGAAGCACTGCCTCGTATTTATGTTCGCGCTGCATTGGTAGTAGTTCGGGATGACGGCCAATGCCTGGTCGTTGTGAGCAATGACGAAGAAGAATTACCGTATAGGGACCTCAGAGTCAACTTGCCACTTCATTTACGGCAACTCGGAAACCAGTCTTCGGCACTGCATGAGGAGACGCTGCGGGCAATATCTCTTCCAGAGATTTCCGAAGCCACGGAATTCGATGCACCGTCCTCTGCCGCCATCGGCTCTCCGACGTACATCCGGAGCACCGGTACAGCTAGGCTGGCCAAGCTGGTACGTGAGGTTCACTCAAAGGTTGATACATTTGTAATTATCCTCGGACAGTCGACACACTACCTGCTCGACGGGTCAGAGTACGATGCGTGTTCGTATCACAATTTCGGTTCATGCGAGGCAGAAAGGAAGGCCGTTCCAGTTGCAATTTATCGACCGACAGTCGAACCCGCCGCGTTTTTTTGGGACGGTCAGCAACACTACTGCTCCCACATTGAAATGTCTCATCGACGCTCGCAGGTGAACTGTCACTTAGCTCCCTTCGAGCAGTTCATGTGTTGCAGAACCTGTGCATTGCAGACGACATGCTGGGAATCCGAGGAGCTCGAGTCAATGCCTTGCTTAACCAGACAATAGCGCCTTCGCGCTCAGGCTGGTGAATTTGCGCGCTAGCGAAATTCGCGTGGCGAGGAGTCGTACACGAAGACGTCATTACGCTCATTGTCGAGCCCGTCAGTTGAATGCCGGAAATTACACTGCGTCTGCCGGCGTCCGAGCCGCCGCAGCCGGCGCGTTGCGCTTGAAGAACGTGAAACCATAGCCGTCGCCGGGTGTGAACGAATCGAGTGGGGATGACGAAAAGCAGAGCCAGAAGATTCATAGCTTCTTGGCCAGACTCGATTGGGCAAGCGCAAATTTCGGCTCTGCTGCTGATATTGCGGCGTTTGCCGAGGCGGCATCTGATAAAGCTAGGGACGAGCACTCTCTCTATTTCATCGGACGCGAACTGTTCGCACGCATTCGAGCCATCATACCCGCGAATCAACGCTGCTCTCACCTTTCACATCTTTCGGAGCTAGCTCTCGCGGAAGATGCAAGATACGAAGTCGTTGAGGCTCTTACTGATGCCGTAGTGGACTGGTATGCGACGTCATTGGCAGTTCGTGACTGGTGTGCTACCGGTTTGCCTGCGGTGATATCGACGAAGCTGATGACGTCGCGGCCGACCCCGCTCTGAACGCTTCAACTCGGTGATGCGGAAGCTCGCAGAGGCGTACGAAGCGGCGGAGTCTACAGGCAGGAGAAGCGACTACGACTTCAGCGACCGCCTAGATGCACAAATCTGGCTTTGCATCGTATCGAGCCTGAGCGCCGTGTGCCGCTCAGGCTTTGCCACACGAATGAGTGACTCTTCTCGACATTGTTATTCGTTGCGAACCTGCGAGCCGTAAAACTCGAGGCTGTTATCAATCACCTCAATCTTGATTCCCGGGTCCAAAGGGACTGCCGTGAGCACGTTTCGACGCACGGTGTTACCGTAGGCCTCCGCCTCCCACGTTACCTGGTAATCGAATTCGTCAAACGCCGTCAGACGTGTGACATACCGCGCATCTTCTAGCCAGTATTGACCATCGTTTTCGTGGGCATCCCCATCTTCGCGCCCGCCGAAATTCTTCGGGGTCAAGGTGATGGATGTCTTCTTGCCAGTGTCTTCTCGAGTAATAGACAGTCGTGCCTTTCCAAACAGTTCAGCCATGATGTGCTCCGTAGCGTGGGCAAACAGCCAGGCATTCGGTGGCAACCGCAATGCAGCGGCCACACTGCTGGCCAGGTTTTTCAAAGGGATGCGTTGGCTCGCCGGTAGGTTGTCCGCGTCGTGAGACACGCGGACTCGGCGCCACTTCTTAGTATGCTCGGTGGTCAACTCGTCACATCGCAGCGAGGCTGCTGCGAAGGAGCCCATTACAGCACGACACTTCGAGCTCGCGCAATCGTTTTTTGAAGACAGCTGCGCGAAGAATCGTGCTTGGCGAGAGACCTTCTTCGGCAGAGTATTGCCGCGCATGCCCGACGCAAAGCGACTTGACGCGCACATGCCTGGTTCAGTATATTGACGGACGAAACCGTGCTTCGGAGCGCGTCAGACCTCTTGGCTTCCCGCCACGAGGCGGCCCTCGCCGGGCTATTTGATGTTGCACGGGTTCTTTGAGGAGCGTGGCCATTATTGGCCGGCCACGTGCGTCCATTCGGCCTTTCGGCAACGCAAACAGCACACCGAGCCCGGGTTGAGCTAATCAACCTGCACCTTGGTCGGTTTCGCGAGTCTCGCGAGACCCTATCTGTTTGCGTCTGTACACGAGAGGTCCGTCATGATGATTTTCAAAGATAGCCACATCCCAGCGCAGGCACACAAGCGCCTAGCGAAGCTGCTCGCCGAGATGTTCCCGAATGCCGAAGCACTGCCGCCCGCCAAGGACACCACGGCGTATGTCCTGTGCAGTCTGCGCTCGTGGCGCGACATGGCAACGGCGTACTCCTCCGAGGTCGAGCCGACGCCTCTTGATGAAGACTGCGGGCACAAAGCCTTCGTTGTTCGTCGCGCGGAACAAGCCGAACGGCTGCGCGAATTCTTCGCCGAGCACGGTCACCCCCTCGACACAAATACGGCCGCACAGCTGATGAGCCGCTGGCAGCCTTCGGCAAGGCGCCCGAAGGAAAGCGTCGCGCTGTACTACGAGTCGCAGGCCAAAGGCCAATCTACCGGCACGGAGAAATTCTGCCTGCAGCTGCTACAGCTCCTGCAACTGCTCCCGCGCGTGCCTAGCGAAGCAGACGTGAAGCTTTTCCTCGCCAACATCCGCTTCAGCGACAAAGCGTGGACCGAGCGCATCCAAGTCGAGGCAGGCATCGTCGCGACCTACCTAGTGAACCAGCGGACGAACCCGGCTGCGGCAATCGGCATGCGCATGCTTGAGGCCCTTGTCGCTGGAGGCTTCAACTATGCGCGGGTTTCGCTCGCCAAGGCACTCGCCTTTGGCTGGGGCGACGAAAACCACGGCCGTGCGTGGGGCCTCGCGCATACCGCACTCACGGAAAAGTTCCTCGCTCGCGACTCCTACATTGAGCTGTACAAGGTGATTGCCTGGCTCAGCATCAATGGCAACAAAGTCCCGCGTAACAAGCGCACGGCTCTCGCCATGTACCTGCGCGCAGCAGCGCTAGGCGATGGGCCGGCCGCCCTAATTGCATCCCACTACTACCTGCCCCTGCCGGCTGGTCACGAGCGCGATGAGTTCTCCGATGTCGTGCGTCCCAACAAGGAGCGCGCGGAAAAGCTGTTCCATCTGGCGCTTGCCCGCGGGTACAACCCCTCGACAAAGCAGTTCCCGCTGGAGGCGTAATCATGGTCAAGAAACCGCAAAAGCCCAAATCGCTGCTCGAGATTGGCTTCGAGACCGGCGCCGAGGCCGGCGAGGCGCCCGACGCGTTCACGATGTCGCGGTACAAGCCGGAATTCGTGCTGGGGTTTGTCTCAGGCTACAGCACTGCGGAATCGGTTCGTCAGGCTAACCGTGACGTTGCTGCCGTCATGGCCGCAGACTTGGGTCTGCAGTATGGCCTGCCACTCGACACCTTACTGCGCGAGCTCGAATTTCGGCCGGACCTGCGCAGCATCGTCGAAGATGCGTATGACGCCGCTGCGCATCCAGACAGTGTGAACTAAGTTCGTTGGCCCAACGCTATTTCGCACTTCAAGCCGCCTTTGGGGTGGCTTTTTTCTTGCTCGCGACGATGCTGGCACCTATGTACTCGCGGCTTGCGCCTTTGCGTACTACGCCTAGCCATGCACTCGTCTTATGCGCAATAAGCGCGAGGGAGCTTGACCTGCAGTTCCGTGCTACATCTGGGTTTCGTCGTAAGGCCCATCTACTTCATGCCAGCGACGAAGTATCGTCAGGTCTAGCCAGTCTGCAGCGCGGCGAATCCAGTCAGCATCAATCACACCATCGCTTGAAGAGAGTTTTTCGGCCTGGAACTTGTCGGCAAGGCTCCTCAGCCGATTTGCCCGCTCAAGTCGGGCCGCCCACTCTTCGACTTGCTTGAGACTCTCCAGCGCCTGCGTTCGTAATTCGGTCTGGCGCCGCTCCTCCGCGGCCGTGGCTTCAGCAATGACTTGGCGCTTCGCGTCAATTTCGGCTTTCACGCTCCGGCGTACCGCGAGCGCACGAAGTCGGCCGACGAACGCCACGATTTTGGTTTCAACAGACGCGGTTCGACTGTCGCCAATTTTCGCCAACTCATAGCTGCTATTTGGCTCGGTCACCGCAATTTCGAACTCGCCCGTTGGATGATATTCGTACTGCTGGGTGTGCAAGTTGAATCCAACTTCTTCGTTCTTCTGTCGTTGTTCGCGCGTCAGAGGCATAGGCTCCCGCCGGCTGCGCTCGCGAATTTTGAACGACAATTTGAGGTCCAGCACGGAAACGAATGCTTGAGTGGCGCCTTTAGCATCGGCAGAAATAGCGTAGCCTGCGGCCATCACCGATTCGAGCACAAGATTGAGTAGCAGCACCGCGCGCAGGCCGTTGGCGTTTGATGCGTCGACCCACATCAGGCCCGCGCCGTCACACTGGCGCCATCCCTGAGCATCGCGCCCCTTGCCATCAAGCCTCTTCGCGACTCGCTTGGCTAGCGGCAAACAGTCCTCCAGGGAGGTCCGCAGGGGTAGGTTAGGTATCGCAGGGCGATGCGGTAAGTCCTCTTCAAGACTTTCACGATATCGGACATCGAATTCATCGTCTAACGGCCCAGCGTACCTAGGGCAAAGCTGAACAAGCGGGTAAATCGGCGACGTGTCAGCGATTTGAACTTCGCCAAGTGATGAGGCCGAGCTTAAGCCCTTGCTTTTCGGCCCTCGCAGGCCTGTTGGGCGGGCACTTTGCCCGCCTTTCGCCCACTATGGGCGTACCGGTGCCATCAGTTTCTTGCGCGACAGGTAGACGTTCGCCAGTGCGAGCGCGACGAACGCCCGGTTGGCGTTCTTTGCCAGCCCTCGATAGCGCACCTTGGTAAATCCCCACAGGCGCTTCACAACCGCGAAGACGTGTTCGACTCGCGCCCGGATCTTCGACTTGTTGCGGTTCTTGCCGCGCTGCACCTCGTCGACTTCGCCGCCCGCACGGCGCGTGCGCTGATTGGTATAGTCGCGCGCCCTGGGCGCCTTGCTGTGGATCAGTGCCTTCTGGCTCGCATAGGCGCTGTCGCCGTAGACGCGCCGCTCCTGCCCGTGCAGCAATTGCGGCAGTGGATGCTTGTCATGCACATTGGCGGGCGTGAGCACCGCGCTGTGCGCCAGGCCGCTCTGGCTGTCCACACCGATGTGCAGCTTGGCGCCGAAATACCATTGGCGACCCTTGCGGGTCTGATGCATCTCGGGGTCGCGCGCCTTCTGCTCATTCTTCGTCGAGCTCGGCGCGCCGATGATCGTCGCGTCCACGATGGTGCCGCTTTTGAGCTTCATGCCGCTGGCCTGAAGGACCCGGCCGACTTCGGCAAACAATTGCTCGCCCAGTTTGTGCGTCTCCAGCAGGCGCCGGAATTTGAGCAGCGTCGTCGCATCGGGCACACCTTCGCAACCCAGGTCAATTCCGGCAAAGCGACGCAGGCTGGCGCTGTCGTAGAGGGCCTCTTCGCAAGCGAAGTCGGCCAGATTGAACCAGTGCTGCACGAAGTGGATCCGCAGCATGCGCTCCAGACCAATTGGCGGGCGGCCATTGCCGCGCTTCGGATAATGCGGCTCGATCACCGCGCACAACTGCGACCATGGCACGATCGCATTCATCGTGTCGAGAAACTCGTCGCGCCGCGTGCGTTTGCGGTGGGTCTCGAAACCCGCACCTTGATCGGCTGCCATCGCCAGCGTCTGCTGTTTCATCCTGTTCTGCCTTCCTCGTTTAATCCGATCTCTATAACGCTTGACGTGCCAGATTGGTGGACTTAATCAGTGTTGCCCTAGAACGGCGATAAGTCGTTGGTCCCTTCGTCGTGCCAAGCGGCGGGCTCTTCACGGCGCGGCCTGCAGCCAATTTTGCCCAGTAGCCGACCCGGTGGAAGCGGCACCTCGAGGTCCAGACATATTTTCCTAAGCCCGACGTCGGAAATCGCATAGCGTCTCGCAACCTTCGTAACCGGCTCCGCCCACACTTCCTTATAGAGCTCCTCGCGTCGAAAGTCGGTGTATTCCCAGCCCATCTTCGTACCCCCGCAGAGAGAAGTCGAACCAAAAAAATCGTCTGCGCGAGCGACGAAATCTCGCGTTGACGAACATACCTTCGCCGTAGGCTTCGGGACCGATACTACTTTCATTCCCCCCGCGCGGCGAGGTCCAAGTTCCGATATTAGGCATGCTGCGCTTGACGCTCAGGGTATCGAGGACGTACTCACTGGCGAAGCTGCGCACTTACTCAAGGGTCGCCGAAATGCTTGACAATAGCATTCGCAAGTTTTCCAAAAAAGCCTATAACAAAAAAGCGTCTTTTTGCCCCGCAATGAACGATTCATCAGTTCAATCGCGGCCACCCGAAGATGAAGTTGAACAACGAAAGGGTAACTCGCCATGAACGCTGTTGAGAGTGAACGGCAGCCTGCGCCTCCCGAATCTCGTTGCAACTGTTGTGTCTGGCTTTTTGATGTTTTGACTAATCTAGGGCCTCCCTTTATCGCGTTGTGCCTCATCGCTTCCATTTATAATCGGCTTGGCACCGTCGGAACTGCCGTTGTCATCGGTCTTATGGCTGTTGCCGTAGCAGCGGGAGTCGCCTATGGCAAAGAGAAGTTTCAAAAGAAGCGCGAGAAACAGACGGTCGACGAACGAGATATTCAACCAACTTTAGACAAGATGAGTTGGGGGTTGATGGCCGCCGTCCTATTGCCAAGCGCCGTCGATGAAATTACGCAGGCGTTTTATTATCGTGGTCACATACACTGGTTGACCGACAAAGGTTTCAGCTTTGTTTCCGGCAGTATTTTCAACGGCCTGGACGTGTTTTCTTTGGCGTTCGGCATCGTCATGATATTCGCGCCACTATTTGCACTTCCAATCGGAGCTGCGTTCGAGAAGTTGCAAAAGAAATTTGGCAAATTAAATCAAACGAAAGATGAAAACACCTTCGACAAAGGGCATTCAAATAGCATCGCCGTCACACTAGTGCTTCTTGCGGTAATGGTAGTCGGGACGATTGTTTATTTTGCCCCCGTTGCAAATCACAATGAGCCAAACTTCAATCCGCCCGGGCCACCTCCGCTATATACTTGGCAGCTTGTGATGGGTTCGTTAGGCATAGGATTATTTCTCGCGGGTTATCTCGGCAACCGCAAAACGATTTTCGAGCTCTCCTGTCAGTCTGACCGCGCCGAAGACGACGATAAACTGCTATGGTTAAGAACGCTGAAGGCGCTCACGTTCGAATCGGTCGTAATACCCCCGCTGATTGGTTCCGCAGCCTTGGTGAGCAACACGTTGGATAGCGCGTCCACGGTAGTTTACGGTCTTTTCATTTACAGCGGTTTCAGCGTTTGGAATCTTTCCGTCAAGGTTATCGGCGGGGCGAGCAATCCGCTCCTCGGTGTAAGCGCAGTAGTCCTCCAGTTTTTCTATAGCTTTCTGATGACCGTTCTCTGGGTTGTGGTGTTCTGGAAACTAGAGGAGTTCGTGAACGACGGGCGAATATTCGATGCCGTCCTCAGGGTATCGCTTGCGGCTATTTTTGTTCAACTCGTTTTCGGTCCAGTCTATCGCAATGCTTGGGGAAACCATCTAAGTGACCGCTGGTTCCTCGAAGGTCCAGAATACAGTATTGTGGCGACTATTATTTGTCTTGGGTTGGGAGCGATTCCCGAAAGGGTCGATTACAAGCTGTGCGTTACGGGGGCTGCCATCTTTCTATTGGTCTTTGTACCCGCGTTCCTCCTTAGGAGAAGTATGACAGCGTACGTTCTGATTCGGGTTAGGCCTGGCAGAACAGGCGAGGTGCGGAAGGCGTTGCTTGCCGAGGACGTGGCGTCCGCGGTGCTATACGGAGACTACGACCTGCTCGCAAAGGTGGAACTGCCGGGAAGTCTGAGCATTTTCGGGTCGAAGGCGATGGCTGACAGTATGAATTTGGGCCTGCTTGCCGCCTTGGTGAAACGAGCGGTTCGTCGAACGGATGTCGGAGTTACGGAGACTCAGACACTTCTAGACTTTTCGCACGCCGTACACTTACCAACGAACGGGCGGGCCTCGCAGCGCGGCGCCGGTGAGAAGAGGTAGCCATGCCACGTTGCTACATATTTGCGACGGTGGCCATCGACGACGAACGGCGTCCGCCTGACAGGCTAAGGGAAGAGGTCAATGAACTCGCGAAGACGCGCATGAAAGAGCTAAGCGAGTCGAATAAAGCCAGAACTACGAACCATCTTTGCGCTGAACTAAAAGGAGATTTTCAATTTCTTTTGAGATTTGATTACAGGACTCTCTTTGATGTCGCTACGGCCGTCCTCGATAACCGGTTATTGTTTTGCAATCAACTGTCCCGGACACTTACTGTGCTGGAATATCCGGATAACAAGACAACATTAAACCGGGTGGTAACAGACCCGTTCGCAGAAACGTTCACGCGCGGCATATTGTTGTTGCAAGAGAAAATGGGAACTGGCAGCTTTGGTACGGCACAAGTCGTCAAAAAAGAGTTGGAGACAGTTCTCGGCCCATCAACGATAGTAGGTTGTTTGGATGTATTTGGTCCATACGACTACTTAGTAGAATTTACTGCAGTGGAGCCCTCCGACGTCGACGATGTCATGAAGGAACTTCAAAGGGCAAAAGAGCTCTGGCGGAGAGGAGTTAGATGGACTGGCATGCATTGCGCGCCCTATGAGTTCGGAGGAGGACGTGCAGGAGAGCAATTATCCTTGCCGCTAAGGTTCCAGCCAAGATAGATATTTGGCCATCAGTTCGCAATTGGCCCTAGGGTAGCCCAGCCTGGCCACAGGTCGAATGGCAAACTTCTCGAACCAACCGGTCGCGGCCCGGCGACATGCCGGTGCCAGTAACTTGCCCTCAAGATTTCACCCACTCCTGAGAAGCACCTGCTGACTGAAGTCACAATAGGCGGGGAACTGGTCGCACGCGAGTGGAATGCGCGCAAGCGGTTGTGGACGCAAAAGAAAGCGGGGGGAGAATTGGAGGCATGGCTACGCCGGACAGCCACGGAGCGAGAGTCGCGGTGAACGTGCTTGCAAAGCGTTGGCCGCAAGACCATCTGGTCGGTGCCATTCAGTGGCTTCTGTTGCGCGACGCCGCAAGTTCGTGATGTCGCGCCAGCCTGCCTCGATGAAGCTCGTGGTCGCGAACGTCTCAGAAACAGCCTTGCAGGGAGTTTCCCATATTCAATCATCGCTGAAAACGTCAAAACCACTTACGCGGTCGTCACTGAATGAGTAAGAGACTACGCCTGCATCGAGACATACTTCGCCTCAGTCAGAAACAAAGACACATAGCATTGCGCCAAGACCCGAGGAAGGGTGCCGCGAGTCCAAGAAGGTAGACGTGACGGGCCGAAGCGTCGAAGGCGCTAGCTAATGGACGTGTAAGGTGCTGGCACCCACCCAAGAGCTTGCCTATATATGGATTTCGGAGTTTCAAATGGTGAGGCTGCGTTCTTCGGGCCAGTACGAACGATGACCAAATCATATTCATCGTCTGCTTTTTGGTGCCGAGTCTTGCCAGCGGGACTAAGAACCAAACGAAATGGCCGCCCCCCATTGGTCATCGCGGAGAGCGTTGCGGCCTCGTCGTGTATGAGCTTGACACGCGCCGGCGAAAATTTCTCAACTCGGGAATTCAGCAGGTGGAAAATAAAGCGATTCAATCCGTAGACTTTATGTGACACCCTTGTTTTCGCGACCAAAGTAATCAACTTTGGTGCATCATCTCTAAGCAGTCCGTGGAGAATCTTTGCCATACGGTCAGGGAATTTCTGCCAAAGTTCGCTCATGGCATCGAAGTAGACGCGGTCGAGCGCCTCGTAGATGCGAGCCCTATCATTCGGCAAGCTGTGCCAGTATTGGGCCCGAACAGCCTGGTCTTCAGCCAATGATAGTTTCCTGTGCATGGCTTCGAGTGTACGCGCTCCGTCTGGCTCAGAATCGATTTCAGTTGTTAGAACGGCTAGTACTTCAGATGCGGTCCTTGCGGCTGACGGGACAACCAGGGCGCGCCAGAAATCTTGAAGGGCGCCATCCCCGTTCCCGATAATAAGCACTGACGGTGCCGAGTCGAATCCGAGGAATTTGTCTTGTAGCGTGTCATTTGACCAGAAGGGTTTGCTTAGGTCCTGCGGAACTGGATAGGGTGAGTTGATGGCCGTATTCCACGTCGTCGCCTCAAAGCCATAGCCGGTGGCAAAAATCAAAAAATCAAATTTGCCTTTTCTTAAGGCCAAGTTTTCCTTGCTGAAACGCTGTGAAAGTGCAGGTAGGGCAGGGTCATAAGCATTGGGACTGTCGAACGTAACTTCGTGCTTTCGAAGCTTACGATTCCAATCGGTGTGGGTTAGATGCGTATTTCCGTGGTAGTGAAGATTCTTTCCGTTGGGATGCCTCTGAATAAATTTCTCCAATTGGATTTCCATCTCTTCTGCATGCGCGGAGGCTGTTTTTGTCCCAAGCATGTGAAGGCAGTCAAGACGCCATAGACTTTTCTGCTGACTGAAATGCGCCCATTCCAGCCACTCATACCCCGCGACGTGAAAAAAATCAGAAGGATATTGCTCCCAATTCCAATTTAAATGCGGCCAGTCATATTCGCATGGTGCGATGTAGCGAGTGTCGCAGGCTGTTTGCGTCGAGAACGGAAGAAGGTTCGCGTCGACGAGCGTCGTTGGTACCTTCTTCGCGGCAGCGGCCATTGCAGCGCTGGCACCGGCCGCACCCGCACCTACGACAAGCAATGTCGTGTCCTTCGTCAGCATCTTTGCTTGCAAAAGGCTCTGAACTACCATTCGGCTTCGAACGATGTTGTCTCGAATACTTATCCATCGTTGATACGCCGACAGGTCGACAGTTCTCTGCCGACCCTTTAGCGCCAATAGTGCAAAGGATTGATTCGACATGCGCCACCTCCAAGCAGTCTGCCTAGGGCCGACACTTCTAACGGACTGTTGCAGTCGGGGGAGCGCAAAAAATTCAGTCTTCAATCGGTCGAGCGGCGAACGCAGCAATGCGGCTTCGCTGTCTGTCTATATTCACAGGTATGCCCCTCGTCTTGAGGAGGTAATCGACTTCACTTTGACTCATGTCCCATGGACTTTCTGTGAGAAACGCTTCATTCAAAAATTCGTCATACACTGCCTCGACTTGGTCTGAAAGCCCTGCAGCGCCGTTATAGGAGTCGCTTTGATGGTTTGCGCTTGACATACAAACTCCTTTCGTCGGAGGTCAGTTTTAGGCGTCGCGAATGTAATGCGACGACATGGTCAGATTATCTTAATAAGTGCAACCAATGTGCTCACTGCCACACTAGATTTGGTGAGAATTTAGCCTCGAAAGTCTCACTTAACAAGGAAAATATAAAGAAATTTCCGCCGAATGTTGCGACAAAGCCGACATGACGCGACCGGTTGCGAGCGTGCGGCAGCTTATGGCTCAAAAGGCAATTTCTATGCCGCACTCATGCGGAGCCGCTTTAAACATCTGCGATACTTACAAGCTGATAGGTGTACAAAATCGGTCGTGCTTTTTTTGAGCAGCGACGTAGTTAATGTTGCATTAAAGGTCAGGACGCTTCGATGCCGACCATTCAGTCGCACTGTTTCGATGTTCGCGACTAATCCATATTCATTAGACGCGCAATGACCGCGTCTAATAAAAATTTCCTCCGCCCGAGAGCTCGACCGACAAGCGCGTTGAACTGGCCGCAAATCTTCTCTCCAACGGCGGCGTTGAGGTGGTTTCCCGGCAGCTGTCACTGCCGCCAGTCGTAACTGGACGCGTGCGGCGGGCGCTCTATTGCCTGCGATGCATCAGTGCAATTTTGGAAGAGGATGGACGTTTGATTCGCTGGCAGCCGCTTCGACAACCGGAATACGTGACGAATCGTGCAACGGCTCGGCCAACGCGTCCGTTATCATCTGGGGAAGCCCCGTCCCGAACCACTTCACCTTCTTCCGGAGGTGACCGACATACGAGTTCCAGCCGTCAGGGTTTCTGCGTACAACGCAGGCGTCAGGAGGGTGGCATGGACGGCTTCGTAAGGCATCAGATAGAAGGTGCGTCCGTCGACATCGACGTGATACCGGCTACGCCACGTGGCTACTGCGCGCGCTTTCGCATTTTCCGTGACGCGTCTGATAACCCGGAGTGGCACAGGGTGTATGTGTCGGGCAGTGTGTTCGATACGGCCGAACAAGCGGAGGAAGCGGCCAAGTCGATGGCGCTCGAACGGGTGCTGGCGGGGGGCGGCTAAGCCGCACCCATGAAAATTGCCGACCAACGGTCGGCAATTGAGTCTCCTGCGGTCCAGGACACGCTCTCGGCGGGCGACGCCGACGCCATACGCACGGCGCGCACGTGCTACGAAATCGGAGGTGGTGACCCGTTTGTCAGCGCGGCGGGAACGCTCATTCCCCCCGGTGTCCCGAGGAGGCACGCCTGCTGTTTTGTCAGTCACCTACGGACGACGCGTATCCGTCCGCGCCCGAAGCGTGCCCGGGCCAAATTGGATTGCAAGCGCGAAGAATCGCGATAAGTTTTTGGTAGATGGCGGGACGCTGACGGCGAAGCCGGCTCCTGTCAGCAAAGCAAAGGCTGCTGGCAATTATCTTCGCGGTCCGCAGCCGGCGATGTATCAGGACCCAACGTCGGGTGCGACATGGAGCGGTCGCGGCCGCGCTCCGGCCTGGATTGCTGAAGCCAAAGACTGCAATAGATTCTTGATTGCAGGCGGTGCCGAAGCCCGAAGTCTGGCGCGGGCTGGAGTGGTCGTGGTCGGGCGCCGGCATAGTTGGCTGGTGCCAAAGACCGGGCCAAGTTTCTGATTGATGGCGCTGCGCCGTTTGCGACTGACGCTGGTTCTGTCGGCAAGGCTAGTAAGCCGAAGACTGCTGGCAAGAGTGGTGCCGTTGCGAAGAAACTTGCGGCCAGGAAAACCATGACGAAGAAGGTGACCGCGACCAAGGAGCCGGCCGCCACTGAGACGGGGGCGGTATCGAAGTCGGAAGCGTCGAAGTTTGTAGCCACCGCACGCAAGCAGTCACTAGCCAAGAAAGCTCCTCGCAAGATGGCGGCGGTTGCCGATAAAGCGGACGTGATACAGCTCGCGCTACCGCATCTACAATGACGAATGGAGAAACAAATTGAGCGGACTACTGTCCAATCGCTGACGAGTTTGCGGCAGCCGCCGTACCTGCAATTTAGTTATGAGAGAGGAAATCATCGCTTCGCCCGAGGCAATCGCACTTACGCGCATAGCAACTGCGGCACGGGACGTGCAAGCAGCATCAGCTGCGCTGGAAAAGCATTTCGGCGACACCGGGGAAACTCAACCCTCGACGCTTGAACTCGCGCGCTTCGCTGCAGCAATGCAAGAACTGCGGGACGCGCGCGAGGAATTTGACCGTCTTCTATCGCAAAGTCCTCAGGGTTGATATAACTCCGACGACCTGCAAGGTGCCTAATGAATAACTGAGTGATTGCGCGAAGCCAAACTTGATTCAGTTTTGGTTTAACGTCTCCGTAGGGGGGATATGACTGTGATTTTCCTAAGTCAATGTTGCAGTCAAACCACCACCGGAATCTTAACGAGTCGTGTTGGCAGATTCGGGGTGCCCTTGAGAATTAGCTCGGGCTTCTCCGTTACCTTGGCAATGCCTGAGGCCCTGCCTTTCTTTAGAGCCTGCTTCAAATAAGGTTCCATTGCCTTAGCAACAGCCTTGACTGCGGGAACCACTACCGAATTGCCAAACTGGCGATACAACTGCGTGTCGGAGACTGGCAAAACAAAGCTATCCTCGAAACCCATAAGTCGCGCGCACTCACGCGGAGTAAGGCGACGCGGGTTCAGTCCGACGCCGCGATGCACCAGAATTTCGGACCCGTCCTTGTAGTAACGGGCCGACAAGGTTCGAGTCGTATCAATAGGCGTCACAACGGAGTAGCCAAACCCATTCCCTGCCTTTTCATGCTTGTCACGGTAGCCTTGCAGGTAGCTCCAAAGCTTGTCAGTAAGGACATATTTCGAGTCTACAGTTGATTCCGGTTCCAAGATGGAACCAAGCCTAACAGAACCCGCCTCGGGCCAGGTAGACTCGTCGGGCCACTCGAAGCCGACGTCCTCACGGAAGCCCACAATGTAAATCCTTTCGCGATGCTGAGGCGTCCAGCGCTTACCATCAACGACCTTCCAATCAATGTGGTATCCGAGCTCCTGTTCGAGTACGTGCTGGATGACACGAAACGTGTGCCCTCGATTGTGGGAAACGAGGTTTTTCACGTTTTCCAGCATGAAGGCCTTCGGCCGCCTCTCTTTCAGGATTTCGGCAATGCGGAAAAACAAGGTACCTTGAGCGTCGCAAGCGAATCCATGGGTCCTACCCATGGCGTTCTTTTTCGACACGCCAGCTAGCGAGAACGGCTGACACGGGAAGCCGCCCACGAGGACGTCATGGTCAGGAATAGAATCCAAGGGAACAGACCAGATGTCCCCAGCAATGTCCTCTTCGTTTTCCCTGTGGTTCACTGCATAGGTGGTGCGGGCGTACTTGTCCCACTCGCTGGTGAAGACGCACTTGCCGCCGATGTGCTCGAATCCCTTTCTGATGCCTCCAATGCCCGCGAAGAGGTCAATGAAGGTGAATTTTGATGCTGCCATGAGTAGCTTTCAGTAGTTGTTTGTCATTGGCAGAGGAAAGGATTGCTTCCCCTTGGATTCCTGGCGGTCATCGGACAAAAAATAATGACCTTCCTCGGCGCTGCTGCAAACAGAGCTTCCAAAACACACGCCTCGAACATGGACGCGGAAGTCGTGCCGGCCCATTAGAAGAAAGCAAAGGTCATCGGCACCGACTTCGGAAACGCCGCGACAATCGTCAAACCGAGTTCCGTCGAACAGCCTGAAGGCGCGAAACACCTAACTCAGCGTGGCGGCCGCGCCTAACCGCGAGAAAAGGACGCTCTGGCTCGCGAAGTCTGCGAAATTACACCACTTTACCAAGTCCTGCCTTCATTCGCCAGGAATGCAACTGTGGTCTTCATTGGTCCAGCAGTCTGGCGGCTCTGCGGGCATTGACCAGATTGCCCAACTCCTCCGCGGGCATCGGAGGGTCCGTCCGGTGGACCATTGAGTGGCAGTTCCCGCACAGAGGGATTAGGTCCTTTATCGGGTCAACGACATAGGCCGGCCCCAATTTTGACACGGGCGTGCAATGGTGTACCTCGATATAACCATCCCCCAAATCGCCATAAATATCAAGGAAGTCGAATCCGCAGGATTGACACCGAAGACCGTAGTGTTCGATGCAGGCGGCCCGATTTACTGGGCTGCGCTCATAGCGGTTCACTTCAACTCGCAGTTTGGCTCCCTCCGGCAACCCTTTCGTTGAGCTATCCGGGACATCCTGACACTCCTCTCCGGTGCCTGTCAGGGCAAGAACTAAGGCGAAGCATGCCGAAGCGACGTGAAAGGCCATTGTTTGTGTGTCGTCTGCTGTCGTCCCCGATGAGAAGCGGCGAGAGACGTCAATTTCAACTCGAGCCCAACGGTCCGGCAGTTCAATGCAATTCTCGCCGTCGTTGCCGTTAATGGCCACGTAAACCTGTGCACCTGAAGCCACGGCAGACCCTTTGGCACGGAAAAACGCTTGTTTTTGAGCTTCGCTAGCCTCAGACATGACCCGGAGAAGGGCTCCTGCGAAATTGTCAGCCTTAAACGAAGCCTCAAACTGTCGGTGCGTTCGGGAAAGCAAGATGGCAAAGCCGTTCCCCTGCTCCAACTCCGAAGGCCGCAACGCGTTGAAGTCCCCGCCGTCGACCGTCTCTGAGTGCGAGTAGATAGCGACCTGAAACCTGCTCTCGAGCTTGCGACGCAATGCTTCGATATCGAGCCCTTCGGACATCAGCTATCCCCATTTTCAACCGAGTCTGGCAGGTCAGCCACCAACTTTTTCAGGTTGCGAGATACCTCAATGCGGAACTCCTCGAACGCATCTTGATTCTCGGGATTAATGTTGTTGAGTTCCGCTTGCGCAAGTGCCCAAAGGAGGTAATCCAGGGCCTGGATGACCGTACTGTTGGATTTGTTGGGTAAATATGCTTTGGTGTAGAACGGATGGCCCGTATTCAGGGCCACCGCCGCCTTACTGTTCTTGCCAATAGTCGGTTCCCATAGCACCCCATGTTCAAGGGTCCCACTGGTGACGACGTGGGCGCTGCCGGCATCCTCCGAATTCAAAAGTCGGACCGTCGTCGTGGTCACGCCCGAATTGTTGTTGACCGTAACCTTGCCCGTCGTCTCGTCGACTTTGGAGACTGCGGCAGTCTTTAGGGCAGAACCCTTCTGCTCGATGACATTGCTAGCCGATGAGTGCAGCAGGACGGCCGCACCCTTGGCGACCCCGGCCGCTCCCTTACGATAGCGTGTTTCAGCCTCTCGTCGGGGCCCCGAGAGAAATCTGTCGCGCAGCCATTCATAAAGCCCCGAATTGAGCTCGATACGGGACTTCTTGATGTCCACCTGAAATGCATTGTCCAGAGTATGGTCGAACGATAGCTCAACACGAAGCAAGGAGTAATGCGGCTCCTGCTTAAACATGTTCATCCAGTCAGGGCCATGGATAAGCCGGTTTTCCCGGTAGATGTAGAGCCCTTGACGTTCGTTGGAAATTCGTGCCGCAAGACGATTCGCGTCAGAAGAAAATTCCTCCTTTCGAGGCAGCACAAAGGCACGCACGACGAATGAAGTCTGCGTTCCGTCCTGCAGCCGGACATCCATCTTCTTCTCGGCAACAGGCTCCTTTGTCTCGACTATGCAAAACGGGTCCCATGCAACAACAGGTTCACCGTTCAGCTTGATATCAACGTTGCGCTCGCGACTGTCATTGCCATCGAGGAACCGCTGAAAGACGACCCCGATATGGTCTCGGAGGCCTGACGCCAGCTTGTCGACAGTTTTCCGGATAGGCTGCCCGTCGGGAGCGTTTATTCGGTCGACGTTTTCCCATAGCACGAGCGTTCCGGGTCTACCAGCGGCAACCTCATCAAGCACTTGCGCGTGGGCAGCATCGGCGGCGGCAATCTCGAGGTCCCAACTATTCCGTTTTGCCATCTCATCGAGGTCCCACGTTGCGCGCAGCAATGGGGATGCGCCAGCGTCACGAGAGGCAACCGAAAGACGTCGGCAGAACGCCGTGGAAGCTGTTTTCAGGCCCATACCAAACTTGCCAAGGCTTTTGGCGCTGGCCCTCTTACTGGAGCCGTACTTCATCGCGTTGACGAGACCTTCCTCAGTCATTCCATGTCCGTTATCAACGACTGAGATGATGACGCTGTCCGCGAAATCGACCTCCAATCGAACATGAATCTTGTCAGCCCCAGCTGCGATGGAGTTGTCGAGGATGTCAGCAACGGCAGCATTGAAGTCATACCCCGTGTCTCGTAGGCCCTCGCTGATGCGAGCCACGTCGGGGGGGACGCTGATATGTTTTTCGGTCATGGGACTGCTCAATTTTCAGTTAACTCGAGTGGATGACCGTCCATCCTCCGCCCAAAACGAGCGTATCCCCGTCTATTTCCAGACTGGATGACGTGTTCGAGCGAATGATGTCGACCTCGAAAGAAGCGTTTTCGTCGCGTGAGAAGACCAGTGCGTCGTCAACCTTGGCGTCAATGGCACGCATGAATCCCGTCATACCTGTCAGGCGGTATTCGTTACGAGTCCCATCACCGAAGAGCTTGTTGTTGTAATAGATGAAGTTGAACTCCCAACGCTCCCGACTCTGTCGCTCGAAGACTACAAGTTTCATTCTCGGATTCTTAACCGTCTTGTCGAGGGACGGAAAGAACGAAAGGATGCGCTCTTCCTTTGGAACCAAAATACCTGCTTGGTGACCGCCCGTGGTCCCGACGTCGTTGGCGCTCAATCTCTTCCGAACTTCTTTTGTCACTTGTTTAGCTCCAGTCTCAGGCAAGCGGTGATATCTGCAGCGCCCGCGCGATGGTCATTGGGTCAACATTTCCGTCGTGACCGGTTACAGCTTCATCGGCAAGGTCTTGCTTGAAAGCTGCAGCACCTCTAATCACTTCTTCGACAGTTTGCACGTAGAACAGGTGGTGAACAGTTACGGGCTTCAATTGCTTTCTTCGATATGCGCGTGCCGACGCTTGGGCCGTGAGTGCGGGGTTCCACTCCGGGTTGTAATGAATCACGTGGTTTGCGGTCGTGATGTTAAGGCCGGAACCTGCCGCCTTGGGATTCAAAAAGAGTACGCCGTAACCCTTGTGCGCGAAGAACCGGTCGACGACCTCCTGTCGTCCGGCGCTGTCGACCCGGCCATCAATAAAGTCAAAAAAGCCCTTCGGGAATCGCCTCGGAAAATCGGACATGAAGAGGTCCGCGACAGCCTGGTAGGTTGAAAAAACGAGCGCTTTTTCCCCCGAGCTAGAGATTTCATCGACAAGTTCAATCGTCCGTTCGTATTTTGGCATCTCGACTGAAGGGTCGGTGTGCCAGTTCCCTACCAACGATGGATGGGCGCACAGCATACGAAGGCGCGTGGTCGCGACGAGACCGCCGGCAGCGCCGAACTGCTCTAGAGTGGCTTTGCGCAGAGCTTCATATGTCTGAGCAAGGGGCAAGGACATCCTTAATGCCTGAGGCACCTCAATCCGCTCGGGCAGGTCTTGCGCTACGTCCTGCACCTTTCGGCGCAACAGCATCGGGGCAACGATAGGCGCCAATCGCGCGGCGTCCTCCAGTTCGTTCCCGAACTGGGAGGTAAATGCGGTCCGTGCTCCGAGTAGGCCCGGCATGACGAAATCTGACAAGGACCATAGGTCATCAATGCAGTTCTCCAAAGGCGTACCAGTTATCGCTATCGAAACCCGGCGAGGTATCCGCTTAACCGTAGCTGACCGCTCGGCGTCGGGGTTCTTGATTGCCTGTGCCTCGTCGAGTGCGACTACGTTCCAATGAAGCTGATTGAGTATTTCCTCGTCGCGAATGGTCGTGTCATAGGAAACGAGAACGACGTCCGCATCTCGTAGCCGGCCGGCTGAGCCAGCCCGGTCTGCGCCGGCATGGAGTAAGACAGAGAGCGTCGGTGCAAAGAGCGCCAGTTCCCTGCGCCAGTTCTCTAGCAATGTTGCCGGAGCAACCACAAGGGACGGGCCGCGCCCGGCGTTCTTTTCAATCTGGAGCATTGCAATGACCTGCGCCGTCTTGCCCAGTCCCATCTCGTCCCCGAGGATGCAGCCGACGCCCTGTTCCGCCACAACGGACAAAAAAGCGACCCCTGATGACTGGTATGCGTAAAGCGTCCCAGAAAATCCGGCAATTTGCCCTTGCGTGTTGCCAACTACCGGTGCAGAGGCGTTGAACGCCACTTCATCGAACAGAGCAAATGGTAGGTCCTTCTGAGCGCGCAAGGTAACAAGGTCACCAATGGTGATACGCCCCTCCGTATCGATGCCTGCGGTCGTCAGCCAGTTGTGAGCTGTTCGCACGAGGTCTTCTCTTATGGGATACCACCGTCCGCCATGAATCAACTGGTCGCCAACTCTGTGTACCTGAACGAAACCGGTATCCGTGGCCAGACCAAGCGAAAGCCGGAGGTTTCGGCCATCAAATCCCGAGAGAAAAACGGCTGGCTGGGCCGGCTCGCGGGAGAATGTTAATCCGGCGATGTCTTCCACTGGACTACGAACAGCCTCGTCCCCGCAAATGCGCAACCGCCCGAAGACCGCCCGGAAGATATCGATTGCCGGCAGGAGCAGGCGCTCCCCGGTCGCTTTTTTGAGAAAAATTTGGGAGCCTTCGGCCACCCATGTAGCGCTGGTCATGACGACGATTTTCCGGTCGTATTGTGGTCGCTCAAATACCAACATTGACGCCAATGTTTACCATTAGCCAACAGTGTACTCATTTGGCCCATCGATGCTCCACGGCTGTCCCCGCGAACCGGCGCAAAAGCATCCGATGCGCGTGCTTGCTGTCACGCGCCAACTTGGGAGCGTGATACGTAATAGTACGAGAATGTTCGCTGAATTTGCACGCAGAATCGCCTGCGAGGGCTTCCATGTGGGAGTATCTGCCTGGAGGGTGTCACTGCTCGAAGGCTAGATGTTATTTCCCTTTGCGGAGCTCCAAATCACGGAGTTCCTCGAGCGTGCGAACAACCGCCTCTACCTGTTCGCCATCGAAGTCATCCCGGTCCGCCTCTTCATGTGTGCCTTTGTTCAGGTAAGTCCAAATAAGGCTGGTCCCTGGGATGCCGAGGATGCGCTCCAGTGCTCCAACAATTATTTCCTTGTTGGCGTGATTGAACGAGCCGGCATCGCGCAGCTTCTTCCGCAGCGCCTCGCACAGGTTTCTAAGCGCCGGCTCCGCGCCGACACCGGCGAGTGGCACACTGAGCGTACCTAGGTCATGTGTTCCCAGCCACCGCCAGACCTTCTCGGTTAGCATCTCGAGCGCCTGCCGTGATGCAGACAAAGCTTCCCGGTCGTTCAATACGTCCCGAGCAGCTCGCGCTTTCGCAACGTAGTTCGCAGTTGGGACATTGCCGCTTACGCGCGGATGATGGTCTCCAGTATGGTGGCGGAAGAGATAAACCTGAGAGTCGCGCTCTCGGGGCAGATGTTGCTGGATGTCCTTGATGAATTCGTTGCTGTGGCAGGTGACGACGATTTGAGTGTCCGCGAACGTATCGCTCTCAAATATGGCTTCCCGGATACCGCCGCGGTGGTCGTGGTCAATCGCATTGATTGCATCGTCGAAAACAATCGTCGGTGAGTCGATGCTCTTCGCCTTTGCCAAAAGAATCGCGAGGCCAAGACAGCGGATATGACCTTCACTCAGGACATGCAATGCATCAACACGTCTGTCTTGGTCGCCGCGGAAGGTGACTTCAATTTTTCCATCGTCCGTCAAGGGCAAATGCAGTGCCGCAAGCTTGTCGGCGTCCAGGTCGTTGCGATTGAACTCGTTGTACAGATTAAGCGCCGTCTCGTTGAGGCCCGCCATCAATTGACCCGGGAGGCGGTCCCGATACGACCGCAGCTCCTCGAGGAATCGGTCATACGTACCCTTCAGCGGCGTGTCGCGAGCGATAGCGAGTCGCTCCTGTTCGGCCTCTGCTATCAGTTGGGCATTTGCAACGTCAAAAGCGTCAATACGCTTGCTGGCCGCAGCGACGTTATCCTTAAGTGTCTGCCGTTTTTGGTCTTGTGCTTGAACTCTGAGGCGAAAATCCTCAAGACGCCTGCGCTCCTCGACGTGGGGTTGCCGGTTCTGTTGCGCTTGATGCGAAGCGGCATCTTGTGCCTCCATACGCTCCACAATTGCAAGCAGTTCCCGCTGCACGTCAGGGTTGGCTGGTTGTGCAGGCTGTTTGGGATAGACGCCGGCCCACCATGCGCCGGCAGGGGCTGGCGGCAATGGAGCAAGAAACTGCGTGAGCGCTGTCGGCTTCTCAGTCAGCGAAGCGAGGAACCCAGATACCCGACCGAGCAACTCCCGAAGTTCCCGGGATGCTTGGTCCACTTCGCGCTGTGCGGCACGTTGCTTTTCCTGAAGGGTGCCAAGCTCCTCGAGCTGCTTAAGCCCTGCCGATGCTTTCTCGTACGGGTTGGTCGTCACCTGCATCGGCCCGGCAAGTGGTGTATCGCACGCGGGGCACCGGTCTCCCACAGACTCTTTCAGGGCAACGACCGCGTCATACAGGCCTTTGAACGATACTTGCTCGCTGCGGGCACGCAGGGCGGCAGTATGTTCGTCAACTGTGCTCTGACACTCGTTCGCCTTGTCAAATGCTGCAACGAGTCCCAGACTCGTCACACCGATGATGCTTGGCGGCATGCGTTCCAGAATGGCATTGAGGGCATGGAGTCGGCCAGGTACTGCCTCGGAGCCAATGAGCTGCTTAAGCATTTCATAGGTCGTGCCTGCGGCGTGTTCGAGCCCCAACTTGGCTTCCTCGGCATCAAGCCCGCGAAGTGACTCCGCTTCGCCTTTTACGGTTTGTTGGTCAGTGGCCAGCGTGGCACGCTGCGCGGCCAACGCTTTTTGCTTGTTATCAGTCAGGACGAGCTGGCCGTCGATGTTTTCATTGAAGTTGCCGACAAAGTCGCTGAACTGGTCCATGCCAAACAGCGTGGCTATCAATTCTGCTCGTTGTGCTGGCGGCCGTGCAGCAATCCGAGAGAAGGAGTCAATCCGGTTCTTCTCGACGAAGCAGAAGCGATACGTGTCAGGGTTCGCGGCGACATTGATTTCACCGCCCCGGTGGTCCGTTGCTGTCAGGACGGGGTCAACGAAGCGCCCGGCGTGCAAATTCGCGAGGTACGTGCGCGCGACGATTCGCTTGGCGCCTGCTTCCTCGACCTCGCCTAGCAGCGCGTATTCCAATCCTTCGCACAAGCTAGTCTTACCGCTTCCATTCGGGCCATAGAAGAGGACCACCTGCTTGGTCAGGTCGAAGGTCTCAGGGTTTCTGAATCCACGGAACGGACCAAGAGTGAAGTTGCGCAGCCGCTTCCATGCCCACGCGCCAGCGACGGCTTGAGCCGCCGGTGCTGGCACGACGTCCGCGATTTCCGGCATTGAGTCGCGTATTAGCCGCGCAAGAGTAATTGAGCGCTGACTGCGTTGTCTTGTGGTTGCCGCAAGCTCGTCGAAGTTCTGCAAACAGAGCATCGCCAGACGGCGCACGTCGGGAGGCATTGCGCTATCCGGCTCGTAGAGCCGGCGGACGAAGTGTTCAAAATCTTGTTTGGCAGTAGCCATTACTGCTCCTCTCAGTGTCGTTGTAATGTTCGCCGCAACTTCACGAAACCACCGCTTCTCGGAGCCAGCGGCTTTCGGCTTATTTGGTCGTCGGTTCGTCCGTCGCAGACCGCGCAGTACTTCGAGCGAATGCCAAGCCGCCGTCAATATCGAGATGCGTCGATGCGAACGCGGCGCGCTTCACGGACATCGGTAGCGCCCAGTCCCATTTTTCCCGGTCAAGATTTTCTATCTCGGCTACGGTCTTGATGGCTGTCGCCTGGTCTAACTGACCAATCTGATGTAGAGCTTCCGTCACGCGCTCTGCGCTGCCGTTCGACACGCCGATGACTGCGCCATTGTTAAACGCGTCGAGTTTGTTGGCACGTAGCAGCAGGACCAGAGCGTCGTTGAGATAATCACCTTGCCACGTGGCAATAAAGGTACCCGAGCCCTCTCGGAAAATGGCGGTCCGTTCCAGTGACGCTTCGGCATAGTATCGACGCGCCTCTCGCAGCATTCCTTGGCCCGCGGCGTCCAGAAACAATACGGGTTCCGCGCCCGCCAGAAGACGCCGCATTTCGCGCCGCACCTCGTCATGAACCATCGCGCCGTTGCCATCAAATTGCGGCGGAGCGCCACCTTTATCGGGTGTTACGTAAATGGTCTTTCCTTCTTGGACGACTTCTTCGACACGCCAGCGCCGTCCGCCAAATATTAAGCCCTGACCCTTGGTCAGCGGGTGCGCCACTGGGACGCTTCCAAGCTGGCGTCCACCAGCAATCACTCGAAATTCTTCATCGCTGGCGAAAGCCGAATAGAACTCGTAGTGGTTGACCAGTTTTTCACCGACCCCGCCGTGAAGGAGCAGCCCGTTTGACGATTGGACAAGAAGGTCCAGCTTGCCCAGATTCTGCAAGACCTCCGTGAATGAGGACTTATCTATTGCCTCGAACGTACCACTGGCTATCAGGCTGGCCCAAAGCTCTGCGGCCGTACACCCACCACGCTCGGCGATGATGGACAGAATTTGCTGGATTAGAGTCGACGCATGCATTCCGCCAACCCTGGGCGGCTCGAACCATCCTCGCATCAACAGACTTACCATCGCGACTGACTGGACCAGACTTTCCCGTATCCGGTCGGAAAAATCGGAATCCGCCTTCAGCTCTGATTCGACGCAGTACCCGCGCAAGATTGCCGACTCTCCCTTGCGCCGGCCTGAGCGCCCGAGACGTTGACGGAGGCTCGCTACCGATGGCGGCGCACCAATCTGCGCGATGCTTTTTACTGCGCCGATGTCGATACCGAGTTCCAGAGTCGTCGTGCAGATGGCGCTCGCCGGCCTGGTGCCGTCCTTGAGTGCTTGCTCCGTGTCCTCGCGGAGTTCCTTCGAAAGGCTTCCATGATGCGGCCAGAATTCGTTCAGATATCCGTCTCTTTCACACGCGCGGCGCAGAAGGTCGGCATAGGTTTCAACGAGCCGCCGGCTGTTGGGGAATATGAGATTGTTTGAGCCACGCAGCGACTTGTACAGCTGGTTCGCGACGTCGACGGTACTTCCGGGGACCGCGTCCTCCAGCACCGGATTTTCTAAATCGGGTTCCAGTTCGATTCTGGGTGGTCGGAGGACAAAGCCCTTTATCAGCACCTTCAGTTCCTGACCGCCGCTCTTCGATTGGATGACCTCGACGGCGGTGTCGTGGCCAGGCCGAAGGAATTGCGCTGCAAGCTGCATGTCGCCGAGCGTGGCAGAAAGCCCCACGCGAGCAACCCGCCGTCCGCATGTGCGCTCGACCCGGTGCATCAGTGACTGGAGCTGCTTTCCCCGCTCAGACCCAATGAACGCATGCAATTCATCGACAACGATGTAGCGCAGCGCGCCGAATGTTGCCTGCAAGGACGAACCACGATTGACAAACATCGCTTCAAGCGACTCGGGCGTTATCAGCAGAACGCCCTTGGGATTCTTAAAGAATCGCTGCTTGCGGCTAGCTGACACGTCTCCGTGCCAACCAATCACGGGAATCTCAAGCTCTTCGCAAAGGTCATTCAATCGCGACCATTGGTCGTTGATAAGGGCCTTCAACGGGCTTATATAGAGCACCGACCCGGTACACGGTTCGTCCCGCAGTAAATTCGACAGAATGGGAAGGAACGCAGCTTCGGTTTTCCCGGCCGCTGTCGCTGCTGCGATGATGATGTCATGGTCTGCATTGATGAGCGCGGGCACGGCGCGCTCCTGCGCGTCGCGTAGCTCGGTCCACCCCTCCCTCCAGACCCAACGTCGAATCTTTTCGTGGAGCAGGTCGAAGCTTCGGGAGTCAGCCGAGGCGGAAGCTGGCGAATTCATCGTCACCCTCGGTCGCAACGTCAGCCACGCCTCCCGTATCCTTCTCGACTTCGAGCGTCCCAATCAACTGCCGCCAGTCAGCCGACGGATTTTGTTCCAGAACCGCTAACAGGTTAATGAACGCCGTTATCGTCGTGCGCGGTGTTCTGAAATAGGTGTCACCGAGCCGCATGGCGCAATGCGCCATGAAGGCCGGAATCGCCTCCTGCGGCAAAATCGCCTTGGTCGCGTCGCCGAACGCGTGGACGAAGCGAATCTTATCCAGGAGGACATAAAAGTCCTCAGGCGTAAGGCTGGCCAACCGTATCACCGGACCGGTGTAGTCGACAAAACCATTCGTGGCGAACGTGTTTTCGGCAAGCCGCGACTGAAGGGCGGTGTAGCTATAGAGCCCCCGCTTCGTATCGAGCAGAAACTCGGGGGTACCCCCAAGAACGAACCCCAGTCCTTCTGCAGACCCTTGGAGCGAATCATTGAGAATCCGCAGAATCTGTTCGTAGTTCGAGTTCCGCGCCTGGACGTTCGCGAGTTTGTACAGGTTCACCAGCTCGTCGAGGCACACCACCATCCCGCCGTAACCGGCGAGTTTGACAAACCGAGCCGTGAGCTTGAGTTGGTCGTACACCGATGCGTCATCGATGATGGTGCGGACTCCGAGTGCCGCCCGGGCATCGGTTTTGGTGGAGAACTCGCCGCGCAACCAGCGAATCGCGTCGCCCTTGAGCTGCTCTTTTCCTTCGTCGAATCCGCGGCAGTATGCTGCGATAACGTCCGCGAAGTCGTATCCATTGACCATCTCGGTCAACTGATTGAGCTGCAGGCGAATCACCTCGTCGGTCGTTCGCCCCGAGGCCTTAGCCTCGGTTTTGGCCTGCCCAATGAACTTCTCTACAATACCCGCGAGCGCACCGCCGTCAGGCTTCGTTCGAGTCGACATGTTCTTCGCCAGTTCGGCGTACAGTGAACGTGCCTGACCACCGGATGCATGCAATCTTCGGTCAGGGTTCAGGTCCGCATGTACCGTGACCAGCTTCTTCTCGAGTGCGATGGCTCTGACGAGATTCAGAAAGAAAGTCTTCCCCGCGCCATATTCGCCGACCACCACCCGAAAGCTCGAGCCACCGTCCGCGACACGACCGATGTCCTGAATCAAAGCTTCCAGTTCTTTTGCGCGACCGACCTGGATTAGATGTTGCCCGATGCGCGGAACGACGCCGGCGCGAAGGGACTGAAGGACCGCATCGCGGTCCTTCGGGCGAATTGTTGTCATGAGGCTAACCTTTGTGCAAATTCCTGATTGATTTCGACTGGGTCATCGCCGTCAGTCAGCGGTTCGTCCCAATGGTCGAGCGAGGCTTCGTTTACCTGTTCAATTGCTCCGTCGAGCATCAGTTCCAGGTCCGACGCCGCGTCAGAAAGCTCGGAGCGAGTCCATGACGGACGTGACAGCAGAAGGCGCAAAAATGTCGAGTGCGCGTCGTCCAGTCCCAGCAGGCTTGCAGAGCCCGTCTGTGGCTCCAGGGCTTCTTGGACAGGCTCTGCAACCGGGACCTCTTCCGCAAACACATCAGCCAATAAGGCGGAGACTTTTGCCGTCTCCATCTGCAGTGCCTCGATTTTCGATGTATCCAGAGCAAAAGGCGTTTGCACCAAGCTTCTCGGCGCATTGCCAGCCGCGGACGACGTTCGCGATACGTTGGAGGAACGGGCAACATTGTTTCCGTGCAAGTCCCCATAAAGCCGCTGAGGGTCGAGACCAAGCATTTGGTAGAGTTTTTCCAGCATTTTCACTTCGGCCGGCGAGACAAACCCATCCGCATTTGCTGTCTGCACAAGTAACGTGGCGACGGAAACTTTTGCCTCCGCGGAAAGCGGTTCGAGCCGCTTCTTCAGGCTCGCTGGTGTGGGCGGCTGGGCAGTCTGCACTGCCGCGCGGGCTCTGAGCCTGTCCTGCTGTCGGGCGGTCAATTGCGGCCACGACTCAATCTGGCGATGAATCAACGCAACTTCCTGCTCAGACGCCTTGCCGTCAGCCATCGCAATCGATGCCGCCATGTCCACCATTAGCGCGAACGTTAAGTAACTGTCGTCAACGAAATTGGTTGAGGTGCTTGGATGCGTCGCATACAACCCGACGTAGTCGCCGCTCTTCGGAGTCCGGCCAGAGATTCGCACATCCGGTTCGATAGCAATGCCGGCCTCTCCCAGAACACGGGCAAAAGTGGTCAGCTTGTCGCGCGAGATGTTGCCCGACGCTTTGAACCGCTCGAACAGGCTGCCGAAGGTCGTCACAACGGTCACATTGCCAACATCTTTCGCCAGCGACTCGAGTTCCTGCCGAGCGCTTTCTGGCCATAGTTCGACTGGCAGCAGGAGCGCGCCTTCCAGCGACCCTTTTGCATCGGGGTCGCGGCCGAGAAATCGACTATATGCGTCAAGGGAGTCGGAGCACTCATTGACCAGTTGCTGGATTTTGTTGCGTGGCCCCGATACCGCAGCAATATCCGGTAGTGCCGTAATGTAATCCGGGTATTCGACGTTCTGCAGTGCAGGGAACGCGGCGCGGGCAGACACCCTTAGCTTTGTCTTGTTCGCCGTGAGCATCATGCCTTCGCGAAATCGCTCTCGGTACTTCCGCAAAAACAGTTGACGAAATTCGCTTTCGCAGCGCGTCACTGGCGTGCGCTTACTTACGCCTGGGTCTGATAGCGCCCAAGTGATTGCCCAATCGGGCGGAACCGGCTTTTTATCAACCGCGGCCTGGCCAAACGCTACGCGTAGGCTTAGGGGGACCTCGAAACCTCCCTTGATTGTCCCCGGCGCATGCTCGTATTGGCGCCTAGGGTGTGTCAAATGCACGAAGATAAACTCTAGCAACCCGTCAATGTATCCCGTCCTCAGGGCGTCCGGATATATTGTATTCAGGCGCCTCAACTCATTCGCGATAGCTTCGAATTCGTCGTTCGGCACCTTTCCCTGCATCCCGTCGACGAGGACGCGCCTCTCGAGACCATACAGGTAGAAAACGGCAAAGCTTCGATGCAATCGTGGGTCCGAGCGGTCGGATGCCAACCACTGAAGGTAAGCGCGCCGCTGCTCGGCCGAAAAGCCGTTATAGCTGAGCCAGTAGTCCTCCAATCCATTGGAGACGTCGCTGGCCGAACGTGCGATGTTGGCTCCTGGGTTGAGCACGCACGCGTCGAGTCCTCTGTGTGCCTCACCCCGTCGCGGCACGCCCAGATAAAACATGCCACCAGGGATTGCTACGCCGCCAATCTCAATTGTGTCGCCGACGCTGACCCAGCGGACGTTCGGCGCCGATTCGAGCGACGGGCGGGCAATTCGATAAGACGAAGAAGTCGAATCGGATGAGAGGGTCACCGTCAGAAATTCGTCTTCGGGCTGAGCGCGACTGCCCATATTGTTTGGCGACATTGGAGGGTTTGACTTGATATCGCCTGGCTCGGCTGAGCGCGAGGGCTTGCCGCTGGAAACAGTCGACTTCTCCTTTTTCTGGCTAAAGGCAGCAACAAGCGCGGAAACGAGCAAGAAGAGAAGGAAGAGGGTCCAGCCGCCCTTCGGCGCAAGTACGATTGCCAGCAATAGGGCCAACACCAGCATGCCCGTGCCGGAGCCCGATTTTTTCGCCTTCCGGCCCATGGTCTCAATCTCTCACGTCTTTTGAACTATGCGGATTGACTCGTCCGGTCATCTCCGCCGATTTTCGAGCAGTATAGTACGACGAAAGCAAGCAGCCGCGCGTCGCCGGCTTGCAATGCGGAATTCGTCGTCAGCCGACCAAGACGCGACGTTGCGTCTGTGGAAACAAGTCTGAACTCAACGGGCGAAGACCGATTTGACGAAACGACGGGCGTTCTACAAGCTATTCGTTGGATGCTGGGCAGTCACCGAGGCCGCTCCGTTGTTGTACAGCGATATAAATCACATCGCTGTACTAGCGATGGAAAAATCTAACGTTGCCAGCGGCCAATCTTATTGTCAGTGTGCGCTCACTTATTTTGCGAGCCGTGGCGCCGACTTGTTCGACTGCTTCCTGGCTGAAGCACCGACCGACATCGAGGTGGCAGCACGAGACCTGCAGATTTCTGACGCCAGTTTCGTGCGCTTGCGCCGAGCGATGGACCGGGTTGCTTGCGCGCAAACGGTGCTGGAAACAGTGAGGGTGGCCGGCGTGGGGGCGAAGCGCGACGAGACGGTGATGCGGATGCGGATGCGGGAAGCGGTGGAATTGCTGGCAAGAGAGTGGCCGGAGGACTATCCGGCCGGGGCAGTGGAGTGGACTTTGCCGCGATAAACCGAATTGCGAGCACGGACGGTCGAAAACCGTTCCGTGACGACGTTGATGAGAAATTTTCGCGCTTTCGCGGGGTCGCGAACCTATCTGTGAAGCCGACAGACGGCCGGCGGAGCCGCGGCTAACAACGCCGAGACACACGTGATTGCCAGCATCTGGTTCATAGCGGCGGAGCCCCGCGCGAGCGGAAGCGTTGCAAGTGCTTAGCGTTGCGGCCAAAATGTCTTCGACGTCATTTGTGAGGCGGCGACCCATGACGACGACCATCCTGACACTTTGTGTCGACCCAGCACTTCTGGTGGCGGCCGAAGGTGTGCTCCGCAAAAACGAATCGCTCCCTGAATTCATGGAATTGGCGCTGCGCGACTGCATCGCGCGCCGCCGTGTCCAAGATGGATTTATCTCGAGAGGCCTCGCTTCAGAGAAGCAGGCAGGTCGCGACAACGAATATTTCAGTGCCAGCGACGTTCTTTCGGAGCTCGAACGCCGGCTGACTGCTGCAAGAAATTCTTCGCGATAGCGGCTTGACGAAAGTAGCTTCTTCGCTCGCGCCTCCTCGCTTTCGCTACGACGCGAGAAGACCTTACATGGCGACCAATCGGCGCACTCTCGTCTGAATACAGGGAGCCGTGCGAGCAGATGCGCCGGTCGTGCGGCATGTGCATTTAAACGGCATTGCTTCACTGGCGATGAATTCTCCGCCCTTCCACCTGCCGACACGCCAAGGTGAGTTAGCGCTCACTTATTCTGGACGCGAAGCCGTTGAACTGTTGGCTATTCTGCTGGCAGATGCCGTCACCGACATCGAAGTTGCGGCACGAGACGCGGGGATTTCTGATGCCAGCTTCGTGCGCTTACGCCGGGCGATGGACCGGGTTGCTTGCGCGCAAACGGTGCTGGAAACAGTGAGGGTGGCGAGCGTTGGGGCGGAGTACGGTGAATCGGATGCGGTGATGCGGTTGCGCGAAGCGATGGAATTGCTGGCAAGGGGGTGGCCGGAGGACTACCCGGATGGTGCGGTGGAGTGGCTTCTGTTAGAGCCTCGAGGGATTCGACTTATGCCGGCGCGCGATGGCCTTGGAACGTGACCATTAGTTTCGGTTAATCCTTTGCTGACAAGGACTTGGACGCAGCGGGGTGTCGCCGCTAACCGAAACTAATGGCACCAATTAACCGAAACTAATGGTACTCCCCAGCCCGGTTTGCCGCTACGCCTTCGTCACTCCACCGTCACCGACTTCGCCAGGTTCCGCGGCTTATCCACATCCGTGCCACGCGCACAAGCGGTGTGATACGCGAGCAACTGCAGCGGCACGACGTGCAGGATCGGCGACAGCAAGCCATAGTGCTCTGGCATCCGGATCACATGCAGCCCTTCGCCGTTGACGATCTTCGTATCGGCATCGGCGAACACATAAAGCTCGCCGCCGCGCGCGCGCACTTCCTGGATGTTCGACTTCAGCTTTTCGAGCAGCGCGTCGTTCGGTGCGACCGTCACCACCGGCATTGCTTCGGTCACGAGCGCCAGCGGCCCGTGCTTCAGCTCGCCAGCCGGATACGCCTCGGCGTGGATATACGAAATCTCCTTGAGCTTCAGCGCGCCTTCGAGCGCGATCGGATAGTGCATGCCGCGGCCGAGGAACAACGCATGTTCCTTGCGCGAAAACTCCTCCGACCACGCGATGATCTGCGGCTCCAGCGCGAGCACGCTGTTGAGCGCCGCCGGCAGGTGGCGCAACTGCTTCAGATAACTCGCTTCCTGCTCGTCGTTCAAACGTCCGCGCAGCTTCGCGAGCGTTGCCGCCAGCGTGAACAGCGCAACCAGCTGCGTCGTGAATGCCTTGGTCGACGCGACGCCGATCTCGCGGCCCGCGTGCGTGAGGAACGACAACTCGGTCTGCCGCACCATCGCGCTCGTGCCGACGTTGCAGATCGCGAGCGTATGCTTGTGGCCGAGCTCCTGCGCGTGCTTGAGCGCCGCGAGCGTGTCGGCGGTTTCGCCCGACTGCGAAATCACCACCACCAGCGACTTCGGATTCGGCACCGACTCGCGATAGCGATACTCGCTCGCGATCTCGACCTGACTCGGAATCTTCGCGAGCGATTCGAGCCAGTACTTGGCGGTGAGCCCCGAGTAGTAGCTGGTGCCGCACGCGAGAATCAGCAGGCCGTCGATGTCCGCGAACACCTGGCGCGCGCCTTCGCCGAAGATCGACGCATCGAACGCGTCGGCCTGCGGAATCGTGTCGGTGATCGCGCGCGGCTGCTCGAAGATTTCCTTCTGCATGAAGTGGCGATACGGGCCGAGTTCGACCGCGCCGCCATAGGCCGCGACCTGGCGCACCTCGCGTTGCGCGGCCTCGCCCTGGCGATCGGCGATGCGCACGCCATCGAGCGACAGTTCGCAGACGTCGCCTTCCTCGAGGAAGATGAAGCGCTCGGTGCTGCCTGCGAGCGCGAGCGCATCCGATGCGAGGAAGTTTTCGCCGTCGCCGAGCCCGACCACGAGCGGCGAGCCCTGGCGCGCGCCGACCACCATATGCGGCTGATCCTTGTGCAGCACCGCGATCGCATACGCGCCGTGCAGTTGCGCGATCGCCTCGCGCACCGCAGCGAACAGGTCGCCGCGATACAGGCTATGGATCAGGTGCGCGATAACCTCGGTGTCGGTCTGCGAGACGAACTCGTAACCCTTGCCGCGCAGCATTTCGCGCAAGGTTTCGTAGTTTTCGATGATGCCGTTGTGTACCAACGCCAGCGCATCCCGCGAGAAGATCGGGTGCGCGTTGTCGGTGACCGGTGCGCCATGCGTGGCCCAGCGTGTATGCGCGATGCCCGTCACGCCTTCGAGGTGACCGTCGCGCACCTGGCCTTCGAGGTCGGCCACGCGCGCGACGCTGCGCGCGCGGCTCGGCCCGCGAGCGCCGAGCACGGCGACGCCGCACGAATCGTAGCCGCGATATTCGAGGCGTCGCAGTCCTTCGATCAGGACGGGAACGATATTACGTTGCGCAACCGCGCCGACAATGCCGCACATGGTGTATTCCTTTTCAGTGCCGGAATCAGTGAGCGCGCCTCGTGGGCACGCCGTATCGATCAGCTTTTCTTTTTGACAGGGCGCACGTAGCCCGTCTTGCTCGTCTGGGTTTTATCGTTCAACACCAGCGCGCCGGCGGCGACGTCCTTCCACACCGTGGTGCCGGCCGCGATCGTCGCGCCGCGCTGCACGCGCACTGGTGCGACCAGTTGCGTGTCCGAGCCGACGAACACGTCGTCCTCGATCACGGTGCGGAATTTGTTGGCGCCGTCGTAGTTGCAGGTGATCGTGCCCGCGCCGATATTCACGCGCGCGCCGACATCCGCATCGCCGATGTAGGTGAGGTGGTTGGCCTTCGAGCCATGACCGAGCACCGCGTTCTTGATCTCGACGAAGTTCCCTACATGGGACTCGTCTTGCAGTGCCGCGCCTGTGCGCAAGCGCGCATACGGACCGACAACGGCCTTCGCGCCGACTTCCGCGCCTTCGATGTGCGTGAACGCATCGACGCGCGTACCGGCGCCGACACTCGCGTTGCGAATCACGCAGTTCGGCCCGATGCTGACGTTGTCGGCCAGCGTCACACGGCCTTCGAACACGCAGTTGACGTCGATCGACACGTCGCGGCCGCATTCGAGCGTGCCGCGCACGTCGACGCGCGCCGGGTCGGCGAGCGTCACGCCCGCGACCAGTAGTGCGTCGGCGACATTGCGCTGATGAATCCGCTCGAGCTCGGCGAGCTGCTGCTTGCTGTTGACGCCGAGCGTTTCCCACTCGTCGTCGGGTTGCGTGGTGACGACTTCGAGGCCGGCTTCGATCGCCATTTCGACCGCGTCGGTCAGATAGAACTCGCCTTGCGCGTTGTCGTTTTTGAGCGCCGCGAGCCAGCCGGCAAGGCGCGCGGTCGGCGCGACGATGATGCCGGTGTTGATTTCGGCGATCTTCCGTTGCTCGGGACTCGCGTCCTTCTGCTCGACGATGCGTTGCACGTTGCCGTGCAGATCGCGCACGATGCGGCCGTAACCGGTCGGGTCGTCGAGCGTGACGGTGAGCACGCCGTAGCCGTCCTGGCCGGCACGCCCGGTCAGTGCGCGCAGCGTTTGCGCACGCGTGAGCGGCACGTCGCCATAAAGCACCAGCGTGGGCAACGAAGGATCGAGCAGCGGCAGCGCCTGCTGCACCGCGTGGCCGGTGCCGAGCTGTTGCTCCTGCACCGCGAACTGGATATCGGGCGCCGCGACGGCTTCGCGCACGGCTTCGGCGCCGTGGCCGATCACGACGATCAGGCGGGCCGGCTTCAGTGCGCGGGCGGTGTCGATGACGTGAGCGAGGAGCGGCCGGCCGGCCAGAGGATGGAGCACCTTGGGAAGCGCGGACCGCATGCGCTTGCCGGTACCTGCCGCCAAAATGACGATGTTCATGGCGTCGGCAAATAGACGAGTTTGGAGCGGACGATTCTATCATGCTGCATCTGCAAAAAAGGCCGCAGACGCGGCCTCGGCAGGACTTGCAAGTCAGCGGAAAAGCGCCGGAATGCCGCTGGAACAGGCACTTTTCGCTCGTTACAGGTCGTCGAACTGGACCAGCGAAATGGTCTTCGCACTGGTGAGCGGCGCGCCTTCGTCGCCGCTCGAGCATGGTTCTTCGTCGAACGCGATGTCACCTTGCGGGTCGGCTTCGCCGGTCGCGCGCAGCCCCGCGAACGGAAACAGCTGGTGATCCATCAGATGCGACGGCACCACGTTCGACAACGCATTGAACATGTTCTCGATGCGGCCCGGGAAACGCTTTTCCCAGTCGCGGACCAGCGCCTTCATTTCCGCGCGCTTAAGGTTTGGTTGGCTACCGCACAGATTGCACGGAATGATCGGGAATTCACGCAGCTCGGCGTACTTCTCCAGATCGGTTTCCTTCACGTAGGCGAGCGGCCGGATCACGATGTTCTTGCCGTCGTCCGATTGCAGCTTGGGCGGCATGCCCTTCAACTTGCCGCCGTAGAACAGGTTCAGCAGCAGCGTTTGCAAGATGTCGTCGCGATGATGGCCGAGCGCGATCTTGGTCGCGCCGAGCTCGCCGGCGACGCGATACAGGATGCCGCGCCGCAGCCGCGAGCACAGCGAACAGGTGGTCTTGCCCTCCGGCACGAGCCGCTTGACGATGCTGTAGGTGTCCTGATTCTCGATGTGAAACGGGATGTCGAGCTGGGTCAGATACTCGGGCAGCACGTGTTCGGGGAAGCCTGGCTGCTTCTGGTCGAGGTTTACCGCGACGATGTCGAAATTGATCGGCGCGCGCTCGCGCAGCCGCATCAGGATCTCGAGCATCGCGTAACTGTCCTTGCCGCCCGACAGGCACACCATCACCTTGTCGCCGTCCTCGATCATGTTGTAGTCGCCGATCGCCTGGCCGACCTGGCGCGCGAGACGCTTGAAGAGCTTGTTGTTCTCGTATGCTTCCTTCTGCTCGCGGCGCGTGAGCGGCGATTTCGGGGCGCGGGCGGCGCTCGGTGCCGCGGTGGCCTCGGCGGCTTCGTTGCCTGCGGTCAGCATTTCCGGTGCGTTCATCGCTCAGTCCTCCTTGATGCGGAAGACTTCGACGCCGACCGCATCGCAGTCCGGATACACGTCCGGCTTTTCGGTCGACACGCGCGCGCCGCGCACCTGCGGATGTTCGAGCATCGCGCGCACGAGGTCGTCGCACAGCGTTTCCTGCAGATGAATATGGCCTTGCGAGACCCGCCTGGCGATCGTCGAGCGCATGAAGTCGTAGTCGACGACTTCGGTGAGCTTGTCGTGCACCGGCGTGGACATCGTGAGCGGCACGAACAGTTCGACGTTGATCACGACGCGCTGCTCGCCGCGCTTTTCGAAGTCGTGCACGCCGATATTGATGTGCACTTCGTAATTGCGCAGAAAAAGCCGGCGGCAATCGGCGAGCCGGGGGTGCGAAAGAGCGGCAAACATGTTCGTTCCAGTCCAAAAAAGCGTGCGGGGCACGCAAAGGGGCGCTTCGCCACACGCGATGACCGCCTCGAAGGCCGGCCACGCGCGCGTGTCAGGCGCCCGTCAAAAACATCACGTCGCGCGGCAGCGGCACGAGATGCTGCCCGCCGTCGACCACCAGCGTCGTTCCGGTAACGCCGGCTGCATCCGCGAGATACAGCGCGGCGGCGACGATATCCTCGGGCCGCGACGCACGGCCAAGAGGCGTCATACGGTGAGCGGCCTCGAACCCGTGCTGGGTCTGGTCGCCCGATTGCATGGTCAGCCCGGGCGCGAGCCCGACCACCCGGAGCTTCGGCGCGAGCGCCTGAGCGAGCGCGACCGTCGCGGTCTGCAGCGCCGCCTTCGACAGCGTGTACGACAGATAGTCCGGGTTCATGTTGTACAGCTTCTGATCCAGCACATTGATGACGACGCCGCGCTGGCTTTCGTCGCGCAACGCCGCATCGGGCGTCGCGTCGTAAAGCATGCGCGCGAGCACGAGCGGCGCGCCGACGTTCATCGCGGTCAGCTTCAGCAGCAGCTCGTAGCCGACGTCGCGCGCCGTGTCTTCCTCGAAGCGCGACGCGTTATTGACGATGCACGACGGCCGTCCGAGCGCAGCGGCGCAGTCCGGCAGCAGCCGGGCGACCTGCGCCTCGTCGCCGAGCTCGGCGTGCAGCGCGACCGCGCGGCGGCCCAGCGCGACGATCTGCGCGACCACTTCGTCGGCGTCCTCACGGGAGGCGCCGTAGTGCACGGCCACGTCCCAGCCGCGCGCGGCGAAGCCGAGTGCGAGCGCGCGCCCGATGCGGCGCGCAGCGCCCGTAATCAGCACGACGCGGGGCGTTTCGGGCGGCAGTTCAGCCGCGCGGGCAGCGATGTCCGGAGAAACGGTCATTTACAATGCGGGGATGAATCCGAAAGCTCACCAACCCGATAGTTTACCTGCTCCCGGCCCGAGTGCGCTCGCGCAGTCCGACGCGCTCGTCGCCGAGATCCGCGCGCAGCTCGACGCGGCCGGCGGATGGCTGCCGTTCGATCGCTACATGGAGCGCGCGTTGTACGCGCCGGGGCTCGGCTACTACAGCGGCGGTGCGCGTAAATTCGGCCTGCGCGCCGACGACGGTAGCGACTTCGTCACCGCGCCGGAATTGTCGCCGCTGTTCGCCGCGACGCTCGCGCGCCCGCTCGCCGAAGCGTTGGAGGCGAGTGGCACGCGCGATGTGATGGAGTTCGGCGCCGGCACCGGCAAGCTCGCCGCGGGCTTGCTCAATGCGCTCGACACGCTCGGCGCCGAGTTCGACAGCTATTCGATCATCGATCTATCGGGTGAGCTGCGCGAGCGGCAGCGCGAAACGATCGCGGCGGCCGCGCCCGCGCTGCTCGCGAAAGTGCGCTGGCTCGACGCGTTGCCGCAGCGCTTCGAAGGCGTGGTGATCGGCAACGAGGTGCTCGATGCGATGCCGGTGCGGCTCTTCGCGCAAAACGGCGGTGTCTGGCGCGAGCGCGGCGTGGTGTGGCGCGACGGCGCCTTCGCGTTCGACGACCGCCCCGTCGCGGCCGCCGCGGACCTCGCGCTGCTGACCGAAATCGATGCGACCCGCGAACCGGCCGGCGACGACTACGTGACAGAAACGCACGAAGCCGCGCGCGCCTTCACGCGCACCATCTGCACGATGCTAGCGCGCGGCGCGATCTTGCTGATCGACTACGGTTTTCCGCGCCACGAGTACTACCACGACCAGCGCGCGCAGGGCACGCTGATGTGCCACTACCGGCACCGCGCGCACGGCGACCCGTTCCTGTACCCCGGTCTGCAGGACATCACCGCGCACGTCGAATTCACCGGCATCGCCGAGGCGGGCGTCGAGACCGGCGCGGACCTGCTCGGCTTCACATCGCAAGCGCGCTTTCTGCTGAACGCGGGCGTCACCGAGGCGCTCGGCGAAATCGATCCCGCCGACGCCGCGCGCTTTCTTCCGGCCGCCAATGCGGTACAGAAGCTGCTGTCCGAGGCGGAGATGGGCGAGCTCTTCAAGGTGATCGCGTTTTCGCGTGGACTCGACGATGCGCTGCGCGCCTTTTCGAGCGGCGATCGTTCGCATACGCTGTGATTGTGAATCCGCTCTGGCTCGAGGACTCGCGATGATTCGCTGGCTTTTGACTACCTTCGTTGCCGTCGCGGTGCTGTCGTCGTGCTGGCCGTGGCTGAGGAAGCTCGGCATCGGCCGGATGCCCGGCGACGTGACCTTGCGGCTGTTCGGCCGCGAGTATCCGTTTCCGTTCATGTCGACGCTGGTGCTGTCGATGCTGTTGTCGCTGTTGGCGCGGGTGTTGTAGGCGCCGTCGCGCGCTACATTACGCCCGCGCGACTTCAAGCCAGCGCAGCCTCTACCGCACGCACGCGCTCCTCATGCACGGCGTCCTTGATGCCTGCCGGCGCATCGGCGAGCCGCTGCGCCACTGCCCCTGCATCCACGCCTCGCGCGGCCACCAGTGCAAGCCTCAGCCGCTCGGCCTGCGGGTACTCGCTCATCTCGAGGCCGAGCCGCCCGCGTGCATCCGACTCGCAGGCCTGCAGCGCCTCGGCGAAGCGCGCCGGCTTCCTGATCGCGTCGCTGCGCTCGAGCAGGCGCACCAGAGCCGCCGCCCCCATCTCCATCACGCGATGAATATTGCCGTGCTCGCGCGCGACCAGCACCGCCAGATCGCGGCACTCGTTCGGCACGCGCAGCCGCTCGCACAGCGGCTTCAGCAGATCGACGCTGCGGCCCTCGTGGCCGATGTGCCGCGGCAGCAGGTCCTCCGGCGTGGTCGCCTTGCCGAGGTCGTGCGTCAGCGCCGCGAAGCGCACCGGCAGCGCGTAGCCCTGCTGCGCGGCATGGTCTAGCACCATCATCACGTGAACACCGGTATCGACCTCGGGGTGATAGTCGGCGCGCTGCGGCACGCCGAACAGTGCGTCGATCTCCGGCAGAATCCGCGCGAGCGCGCCGCAGTCGCGCAGCACGCCGAACATCCGCGACGGCTTCTTCTCCATCAACCCGCGCGACACCTCCTGCCACACGCGCTCGGCCACCAGCGCATCGGCTTCGCCGTCGGCGACCATCTCGCGCATCAGCGCCAGCGTTTCCGGCGCGACCGTGAAATCGACGAAACGCGCCGCGAAACGCGCGATGCGCAGAATCCGCACCGGATCTTCGAGGAACGCGGCACTGACATGGCGAAAAAGCCGCGCCTGCAAGTCAGCCTGGCCGTTGAACGGATCGATGACCGGGCCGGTCAGCTCGCCGTCCGGGCGCACCTCGCGCGCCATCGCGTTGATCGTCAGATCGCGGCGCGCGAGGTCTTCTTCGAGCGTCACGTCGGGCGCATAGAAAAACTGGAAGCCGTGATAGCCGGCCGCCGTCTTGCGCTCGGTGCGCGCGAGCGCGTACTCCTCGTGCGTCTGCGGATGCAGGAATACCGGAAAGTCCTTGCCCACCGGCCGATAGCCCTGCGCGACCATCTGCTCGGGTGTCGCTCCCACCACCACGTAGTCGCGGTCCTGCACCGGCACGCCGAGCAGCTCGTCGCGGACCGCGCCACCTACCGCATAGATATTCATGGGCATTCGTCTTGATAGGCGATCGCGTGCGTTTCGCGGCGCGAGGCGTCGATCCATGCATTGACCGCGGGCAGCTCGGTGAGCCGCTCGACATAGGCGGCTGCGGTCTCCGACAACGCCGGCTTCCACGTGTTGAAGCGCATCGCGACCGGCGCGAACATCGCGTCGGCAATGCCGAATTCGCCGAACAGGAACGGACCGCCGTAGGTCTCGAGGCAGTCGCGCCAGATCGTCTCGATCCGCGCGATATCGGCGAGCGCGCCCGGCGTCGCGTTCTTGCCCGGGAACGACGCACGGATGTTCATCCACATCTTCGAGCGCAACTCGCCGAACCCCGAATGCATCTCGGCGCTGACGCTGCGCGCATGCGCGCGCGCCGCCGCGTCTCGCGGCCACAGCGCGTGTTGCGGGAAGCGCTCGGCGAGCGTTTCGGCGATCGCCAGCGAATCCCACACGGCCTGCCCGGCGTCGTCGATCAGGCACGGCACCTTGCCCGGTCCGCGCGGCGCCTGAGCGCGGATCTTCGCATTCGTGTCCGCTTCGTACAGCAGGATCAGTTCCTCGTCGAACGGAATGCCGAAGTGCGTGAGCAGCAGCCACGGACGCATCGACCACGACGAATAGTTCTTGTCACCAATCAGCAGTTTCATACTTGTTATCAGGTAGAGGGAAAGGCTTCAGCGCCCGGCGTTGGCGCGGAACGTGTCGAGTCGCGAACCCGAGGCAGCACCGGTCAGGTACGTCGGCACGATCGCTTCGATGCTGACCGGTTCGAGTCCGAGCTCGGGCGCGAGCGGCCCGCTCAGAATGTTGGCGACCTTCATCGAATCGAGATTGTCGCGCGAAATCACCGGTTTGCCCGGCGCCATTTCGAAGCTCAACGCCTGCAGGCGCGCGAGCGGCTCGGGCAGACGGATGATGCGCGCATGCTTGCCGATCACGTCGCCGCAGTACGAAACCAGGTCTTCGAGCGTGTAGACGGTCGGACCGCCGAGTTCGTAGGTGCGGCCGCTCGCGCCATCGAGATCGAGCACGTTGACGATCGCCTTCGCGACGTCGCCGACATAGACCGGTTGGAACTGCGCGTCCGGCATCGCGAGCGGAATGGCCGGAAACACGCGCTGCAGGAACGCGAACTTGTTCAGAAACGCGTCCTCGGGTCCGAACACGACGGACGGCCGGAAGATCGTCCACGCGACGTTGGCCGCATGCACGGCTTTCTCGCCGTCGGCCTTCGAGCGCGAATACATGCTCGGGCCGTTCGGATTGGCGCCTAGCGCGCTCAGATGAATCAGCCGATGCACGCCCTTGCCTTCGCAGGCGGCGACGATGCGCGTCGGCAGCTCGACGTGCGCATGCGCGAACTCACGCCCATAGGGCTTGCCGCGTTTGCCGTTCAGGATACCGACGAGATTGATTACGCAATCCGCGCCCTCGACGAAGCGCGCGAGTTGCACCGGATCGAACACGTCGGTTTCGAGCACGTCGATCGGCAGCATGGTCAGATGGCGCGCGTTGTAGCGTCGCCGTGTGGCGACGCGCACGTCCTTGCCCGTCTCGACGAGCGCGTTGACGAGGTGGCTGCCGATAAACCCTGAACCGCCGATGACCGCAATGGCTTGATGTCGCATTTTTCGACTCCCTGATGGAAGCCGCGGCAACGGCTGGCGAAGCGCGCCGCAACCTCGAAGCGAGATTGCGGCGCCAAGGCGCTTACGGTGCGATGTAACCCAGGCGCGCCTTCAGCGATTGCGGACGGCCTTCGAACAATGCCGCGTAGTAGACCGTGTTGGACAACACATTTTTCACGTAGTCGCGAGTTTCCTGAAACGGAATCGCCTCGGCGAAGACCGCGCCTTCGACCGGGCGCTGCAGCGACTGCCGCCAGTTGCGCGGACGGCCCGGACCCGCGTTGTAGCCAGCGGTGGCCAGCACGGCGGACCCGTCGAACTGATTGTAGATCATCGCCAGGTAGTTCGTGCCGAGCAGGATGTTGGTGTTGATGTCGTTCATCTGCTCGCGCGACACCGGTCCCAGACCGATCTTCTTCGCGACCAGTTGCGCGGTGGCGGGCATCAGCTGCATCAGTCCGCCCGCGCCGACGTCAGAGCGCGCGTTGATGATGAAGCGCGACTCCTGGCGAATCAGCCCGTACGCCCACTCGACGTCGAGCCCGCTCGACTGCGCGTCCTGCTCGACGATGTTGCGGAACGGCGATAGATAGCGCAGCGAAAAATCGTGCTCGCTCTTCGTGCGGTCCGCGGTGTTGACGGTGCGGTCGTACAGCTCGATGCGGCGCGCGTACTCGGCGGCGGCGAGCAGTTGCCGGTCGGACATGTTGCGCAACGGCCAGTTCCACTCGCGATTGCCTTCGAGCCGCAGGTTCAGCCCATAGAAGCGTTGCGCGAGATCGAAGCCCGGCGTGGTGCCGGCTTGCTGCACTTCGGCGTCGGTCACGGTGGTTTTTGGCGGCACGGTGATCTTCTGGCCGAGCTCTTCGAGCGCGAGCTGGCCGTAGAAGTTGAAGTTCGACGCGATCGACTGGAATTCCTGATCGGCCGTGGCCGTGTCGCCGGCCTGCTTCAGCGCGCGCGCGTGCCAGTACACCCACGACGATTGCTTGCGCAGCGACTCGGGCATCTGCTCGATCGACCAGCGCACCATGTTCCAGTCGCCTGCGAGCAGCGCGCTGCGTGTGCGCCATTCATACGCGGGATTCGACAGCGGCGCGTTGGCCGACAGCCGGAACCAGTCGACCGCGCCTGGCATCTGCTTGAGCGCGCCCTGATAGCCGATCGTGCCCCAGCCGATCGCGCGCTCCGGCGAATTCAGCGACGGCGCGACCGACGCGAACGTGGCAGCGGCCATGGCCGGATCGTTGCGCGCCATGCGCGTGATGGCGAGCAGCGCCAGCTGGTGCGATTGCGCATCCGGTCCGACGCCGCGCGCGAGCAATAGCGGCGGCGTATTGGTCGCCTGGCTGAACAGCACCGGGTCGGGCGGCTGGTCGCCGAGCGCGTCGACGAGCTTGCTGCCGGTGCTCGTGTAGTTCTGCTCGTACGCGAGACGAATTTGCGCCCAGATGTCGTCGGCGCTGAACTGGTGGTTCACGCCGAGCACCGTGATCAGATCGACGCAGCCGTCGCCGTACCACTTCGGCTCGACGAGCAGCGCGCGCGCCGCGTCCGCGACGTTCTCGCCGCGCGACGCGCGCGATTCGAGCGCGTAGCACTTGACCTGAGTGTCGTCGTCGAGCACGAACTTCGCGTACTGCTGGTCGAAGTTGCGCCAGTCGTGACGCGTGCCGAGCACCGTCAGGTAGTCGTTGCGCATGCGATCGGCGATCGCCTGGCCGTCGTACTTCTGCAGGAACGCGAGCACGGGCGCGTCCGGCGCGTCGATGCGCGCATGGCCGGTCGAATCGAACAGCTGCGGCTTGATCTGGAAGTACTCCAGATACGAGGGCGCCGGATAATTCGGGATCATGCTCGCGAGCTGGGCTGCGCGCGCCGCGTCGTTAGTACGCGAGGCTTCGCGAAGCTGGACGAAAATCTGGTCGTCGTTCGTGAGTTGCGAGATCGGAAGGGGCTTGACGGCCGAGGCAGTGCTGCAGGCCACGAGTGCCGCTGCGGCAAGCGCGATACCGGCCGCGCGATATACTCGAAAAAAGCGTTTTGACATCGTTGTTTCTGGAGCGCGAATTGGACCCAAGCATAGCATGCAACCCTGTCCCGGCAACGAAAAAGGCGCTGCGCCGGATGTTGCTGGAAAGCCGTCTGCAAGCGGCTTCCCAGCCGGCGAAGAATGCCGCGCTCGGGCGTCGGATGCTCGACGCGCTGAAGCACTACGCGGTACGCAGCGCGGGATTCTACTGGCCGCTTGCCGGCGAGTTCGACGCGCGCGGGGCGATTGCGATCTGGCTTGCCGCGGACTCGCACCACGAAGCCAGTCTGCCAATCATTAAAGAACGTGGCATGGCGCTCGAATTCCATGCCTGGACGCCCGCGACGCCGATGAAAATCGGCCATCACAAGATTGCCGAGCCCACCTCGGGGCGCGTGGTGCTGCCCGAGCTGCTGTTCGTGCCCTGCGTGGGTTTCGACTCGGACGGCTACCGCCTCGGCTACGGCGGCGGCTATTACGACCGCACGCTGGCCGGCTGGCCGGCGGCGCACAAGCCGATCACGGTCGGCATCGCATACGAAGCGTGCCGCACCGACACGCTGGAACGCGAGGCGCATGACATTCCACTCGATCTGATCGTCACAGAGGCGGGGTTTCATCCGGCGCTGCCGGGCTGAACGCGCGATGCGCGGCGTGTGACGCGCCGGCGCTTGCGCGGTGCTTCGTCGTTACAGCGAAGCCGCCGCGCGCGCCGCCGTGTCGTACAGGCCCGACGCATTGCGTATCAACTGCGCGGCCTCGCCGATCTGCTGGTTGGTCAGGCCGCTTTCCTTGAGCGTTGAGATCAGGCAGTCTTCGCGCACCTCGCGATACTTCAGGCATAGTTCGCGGCCCGCGTCGGTTGCGGAAAAGAACACTTCCTTGCCGGTCTTTTCGCTTTTTACGTACCCTCTAGCTACGAGCTTTTTCAACGCGTACGTCGCGACGTGCGTGTCCTCGATATTCAGCACGAAGCAGATGTCCGCGAGCTTCTTGCGGCGTTCGCGATGGCTCACGTGGTGCAGCAGCGACACCTCGATCGCGGTCATGTCCTTGTCGCCGGCCGCCGACATGCAGCGCACCATCCAGCGGTTGAACGCATTGCCCGCCATGATCAGCGCGTATTCGAGTTCCGAGAGTTCCGCGCTGCTCTCGGAGACGAGGTGTTCCGACGAAACGATCTTGGTGGGATGACGCGTCATACGAGGTTCCCGTGACGAAAATGGGCTGGAAAAGTGTCGCAAGTGTACGACGATGCTCGCCGCCGACGAGCGTGGCAAAAATGCTTATTGCTAAATCGTCGATATTTTATTGATAATGTACGCTCCAAAGGTCGCCGACTCCGTGCCGGGCATGCGCCAACGCACCGCGCTGTCCGCCTCATCCTCCGACTCGATCCGGGCCGTCCAGTCATGAGCCAACCACGAATATTTCCCCTCGGCGATGCCGCGCTCGTCTGCGAAGCGCCGCCGCCCGCCACGCTGGAGTGCCAGCAGCGCGTGTGGGCTGCGGCCGAAGCCGCGCGCGACTGGCCGCAGGTGCTCGAAGTCGTGCCCGGCATGAACAATCTGACGCTCGTATTCGACCCGCTCTCGACCGACGCCGACGCGCTCGGCGAGCAGTTGCTGACGGCCTGGAACGCAGCGGCCAAAGCCGTCGCGCCCGGGCGCGACGTCGAGATTGCAGTGCAGTACGGCGGCGCATTCGGCCCCGATCTGCAGGCGGTCGCCGAACATACTGGCTTGAGCGCGCGCGAGGTCGTCGAACATCATGCGGGCGGCACCTACGTGGTGTTCTTTCTCGGCTTCCAGCCCGGCTTCGCCTATATGGGTGGGCTCGACACCGCGCTGTACACGCCGCGCCGCGCGTCGCCGCGGCTCGAGGTGCCAGCGGGCTCGGTCGGCATCGGCGGCGAGCAGACTGGCATCTATCCGGCGGTGTCGCCGGGCGGCTGGCAGCTGATCGGCCGCACCGAGGTGCCGCTGTTCGATCCGGCGCGCCGTCCGCCCACGCTGCTGCAGCCCGGCGACCGGGTGCGCTTCACGATCGCGGGGATGCACGCATGATCGACGTGATCCGCGCGGGTCTCCAGACCACGATCCAGGACCTCGGCCGCCACGGCTATCGGCATCTCGGCGTCGCGATGGGGGGGGCGCTCGACCGGCTGTCGCTCGAAGTCGGCAACCGGCTGGTCGGCAACCGCCCCGACGCGGCCGGCCTCGAAATCACCTTCGGCCCGACAGCGCTGCGCTTTTTGCGCGCGACGCGCGTCGCGATCACCGGCACCGAGTTCGGCGCGACGCTCGACGGCAAACCCGTCTATTCGTTTTGGAGTCTGCCCGTGCAGGCCGGCCAGGAGCTCGTGCTGCACGCGGCGAAGCGCGGCATGCGCGGCTATGTCTGCGTGGCGGGCGGCATCGACGTGCTGCCGATGCTCGGCTCGCGCAGCACCGACCTTGCCGGCCATTTCGGCGGACTCGGCGGCCGCGCGCTCAACGACGGCGACCGTCTGCCGGTCGGCGCGCCGCAGCAGCGCGGCCACCTCGGCTTCACGCCCGAGGCGCCCGAGTTCGGCGTGAAGGCGCCCGCCTGGTGCAAGTTCGTGCTGGTCAACGAGCCGCTGCGGCGCGGTCGTCATCCGTCGGGCATGCCGTGGGCCATACCGATCCGCGTGCTGCGCGGCCCCGAATACGACAGCTTCACCGCGGATGCACAGCAGTCGTTCTGGTCCGACGAGTGGCTCGTGACGCCGAACAGCAACCGCATGGGCTATCGCCTTGCCGGCACCGAGCTGAAGCGCACGCACAAGACTGACCTGCTGTCGCACGCAGTACTGCCCGGCACGATCCAGGTGCCCCCGAACGGTCAGCCGATCGTGCTGATGAGCGACGCGCAGACCACCGGCGGCTATCCGAAGATCGGCGCGGTGATTCAGGCCGATCTGTGGAAGCTCGCGCAGGTGCGCCTGAACGGTGCTGTCCGTTTCATCCCGACGACGCCCTATGAAGCGCGCCAGGCTTTGCTGGAAGAACGCACGTATCTGCGGCAGATCGACGCCGCGATCGCGATGCATGAAGAGCGTTGCGCGCGCCGGGTGGCGCTCGCGGCGCTGTGACACTAAGTAAAGGAATCCCCATGGAAATCGATCTGAACGCCGATCTCGGCGAAGGCTGCGGCTCCGACGAGGCGCTGCTCGACCTCGTGAGCTCGGCCAACATCGCGTGCGGCTGGCATGCGGGCAGCCCCAACGCGATGCGCGACTGCGTGCGCTGGGCCGTGCAGAAAGGCGTGTCGATCGGCGCGCATCCGAGCTTCAACGATCCCGAGAATTTCGGCCGCAAGGAAATGGATCTGCCGGCGGGCGAGATCTACGCGGGCGTGCTGTATCAGCTCGGCGCGCTGTCGGCGATCGCGCAGGCCGAGGGCGGGCGCATCGCGCACGTGAAGCCGCACGGCGCACTGTACAACCAGGCCGCACGCGACGCGAAGATCGCTGACGCGATCGTCTCCGCGGTGCACGATTTCGATCCGTCTGTCGCGGTGTTCGCGCTCGCCAACAGCGGGCTCGTGAGCGCCGCGCGCAACGCGGGCCTGACCGCGATCGAGGAAGTGTTCGCCGACCGCGGCTATCGCGCGGACGGCTCGCTCGTGCCGCGCAAGGAGCCGGGCGCGCTACTCGACGACGAGGACGAAGTGCTCGCGCGCACGCTCGCGATGATCCGCGAGCATCGCGTGAAAGCCGTCGATGGGCAGTGGGTGCCGTTGAACGCGCAGACCATCTGCCTGCACGGCGACGGCCCGCATGCGCTGGCGTTCGCGCGACGCATTCGCGGCGCGCTCGCCGACGCAGGCATCGAAGTGCATGCGGCGGCCGCCGCGCGCGTCTGAGCGTTCGCATCACCGTCGTCCACACTGCGCGCCGATCCGATCCGGCGGTTCCTTTCAAATCGACGAGGTGCTGGCCATCTGACGCAGTACCTCGTCGTCCGAAAGCTGCTGCTGTCCAATCAACGATGGCGCGGCCGACGCAAATGACTAACGATCGCTAACAGAGCGACGGCCAATATCAACGAGACCAGAAAACTGACAACGAGCAACGTTGCGACGATGATGTCCGTGTTGTTTTCTCCGCCAACCGAATCCAGTACCTTGAAAAGCGGAGCAAAAAACTCAGAGCCCGCGCCGCTCGCAAACCATTCATCAATACCCGGCATGCGGGCAATTCCCACTGCGATGGGAAGCGTCAGCGCCAGTGCGAGCGCAATACAAATCAGCGCCTTTTTCGCTACGGCTGCAGTCTCGAACCGACTCAACCCGCCTCAACCACGAAGCCGTGCTGCCGCAACAGCTGCAGCACGCCCTTTGGCCCACCCAGATGCAGCGCGCCGATCGCGACGAACAGCGGCTTGTTCGGCGCGGCGAGTTGCAGCATCCTCGCGACGAAGCGGCGATTGCGCTCGTAGACGATCCGGTTGTCGATCGAATTGGAGACGCGCGGGTCGCGCGCGAGCTTCTCCGATTTGGCAGCCTGCCACGCGGCGATCGCATCGGCATCGCCGACCCGCCACAGCCGGTGCAGCGTGTGCACGTCCTCGACGTTCTGCGCGGGCGTCTGCACCAGATCCTGCGCGAGCATCTCCCGCTGCTGCGCGGCCGACAGTCCGGTGAACGCGCGCATCTGTTGCGCGAGCGTTTCGAGTCCGACGATCTTGCCGCGCGTCTTCAGATAGACGTTCTGCAATTGCGCTTCGGTGCCGTACTCGGTTTGCAGCCCCGCGGACAGCGAGTCGTAGGTCTCGACCACCAGCGACGCGAGCCACGGCCGCATCTTCTTGATCGCATCGAGCGCGGCCGGGTTGCCGCGCAGCCGCAACGCGAGCTTGTGCCACAGCGGCTCGGGCAGCAGACCCGGCAGGCAGTCGTGCTTGCATACGCCGTACTTCGACACGTCGTCCTGCGACACCAGCAACTCGTCGGGCGACAATTCGAGCGCGAGCGTCTGCGATGCGGCGAGCGCCGCGAGGATCGGCGCGCGGAACGGCCGCCCCGCCGGATAGTCGACGGGATCGCCGACGTGCAGCGTGCCGAGCACGTAGATCGTCGTACTGCCACGCGTCGCGACATAGAACGGCATGTGCGCCGGTTGCTGGCGCACCGGGCCGCTCGCGGTGGTGCCGGGGACCGGGGGCGGCGCAATTGACGGCGGTGGCGGGCTTGGCACCGTGACGGCAGGACGGGCCGCCTGGGCTGGCGCCTTGGCCGCCGCGCCGGCCGCGTGAGCGATGCAGGGTACGGCCGCGCCGACCGACAGCGCGCAGCCTGCGCGAAATAAAGCGGACAGCGACGCGGGAAGAAATACGGAGAAAAAGGCGCGCGCGAGCGCATGAACGAACGCGCAGAGAAACGTGCGAAAAAACTTGCCGGCGAACCTTCCAGCAAATGCGCCGCAGGGCGCGGCGCCTCCCAGCGCACGCGCCCCGCGGCGCCGCGCAAAGGCGGCTATCCAGCCGCCCTCACACAAGCGGCGCGCAAGACGACGCGCCGCCACCACATCAGGCATCCACGTCCCCCACCTCTTCAGCGCGGTGACAGGAGACCAGGCGGCCATCCACTTCTCGCAGCTTCGGCTCCTCGCTGCGGCAGCGGTCGATCACGTACGGGCAGCGCTGATGGAACGTGCAGCCCGACGGCGGATTCAGCGGCGACGGCATTTCGCCTTGCAGCTTGATCTTGATCGTGCGGTCGGCCTCGAAGATCGACGGGGTCGCCGACATCAGCGCGCGCGTGTACGGATGACGCGGCTTCGAGAAGATGCTCTGCTTGTCGCCGAGTTCAGCGACGCCGCCGAAGTACATGACCATCACGTCGTCGGCGATATGCTCGACCACCGACAGGTTGTGCGAGATGAACACGTAGCTCGTCTTGAACTCGTCCTGCAGGTCCATGAACAGGTTCAGGATCTGCGCCTGGATCGAGACGTCGAGCGCCGAGACCGGTTCGTCGGCGACCACGATCTGCGGATCGAGGATCATCGCGCGCGCGATCGCCACACGTTGACGCTGGCCGCCGGAGAACATGTGCGGATAGCGCTTCGCGTGCTCGGGCCGCAGGCCGACCGTGCGCATCATCTGCGCGATGCGCTCGGCGCGCTCGGTCGCGCTCATCTGCGTGTTGATCGCGAGTGGTTCGCCGAGCGTCTGCTCGACGGTCTTGCGCGGATTGAGCGACGCAAACGGGTTCTGGAACACCATCTGCACGCGGCGCCTGAGCGCCGCGATCTTCTCGTGATTCGCGCCGGCCACGTCCTCGCCGTCGATCAGCAGGCGGCCCGCGCTCGGCGTTTCGATCATCGTCAGCTGACGCGCGAGCGTCGACTTGCCGCAGCCGGACTCGCCGACTACCGCCAGCGTCTTGCCGCGGTCGAGCGCGAACGACACGCCGTTCAGCGCCTTCACCGTGCCGTGCGCGAACATGCCGCGCTTGACCGTGTAGTAGCGCGCGAGCTGGTCGGCGACGAGCACGTGATCGCCAGTACGATCCGACTGGCGACGGGTTTCGGGTACTGCGCTCATCGGGCGCCTCCTTGCGTGTGGACGTTGGCGTCCTTCTCGAGGTTCAGCGGCTTGATGCAACGCACGCGCGTGAGCTCGGTGTGCGCGGGCAGCGGCGCGAGCGCGGGGCGGGCCTTCATGCAGTCGTCGACCACGTACTTGCAGCGCGGCGCGAACAGGCACCCCTTGGGCCGGTCGTCGCGGCCCGGCACCATGCCCGGCAGCGCCGCGAGCCGCACCGCGCCCACGTTGTGCTCGGGAATCGCGGCCAACAGCGCCTCCGTGTACGGATGATGAGGCGCGGCGAAGATCTCCGGCACCTTGTTCGTCTCGATCACCTCGCCCGCATACATCACGGCGACGCGCTGCGCGACCTCGGACACCACGGCCAGATCGTGCGAAATCAGCACGAGCGCCATGCCGCGTTCCTTCTGCAGGCGCATCAGCAATTCCATGATCTGCGCCTGGATCGTCACGTCGAGCGCGGTGGTCGGCTCATCGGCGATCAGCAGCTTCGGGTTGCAGGCAATCGCCATCGCGATCATCACGCGCTGGTTCATGCCGCCCGACATCTGATGCGGAAACGAGCCGATACGGTTCTTCGCGTCCGGAATGCCGACCTGATCGAGCAGTTCGAGCGCGCGTTTGTCTAGCGCGCTGCCGCGCAGGCCCTCGTGCAGCTTCAGCACTTCCTTGATCTGATAGCCGACCGTGTAGCTCGGGTTCAGGCTCGTCAGCGCGTCCTGGAACACCATCGCGATGTCCTTGCCGATGATCTTGCGGCGTTGCTTCGCGGAGGCCTTCAGCAGGTTCTTGCCGTCGAACGTGATTTCGTCGGCGGAGACCTTGCCGGGCGCGTCGATCAGGCCCATCAGCGCCATCATCGTCACGCTCTTGCCCGAGCCCGATTCGCCCACCACGCCGACCACTTCGCCCGGCGCGACGTCGAGATTGATGCGGTCGACCGCGGGCAGGCCGCCGAAGTTGACCGCGAGATTGCGGATGGTCAGTAGATTGCTCATGATCAGGCCATCCGTTTCAGTTTGGGGTCGAGCGCGTCGCGCAGCCCGTCGCCGAGCAGGTTGATCGCGAGCACCGAGATCAGGATGGACAGACCGGGCATCGTGACGATCCACCATGCGCTGTCGATGTAATCGCGCGCCGACGCGAGCATCGCGCCCCACTCCGCCGACGGCGGCTGCACGCCGAGGCCGAGGAAGCCGAGCGCGGCGGCATCGAGAATCGCCGACGAAAAGCCAAGAGTTGCCTGCACGATCAGCGGCGCGGTGCAGTTCGGCAGCACCTGCGAGAACATCAGCCGCAACGTGCTCGCACCCGCGACGCGCGAAGCGGTCACATACTCCTTCTGCAACTCGCCCTGGGCGGACGCGCGCGTCAGACGCACATAGCCGGGCAGCGCGACGATCGCGATCGCGAGCATCGTGTTGACGAGACCCGGACCGATGATCGCGACCACCGCGACCGCGAGCAGCAGCGACGGCAGCGCGAGCAGCACGTCCATGATGCGCATGATCGGCGTGTCGGCCCATTTCTCGAAGAACGCGGCGACGAGGCCGAGCACAACGCCCGGAATCAGCGCGAGGACCACCGAGACGAAGCCGATCCAGAACGACAGCCGCGCGCCGTACATCAGACGCGAAAGGATGTCGCGGCCCGCTTCGTCGGTGCCGAGAATGAACTTCCAGTTGCCGCCGTCGAGCCACGCCGGCGGGATCTTCACGGAGTCGCGGTATTGCTCGATCGGGCTGTGCGGCGCGATCAGCGGCGCGAAGATCGCGATGAAGACCAGCACCAGCACGATGATGCCCGCGCCGACCGCACCGCGGTTGCGCGAGAAGTTGGCCCAGAATTCGCGTGCCGCGATGGCGCGGCCGCTCGGCGGGGTAACCGCTTGGGGGACGGTGTTTTGGATATCAGCCATTGTGATTTACCTCGTATGGCGGATGCGCGGGTTGAGCACGCCGTACAGCAGATCGACGACGAGGTTCACGACAATCACCAGCGTGGCGATCAACAGGATACCGCCCTGCACGACCGGATAATCGCGCCGGCCGATCGCGTCGATCAGCCACTTGCCGATGCCCGGCCATGAAAACAACGTTTCGGTCAGCACCGCGCCCGCAAGCAGTGTGCCGACCTGCAGGCCGATCACGGTGACGACCGGAATCAGCGCATTGCGCAGCGCATGCACGACGATCACGCGTCCCGGCGACAGCCCCTTCGCGCGCGCGGTGCGGATGTAGTCCTCGCGCAGCACTTCGAGCATCGACGAGCGCGTCATGCGCGCGACGACCGCGAGCGGAATCGTGCCGAGCACGATCGCGGGCAGGATCAGGTGACTGAGTGCGGATTTGAACGCGCCTTCGTCGGTGGACATCAGCGAGTCGATCAGCATGAAGCCGGTCACGTGCGGAATGTCGTATTCGACCGCGATGCGGCCCGACACCGGCGTCAAGCCGAGCTTGACCGAGAACACCATGATGAGGATCAAGCCCCACCAGAAGATCGGCATCGAGTAGCCGGTCAGGGCGGTGCCCATCACGCCGTGATCGATCACCGTGCCGCGCCTGAGCGCCGCGAACACGCCCGCCGGCAGGCCGATGATCAGCGCGAACAGCATCGCGCAGAGCGACAGTTCGACGGTGGCGGGAAAGCGCGCGAGGAATTCGCCCATCACGCTCGTGTTGGTGATGATCGACGTGCCGAGGTTGCCGTGCACGGCACGGACGATGTAGTGAAAGTACTGCATTGGCAAGGGCTCGTCGAGCCCGAGGCGGTGCATCGCGGCCGCATGCATGGCCGGATCGACGCCGCGCTCGCCCATCATCACTTCGATGGGGTCGCCCGGGATCAGGTGGATCAGCGCGAACGCGAGGATCGTGATGCCGATGAACGTCGGTATCACCATGCCGATGCGGCGCAAAACGAAGCGGAACATGGTTCGCTCCCATGGTACTGGTGATGAAAAAACGCAACCGGCGACGAGGGCTCGTGACCCCGGTCGCCGGACCATTTCGACCAGTTTTCTAACCGTGCGAAAAGTGTACTGTGTTGCGGCGTACTGTATTGCGGCCTACTGTGCGAACTTTACGATTACTTGATGCTGACGCCGTCGAAGCGCGCGTAGCCGAGCGGTTCGATGCGCATGTCGACCACCTTCTTGCTGACCGGCTGATAGACGGTCGAGTGCGCGATCGGCGAGAACGGCAGTTGCTGCGCGAAAATATGCTGCGCGTCGCCGTAGATCTTCGTGCGCGTCGCCACGTCCGAAGTCGTGCGGCCCTTCTGGATCAGATCGTCGAACGGCTTGTAGCACCACTTCGAGAAGTTGTTGCCGTTGATCGCCTCGCAGCCGAGCAGCGTGCCGAGCCAGTTGTCCGGATCGCCGTTGTCGCCGGTCCAGCCGATCAGCATCGTGTCGTCTTCGCCCGCGTGCGCGCGCTTGATGTACTCACCCCACTCGTACGTGACGATCTTCGCCTTCACGCCGATCTTCGCCCAGTCCGCCTGGATCATTTCCGCCATCAGACGCGCGTTCGGGTTGTACGCGCGCTGCACCGGCATTGCCCACAGCGTGAGGTCGAAACCGTTCGGGTAGCCCGCCTTCGCGAGCAGATCCTTCGCCTTGGCCGGATCGTACGAGGCGGCCGGCAGGTTCTTGACGAACGACCATTGCGTCGGCGGCATCGGGTTCGTCGCGAGCTGGCCCGCGCCCTGGTAGACCGAGTCGATGATCGCCTTCTTGTTGATCGCCATGTCGAGCGCCTGGCGCACTTCGAGCTTGTCGACCGGCTTGTGCGTCACGTTGTACGCGAGATAGCCGAGGTTGAAGCCCGGTTGCGACGGCATGTCGATGTTCGGCTCGGCCTTCAGCGGCGCGATGTCAGCCGGGCGCGGATAGCTCATCACCTGGCATTCGTCGCGCTTGATCTTCTGCACGCGCACGCCGGCATCCGGCGTGATCGAGAAGATCAGCTTCGAGATCTTCACCGCGTCCGGCTTCCAGTAGTCCGGGTTGCCGTCGAAGCGGATCGTCGCGTCCTTCGTGTAGCTGCGGAAGATGAACGGGCCGGTGCCCACCGGGAACTGATTGATGTCGGCGGCCTTGCCTGCCTTGAGCAGTTGATCCGCATATTCAGCCGACAGGATCGACGCGTATTCCATCGCCAGATTCTGGATGAACGGCGCGTTGACTTCCTTCAGCGTGAACTTGACCGTGTACGGGTCGACTTTCTCGACGCTCGTGATCAGCTTGTCGAGGCCCATGTCGGTGAAGTACGGGAACTGCACCGGATACGCCTTGCGAAACGGCTGGTTCGGGTCGAGCATGCGCTGGAACGAGAAGACCACGTCGTCCGCGTTGAATTCGCGCGTCGGCTTGAAGAACGAGGTGGTCTGGAACTTCACGCCATGACGCAGATGGAACGTGTAGGTCTTGCCATCGGGCGACACGTCCCACTTCTCCGCGAGGCCGGGCTCGACCTTGGTGCCGCCGCGTTCGAACTCGACGAGGCGGTTATAGACGGTGAACGTGTTGGCCGTGAAGTCGACGCCCGTCGTGTATTGGGCCGGATCGAAACCCGCGGGACTGCCTTCCGAGCAGTAAACGAGGGTTTTGTTCGGGATCCCAGCGGCCTGCGCGCTCGTGACGCCAAGCAGGGATGCCGCTGCGGCAGCGACGAGCGTGGACCTACGCGCGACGCGCAACAGATTGTTTTGCTTCATGTTTCCTCCAGGTTCGGGGCCGGCTTGCGCCGGCGTAGCGGGATATTACTTGAGCTTGGGCCGGCTACCAAGCGGAGCAAAATCCCTCTGTTGACGATAGGAAACATTTCGTGCAAACGTTTTGCCACGGTTTTGTCACGGGCCGGGCGGGCCCATTCGAGCCGCCCGGCGACGAATGCGGCACAAAAAGCGCGCCGCGCCCGCTTATTTCACCCCAACCTCCAGGAATTGCGTCGGCCCGAACGGATCGATCTTGAAGCCCGTCACGTTCTTGCTGATCGGCTGATAGACGGTCGAATGCGCGATCGGCGTGAACGGCACCTGGTCCTTGAAGATCTCCTGCGCCTGGGTATAGGCCTTGGTGCGATCGGCCATGTTGGTGGTGCTGCGGCCCTGCTTGATCAGATCGTCGTAAGGCTTGTAGCACCACTTCGAGAAGTTGCTGCCGTTGACCGCGTCGCAGCCGAGCAACACGCCGAGCCAGTTGTCAGGGTCGCCGTAGTCACCCGTCCAGCCGATCAGCATCGCCTGATGCTCGCCGGCGTGCGCGCGGCGAATGTACTCGCCCCACTCGTAAGTGGCGATGTTGACCTTGACGCCGATCTTCGCCCAGTCCGCCTGCAGCATTTCGGCCATCAGGCGTGCATTCGGGTTATACGGGCGCTGTACCGGCATCGCCCATAGCGTCAGCTCGAAGCCGTCGGGGTAGCCCGCCTGCTTCAGGAGCGCTTTCGCTTTGTCGACGTCGTAGGGCGCGTCCTTCAGGTTCTTGTCGTAACCCCATTGCGTCGGCGGCATCGGGTTCGTCGCGAGTTGGCCCGCGCCCTGGTAGACCGCTTCGATGATCGCCTTCTTGTTGACCGACATGTCGAGCGCGCGGCGCACGAGCACGTTGTCGAGCGGCTTTTTGGTCGTGTTGTACGCGATATAGCCGAGGTTGAAGCCCACTTCGCTCGGCATCGCGAGCGACGCATCGGCCTTCACGGTGGGGATGTCGGCCGGGCGCGGATAGGACATCACCTGGCATTCGCCGCGCTTGAGCTTTTGCAGGCGCACGGCCGGATCGACCGTGATCGCGAAGATCAGCTTGCCGACCTTCGCGACGCCCGGCTTCCAGTAGTCGGGATTGCCGTCGAAGCGGATCGTGTCGTCCTTCGTATAGCTGCGGAAGATGAACGGACCGGTGCCGACCGGGTACTGGTTGATGTCGGACGCCTTGCCCCCCTTCAGCAGCTGATCCGTGTATTCAGCCGACAGGATCGACGCGAACGGCATCGCGATCTGCTGCAGGAACGGCGCGTCGACTTCCTTCAGCGTGAAGCGCACCGTGTACGGATCGACCTTCTCGATTTTGGCGATGTTCTTCGCGAGACCGAGGTCGTTGAAATACGGGAAATTGACTGGATACGCCTTGCGGAACGGGTTCTCGGGATCGAACATGCGCTCGTAGGTGAACACGACGTCGTCCGCGTTGAATTCGCGGGTCGGCTTGAAGTACGACGTGGTCTGGAATTTGACGCCGTGGCGCAGATGGAACGTATAGGTGAGGCCGTCGGGCGACACGTCCCACTTTTCGGCGAGTCCTGGCTCGATGTCCGTGCTGCCGTGCGCAAATTCGACGAGCCGGTTATAGACCGTGTACGAGCCGGCGCTGAATTCGACGCTGGTCGTGTATTGCGCGGTATCGAAACCCGCCGGGCTGCCTTCGGAGCAGAAAATCAGCGTCTTGTCGGGCAGCGTGGCCGCCTGCGACGCGGCGGGCACGAGGCCGCTCGTGGCGACCGCGAGCGCGGCGAGAGCCGGCAGGCAGAACGGGTGAAGCGCGAACAGTCGGTGTGCCGCAGTCTTTCTTGTCACTGTCATATCGTCCTCCGCACAGCAGCCGGGTTGGCTGCGTCTCGATGATAGACAGCCCAAAAATGAGCTTCAACAGGGACTTACCACGCTATTTGGGACAAATTCGCGACCCACGCCAGACTGGCGGGGACCGCGCGGCCGTTGCAGCCGCGCGGGCATCGCAATTACACGGCGAGCCGTTCGCAGATCGCCTTGGTCGACGCGGCCGCGTTCAGCGTATAGAAGTGCAGACCCGGCACTTTCGCGTCGAGGAGCCGTTGACACAGAGCCGTCACCACGTCGAGCCCGAACGCGCGGATCGACTCGCGGTCGTCGCCGAAGCTCTCTAGCCGGCGCGCGATCCAGCGCGGCACTTCGGCGCCGCACATTTCGGAGAAACGCATCAGCTGCGAGAAGTTCGTGATCGGCATGATGCCGGGCACGATCGGCACGTCGACGCCGATCTGGCGCGCATCGTCGACGAAACGGAAGTACGCGTCCGCGTTGAAGAAGTACTGCGTGATCGCCGAGTTCGCGCCGGCTTTCACCTTGCGCGCGAAGTTTTCGAGATCGTGACGCGGCGAGCGCGACTGCGGATGGTATTCCGGATAACCCGCCACCTCGATCCAGAACCAGTCGCCGAACTCGGCACGGATGAAGCTGACGAGCTCCGACGCATAGCGCAGCTCGCCGACCGCGCCCATGCCCGAGGGCAGATCGCCGCGCAGCGCGACGATATGGCGGATGCCGTACGCGCGGTACTCGCCCAGGATCGCGCGCAGGCTTTCCTTCGACGAGCCGATGCACGACAGATGCGGCGCCGCCTCGAGCCCTTCCTTCGCCATGTCGACGACTGTATCGAGCGTGCCTTGCTGGGTCGAGCCGCCGGCGCCGAACGTGACGGACACGAACTTCGGTTTGAGCGACACGAGTTCCGCGCGCGTCGCGCGCAGTTTGTCGATGCCTTCCTGCGTTTTCGGCGGGAAGAATTCGAATGAGAGTTCGATCGGATTCATAGTCAAAAAGTCAACCGAGACTGCGGTTGCCGAAAATGAGCGCGGACAGTAGCCACGACACGATGCTGTACAGGATCGAGCCGAAGAACGCCGACCAGAAGCCCGACACCTCGAAGCCCTTCAGCAGCGACGCGCACAGCCAGAAGCACAGCGCATTGACGACCAGAATGAAGAGTCCGAGCGTGAGGATCGTGACGGGCAGCGTCAGCAGGATCAGCAGCGGCCGCAGCAGCGTATTGATGAGGCCGAGCACGATCGCGACGATCAGCGCGGTACCGAAACTACGGATATGGATCGACGGAACGATGTAGGTGATGATCAGCAGCGCGAGCGCGTTGATGAGCCAGGTCAGCAGCACGGTCATGTAGAACTCCTTGTAAGCACCTGTGCGGAGAAGATGTCCAGCAAACGGAAAGCGGCGCTGGCGAACAAAGCGGCGCATTGCGCGCCGCCCCGAGATCGGACCGTCAAGCTTTTACCGCCGCCCGCGTGGCCGGGCGCGCGAACGCGCGCATCGAGCCGCGGACGGCCGCGTGCTTAATAGCGATAGTGGTTCGGCTTGAACGGACCGTTCTTGTCGACGCCGATGTAGCCGGCCTGCGCGTCGGACAGCACGGTCAGGTTCACGCCGATGCGCGCCAGATGCAGACGCGCGACCTTCTCGTCGAGATGCTTCGGCAGCACGTACACCTTGTTTTCGTACTTCGCGCCCTGCGTGAACAGTTCGATCTGCGCGAGCGTCTGGTTCGTGAACGAGTTCGACATCACGAACGACGGATGACCCGTCGCGCAGCCCAAATTCACGAGACGGCCTTCGGCCAGCAGGATCACGCGCTTGCCGTCAGGGAAAATGATGTGGTCGACTTGCGGCTTGATGTTTTCCCACTGGTACTGACGGGTCGACGCGACGTCGATTTCCGAGTCGAAGTGGCCGATGTTGCAGACGATCGCGTTATGACGCATCGCCTTCATGTGATCGTGGTTGATCACGTGGTAGTTGCCGGTCGCGGTCACGAAGATGTCGGCCTTGTCGGCCGCGTATTCCATCGTCACGACGCGGTAGCCTTCCATCGCCGCTTGCAGCGCGCAGATCGGATCGATTTCGGTGACCCACACGGTCGCGCCCAGACCGCGCAGCGATTGCGCGCAGCCCTTGCCCACGTCGCCGTAACCGGCCACGACCGCGATCTTGCCCGCGATCATCACGTCGGTCGCGCGCTTGATGCCGTCGACGAGCGACTCGCGGCAGCCATACAGGTTGTCGAACTTCGACTTCGTGACCGAGTCGTTGACGTTGATGGCCGGGAACGGCAGGCGGCCTTCCTTCTCCATCTGGTACAGACGGTGCACGCCGGTGGTGGTTTCTTCGGTGACGCCCTTGATTGCCGCGAGGCGCTTCGAGTACCACGTCGGGTCGATCTCGAGGTGCGCGGCGATCGACTTGTACAGCGCGACTTCTTCCTCGTTGGTCGGCTTGGCGATCACCGAGCGGTCTTTTTCGGCCTTCGAACCGAGGATCAGCAGCAGCGTCGCGTCGCCGCCGTCGTCGAGGATCATGTTGGCGAACTCGCCGTTCGGCCATTCGAAAATGCGGTGCGAGAACTCCCAGTATTCATCGAGCGATTCGCCCTTGAACGCGAACACCGGCGTGCCGGCCTGCGCGATCGCGGCGGCGGCATGGTCCTGAGTCGAGAAGATGTTGCACGAGGCCCAGCGTACGTCCGCGCCGAGCGCGGTCAGCGTCTCGATCAGCACGCCGGTCTGGATCGTCATGTGCAGCGAGCCGGCGACGCGCGCGCCCTTCAGCGGCTGCTGCGCCTTGTACTCGTCACGGGTCTGCATGAGGCCGGGCATTTCGGTCTCGGCGATCGTGAGTTCCTTGCGGCCCCAAGCGGCGAGCGACATGTCGGCGACAACGTAATCCTGCTTCTGGGAATCGATGACTGCGGCGTTCATCACGCCCTCCTTTCTAAGAAATTGACTAGAAATGTGACGTGAGCGCGGTTTGAGGCAGCGTTTGGATTCGCGCGATGCGCATTCCATGCTGCCAATTGAAGCCTTCGAGCCTGGCGGGCGGCCGGCGAATGCGGATTCGCGGTACCCGTCGCAACGCTCCTCGAAGACGAACGGCGATTGTAGCAAATCGAGATGACTTCGGCGCGCGCCGGATGGTGCGGCAGCGCGCTGGTTCAGATTGGCAGCAGCCCCAGTATCGGTGCGAGCAGTACCATGGCGACGCCGGCGATCATCATGGTCAGGCTGGACACTACGCCCTCCTCGCTGCCGAGCTCGCGTGCCTTCGCGGTGCCGACGCCGTGCGCGGCCGCACCGAACAGCGCGCCGCGCGCGAGCCGCGTACGCAGCGGCACGATCGCGAGCACGATTTCGCCGAACAGCATGCCGCAGACGCCGGTCGCGATCACGAACAGCGCGGTCAGGTCCTTCGGCGCGTGAATCCTGTCGGACACCGCGAGCGCGAATGGCGTCGACACCGAACGCGTCATCAGGCTGCGCTGCAAGTCCGGCGACAGGTGCAGCAGCTTCGCGAGCATCAGCGAGCCGCCGACGCCGACCAGAATGCCCACCGTCACGCCGACGGACAGCGAGATCCAGTGGCGCTTCAACAGTGCGCGGTACTCGTAGATCGGCACGGCGAACGCGACCGTCGCGGGGCCGAGCAGCCACATCAGCCAGCGCGTGTCCTCGAAGTAAAGCGAATACGGAATGTGCGCGAGTACGACGATCGCGACGAGCGCGGCCGGCACCGTCAGCATCGGCGTGAGCCACGGCGAGCGCACGCGCGCATACAGCGCCTTCGACGCGAAGTACAGCGCGATCGTCAGCACGAGGCAGCCGGCCGCGATCAGGCGCGAGGCGTCGTCGGCCAACAGCGAAGCGAACGGGAGCGGGTTCATCGGCGCTCGCGCGACAGACTGCCTGCCTTACGCGCAACCCGCACGCGGCGCAGCGCGAAACGCCGTTCGACGCGCGCGGCCTGATCGACAGCGAACGCCACCGCGACCATCACCATCAGGGTGCCGGCGATCACCACCAGCGCGAGGCGCCAGCCGTCCGCGCGGAACAGGCCGCCGTATTGCACGGCGGCCACCGCCGCCGGAATGAAGAACAGCAGCATGTCGGACAGCAGCCAGTCCGCGCCGGCCTTGACCCAGCGCGGCGCGATACCGCCACAGAACAGCAGCGCGAGCAACACGACGAGGCCGACCACGCCGCCCGGCACCGGCAGATGCAGCCGCCGCACGATGAAGTCGGCGCCAATCCACAGCGCCGCGATCGTGGCGCTTTGCACGGCGATGCGTGCGACACGGCCGAAGCCACCCGCGTCCCCACTTGAGCCGTCACCGGCGGGATGCACGGAACGGGCGAAAACTGGCGCGGACATGGCATTCCCTGGCTGGCGTGGAAGGCACTTAGTATGGGGCCGGCCGTGCTATAAACAAAATGACTTACAATCATCGAAATCATTCCAAACTGGAATTCTGGAGACCACGCCCATGGAACTCCGCGCGCTGCGCTATTTCGTCGAAGTGGTCCGTCAGCAAAGCTTCACCGTCGCCGCTGAGCAGATGTTCGTCACGCAGCCGACCATCAGCAAGATGGTCAAGTCGCTGGAAGACGAAATCGGCTCGCCGCTGCTGCTGCGCGACGGCCGCCAGATGGTTCTCACCGACGTGGGCCGGATCGTCTATCAGCGCGGCCAGGACGTGCTCGCCGCGCACGCGCAACTGCAGGCCGAGCTGAACGATCTCGACACGCTCGGGCGCGGTGAACTGGCAATCGGCATTCCGCCGATGGGCGGTGCGCTCTTCACACCCGCGATCGCCGCGTTCCGCCAGCGCTATCCGAAGATCGAGCTGAAGCTGTTCGAGCAGGGCTCGCGCGCGATCGAAGCCGCGCTGATGAACGGTGAACTGGAACTGGGCGGTGTGCTGCAGCCGGTCGACCCCGACAACATCGACGTGCTGCCGATGTCGCGCGAGCTGTTGTGGCTCGTCGCGCGCGCCGGCTCGCGCTGGGATGCGTTGAACGAGGTGCCGCTCGCCCAACTCGCCGATGAGCCGTTCGTGTTTTACGGCGAAAGCCTCGCGCTGAACGACGTCGTGCTGAACGCGTGCCGCGCGGCGGGATTTGCGCCCGCGATCGTCGGACGCAGCGGGCATTGGGACTTCATGGCGGCGCTGGTGCTGGCTGGCGTCGGCATCGCCCTGCTGCCCGCGCCCTATTGCCGGCGGCTCGATCCCGCGCAGTTCACGTGCCGCCCGGTCATCGAACCGGAGATCCCGTGGGAAATGGCGATCGGCTGGCGCCGCAACGGCTATCTGTCGCACGCGGCGCGCGCGTGGCTCGACGTCGCGCGCGAAACGCTGCCGACACACGTCAGCGACGATTTCATCCTCGGACCGGGGATCGGCTTTAACGGAATCGCAGCGCCGCAAGGAGCTCCGGCACCCTCAGGCGAGTGACGGGCGGCGGCCAGCCGCGTTACGCCGCTCGCGTTTGCCGACCTCCTTGCAAACGGCGATCAAACCGCCTGCGCGGGCATGTCACCTGAGTTCGGGGGCGTCACCGTCGCCGACCTCCCCGCTCCGTCTCGCCGGCTCGTCGCGATCAACTCCGCCGCCCGTTCGCCGATCATCACCGTCGGCGAATTGGTGTTGCCGCCGATCAGGGTCGGCATGACCGACGCATCGACGATCCTCAACCCCGTCACGCCGCGCACGCGCAATTGCGGATCGACGACCGAGCGCGCGTCGCCGCCCATCCGGCAGGTCGCGACCGGGTGATAGATCGTGTCCGCGCGCTCGGCGATCGTCTGGCGCAGCTCCGCATCCGATTGCCCTGGCCGCGTGTACAACTCCTCGCCGCCGTGCAGCGCGAGCGACGGCGCGCCGAGAATGCGCCGCGCCATCTTCGCGCCCTCGACGAGCAGATCGAGATCGTGCGCATCGCTCAGAAAGCGCGGATCGATCAGCGGCGCGACACGCGCATCGGCGCTTGCGAGCGTCACGGTGCCGCGGCTATGCGGACGCAGCACACATACATGCAGCGAATAGCCGTGGCCCCAGTGCATATGGCGGTTGTGATCGTCGACGATCGCCGCGCAGAAATGCAGTTGCAGATCGGGCCGCGCGAGCGTCGGCCGGCTCTTCAGAAAACCGCCCGCCTCGGCGACGTTGCTCGACAGCATGCCGCGCCCGTGTCGCATGAAGGTCACGAATTGCGGCAGCATCCGCGCGATGCCGCGCACCGAGAAACCGGTGGGCTCGATCGACCTCACGCGCTTGTTGATCGTGAAATCGATGTGATCGATCAGGTTCTGGCCGACCTCGGGCGCATCGTGAAGCACGTCGATGCCGAGCGAGCGCAGATGCGCGGCCGGCCCGATGCCCGAGCACATCAACAGTTGCGGCGAGTTGAACGCCCCAGCGGCGAGCACGACCTCGGCGCGCGCCGCGAGCGTTTCGGCGCGGCCGCCGCGCACGATTTCGACGCCGCTCGCGCGCTTGCCGTCGAACACGACGCGCAGCACGGTCGCGTCGGCCATCGTGTGCAGATTCGCGCGCGGCCGGTCGTAGATGTACGCGCGCGCGACGCTGCAACGGCGCCCGTCACGTTGTGTGACCTGATAGAAGCCGATGCCTTCCTGATCCGCGCCGTTGAAGTCGTCGTTCGCTTTGTAGCCCGCTTCGAGCGCGGCCTGCACGAAGCGCCTGGAAAACGGATTCCTGAAGCGCAGATCGGACACGGTCAGCGGACCGGCCTCGCCATGCCACGCATCGGCGCCGCGCTCGTTGTCTTCGGCGCGGCGAAAATACGGCAGCACCTCGGCCCACGACCAGCCGTCGCAGCCGAGCCGCGCCCACTCGTCGTAATCGAGCGGATGGCCGCGCGTGTAGATCATCGCGTTGATCGCGCTCGATCCGCCGAAACCGCGTCCGCGCGGCTGATAGCCCTGGCGACCGGCGAGCCCCGGCTGCGGCGTGGTCAGGTAGCCGTAGTTGGTCTTCAGTCTATTCGGCACCACGGCCGCGACGCCGACCGGCATGTTCACCAACAGATTGCGCTCGGTATGCGGCCCGGCCTCGATCAGCGCGATGGTCGCGTCGGGACAGCTATCCGCGAGACGGCTCGCGAGCGTGCAGCCGCCCGAGCCCGCACCGACGATGATGTAGTCGTATTGCATGCGCTCCTCCTGATGGGCCGCGTTGCTCGCGGACCCCGTCTCGTGCACACTTGTCTACGTGTGTTTTCTGCGCATTGTAGGGAGCGTATTGGGGCTGCGGCGGCTCCCTGACAGAACGATTCCTCTAAACGCCGGCGGCAACGCGCCCCTATGATGAAAGGCGCGCACGGCCCGCGCGCGGCTTCCAAACATGGCGCGACGCGCGTCCTCCTTCCGGCATGCGGCATCACGCGCGGCGCTCGAACAGATGCGTCGAAGCGCATCGCGGATGCCGTCGACAAAGCGGCGCACAATAGCGAAAGCACGGAGACAGCAGATGGAACGGCACGGCTTCGGCCAGACTCACGAGGTGACGAATCAGGCACCGCCGCTCGCGGACTACAACCTGTTCGCGAGCGACGCCGCTTTGAGCGCGGCCGTCGATCGCGACGGCGCGAGCTGGCATCGCGAGGTGCTGCTGCGACACGGCGCGACGCTGACGACGCCCGACACGCTCGCGCTCGCGGAGCTCGCCAACCACCATACGCCGGAGCTGGTCACGCATAGTCCGCGCGGCGAGCGCATCGACGCGCTCGAGTTCCATCCCGCGTGGCATGAACTGCTCGCGCTGCTGCGCCGCGAAGGGCTACACGCGCTTCCGTTCGCCGAGCCGCGAAGCGGCGCGATGGCCGCACGCTGCGCCGGCTACTTCATGCATGCGCAGATCGAATCCGGCTCGCTGTGCCCACTGACGATGACATTCGCGAGCATTCCGGTGTTGCGGCGCGAATCCACGTTGTTCGATACGCTGCGCGATCAGTTGTACACACGCGAGCACGATCCGCGCGACGTGCCGCTCACGCAAAAGCGCTCGGCGATGATCGGCATGGGCATGACCGAGAAACAGGGCGGCTCCGACGTGCGCAGCAACCGGACGCGCGCCGATGCGTTCGACGGTGCCGGCGGACGCGGCGGCGCCTACCGGCTCGTCGGTCATAAATGGTTCTTCTCGGCGCCGCAGTGCGACGCGCATCTGGTGCTCGCGCGCACCGACACGCACGAGGGACTGTCGTGCTTTTTCGTGCCGCGCTTCGCGCCGGACGGCAGCAAGAACGCGGTGCAGATCCAGCGTCTGAAGGACAAGCTCGGCAATCGCTCCAACGCAAGCAGCGAAGTCGAATTTCTCGACGCGTACGGTGTGATGATCGGCGACGAAGGACGCGGCGTGCCGACCATCATCGAAATGGCGAGCTACACGCGGCTCGACTGCGTGATCGGCAGCGCCGCGCTGATGCGTGCCGCGCTCGTGCAGGCGGTCCATCATGCGCGGCATCGCAGCGCGTTCGGCCGGCACCTTGCCGAGCAGCCGCTGATGCGCAACGTGCTCGCCGATCTCGCGCTCGAATCCGAAGCGGCTACGGTGCTGTTCATGCGTCTCGCGCGCGCGTTCGAGGAATCCGCCGACGCGTCGTCGGCTTCATCGGCCGAACGCGCCTGGCGGCGCATCGTTACGCCTGCCGCGAAGTACTGGGTCTGCAAGCGCGCGCTCGAATTCACCGGCGAGGCGATGGAAGTCTGGGGCGGCAACGGCTACGTCGAAACCGGGCCGATGGCGCGCTTCTATCGCGAGGCGCCGGTCAACTCGATCTGGGAAGGCTCGGGCAACGTGATGTGCCTCGACGTGCTGCGCGCGATGGAGCGCGAGCCGCAGGCCGCGCAAGCGCTGTTCGCCGCCTGGCAGGACGTCGCGCGCGCGCATCCGGCGTTGGGCGCGGCGCTCGCGCGTCTCGACGCGACGCTGAACGGACCGGCCGAACCGCGCGAGGCGTCGGCGCGACGTATCGCGCAGCAGATCGTGCTGATCGCGCAGGCGACGCTGCTCGCGCAGCACGCGCCCGTCGAGGTCGCCGACACGTTCATCGCGACGCGTCTCGCCGACGGCTGCGGCGAAAGCGGCCGCGTGTTCGGCACGCTGCCGGCCACGTTCGATCACGCGGCGATCGTCGAGCGCGCCTTTCCCGCGTAAACGCGGCGGGCACGCAAACCCCGAGCGCACCGCTCGCAACTCCGACTCAACCTCAAGCCAATAAGCGCGCTCGACGCGCACGGTCATCCGTCTGGGAGTGGACTCACATGAAGAACGATCTGCCGGAGGTCGCCGCGCTCGAAGCACTGTTGCGCGATCAACGTCATGCGTATCTGCGCGCGCCCTATCCGTCGTGGGACACGCGCGCGACGCATCTGCGTGCGCTGCGCAAGCTGATGCTCGACAATCGCGACGCGCTCGCCGACGCGATGCACGCGGACTTCGGCAATCGCGCGAAGGAAGAAGTGCTGCTCGCCGAATTCCTGCTCGTGAAGGAAGAGATCGACGCCGCGCTGCGTCACGGCAAGCGCTGGATGAAAGCGCAGCGCCGCCGCACCAACAAGTGGCTGCTGCCGGCGCGCGCGAAGGTGGTGCCGCAGCCGCTCGGCGTGGTCGGCATCATCGTGCCGTGGAATTATCCGGTGCTGCTCGCGGTCGGCCCGTTGATCAGCGCGCTGACGGCCGGCAATCGCGCGATCATCAAGATGTCCGAGCTGACGCCGCGCACGTCGGCGCTATTCGAGCTGCTGATCGGTCAGACGTTCGCGCGCACTCACGTCGCGGTCGTCAACGGCGATGCGGCGCTCGCGGCCGCGTTCAGCGCGCTGCCATTCGATCATCTGCTGTTCACCGGCTCGACGAAGGTCGGTCACGAAGTGATGCGCGCGGCGGCCGAGCATCTGACGCCGGTCACGCTCGAACTCGGCGGCAAGTCGCCGGCGCTGATCGGCGCGCATGCGCGTTTCGACAACGCGGTCGACAATCTGATCGCCGGCAAGACGCTGAACGCGGGGCAGACCTGTGTGGCGCCCGACTACGTGCTGGTGCCGCGCGGCAAGGAGCAGGCGTTCATCGAACGGGCGCGCGTGCGGATGGCGAGGATGTATCCAGACTTCGCGCAGAACCCGGATTACACGTCGATCATTTCTTCGCGGCACTTCGAGCGGCTCGAACGTCTCGCCCACGAGGCGCGGACTGCGGGCGCGCAATTGCATGCGCTGACCAACGCGACGCCCGATGCCGGGAGCCGGCGCTTTCCGCTGATCGCCGTGACTGGCGCGCCGGACGAATGCGCGCTGATGCAGGAGGAGATTTTCGGGCCGCTGTTGCCGCTCGTGCCGTACGACACGCTCGACGACGCGATCGCGTGGATCAATGCGCGGCCGCGGCCGCTGGCGCTTTATCTCTATGCCGACGATGCGCAGACGGTTGAGCGTGTCACGCATGAAACGATCGCCGGCGGCATGGCGGTTAACGAGACGCTGATGCATCTGGCATGTGAGAGTTTGCCGTTCGGCGGGGTCGGGGCGAGTGGGATGGGGGCGTACCACGGGTACGAGGGGTTCGTTACTTTTTCCAAGATGAAGCCCGTGCTCATGCAGGCGCGGTTGAATGCGCGTGGGTTGATTTCGCCACCGTACGGTAGACGCGTGAACGCGGTGTTGAAGTTGATGATGAGATTCTGATTTAGCCCCTGGGCGGGGTGGGGCCTTTTTTGTCTTTGTTCGTTGCGGTGTTGGCCTTTCCTTGCTGACTTATCGGTCTATTAGCGTTGCCCCTGTGCGGGGCGGCACCTACTTTCTTTGCTGCTGCAAAGAAAGTAGGCAAAGAAGACAGCTAAAACCGCCAGCCCATAAGCGGGTCCCCTGGCTTGGAAGGGGTAGTGGTGCATCTGGAATCCGGGCCGCCGCACATTCCGCCGTTCGTGACAAAGCCGTCATCCCTCCCACTCCGCACTACGTGCGTCGCGGACGGGCCTGCCAGGGAAACCAATGGTTTGGCCCGCGCAGCGGGGGCCCTCGGCTGCGCCTCGGCGATGCGCCGAAACAACCAGTGGTTTTTGAACGGGGTTTCGGCGCGCGTAGCGCCGCCGGAAGAATGACGGCCTTGTCACTACCGCGGAATGTGCGGGAGCACGGATTCCAGATGCACCACTACCTCATGCGGACCGAGGGACCCGCTTAAGAGTTGGCGGTTTGAGCTGTCTTCTTTGCCTACTTTCTTTGCAGCAGCAAAGAAAGTAGGTGCCGCCCCGCACAGGGGCAACGCTAATAGACCGATAAGTCAGCAAGGAAAGGCCAACAAAGCCAGAACACCGGAAAAAGCCCCGCCCCGCACAGGGGCAACGCTAATAGACCGACAAGACAACAAGGAAAGGCCAACAAAGCCAGAACAACGGAAAAAGCCCCGCCCCGCACAGGGGCGACGCTAATAGACCGACAAGACAACAAGGAAAGGCCAACAAAGCCAGAACAACGACAAAAAAGCCCCGCCCTGCCAAAGGGCAAACACACACCTTCAGTGATCCGCAGTACTAGCGCCGCCAGGCACATCAGTAGCAACAACATCAACCACATCCGGCGCGCCAGCGCCATTGCCCGGCTCAGCATCAGCCCCACTCTCGAGCCGATGCAACCAGGCCAGCAACTCGGCGACAGCCTGATAAAGCTGCGGTGGAATCCGCGCATCCAGATCGACTTGCATCAGCAGCGACACCATCTCGGGCGCCTCATGCACATACAGCCCAGCCTCCTTCGCGCGCTGCACGATCATCTCAGCGAGCAGCCCATACCCCTTGGCGACCACACGCGGGGCGGGCTCGCCGCCATGAGCGTCATAAACAAGCGCAGCCGCGCTGCGACGATGGGTGCGGCTCATCAGATATCCCAATTGAAGTCGTCGCGCGATGCGGCGCCCGACGCCGACGCCGACGCCGACGCCGTCGACGTGGCCACAGCCGCCGACGCCGACCGTGCATACGCGCCCGCGGCCTGCGCACCCGCCGCCGAGGTGCCCGCCGCGGTAGTACCAGGCACACCGCCGCCGATCTCCCGAATCGTCAATCCCTGCAGATCGAGCCCCGCCGCCGCGAGCCGCTGACGGAAACCGTCCCCCTGCATCGCGAGCCGCGCGGCGCCCCGCGGGCTCGCCTGCACGCGCGCGGTCAGCCGCGTGCCGGTCAGCGTCAGTTCGGCATCGACGGTGCCGAGCGTCGGCAGCGACAGCGTCAGGCGCGTGCGCCACGGCTGGTCGTCCTCGCTTGCGAGGCCGCCGCCGCTGCGGTCCCATTCGTCGCCATCCTGCTCGATCGTCCAGTCCAGACGCGCGCCGGGCCACGCCTCGCCGGTCCAGCGGAACTGTCCGGTCGCAAGCAGATCGAGCTGCTGGCGCACGAGCGGCACCGTCGCCGGATGCACCGCCGCCGTCATTGCCTGCGCGCTCTGCGACGAGCCGGCATCGGCCGCCTGAGACACCGCGCTGTGCAGCCCCGCGTGTGTGGACTGGCCATTCAGGTCGGACACCGAGCTGGCCAGCAACTCGCCCGCGACGAGTCGCGCGGCCTGCGCGGTCAGGATCGACGACATCGCGTGCATGGCAGGGTTGTTCTCGGCAACGTTCGGCGTGCCGCGTGGCGTTGCCTCGGGGGCTCCGTTCGCCGCAGCGGACCGCGCGCTCGCGTCGCCAGCGTCGGCGCTCCAGTCGGGAGGCAATTGAGAATCTGCGACGAGCTGGTTCTGCGCCTCGTTCGCCAGTTGGGCCGGCGAACGCTGGCCGACCAGCCACGCCGCGAGATGCGCCTCGTAGAACAGGCCGCTGTCGGCGACCGTCTGTTGCAGCGCGGCCGCGAGCGCCGCGACCGGCACTTCGGTCGCCGCCACGCTCGCGGTGGCGGCCGCGGTTGCGCTGGCGGCAACGTTGGGATTGGTGTTGGTGTTGGCAGCAGCGGCGGAATCGCCGGCAGCGAAATTGACTGTCGCGGCGCCCGCCGCATCGGTCAGCTGCAAGCTTTCGATGGCGACGTCGAGCGCCGGCGCGGCCGCCCAGATCGGCGCGCGGCCGAGCACCGCCGGTGTGGCCTCGCCGCCTGAGTGCGCAATTGCATTCAGCGTCAGCGCGATGGCCGACAGCGCCGTTTGCGCGGACGACTGGGGCGCGGGCGTCACGTTCGCAGGCGCCGCGGGAACCGCGGTATCGACGCCGGCCGCGCCGGTCTGCGAGGTGGTCGCGGTTCCCGGCGCGATGCTGAGCAGGCTGTCGATCCGGCTCGACAGCACCGAAGCGAGGGCCGAATCGATTCCGTTCATGCCGGTTCCTTGGTCGCATCGGCGGCGACGCGCGCGATGCTCTGATTGCTCCGATCCTTCAGACGCGTGCGGCGTGGCGCCAGCTCACGCGCGCGCCCGCTCGCGCTCAGCGCGCCCCGTACAACTCCTTCAGCACGCGCGTCGACCGGCCGGCGAACAGCGCCGACAGATGCGCCATACCCGGATTCGCGAGGTCGCGGATCGCGGCGTCGTCGGCGAGGATCTGGCGGATCAGCGCGTACTTGCGCAGGCGTTCGGCCTCGTCGAGCTTGACGCCCACGTCGGCTTCGCGCAGCGCTTCGACCAGCTGCCGATACTCTTCCTGCAAGTGCGCCAGGTCGTTCCACAGTGCACGATGGGCCGCCATCAGCATGCGGCAGGACAGCGCGGCAATCGCCTCGTAGCGGGCAAAATATTCTGCGTTCGATGTCATCTCAGGCTTTCCGCGGCTGGCTGTGCTGCCATCCGCGCGATCTCCGGGGCTATCCCGATCCATGCCTCTTCGAGCGTCGCGAGCAGACGGTCCACCTCCACGAGCATCGCCTCGCTCTGATTGATATTGGCCTGCAACAGTCGACGCGCCATATAGTCGTACAAAGCATTGAGCCGTTCGGCGATTTCGCCGCCCACCTCGAGGTTGAGCGACGTCTGCAGCCCGCTTTCGATGATCCGGATCGCCTTGCTGATCGCCATGCCACGCTCGGCCACGTTGCCCTGCTGCAAATGCATGCGGCTTTGCGCGATCGCCTGGCGTGCGCCCTGGTACAGCAACACGATCAGACGATGCGGACTTGCGCCCATCACGGATGTCTCGATACCGACACGCGCATACGCGTTGGCTCCAGCGTGCCCTTGGGAAAACATCGGCGCTCCTCCTCTGATACTGGCTGCGGTTAAGTCGTGGCGTGGCCGCGCGGCGCGTTGACGCGCTGGTCGCTGACCTGTAATTGGGTTATCGGATGCGCGACGACAAAGCTTTAGTCCGGCGTAAGGAGGATCGAAAGCGCCGCTGGGCGGGCACGGGAAACACGGCACGAAGCTGCCGGCGCAAGCGCCGGCAGCGGCGTTCCGGATCGTCGGACGGGACTCGTGTGGACCTTCATTCAGTCTTTCAGGCAGACCTGCGCGATCCCGCTCAGATCGACAACTGCGCGATGTCGTTGTACGCGGCGACCAGCTTGTTGCGCACCTGCAGGCCGAACTGGAAACCGACGTTGGCCTTCTGCATGTCGACCATCACGTCGTTCAGCGACACGTTCGACGCACCGAGCTCGAACGCCTGCGACTCGCCGATCGCCTTCTGCTGGTCGCCGCTGACCTTGTCGAGCGAGGCCTTCAGCGCCGCCGCGAAGTTGGTGGGCGTCGCGGCGCCGGATTGCTCCGCCGCCGGGGTCGCGTCGCCGGCCGCCTGCGCCGCCATCGCCTGCATCTGTTGCAGCGCCGACGATAGCGCGTTCACGGGCATGGTCATGTTTTCTCCGTTGGATGTGCGATCGGACCGCCGGACGGTGTACCGATCTGGACGAAAGCATAGCAGCGGCTCCTCGCGGAAAGTCCCGAAACTAGAGGGGAAACCCGGCTCTATTCAAGCAATCGGGTTGAGCGGCGCTGCGGATAATTTCAAAAGTGAAAGTCTCTGTCCGTCCGCCGAGCCCCGGCGCGGCATCACGACAGAACGCCAAGGCATTCCCCGGAGAAACCCGACGCATGGATTCGTCAGCCAACTCGTTGATCAACCCCGACGCCCGTATGGGGCTCGCCGGCGCGCAGCCCGCTGCCGGTCAGGCCGGTAGCGGCCAGGCCGGCGGCACGGCCGACCTCGGTGGCCTCGGCGGCTTCGGAGGTATCGGCGGCAATTTCGGCCAGCGTCTGTCCGGACTCGCGCAGATGCGCGGCAACCCGCGCGCGCCGCTCGTGTTCGCGGTCGCGCTGCTGGTGGCGGTCGTCGCCGGCCTGTTCCTGTGGTCGCGCGCGCCCAGCTACAAGGTGCTCTACAGCAATCTGTCCGACCGCGACGGCGGCTCGATCATCACCGCGCTGCAGCAGGCCAATATTCCGTACAAGCTGTCCGAAAGCGGCAGCGCGATCCTCGTGCCGGCCGAGCAGGTCCACGAGATGCGCCTGCGCCTCGCATCGCAGGGGCTGCCGAAGAGTGGCTCGGTCGGCTTCGAACTGATGGACAACCAGAAATTCGGCATCAGCCAGTTCGACGAGCAGATCAACTATCAGCGCGCGCTCGAGGGCGAACTCGAACGCACGATCGAAGCGATCTCGAGCGTCAAATCGGCGCGCGTGCATCTCGCGATTCCGAAGCCGAGCGTGTTCGTGCGCGACAAGGAAGCGCCGTCGGCGGCGGTGCTCGTGAACCTGTACCCGGGCCGCGTGCTCGACGAAGGGCAGGTCGTCGCGATTACGCACATGGTGGCGTCGGCGGTGCCGGAAATGCCGGTGCGCGGCGTGACGATCCTCGACCAGGACGGCAACCTGCTCACGCAGCCGACCAATGGCAGCGGACTCGATGCGACCCAGCTGAAGTTCCGCCAGCAGATCGAGCGCAACACCCAGCAGCGCATCGACACGATCCTCGCGCCGCTGTTCGGCGCCGGCAACGCGCGCTCGCAGGTCAGCGCCGACATCGACTTCTCGCACAGCGAGCAGACCTCGGAAAATTACGGCCCTAACGGCAATCCGCAGCAGGCCGCGATCCGCAGCCAGCAGCAGAGCAGCGCCACCGAAATGTCGCAAGGCGGCGCCTCGGGCGTGCCGGGCGCGCTGTCGAACCAGCCGCCGCAGCCGGCCTCCGCGCCGATCGTGGCCGGCAACGGCGCGAGCTCGGTGAGCACGACGCCGGTCAGCGATCACAAGGATTCGACCACCAACTACGAGCTCGACAAGACCGTGCGCCACGTCGACCAGCCGATGGGCGGCATCCGCCGACTATCGGTCGCGGTGGTCGTCAATTATCTGCGGGTCGTCGATCCGAAGGGTCACGTGACGATGCAGCCGGTCAGCGCCGACAAGCTCGCGCAGATCACCCAGCTCGTGAAGGACGCGATGGGCTTCGACGCGTCGCGCGGCGACTCGGTCAACGTGGTCAACAGCGCGTTTACCACCGAGCTCGACCCGAACGCCGACCTGCCGTGGTGGCGCACGCCCGACATGCTCGCGCTGTACAAGCAGATCGCGACGTACCTCGGCATCGGCGCGGTGGCCCTGTTCCTCTACTTCGTGATGGTGAAGCCGGCCTTGCGCCGCGCCTTCCCGCCGCCGCCCGAGCCGGTTGCCGCGCTGATGGCGCCCGACGAACCGGTGCTGCTCGACGGCATCCCGGCCGAGGAGCGCGATGGCGCGGTGGTCGAAATCGAAGCGGATAGCGAGAAGCTCGCGCTCGAAAACGCGAAGCACAAATACGAGCGGAACCTGGAGTTCGCGCGCAGCATCGCGCGTCAGGATCCGAAGATCGTAGCAACCGTCGTCAAGAACTGGGTGTCCGATGAGCGCTGAAGGCGTAGTGAAGAGCGCGCTGCTGCTGATGTCGATCGGCGAGGAAGAGGCGGCGCAGGTATTCAAGTTTCTGGGCCCCCGTGAGGTTCAGAAAATCGGCGTCGCGATGGCCGCGCTCAAAAACGTCACCCGCGAGCAGGTCGACGAGGTGCTGCAGGAGTTCGTGCGCGAGGCCGAGCAGCACACCGGCATGTCGCTCGATTCGAGCGATTACATCCGCTCCGTGCTGACCAAGGCGCTCGGCGACGACAAGGCCGGCGCGATCATCGACCGGATCCTGCAGGGCAGCGACACGAGCGGCATCGAAGGCCTGAAGTGGATGGATTCGGCGGCGGTCGCGGAACTGATCAAGAACGAGCATCCGCAGATCATCGCGACGATCCTCGTGCATCTGGACCGCGATCAGGCTTCGGAGATCGTCGGCTGTTTCACGGACCGGCTGCGCAACGACGTGCTGCTGCGGATCGCGACGCTCGACGGCATCCAGCCGGCCGCGCTGCGCGAGCTCGACGACGTGCTGACCGGCCTCTTGTCCGGAAGCGACAACCTGAAGCGCAGCCCGATGGGCGGTATCCGCACGGCGGCCGAGATTCTGAACTTCATGTCGAGCAACCACGAGGAAGGCGTCATCGAAAACGTGCGCCAGTACGACGCCGAGCTCGCGCAGAAGATCATCGACCAGATGTTCGTGTTCGAGAACCTGCTCGACCTCGAAGACCGCGCGATCCAGCTGCTGCTGAAGGAAGTCGAATCCGAAGCGCTGATCATCTCGCTGAAGGGCGCGGCGCCCGCGCTGCGTCAGAAGTTCCTGTCGAACATGTCGCAGCGCGCGGCCGAGTTGCTCGCCGAAGACCTCGACGCGCGCGGCCCGGTACGCGTGTCCGAAGTCGAGACGCAGCAGCGCCGCATCCTGCAGATCGTGCGCAACCTGGCCGAGAGCGGGCAGATCGTGATCGGCGGCAAGGCGGAAGACGCCTATGTCTGATCCGAACGCCCCGGCAAAGGAAAGCCTCTCGGCCTACCAGCGCTGGGAGATGGCGTCGTTCGACCCGGCTCCGCCAGCGCCGCCGCCTGCCGAACCCGAATTCGACGAGCGCGCGTTCGAAGCCGAACTCGAGCACCGCCGCGAAGCCGCGCATGCACAGGGCGTCGCGTCCGGTCATGTGGCCGGCCAGGCGCTCGGCTATCAGGCGGGCTATGACCAGGGGCACGCGCAGGGTTTCGCGCAAGGCCAGACCGAGGCGCGCGAGGAAGCGATGCGGCTCGCCGCGCTCGCCGAAACCTTCAAGAGCGCGCTCGATGGCGCGCAGCACGCGATCTCCGAAACGCTGATCGCACTCGCGCTCGACATCGCGCAGCAGGTCGTGCGCCAGCACGTGCAGTACGACCCGACCGCACTGATCGCGGCCGCGCGCGAGGTACTCGCGGCCGAGCCCGCGCTCGCCGGCGCACCGGCGCTGATCGTGAGTCCCGCCGATCTGCCGGTCGTCGAGGCGTATCTGCTCGAAGAATTGCAAACGCGCGGCTGGACCGTGCGCACCGACGCATCGGTGGAGCGTGGCGGTTGCCGCGCGCAGGCCGGCACCGGCGAGGTCGACGCGGGCATCGACACGCGCTGGCAGCGCGTCGCCGCCGCGCTCGGCAAGGTGCGCACGTGGTGAAGCCGACGCTCGACGAGATCCGCGCGAGCGATCTGACGCCGCTCGAACGCGAGCTCGCCTTGGCGTCGTTCGGCGCCGAGGCGCTGGCCGATGTCGAGTCGGCCGGTCTTCCGGAGCCCCCGGATGCGGCATGGCAGGCTCCTGCGAGCGCACATCCAGCGACAGGCGCGGCGGCGAGCCGCGAGTCCGCCGCGACGGACCACGCCGCGCGCAGTGCTTCCGCCGCTCACGCTCCGCACGCGCCGTCCTACGATCCCGCGCTCGACATCAATCCCCACATGCAGGCATGGCGCGGCCAGCTCGACGCGCTGCGCGCGCGCAACGCGATCGCGAAGCCGCTGCGCGCGTGCGGGCGTCTCACCCGCGCGGCCGGTCTCGTGCTCGAAGCGGTCGGCCTGCGTCTGTCGGTCGGCGCCGAAGTGATGATCGAGTTGCCGCCCGGCAGTTCGCTGCCGATGGCCGAAGCCGAAGTGGTCGGCTTCTCCGGCGACAAGCTGTTCCTGATGCCGACCACCGAAGTGATGGGCCTCTTGCCCGGCGCGCGGGTCTTTCCGCTCGAAAGCGCGCCGATCGCCGACCCGCTCGCGGGCGCGAAGCGTCTGCCGGTCGGCTGGGAATTGCTCGGCCGCGTGCTCGACGCATCCGGCCGTCCGCTCGACGGGCTCGGCCCGCTCGGCACGCAAAAGGACGCGCCGCTGTCCGCGCCGGTCATCAATCCGCTCAATCGCGAGCCGATTCACAAGGTGCTCGACGTCGGCGTGCGCGCGATCAACTCGCTGTTAACCGTCGGTCGTGGTCAACGGATGGGGCTGTTCGCGGGTTCGGGCGTCGGTAAATCTGTGCTGCTCGGCACGATGGCGCGCTACACCAGCGCCGAGGTGATCGTGATCGGCCTGATCGGCGAACGTGGCCGCGAAGTGAAGGAGTTCATCGAACAGATTCTCGGCGAGGAAGGTTTGGCGCGCTCGGTCGTGATCGCCGCGCCGGCCGACGTGTCGCCGCTGTTACGGATGCAGGCCGCCGCGTACTCGACCTCGCTCGCCGAATACTTCCGCGACCAGGGCAAGCACGTGCTGCTGCTAATGGATTCGCTGACCCGTTACGCGATGGCGCAGCGCGAGATCGCGCTCGCGATCGGCGAGCCGCCCGCGACCAAGGGGTATCCGCCGTCGGTGTTCGCGAAGCTGCCGGCGCTCGTCGAGCGCACCGGCAACGGACCGGCGGGCGGCGGCTCGATCACCGCGTTCTACACGGTGCTCACCGAAGGCGACGACCAGCAGGACCCGATCGCCGACTCGGCGCGCGCGATTCTCGACGGCCACATCGTGCTGTCGCGCTCGCTCGCCGAAGCCGGCCACTACCCTGCGATCGATATCGAAGCGTCGATTAGCCGGGCAATGACCGCGCTGATCGACGATAACCATCTGAATAAAACGCGTATGTTCAAGCAGATGCTGTCGCGCTATCAGCGCAACCGCGATCTGATCAACGTCGGCGCGTATTCGAGCGGGCGCGACGCGGTGCTCGATCGCGCGATCGCGCTGTATCCGCGGATGGAAGCGTTCCTGCAGCAAGGCTTTCGCGAGTGCGCGAACTTCCAGCCGAGCATCGACATGCTGAATGCGCTGTTTGCTTAGGGCCGAGGAGGCTGACGATGTCGAAACATTTTCCGATCAAGACGCTGATCGGTCTCGCGCAGGACGACGTGGATGCCGCCGCGCAGCGGCTCGGCCGCGCGCAGCGCGAGCGCAACGACGTACAGGCGCAACTCGATGCGCTCGTGCAGTACCGCGACGAATACTACGCACGCTTCATGGAGAGCGCGCAGTCGGGCATGCCGGCCGGCAACATGCGCAACTTCCAGGCGTTCATCGACACGCTCGATGCCGCGATCGAGCAGCAGCGCAGCCTGCTCGCGGCGGCGAGCGCGCGCCTCGAGGCGGCGAAGCCCGACTGGCAGCGCCACAAGCAGAAGCTCGGCTCGTACGAAGTGCTGCAGGCGCGCGGCGAGGCGGCCGAGGCGAAGGTTGCGGCGCGGCGCGAACAGCGCGACGCCGACGAATATGCGGCGCGGAGTCTGCGCATGCGAGCCGACGGCGCGTGAGGCCTTGCCTCGCGGCTAACGCCCTACGGCACACCCGTTCGACCGATTCACAGGATTCTTTATGTCGCTTCTTTCACAGATCGGCTCCCAACTGAGCACGCTGCTCGACACGAGCGGCAATGGGTCGAGCAGCGCGTCCGCGAACGCCGCGGGCTCGAGCCCGTTCGCGCAGACCTTGCAGCAAAGCATCGACCAGCAGAACAGCGCGAATCAACAGCAGACCAGATCAGCGACGGCGTCGCAAGCCTCGGCGCCGAGCGCGCCCAGTGCGCCGCCGCCCGCTTCCGCGTCCGCTCCCGCTTCCTCGCAGCAGAGCGCGAGCGGCAACCAGAACGGCAACGGCACAGCCAGCAACGCCGCCAGCAGCAGCGCGTCATCGCCGTCGTCCACGCCGTCGACGACACCAACGCAGCAGGCATCGAACAGCCAGACGACCGCGACGCAAGCCAGGCAGAAAGACACCAAGGCGCAAACCGACGCTGGCGCGCTCGCCGCCGCTGCGGCTGCCGCCCAGGCTCAGGCGCAAGCGCAGGCACAGGTCGTCGCCAACAACGCGGACTCGAACGCCACCACCACGACCGATGCCGCGAGCTCCGCCGCCGATGCGGTGAGCGCGCTGGCCGGCACGGCCACGAGCGCGCTCGCGGCCACCGCGGCAAGCAGGAAAGGCGCGGTCGATCCGAAGTCGCTGCAGGATGCGTTGCAGAGTGCGCTGTCCGCGCTGTCGAGCGGCCAGGGCGCGGTGCCCGCGGCCGCGCTCGCTGGCGGCGCGGCCGCAAAAGCCGCGAGCGTGTCGAGCGCGGCGGGCGGCTTGGCTAGCACGAAAAACGGACTGAACGGCACGTCGGACGACAAGACGCTCGCGAGCGGCCTGTTCGGCAACGGCAAGGGCGCCTCGACGACCCACACGACGTCGACGGCGTCGGCCGCGGCGACCGCGCTGGCCGATCCGTCGGCAGCGAAGTCGGCCGCCGATGCGTTGAGCGCCGCGGCCGCGACGGGCGGCCAGGCGGACAACCTCGCATCGGCGCGCAGCGCGTCCGAGGCGGCGAACGCCGCGCTGGCCGCGACGCAGGCGGCAGCGAACGCCGCGAGCACGACGGCGGCAGCGCAGAGTACGGGCAATGCGAGCGCGGCCGCCGCCGCGAATGCGTTGACGCCGCAGGTCGGCACGAGCGACTGGGAAGACGCGCTGAGCCAGAAGGTGGTGTTCTTGTCGAATGCGCATTCGCAGAGTGCTGAGCTGACGCTCAATCCGAAGGATCTGGGGCCGTTGCAGGTCGTGTTGCAGGTGGCGGACAACCATGCGCATGCGCTGTTCGTTTCGCAGCACCAGTCGGTGCGGGAGGCGGTCGAGGCGGCGTTGCCGAAGCTTCGCGAGGCGATGGAGTCGAATGGGATTGGGCTCGGCAGTGCGAGTGTGAGTGATGGGTTTGCGCGGCAGAGCGGGCAACAACAGCAGAGCGCTGGCGCGGGTGGGGGGAATGGGAAGAGGGGTAGTGGTGGGGGCGCCCTTGCAGGGGACAGCTCGGTGGAGTCCAGCGATGCCATCGGTAACGTTGCCGTGCGGCAGCAGGTTGGACTAGTCGATACGTTTGCCTGAAGCGAGGCGGGGCGCTTTTTTGTCGTTGTTCTGGCTTTGTTGGCCTTTCCTTGCTGACTTATCGGTCTATTAGCGTTGCCCCTGTGCGGGGCGGCACCTACTTTCTTTGCTGCTGCAAAGAAAGTAGGCAAAGAAGACAGCTAAAACCGCAAACTCTTAAGCGGGGCCCCTGGCTTGGAAGGGGTAGTGGTGCATCTGGAATCCGGGCCGCCGCACATTCCGCCGTTCGTGACAAAGCCGTCATCCCTCCCACTCCGCACTACGTGCGTCGCGGACGGGTCTGCCAGGGAAACCAATGGTTTGGCCCGCGCAGCGGGGACCCTCGGCTGCGCCTCGGCGATGCGCCGAAACAACCGGTGGTTTTGGAACGGGGTTTCGGCGCGCGTAGCGCCGCCGGAAGAATGACGGCCTTGTCACTACCGCGGAATGTGCAGGAGCACGGATTCCAGATGCACCACTACCTCATGCAGACCGAGGGACCCGCTTAAGAGTTGGCGGTTTTAGCTGTCTTCTTTGCCTACTTTCTTTGCAGCAGCAAAGAAAGTAGGTGCCGCCCCGCACAGGGGCAACGCTAATAGACCGACAAGACAACAAGGAAAGGCCAACAAAGCCAGAACAACGACAAAAAAAAACCCAAAAACCAGAAACGGCCAGAAATAGCCAGAAATAGCCCTTCTTTTCGACCCATAGCGCCGCAGGCAAATCAACAACAATCACCCTAACCCTTACTAGGCCAGCAACAAGCTGGCAAACCAAATGGCAACCACGACCGCCCCGCAACAAGCCGCGCCCGCCTCGCCGGGCCCCATGAAGCGCATCATCCTGATCGTCCTCATTGCGCTGATCGCTGCGGGCGCTGCCGGTGCCGGCGTGTGGTTCTTCCTGTCGAAGCGCGCACCCGTCGCCGTATCGGCCGAAGCCGCGCCGGCGCAATCCGCCGTGCCGCTGTTCTTCCCGCTCGAATCGATGACCGTCAACCTGCAATCGGACGACGGCCAGCAACACTTCCTGCGCATCGGCCTCACGCTCAAGCTCGGCGATGCCGCCACCCAGCAGGCGCTCACCGATCACATGCCGGAAGTGCGCAGCCGCATCCTGCTCGCGCTGTCGAACAAGCACCCCGAAGAACTCGCGCCGCTCGAAGGCAAGCGCGCGCTCGCCGGAGAGCTGAAGACGCTGATCACCGAGCCGACCGACAAGGGCGCCGCACCGATCCGCGTGCAGGACGTGCTGTTCACTGAATTCGTCGTGCAGTGACGTGACGTTGTCAAGCGCTGCCATCATCAATCGCCAAGGGACGCACGAGGAATAAGCAATGGGCCACGAAGAGTTCATGTCCCAGGAGGAGGTCGATGCCCTTCTGAAGGGCGTCACCGGCGAATCCGACACGGAATCCGAGCAAAACGACCGCACGGGCGTGCGTCCGTACAACATCGCGACGCAGGAACGTATCGTCCGTGGCCGGATGCCGGGCCTCGAAATCATCAACGACCGCTTCGCGCGCCTGTTGCGCGTCGGCATTTTCAACTTCATGCGGCGCTCGGCGGAAATTTCCGTCGGCCCGGTGAAGGTGCAGAAGTACAGCGAGTTCACGCGCAACCTGCCGATCCCGACCAACCTGAACCTGGTCCACGTGAAGCCGCTGCGCGGCACGTCTCTGTTCGTGTTCGATCCGAACCTCGTGTTCTTCGTGGTCGACAACCTGTTCGGCGGCGACGGTCGTTTCCATACGCGCGTCGAAGGACGCGATTTCACGCAGACCGAGCAGCGCATCATCACGAAGCTGCTCAATCTGACGTTCGAGCACTACGCGGCGTCGTGGAAGAGCGTGCGCCCGCTGCAGTTCGAATACGTGCGCTCGGAAATGCACACGCAGTTCGCCAACGTCGCGACACCGAACGAGATCGTCATCGTCACGCAGTTCTCGATCGAGTTCGGCTCGACGGGCGGCACGCTGCACATCTGCATGCCCTACTCGATGATCGAGCCGATCCGCGACATTCTCTCGTCGCCGATCCAGGGCGAGGCGGTGGACGTCGACCGACGCTGGGTGCGCGTGTTGTCGCAGCAGGTGCAGGCCGCCGAAGTGCAGCTGAGCGCCGATCTCGCGCAGGTGCCGGTCACGTTCGAACAGATCCTGAACATGCGCAAAGGCGATGTTCTGCCGATCAACATCCCCGAGCACATCACCGCGAAAGTAGACGGTGTGCCGGTGATGGAATGCGGCTACGGAATTTTCAATGGTCAGTACGCGTTGCGGGTCCAGAAGATGATCAGCGCAGCCGACACGATGAAGGAAGGTGGATATGAGTGACCTGAACGCAAAGCCCGAGACCGATCTCGCGGCAGCCGAGCAACTCGCCGCCGGCGAGCTGTCCGCCGTGGAAGACGACGCGGCGATGGCCGACTGGGCAAGCGCGCTCGCCGAGCAGAACGGCAACGACGAAATCAACCCGGCCGCGGGCGCCGTGTTCCAGCCGCTGTCGAAGGCCGCGCCGACCTCGACGCACAACGACATCGACATGATCCTGGACATTCCCGTCCAGATGACGGTCGAACTCGGCCGCACCAAGATCGCGATCCGCAATCTGCTGCAGCTCGCGCAGGGCTCGGTCGTCGAACTCGACGGCATGGCCGGCGAGCCGATGGACGTGCTCGTCAACGGCTGCCTGATCGCGCAGGGCGAGGTGGTGGTCGTCAACGACAAGTTCGGTATCCGGCTGACCGACATCATCACGCCGTCCGAACGCATCCGGAAACTCAATCGATGAAACGTTTGGCAGGTCGCGGCGTGCTGCTCGCGTCGTTTTTCGAGTCCACCGTCGCGCACGCCGCCGACATGAACGCGGTCAACAACGCCGCGAAGATCGCCTCCGGTGTCGGCGCGGGTAGCGCGGTGCCGGCGCTCGGCGTCGGCGCGGTCCTGCAAACCTTCGTCGGGCTCGCGGTCGTGATCGGCCTCGTGTTCGGCTGCGCATGGCTCGCGCGACGCTTCGGCCTGCAACCGGGCCAGCGCGGCGGCCTCGTGAAGACGGTCGGCGGCGCTTCGCTCGGTGGCAAGGAACGCGTCGCGGTCGTCGAGATCGGCGATACGTGGCTCGTGCTCGGCGCCGCGCCCGGCAACGTGCGGCTGCTGCATACGATGCCGGCGGGTTCCGTCGCGGCCGATACGGTTGCCGCTTCGCCGGCACCGCTTTCCGGCACTTTTGGTCAACGCTTTCGCGACGCCCTGAAAGGCGAAGTGGGCAAACGTTTCAACGCGCACCGCGGCGGGGATCGGTAATGCAGGTCAGTTTCAGGCGGTCAGGTTCGTTCTTCACGCTTACGCGCCGTGCGGGGCGGGCGCTCCCCGCAGCGCTTCAACTCGCGCTGCCGGCACTGCTGTTCGCGCTGCCGACGCTGTCTTTCGCGCAAACCGCCGGCCTGCCAGCGTTCACGACGAGCCCCGGCCCCAACGGCGGCACGACCTACTCGCTGAGCGTGCAGACGATGCTGCTGCTCACGATGCTGTCGTTCCTGCCCGCGATGGTGCTGATGATGACGAGCTTCACGCGCATCGTGATCGTGTTGTCGCTGCTGCGCCAGGCACTCGGCACGACCACAACGCCGCCGAACCAGGTGGTCGTCGGTCTCGCGCTGTTTCTGACGCTGTTCGTGATGTCGCCGGTGCTCGATAAAGCCTATAACGAAGGTTACAAGCCGTTCTCCGAAGGCACGATGTCGATGGATCAGGCGGTGGCTCGCGGCGTCGCGCCGTTCAAGACCTTCATGCTGCGTCAGACCCGCGAAAGCGACCTTGCGCTGTTCGCGCGCATCTCCCATGCGGCGCCGATGCAGGGGCCCGAAGACGTGCCGCTGTCGCTGCTGGTGCCGTCGTTCGTGACGAGCGAGCTGAAGACCGGCTTCACGATCGGCTTCACGATCTTCATTCCGTTCCTGATCATCGACATGGTGGTCGCGAGCGTGCTGATGTCGATGGGCATGATGATGGTGTCGCCGGCGACGATTTCGCTGCCGTTCAAGCTGATGCTGTTCGTGCTCGTCGACGGCTGGCAGTTGCTGCTCGGTTCGCTCGCGCAGAGCTTCGTCTGATTTTTTTCGACTCCTTGTTCCTCAGGCACTCACGATGACACCCGAAGCAGTCATGACGCTGGCCCACCAGGCCATGTACGTCGGCCTCGTGCTGGCGGCCCCGCTGCTGCTCGTCGCGCTCGTCGTCGGTCTGGTCGTGAGCCTGTTCCAGGCTGCCACGCAGATCAACGAAAGCACGCTGTCGTTCATCCCGAAGCTGCTCGCGATCGCGCTCACGCTGGTGATCGCCGGACCATGGATGCTGACCACGATGCTCGACTATCTGCGCCACACGATCACCAGCATTCCGACGCTCGTCAACTGAGCGCCGCTGGCACGTCCGCTCCCCCACTCCATGTTCACGGTCACCTACGCGCAACTGAACGTCTGGCTGACCGCGTTCCTGTGGCCGTTCGCGCGCATCGCCGCGCTGATCGCGACCGCGCCGGTGCTCGGCAACATGTCGCTGCCCTCGCGCGTGAAAATCGGTCTCGCCGCGTTCGCGACGATCATCGTCGCCCCGACGATCGGCGCGCTGCCGCAGGTCACCGTGTTTTCCGCGGCCGGCGTGTGGATTCTCGTCAACCAGTTCCTGATCGGCATCGCGCTCGGCGTGACGATGCAGGTCGTGTTCCAGGCGATCGACGCGACCGGCTACTTCATCGGCCTCGGCATGGGCCTTGGCTTCGCGACCTTCTTCGACCAGCAGGCGACCGGCTCGGGCGTCGTGATCTCACGCTACATGACGACGATCGCGACGCTGGTGTTTCTCGCCGTCGACGGTCATCTGCAGATGATCGCCGCGCTCGTGACGACGTTCCAGTCGGTGCCGGTGTCGGCGAACCTGCTCGCGCCGCACGGTTGGCAAACGCTCGCGAACTGGGGCGGCTCGATCTTCTCGGCGGGGCTGCTGCTCGCGTTGCCGGTCGTCGTCGCACTGCTGATCGCGAACCTCGCGCTCGGCATTCTCAATCGCGCGGCGCCGCAGATCGGCGTGTTCCAGATCGGCTTTCCGCTGACGATGCTGGTCGGCCTGCTGCTCGTGCAGCTGATGCTGCCGAACATGATTCCGTTCTTCGTGCGCTTGTTCGATAACGGCATCGATGAGATGGGACGGGTCGCGGCGGCGCTGAGATAACGCCGAAAATCGCGGACATAAAAAAACCGGCTCGCGCCGGTTTCTTTATTGCGCCGCCGCAGCGGCATCAGCTGGTGATGTACTGGAACAGCGACATGTTCTGGATCTTTACGAACGCTTGCTGCGAAGCCTGCAGGGCCGCCTGCTGCATCGTGTACTTGCTGATCGTCGAGACCATGTCGGTCTGGGTCAGGTCCGCGAGATCGCTTTGCGTTTGCAGTGAGTTGGTCTCCGTAACCGTTTGCAGCGCCTTGACTTCCTGCTCGCGGCCGCCGACCGATGCCTGCACCGCGGTGATGTTGTTCAGCGTGTTGCCAAGCTGCGACAGGCCCATATTCAACGCGTTCTGCAGCTTCGCCGAGGCCGCGGGGTCGCCGCTCACCGGCTGCTGGAGCGCGGCGATCATCGCGTTCAGGTTCGTGAACACGTTGGTGCCCGCCTGGTTGGCCGGCTGCACCGTGAATTTGTCGTTGGCGGCCGGCGTGCCTGTGATTTCGACGGTCTGGCCCGCGATCGTGATGTCCGAGCCCGCCGTGTACGGCTGCGCCGTACCCGCGACGTTGGTCGTCGTGTCAGTGACCGTGTAGGTGAGCGAGCTGCCGCTGCCGCTGAACTGGATCTGGTACGAGTCCGCGTTCCCCGCGTTGGTCGGATCCTTGACCGACACCGCGCCGATCACGCCGCTGCCGGTATTGGCCGGGTCGCCCGAGGCGATCGGCTGCGCGTTGGTCGCACCGACGCTCATGAACACCGACAGCCCATTGTCACCGGTCGAGACCGCGTTGCTCCCGGTGACCTGCACGGTGCGCGTGCCCGTGTCGCCCGTATAGGTGACGTTGCCGGCCGCATCGGTCGTGAAGGCCTGGGTCGAATTCTGGAAACCGGCGAACAGCGCATTGCCCGAGCTGTCGGTCGCATTCGCGTAGGTGACGAGCTGGTCGCGCAGGGTGGTCAGCTGCGCGGCGATCGCCGTGCGGTCGGCATCGTTCAAACCGCCGTCGCCGGCGCGCAGGCCTAACGTGTTCGCGCTTTGCAACGTCGTGACGACGGTGGAGAGCGTCGAGTCCTCGGCCTGCAACGACGTGAGCGCCGCGTTCTGGTTCGTCGTGTACTGCGACAGCGCGGACGCCGTCGAGCTGAGCTGCACGGCCTGCGCGGCGCCGAGCGGATTGTCGGCGGGCGTGGTCAGGCTCTGGCCGCTCGAGATTTCCTGATAGATCTGCGACAACTGAGCCTGCTGATTGCTCATGTTCGCGACGTTCATGCTGAAGTACTGCTGGGTCGAAATTCGCATGGTTCCGCCTTACGAGAAGATGCCAAGCAAAGTCTGGAACAGCGTCTGCGCCGTCTGGATGACCTTGCTGTTGGCCTGATAGAGCTGCTGGTACTGAAGCAGGTTGGCCGCTTCCTCATTGATATTGACGCCCGACACCGACTGCTGCGCCGACGTGATCTGCGTGACGAGCGTGCTTTGCGCGGTCGCCGAGGTCTGGATCTGCGTGGTCTGGTTGCCGATGTTGTTGACGTAGCTCGCGTACGCGCCCGTCAGCGTCGAGGTACCGCCGTTGAGCACCTGCGCCGAAGTCAGGTTCGACAGCAGTTGCGCGTTGCGGCCGTCGTTGGTCGCGCCGGTGTTCGGTCCGATCGTGAACGAGTCGCCGTTGGCGGGCGTGCCGCTGATCGTGACCGTCACGTTGTTCATCACGCCCGCGCTCGTCGAATTGCTCGGGTTGGTGATCGTCAGCGTCGCGCCCGAGCTCGGCGAGTATGGCACCGCGGTCGTCGACGCACTGATCGTGTACTGCGTGGACGGCGAGCCGGCGACTGTCACCACCGTGCCGACCGGGAAGCCGGTCAGGCCGGTGCCCGCGGTGTAAGTGATCGTCGAGGCGCTGGTCGGCGCGCTGTAGCCGACAGATACCGTGCCTTGCGTGATCGTCCCGGTGCCGGTGTTCGACGTCGACGCCGACGCGAGCACCGGCGCCGCGGCCGCGATTGCCGACGCCGACGTGGTGGTCAGCGCGAAGCCGTCGAGCGCGCCGCGGGTCGGTTCGACCGAGAACGAGTCGCCGGCCTTCATCGTGCCGCTCGCGACCGAGAACCGCAGGCCGCCGATCGGGTTGGTCAGGTTCGCCGCCGAACCGACGATGCTGCCGGTCTGGCTGTCCGTCAGCGTGTAGGTGCTGCCGTCGTACGACAGCGTGTAGTCGCCCGTGGTCGGCTGGGTCGCGTCGGCGAACGAGACGCCGAGCGTAGCGTTGCCGGTGTTCTGCGAGTTCGCGTACACGGTCGTCGAGCCGACCGTGAACAGCGCGCCGCCCGCGGTGCCGTTCAGCGTCAGGCCGAGTTCGTTCTGCGCATTGACCTGCGCGGCGAAGCTGGTCGCGATCGCGCCGAGTTGCGCCTCGGCCGGATCGAGCGTTTGCGAGCGGAATTGCAGCAGTCCGCCCAGCGTGCCGCCGGACACGCTCGTGTCGGACAGCGTCTGCGGCGTCGGTGTCGGCTTTGCCCCGGCCTGGCCGAGATACTGGACCGACAGCTCGCTCGGATCACTCGACGAAGTCGCCGTGCCGAGATTGAAGCTGTTGCCGGCCAGCACGAGCGGCTGTCCGCTCGACATGAACAGGCTATAGCTGCCGTTGTCCTGCACGACCGACACGCCGATCAGCTGGGACAGGTTCGACACCGCCTGGTCGCGTGCGTCGAGCAGCTGGTTCGGTGGCTGGCCCTGGCTGCTCGCCTGCTTGATCTGTGTATTCAGCGACGCGATCTGCGCGGTGTAGGTGTTGATCTGCGTAACAGAGTTGCTCAGCTGCGTGTTGACGCTCGAGCGCAACTGGTCGTACTGCTGGCCCGCCGCGTTGATCTGGTTCGCGAGCGTCTGCGCGTCGCTGATCGCGGTCTGCCGCGTCGACACGCTCGACGCGTTGTTGGCGACGTTCTGCAGCCCCGTGAAGTAACCGCTGATCGCGCTCGCAATCCCGGCGGTCGGACTGCCGACGAGGTTGTTGAGCTGGGTGATCATCGTGTTGTACGCGGTGAGCGCGCTGCTCGACGACTGCGCGTTGTTCAGCTCGGTCGTCAGGTACTGGCTGTACGCGCGCGTCACGGTGTCGGTGGAGACGCCCATCGGCAGGTAGCCGGAGCCGGTATACGCGCCGCCCGTCTCCGAATACACCGGGGTTTCCATCGTATAGCCGGGTGTCGACGCGTTGCTGATGTTCTCACCAGTCGTCGTCAAACCCCATTGGGCCGCGTTGAGTCCGCTAAGGCCGATAGTCAACAGATTGCTGGACATGCGTCATCCTGAAGGGCGGCATCGCAGACATGCCACCGCGTTAGTGGAACATCCTCTTTAACGGCCCGACGTGCGAAAAATTGAGGGCCATTCCACTTCGTTTGCGCTCGTCGCGACGTTTGCGCGACGTTGCCGCGCTGTTGCCTCCGACGCGAGTGCAACGTTTGCTTCGTCGGCCAAAACGTTCGCGCGGTGCCGGGCGTCGCGCGCACGGCACCGCGCGCTGGCTCGCCGCTCAGCGAGCCAGCGAGCGGCGCTTCATTTCGAGCTGCGTGATCAGCCGCTGCAGCGTGTTTTCCGCGCTGCCCGGCAGCGACAGGAAACGGAAGCCGAGCTGATAGCGCTGCGTGCCGTTCGGCAGCGCGAGCGAGCGATGCGACACGAGCTGCAGATCGAGCGACAGACGGCCGAGCGCGCCGAGCGTGAGCTCGCAGTCCATCAGGCGCGCGCCCATCGGCAGCTCGGCGACGCGCAGGTCGGTCGTGCGCATCCCGACGCCGCCGAGCGACAGGTCGTGCACCTCGAAGCGGAACGTGTCGCCCTCGGGCAGGCGGCCCGTACACATGAACGGGTCGAGAATCGGCGCGGCGACGCGGAAGTACTCGCGGCGCTGCACGTAGAACAGCACCTCGGGAAAGTCGGCCTCGAACGCCGGCATTCCCTCGAAGCGCGTCTCGCGTGGCGTCGGGGTCGTGAACTCGACGCGCACGCCGTCGGGCGACGCGTGGAACTGGCAGCGCGGCGCGTTGAGCAGCTCCTTGTTCTGATCGGCAAGCGCGCCCCAATCGAAGGTGAAGGTGCGCTCGCGCACGTCGACGTCGAGCAGGCGCGTGACGATCTGCCCGCCCGCATATTCGACAGTGAGGAAATCGCCGCGATTGACTATATTGCGCAGCTGCACGCCGATTTCCAGCGGATTGCGGCGGCCGAAATCGGAAGCGCTCTCGTTTTGCGGGACGTGCGGCTGACCGTTCGTGTCAATCAGGCCGTTCGACTGGTTCATATCCATGGGCTTGCCGGTAAGCATGTTCTTGCGGGCACGTGCCAGGGCCTAGCCATGGACTCTGAGGGTCTTCATGCAAAGCCGCAACACACGCGTTCGACCGGACCTTACAGCGCTATTCCGGTATCGGGTCTAACTCGTTAGCGGCAGCATCGAGCCAAAATTTAGGGGCTCAATTTAAATATTCGCCGGAAAATTTCGCGCAAACGTTAAAAGCGTATCCGCCCTATTTTCCGCGACCTTGCTCGCCCCGGACCTTGCGGAGCTTTTTACCGATGCCGGTTTTTCTGCTGCCTTTATCGCCGTTTTTACCGACACCTTTAAAACCGCTTTAATGCCCGTCGCGTGCGTTATTTTTAATCAGCCCATTTTCTGCATGATCGACAGCAGCTTTTTCGCGTAATGCGGATCGGTTGCATAACCGGCGCGTTGCATGCCGTTCGCAAAACCGTTCACGTCGTGCGACGAATTGATCACCTGCGCGTAACGCGGATTGCTCTTCAACATGCTCGCGTAATCGGTCATCGCTTCCTCGTACGAGTCGTACGCGCGGAATTTCTCGACCGTGCGATGCGGCTTGCCGTTCACGTATTCGGTCGTGACCGTCGACACGGTCTTGCCGGTCCAGTCGTTGCCCGCCTTGATGCCGAACACGTTGTGGCTCGCCGAGCCGTCGGCCTTCTTGATCTCGCTCTTGCCCCAGCCCGATTCGAGCGCGGCCTGACCGATGATGAAGCGCGCCGGAATGCCGGTCGCCGCGCTCGCGGCCTGCGCCGGCGCGGCGAGCTTGTCGACGAAGGCGTCGACCTTCGACGAGCTGCCGTCGCCGCGCACCGGCGGCGTCAGCGCGCTATTGGCCGAGTAGGCGCGGCCGAGCCCGAGCTGACCGTTGGCCTGGGCGTTGCCGTAGGCACGCGCGAGCGCGTGGAGCGCCGCGCTCTGGCCTTCGTCGCCGCCGCTACCGCCGCCGAGCGCGTTGGCCATGCCGGCGAGACCACCCGCCGCGCCCGCGCCGTTCGCGCCACTCACCTGCATGCCCTGGTTGCGCATCAGCTGCTTGAGCATCGCGTCGGCGACGCCGATGCCCTTCTTCGACAGCTGCTGCGCCATCTGCTGATCCATCATCGACGTGAACGTCGCCGTGTCGTGCGAATCGAACGGACCGTCCTGCGGCGTTGCATCGCGCATGCTCTTCAACATCATCTGCGTGAACACGGCGTCGAACTGCTGCGCGGCCATCTTCATGCCGGCTTGCGGCGAGGCCTTTGCCTGCGCGCTGAGTGCGCCGAAGCCCTGCACGTCGAGCGCGAACCGGCTGGTCAGATCGTTGGCGGAGTTGACGCTATTGGTCGTATCGGAATTCATCTCGCGTGCTCCTTAGATGATTTCAAGGTCGGCGCGCAATGCACCGGCTGCTTTCATGGCCTGCAGGATCGACATCAGATCCGCGGGCGTCGCGCCGAGCGCGTTGAGCGCCTTCACCACTTCGGCGAGGTTCGCACCGGCGTTCACGAGTTTCAGCGAGCCGTTGTCCTGCTTCATCTGGATCTGCGACTGCTGCGCGACCACCGTGCGGCCGTTCGAGAACGCGCCCGGCTGGCTCACCACCGGCTGCGTATTGATCACGACCGACAGATTGCCGTGCGCGACCGCGCAGTTCTGCAGCGTGACCATCTGGTTCATCACGATCGAGCCGGTGCGGGCGTTCAGGATGACCTTCGCGGCGGCCTGCCCGGGCCGCACTTCGAGGTTCTGCAATTGCGCCATGAACGAGACCTGCTGCTGCGGATCGGCCGGCGCGCGCAGCTGGATCGTGCGGCCGTCGAGCGCGGTCGCGGTGCCGCTGCCGAACGCGTTGTCGATCGCCGCGACGACGCGCTGCGTGGTGTCGTAGTCCATGTCGTTCAGGTCGAGCTGCATGGTGCCCGCCTGCGACACCGCCGTCGGCACCGAGCGCTCGACGATCGCGCCGCTGGTGATGCGCCCCGCGGCGAGCTGGTTGACCTGCACCCTGCTGCCGTTCGCGCTCGCGCCCGCGCCGCCCACGGCGACGTTGCCCTGGCCGAGCGCATACACCTGGCCGTCGGCGCCCTTCAGCGGCGTGAGCAGCAGCGTGCCGCCGCGCAGGCTTTTCGCATTGCCGAGCGACGACACCGTGATGTCGATCGCTTCGCCCGGCCGCGCGAACGGCGGCAGCACCGCGGTCACCATCACCGCGGCGACGTTCTTCAGCTGGATGTTCGACAGCGACGACTGCGAGTTGCTGGAGCCCGCCGCCTGGTTGTTGATCGAGATGCCGAGGTTCGCGAGCATGTTCGCGAGCGTCTGCGTCGTGAACGGTGTCTGCGTGGTCTGGTCGCCGGTGCCGTCGAGGCCGACCACGAGGCCGTAGCCGATCAGCGGGTTGTCGCGCACGCCCTGGATCTGCACGAGGTCCTTCAGGCGCTCCGCGTGCGCCGGCGTCGCGGCCGGCAGCGCCGCGCAGGCGAGCACGACGAACATCAGTGCACGGCCCGCGCGCGACAGCGTGTTGAAGACAGTACCCATGATCACCACGGCGCCACGTTGAGGAAGAACCGCTGCAGCCAGCCCATGTTCTCCGCTTCGTCTATGTAGCCCTTCGCGGAGTATTCGATTTTCGCGTCGGCGACCTGGGTCGAGTACACGGCATTCAGGCTCGAAATCGTGTTGGGATTGACGACGCCCGAGAAGCGCACGAACTCGTTGCCCTGATTGATCAGCATCTGCTTCTCACCGCTCACGATCAGGTTGCCGTTCGCCTGCACGCCGGTCACGGTCACCGTGATCGTGCCGTTGAACGTATTCGACGCGTTCGCGCCGCCGGTGCCGGCAAAGCCGTTGCTGCCGGTCGCGCTGAGGTTGGTCTTGGCGAACAGTCCGCCGAGGAAGCCCGCAGTCGGCACGTTGAAGTCCGTGCTGCCGTTGCGTTTCGCATTCGCGCCCGACGACTTCGTCGCGTTGATGTTCTCGGCGATCACGATCGTGATGATGTCGCCCACGTTGCGCGGCCGCTGATCTTCGAACAGCGGACGGCCCGCGTAGCCCGGGTTGTAGATCGAGCCCGGCGCCTGCGCCTGCGGCGGCACCGGCGGCAGCGCGCTCATCGGCTGTTGCGTGATCGGTTGCTTCGGCACGAGTGCGCAGCCGCCGAGCGCGGCGAGCAGCGCGAGTTGCACGAGCGCCTCGGCCGTGCGCGAATGAACCGGAGTGCGTGTGGAGTGCGACATCATCGTTTACCGCCTTAAATTTCCAGTCCTCAAACCTGCATCTGGCTCAAGGTCTGCAGCATCTGGTCGGAGGTCGTCACGGCCTTGCTGTTGATTTCGTACGCGCGCTGCGTCTGGATCATGTTCACCAGCTCCTGCACGACGTTCACGTTCGACGCTTCCACGTAACCCTGGTTGAGCGTGCCCGCGGCGTTCAGACCCGGTTGCGACACGTTCGGCGCACCCGACGACGCCGTCTCCGCGAACAGATTCTCGCCCTTCGCGTCGAGGCCGGCCGGGTTGATGAAGGTCGCGAGCTGCATCGTGCCGAGCTGCTGCGTATTGCTCGAGCCGGACACGGTGATCGACACCGCGCCGTCGCTGCCGATCGTCAGCGAGGTCGCATTGGTCGGGATCGTGATCGCCGGAATCACCTGGTAGCCGCTCGACGTGACGAGCTGACCCTGCGCGTTGGTCTGGAACGAGCCGTCGCGCGTGTAGGCCGTCGTGCCGTCGGGCATCTGCACCTGGAAGAAGCCCGCGCCGTTGATCGCGACGTCCTTCGAGTTGCCGGTCTGCTGCAGGTTGCCCTGCGTGTACAGACGCTCGGTCGCGACCTGTTGCACGCCGGTGCCCAGCTGGATGCCGGACGGCAGTTCGGTTTGCTGCGTCGAGTTCGCGCCCGGCTGGCGGATGGTCTGGTACAGCAGATCCTCGAACACCGCGCGCGAGCCCTTGAAGCCGTTGGTGCTGACGTTCGCGAGGTTGTTCGAGATCACGTCCATCTGCGCCTGTTGCGCATTCATGCCGGTAGCGGCGATATACAGTGAGCGGTTCACTTATGGTTCTCCAGTGTCGGGCGGAATTGGCGCTTTAGCGCTTCCTCCCGCCCCATGCAAAGCTGTCTCGGAGCGCGCCTCGTAGCGCACTCCGTGGCAATCCGTTAGCTGAAGCTGAGCAGCTGGTTGGCGGACTGATCGTTCTTGTCGGCGTTTTCCAGCAACTGCGTCTGCATCTGGAACTGGCGCGCGTTGGTGATCATCGAGACCATCGCGCTGACCGGATTCACGTTGCTGCCTTCGAGCGACGCCGGCGCGAGCGTCACGGTCGGATCGGCGTCGGCGGGATTGCCATCGGCGGTGCGAAACAGACCGTCGTCGCCGCGCGTGAGCGACTGCGGATCGGGATTGACCAGCTTCAGCTGATCGACGGTGACCACGGCGGTGGGCGGATCGCCCGGCGTCAATGCCGACACCGTGCCGTCCTTGCCGATCGTGATCTGCGCGCCCGGCGGCACCGCTACCGGCCCGCCGTTGCCGAGCACGACCTGATTGGTCGCGTTCACGAGCTGGCCGTTTTCGTCGATGTGCAGATTGCCCGCGCGCGTGTAGGCCTCGTTGCCGTCGGCGGTCTGCACCGACAGCCAGCCCGGCCCCTGAATCGCGACGTCGAGCGGATTGCCCGTCTGCTGGATCGGCCCCGGCGTATAGTCGGCGCCCGGTGTCGACGACAGCACGAAGGTGCGGGTCGTGTCGTCGTTGATCGTGCTGCCGTCGCCGAACGACATCGGCACGGCGCGGTAGGTTTCGAGCTGCGCGCGAAAGCCCGTGGTCGACGCGTTCGCGAGGTTGTTCGCGACGATCGCCTGCTGTTCCAGCGCCTGCGCGCTGCCCGACATCGCGGTGTAGATCAGCCGATCCATGAAGAGGTCCCGTTGGCTTACAGGTTGATCAGGGTCTGGTCGACGGCCTGCTGGGTCTTGATCGTCTGCGCGTTCGCCTGATAGTTGCGCTGCGCGGTGATCAGGTTGACCAGCTCGCTCGTCAGATCGACGTTCGAGTTCTCGACCGCACCGCCTTGCAGCACGCCGTGATTGGTCGATCCCGGCGTCGAAATCTGCGCGACGCCCGAGGCAGCCGTCTGGCCGTACTCGTTGTTGCCGAGGTCGACGAGGCCGTTCTGGTTCGAGAAGTTCGCGAGCACGATCTGGCCGAGCGCCGCGGTCTGGCCGTTCGAGTAGTTGCCCGTCAGCGTGCCGTCGGAGCCGACCGTGAAGCTCGTCAGTTGGCCCGCCGCGTAGCCGTCGGTCGACAGGCTGTTGACGCCGTCCTTGCCGCCGTACTGCGTGGTGCCGGCCATGTTCAGCGTGACGTTCTGCGGCGTGCCCGAACCGTCGGTGTTCGGGATCGACATCGTGAACGCGCCGAGCGTCGCGGTCGCGAGGCCGGTCGTCGCGTCGGTCGTGCTGACCAGCGTGCCCGACGAGTTGAAGTTCGCGGTGCCGATCAGGGAAGCGGTGCCGGTCGACGGGCCCGCGTACACGTTCCATGTGCCCGAGCCCGTCTTCGCGAAGTACATATTGACGGTCTGCGAGCCGCCGAGCGTGTCGTAGACGGTCGTGCTCGTCGAGTAGTTGTAGGTCGACGAGCTGTTCTGGTTGAACGCGGTCGGGTTCTGCGTGATCGTGTAGCTGTCGCTGGCCGCCGGCGCGCCGCTGAACGTAATGCTCTCACCGTTGCCGAGCGTGATCGCGGTACCGGCCGTGTAGGTCCCGGACCCCGCGGCCAGACCGGTCGTGGTGTCCGTCACCGTGTAGGTGGTGGTGGTCGGGAAGTCGATCCTGTAGTTGTCGGTGTTGGTGCCCGCGGCCGCATTGGTGATCGTCGCGCCGGTCGTGGCCAGCGTACCGGTGTTGCCGGCGCCGGCCTTCGCGGTCGGCGAGCCGAGCATGATGTTGTCCTGCGCGTTCAGGTTCAGACCTGCGGTGATCTTGCTGGTCGCCTGCGGCGCGATGTTCGCGGTCGGCACCGTCAGCGGCACGGTCTGCGCGGTGTTGATGATGCCCGAGCCATTGGCCGCGTAGCCCATCAGATCGAGGCCCTGCGCGTTCGTGATGAAGCCGTTCTTGTCGAGCTGGAACACGCCGTTGCGCGAATAGGTCAGCGTGCCATTGTTCGACATCTGGAAGAAGCCGTTGCCGTTGATCGCGACGTTCAGCGCCTGGTTCGTCGTCGTGAGCGTGCCTTGCGAGAATTGCTGCTGCACTTCGGAGAGTTGCGTACCGATACCGATCTGCTGGCTCGTCGCGGTCGCGACCGAATTGGCGTACATGTCGGCGAATTCCGCGGTGCCGCTCTTGAAGCCGACGGTGTTGGCGTTGGCGATGTTGTTGCCGATCACGTCGAGATCGCTCGACGACGCCGACAGACCGCTCAAACCTGTTTGGTAACTCATGACGTACTCCGTATCTGTAAAGTCGTAACTGAATGGATCCGGACTACAGGATCGCTGCGACGCTGGTCAGGCCGACCGTCGAGCCGTTCGACAGCACGAGCCCCGGCGTGCCGCTGCTCTGCTGGACGACGCTTTGCACCGTCGCGCCGGTGAGCGTGGTAGCCGTCGCCTGCTGGCCGTTGATCGTGCCTGTCGCGGTGATCGTGTAGGTGCCGTCTGCGAGCGTGTTGCCCGCCGAATCGGTCGGCGTCCAGCCAACCGGAATCGTGCCGGCCGACTGCTTGCCGAGATCGAGCGTGTTGACGATCGTGCCGGCCGAGTTCTTCACGACGATCTGCAGGTCGCTGACGGAGTTCGCGAGCGTGACGCCGAACTCGTTCGTCTTGCCACTCGACACGGTGATCGAGTTGCCCGGTGCGAGCACGGTCGAACCGATCAGCAGCGCGGCCTGCGACTGCTGGCCCGCCGACAGCTGCGTCGACAGCGAGGAGAGCGACGTATTGAGCTGGCTGATACCCTGCACCGTGCTGATCTGGGCGAGCTGCGAGGTCATCTGCGAGCTGTCCATCGGATTGGTCGGGTCCTGGTTCTTCATTTGCGCGACGAGCAGCTGCAGAAAGGTGTTCTGCAGGTCCGTCGCCGACGTGCCCGACGTGCTGCTCGACGCGCTGCTCGTCGAGCCGGTCGCGCTCGAGCTGCTGCTCGTGCCGTTCATCGTGTCGAGCAGCGTCTGCGAAACGGTCGTGCCGCTGCCGCCGATCGTGGTGTTGGTGGTCAAGGCTCTCTCCTCAGGTTCCGATCGTGAGCGTTTTCAGCATCAGGGTTTTGGCGGTGTTCAGCGTTTCGACGTTGGCCTGGTACGAGCGCGAGGCCGAGATCATGTTGACCATCTCCTGCACCGGGTCGACGTTGGGCAGCGTCACGTAGCCGTTCGCGTCGGCGGCCGGATTGCCGGGCTCGTACGCGGTCTTCATCGGCGACGGATCGTCGACCACGCCCGTCACCTGCACGCCGCCGACCTGCTGGCCGGAGCGTGTGCGCGCGCCGCCGAGCGGACTCACCGCGAACACGACCTGCTTGGCCTTGTACGGCTGACCGTCGGGGCCCGTCGTGCTGTCCGCGTTGGCCAGGTTCGACGCCGTCACGTTGAGCCGCTCCGACTGCGCCGACATCGCGGAACCCGCGACACCAAAAATGTTCATCAGGGATGGCATGTTTCCTGACCTCTCCTGCCGGTTCGCACCGGCTTTACGTTAAGTCCCGTAGCGTTTCTGTTCGTGCGTGCATGCTGCCTGTGTTCAGCTGCTATGCGCCCTGCTTGTGTGCCGTGCTCGTGCCCGGCTTACGACGAGCCCGACGTGATCGCCGACAGCATCGTCTTGATCTGGTTCGACACGACCGTCATACCCGACTCGAAGTGCACCGTGTTGTCGGCGAACTGCACGCGCTCGGTGTCGACGTCGACCGTGTTGCCGTCGAGCGCCGGCTGCAGCGGAATCCGGTATTGCAGGTTGCCGTAATCGTCGGGGCTGCCGCCCGTCGCCGTCAGCGTGGCCTTGCCGCTCATGTGACCGGCCTCGGTCGTGTTCATCGACATGCCGCTCGTCACGCCCGCGGGTTGCGTCATCGCGAGCGTCGAGCTGTTCGATGCGCCTTGGCCCGCGGTGCTGCCGCCCGTCTTCTTCAGCGCGCCGGCGAGCGACGACGCGAAGTCGATATCGCGCGCCTTGTAGCCGGGCGTGTCGGCGTTCGCGATATTCGACGACAGCAGTTCCTGCCGGTATGCGCGCACATCCATCGCCTGCCGGCCGAATGCGAATTCGGCATCGAGCTTGTCCAGCATCGGAATCTCCCGAGAACGTTTCCAAGGCCGTCCCGTGTGCGCATCGTGAGAGACACGCGGCGGGTGCGAAGGCCTTTTTGCATGTGATGCATCTTATGGGTGGGGCGCAACCGGCAATCGGACGAATAACCGGGAAAGGGGGCTTCTATTCAACGTTTGCGCGAAAGGGAGGCTCACTAGAATGCAAGGCGTACCGATGCATTCGATGGAGACCCGCGATGGACCAGCCCACCAACACCTTGCCGCAGCCGGCGAGCGGCACGACGATGCGTCGCGTGGGGGGTGGCCGGGTCGATGAACGGGTCGATGGTTCGGAGGACGCGCTCGTCCAGCCGGTGCCGCGCTCTTTCTCGCGTTGCCTTGCGCATTGCCTGACGCGGGCGGCCGTCAACGTCGCGGTATGGGTTGCGGGCGGCATCGTGTTGCTGCCGGCTACGACCCAGGCGCAGGATGCGGGCGGCCCGATCGTGATTGCCGGGCCCGCCGAGAAAAATCCCGCCGCGCTGAACGATCTCGCGCAACGGATTCAGACGCCGGCGCAGCGCAGCGCGTCGGCGGCGTCGCTCGCGGCGGCGACCGCACAGTCGCTCGGCCGCGCGAGCGCGTCGCGCGACACCGATACGTTCGGGCGTGCCGCGAGCGCAAGCGGCGCGATCGTGATTCCGGGCGCGGGCGAGCCCGCTGCCGCCGCGCCGGCCATCATCCGCACCAACTTCAAACCAGACGCCAACGGCGTCGTGACGATTCCGCCGGCGGCCAGCACTGGGGCGTCGGGCGTCGCGCGCGTCAATGTCGAAGCGGGCCCGGCCGCCAGCGTCGCGAATCAGCGCGTGGTCGTGGCCAATGCGCCGCAAGGCGACGGTTTCGACAGTCTCGCCGCGCGCGGCGAGCCACCCGAGTTCGGCGCGAATGGCAAGCCGATCGCGGCCGCTGCGGCGCAGGCGGCGCATCCCGGGATCGCGAGAACGCCCGCGACGTCGCCTGGCTCGCGCCAACCGGCGGCCGTCATTGCACAGAGAACGCCGCAGACCGCTACCGCCGCGACGGCTGCGCAAGCCGCGCCGCTGCCAGGCCAGCAGGACCCGGAAGCGATTCACGCGAGCGCGCTCGCGTTCCTGCAACAGCAGGCCGTCGGCCTGCCCGGCAAGGCCGACATCACTGTCGCGTCCGCGTTTCCGCGCGGCCTCGCCGCGTGCACGTCGCTCGAACCGTTCATGCCGACCGGCGCGCGCCTGTGGGGCCGGCTGACGGTCGGCGTGCGCTGCGCGGGCGAGCGGCCGTGGACCATCTATCTGCAGGCGCGCATCTCGCTGCATGCGACCTACTACCTCGCCGCCCGCGCGATGGCGCCGGGCGAAGTGCTCACGGCCGCCGACCTCGTCGCGCGCGAGGGCGACCTGACCGGCCTGCCGCAGGCGATCGTCACCGACCCGTCGCAGGCGGTCGGCTCGGTCTCGCTCGTGCGGATCGCGGGCGGCATGCCGCTGCGCCGCGACATGCTGAAGAGCGCGTCGGCGGTGGTGTTCGGCCAGACCGTGCGGGTCATCGCGGCCGGCGACGGTTTCTCGATCTCGTCCGAGGGCAGCGCGATGAACAACGCGTCGCCGGGCCAGCAGGTGCGCGTGAAGACCGCCAACGGCCAGATCATCTCCGGCATCGTCAAGGACGGCGGCACGGTGGAGATCCCGATGTGAGCGGGCTGGCGGCAACGAGCATCGTCGAAACGGTCGGCGCCCCGGCGGCCAGGGCAGACGGACGGGGATTGAAAGGGGCAGATGGCCACCTGGCGGCGGGCCGGGTGTCGAGCGATTACGCTAAAGTTTTGATCAGCGGTTGCCGTTATCAGGATCAAATCGTTAGGGAAGCCAATCGTGAAAGTCGATCCCACCACCTCTTCGAATCTGCCGTCGTTGAAAGACGCTTTGTCCCGTTCGCAGCAGAGCGGCGAAGCCACGCCGGCAGCCAGCACCACGCAGGGCGCGACGAGCACAGCCGCGCCGGCCGCGAGCAGCGCGTCGGGCGACACGAGCGTGAGCCTGTCGGATCTGTCGCAGCATCTGCGCAGCCTCGCGGCCTCCGGCTCGGCCGACATCGACACCGCGCACGTCGAGTCGATCAAACAGGCGATCAAGGACGGCAAGCTGCAGATCGACTCCGGCAAGATCGCCGACGGCGTGCTGCAGACGGCGCGCGACCTGTTGCAGAACAAAACCTCGTCGACCGGCAACTGATCGGCATTTCGCCGCGCGGTGATCTGCCGGGCGGCGTCCGACCAACCCGGTTCGCGCGCCAATCGCGAGCCAGTGTGCGTAGCGAGTTGTTGATATGAAAGATGCCCTCGTTGCTACCCTGGTCGAAGAATATTCGACCGTCGAGGCATTCGCCTCGATCCTCACTCTCGAAACCAAAGCGCTGACGGCGATCTCGCCGCTGGAGCAGTTGCCGGCGATCGTCGAGAAAAAAACCGAGCTGATCGGCGTGCTCGCGAGGCTCGAAGCCGCGCGCGACTCGCATCTGGCCGAACTCGGCTTTCCGACCGGCTGGTCCGGCATGGAGCTCGCGGCCAGCACCGACGCGCGCGTCGCGACGCAATGGAAGCTGCTGCAGAAAGCCGCGGATCGCGCGCGGCGCGTCAACACGAACAACGGCGAGCTGATCCGCGTGCGGATGGACTACAACGAGCGCGCGCTAAAGGCGCTGCAGGTCAACGTACCGCGCAAGACGAATCTGTACGGGCCGGATGGGCGAGTTCCAGCTTATTCGGGACTTTGATCGGCCCGCCTGCCCGGCCTGCAATCGCAGCAATATACGAAAAGAATGAAAAAGCCCGTCATCGACGGGCTTTTTTGTTTTCCGTCGCCGCTTTTCCACCCACTTCCCTGTCCGTTCCACGCTGCGTTAGCCGTTCGGCTAGCTGGCGCTAGTCCACCTCGTCACGTTGAAATGGTGACTTCGTTCGAGCTTTCGCCAACGCCGCGGCTTCGACGTGGCCGCAATTCGACGGGCGGAATCTTGTTTGCCCATTGGTTTGTGTAGGCGTGTGTATAATGGAGGGTATGATGTATGAACAGTGCCGAGGTCGTCAAATTGATTCAAGCGAATGGCTGGCAGCTCGTCCGCATAGCGGGCAGTCACCATCATTTCAGGCACGCGGGAAAACGGGGGCTCGTGACCATCCCGTATCCGAAAAAAGATTTGCCGGCCGGCACCCTGAACAGCATTCTGAAACAGGCGGGGCTCAAATGAAGCATCTGATCTTTCCGATCGCCATCGAACCCGGGGACAACACGCACGCGTTCGGCGTCGTGGTGCCCGATATTCCAGGCTGCTACTCCGCGGGCGACACGCTCGAACAAGCGTATGTGAACGCGAAAGAGGCAATCGAATCGCATCTCGAAACCTTGCTCGACGAAGGGTTGCCGCTGCCCGAGCCTCTCACGCTAGGCGAGCATCGGCGCAATCCCGAGTTCGCGGGGTTCACATGGGGTTTCGTGACGACGCGCAATATTCCGGCGTTGAAGAAGGCGGTTCGCATCAACATCTCGCTGCCCGAGGTGCTGGTGCAGGAAATCGACGCGTATGCGCAGGCGCGCGGTATGTCGCGCTCGGCGTTTCTCGCGCTCGCCGCCGAGCATGAGATGGCGAACGCCTGAGCAACGACAGGCGGCACAGGCGCGCATCGGCATCGGCGCACCGCCGCATCTGAAGGCAGCGTTTGAAAAATGGCGTGCGGCGCCGCGGTGGCGTCAGTTCGTTTCGGCGTTCGCCCAGGCCATTTCGCGCAGTCGGGCGCGCAGGCGTGCCACGGCCTGGCTGTGCAACTGGCACACGCGCGATTCGCTGACTTCCATCACCGCGCCGATCTCGCGCAGATTCATGCCGCGCTCGTAGTACAGCGACATCAGCAGCTTCTCGCGCTCCGGCAAGCGGTCGATCGCTTCGATGAGCGCCGAGCGCAGGCTGTCGTCGAGCAGCGCCGAGAGCGGATCGGAATGATCGACGCAGTAGCGGTCCAGAAAAGGTTCGTCGTCCGCGGAGCGGTCGAAGTCTTCGTAGTAGATCAGCTGGCTGCCATGCAGGTCCTGCAGCATCGACTGATATTCGTCGAGCGGCATTTGCAGGTGCTCGGCGACCTCCGCCTCGCTCGCCGAACGGCCGAGGTTCTGCTCCACCTTGTGCACTGCGGATTCCACTTCGCGCGACGTGCGGCGCAGGCTGCGCGGCAGCCAGTCGTTGCTGCGCAACTCGTCGAGCATCGCGCCGCGAATCCGCTGGCTGGCATAGGTCTCGAACTGCGCGCCCTGGTCTTCCTTGTAGCGGCCGGCGGCATCCAGCAAACCGATCATGCCGGCCTGGATCAGGTCGTCGAGATCGACGCTCGCCGGCATTTTCGCGACAAGCTGCAAGCCGAGTCGACGCACGAGCGGTGCGTACTTCGTCAGAACTTCGGCCTGAGAAATCTTTCCCTGAGCGTTGTACATCGTGCTCCCCTTGTCCTTCGTGCACGCCTTTTAAGCGTGATGCGCGGACGGTTGGTCGGCGTGGTGCGCCGCTGTAACTGTCGCAGGCGCCCGCCAGGGCGTTTGCGACGACATCGCTGGCCGCATCGGCCAGTACTGCAATTCGGCGGCGAGATGGCGGAAGTCGCGCGCGGCCGGTGTCGACGGAAACGCGTCGACCACGCAGCGCGACAGCTCGAGTGCCCGTGCGATGCGCACGTCGGCCGCAATGCAGCCGGCGTTTTCCAACGCGACGGTCAGGTAACGGCCGGCCACGCCGGCGAGATTCGCGAACGCTGCTTGCGCGTCGTTGGCGCTTTGCACGTTGTTCGCGAGCACGCGCAACTGCGCGATCGCGTGCGCGTAATGCAAACGCTTGATGCACGCATAGGCCTCGGTGATCGCCTCGCCCGACATGCGCGCGACGATCATCACGTCATGCGCCTGCTTGGCGAGCGGCGACAGATGCCCTTCGTCGTCGAGCTGCGCGTCGATCAGCACGATATCGGCCGAGCCGCCGAGCAGCACACCGAGTTCGGCCTCCGTATGCCCCTCGCGATTGTTGCGCGAGGCGGACAGCACCGAAAAGCCGAGCGCGTGACGCGCGGCGGCGAAATCGACCGGGCTCTCGCCGCGCATCACCGCCGCGAAGTTACCCGCGCCGCGCAAGCCGCCAAGCATCGCGCTCACCGATTTCTCACCGACGCATTCGTCGATCACCAGCACGTCCTTGCCCTGTTGTGCGAGCGCCGCCGCGAGGTTGACCGCCACGGTCGTATTACCGACGCCCGACGACGCACCCGCCAACGCGATCACGCGCGCGCCGCCGCGCGCGAGCAGCCGCCGCAACCCTTCGGCTTGATCTGAAACGAACTTATCCAAAGCGAACCTCGTGCAGCTCGGCCGTCGAACGTGCGGACAGCGAGGACAGCAAAGCGGGGATGTCGTCGTCGTGCGGCACGAACGGCGAGCTGTCGCGCGGAATGCAGAAGGTGCTCTTGATCAGGAATTTCTTCGTCGCGACGTAAAGGTTCTCCGGCACCTTCTGTCCGGTCGATACGTAATGCACCGGCAGCTTGTAGCGGATCACCGTATCGAGCACGCCGCCGAGGTTGGTCGCTTCGTCGAGCTTGGTCAGAATGCAGCCGGCGAGCGGCTGCTGGTCCGGCGCGCGCTGATACGCCTGCACGACTTCGTTCAACGTGTCGCCGTGGCTCGTCGCGTTGAGCAGCAACAGACGCTGCACCGGCTGGCCGGCGCGGCTTAGCATCGCGATCTGGTCGGACACGAGCCGGTCGCGCTGGCTCATACCGATCGTGTCGATCAGCACGATGTGCTTGTTACGCAATTCCGAGAGCGCGAGCTGCAGATCGGCGCTGTCCTTCACCGCATGCACCGAAACGCCGAGAATCTTGCCGAAGATGCGCAGCTGTTCGTGACCGCCGATGCGATAGCTGTCGGTCGTCAGCAGCGCCACCTTGCTCGCGCCGAAGCGCATCACGCAGCGCGCTGCGAGCTTCGCGGTGGTCGTCGTCTTGCCGACGCCGGTCGGCCCCATCAACGCGAACACGCCGCCGCGCTCCATCAGCGCGTCTTCGTCCTCCATCACCGGCAGGTTCGACTCGAGCACCGAGCGTACCCAGTCCATGCCGCCATCCATCGTGTCGACCTCTTCGGGCATGTTGTCGACCAGCATCTGCACGAGCTGCGCGGAAAAGCCGGCGGCGAACAGGTGCTTGGTGAGCGCGGCGCGTGCGGGACTGCGGCGCTGTCGATCGCCCCACAGCAGACCCGCGAAGTGCTCTTCCATCATGTCTCGCATCGACGACAGCTCGTTCATCACGGTGTCCTTGACGACCTGCTCCATGCGCCCCTTGATCGCTTCGGCGACGGCGGACGGCGTGCGGCTTTCGTCAGTAGCGGACGGCACGGGCGCGATCTTCTGAGCGGCGCGGCGCGCAGCGACTTCGGCGGCTTCGCGCGCCCAGTCGGGCGTGTCGATCACCGGCGGCACGGCGGCCGGCCGCGCGTCGACCGCGCTGCCGAGGCCTTTGGCGGTCGCGACGGCGGGGGTCATCGCGGCAGGACGCGCGCTGTATTGGCCGCTCTGTTGCTGCTGCTCGGCCGCGATGCGGCGCGCGTGATCGATGAGCCACGGATTCGACTCGGCCATCGTGCGCTGCGCGGCGGCTTCGCTCGATGGGATTGCCGGCGGTACCGGCACGCCGGCAGCTTTCAGCAAATCCGCGCGGATGTCTTTCGACAGGCGCGCGGCCGCGGCGCGGGCGCTCGCGCCGGAAGGCGTGGCGGCAGCCGCGGACGTGGCCGGTGCGTTGAACGATGTGGCCGCGCTGGATGCCGACTGGCTTGCGGCGGGCGCGGGGCCTGTCGCGATGGCCGCGGACGCGCCGGTCGCGCCCAGCATCGCCGGGCCGATTGGAGAATTGCCGGGCAACGCGGCGGCGGACGCTGCTTGATTCGCGGACATGCTGAGCGCCTGGCTGACCGCCGAATTGAGCGCCGAATTGAGCGCCGTCCTGTTCACCGAGCCGGCCATGAAATCCGCAGCCGCATGCGCCGGCTCGATCGCCGGCGTCGCTTCACCACCCGCTTCCGGGCTCGCGCCGAACACCGACGAAAACACGTCCGGCATTGCGCTCGCGTACGGATTCGTCGGCGCCGCGAACAATCCGCGCGGGGCCAGCGTCGATGCCGCACCTGAGCTCGTGCCGAGCGCCGCGGCCTGCGCGCCTTCACGCGCTTTCGGCGTGATCGCGGCGAGATCGCTATCGGCGAGCGCGACGATTTCGACGCTGCCGTCGTCCATCGTGCGATTCGACAGCACGACCGCATCGGGGCCAAGTGCTTCGCGAACGAGACGCAGCGCGTCGCGACTGGTAGCACCGACAAATTTACGAATGTTCAAGCTGGACCCCCGATGAGGTATACGGACTGACGGACCGGCAATACACCGCTTCCCATTGCGATCAATTATTGCGAAAGGCGTCGGGCGACGATCGATGGATAAAGACCGTTAAAGGTGGGTAATTCGCGCGATGGACACACGGCAGGCGCATCGTTCGACGAGCCTGGGAGAGCCGTGCAAACGCAAACCGGCGCCCCATTGGAGCGCCGGTTTGCGTTGTATCGACGGCCGCGAGCGAGCGACCTTCGTCAGCCGTGCGCGCCGATCAGATTGACCACCTTGACGTTGCGCGTATCGGGCACTTCCGCATACGAGAGCACCTTCAGCTGCGGCAGGCTGCGGCGCAGGAAGCGCGCGAGCATCGGCCGCAGTGCGTGCTGCACCAGCAGCACCGGAGCGAGGCCAAGGTTCTGCTGACGCGTCATCGCTTTCTGCGTTTCGGTGAGCAGCGTGTTCGCGAGACCCGGTTCGAGGCCCGGGTTCGGTCCGGTCGATAGCGCCTGCGACAGCACCCGTTCGAGGTTCGCGTCGAGGCCCATCACCTGCATGTCGGCGGTGCCGGGGAACCACTGCTGCGTGATCGCGCGGCCCAGCGCGAGCCGCACCGCGGCGGTGAGGTCGTGCGGGTCGGTGAGCTTGGCCGCGTGTTCGGCGAGCGCTTCGAGGATCGTGCGCATGTCGCGAATCGGCACGCCTTCTTCGAGCAGGTTCTGCAGCACCTTTTGCAGCGTGGTGAGCGGCAGCATCTTCGGCACCAGATCGTCGACGAGCGACGCCGTGTCCTTCTGCATCCGCTCGACCAGCGACTGCACCTCGCGGCGGCCGAGCAGCTCCGACGCGTGCGTGACGACGAGGTGATTCAGGTGCGTCGCGACCACCGTGCTCGAATCGACGACCGTGTAACCGTATACCTGCGCCTGTTCGCGCAGATTCGTGTCGATCCAGATGGCGGGCAGGCCGAACGCCGGGTCCTGGGTCGGCGTGCCCGGCAGCGCGGCCGATACCTGGCCCGGGTTGATCGCGAGCCACTGGCCTGGATACGCCTCGCCCGAGCCGACCTCGACGCCCTTCAACGCGATCCGATAGCCGTTCGGCCGCAATTCGAGGTTGTCGCGGATATGAATGACCGGCGGCAAGAAGCCGATTTCCTGCGCGAACTTCTTGCGGATGCTCTTGATCCGCTTGAGCAGCTCGCCGTCCGAGTTCTTGTCGACGAGCGGAATCAGCCGGTAGCCGACTTCGAGGCCGAGCGTGTCGATCATCGTCACGTCGTCCCAGCTCGCCTCGGCGTTTTCGACCGGCGCCAGCGCGGCCGGCGCGACGTCGACGAGCGCCGGTGCGTTCTTGCGCTCCTCGGTGCGCTTCTTCATCGTGCGGCCGAGCTGGATCAGGCCGCCGCCGAGAATCAGGAACGCGAAGTGCGGCATGCCCGGGATCAGGCCCATCAGCACGAGAATGCAGCCGGTGATCATCAGCACGCGCGGGTTCGTGAACAGCTGGCCGGTCAGCTGCGTGCCGATGTCCTCGTTGGTCGCGACGCGCGACACGATCACGCCGGCCGCCGTCGAAATCACCAGCGACGGAATCTGCGCGACGAGGCCGTCGCCGATCGTCAGCAGCGTGTAGTTCTTGCCCGCCGCGGCAAAACTCATGTCGTGCTGGACCATCCCGACGATCAGCCCGCCGATGATGTTGATCACCATAATCAGGAGGCCGGCGACCGCATCGCCTCGCACGAACTTGCTCGCACCGTCCATCGAGCCGTAGAACTCGGCTTCCTGAGAGATCTCCTTGCGCCGCGTGCGAGCCTGCTCTTCGTTGATGAGGCCGGCGTTCAGATCGGCGTCGATCGCCATCTGCTTGCCAGGCATCGCGTCGAGCGTGAAGCGCGCGGACACTTCGGCGATCCGCCCCGCGCCCTTCGTGATCACCATGAAATTGATCACCATCAGGATCACGAACACGACGATACCAACCGCGAAGTTGCCGCCCACGAGGAAGTGCCCGAACGACTCGATCACCTGACCGGCCGCATCGGGACCGGTATGGCCTTCGAGCAGCACGACCCGCGTCGAGGCGACGTTCAACGACAGCCGCAGCAGCGTCGAGAACAGCAGCACGCTCGGGAACGCGGCGAAGTCGAGCGGCTTCATCGTGTACATGCTGACGAGCAGCACCATCACCGACAGCGCGATGTTGAACGTGAACAGCAGATCCAGCAGGAACGGCGGCAACGGCAGAATCATCATGCCGAGGATCATGCAGATCAGCACCGGCCCGGCGAGGGCGCGCAGGTTGGTGCTGCTCAGCGCATCCGGCCGTCGGGCGAGGAAACCGGCGCGAGCGTTCATGCGGAGGCTCCGTTGTTGTCGTCGCTAGTGGCGTCGTTGGCGTCGTCGTCGGTCGGGTTCAGCGTGTTGGCGGCTTCCTCGGCGGCGTCCTCGTCCGATACGCCGCCCTTGTCGAGTTCGGGCGGCACGTCGAGTTCGGTCGGCGCTACCGGCACGTCGCCGCCTTCGGCCTTGAAGCGGCGCAGCTGATAGACCCACGCGAGCACTTCCGCGACCGCGCCATAGAGCGGCCCCGGAATCTCGCGATTCAGATCGACGTTTTGATAGAGCGCACGCGCGAGCGGCGGCGCTTCGAGCAGCGGCACGTTGTTTTCGGTGGCGATCTCGCGAATCCGCGCGGCCACGAGGTTCACGCCCTTCGCGACCACCTTCGGCGCGCGCATCTCACCATCCGTGTATTGCAGCGCGACCGCGAAGTGCGTCGGGTTCGTCACGACCACGTCGGCCTTCGGCACTTGCGCCATCATGCGGCGCCGCGCGATCGCGCGCTGCTGCTGGCGAATCTTGCCCTTGATGTGCGGATCGCCTTCGCTCTCGCGATGCTCACGCTTCACTTCTTCCTTCGTCATGCGCAGCTTCTTGTGGAACGACCACAGCTGGTACGGTACGTCGAGCGCGGCCACCGCGAACATGCCGGCCACCGTCATGCCGCAGCACACCGCGATCAGATGCACGGAGTTGGCGAGCGCGAGATTGAGCGGCTGCGTCGCGAGCGCGAGGAATTGCTCGTGGCGATTCCAGATCGCCGTGCCGCCGATCAACCCCACCACCAGCGTCTTCGCGAGCGACATGCCGAGCTGGATCGGTCCGTTGATCGAAAACATGCGGCCGAGGCCCTCGATCGGGTTCAGCCGGTTGAACTTCGGCTCGAGCGCTTTCCCCGACAGCTGCCAGCCGCCCAGCGCCATCGGTGCGAGCAGCGCGGCAAGTCCGGTGACGCCGAGTATCGGCACGAGCGCGTGGAGTCCTTGGCGACCCGCTGTGCCTGCGCCGATCAGCATGCGGCTGGTGTCGAACGCGCTCGCGTGGTTGAAGGTGAGCGACGCACGCAGCATGTTCTGCAAATGCTCGCCGATGCTGCCCGACATGCCCCATACGCCGTAGAACCCGGCCGCGAGCAGCGCGAAGGTCGACAGCTCCCGCGAACGCACGATCTGCCCATCCTCGCGCGCCTTCTGCAGGCGCCGAGGGGTGGCGGATTCGGTTTTTTCGAGGTCGCTGTCCTCTGCCACAAAGCTCTCCAGTCGGCCGAGGCACGGCGCCTCTTTCCAGTGAGAGCGATTATTCCTGCTCGACGCAAGCGCCGATCGGCGGATAAGGGCGGAGAAACCGGGGTATTTCGACGGATGAGCGGACGGCGCGCGCGTCTGTCGCGCGCGCCATCCGGCGTTGGATCGACGTGCGGCTTCAGTAGCCGACGAAGGGGGAGGGACCGCCGGTCGCGGTCTGATCGAGGTGGTAGTACACGTAGCGGCCGAAGAAGAACGGCAGACCGAGGTCGAAGCTGGCGTTGCCGCCGATCTGGCCGGCGAGAGTGTTGAACGCGTAGTTGCTGCCGTTGGCGAACAGCGTCTGCGCGTTCAGGATGCCGATGCTCGCGACCGCCGACACGTTGTTCAACCCGACCAGCGTGACCGTGCGGGTTTGCGCCGACGACGGGCAATAAAATCCCGCGAACTGGCTGCCGCACAGCGTGAGCGTGCTATCGGCGAAGAAATAGGCGTTCGAGCCGGAATCGAGGAACGCCTGGACGGTCGTGCCGTTGAAGGTGCTGTTGTTGAGGTCGCCGAATGCGTCGGTCGTGAAGACCTGCGCAGCGGCAAGCGGGTTGTTCCCCTGCGTGCCGATGCCGAACACCAGCGTGCCGGTCGCCGACGCCTGGCCGGTGTTCGAGACCGGCGCCATCTGCACGATCACACCGTTGTTGTCGAGCGGGAATTTCGAGACCGGATTCGTAACCTGCTGATCTGTCGTGACTTGAGTGCGGGCGCACGACGTACCGCCAGGGCAGGCGAAGTAGTTGCTGTAGGTCGCCGCCTTGGTCGGGTCCGCGCACGTCGCGCCGCAATCGTTCAGCGCGGTGCCAATGCCGAGAATGCCATTCGCGCCGAGATCGCTAGCCGTGTTCTGCGCCGAGCCATTGCCGCAGCCGGGCGTGGGCACCGTGCTCGCCGCCTTGTCACCGATGATCTGCAGCGGGATGCTGCTGATCGTCGTTTCACCGCCGATCGCCACGATCGCGGTGCGCACCGAGCCCCACGTGTAACCGTCCGCGAACGTCGCGCACTCGGCGAGGTCCGCGCTGTTACTGCCGATCTTGCTGACCGGCAGTGCGCCGAGCAGCGTCGAATTGAGCGCGGAGCTGACCACGCGCAAGCCGAACGAGCCTGTGTCGACCTGGATATTGTCGATCGTCTGGCAGTTGCTGGACGAGCCCGGCGCGCAGATCCTCACGCTGACGGTCGGGATGTTGATGACACCCGAAACGCCCCGGCCGACCGTGATCGGCACCGTGTTCGACGCGTTCGCGGAGATCGGCTGCTGGGTCGGGCTGGCCGGCAGCGAACCGCCGTTCAGTCCGTTCGAGGTGTTGCTGCCATTGTTGGAACTGGAGTTGTTGTCGCTACCGCCGCCTCCGCCTCCGCCGCAGGCGACGAGCGTCGCCGTGAGCAGCACGGCAAGCGCGGCCTGCATCCAGTTTTTGATGTTCACGGTCGTGAGCATGGTTCGCATCGTCGTCCTCGCCGTTACTGGATGTCGGAACCGCTGACGCCGGCCGGCAGCGCGGAGGGCAGCCACGCGACGCCGCTGTACGCGCCCATGTGACCGCCCGAACGCACCACGATGGCGCTGTCTTCGACGGCGACCGGCCCCCGCGCGTTGCCGCGCGCGGCCCGCACGGCCTTCACGCCGGCCACGTACTGCGGGAAATAGCTGCCGAGCAGATCACTGAGATCGGGCATTTGCGGACCATGCCACGAAATGCCGAATACCGCGCCACCCGTGCTCAGGTATTCGCGCACCACGGTGCCGTTGCCGAACGTGGTCTCGCGTACCGTGTAGGAAGCGGGTGTGGAAGAAGTGGAAGACGCCGCGCTCGATTCAGAACGCATGACACTTTGCGATGTGCCGCTGGCGGGTTGCACCACGCGGGACGACACCGACGCGTCGGAAGGGGGGGTAAGCGGCGCGCTGCCCAGCGCTGCATGGGCTGACTGCGCGGCCGTCAGGGCCAGTAACGAACATGGCAATACGAGCGCCGTGACTCCGGCGCGACCAATACGACTCCACATGAGAAGCTCCTCCCGAGCCGCGGCACGCTTCGCCGACTGCGCGAAGCGGCCGCTTATCCGCAGATGATACGGCACCGTCGCGGCCGCAACGCTGAGGGATGGCCTCACCGGGCGACTGCCCGGCGTTGCGCGGGCCGGGTGCCGTACCGCTTTGACCTCGTAGTATGCCTGCGGATTCTTTCAGCCGGCGCAAGGTGCGCCCACGCGCGCGACTTGCCGCCTATTACTAGCAGGAAAACGTACGGAAGATGGGTAGCCGGTACTCATTGAATGCGTGTTTGGCGCAAATCGCGGAGAAACCACCAGCCCGGCGCGCTTGCCGGGCCCAGTCATTTGCTCAGAAACCGAGGCTCGCGAGCAGATCGTCGACCTGCGATTGGTCCTGCACCACATCCGTCTTGCCTTCCGGATTGATCTGCGGACCGTTGAGCAGATGCTCGGGGCTGCCCGTCGACGACACCTCCGCCTTGAGAGCCGCGGCGTTCGCCGCGAACTGCTCGCGCCGCTCGAGCGCGATGTTCTCGACCAGCACGCCGAGCAGCTGCTGCTCGATCAGATAGACGACGTCGGTGATCTTCTTGATCACCTGGCCGGTCAGATCCTGGAAGTCCTGCGCGAGCATGATCTCCATCAGCTGCGAGTTGGTCGCGCTGGTCGCGTCGGGCACGCCGCGCAGGAAGGTGCGCGTGTCGTTCATCAGCGCGCGCACTTCCTCGCGCTCGATCGGCGCCGCGTACCACTGCTCCCAGCGCGCGTCGAGCGTGCCCGCGTCTCTCTGCAGCTGCTCCTGGATCGGCTTCGCGATGTCGATCGCCGACAGCACGCGCTCGGCGGCCTGCTCGGTCATGTCGGCGATGTACTTCAAACGATCGCGCGCATCGGGCACGGCTTCGGCCGCGCGCTCGACATGCTTGTCGAGCCCGAGTTCGCGCATCGAATCGCGCAGCGTGCGCGTCAGTTGTCCGATGCGGGCAAGGATGCGGTCCGACGCGAAGTCGCCGCTGTCGTTGCCCGCTTCGGCGCCAGGCGTTTGGGTCGGCGGCGTCACGTCAGCTCCCGGCTTTCGCCATCTTCTCGAGGATCTTGTTGAGCTTCTCGTCGAGCGTCGCGGCCGTGAACGGCTTGACGACGTAACCGCTCGCGCCGGCCTGCGCCGCCGCGATGATGTTTTCCTTCTTCGACTCGGCCGTCACCATCAACACCGGCAGGTGCGCGAGGCTCGCGTCGGCGCGGATTTCTTTCAGCATCGCGAGACCGTCGAGGTTCGGCATGTTCCAGTCGGAGATCACGAATTCGTAGCTGCCGCTGCGCAGACGCGCGAGACCGGCCGCGCCGTCTTCCGCCTCGTCGACGTTCGAGTAGCCCAGTTCCTTCAGCAGGTTGCGGACGATCCGGCGCATCGTCGGAAAATCGTCAACCACCAGAATCTTCATTCCCTTGTCCATTTCTTTCCCTTTGCTTGATCCATGTTGCGGCGTTCGGCCGCGTCATTCCATCCGCCACGCATCATACCCGCTGAACGCGGTCACCCATCGACGACAGACGCGCCATCACGCGCCGGCTCATGTCCGGCAGCGCGGCGATTTCGTCGGCCGCGCCGAGCGCGATCGCCTCGCGCGGCATGCCGAACACGATGCAACTCGCCTCGTCCTGCGCCAGCGTGTAGGCACCGGCCTTTTTCATCTCGAGCAGCCCGGCCGCGCCGTCGCGCCCCATGCCGGTCAGAATCACGCCGACCGCGTTCTTGCCCGCATGCTGCGCGGCCGAACGGAACAGCACATCGACCGACGGACGATGCCGGTTCACCGGCGGGTCGTCGGACAGATGCGCAATATAGTTCGCACCGCTCCTCGCGAGCAAAAGATGCGCATGGCCCGGCGCGATGTACGCGTGCCCCGGCAGCACACGCTCGCCGTGCTCCGCTTCTTTAACGGTAATCCGGCACAAACCATTGAGGCGTTGCGCGAAAGATTTCGTAAAGCCCGGCGGCATGTGCTGCGCGATCAGCACCGCGGGCGCGTCGGGCGGCAGCGGCACCAGCACTTCGCGGATCGCTTCGGTGCCGCCCGTCGAGGCGCCGACGATAACCAGCTTCTCGGTACTCAGCAGCGGGTTGTTGAAGAGCGGCGCGGAGCCGACCGGCGCATCCGCGGCCTGCGTGGCCGCATGCTGCGCCGGCGCGGCCTGGCGTACGCGCGCGCGGGCTGCCGCGCGAACCTTGTCGGCGAGCTTTTCCGCGTAGTCGAGCATGCCGTCGCGAATGCCGACCTTCGGCTTGGTCACGAAATCGACCGCGCCGAGTTCGAGCGCGCGCAGCGTGATTTCGTTGCCGCGCTCGGTCAGCGACGACACCATCACAACCGGCATCGGCCGCAGACGCATCAGCTTCTCGAGAAAGTCGAGGCCGTCCATGCGCGGCATTTCGACGTCGAGCGTCAACACGTCCGGGTGGTGCTGCTTGATGAGCTCGCGCGCGACGAGCGGATCGGGTGCCGTCGCGACCACCGTCATGTCCGGCTGGCCATTGATGATTTCGGTCATCAGGCTGCGGATCAGCGCCGAATCGTCGACGCACAATACCTTGATCTTTTGCACAGCGCTCACGCCTCCTCTGTGGTTCTGGCGTTGTTGGAATGAGTCGGGCGCGGGCTCGCGCCGAACAGTTCGATTCTCGGCCGCGCGGCGGCGGCGGCCGGCTTCGCGAACAGCTCGACCCGCTTGCGCGCGGCGGCGAGCCGCTCCGCGCGCGCTTCGGCGCTTTGCCGCACGAGCGCCTGTTCGCGCTCGGCGACGCCCGCTTCCTGTTGCAAGCGCAATTTCTTCACCATCACCTGACCGGTGCGCGGCATGAACGCGACCTTGCGCGGGTGCGAGCCCTGCAGGTCCTCGGCGACGATGCGGATCTTTTCGGTGGCCAGGTAGCGGCGCACGAACTCCGAGTTGCGATCGCCGATGTTCATCGTCGTCATGCCCGCGAGCACCGCGCCGCCGCCGAACACCTTGGCCTCGAAGCGCTCGCGCCGCCCGCCCGCCTTGATCAGTTCGTTGATCAGCACTTCCATCGCGTACGCGCCGTAGCGCATCGAGTCCGACGCGGCCTGCGCGACGTCGGCGCCGTCGTCGGGCAGCATGAAGTGATTCATGCCGCCGATGCCCGCGGTGCGGTCCTGGATGCAGGCCGCGACGCATGAGCCGAGCACGGTCACGAGCACCATGTCTTCGCTCGTCGTATAGAACTCGTTGGGCAACAGCTTCACGCCGGGGCGCTGGAAGTGGTTGTCGTAGTACAGGTTCGAAGCGATCGGCAGCGTGCTGCTCATGCGGCCACCCCGCTCGATTGATGCGCGTCATGCGCGTCAGGCGCGTTGGCGCGCGACGGCGCGCGAGTGCCGCCCACGTCGCGCGTCAGTTCGTAGACGGTCTGGCCGCGCAGCCGGAACGCTTGCGTCACGTACGTGAAGTTTTCCGAATGGCCGGCGAACAACAGGCCGCCCGGTTTCATCAGCGGCTCGAAGCGCGTCAGCACCTGCGCCTGCGTCGGCTTGTCAAAATAGATCATCACGTTGCGGCAGAAGATCGCGTCGAACTGCGTGCGTAACTGGTAATCGCGATTGGTCAGGTTCAGTTGCTCGAAGCGCACGAGCGCGCGCACGTCGGGACGCACCTTGACCATCCCCGAATGCGCGCCCGTGCCCTTCAGGAAGAAGCGCTTCAACCGCTCGGGCGACAGGTGCTTGACCTGGTCGAACTGGTAGACGCCGGCCTCGGCCTTCGCGAGCACCTGGGTGTCGATGTCGGTCGCGAGCACCGACGCCTGGCGCGCGCCGCTGTCGCCGAGCGCCTCGATCAGCGTCATCGCGATCGAGTACGGCTCCTCGCCCGTCGATGCCGCCGAGCACCACACGGACACCGGTTGCGCACGGCGCGGCACGAACTCGGCGAGGATCGGAAAGTGATGGGCTTCGCGGAAAAACGCCGTGAGGTTGGTGGTCAGGGCATTGGTGAACGCTTCCCACTCGGCCGGATCGTTGTCCGCTTCGAGCAGATCGAGATACTGCCGGAACGTATCGATGCCGCGCGCCCGCAAGCGGCGCGCGAGGCGGCTATACGCCATGTCGCGCTTGTGGTCCGACAGCGAGATGCCCGCCCCGCGATGAATCAGGTCGCGGATGCGGGCGAAATCCGCCGCCGTAAATTCGAAATCGCGGCCCGTCTCGACGGACCTGGCCGGCTCTGTGCGGTCAGGTGCTGCCCGCGCGGGGCGTTGTGTTGCGCGCGTTGCCATCATGAAAATTCCTGTCTGCGATATGAGCCATCACGCTCGCCGCCCAGCCGGACTGCCTGGGAAGTAGGAATTGTCGTCGCGGGGTCGCGCCCTCCCGCGAGTACCAGCGACATATGGCCGGCTCGCGACACGCGTACCGTGCGTGCTTCGATGCTTCGCCCATCCGCGGGCGCGATGCCGGTTGACCACATGTCACTCTGCCGTTGCCTAAAATGTTTCCCAGTCCGCGTCCGAGCTCGCCTTCGCCGTGCCCGGCGGAGCGGCGCGCGTGGGCGTGTCGGTCGTGACGCGAGCCGCGGCTGCGGCCGGCCGGGGCTTCAATGCCGGTTCGACGCGTGCGGCCGCGTCGTGCTGCGTGGGGGGCGCCGCGCTCGCCGCAGTTGCCTTCGATTCCTTGCTCGCGCCCACCGGATTCACCGGAGTCGCCGCGCTCGCCGCTTGCGGTGCAGCCCTGGCGAGCCGCGCGGGCGTCTGCGCACGCGTCGCCGGGGCGCTCTGACGCGCCGGTGTACCGGTTACCTTCCAGCCGCCCAGCACCGCCTGCAACTGCCGCGTCTGATCTTCGAGCGACGCCGCCGCGGCCGCCGCCTGTTCGACCAGCGCCGCGTTCTGCTGCGTAACCGAATCCATCTGCACGACCGCGCGGTTGACCTGCTCGATGCCGCCCGACTGCTCTTCCGACGCCGCGCTGATCTCGCCCATAATGTCGGTCACGCGACGCACCGCCTGCACGATTTCGTCCATCGTCGTGCCCGCGCGGCCGACCAGCTCGGAGCCGCTCTTGACCTTGTCGGCCGAATCGCCGATCAGCTCCTTGATCTCCTTCGCGGCGCTCGCGCTGCGCTGCGCGAGGCTGCGCACTTCGCCCGCGACGACCGCGAATCCGCGGCCCTGTTCGCCGGCGCGTGCGGCTTCGACCGCCGCGTTCAGCGCGAGGATGTTGGTCTGGAACGCGATGCCCTCGATCACACCGATGATGTCGACGACCTTGTTCGAACTGGTCGCGATTTCCTGCATCGTCGTGACGACCTGGCTCACCACGTCGCCGCCGCGCGTCGCGATGTCCGACGCGTTCACGGCGAGCTGGCTCGCCTGGCGCGCGTTCTCGGTGTTCTGCCGCACGGTGCCGGTCAGCTGATCCATGCTCGATGCGGTTTCCTGCAGCGACGCCGCTTGCTGCTCGGTGCGCTGCGACAGATCGGTGTTGCCCATCGCGATTTCGCGCGCGCCGGTGTCGATCGATTCGGTGCCGCTGCGGACCGCGCGCACCATCGTCGCGAGGCTTTCCTGCATCCGCTTGATGCCCGCGAACAGACGGCCGATTTCATTGTTGCTGAGCACCTCGACGGGGGTGGACAGGTCGCCCCCGGCGATCCGCTCGAAACAGGCGCTCGCGTCGTTCAGCGGCTGCACGATGAGCCCGCGCAGCGCGAAACGGATGCCGATCACCACCAGCAGCGCGAACACCGTGATCACGCTGATCAGCGTGACCATCAACGAGGCGTTCGACTGCGCGCTCGTCTCCTGGTCGGCCACGCTCTGCTGCAGCGCCTGGATCACGGCGGCGGCAGCCGCGTCGTAGGCGATGAACAGCGGGCTGATCTTCGTGTCCGCGACCGCGTGATACGCATCGAGATTGTTCGCGTTCAACGCGGCGAATTCGACGTCGACGCCGTCGTGCATCACCGTCGTATGTTTCGCGAGCACATCGTCGAGCAAGGCCTGCTCGACGCCGTGCTTCGGCGCGTCGAGATACGCCTGCCAGCTCTGCTTGCTCTTGCCGAGCAGCTCCTGCGCGCGATCGAGCGCCTTCTTCGCCTCGTCCGCGTTACCGGCGGCTGTCAGCGTGTTGAAGCGATCGATCGCGATGCGCGAACGCAACAGATACGCCGACGCATCGTCGAGCGCATGAATCGCCACCAGTTCGCCGCGTGCGATGCGATCGAGCGAGCCGCTCGCGCGATTCAGCGCGGTCAGCCCGAGCGCGCCGACCACCACGGTCAGCGTCACCAGAAGAATCCCCACCATCGTCAGCGACGTGCGGATCGACCACCTGCTCAGCATTTTGATGCTCCTTGTGCCGGGTTCCGTTACTGCCTGCGCTCAGACGCCGAGCGTTTCGGTCAGCGACATCTCGGAGCTGGTCATCAGCTTCTCGATGTCCATCAGGATCAGCATGCGGCCGTCGACCGTGCCGAGACCGGTCAGGTATTCGGTCGTCAGCGTCGCGCCGAATTCCGGCGCCGGCATGATCTGATCGACCGCGAGCGTCAGCACGTCCGACACGCCGTCCACGACCATGCCGACCACGCGATGCGCGACGTTCAGGATGATCACGACGGTCTGATGGTCGTACTCGACGCGGCCGAGATGGAACTTGATCCGCATGTCGACGATCGGCACGATGATGCCGCGCAGGTTGATCACGCCCTTGATGAACTCGGGCGCGTTGGCGATGCGCGTCACGTTGTCGTAGCCGCGGATTTCCTGCACCTTCAGGATGTCGATGCCGTACTCTTCCGCGCCGAGCGTGAAGACGAGGAATTCCTGACCGCCGGCGTCCGCCTGCGCGTCGCGGCGGCCATTCGTACCGCTCGCGTTTGCGACGCTCGAATTGATGGATTGGACTTCTGCCACGTTAGCCCCCAAACGGTTGGGATGAATTGAGTTGAAGTTGTGTTGCGATGTCTGTCAGTGCCGCGTTTGCTGCGTGCGTTACGCGAGGCTCATCGCCTGCGCATGCCCATGCGCATGACGCGATTCACGGTTCAGCGCCGCGACGTCCACGATCAGCGCGACGCTGCCGTCGCCCAGAATGGTCGCCGCGGAAATGCCGTGCACCTTGCGGTAGTTCGTTTCCAGATTCTTCACGACCACCTGCTGCTGGCCGACGAGTTCATCGATCAGCATCGCGAAGCGCCGTCCCTCGGTCTGCATGATCGTGACGATGCCCTGCGTCGGCTCCTGCTTCGCATCCGACACGTTGAACACCTCGTGCAGCGCGACCAGCGGCAGGTATTCGCCGCGCACGCGCACCACGCGCTCGCCGTTGGCGACCGTGTAAATGTCTTCGGCTCGCGGTTGCAGCGACTCCATCACGAAGTTCAGCGGCAGGATGAAGATCTCGTTGCCGACCTTCACCGACATGCCGTCGAGGATCGCGAGCGTGAGCGGCAGCACGATCCGCGTGGTGCTGCCCTTGCCCGCGTGCGAGGTGATCTCGACGTGACCGCCCATCGACTGGATGTTGCGCTTCACCACGTCCATGCCGACGCCGCGGCCGGACACGTCGGTGACCTGCTCCGCGGTCGAGAAGCCCGGCAGGAAGATCAGGTTCCAGACTTCCTCGTCGCTCATCGTTTCGCTGACCTGCATGCCCTGCTTGGCCGCCTTCGCGAGGATCTTGTCGCGGCGCAGGCCCGCGCCGTCGTCGCTGACCTCGATGACGATGTTGCCGCCGTGGTGCGCCGCCGACAGCACCAGCTGACCGGTCGAATCCTTGCCCGCCGCGCGCCGCGCCTCGACGGTCTCGATGCCGTGGTCGAGACTGTTGCGCACGAGGTGCGTCAACGGATCGATGATCCGTTCGATGAGGCTCTTGTCGAGTTCGGTCGCCTGACCGAAGGTGACGAGTTCGACCTCCTTGCCGAGTTTCGCCGCGAGATCGCGCACCAGACGCGGGAAGCGGCTGAACACGTAATCCATCGGCATCATGCGGATCGACATCACCGCTTCCTGCAGATCGCGCGCGTTGCGCTCGAGTTGCGCCATGCCGTTGAAGAGCCGGTCGTGCAGCGCCGGATCGAACGTGCTGGTGGTCTCCGCGAGCATCGCCTGCGTGATCACCAGCTCGCCGACCAGATTGATCAGCTGATCGACCTTCTCGACGCCCACGCGAATCGAGCTGCCTTCGCCGCCGGCCGCCGCGGCGGCCGGACGGGGCGCCTTGCGGTCCTGATCGGCGGACGCGGCCGAAGCTGGTTTGGCCGCCGCCTGAGCCGCCGCGGGTGCCGCAGGCGGCGGCTCGATGCTGTCCGCCTGACCGGGTGCGCTTGCGGCCGCAGCGGTGAGGGCCGCCGGGGTCGACGATGCTGCGGGCTCGGTGTGAAGGACCGGCTGCGCTTGCGCTTGCGCCGCGGGAGCGGCGGGCGCGACCTGCGCGGATTGCGCCGGTGTCGGAACGGCAGCGTCGGGCGTTCCAGGTTCGCCCTGCTGCGCGTCGTCCGCCGGCGCGGTGCCGCGGCCGATCGTGATCTGACTTTCGTCGATCACGAAGCAGCACACGGCGATGATGTCGTCGGAAGATACGTCGCTCGAGAGCCACAGCGTCAGATCGCTGCCGCTCTTGACCTGCCCGACGATGTTGCCCAGGTTGCCCAGCTCTTCGGTGAGCAGTTCCTGGTCTTTCTCTCCCACGCCCCGTAGCGTAATTTTCAGATGTGGGCCGGCGCTGTCGGCCGTGCCCGCGGCTTGTCCGGTCTGTGCCGGTTCGCCGTCGATCCATTCGCCCGCCGCCTGCACCGCCTGTTCGACGACGTGCTCGGGCGGGGTGCCGCCTTGCTGCTGTACCGCGGTTGCTTGTGTTGTTGTTTGGGTTGCCATCGCCTGCGCTGCTGCGGGCGCGGGGGCGCTCACGGCCGGCGCGGTTTCGGCGCTCGCCGCCGCTGCCGGCGCGCCGCCCATGCGGCTTTCCGCGTGCAGCTGCTCCAGCTTCGCGCAGATCGCACGCGCCACCGCCGCATCGGGCTCGGCGCTCGCGCGATAGTCGGCGAGCTGGCCGGACAGCACGTCCTTGGTTTCGAGGAACGTGTCGATCATGTCCTTGCGCAGCACCAGCTCGTTGTTGCGCGCGCGATCGAGCAGCGACTCGAGAATGTGCGTGGTCTCGGTGAGCGCGGTGAAACCGAACGTCGCCGCGCCGCCCTTGATCGAATGCGCGGCGCGAAAGATCGCCGCGAGGTCTTCGGGGTCCGGGTGGGCCACGTCGAGATTGAGCAGCAATTGCTCCATCTGCGCGAGCAGTTCGTCCGCTTCGTCGAAGAACGTCTGATAGAACTGTGTGATGTCGAGTGTCATGCCTGGTTCACCGCGAGAGTGCCTGTCTGGCGTGAGTCGCCGTAGAGGCGCGTCGAGAGCTATCTGTACTGTGTCTAAAGGTGCTGATGACGCGGATCAAGCCGGGTCCGGTTCGGCCAGCGCCGCCACCAGCTCGGTCAGCATGTCCGGGTCGAGCGGCTTTTCGATCCAGCCGGTCGCGCCCGCCGCGCGCGCCGCCTCTTTGAAGGGTTCGCCCGATTCCGTCGTGAGGACGAGGATGGGCGTCGCCTGATAGGCCGGATTTCCGCGCAGCGCGGTGATCAGATCGAGACCGGTCTTGCCGGGCATGTGCTGGTCGGTCAACACGAGATCGAACGCCATCGCGAGCGCGTTTTCGAGCCCTTCGTTGCCGTCCGCCGCGAGCGTGACTTCATAGCCGGCGCCCGTCAGCGTCGCGGCGAGGATCTGCCGCATCGATGCCGAATCGTCGATTGCCAGGATGTGCCTGATCATGAAAACCTCGCTGCGCTTAACACTGGGCCGCCGGGCGGTGCGCGCCGGTCGGGCGCGGGCCGCGGCCCGGCGGCCGCGGTCTGTTACTGGGCCGGTGGCGCCGCCGCCGGCAACTTCGGTGCAGCCGTCACCGGCTGCGCAAGTTTTTGCAGCAGCGGCTTCGAGCCGGCTGCGTCGTCCGACAGGGTCGTCGTCGTGGAGTCGTCGTGATCGAGCGCCTCCTCGGACTTCCTGTTCAACACGATGATGCTGATGCGACGGTTTTCCGGATCGAGCGGGTCCGCCTTGTTCAGGTTCTGCGTCGACGCGAGACCGAGCACGCGCATCACCTTCGCTTCGTCCATGCCGCCCGCGACCAGCTCGCGCCGCGATGCGTTGGCGCGGTCGGCCGACAGCTCCCAGTTGCTATAGCCCTTCTCGCCGCCCGCGTACGGCACGGCGTCGGTATGGCCCTGCACGATGATGCGGTTCGGCACGTCGTTCAGCGTGTGGCCGATCTCGCGCAGGATGTCGCGCATGTACGGCTCGACGACGTCGCGCGCGGTCGCGAACATCGGCCGCTTCTGCGAGTCGACGATCTCGATGCGCAGGCCGGTCAGCGTCGAGTCGATGCGGATCTGCTGCTTGAACTGGCGCAGCACCGGGTTCGCCTCGATCGCGGCCATCAGCTTGACCTGCAGGTCATGCAGACGCACCTGCTCGTGGCGTTCGAGCTCACCTTGCAGCTGCTTCACCGAGTCCTCGTTGTTATGCGACGCGGTACGCTCGGCGCGGCTGCTGCTGCCGTCGGTCGAGCGGGTCACGCCCTGCGCGTCGGTCGAGATGTCGCGACCGCCGCCCTTCAGGATGCTCGAGTCTTCGGCGCTGCGATCGCCGCCCCACAGCGTGATCTTCAACGGCTGGTTGAAGTAGTCGGCGATACCTTTCAGCTGCACGGTGGAGGCTGAACTCAGCAGCCACATCAGCAGGAAGAACGCCATCATCGCGGTCATGAAGTCCGCGTACGCGAGCTTCCACGCGCCGCCGTGATGACCGGACTTTTTCGGCGCGCTGCGCTTGACGACGATTGCGCGGTCTTTGTCCTTGCTGCTCATCGGTTCGGTTCCCGTCGCCTGCTTATTTCGCCTTGACGCGGCGCACGTGCTCTTCGAGCTCGGCGAACGACGGGCGCTCGGTCGAGAACAGCACCTTGCGGCCGAACTCGACCGCGATCGCCGGCGCGTAGCCGTTCAGGCTCGCGAGGATCGTCACCTTGATGCACTGGAACATCTTGGTCGACTCGGTCACGCGCTGCTCGGCGACGCTGGCGAGCGGCCCGATCAGCCCGTACGAAAGCAGAATGCCGAGGAACGTGCCGACGAGCGCCTGCGCGATCATTTCACCGAGCACCGCGGGCGGCTTGTCGGCCGAGGCCATCGTGTGCACGACGCCCATCACCGCGGCGACGATACCGAACGCCGGCATCGCGTCGCCGACCTTGGTCAGCGCGTGCGCGGGCGCCTCGCCTTCCTGATGGTGCGTCTCGATCTCCTCGTCCATCAGGCTTTCGATCTCGAACGCATTCATGTTGCCGCCGACCATCAGCCGCAGGTAGTCGGTCAGGAACTCGATGATGTGCTTGTCGGCGAGGATCTTCGGGTACTGCGTGAAGATCGGGCTCTTCGACGGATCGTCGATGTCGGCTTCGAGCGTAAGCGTGCCTTCCTTGCGTGCCTTCGCGAGCAGCACGTACAGGAGCCCCATCAGCTCCATGTAGACGTCCTTGTTGTACTTCGCGCCCTTGAACAGGGTCGGAATGACGCGCAGTGTCGCCCGGATCGTCTTCATCCCGTTACCGAGAATGAACGCGCCGAGTCCAGCGCCGACGATCATCAGCACTTCAACGGGTTGCAGCAGCGCGCCGAGATGGCCGCCTTCGAGCGCGTAACCGCCGAAAACGGACAACAGCGTCACGAGTGTTCCCACGAAAATCAGCACTGCCGAGCCCTCACAAAAAAGCGACGGTCACCGTCGTTAGTCAGGTTTACGGCACCGAGGCGGAAAACTTTGGGGAAAAAGGCGGCGCTCGAGTCCGGTGTAAACCAGAGGCTTGCGCTGCCTCAACGCGTGCTGCTCAGACTTCGGCGGTGACGACGATATCGAGCGTGGGGGCGGGGCAGCGGGTCTCGTGAGCTCGCGCGTCGGTCACTTGCAGCACCTCCGCCGGGATTTCGGCGACGGCGATTTGCCGCTCGGCCCGCGTTTGCGCCGCCTTCTTCGTCTTGCCCGCGCGCGACGGCGGCTGACACAGCCCGCAAACGAACCCGTGCTGCGGATCGTGCGCGTGCGCGACGAAGTGGCCGCCACAGCGGCGGCAGGCGCTCATCTGCAGCATGCCCGAGTCGAAGAAGCGCACCAGCGTCCACGCGCGCGTGAGACTGAGCACCGCCTCGTCGTCGTGCAACTGCACGTGCTCGAGATACAGCCGGTAGCTCTTCACGATCGATTCGATCGCGCGACAGCCGCCGTGACCGGCCATGAAACGGTAGATGTTGTAGAACAGCGACGAATGAAAGTTCGGCTGCCAGGTCATGAACCAGTCGGTCGAAAACGGCAGCATGCCCTTGGGCGGCGACACCCCTTTCAATTCCTTGTACAGCTTGACGAGCCGGTCGCGCGACAGGCTGGTTTCCGCCTCCAGCAATTGCAGACGCGCGCCCAGTTCGATCAGCTCGATCGCGAGGGTGATTTCCCGGACTTCGAGTACGACGCTCTTACTGGCCATCAGCCGAGTTGCTCGACCGGCTGGCTCGCCATCAGGATCGCCGAATGAGCCTGCGCGATCGCGCTGGACTTGTCCTTGTCCGCGAGGGCGGACAGCACCGAGTGATCGTCGAAGCGGAAGCGGCACAGCATCTGGTTGGACGCCGCGAGCTTGACGGTCTGCGCCAACGACAGATTGGCGAGAACGTCGGCCAGCTGGTCCGAAATACCCATGCGGAACATGCCCATCGGCTTGTCTTCGCGCAGCAGACGCTGGGCGAGCAGCAGATAGGAAAGATTGACTTCCCTGATCTCACTGAGCATATGGCTAGTCGTGCTCATGATTTCCCCCGTTCGTATGCCCGGCTGGTCAGGCCGATTTTTGCGGAAACGTTTGCTCGAATGCGCGCGCTGAACCCGCGCGAATCCGCTCGTCTCTGGTCTTGCAAGGATTGTCTCGAAAGGAGGCACAGCCGAAAATCGGAGAGACACCCCAGCTGGGTGACGGATTAATCCGTCATTTGTGTAGGAATTATTCCTACAACCCAGGTTGCGGCGAGGCACGAATTGGGCCGAATTGATGCGCGGGGCGGGACTGACGATGCGCGCTGGGAATTTATACGGCTGCGGCGTGTACCGGATGGTGAGTTTTCAGAACTGCACCGCCGCACCGTAAATCGGTGGAAAAGAAATTATAAGACGTTTTCACCCGGCTGCAATCTGGCTCGGTTAGAGACCTTTCCCGGCTCATCCGACCCTCGGGTCCGCCGCTTGCTACGGTGCATTTCGCCTGTCGAGCTTGATTGAGTCGGTGGAATTACGCTTCCCGATTATGGGGACTGTTGGCGACCCGACCTTGCGCGGCAGCTGTTAACGGTCCATGTTTCGCGCTGTAACAACATTAAGCGTTTGAAAAATAACTCGAATTACCGCGGTCGATCCCGATAATGAAGGCTTAGGGATTACCCGATAGCTATTTCGGAGCAACCCTCGGGCGGGGCAAACCGCGCCCAACCGTCCGGTTAGGCATACGTACCTCGCGCCATTCAGCCGTCGTGCGAAGCCCCGGTAAGTATCAAAAATCCGCATGGGATCCGGGTCGGCGCCACAGCGCTAACTCTGATCGACACAGGAGAAAACGCATGCGAATCGCACAAGTCGCGCCGCTCTACGAAGCTGTCCCACCGAAACTCTATGGCGGCACCGAACGTGTCGTGTCGTATCTGACCGAAGCGCTGGTCGAGCTCGGCCATGACGTCACGCTGTTCGCGAGCGGCGACTCGGTCACGGCCGCCAATCTCGAGGCATGCTGGCCGCGCGCGCTGCGCCTCGATCCGACGATTCGCGATGCATTGGCGCCGCACGTGCTGATGATGGAAAAGGTCCGCAAGATCGCGCACGAGTTCGACGTGCTGCACTTTCATCTCGACTACATGCCGTTCCCCCTGTTCACGACGATGGACACGCCGTTCGTGACTACGCTGCACGGTCGTCTCGACCTGCCGGAATTACAGCCGGTGTTCGACGCGTTCTCGCATGTGCCGGTCGTGTCGATTTCGGATTCGCAGCGTCTGCCGCTACAGCAGGCCAACTGGCTCAACACGATCTATCACGGTCTGCCGGACCAGTTGCTGACGCCGCAGCCGCACAAGAAGCCCGAATATCTCGCGTTCCTCGGCCGCATCTGCCCGGAAAAACGCGTCGATACAGCTATCAGGATCGCCGCGCAAAGCGGTCTGCCGCTGAAGATCGCCGCCAAGGTGGACAAGGTCGACATGGAGTACTTCAAGCGCGAGATCGAGCCGCTGCTGTCGATGGCGCATGTCGAGTTCGTCGGCGAAATCAACGAGGCGCAGAAACCCGAGTTTCTGTCGGGCGCGAAGGCGCTGCTGTTCCCGATCGACTGGTCCGAGCCGTTCGGCCTCGTGATGATCGAGTCGATGGCCTGCGGCACGCCGGTTATCGCGTTCAACCGCGGCTCCGTGCCTGAGGTGATCGACCACGGCGTGACCGGCTATATCGTCGAGGACGTGCAAGGCGCGGTAGCGGCTCTGCAGCGTCTCGACGAGCTGTCGCGCATCGAAATCCGCGCCCAGTTCGAACGCCGCTTCAGTTCGAAAACGATGGCGCAGAACTATATCGACGGCTATTCCGCCTTGATTGAAACGTCGCGGCGCCCGGTATTGCGCCAGGTCGCGGTCGGCTAGGCGCGCCTGAAAACGGCCGGCGCTTTTACGGCTGGCCGTTTTCGGCACGCATTGAAGCGGCGCTGTGAACCTTCGCTTATGACGCTCAATAGCGGCGAGTCCGGCACCGGAATCGTTTGCGCGAGCGAAAAACGAAGTCTTTTGGCTGCGGGACGCGAAAAAGCCGCCCTGTATGGGCGGCTTTTTAATACAGGGATGGTTGCGCTTCCACGGTGGATTAGCGCGCGGCGAATAAGCCAAACAGCAAAGAAACCTTCAGACCGCCTTCACCCCGTCTCACATCAGGTCGGGCGGGCGTCACGCCGAGCCAATCAGAAAGCGCTCGCGATTCTTGCCGACGATCCATTTGGGCGGCTTGCCTCGCCCGCTCCATGTATTGCCCGACTTCGGGTCCTGATATTTCGCCGGCAGCGGCGTCTTCTTGGGCGGGCGGCCGCGCTTGGCGGCGACCGCGAAACCGAGATCCTGCGCGGTCAGACCGTATTCGGCGATCTTTTGGCGGATGTCGGCGACGACATTGTCGATTTCCGTGCGTCGCGCTTCTTCGGCCTGTGCCTGCAATTTGGCAATCTGCGCCTTGAGGTCTGCATATTGAGACATTCGGTTCTCCCCTTTCTAGAACTCATTCGACCGCAGACTAGCTGCAATTATAAAAATTCGCAATGGCGACTAATACCGGTTTAGCGAATTTTCCTCTGATAATTATTAAAATGTGTGAATTGTAAAACCTCCGCTTTATCTCGCAATAGTTTATAAATTCTGTCCGGATTGACAATCCTTGACACCCGATTTGGCGCTGTCCGCCTAGAATTGCGCGCTCAAGGTACGTACTCGCCCTTTTCGATGCGTGCTTCTGAAGTACCCATTCTTTTTAGGATCACCAAACATGCAGTTGTCAAAGCGCGTCGTTGCCGAATTGCTCGGCACCTTCTGGCTCGTGCTCGGAGGCTGCGGCAGCGCGGTCCTCGCCGCCAACTTCGCCGGGCCGGTTCACGGATTGGGCATCGGCTTCGTCGGCGTGTCGCTGGCCTTCGGCCTGACCGTGCTGACGATGGCTTTTGCGATCGGCCACATTTCGGGCTGCCACCTGAATCCGGCGGTGAGCGTCGGACTGGCCGTCGCCGGCCGATTTCCGGTGCGCGATCTTCTGCCCTATGTCGTCGCGCAGGTGGTCGGCGCGGTGCTCGGCGCATTCGTGCTGTCGCTGATCGCGTCGGGCAAGCCTGGCTTCGACCTGGTCGCGAGCGGCTTCGCGACGAACGGTTACGGCGAGCAATCGCCGGGGCACTACTCGCTCGCCGCTGCCTTCATTTGCGAAGTGGTAATGACTGGCTTCTTCCTGTTCGTGATTCTCGGCGCGACCGACCGCCGCGCGCCGGCCGGCTTCGCGCCCATCGCGATCGGCCTGTGCCTGACGCTGATCCATCTCGTCTCGATTCCTGTCACCAACACGTCGGTCAATCCGGCGCGCTCGACGGGCCCGGCGCTATTCGTCGGCGGTGTGGCGATCGATCAGCTGTGGCTGTTCTGGGTTGCGCCGATCATCGGTGCGGTGATCGCGGGTGTCGTCTATCCGCTGATCGCTGAGGATCGCAGCAGCGATGCGCGCAGGCTGGCGCTCGACTGACGGCCAGTTCGACGCCCTGGTCTCGCGATCGTCGCGTAGTCGGCATGAATGGGCGCTTCGGCGCCCATTATTCATTGCGCTCGCCAATGCGAGATGAATGCCGCGCCGGCCGCGTGCCGGTGGGCACCGCTGCTAGAATCGGGCGACTTCCCCGCCTCGCACAGGTGCTTTCGATGAACCGTTTCCGCGGATTCCTGCATGGCGTCGCACTGTCGCTCGGCGGCCTGTGCGCGAGCACGATGGCGTTGCCGGCCGCGTCCGCGGCGACGAACACGGCGACCGTCGTTGCGACCGCGGCCCCCGCCGTTGCCGCGGCGGGCGGCAATATCGAAACCCTTGTATTCGTTCGACACGGCGAGAAACCCGCGCAGGGGTACGGCCAGCTAGACTGCCAGGGGCTCAACCGTGCGCTCGCGTTGCCGGCCGTGATCGCCGCCAAATTCGGCAAACCCGATGCGATCTACGCGCCCGACCCCGGCCAGCAAAAAGACGACGGCGGTCATCCGTACTATTACGTGCGCCCGCTAGCGACGATCGAACCGACCGCGATTCAATTCCAGATGCCGGTCCAAACACCGTACGGTTTTGCGCAGATCGACCAGCTCGGCAACGCGCTCGTTGACCCAGCCAATCGCGGCAAGCTGATCGTCGTTGCCTGGGAGCACAAGCTGATCGAGAAGCTGTTGCGGCAGATGTTGAGCACGCATGGCGGTCGCGCGGCCGACGTGCCGAAATGGCAAAGCGACGACTTCGACAGCATTTACATCGTCCGACTCGACTGGCAGAACGGCACGCCGCGCGCGAGCTTCAAACACGATCGCGAAGGGCTCGACGGGCGGGCAACCGATTGCCCTTGCGCGGCCTTGCCAGGAGTGTCGGCATCTTCGGCAGGGGCGGCCTCTTCCGCAACTTCGGCCGCTTCGGCGCCTGCGGCGGATTAATTGAGCAATACAGATGTAAGCCGTGTTTACGTGCGCTGGCGCGGCAAGCGGCGAGCGTGCGCGACGAGCCGCCTGCCGGCTTGAATTGACCGGCCGCAAAGCCCCGTGGGGCGCGGCTGCAAGCGAAGTGAGGTGTTTGCGCGCAACGTCCGCGCGAGCGTTTTTCCTGGCTTTGATGACTTCGACGATGCTTGCAGTCCGTAACATCTGGTCGCAGTCCAGCCCGCCTCGAGTGCGTACATTGGTCCTGTGCGACAAACCTACGTCGCCTCACAGGAGAGACCAACATGAAACGCATCGTCACTCACTTGCTGGTTGCTGCCGGACTCGCGGCGGGCGCATGCGGTGTCGCGCAGGCGCATACGGATCTGAGCGTCGGCCTATCGCTCGGCGCCCCGGTTTATGCCGCGCCCGTGAGCGTCTACGCCGCGCCGGAGCCGGTGTATTACGGCGGCTGGGATCATCGCTACCCGCGTGGTGACTACTACCGCGACTATCACCGCGATGATCGCGGCTGGGGTCACGACAACCGTCGCTGGGGTCATGACAATCGAGGCGAGCACCGCGGCTGGCGGGATTGACGAGCGCAAGCGGAGCGCGCGCTGCGTGCTTCGGGAGCAACGTTTGCGGCCCGCATCCACGCGAGTGGATGCGGGCCGCTTTCAATCGCAGTGACTACGGTTCAAGATGCCATTTCGTCGTCGAGCGCAAACAGTTTGCGCAGATGATGCGCAACGCCCGCCTCGAAATTGTTCCCGATGCGCGGCACATGCGGCAGACGGGTGATCAGATCGGGATTGGCGTTGTTCATCATGAATGGATGGCCGGCCGTCTCGAGCAGATCGATATCGTTCATGTTGTCGCCGAACGCGACGCAGTGCGACGCGTCGACACCGAGACGCTTGAGCACGATCTGCAGGGCGCGCCCCTTCGACACATTCGCGGTCATCACTTCGAGACAATCCGGCAATGAATACGTCACGTACAGTCGTTCGCCGAAGTCGCGTTCCAGATTGGCGGCCACCTGCGCGAGATCGGCGGGATCGCCGATATACAGCGCCTTGGCAATGTCGACACCATCGTGCTTCGGCAGGTCGGTCAATTCATACGTGAAGCCGGAATCCTGGTGAAATTCCAGCAGATGGGGCGCGTCGCGGTCGATGAGCCACGCCTCGTCTGCAAACAGACTGACGATCACTCGACCATGCGCGCCGACAATTTCGGGCTGCACGAGACGCTGGACGATCGCCGGCGGCAAATCGTCGGCGTGGATCACCGTGTTGTCAGGCGCGTGAATGCGCGCGCCGTTCGACGTGATCAGATACGGATTGATGCCGAGCAGATCGCGGATGCCCGCGACGTCGCAGTAATGCCGCCCGGTGGCGATCACGAACTGCAGCCCGTCGCTTTCGAGCTTGCGCACCGTGGCGACCGTGAACGGGTCTACCTGGTGATCAGCGTTGAGCAGTGTGCCGTCCAGATCCGTGGCGATGACTTTATACATGGTGAGTCCGGCGGCTGAGCCGTCGAGGCAGCGTCAAAGCGGGTATTTTACAGGTCTCCTCGAGCCAGCCGCTGCGCCTCGCGCCGCGCCAGTTGCAAGCCGCCATGCACCGAATCCGCCCGCGGCTCGCGCAGGCGCGCCTGATACGCCTGCGGCACGTACTCGCGCAACGGCGTACCGAGGCCTCCGCATAACGCGACCGGCAGCGCGCCCGTCGCGTCCAGCGCGGCGATCATCTTGCCGACTTCGACGCCGGCCTCGCCGAGCAGCCGCGCCGCGAACGGATGTGCGCGGTGTTCGATCGCGATCGGCGCGAGCCGCGCGTAGGCAGTCTGATTGGCCGCGCACAGCCACACGACGAGACTGTCGCGATCTCGCGCGCCGGTATGCGCGAGCAGCGCGTGCGTGAGATCGTCGACGGGAACGCGGCCATCCAGCGCCTGTTGCGCGCGCACGATCAGCCGGAGGCCGAGCCACGCGCCGCTCGCTTCGTCGCCCGATGGAAAGCCGTAGCCGCTGGCCATGCGGAATTCGCCGTCGCTCGCGAGCGAAGCCGCGACGCTGCCGGTGCCGAGTGCGACGATCACGCCGGGCGCGCCGTCGTGCGCGCCGAGCAGGGTCGTGTAGGCGTCGGTTTCGACGGCCAGTCCGGCGAGCCGCGGCGCCTGCTGGTGAAACTCGGCGAGCCAGTCACGATTGTTGACGCCCGCCAGTCCGCAACCGAGCACGCAACGCGACCAGTCCAGCGCGACTCCAGCTCGCTGGAACGCTTCGCCGCAGGCGGCCTGAATGGACTGCCATGCGCGCGGGATGCCGAGCCCAAGGCCCGATGGGCCGCCTGCCGCCTGCGCCAGTTCGCGGCCCTGCGCGTCGCCGAGCACGACGCGCGTGCCGGTGCCGCCGCCGTCGACGCCGATCAGAAAGAAGTCGTGGTTCATCGAATCGAATCAGTTCCGTGGGTGAATAACGCTTAGCGTGGCAGGTCAGTTTGAATCGCGCAATTGGCAGATTGGCCAGCTTGCGGCGTACACCGCTTCCGCTATGCTGGCGAACGACATGATCACGCGGGAGCGCGACAGTGACACAACGATGCAACTGGGTATCGAGCGAAGCGCTCGCACAGTACCACGACACCGAATGGGGTGTGCCCTCGCGCGACGACCAGCACCTGTTCGAGATGCTCGTGCTCGAAGGCGCGCAGGCCGGTTTGTCATGGTCGACGATCCTCAACAAGCGCATCGGCTACCGCCGTGCATTCGCCGACTTCGACATCGACAAGGTCGCGGCCTTCACGCCGAAGCACGTGGATGCGCTCGTCGCCGATGAAAGCATCGTGCGACATCGCGGCAAAATCGAGGCGGCCATCCTGAACGCACGCGCTGTGCAGCAGATTCAGGCTGAACATGGCTCGCTCGCGAACTTCGTGTGGTCATTCGTCGACGACACGCCGATTCAGAACGAATGGGCTTCGTATAAGCATGCACCTGCGTCGACGGAAGTATCGGACGCGCTAAGCAAGGCGCTCAAGCGCTACGGTTGCAAATTTGTCGGTTCGACGATCTGCTACGCATTCATGCAGGCGATCGGCATGGTCAACGATCATGAGACGACCTGCATGTGTCGTGAGCGATGCGTGTCGCTGGGCAAGAAGGGGCGTGGTCGGAAGGCGAGGTGAGGCCACGGCGTCCGCGGGAGGCGCAAACGCGTGAATTGGCGCCCTTTCATGCTCGTAGTCGGCCCTTCGTCGGACGACGCACGGCGGATACTCGTCGCCATGCGCTCACGTGATGCGCGCTCAACAACAAATAACTACCGCCTCGGACGCGGGAGACCAACCATGAAAACACTTAGCTTCCTGACCCACCAGGACATTTACGATCAGTCCGTCACGCATCTGTTCGAACAGAAACGCGCTGCATTGCTACCGAGGGGCGGCGGCGCCTACCGCGGCTATTGTGGCGGCTGCCCGGTCGGCAACCTGATCAAGCCGCGCGATTACATGACCGCAATGGAAGGCGTGCCGGTGCGCTTCATCGGCAAGCCACTGGCCGAAGTGCCCGCTTACATGGATGCCGGCTTGGCCGCGCTGAAAAAAGCGCTGCTTCGCGCCCGCATCAACGTATGCGACCCGGTGACCATCGCTTTGCTCAGTTGCCTGCAAAACGTGCACGACGTGTTCGGCACATGGGAGTGGCACGACCGGCTGGGCTCGATCGCGCGCGAGTTCGGGTTGTCGGCCGAGCGGCTGAGGAGCGCGGCGTAACGGCTGCACGCAGGGGCAAAATCCGACGCCGCAAAAGCAAAACGGCGAGTGGCTTCTTTCGAAGCTCACACCGCCGTTCGGCGTATGTAAAAAGCGTGCTTAGTGCAGCTTTTTCGGCAGCATCTGGCTGCGCAGACGCTTGTGCAGGCGCTTAACAGCTGCTGCCTTCTTGCGCTTGCGAGCCGTGGTCGGCTTTTCGTACGACTGGCGTTCACGCAGTTCAGCGATCAGGCCATTCTTTTCGATTGCGCGACGAAAGCGGCGAATTGCCACTTCGAACGGCTCGTTTTCCTTCAGAAGAATCGTCGTCATGTAATTCCTAACTCAATCACTAGATACGGGTTTAATTGCATGGCGGTAACCGCTCAGGTCACCATTCACGCGCCGGCCCTCCGGTCGCTCCGATTCATGGCCAGTAACAGGCAAACGCGAGGCTGATAAATAACCCCGGCCAAACCACGAATGAAGCGAGAGGCAAAGCGGCCACGGAGGCCGGAAAAGAGAGGTGGGGAGTTCACCGCGCAACGCGGACAGACGTAATGCAAATGCCGCGTCTGTTGCCGTTTCGCCAACCTTTCATCAACGAAGAACACTGACGAAACAGGCAAAGATCTCAATTCACTCCCGATCATATCAGGAAACTCTCCATCCTACCAGGGGTTTACCGATTGCGCCAGGCTTTTCCCTGGCGCGGATCGCCCCCGCGTCGGCGGCCGAGGTGTTCGCCTTATCAGGCGCTCGCTTCGTCCAGCTCACGAATATCGTCGGCGGCGAGGGACAGCTGGACGGCCGCGACCAGGCTCTTCAACTGCTGGACCGAGGTTGCGCTCGCAATAGGGGCCGTAACGCTAGGACGCGCGATCAGCCATGCAAGCGCGATCGCGGCCGGCGTGCTGCCGTGCCGTTGCGCGACGCGGTCGAGCGCGCCGAGAATCCGCAAGCCGCGCCCGTTCAGGTATTTTTCGACCCGGCTCCCGCGCGCCTTGCCGGCCAGATCGGCCCCGCTGCGGTATTTGCCTGACAGGAACCCGCTCGCGAGGCTGTAATAGACGACCACGCCGAGATGATTCGCGAGCGCCACCGGCTCGCTGTCGCTCTCGTATTGCGCGCGGTCGTACAGGTTGTATTCGGGCTGCAGCAACTGATACCCGGGCAGCCCGTGCTCGCGCGATACCGCGAGCGCTTCCTCGACGCGCGCGCCACTATAGTTAGACGCGCCGATCACGCGCACCTTACCCGCCTCGATCAGCTTCTGATACGCACCGAGCGTTTCGGCGAGCGGCGTCGCGGTGTCGTCGTCGTGGGAGAAATAGACGTCGATGTAATCGGTTTGCAGGCGGCGCAGCGAGTCTTCGACCGCCGCCTGGATATTTGCGGCCGATAGCCCCTTGCGCTGCGGATGCTTCGAAACCTTGGTCGCGAGCACGATCCGCTCGCGCTTGCCGCTCTGATGGAACCACTTGCCGAGTATCGTCTCCGACTCGCCGCCCTGGTTGCCGGGCACCCAGGCCGAGTAGACATCGGCGGTGTCGATGAAATTGAGTCCGGCTTCAACGAACGCGTCGAGCATCGAGAAAGAGGTGGCTTCATCGGCCGTCCAGCCGAATACGTTGCCGCCGAACATGAGCGGGGCGACCTGCAACGAGGAAGTGCCGATCCTGCGTAGTTCCATGATGGCTCCAGGTATGAGTGGGCGAACGCAATGCGGGAAATGGGTGGGCGAACCCGGGACGGTTGAGCATACGCCGCCTTGAACAAGGCTGCAGCGCGCGGCGCCGCTGCAAGTCACAGCGCATGGCACTGACCACATTGATGCACAGCGCAAAAGGGGACGCAACGGGATGCGCGCGCCTCTCAAGTCTTTTCCAATGCCCCTCGCAGGTACGGCGAATGCCGCAAGCGGCGGCATCGCGTAGGACACGGACGCGGGCACACGCCACGGTCAGGTTGCGGGCTCGCGCCATATCGCGATGAGCGACAGTTCCGGATATCCCGCCAAATTGACGACCGTTTTGGCGTTAGCTCGACGCATCGGGGCAGCAGACCCCACCGCATAATTGCAAACTCAGCCTCCTTGCGATCTACGCGCGAATTCGACATGTCCACTCCTTCCCACCCAACCGACGCCCTGGAGCTCGAACAACAGCTGGAGCGCGACATTGCGGTCGTCATGCAGGCGGCGTTCGAGCATCATCGCAGGCAGGAATTCGACCAGGCCGCTTCGCACTACACCGCGATTCTCGAGGCGATTCGCGATCACGCCTCTGCAAATCATCACCTCGGCCTGCTGCTAGTGCAAACCGGCCGGCCGGCCGAGGCGTGGCCGCATTTCGAAGCCGCACTCGGCCGTGAACCGGACAACGGCGCGTATTGGGTCGGCTACATCAATGCCCTCATCGAGAGCGGCCAGAACGAAGCCGCCCGCGCGGCATGCGACGCGGCACAGCAGCTCGGCGTACGCAAGCCGGCATTCGCTACGCTGCTCGCCCGTATGCCCTCCAGTGATACGCGTCGCGCGAGCACAGAGGAGTTGAACCAGCACGCGGCCCTCTTCAGCAACGGCGAGATCGAGGCATCGCTGAACATCGCGCTTCGTCTGACGACGCACTATCCGTCGCACGGAGAATGCTGGCGAGCACTCGCCCTGTCCCAGCAGCGTCTGGGGCAGTACGCCGAATCCGTGCCCGTTGCGGAGCACGCCGTGCGGCTGCTCCGCAACGATCTGGTGTCCCACATGCTGCTGGCAAGCGGACTCTGCGCCATCGCCGATTGGCCGCGCGCCGAGGCGCACTGCCGCGAGGCGCTCGAGCAATTCCCCCACTATGCGGAACTGCATCGCATGCTGGCGAACAGCCTGACGGGTATGCACCGCTACACCGACAGCATCGCCAGTTGCCGCCGCGCCGCGGCGCTGGCACCCGGCCATGCAGACATCTATGGCACGCTCGGCACTGCTCTGCTCGGACACGGCCAGAATGAAGAAGCGGAAACTGCGTATCGCCGCGCACTCGAATTGACCCCGATGGATGCGAGCGCGTACACCGCCTTGCTTCACTGTCTGATGCACAAGGTCGATCGCGACATGGCGATGTTCCAGGCCGAGGCCCGCGAGTTCGCGAAGCGACACGAAGCGCCCCTTCGCGAGCAGTGGCCCCGCCATGCGAATCCGCGCGATCCGTCGCGGCGCCTGCGCATAGGCTTCGTTTCGGGCGATCTGGTGGATCACCCCGTGACGTCGTTTCTTTTGCCGGTCGTCGAGCATCTCGCGCGGGACAACGGCCTTTCGCTGCACTTCTATTCGAACAATCCGGCCAGCGACAGCGTCACCGCACAGATCCGCGGGCATGTCGATGGATGGCGAGAAGTGTACGGCCTCCCTGACGGCGCGCTCGTCCAGCAGATCCGCGCTGACGGCATCGACATTCTGATCGACCTCGCGGGCCATTCTGGCCGCAACCGGCTTGCAGCGTTCGCGCATAGACCGGCGCCGGTTCAGGTCAGCTGGATCGGCAATCCCGCCACGACCGGCCTGACGTCCATCGACTATTACCTGTCCGACCGTTTCGTCACGCCCCTCGCACAGTTCGCCGGCAAGTTCTCGGAAAAGCTCGTGTTCCTGCCAGCCCTCGCCCCGTTCAGGGCACCGGAAAACTCACCGCCCGTCGACGAACTGCCCGCGTCGCGCAATGGCTTTCTGACGTTCGGCAGTTTCAGCCGGATGAGCAAGATCGGGCCAGCAGTCGTGGCGCTGTGGGCGCGTGTACTGCGCGAGGTGCCCGATGCGCGTCTCGTCATCGGTTCGATTTCCGGTCAGGACGAGATCGACAAGCTGACCGAGCGGTTCGCGGCTGAAGGGATCGACGCGGCGCGGCTCGGCTTTCTGCCGCGCAAAGGCATGCGCGGTTATCAGGAACAGCACCACCAGATCGACGTCTGTCTCGACGCGTTTCCGTTCGGCGGCTCGACCACGACACTGCAAGCCTTGTGGATGGGCGTCCCCACGGTGACGCTCCCCGGCGATTCGATGGCAAGCCGCAGCAGCACCGGCTGGCTCTCATTGCTGGGGCTCGACGCGCCCTTCGTCGCGCACGACAAGGACGACTACGTGCGTAAGTGCGTGACACTCGCCGCCGACATCGACGCTCTCGCGACGCTGCGCCGCGAGCTTCGCCAGCACTGCGCGCAGTCATCAGTGTTCAGTGCGAAACCGGTCGCAGACGCCGCATCGCGCGCGCTGCGCATCATGTGGCAGCGCTGGTGCGACGGACTCGCGCCCGAGCATTTCGACGCCGCTTTGCCGGTTCCAGCCGAAACCGGTGTACCAGCCGCCGATCCGCAACCGGAACACGACATCGCGGTAGCGGACGCAGCCGGGCCCGCAAGACGCGATGACAGACGCGCAAGCGCCAGGGAAATGCGGCAATACACGGATCTCTTCGGCAAGGGAAAAATCGAAGCGGCGCTCAAGACCGCGCATCGCTTGACGCAGCAATACCCGTCGCACGGCGAATGCTGGCTCGCCCTTGCGTGCGCGTTGCAGCGCGCGGGCAGGCACACTGAGTTCGCGAGCGCCGCTGAGCGTGCCGCCACCCTGCTGCCCGACACGCTTTCCGCACAGACACTGCTGGCCGACGCGCTGAAAATCACGCGCCAGTTCGAGCAAGCCGAAACGCACTGCCGCGAGGCGCTCAAACGCCACCCCGACAGCGCGGGACTGCATCACACCTTGGGCGTCGTCCTGCAGTCAATGGGCCGACACGCGCAGAGCATCGCCTGTTTCCGCCGTGCTGTGGCGCTGACACCGGACAACGCTCTCGCGTACGACGCGCTCGGCGTCGCACTCCTTGAGTATGGCGAGAGCAAAGAGGCCGAATCCGCCTTGCGCCGGGCACTCGAATTGGCGCCGACGCAGGCGCAGGTGCACAGCAACCTGCTGTTTTGCCTGATGCACAAGAACGGGCTCGATGCGGCGAGCGCCTTCGCCGAATACCGCGAATTCGCGACCCGCCACGAGGCGCACCTGCGCGCGCGCCGGCCAAAGCACGCCAATGATCGCAATCCGTCGAGGCGTCTGAAGATCGGCTTCGTTTCGGGCGACCTGTTCAATCACCCAATCGCTTATTTCCTGCTGTCGATCGTCGAGAATCTGGCACGCGACACGAGCCTCGCACTGCACTTCTATTCGAACCACACGGTCAGCGACGGCTACACCGACCAGATCCGCGCCCATGCCCAAGGCTGGCACCCGGTTTCCGGCATCAGCGATGCCGTGCTCGCTGAAAAAATCCGCGGCGACGGCATCGATATTCTCATCGATCTGTCCGGCCATACCGGCCGCAACCGGCTCGTGACATTCGCGCACAAACCAGCGCCGGTGCAGGTGAGCTGGATCGGCAATCCATCGACGACCGGTCTGACGGCCATCGACTATTACATGTCGGACCGCTTCGTCACGCCGCTCGAGCAGTTCGCCGGGCAGTTCTCCGAAAAGCTCGTGTTCCTGCCCGCGCTCGCACCGTTCAAGCCGCACCCGCACGCGCCGGACGTCAACGCGTTGCCCGCCCTGAAAAACGGCTTCATGACCTTCGGCAGCTTCAGCAAGCTACTCAAGATCGGGCCGGAAGTCATCGCGCTGTGGGCGCGCGTGCTGCGCGAGGTGCCGCATTCGCGGATGGTCATCGGCGCGATTGTGGCGCCCGAGCAAATGAGCAAGGTCAGCGCGCTATTCGCCAACGAGGGCATAGACGCCAGCCGCATCAGCTTCCTGCCACGCGCGGGGATGGCGGCCTACCTGGCGCAGCACCATCAGATCGACGTGTGTCTCGACGCATTTCCGTTCGCCGGTTCGACCACGACCATGCACGCGCTGTGGATGGGCGTCCCGACCGTGACCTTGCCCGGCTTCTCGATGGCGAGCCGAGGCAGCACGGGATGGCTCTCGCACCTCGGCATCGACGACGCATTCGTTGCGCGCGACGAGAACGATTTTGTGCGCAAGTGCGTCGCGCTGGCCGCCGATCTGGATGCGCTAGCCATGGTGCGCCGCGAGCTTCGAGCGCACTGCGCGCAGTCCTCGCTCATCAGCGCGGGCACGATTGCCGAGGCCGCATCGCGTGCGCTGCGCGCGATGTGGCAACGCTGGTGCGACGGGCTGGAACCCGCACACTTCGAGGTTCCGGCGCGCGACGCGAATGCGCCGGCGCAGCCAGTCGCGGCGCGCGAAAGCGATACGCAAGCCGCCGCCGGAACGACGGCGGCATCGGTCACGTCGAGCGAGAAGGCGGACGGCGTCCCCGCGGCAATCAAGCCGATCCGTTTCGTCTGCGGCACCCGTTGCAGCCGCGAGCAGTTCTGGAACGAAACCGCACTGGGTCGCACGCTGAAGCCCTACGCGAACCAGCCTGACGTCCAACTCCAACTGTTCGACAACAATTCGCGCGGGCTTTCCAGCATCTACAACGAAGCCATCGAGCACGCCAGGCAGGATCCGGCGATTCTCGTCTTCATTCACGACGACATCTGGCTCAGCGACTTCTTCTGGAAGTTGCGCGTGCGGCGATCGCTGACGCGTTTCGACGTGGTGGGCCTTGCCGGTAACCTGCGCCGCGTGCCGCACCAGCCCTCATGGGCCTTCGTCTCGCCGGACCTGCGCTGGGACGAGCGCCGGTACCTGAGCGGGACGGTCGGCCACGGCAAGGGATTCCCGTGCAACGAGATATCGAACTTCGGCCCGGTCGCCCAGGAATGCAAGCTCCTCGACGGTCTCCTGCTGATTGCCGACAGCGAAACGCTCGTGAGCCGCGACGTGCGATTCGACGAGCAGTTCAAGTTCCACTTCTATGACATGGATTTTTGTCGCGAGGCCGAACTCAAGGGCCTGAGCATGGGCACCTGGCCGTTGAGCGTGGTGCATGAAAGCGGTGGGGCTTTTGGATCGCCGGGATGGCGTGAGGGGTACGAGCGGTATTTGCGCAAATACGGGAGCTAGTAGATTGCAGGCGCAGCCAGTGAACGAAGCTGATTTTTCGAGGCTACGCCAATCGCCGGTGAAATATCTGCCGAACGGCATCGGCGCAGTGTTCCGCTGGATCACGCGCCATATGCGAGGCCCGAATCAGATCCCCTCCTTTCCCGCTGCAAGCCGACGATCAACAATGCGACCTGAAGCCCGAAGTGCCTCATGGATGAAAACAGGTTCCGTCAATGAAGAATGAACATCTTCAAACGCCTTGAGATACGACCAGGCCGGAACCTTGACCGATTCGGCAATACGTACCTGGCTACCGATAGTGCAATGGCGGCCGATCTTTGAAAAACGATCGACGAATACGGCAGAGCCGAAGTAGGCGTTCTCACCGATTTCGGTACCCTGACCGAAAAAGCACCTGGCCCCGACGATGACGTTGTTACCAATACGCACATCGTATTGCGCGATGGCACCTTCGAGAACCAGACTGTGCTCGCCAATGACAACACGCGCACCGAGCTGTGCCGAAGGACTGACATACGAAGCAAGCCGATAGCCCTGCTGTCTGGCAGTTTCGGCGATCTCGGCGCGCGCTATGTTCTGCCGTGCATGTTCCAACGCAACGAACACCTCATACTCATGTGGCGGATGGCTCTGCGGCAATGTCTCGAACGGCACGAAAGGCAAATCGCCATGTTCGTCTTGCGGAATGAAACGCTGATGTGCCGTACGTACAACCGTATCCGCACCGCTGTCCGCAAACAACGAACAAACCATCCGGGAGAAGGGGCTAATGCCAAAAACGACGATCTTGCGACTCATGAAATAGCGTTCCCGTATCCCGGTTATGCGCCGATTTCGATACCGGCCAGCGTCATGGCCGCGACGTAGGCGCTATCAAAATTGATTATCTTGTCTTCGCGTTCGCCCAATACGGCATGTCGCCGGACCGACGCAATGCCGCGTTGGCTGGATTCGACAGCCTCAATATCCTCGTTGAAGACTCGCAAGCCGCTAAGCGCCAGGTGATAGAGAATGTCCGGCGTGACTCTGGACTGACCATCTTTCTGACGCCCCGGAACAACCGACACGTCGATTTCCGTCGAGGACTCGGAGGTTGGACGATAACGCACGATGTTGTACCAAAGCCCCTGCACAGAAGTAATGATGACGTTGGGCCAGAGGACAAGATGCATGTAGTGATCGAACGCAAACTCTCTATTCGCAAGACAGCCGTTGAATATCGCAGCATTACGCGCCTGCGCCGCTTGCGTCATCATCACCTTGAGCAACGCATGCCGTTTACCGTAACCAGCTGGAATGCTTTCAACATCGCTGTCGAAAGGATGAGACAGCCATTCCGCGCCAATATAATCTCGCGTATCCAGCGACGACAACGGGTGCACAAACTGCGCATGAATGTCGTCATAGCCGTTATGCATCAGGAATTTCCAGTTACACGCGGCATGGATACGGGTGCGGAAGCTGATGTCGTCGAGCGCGTTGCCGATATTCGCCAGCAAATCGGTGTGCTCTCCCAACTGCGAAGACAAGGGAGCATCCGGCGCGGCCGAGACGAACACCATGTTTCCCAACGCTGTATGGGAAAAGGACTTCGCAGCCAGACATTTGGCCTCCTCCACACTGATGGGATAGAACGTCTCGTTGTGCGGAATGCCAACCGGCACGCCGGATGGATCATAGACCCATCCGTGATACGGACAATGCAGGCCGCGATTACCGCGCTCCGTTGGCTGCAACGGTGCCGCGCGATGCGAGCACACGTTATGCAATGCAGCCAGACGGCCGCGAAAGTTCTGCAACACGAAAGGCTGTGAGCCGATGTTGCCAGTCACAAAGTCCTTGTCGTCACGTACGTCAGTCCGCAAGCATGCAAATTGCCAGGTTCGCTCGAACAGGATGGACTGCTCGGCTGCAAAGATTGCCGGATCAGAGAAGCATTGCGGTGGAAGCTTCGATTCAAGAGCCATATCGACTGCGTCCTATTCGGCCCGTGTCAGCGGTGCCCAATCATCGCGTGGCGAAGCGTAGATGATGCTGTCGTAGAAGAAGCTGTAGTGATGACGCAAGCGCAGGCGATGCCCAGGGACGATTTCGCGCAGCGTATCGGCCACGTCGAGCAGATCGTTCGCATAGTGGTAAGAGGCAATCGTCATTCTCGGTTTCGCACGGGCGATCAGCTGCGCTGCGCCGCGCAAGGCGCGCGCCTCGAAACCCTCGACATCCATCTTGATGAAGGTGGCGTCTTCGACCACGTCGTCGAGCTTCACGCAAGGCACCTCGACCCCTCCGCTGGAACTGACATGACTGCCCATCGTGCCGGTCTGGTGGAAACGCAACGTCTCGCTACGGTCGGATACCGCACAGCGGTGCGTGTGCATGAAAGGCAACGGATAGGGCATCAGCTTGTTCAATCCCTCATAGTTTTGCGCATCCGGCTCGAACGCATGCACAGTTGCCACGTTCCAGTCGGTCGCGCCCAACAACTTGGCGACAACCGTGCCGGTATGCGCACCGCAATCTACGAAGTGCTCCCTGGTGCCGATCGTGAATGTTTCGCTGTGTGCGCGACCGACGCCAAAATATTCGTCGTGCGGACTGGCCATGACTGAATCCAGCGCACGGCAATCGAATTCCAGGCGCTGCAGCAGCACGGCATATAAGGTTTCGCGGCTCCGCTCGTCTTCGAGCCGCTCGGCGAATGCAAGCCAGTCATCGGCACGTTCCCGGGTTCGCGCACGATACTGCAAGACAGGCTCGTAAACACCGGGGCAATCGTACGCCGCAAGCAATTCCACAAGGCCGTGAATCGGCATGCCCAAGTGCCTGGCCAGCGCGCGGAAACGGGCCTGCCCATAGCGGCTCTGCGTGAAATCGACGGCCTTGACCTCCGTGCCTGTTGGCACCCGCCGCGCCAGTTCCGCGGGTAATTGCGCCGATGTGCACACAGGGATGCCGGAGACTTCCTCCGTGCGGGACCAGTCGTCCACAGCCAACACCAGGTTCGCCCCGCGCGCGAGCAAGCCCGGCAGATGAATCGATGCGAGGAATGAGCCGGGACCGAAGACGACCAGCGCCACGCCCTTCAGACTGGCAGCGGCGCGTGCGGGCGCCGTATCGTCGGCAAAGGCGCGCAGCAACCGCTCGCGCAAGGATAGGGAAGCGTTCGTCATTTATGTTGTCTGTTCAGTGAAATAGCGATCCAGTCCGGCATGGTCAAGAAGACTGTCTCCGAACAATGTCGTTTTGACCAGCTCACGAGCCTGTTCCAGGTCGTAGCGAAAACACGCGCGCAGCGTGTCGAACTTCCTGTCGTGGAAATCCGGTTTGGGTTCTTCCAGCTCGATGTTTTCATTAGAGAAAGACAGAGGCACGTCAGGAGTTTCGATTTCCTTCTCGAACACCTCGCGAACGAAATGGCGGCGTCGATCCTGGTCGGCAAGCTGATTGACCGAGATCACCGCGATGTCCTGCGGCAGATACTTTTCCAGCAGCATGCGGATTGGGCGGTAATAAAACCCACCGGCAAGCACGGAGCAGAACGGCCATTGCTGCCGCGAGAGATAAAAACTCATTTCGTATTCGACGCGCTCGACAAAGCTATGGGTGCGGATATGCTCCATTTCCTTTTCGACGTATCGCCTGAACACGTCGTGAAGACGCCGTGGGAAATAATGCTCGATAACCTCGAAAAAGGTCTGGCGCCTGAATTCCTCCGCCCCCACTCTCTTCCAGAACGAATGAAAATAGCTATCGAGTTCCGCACCGCTTCTTTCAAAGACCTTCAGCATCTTGTACAACGACCATGACCGATCGAGCTGATTACGCCAGCAAATGACAATCCTGGTCTCGTGCTCGGGCAATAATCGGACGTAATCGGCGCTCTTGGAATAAGCTACCGTGGCGTCTAGCAACGGGCGCCCTGCTGAAACGCGGAATTTGCCGGGATGCGGTTCATCGTTGACATACAGCGCAGGTTCCTTGATTCCCGGCACCCTGTCTTCGGCCAGATCGTTATCGACCATCCATTGGGACAGTGCAGTCGTACCGCACTTGTCCATGCCGGCGATAAAAATATTACTGATTGCCATGCTTTTCCTTCGCCGGCTCAGTAAAAGTACAGGCAAGTGTCCCACCGGTCTTCCGTGTGGTGACGCAGGCCGATCCGGTAACCCGGCTCGATGGAATCCACGAACGCAGGGAGATCCAGCAAATCCGTAGCGCGGTGGTAAGCCGAAATCGCCATCTTCGGATGTCCGGCCTGAATCGACTTGATGCTTCCCTTGAGAGCCGGCAGCTCGAAACCTTCGATGTCCATTTTGATGAAGGTGGGAACGTCATCGATGATCTCATCGACGGGACGAAGCTCGACCATACCCGAGGGCTTCTCATCGCCGCCAGGAAGAATGGAACCGCCGTGGCCACCCACATGATTGAACGGCACCTGCGCCCGACTCTCGCCGACGGCATAAGGATGCAGACTGATCTTGCGTTCCAGTTCCGTGCCTGCATACCGCCGCAGGAATTGCCGGAGCGTCTTGATGTTGATGTGATCCGGCTCAATCATCCACGCACGATCGAACTTGCCCTTTGTCGTGCCGATCAAGCCTGTCGTGGATTCCGCGATGGAGGCACCGCAATCGACGAATTTTTCGTGCTCGGTAAAAGACAACAGTCCGGAACGGAAATACAAGGTGCAATATTGTCTGGCGACGTTCAGATACCACTCCGGGTCGCACGTCAGATGAAAGGTGAGGACGCGCCAAAGCGTTTCTTGCGAGTAGCTGTCCGCAAGTCGTTTCGACAAAGCAGCGAACCCGTCGGCACGGTCTGCAATGACTCGCCCCCAATCCGCGACGCGATAGTCGAGCGAAGAATTCAAATCGAGCACACGCACCGCCTGCTCAAAATTCAGACAGGGAATGTCATGGCGACGGCAAAGGTCGTCGAAAAAGCGCTTGGAATGATCGTAGCGGCAGGAATTGATCGCAACGATGGATGGGTCTTTCTTTACCAGTTCGAGGAACACGTCGGTGGAAATAATATCCACGCCCCAAAACTGCTCGCCGCGATGACATTTGAAATCATCCACGACATGCAGCGCCGTTCCCTTTTCGCCAAGCGCGGCAATAAACTGTGCGCCGAAATCTTTCGTGCCAAGCACGACATATTTCGTCGCCTTGCCGTATTTCCCAATCACCTTGCGTGCATTGTCGGGGACAAAGCACGCTGCATCTTCCCGATATTGCTCCAACGCACGATAAAACGATTCTTCCGCAGATTTTCCTGCGATATCAACGGCACTCATTTCTGTCCTTCGATTGGTTGGGCTGCAACATAGGCATGGTGAAAATGACGAACACGGTCTTCGATTCCCTCGCCGAGAACAGCCAGCTTCGTCGCATTGCGCACACCCGCCTGCACCTTGGCACAAATCCCGCCATCTTCCGCAAACACCTTCCTCGTGAAAGCGTGCCCATCTGCGTAGATGTGTTCCATCATTTTTTTCCCGGCCTCCGTGCTTCCTTCGAATTTCACGCCGAGCGTGCGCGAATGTACCGTCGTGGTCTCCACGGAGGTCGGATCGAAACGCTGCACGTGAAAGCTATAGCCCATGAAGGACGTCACGGTCAGGTTCGGAAAAATGTGATGGTGCGTGTAATGCTCGAAAGGCCACGGCCAGCGGCCGATTCTGGATTCCATGCGCTTGAAACGAGCGACCCAATCGGCGTTGGCATCGTGCTCCAGGTGACTGTGTCGGGCGTCGTCGAAGAAAAAGCGCGGAGCTTCTTTTTCGCGACTCATCCCGTCGACCTCCATGAATGTGCCGGAATGCACCGAGGGGACGTGATAGCCCTCCAGGGCGTTTTCGATGACGACTTTCCAGTTGGCCGCGACATCTTCGCGGAATTCATCCAGCACCGTGTCCATGCCTTCGCTTGCATTTTCGAGGAAGACATATTGCGAACCGAGATAGTCGCGCAGACTCGGCCCCTCCTCCGACAGGCGCACAAAGATGAATTGTCCTGCCGTGTCGCAAGCAAACTCATGCAGTCGGAACTTCTTCGGCTCCGCGACTACTTGAGGAAATGCCTGCTTCTGGGGAATGCTAAGAGGAACGCCGCATTTGTCGTACACCCAACTGTGGTACGGGCAGCGCACGAACCCGCGATGAGTCCCGGGCTCGCACAAACGGGCATGACGATGCGAGCACACGTTCAGAAAAGCGCGCGGCTTGCCCATTTCGTCGCATTGCAGAACGATCTCCGTATTCCCCAGGCGCATGCCTTGATGCACGTTGCCCTGCAGTTCCAGTTTCAGGCCAACGAAAATCCACGACTGACGAAACAAACCATTCAGCTCGTTTTCGTGATGGGCAGAATCGACGTAAGCTCGGGGCGGAATCTGTTGAGTCGGCATAAAATCAGCGGAAAGAAAAACGTTTGGCCGGATTGCCCAGGACCGTGATACCGGCCGGAATCCGTCCGATGACAACACTGCCCGGCGCAACGGTGACACCGTCTCCAATGACGGCACGACTGGTAATCACGCAGTTGGGATGAATCGTGACAAAGTTGCCGATACGGGCGCCGCCGGCAATCGTGCAATGGCTGTTAATCTGGCACCACTCGCCGATACGCGCATCGTGACCGACGACCGTGTATTCCTGGATGCAGGTAAAGGCACCGACGTGCGTATCGACCGAGAGGCCTACGCCTGGGCCGATGATGCAACCATGTGCCAGATTTGCGTGCTTACTCACATTTGCACGCGGATGCACGACGGTCGCGAAATCGACATCATGAACGTCACGGAGCGTAGCGGTGTACTTGAAACGCTGCTGCGGATCGCCGAGCGCAGCCATGAAGACCTCATTCGGCAATGGCTGGTACGTCAGCGGATCGCCGACGATCGGCACGTCGCGTGGCGTTGCATCGAGCGCACCGGCACGGCCATCGAGGAAGCCTTTCACCTCGAATAAAGGATTGTCGTCCTCGATGTAGCTCAGTACTTCGCGACCGAAACCTCCGGCCCCAACAATCAACAGGTGGCGAGGAGAGTTCGACATATCAGCTGATCGTCAAGCCGCCATCCATCACCAGCGTCGTGCCGGTGATCCAGCGGCTGGCGTTCGACAACAGGAAAACAGCGGCATTGGCCACATCTTCGGGCTTGCCGAAGCCGAGCGGGTAGTTGCCTTGCTCCTTCTCTAGCAACCCCACCATAACCCCGGGGCTGTCAAGCATGGGCGTTTCCACGAGCGCTGGTGAAAGACAATTGGCGCGAATACGGCGCTTAACGACTTCCATAGCAAGACAACGCATCATGGCAATCAATGCGGCCTTGGTGCCGGAATATGCTGCGACTCCCGCGACACCAATATGCGCTGCAATCGATGCCATAAACACGAGGGAGCCATCCGCAGCCACTAAATTACGCTTGAGCAAAGCCTGACTCAGCAGCATGGGGGCTTCGACATTAATGGAATGCAGTTCGCGCAAATGTGCCTCGGTAAACATTCGCACCGGACTCAAACGCGAGATACCCGCGCTATGTACGACTCCATTCAGCGCAACGCCGCCGAGCGCAGCGACTAACATCTCCCTCTCAGCCGCATCCGTCAGTTCGGCTTGAACTGCTTGATGTCCTGCCGATGCCGATTTATCGAGCATCTCTAGCGTCTGCTTCAAACGTTCGCGGTCGCGGCCCGTGATAACGACCTGCGCGCCCATCTGTGAACAGGAAATCGCGATCTGGCGACCGATGCCGGATGAAGCCCCTGTGACCAGGATGCGCTTCCCGGAAAGCGAGAACGGGTTTTCCATACTCATGACTCGATCAATGCCGGAAACTTGGCGCCTTCAATATCCATAATGACCGTGCCCCACGACAGGCCAATACCGAAGCCGCTCAATAGCAAGCGATGCCGGGCTTTGCCCAGCACCTCGTGCAAACGGGCCGTCATCGTCACCGGCAAGGATGCGCCGCTGGTATTGCCGAAATCCAGCAAGGTGGAAGGCACTTTCTCCACCGGCAAGCCCAGCTTCTTGCGGATGGTTTCGTTGATCATCTTGTTGGCCTGATGAAAGACGAAATAGTCGATGTCGTCCTTGCTCGTGCCGGTTTTTTCCAGAATGCTTTCTACGGCAGGCGGCACACGCTGCGTGGAAAAACTCAGCACGGCTGGACCATCAAGCGTCAGGTCCAGTCCTGAATGAAAAAAACCGCCTTCGTCGCGAGTGGGGATCAAATGGTGAATACCAACCGGCTCCCGATGTCCGCCGACCGGCAAGCAGATGGCCTTGTAACCGCTACCGTCGCTGTTGAGGTCGAAGTGCATCGGCGGCGCTTTCTCATCGAATTCGAGTGCCGTTGCCGTGCCGGCATCGGAGAACAAAGGATCGCGAAGATTGCCCGAACGATCCCCGATCAGCAGCAACGCCTTCTTGATAGCGCCAGCGGCAATCATGCTACCCAGCAGATGCAAGCCAAAGGGATAGCCGGAGCAGCCGAGGTTCACGTCATAGGCAATCGTCGCCTGCGACAGCTTCAGGCGATCCTGCAGGATGATCGCTGTCGATGGAATCAGGTAGTCCGGCGACTGCGTCACGACAACTAGCGCATCGATCTCTTCACGTGCCCACTCCAACTCAGCGAGCAACTTCTCCGCTGCATCGAAAGCGAGGTCGGAAAAGCATTGCCACTCCGGGCAAAGGCGTCGCGTCTTGATGCCGATATTGCGCACCAGGCGCTCGCGCTCCGAACGGATTTGCGGCGGAGCATCGAGGACGTTGTCATAGACACGTCTGGGCACACAGGTCGCCATGCCTGCGAAACGCACATTGCGCAGAGTGGAAAATGCCATGTTCTTATCCGAGCAGTTTGTAGAGGTCGGTGATCGTTGCGCACTTCTTCAGGTCGTCACCCGAGATCACCTTGCCGAACTCCGTGTCGAACATCACGATCACGCCCAGCGCAGCCAGCGAATCCCATTCTTCCAGGCTGCTCAATTCCGTCTCCGGTTTCACTTCCACCGGATTCTGAAAATCGGTGACAACCAGAAAATTTTCAATAAAGCTTTCGATGCTGGGCATTACATACTCGGTAGTCATCAAATATCTCCAATCAGTGCAGCAATCCTCTCGACCTCATCGTTCGTGAGGTTCGGATAAATCGGCAGGCAGATCACATCCGCTGCCACCTTCGTCGCCACCGGCAGATTGCCGCGCGAAGCGCCAGACATGCCGCGATACATCGGGAACTCGGTGATCAGCGGATAGAAATACCGGCGGCCATGAATTCCCTTGTCCCGCAATCGCTCAAAAAGCGCGTCCCGACTGATCGGATATTCCTGTCCGACCAGGATCGGGTAATACGAAAAATTTCTGCCATTCCCCTCCCGTTGCTGGACGCATTCGATGCCCGGAACGTCTCTCAACAGCTCACCGTACTTCGCGCCGATCTCGCGGCGGCGCGCCAGTGCCTTGTCGATGTGTTGCAGTTGCAGCAAGCCGAAGGCGGCATTGACCTCAGCCATCTTGCCGTTGATGCCCGGTGCGACGACCGTGGTTTCGTCGACGATCCCGAAATTCTTCAGGTTGTCGATGCGTTCTTTGGTCTTCCTGTCCGGGCAGACGATGGCGCCGCCCTCGAAGGTCGTAAATACTTTGGTGGCGTGAAAGCTCAATACGGAGAGGTCGCCGTGCCGCACGATGCTGCCGCCTTCGTCGCCCACACCGAAGGCATGCGCGGCGTCGTATATGACTTTCAGGTTGTAAATGTCGGCGATCTTCTGAATGGCGTCGACCTTGCAGGGATTGCCATAGCAATGCACGGGCAGGATAGCCGTGGTCTTGGGCGTGATGGCCGCTTCGATCTTCGCTGGGTCAAGATTGAGCGTGACCGGGTCGATGTCCACGAAGACCGGCTCGATGCCGTTCCAGCGCAGGGAGTGCGCCGTGGCGATGAAGGAGTACGGCGTCGTGATGACCTCGCCGGTGATGCGCAAGGCTTGCAGGGCCGTGACCAGCGCCAGTGTGCCGTTGGAAAAGAGTGCGATGTGCTCGACGCCGAGATACTCGGCGAGCGCTTTCTCGAGATGCTCGTGCATCGGCCCATGATTGGTCAGCCGCTTGGAGTCCCAGATTTTTTCCAGATAGGGAATGAAGTCCTCCAGCGGTGGCATGTACGGCTGGGTGACATAGATGGGCGTGTGGCCGGGCGATTTCATGGGTAATCGAGATAAGTCGGTCCCGAGATTTTGACCCTCGCGCCGCCATTTCAGTCCGGCGAACTAAGGGGCTTTTCCCCCTCACTACGCCTCATTGGCATAAACCTGCGCGACCGGCATGTCATGCCCCGCCTTTTCGCCGTATTTCTGCAGATACCGGATGTAGCCTTCGAGCCACGCCTCGGTGCCGTACCGACGCCCGCCCTCGTGAATCACGCTCAACGCCCACGTTCCCATCCGCAGGCCAGCCAGTTCGGCCTGCCGGCAGAAGTCCAGATCGTAGAAGTCGAACGCAAAACGTTCGTCGAACCGGACACCGCGGGCAAGCAGCGTCTCGCTATCGGCGACAAGCATCAAGCCGTCGAGCAGCTTGCATTCTTGCTCCGATGGTCCGAACAGATCGACTTCGTCGCAGGGCATGCCCCGACCGCGGCCAACGCTTCCGCTCAGATGCTCCGCGTCCTGTTCAAAGCTGAGCGTCGTCGAATGCCAGGCCGGCTGCCCCGGCACGCGGCGCGTGTTGCCAGCGATACCGGCCACATCGAAGTGATCGAGTGCCGTGTGGATGCGTTCCTGCCAGAAAAAGTCGGCAAGCCAAACGTCATCGTGGATAAAGACGAGGATCGCCGGATCAGTGGCCGCCGCCTCGATCGCGGCGTTGTAGATCGCAGCCAGCCCTTGCGTGTTGTTGATCGTCAGCCTGATCTGCACGTCGTCTTCACGCATGGCGGAGCTGTATAGCCGCAGCGAACGGCCGAGCGCGGTTTCGGCCATGAACTGCTGCTGGTCTCCCCGCGTGGCGCAGACGAGCCGCACACGCTTGCGGTTCTTTGCCGCCGCCACCGCGCGCGAGTGGGCGATGCCGTCGAGAAACCGGCGAGACGCGGGCAGTTCGCGAGGCGGCAGGCGCCCCAGCTCGTCCAGGCTCTGCTTCAACGGTTCAAGCCCAGACAGGCCGCGCTGTTCAATGGCAAAGCGGTAAACCTCGCCGAGCCGCTCGCGAGCCTTGCCGAGCGCCTCCGCGCCGATGGTCCCAGCGGCCGCTTCGCCGCGCACCATGATTTCCCATTCGTAAAAGCCCGCCGCCAGCCAGGGGTTCGCCACGCCGGAGTTTTGCGTCGCGTGCCGCCGAAAGCAACTGTGGTAGCCGCCAGCCAGGACGACCGGCCCCTGCTCCGCCATGTTCAGGTACATCGCGACATCGGTCAGATAGATGAATCCGTGTTCCCTGTACTTCATCATGGCGCCGACGTTGACCCGCTCGCGCACAAGCATGACGTTGCTTGGTTCACCGAGGAAGTTGTTGGCGGTCACCACCACGTTCTCGATCAGAAACGCGCGATCGAGGAGCGCCGTCTCGCCGGGCTGGATCAGTGCGGCTGGCACGTCGATCACCTTGTCGTCGGAGTCGATGACAACGCGCTGATGAAAGGCCAGGGTCGATTCGGGATGACTGTCGAGCGCTGCAACCAGCGTGGCGACCGAGGTCGGCATCAAAAGATCGTCGTCGTAGAGCCACTTCACGTACCGGCCGTTAGCCTGCGCCCACAACTGCTCCTGGTTGCGCAGGCCGTCCTGAAATCCGTGGTGAAAATATCGAATCCGCGGATCGTTCGCTCCATCGGCAATCTCGCGCAGTATGCCGTCCGGCGTGTCGTCGCCGACGAGGATTTCGATGTCCGTGAAGCTTTGAGCGCAGGCGCTCGCCAAAGTCTTGGCCAGGTATGCCGGCTTGAACGCGGGAATGAGGATGCTGACTATGGGCATACGACTGGCGGCTGAATTAGGCGATCGGGCAGTGTAGCGGCCGCTGCGGAATGTTGATCCGGCAGACAAGCACGCTTTTCGCGCCTAATTCCGCAGATGCGCAAACGCCGGGTTCGCGCAAGCTAAGTCATAGCTGAAAAATGCGCAATGAAGCCAATGACCAGCCCTTGAAGCCAGGCGCAGCCCCCCTGAAAGCAAGATGCAAGATTCAATGCCGGACATGCGCCGTCAATCCCGCGCCGAAGCCCCTTTTGCGCCATTTGACTCCCTTGATTGATTCTCCCCTTAAAGTTTTCCCGGTAGGGACCGATATCCCAAACAAGGCGGCCAACACACACCACGCTGCCATTTTTGGGATCGGGCCCGTGCCCTACTCGGAGAATTGAAATGCTCGGAATCAATACAAACATCAACTCGCTTATTTCGCAGCAGAACCTGACCGGTTCGGGCAGCGCACTGTCGCAGGCGATCACGCGTCTGTCGTCGGGCAAACGCATCAACAGCGCAGCGGACGACGCAGCAGGCCTCGCGATCTCGAACATCATGCAGACCCAGATCAACGGTCTGAACCAGGGCGTCTCGAACTCGAACGACGGCACGTCGATGGTGCAAACGGCATCGAGCGGTCTCGCCTCGCTGACGAGCAGCCTGCAGCGTATCCGCCAGCTGGCCACGCAAGCAGCGAACGGCTCGATGACCAGCGACGACCGCGCGGCCCTGCAGCAGGAAGTCTCGCAACAGATTTCGGAAGTCAACCGTGTCGCGTCGCAGACGACGTTCAACGGCATGAACCTGCTCAACGGTTCGCTGGGCACCGTGTCGTTCCAGGTTGGCGCGAACGTCGGCCAGTCGATCAGCCTGAACCTGACGCAAGACATGTCGGCTGCGAAGCTCGGCACCGGCAATGTGCAAGCAGGCAACACGCTCGGTTCGTTCGGCAACCTGTCGCTGAACACTAGCGGCCAAACGGTTGCTACGGGCGCCGCGATCACGGCCATCAACGTGATCGCCGACGGCAAGGGCGGTTACACGCTGACGGACCAGAACAACCAGGCGCTGACCCAAGCCGTCGCTTCTTCCGTGCTCGGCGCCGGCGTGACGACCGCCGACGCCAACGGCAACGCCGTCATCACCGCCGCTAATGCTGCCGGCAAGGGCGCGGCGATTGCTACGAAGCTTGCTACCGACATGTCGACGGCGGTAGGCGGCTCCACCGCTACGCTCACCACGTCCTTCACCGCGGCTTCGAACACCAACACCGGTGCGGCGATCGACGCGCTCAACACGCCGACGAACGTTGCGAGCATCGACATCAGCAGCCAGACCGGCGCAAGCGCAGCGATGGAGTCGATCGACAACGCGCTGACCACGCTGAACAACCTGCAAGCTACGCTCGGCGCAGCACAAAACCGCTTCACCGCCATCGGCTCGACGCAGCAAGCGCAATCGACCGACCTGTCGACCGCCCAGTCGTCGATCCAGGACGCGAACTTCGCGGCAGAAACGGCTAACCTGAGCAAGGCACAGGTTCTGCAACAAGCCGGTATCTCGGTGCTGGCACAAGCAAACTCGCAGCCGCAGCAGATCCTGAAGCTCCTCCAGTAAGGCGCTTCCGGCCGCAGGTGTCCGGCGCGCAGCGCATCGCGAGCCGGACGCAAATCCGTCGGGAGGCTTGCCTCCCGATTGTCGTTTCCAGCGTTACACCGCGAATTAAATCGCGAATTAAATCGCGCATTCAAGCGTTTTGACCGGCCTTGCCGACGCACGGAGCCTCCTCATGTCCACCGTAACCGGATCCACGACTGCCGCGATCTCGAGCGCAGTCGCCACCACGACCGCTGCCGCCAAGGCGTCGGTGCAGGCAGCCGCCCAGTCGATCATCAGCGGCTCGACCAATTCCTCGATGGACACGAGTTCGCTCGTCACGGCGCTCGTCAACAGCAAGACGGCCGGCCAGGCCGCGACCATCGCCGCCGAGCAGACCGCGGACAACACGCTGATTTCGGCCTACGGCACGCTCTCCGCGGGACTGTCCGCGTTGCAGGCCGCCATCGTGCCGCTCAGCGACGGCGCCACGCTCAATACGTTCAAGACCACCCTGAGCGGCACCGGCGTCACCGCCACAGCCGCGACCGGCGCGGTGGCGGGTTCGTACTCGCTCAATGTGGCGCAGGTCGCCACCTCGCAAGTGCTCACCTCGGCGGGTTATAACGCGAGCACGAACCTGGCTTCCGGCTCAGCCACGATGACCCTGACGGTCAACGGCCAGAGCAGCACGATTTCCCTGAACAGCTCGAACAGCACGATTGCCGGCATTGCCTCGGCGATCAATTCGGCCAATGACAATCCCGGCGTGACCGCGACCGTGGTGACCGGCTCGGACGGCGCCCACCTCGTGCTGCAATCGAACTCGACCGGCGCGTCGAGCGGCATCAGCATCGCGATCAGCGATTCGACTTCGACCGACGACCTGAACAAGCTCGCGGTAACGACCACCGCCGGCAAGTCGATATCCAGCGCGAGCGACCTCACCGGTACCGACAGCAGCGGCAACACGATCAACCCCAGCCAGTCGACCATCTCCGGCACAGGCTGGAGCCAGACGCAGGCCGCCCAGGATTCGTACTTCACGCTCGGCGGCGTCGGCGTGAGCAGCTCCACGAACGCCGTGAAGACGGCCCTGTCCGGCGTGACGCTGAATCTCACGTCAGCGGCGGTCGGCACCACCCAGACGCTCACGGTCGCGCAGGACACCAGCACGGAGTCGTCGGCGATCGACAATTTCGTCACCGTCTACAACACACTCGTCACGACGATGGGCTCGTTGACGGCGTACAACGCGAGCTCGACGTCGCAGGGGGTGCTGCTCGGCGATTCCACGTTGAGTGTGATCCAGAACCAGCTCGCCAAGATCGTGGGCAGCGGCGTGGGCAGCGGCACCACGAAGACGACGCTTGCCGCGATCGGCGTTACGCTCCAGTCGGACGGCACGCTGTCGGTCGACGACACGAAGCTCAGCGATGCGCTGCAGAACAACCAGTCGGCTGTGGCCTCGCTGTTCAATCCGACCACCGGCATCGCCGCGCAACTGGACGACAGCATCACGAACTACACCTCGTCCGCCGGCATCATTAAAAACCGTACGGACGCGATCAACAGCGACCTGACGAGCCTCTCGAACCAGCAGACGACGCTGACGGCGTGGCAGGCGCAGCTCACCAGCCAGTACACCGCGCAGTTCACCGCACTCGACACGCTGATGGCAACGATGAACAACAACTCGCAGTACCTCACGCAACTGTTCGGTGGCACCAACAGCGCAGGCGCGCTTGCCACGAACAAGGGCTGAGCGTGGCGCGGAGCGAACCATGCAGAACATAGCCACGATCGAGCGCATCTGGCAGATGACGAAAGACCTCGAACTGGCGGCCGCTGTCGGCGACTGGGAGCGCGCCGCGCAGCTCGCCGACGAGCGCTCGCCGCTCTTGACGGCGCTCGGCGCGCAGCCGCCGCAGGAGGTTATGGCACGGCTCAGAGAGATCGACGAGATCGACAGCCGCATCTTCGACGCCGCGCGTGTCGCGCAACAGGAACTGGGCGCCGAGTATCAGGCGAACATGCAGGCGAGTCGCAACGCCGGGCGGTATTTGAGCGTGGCTCTCGCTTGAAGCAGGAACCACGATTCGCTGATTCGCTGTGCATTTGCGCACCCCGGCCCGCCTTGCGCGGGCTTTTCTTTGTGCAGCCGCGATTTTCGATCGGACGGTTATGCCTGGACTATTCTCGATGCCGCCACTGTTCCGCCAAATGGCGCATACGGTGAGATTCGTGAGGTCTTCGTGGATTCAAACGCGTGGACCTACGAGAAGGGCGTGAACCATGGTGAAAGTTATGAAAAGAGATACGGTATCGAGAATGTCAGGGGACGCCAGGGCCGGTTCGCAGAAACATTGCGACCAGCGGGCGCAACCTCCGGCATCATTGCCGATGTGACGAACACAGACTTCTTGCAGGCAATCTCGCTATTTCATACTCGCGAGAAACGACGAGAAGCGGAGCGGTCCGGAAAATCCGGAAGAGACCTGCCCGCCGTTACCGGCAACCGGCAAGCGCTCTTGAACCTGCCACTGAGTGCCTACAAGAAGTATGAGGCACAGGTTGAGACCGGCTTTGTACACGCAGCAAAGTTCCTGCACATGCTGCACGTCTATCGCGTGTTCGACCTTCCCTATCAGTCGCAAATCGTCCCGCTAGCGGCGATTCTCGCCGACATCGGGAACGCTTGGGAACATGACACCACCCGCGCAAAACTGGTGCGGTGGTACTGGAATGGAGTCTTCGGCGAGCTCTATGGTTCGGCAGCCGATTCGCGTTTTTCTCAAGACTTCCTGGAGGTCCCGGCGTGGCTCAACGGTGGACCGGAACCGACGACGGTAAGCGAGACCATTTTCCGCGCCGACAGATTGAAAACGATGCGAATGCGTCTGTCAGCCGCATACAAAGGGGTAAATGCCCTGTTGATGAAGAGGGGTGCACAGGACTTCCGCTCGGGTCAGGAATTCGACCATATTGTGTTCTTCGGTGAAAACGTCGACATTCACCACATTTTTCCTCAGGACTGGTGCAAGTCGCACAACATCAAACCAGCCGTGTTCGATTCAATTATCAATAAGACGCCATTGTCCTATCGAACCAGCCGGATTATCGGTGGAGTCGCACCGTCGGAGTATCTCGCGAAGCTTGAATCAGGAAACGCAACATCGCCATCAATCGAGCGTGGACGGCTAGACGAGCATCTTCGCTCACATTTCATAAATCCAGAACTGGTCCGCGCCGATGCCTTCGAAGCCTTCATGACTGACAGGCAAAGCAGACTTTGGGCATGCTACTTACTCAGGTAAACGAACAACAGAGTCTGACACAAAGCACCCAATGGAATCAGTTGCTTAGCGATGCCGTAATTACGTCCCGATGAAATGCAGTTTCCACACAAAACGCAGCTCGACCCGATTCGCGCAGAGATCTTGCGACAGGAGGGTTTGATACAAGCGATGGCGCTACAAGGGGGACATGGGCGCCGACACTTTCACCCGCTGCCGATCCCGACGCCGCTCAACAAGCAGGAAATCCTTACAACCGCAAACCTTCAGAAACGTAACAATGTGCCGTAAGCACATATGCAAACGTTTGCTTAACGCTTCACCTTGGAGCATTCCTTGGAGTTCCATCCGGCTGAATGCGGCTCCCCTGGCGCCGCGCTCGGAAATCGCCTTGCGCCGATGAGCAAAGCGAGGTGTCATTCAGCGATCTGCGCACCATCGCCGCACCGGTGCATGAGTTTACGTCGCATTGCGAACGTTGGCCGTCGTGCCCACGACCGTATGCGCCAGCCCCAAGTCGGCGTCCACGTCAATACGGCACGTCGCGCCGAAGCGCCAGGTCTTGGTCTGATGCATCTCAGGGCCGCGCTCGCCGCCCTTGTTCGTCGTCGAACACGGTGTGGCAATCAGCATCGCATCAACCGCCGTGCCTTCCTTAAGCGTATAGGCATGAGGGCTCAGTGGCGTGTGCTCATTTATGCGCATCAACGCTCCGACGGCAAACGGCGGGGTGGCCCTTCGCCCAGGGTTGCGCGTGCGGTGCAATCAGCGCCATCAATTCTTTCGACGCGCGATGTGCGCCTTATCTCGTCGAGAAGCGCGCTTGTGCGTGCTGTGCGTCGATTGGTCAGGTCAACATTCGGGTCGGTTTGTCTCACACGTCCTTTCGTGCCCGGCATGCGCCGGCTCCAACATCAAAGTCCAGGCGAGCTTTGAACTCTATCTATCGCTGTCCCACTGCATCACCAAAAGGAAGGTGTCTATGAACAAACCGAATCAGGACGCGACTCAAACGATAACGGAATACGCAGCGGCAGAAATCGGTCGGGGCGACGAGGGAGGCGCCCTGTTCGATGTGTTGTCGTCCCTAAAAAGCAACATGTCGCGCCGCAACTTCCTGCAGGGACTCGGAGCGCTTGCTCTGACGGGATGTGGCGCCGGCTCGGGGTCCGACGGCAGTACGGGAGCAGCGAGTGCAGCGCGCAGCCAGCAGGCAGTCGCAAACGCACAGGCAAACGTAAACGGACCGTCTGGAAGCAGTTCATTCGTCCATCCCGGGCTGCTCCATACGCAAGCCGATTTGAACCGGATGGCCCAGAAGGTGGCAGCCAAGGCTTCGCCGTGGATCGACACCTGGAACCTGATGCTCACAAGCCCTTACGCCAGCACGTCATGGAAGCCCAGTCCCCAAGCGGTCATTTATAATGCCATGCCCGGCTACGCGGACAATTGCGGGTATCTGTACAACGACGTCGCCGCCGCCTATGCCAACGCGTTGCGCTGGAAGATTGCCGGAGACACGACGGCCGCCAATACGGCGGTGGCCATCATGAACGCCTGGGCGTCGACGCTGACGCAAATCGCCGTGTCCAACGGTAACTACGGCGGCTTCTTGCGGGCCGGGCTCCAGGGTTACACGTTCGCCAACGCCGCAGAATTGATGCGCGACTATCCGGGCTGGGCGCCGGCGGACTTCGCGGCGTTCCAGAACATGATGCTCAACGTGTTTTATCCGTTGAACGGAGGTGTCGCCAGCGGGACTGGCGCGGCCCTCGCCGTCTACGCAAGCTGGGATCTCCTCGCCACCGCCATGGTTCTAGCGGTAGGTGTCCTCTGCGACAACCAGACGATCTTCAACCAGGCGATCAGCTACTTCCAGCAAGGCCTTGGCAACGGCGCTATCGAGAATCTGGTCGTTCACCTTCATCCTGGCTATCTGGGCCAGACCCAGGAGGCTGGGCGCGACCAGGGACACGATACACTCAGCATTTCCGTGTTAGGTCCCATCTGCGAAATGGCGTGGAACCAAGGCATCGACCTGTACGGCTACGACAACAACCGGGCGTTGGCTGCCAGCGAATACGTCGCAAAGGGCAACCTCATCCAGTCAGGCACGACCTACTATTCCGTGCCGTTCGCTCCCTATTACTGCCCTACCAACAATGCGTATGACACCGTCTTTTCGACCGCAGCTCAGGGCAACACCCGGCCAGAATGGGCGCTGATTTACAACCATTACGTCAACCGGAAAGGCATTGCCGCTCCATACTGTCAGAAGTTTGCGACCTCGCACTCGCCGGAAGGCGGACTTGGCACCGGCGGCAATTCTGATCAGTTGGGCTATGGCACCTTGACCTTCCAGCGCGACCCGATTGCTCAAGGGACACCCCCCTCGGGCCTGACCGCGCCGACGATTGCCGGCCAGATCGTCCTGTCCTGGTGGGGAACCGCCTATGCGACCAGCTACAACGTCTACCGGAGCACGACGTCCGGCGGCCCCTACACGCTTGCCGCGAGCGGTATTTCCGATCTTCTGGCGTATACCGACGCCAACCTGCCCGCAGGCGCTTACTACTATGTGGTGACCGCGATCACGCCGTCCGGCGAAACGACGCAGTCAAGCGAAGCGATGGGCGTGAGTGGCACGCTGCTATACACCAACCTGACTTTCGACCAGGGGAGCGGCACCACCGCCTCCGATGCGACGCGCAATGGCAATAACGGCACGCTGCTCGGCGGCGCAACATGGGCGGCCGGCAAGCACAACACCGCCGTGCAACTCAACGGGAGCGGCGCCTATGTCACCCTGCCGGCCGGCTTCATCTCAGGCATCAACGACTTCACCATCGCGGCCTGGGTGTACTGGAATGGCTCCTCGAATTGGCAGCGTATTTTCGACTTTGGCAACAACAGCACTCGTTACATGTTTTTGACACCGCGAAGCGATAGCGGCCAGGTGCGGTTTGCGATTACGGACAGCGGCGGTGGGAATGCCGAGCAACGTATCAACGGCACTGCGGCGCTGCCGTTGTCGCAATGGGTGCATGTCGCGGTGACGCTGTCCGGTGCGACTGGCACGTTGTACGTCAATGGAGCCGTTGTCGGAACCAATACCTCGATGTCACTTTCGCCGTTCCAATTGCGAGGTACGACGAACAACTGGCTGGGACGTTCACAATTTAATGACCCGTATTTCAGCGGTCTGATCGACGACTTCCGTGTCTATAACGGCGCCATGAGCGCCAGCGACATCGCCACGCTCGCCTCGTCCTGAGGTAGGTAGCATCGCACCGGCTTTTCGCGAGCCGGTGCGATCGGCTTCAGGAAAATGGCCGATTGGGTCAGACCACGGGCGGGCCAGTGTCGGCGTGGTGTACGGACCGCGAGTGCCTGATGCCAACGGGCTCAGCACAGCACAGATGAGCGCTACGTCGTCGTTCGTTGGCTATGACTGCGGCCGGAACAGGGGTGTGCGCGCTGCGCGCAGTGCGACGCATGCTGCGCTGCGCTGGCAGATCACGCCGTGGAACCGGCTGACGCGGCAGGCGGCTTTGCCAGCCGGGTGAGTTGCGGCCGTCGCCACGCTCGCCGCATACCGGCAATGGGCCGCTTTCGGACCCCGAACCAACGTTCGCCATGGCGAGCCATCTACGGCTCTTCCCGAGGTAGAGCAGACGTTCACGGTGTACGACTCAAGCACCCTTGGCCAAGGCGGCTATTTACGTTGTCGCTCGTCAGGAGCGGCTGGATGACCTGACGATCATCCAGCGCCAATGCATCAGAATGTGGAACTGCCGAAGGTACTACAAGACGCTCAATAAAAACAAACTAAACCTCTACGACTGACGTCGACCGCCTGATCGCCACCTTCGAGGCTTGCCTCGCGGAGCTCGCCTGATCGTCCGCGCTGCGCTACTGATCGAGATTCGATAGCATCGCCGGCAGGTAGCGCGCACCCGCCGTCTTGTGCTGCGAGAGGAAAGCGCGAATGCTTTCCAGCTCGGCGGCCGTGAGCGTGACTGAAGCCGCCCCCAGGTTTTCCTCGAGGTACTGGCGCCGCTTGGTGCCCGGGATCGGCACCAGATCGTTGCCTTGATGAAGCAGCCATGCGAGGGCAATCTGGCCCGGCGTCACGGACTTGTCCTTCGCCAGCGCCTTGACGAAGTCGGCGAGCTTGATGTTCGCGTCGAAATTGTTGCCCTGAATGCGCGGATCGTTGGCAGCACGCCAGTCATCGGCGGGCAACTCTTCCGCCCGCTGCGCCGTGCCGGTCAGAAACCCGCGGCCAAGCGGACTATATGGCACAAAACCAATGCCGAGTTCACGAAGCGCCGGCAAGACCTTGTCTTCGACACCGCGCTCGAACAGCGAATATTCACTCTGCAGGGCGGAAACCGGTTGCACCGCGTGCGCCCGCCGGATGGTATCGACGCTCGCTTCGGACAAGCCAAAAAAGCGCACCTTGCCGGCCGCGATCGCATCCTTCACCGTGCCCGCAACATCTTCGATCGGCACATCGGGATCGACCCGATGCTGATACAGTAAATCGATGTGATCGGTCTGCAAGCGCTTTAGCGAAGCATCAATCACTCCCTTGATGTGCTCGGGGCGGCTATTGAGGCCGCGCACACCATTTTCAAAGGCAAAACCGAACTTGGTCGCGATCGTGACCTCGTGCCGGCGCCCCTTCAACGCACGGCCGAGCAGTTCTTCGTTGGTGAATGGGCCATAGATTTCCGCAGTATCGAGAAACGCACAACCCAGTTCGATCGCCCGATGGATCGTTGCGACCGATTCCTCGTCGTCCGGCGTGCCGTATGCAAAGGACATCCCCATGCAGCCCAGCGCGATCTCCGACACCACAAGTCCTTCACATCCAAGCTTCCGAGTCTTAAGCATGCTGCTCCTCCATCGAAAAGTGCTCCGTTTACGATGGCATATGCAGGAAGGGGATGTTAGTCAGTTCCTCTTGATTCATTGCCTGATTGTTCCGGACAGGCGCGCAATGAGAGTCGTAACTTCTTCTCGACCAAGACAGACCTTAAACCCAGCCGGTGTTTAGCCTACCGACTCCGGCAGCGTGCTCAAGCCATGTGTTAACCGCGCGTGATTACATGCCGGCGTGCCTGCCTTGATCTCGGGGTAATCGTTCGATCCGTGCAAAATCTCGGGAAGTTCGTGCCGAACGACTTCGCGCGGCAGCTGTGGATGCGCCATCGCCGATATTCTGCTCGGAAACCGCGTCATGCTTTCGCTCCGTCGCGCGCCGGGTGAGCAACGTCGTCGGTTGATGCAGAGCGGAGTGACCGGCGCTCGGCGACCAAAAGATGACTTACGTGCAGAAGTTGACGCGTTGATTCGCAGCGGCCGCGCAATTAACGCAACCGAAGCAGCGCGAGCCGCCGGGATTTCGCTGAAATATCTGAAAAAGAACTTTCCTGACCAACATGCGTTTTTGGTCAAACACGGCCGCGAATTGTCCGAGTCTCTTCGCCGGGAAGCGACAGAGACGTTCAACGTGATGTATTTGGATGAACGCAATTCCCTCCGCGCGGCGGGCGTATATCCCTCGCGAAGGCGGGTACTCGAACGATTGAACGGGAGAATAGTGCCTGGAAGTTTTCGGCGCGTGCAGAAAGCTCATCTCGGAGCGTTCGCCGCAACGGCCGCGAAAATCGCGGGGTCGACAGGAGGGAGGAGGAGGAGAGTTCGTCCGGATTTGGAACGACCCGGCCGCAAAGTCTAGCTCTGGACTTAACGTGGTAGCTACAGGTGTCGTTTACGACATCTGTGGCGAATACTCACAGGTTCAAAAATCGTTGAAACCCTTATTTGGCTTGGCGCGCCCGGCTGGGATCGAACCAGCAACCCCTGCCTTCGGAGGGCAGTACTCTATCCATTGAGCTACGGGCGCTTCACCATAAAACTGCGGGGAATCTACGCGAGAGCGCGCCAACCAGAACGGACGCGACGGCAACGCGAGAGACCGCAAGGATACCCGGTTTCGGCCGAACCGTCCACAGGACGGCCTCCGACGCCCATCCCAGCGTCTTCCCCGGCCCCTGCCATCGTCCATGCCGACCCGGGTAAACGCCTGCTGAACACCGTCCTGGCCCCCTCGCCGCCGCCGAAAGCTTGCGTCTATAATCGTCCGTGGCTGATAAAGAACAGGAAGTTGCCGTCGCGCTGTACCGCTCACACACCACGGAGACGAGACAAGCATGAGCGAAGCACCACACGGAGCCCCGATCAAAACCCCAGCACAGCTCATCGCCGCGGTCATCGCCGGGTTTGCTGTGCCGATCGTCATCATCGTTCTGCTCGCCGTCTACGTCGATAATTCGACGCGCACCGGCGCCGGCACCGACTCTCTCTCCGAAGCCGAAGTCACCTCCCGCATCCATCCGATCGCCCACGTCGAGATCCGCGACGCCAACGCGCCGCGCGTCTACAAGAGCGGCGAGGAAGTCTACAAGGCGGTCTGCTCGGCGTGTCACGCGTCGGGTGCCGCAGGCGCGCCGAAATTTACCAACACCGCCGACTGGGCGCCGCGCATCGCGCAGGGCTTCGACACCCTGTGGCACACCGCCCTGTCCGGCAAGGGCGCCATGCCGCCGCGCGGCGGCACGAGCCCCGACGACTACAGTGACGTCGAGATCGCGCGCGCGGTCGTCTATATGGCGAACAATTCGGGCGCGAGCTTCCCCGAGCCGGCGCAGCCGGCGGCGGGCGCGGCCGCGGCATCCGGCGCGGCCGCGGCATCCGGTGCAGCAGGTGCATCGGACGCGGGCGCGGCCCAGGCCGCCGCGGCGATGGCCGCAATGGCCAGCGTGCCGCAGACTCCCGCCCCGGCAGCAGGTGGCGCGCAAAGCGCGGACGCCTCGCAGGCCGGCAAGGCGCTGTATCAGTCGGTATGCCAGGCCTGTCACGCGGCCGGCGTGCTGAACGCGCCGAAGTTCGGCGACAAGGAAGCATGGGCGCCGCGCCTGAAGGACCCGATGGACACCGTCTATAACTACGCGCTGCACGGCAAGGGTGCGATGCCGCCGAAGGGCGGCTCGAACGCATCGGATGCGGACGTGAAGGCCGCGGTCGACTATATGGTCAGCGCGGTGAAGTAAAGCACGCGGCATCGGTCGTCGCTGAAATGAAAAATCCCTGCATGCACTAACGCGATGCAGGGATTTTTTATGTGCAATCGCAAGCAAACGTACCTGGCGGGCACTTGCAGTCCCGCCCGCTCACGACTTCTGCAACAACGCCTTCAGGCTCGCGAGCCGGTCCTTCGGCGACATCGGCGCTTCTTCCGGTGTCGGCGGCGGCGCATCGTCGAGCAGCATTTCGTTGATGAAGCGCGACGCCTCGCAGACGACCGTCTCCCGCGCCCGCTTGCGCTTCTTGCACCAGTTCAGATGCAGGCTGCGCTGCGCGCGCGTGATCGCGACGTACATCAGCCGGCGTTCCTCCTCGATGCGCGCGTCGTCGATCGGCTCGTCGTCCGCGCCGCCCCGATGCGGCATGATGCCTTCCTCGACGCCGACCAGGAACACGTGCGGATACTCGAGCCCCTTCGACGCATGCACGGTCGACAGCCGCACCGCATCCGGATCTTCCTCGCGGCCTTCGAGCATCGACATCAGCGCGACCGTCTGGATCAGCCCGAGCAGGTTCTTGCCGGTGTCGCCGAAGCCGTCGGCGGTGTCGTAGCCGGTCGCTTCGCTGCCGCTGCCGTGCTCCGGCTCTTCCTTCGTGCCCTTGCGCTTGAGCCACTCGATGAACTCCAGCACGTTCTGCCACTTCGCCTGCGCCTGGCGTTCGTCGAACGCGTCGTACAGATACACTTCGTAGTGGATCGCCTCCATCAGCTCATTGAGTAGCGTGCCCGCCGCGTCCTTCTCCGCGCGGTCGGTCAGGCGCTGCATGAAGTCGCAGAACGCGCGCATCGGCTCGATCTGACGCGGCGACAGACGCGCCTCGATGCCGCCCATGTAGACCGCCTCGAACAGCGACACCTTCGCCTGACCCGCGAACGCGCCGAGCGCCTCCAGCGTCGTATTGCCGACGCCGCGACGCGGTGTCGTGATCGCGCGGATGAACGCGGGATCGTCGTTCGCGTTGGCGATCAGACGCAGGTACGCGCAGATGTCCTTGATCTCGGCCTTATCGAAGAACGACTGGCCGCCCGACAGCACATACGGAATCCGTTCGCGGCGCAGCACCTGCTCGAAGATGCGCGCCTGGAAGTTGCCGCGATAGAGGATCGCGTAGTCGCGGAAATTCGCGCGCCGCTCGAACTTGTGCGCGGACAGCCGAAACACGACGGACTCCGCCTCGTGCTCCTCGTCGTTGCAGCCCGTCACCGTGATCGTGTCGCCCATGCCGTGCTCGGACCACAGCTTCTTCTCGAACAGCTTCGGATTGTTCGCGATCACGTTGTTCGCGGCGGTCAGGATGCGCACCGTCGAGCGGTAATTCTGTTCGAGCTTGATCAGGTGCAGGTTCGGGAAATCCTTGCCGAGCTGGCCGAGGTTTTCGAGGGTCGCGCCGCGCCAGCCGTAGATCGCCTGATCGTCGTCGCCGACCGCCGTGAACGCCGCGCGCTTGCCGGCCAGGAGCTTCACCAGTTCGTACTGGCACGCGTTGGTGTCCTGATACTCGTCGATCAGCAGATAGCGCAGCTTGTTCTGCCAGCGGTCGCGCACCTGCTCGTTGCTCGCGAACAGTTCGGCGGGCAGCCGGATCAGATCGTCGAAATCGACCGCCTGGTAAGCGTGCAGCGTCGCCACGTAGTTGCGATAGACGATCGCCGCCTGATGCTCGTCCTCGGTCGAGGCGATCGCGATCGCCTGCTCGGGCATGATCAGGCCATTTTTCCACAGCGAGATGATCGACTGGATCTTGCGGATGAGGCCCTTGTCCGTCGAGCCGATCTGCTCCTGGATCATGCCGAAGCAGTCGTCGGAATCCATGATCGAGAACTGCGGCTTCAGGCCGACGTGCTCCGCCTCCTGACGCAAAATCTGCACGCCGAGCGAGTGGAACGTACACACCGTCAGCTGGTTCACGGGCACCTTGCGGCCTTCCTTGCCGGGTGCGGTCAGCGTCTTGCCTTCGAGCAGCTTGCCGACGCGCTCGCGCATCTCCGCCGCGGCCTTGTTCGTGAACGTGACGGCGGCGATGTGGCGTGGCTCGAAGCCCTTCGCTTCGATCAGGTGCGCGATTTTCTGCGTGATCACGCGCGTCTTGCCGCTGCCGGCGCCGGCGAGCACGAGACAGGGACCGTCGAGATAACGGACCGCTTCACTTTGAGCGGGGTTCAGGCCTGCGGACATCGTTTGTGGATGGGTAATGCGGTTGAGGGCCGCTGAGGTCGGACCGGCGGGTGGCGCCGGCCGAAGGCCCGGGGCATGCTGCGCGGCGCAATGCGCGCGAGAGGTGCGATGTTAACATGGCCACTGCGATGGCCACCGCGATGGACGCCCTCGTTGGATGCCTCGATGGTTCGGACGCCCCGACGGGCTGCGCGCAAGGCCGGCCGTCATGCTCAGCCCCCAGTCCAGCCCACAAATGCCACAATGATGAGATTGCGCGCCGCCGCCGCGGTGGCAAGGCGGCGCGCCGCTCCTCCAGGAAGACTCGCATGTCCGCATCGCTGAAAATTGGATTGATGGGCTACGGCTTCGCCGGCGCGACGTTTCACGCACCGGTGATCGAACACTGCGGACGCGCGAGGGTCGCCGCGATTGCGACCGGGCAATCCGAGCGCGCGCACGCCGACTATCCACACGCGAAAATCGTCGCCGATCTCGACGCGCTGCTCGCGCTCGACGACATCGACTGCGTCGTGATCGCGACCCCCAACGACACCCACTTCGACCTCGCGCGCCGCACCCTCGAAGCCGGCAAGCACGTGGTCGTCGACAAGCCTGTTACGCTGAGCGCCGCCGACGCCCACACGCTTGCCAATATCGCTCTCGCGCGCGGCAAGCTGTTCGCGCCCTTTCACAACCGACGCTGGGACGGCGATTTTCTGACCGTGCGCGATCTGCTCGCACGCGTGGAACTGGGACGCGTCACGCAGTACGAATCGCGTTTCGACCGCTTCCGGCCGGGTGTGCGTCAGCGTTGGCGCGAAGACGTAACGCGCGGCGGCGGTCTGCTGTTCGATCTCGGTCCGCATCTGATCGACCAGGCGCTCGCCCTCTTCGGCGCGCCGAAGACCGTATCGGCGACGGTGCGCACCCATCGCGACGACGCAAGTGCACCCGACTACGTGCACATCCAGCTCGGCTACGACGAGTTCGAGGTCGTGCTGCACGCAAGCGCGCTGGCCGCGTTGCCGGGAGCGCGCTTTGCTATCCACGGCACGCGCGGCAGCTACGTGAAGTACGGCCTCGACACACAGGAAGATCAGCTGAAAGCGGGCCTGCGCCCCGGCGACGCAGGCTTCGGCGCCGGCAACAGCCCCGGCGTGCTGCGCGTGCTCGAAGGCGACGAGGAAGTCGAGTGCGAATTGCCGACCCGCAACGGCGAGTACGCAGGCTTCTATATTGCGTTGGCCGACGCGATCCAGAACCGCGTCGCATTTCCGATCAGCACGCAGGACGCGGTCGACGTGATGACGATCATCGAACTGGCCGCACGCAGTTCCGAGCAGGGCGTGCGACTGCCGTTCGAGCGCATTCGCTGAACCCCGCCCCGCTGCGCGTCGACACCGCGCCACCACGATCTGTGTACCAAAAACGGGACCGCCTTTAGCGCCCCGAAGGCTGTCGGCGCGGGCTTTCCTGACGTTCCGGAAAGGAACACAACGTTACAAATTCGCCCGCTGCCAAGTCAGCGGGCGTTCTTCGTCAGCCGTTGCTAGTGAGGTAGCAACCCAACACGACAACGACTCCGGGAGAATCCATGTCTCGAATCATCCGTGCCCTTGTTGCATGCGCGCTGCTCGGCTCCGTCGCCGCCTGCGTGGTAACGCCCCCGCCGGCGCCGCATCCGGGCCCGACTCCGCAGCAGATCGCGGACCAGCGTCTGCATCAGGTCGACGGCCGCATCGACAATCTCGCGCACCGTATCGAAAACCGCGTGAATCAGGGCTATTACCCGCCGCCGCAAGGCGCCGCGCTGCATCATCGTCTCGAGACGATCCGCCAGGAAGCGCATGACATGGCCGCCCAGCATGGCGGCGGTTTGTCCGCGGAAGAACAGCGCGTGCTGAATCAGGAACTGGACAATGCGGCTCATGCGATCGGCGAGTGAGTCAGCGAGCAAGTGGGCAAACCGAATCGGCAAACGAGCCACCAGGTGAGCCCCCACTACCGCTCATCGTGCGGTCACGGATGGCACCGGGAGAAGCAACTGAAAAGCGCGGGCACCACGGTCGGCGCTTTTCTTTTTGACGCCCCCGAACAGCCACAGCCGGCCCCACACCGCTCCCGGGCCTTTATTTGACAAGCCCCGGCCCGTCGCGTAAATTCGCCGCACGCGTCGGGAGAGCGTGCTGGCAGGCGAAAAATCGCAGGCCGCGCCGCCGAAGGGGCACACCCGCAAACTCTCAGGCAAAAGGACCGACCGCGTCGAAAAACCCGTCTTCCGGCGGCTTTTTCGCACTCTGGAGAGCGGCAGTAGCCATCCGCGTCGCACGTCGTGCACCGCAGGCAGGCTGCCCACCGAAGGGGCGCGCGTTTCACCGTGACGGATCGAGCTCATTGAGCCAGTCGCGGCGGCGCAATCTCTCAGGTATCGAGGACAGAGGGGTCATGCAGAACCACGCTCGCAGGCACACAGCCGCGAGGCAGTGCGCCGCATGGCCTTTCTTGTTTCGCGAGATGCCCGAGGCCCCATGACCGAACTCAAACACACCCCGCTCCACGCCGCTCACCGCGCGCTCAATGCTCGCATGGTCGACTTCGGCGGCTGGGACATGCCCGTCAACTACGGCTCGCAGATCGAGGAACATCGCGCGGTGCGCACCGACGCCGGCATGTTCGACGTGTCCCACATGTGCGTGGTCGACTTCACCGGCGAGCGCGTCCGCGCGTTCTTCGAATACGCGCTCGCGAACAACGTCGCGAAGCTGCAAACGCCGGGCCGCGCGCTCTACTCCTGCATGCTGAATCCGAACGGCGGCGTGATCGACGATCTGATCGTCTATTACTTCGCCGAAGACCACTTCCGCGTGGTCGTCAACGCCGGCACCGCCGACAAAGACATCGCCTGGTTCGGCCAGCTCAACGCGGGCGGCTTCGGTCTCACCATCACGCCGCGCCGCGATCTGGCGATCGTCGCCGTGCAAGGCCCGAACGCACGCGAAAAGGCCTGGCAAACCGTGCCGGCCGCGCGCGCCGCGACTGAAACGCTGAAGCCGTTCAACGCCGCGCGCGTCGACGGCACGCCGTTTGGCGAGCTGACCATCGCGCGCACCGGCTATACCGGCGAAGACGGCTTCGAGATCATCGTGCCGGCTACCCACGTCGAAGCGCTGTGGAACGCGCTCGCCGCCCAAGGCGTGCGCCCGGCCGGTCTCGGCGCGCGCGACACGCTGCGCCTCGAAGCCGGCATGAACCTGTACGGCCAGGACATGGACGACAATGTCTCGCCGCTCGACGCCGGCCTCGCATGGACCGTCGACCTCACCTCGCCGCGCGATTTCGTCGGCAAGAGCAGCCTCGAAGCCGACGGCTCGCGCGCCGTGTTCGTCGGCCTGATCCTGCTGAAGGAAAACGGCAAGGCCGCGGGCGTGCTGCGCGCGCATCAGAAAGTCGTCACGCCGCACGGCGACGGCGAAATTACCAGCGGCACGTTCTCGCCGACCATGCAGGAATCGATCGCCTTCGCGCGTGTGCCGAAGGGCGTGCAGCCGGGCGACACCGTGCACGTCCAGATTCGTGACAAAGCGTGTCCCGCAAGCGTGGTAAAACTGCCGTTCGTGCGCAACGGCAAGGTGCTGGCGGTCTAAGCGGCCGGCGCACGCCCCTACATTCAAACACTACCGAACATACCGTTCAGGAGCATCCAATGAGCATCCCGGCCGAACTGAAATACACCGAATCGCACGAATGGGTCCGCACCGAAGCGGACGGCACGCTGACGGTCGGCATCACCGACCACGCGCAGGAAGCGCTCGGCGACATCGTCTTCTTCGAAGTCCAGGAAGTGGGCAAGTCCGTGACCGCGGGCGACACCGTCGCCGTGATCGAATCGGTGAAGGCCGCCTCCGATATCTACGCGCCGGTCTCGGGCGAAGTCATCGAGGCGAACACGACCGTCGCCGACTCGCCCGACACCGTCAACAGCACGCCGTACGACAGCTGGCTGTTCAAGATCAAGCCGGCCGCCGATGCGTCGCTCGACCGTCTGCTCGACGCCGAGGCGTACGCGAAGTCGATCGGCGCCTGAGTCACTTTTTGTTTTAACCGTCAGGCGCGGCGCTCGCACAACGGCGCGCCGCGCCGCCAGGAACACCCATGAAGCTCGAACACCCGGATCGTCTGATGAACCGCACTCCTCTCTCGCTCGCCGCGCTCGAAGTGCACGACGCCTTCGCCGAACGGCATATCGGCCCGGATACGGCCGACCAGCAAGCGATGCTCGAAGCACTCGGCTTCGCGTCGCGCGCGGCATTGATCGACGCCGTCATCCCGAAGACGATCCGCCGCACCGAAACGCTGCCGCTCGGCCCCTTCGCGCAACCGAAGAGCGAAGCCGAAGCGCTCGCCGCCTTGCGCGAGCTCGCGGACAAGAACCAGGTGTTCCGCTCCTACATCGGCCAGGGCTATTACAACGCCCATACGCCGACGGTGATCCTGCGCAACGTGCTCGAAAATCCGGCGTGGTACACCGCGTACACGCCGTACCAGCCTGAAATTTCCCAAGGCCGTCTGGAAGCGCTCTTGAACTTCCAGCAGATGGTCACCGACCTGACCGGCCTCGCGATCTCGAACGCATCGCTGCTCGACGAAGCGACCGCCGCCGCCGAAGCGATGACGCTGCTGCAACGCGTCGGCAAGCCGAAGTCGAACGTGTTCTTCGTTGCCGACGACGTGCTGCCGCAGACCATCGAAGTTGTGAAGACGCGCGCGACGCCGGTCGGCATCGAAGTGAAAGTCGGCCCGGCCGCTGAAGCCGCCGACGCCAACGCATTCGGCGTGCTGCTGCAATACCCGGGGGTGAACGGCGACGTGCGCGACTACCGCGCGCTGACCGAAGCGATCCACGCGGCGGGCGGCCATGTCGTCGTCGCCGCCGACCTGCTCGCGCTGACGCTGCTTACGCCTCCGGGCGAATGGGGCGCGGACGTCGCGATCGGCAATACGCAGCGTTTCGGCGTGCCGGTCGGCTTCGGCGGCCCGCATGCCGCGTACCTCGCGGTGCGCGACGAATTCAAGCGGCAAATGCCGGGACGCCTGGTCGGCGTAACCGTCGACGCGCAAGGCAACCCCGCGCTGCGTCTCGCGCTGCAAACGCGCGAGCAACACATCCGCCGCGAGAAGGCGACCTCGAACGTATGCACCGCGCAGGCGCTGCTCGCGATCATGGCGAGCATGTACGCGGTCTACCACGGCCCGCGTGGCCTGAAGACGATCGCACTGCGCGTCAATCGCATCGCCACGCTGCTCGCCGAAGGTGCGAAGCAGCTTGGCTATAAGCTCGTCAACGAAACTTTCTTCGACACGCTCACGTTCGACACCGGCGCACGCACGCAAGCGCTGCACGACGCGGCGACGGCCAGGCGCATCAACCTGCGCCACGTGAGCGCGACGCAAGTCGGCCTGTCGATCGACGAAACCACCACGCGCCACGATCTGGCCGACCTGCTCGCGGTGTTCGCTCAAGCGGCCTTCACGAGCGACGTGCCGCAAGTCGACGCGATCGACGCCGCGCTCAACGCATCGAACTCTGCGTCGGTGCCGGCCGCGCTCGAACGCACGAGCGCGTACCTGACGCATCACGTGTTCAACCGTCATCATTCGGAAACGGAAATGCTGCGCTATCTGCGCAGTCTGTCGGACAAGGACCTCGCGCTCGATCGCTCGATGATCCCGCTCGGCTCCTGCACGATGAAGCTGAATGCGACGTCGGAAATGCTGCCGGTCACGTGGCCCGAGTTCGGCCAGATCCATCCGTTCGCACCGACCGAACAAACCGTCGGCTACCGCGAGATGATCGATCAGCTCGAAGAGATGCTGGTCGCCGCGACCGGCTATGCGGCCGTGTCGCTGCAGCCGAACGCGGGCTCGCAGGGCGAGTACGCGGGTCTTTTGATCATCCACGCCTATCACGCGTCGCGCGGCGAAGCGCATCGCGATGTCTGTCTGATTCCCGCTTCGGCGCACGGCACGAACCCGGCGTCGGCGCAAATGGCCGGCATGCAGGTCGTGGTCGTGGCATGCGACGCGCAGGGCAACGTCGATATCGAAGACCTGAAGAAGAAGGCCGCGCAGCACGCCGATAAGCTCGCGGCGATCATGATCACGTACCCGTCTACTCACGGCGTGTTCGAGCAGAACGTCCGCGAAATCTGCGAGATCGTGCATGCGCACGGCGGCCAGGTGTACGTGGACGGCGCGAACATGAACGCGATGGTCGGGCTGTGCGCGCCGGGTCAGTTCGGCGGCGACGTCTCGCATCTGAACCTGCACAAGACCTTCTGCATTCCGCACGGCGGCGGCGGACCGGGCGTCGGTCCGGTCGCGGTCGGCGCGCATCTCGCGCAGTTCCTGCCGAACCAGACCTCGTCGGGCTACCAGCGCTCGGAGAATGGCATCGGCGCGGTGTCGGCCGCGCCGTACGGCTCGGCGTCGATCCTGCCGATCTCGTGGATGTACATCGCGATGATGGGCGCGAAGAACCTGACCGCCGCGACCGAAACCGCGATCCTCAACGCGAACTACGTCGCCAACAAGCTCGCGCCGCACTATCCGGTGTTGTACTCGGGCCCCGGCGGCCTCGTCGCACACGAGTGCATTCTCGATCTGCGTCCGATCAAGGACACGAGCGGCATCACCGTCGACGACGTCGCGAAGCGCCTCGCCGACTATGGCTTCCACGCGCCGACGATGAGCTTCCCGGTTCCGGGCACGCTGATGGTCGAACCGACCGAGTCGGAGTCGAAGGAAGAACTCGACCGCTTCATCGAGGCGATGATCGCGATCCGCGAGGAAATCCGCGCGGTCGAGGAAGGCCGCGCGGACCGCGAGGACAATCCTCTGAAGCACGCGCCGCACACGGCGGCGGTCGTGATCTCGGACGACTGGAAGCACGCGTATGCGCGCGAGACCGCCGCCTACCCGCTGAAGACGCTGATCGCGAACAAGTACTGGCCGCCGGTCGGTCGCGCGGACAACGTGTACGGCGATCGCAACCTGTTCTGCTCGTGCGTGCCGATCGCCGATTACGAGTAAACAGCGCGAGTCGGCGAGACGTCATGCGCGGCGCTGTGAAGGTCCGTCGGCGTCCGCGAGCGGTCCACCCGCGGTCCTGTCGTTGAAAGCCGCAACCGGCTAACATCACACACCGAATCAGCCTAACGAGGAGTTTCGCATGGCGCGAAAGGTGCGATTGATGCAAAGCCGGGCCGCGGCGGCAGGCGTCCGTCCGTGGCGGCCCGCTTACGCGGTACTGCTGGCCGCAGCGGCCGCGTTGCTGCCGCTGCGCGCGGCGCAGGCCGCGATGAATTTCTGCGCGGCGCCGGCGCTGCAAACGAGCGAGCGCACCAATGCCGACCCCGGCGTCAAGGCGCTCGTCGCCAACGTGCAGGCACATCTGAACGAGCAGCCCCATGCGCTCGCCAAATTGCACACCGAGGGCACGCTGCCGCACGAGGGCATCTACGATCAGAGCGTCGAAGCGGAGAAGGATCTCGACCTGCTGCGCGACGCCGCGCTCGCGTGGCGCGCGACCAGCGACGACCGCTTCCTGAAGCTCGTCGACCGTCTGCTGTACGCGTGGGTCACGACCTATCAGCCGAGCTTCGATCCGATCGACGAAACGCGTTTCGAAGGTCTGATCCTCGCGTACGACATGACCGCGAGCGCGTTGCCCGTCAAAACGCGCAACGCGGCGATGGCGTTTCTGACGAAGCTCGCGAACGGCTACATCGCGCAGATCGACGCGCAGCCGCGGCCGCTCACGGGCACGTTCCGCAACAATTGGCAAAGCCACCGCATCAAGCTGATCGCGATGGCGGCATTCACGCTCGACAACCGCAAGATGATCAACGCCGCGCAGCGGCTGTTTGTAGAGCATATCGGCGACAACATCGCCCCGGACGGCTCGACGATCGACTTCGGCGAGCGCGATGCGCTGCACTACGTGACCTACGATCTGCAACCGCTGGTGACGGCCGCGCTCGCCGCGCGCCGCCACAACCGCAACTGGCTGCAAGAAAAGGGCGCGAACGGCGCGACGCTGCTCGCCGCGCTGGATTGGCTCGTGCCGTTTGCTACCGGCGGTCAGACGCATGAGGAATTCGTGCATTCGAACGTCGCGTTCGATGCCAAACGTCGCGAGGCCGGCTTGCCCGGCTATTCGGGTCAGTGGGATCCGAAGAACGCGACGGAACTGTTTCACCTGGCGGCCCGTCTCGATGGACGCTTTACGCCAGTCGCGCTGCAGCTCGCACCGACGCCGCCCGCGTGGCTCGCCGTGTGCTTGCCGCTGCCGGCGCGCTAAACTCTTTATCTATAGGCAGGGAGCAGTACATGGCAGTCAGCGTCTTCGATCTCTTCAAAATCGGCATTGGTCCGTCGAGCTCGCATACGGTCGGGCCGATGCGCGCGGCGCTGATGTTCGTCCAGGGACTCGAGCGCGACGGGCTGCTCGCTTCCACTGCATCGGTGAAAGCGGAGCTGTACGGCTCGCTCGGCGCGACCGGCAAGGGACACGGCACCGATCGCGGCGTCATGCTGGGCCTGATGGGCGACGCGCCCGACACCGTCGATCCCGAGACGATCGCGCAACGGCTCGAAGCAGTGCGCACGTCGCGCCAACTCGCGCTGCTCGGCACGCACGAGGTGCCCTTCGTGCAGAAAGAGCACATCGCGTTTTATCGTCAGGCGCTGCCCGAGCATCCGAACGGCCTGAAGCTGTTCGCCTTCGATGCGCAAGGGGCAACGCTGCGCGAGTCGACCTATCTGTCGGTCGGCGGCGGCTTCGTCGTGACGGCCGGCGCACCGAACACGAAGGTATTGAGCGCCGTCGATCAGCTTCCGCATTCGTTCCGTACCGGCAACGAATTGCTCGCGCTGTGTGCGGCGAGCGGCAAGAGCATCGCGCAGCTGATGTGGGAAAACGAGCGCGTCTGGCACAGCGAGGAAGAGACGCGCGCGGGTCTGCTGAAGATCTGGGACGTGATGCAATCATGCGTCGCGCGCGGATGCGGCATCAACAATCCCGATGCCGATGGTCACTTGCCCGGACCTTTCCAGGTGAAGCGGCGCGCGCCGCAGCTCTATCGCGCGTTGACGGGCAACCCTGAGCGCGCGTTGCAGGATCCGCTGTCCATGGTCGACTGGATCAACCTGTACGCAATCGCCGTCAACGAAGAGAACGCGGCGGGCGGGCGCGTCGTAACCGCGCCGACCAATGGCGCGGCCGGCATCATTCCGGCGGTGCTGCATTACTACACGCGCTTCATGCCGGGCGCGAACGAGCAGGGCGTGATCGACTTCCTGATGACGGCCGCCGCGATCGGCATCCTGTACAAGCTGAATGCGTCGATCTCCGGTGCGGAGGTAGGCTGTCAGGGTGAAGTCGGCGTCGCATGCTCGATGGCCGCGGGCGCGCTGGCCGCCGTGATGGGCGGCACGCCGAAGCAGGTCGAGAACGCCGCGGAAATCGGCATGGAGCACAACCTCGGGCTCACCTGCGATCCGGTCGGCGGCATGGTGCAGATTCCGTGCATCGAGCGCAATGCGATGGCATCGGTGAAGGCGGTCAATGCCGCACGCATGGCGTTGCGCGGCGACGGCAGCCACTACGTGTCGCTCGATTCGGTGATCAAGACGATGCGCGAAACCGGCGCGGACATGAAGACCAAGTACAAGGAAACGTCGCGCGGCGGACTCGCGGTAAATATCGTCGAGTGTTGAGTCGTTGAGCGCGGCATTCAATTGCGTGCGATCGCATCGGAAAAGCGCGGGCCTTGCGGCTCGCGTTTTCATTTGCGCGATCGTGTTGCGCGCACGCCGATCGAACAGTTGCGCTGCGCCATGACAGCGCCCACGTGCTCGGCGTAAGCTGTCGAAGCGCCCATCGGCCGCTGTTGCACGTTCCGCCGATGCGGCTCCATCCCAACGCACCCACGCACTGCCAGGAGGCTTCTTCGCAATGTCGCTGCCGAATGCTCCCGCTTCCAATCCCGCTTCCAATTCCGTTATCGCTTCCCATACCGCACGCACGACCGGCGCGCGCCTCGTCGTCGATGCGTTGCTCACACACGGCGTCGAGCGCGTGTTCTGCGTCCCCGGCGAAAGCTTTCTCGCCGTGCTCGATTCGCTGCACGACGAAACCGGGCGCATCCAGACGATCGTCTGCCGTCACGAAGCCGCGGCCGCGAACATGGCCGAAGCGCTCGGCAAGCTGACCGGCCGCCCGGGTGTCGCACTCGTCACGCGCGGGCCGGGCGCGACGCATGCGTCGATCGGCGTTCATACTGCGTTCCAGGACTCCACGCCGATGATTCTGCTGATCGGTCAGTGCGCGCGCGAACATCTCGATCGCGAGGCCTTTCAGGAGATCGACTACCGGCGCATGTTCGGTCAGATGGCGAAGTGGGTCGCGCAGATCGACGACCCGAAGCGCATCCCCGAATATCTGAGCCATGCGTTTCATACGGCCACCTCAGGGAGGCCCGGGCCGGTCGTGCTGGCGCTGCCCGAAGACTTGCTGAGCGACGCCTGCGACGCGGTAACTGGCGCACCCGCTTATCACCGCGTGGCGGCGTCGCCATCGGCCGCGCAGATCGCGAAGCTGCGCGAGTTGCTCGAAGGCGCGCAACGGCCGATGGTGATCGCCGGCGGCAGCGGCTGGACAGAGGCCGCATGCGCGGACCTGCAGCGTTTCATCGAAAACTGGCAGTTGCCGATTGGCCTCGCGTTCCGCTTCCAGGACACCTTCGACAACGAGCATCCGAACTACGCGGGCGACGTCGGTCTCGGCATCAATCCGGCGCTCGCTCAGCGCATTCGCGATGCGGACTTGCTGCTCGCGCTCGGCCCGCGCCTCGGCGAAGCGACGACCAACGGCTACACGCTGTTCGACATCCCGAAGACGAAGCAGACGCTCGTGCACGTGCATCAGGGCGCGGAAGAACTGGGCCGCGTATATGCGGCCGATCTGCCGATCGTCTCGGGCATGCCTGAGCTTGCGGCGATGCTTGCGGAACTGAAACCGTCGTCGTCCGGCAGGCTCGCCTGGGCGGGTGCCGCTGAAGAAGCGCATCGCGCGTATCTGGATTGGCGCAAGCCGCGCCCAATTCCCGGCGACGTGCAGATGGGCGAAGTGATCCAGCAGTTACGCGCCCACTTGCCCGACGACGCGATCCTCACGAACGGCGCGGGCAATTACGCGACGTGGCTGCATCGGCATTTCTCGTATCGGCACTTCCGTTCCCAGCTCGCGCCGACGAGCGGCGCGATGGGCTACGGCGTGCCGGCGGCGCTCGCGGCAAAGTCGCTGTATCCACAGCGCGCGGTGGTCGCGCTCGCCGGCGACGGCTGCTTCATGATGGCCGCGCAGGAGCTCGCGACAGCGATGCAGTACGACCTGCGCGTGCTGTTCATCGTCGTCAACAACAGCCAATTCGGGACGATCCGCATGCATCAGGAGCGACACTATCCGCATCGCGTGCATGGCACCGGCCTCACGAATCCGGACTTCGCGGCATTCGCGCGATCGTTCGGCGCGCATGGCGAAACCGTTGAACGTACCGGGGATTTTCTGCCGGCGTTGCAACGCGCGATCGAATCGCAGCTGCCGGCCGTGATCGATATTCGCATGCCGCAGGAAGCGAGCACGCCCGCGGCGACGCTCGAGATGATTCGTGAGCAGGGGAGGAAGATGCGCGGGCAGTGAAAATCGCCACGTGGCCTGACAGCGTGTCGAATGCGCCGCCCATAAAAAAACCCCGCCAGAGCGGGGTTTTCTATCAACCGTAGTCAGCAAAAAACTTACTTGCCGCCCACGCTTTGCAGCGTCGTCCACTTGCCATCGACGACCTTGTACAGCGTGATACCGCCGTTCTTCAGATCGCCGCGCGCGTCGTATGCGAGGTTGGCCGACGTCACGGCCGGCTTCGACGTCTTGGCGAGCACCGGCAGGTACTTGGCAGGATCGGTCGAGTTCGCGTTCTTCATCGCGGTGAACATCGCCATCGCGCCGTCGAACGCGTACGGCGAGTACGTTTGCACGTCTTCGTTGAAGCGCGCCTTGTACTTCTCGACGTATGCCTTGCCGCCCGGCATTTCTTCGAGCGGCAAACCGGCGAGCGAAGCCACCGTGCCGTTCGCCGCATCGCCGGCGAGCTTGATGAAGGTCGGCGTGTGGACCATTTCGCCGCCCATCAGCGGCGCCTTCACGCCGAGCTGCTTCATCTGCTTGACCATCGGTGCTGCTTGCGAATCCGCGCCGCCGTAATAGATCAGATCCGGGTTCGACGACTTCAGTTTGGTCAGGATCGACTTGAAGTCGACGGCCTTGTCGTTCGTGTATTCACGATCGACGATCGTCGCGCCTGCCGCCTTCGCAGCTTTCTCGAACTGATCCGCAAGACCCTGGCCGTAAGCGGTGCGATCGTCGACGATCGCGATCTTCTTCATGCCGAGGTTCTTCACCGCGAACGTGCCAGCGACCGAGCCTTGCTGCGTGTCGGACGTCATCATGCGGAAGGTGGTCTTGAAGCCCTGCTGCGTGTATTCCGGCGCGGTCGCCATTGCGATCTGCGGAATGCCCGCGTTCGCGTAGATGCGCGAGGCCGGAATCGTCGTGCCCGAGTTGAAGTGGCCCAGCATGCCCTTGATGCCGTCATCCACGAGCTTTTGCGCGACCGTCGTGCCGGTGCGCGGGTCGGCCTGGTCGTCGGCCGAGTCGAGCACGATGTGAACCTGCTTGCCGCCGATCACCGGCTTCGTCGCGTTGAACTCTTCGACCGCGAGCGTGATGCCGTTCTGGAAGTCCTTGCCATAGTGCGCCTGTGCGCCCGTCATCGGACCGGCGAAACCGATCTTCACGTCTTCCGTCGATTGAGCGTTGGCCGTCCCCGCCAGCGACATGGCGGCAACCAGAGCTGCGCCTGCCAGCTGTTTCATTTTGTGTTGCATAGCTTCTCCTTGATACCAGGTGTGGATGAAGCGGTGTCGGGGTCGCCGTGCCGCTTCCTTTCTATTGAATAAATCGCCGAGGTTCGCTCAACCGATCGTCATCAAATTCGCATTGCCTCCTGCCGCCGCGGTATTCACGCTGACCGAGCGCTCGGTGAGCAGACGCTCGAGCGCGTAGTCCTCGTCGCCGCTCGCGAGCGCACGGGCCGCGACGCCCTGCACCGACACGATCGGCCCCGCGCGCTTCGCGACCTCCTTCACGAGCGCAAGCAGCTCATCGCTGTCGCCTTCGAACAGCACGGCGTCGAACGGCGCGTCGGCGCTCTTCTTCACGCTCGCGTGGGCCTTCAGCGACGCCGGCAATTGCGAAACCAATTGTTCACCGGCCGCGCCCTCGAACAACGCACGATTTCCCGTAGCCAGCGCCGCCGCGAACTGCACGCGCGCGCCGCTCGCCGTCGACGCGATACACAGCACCGTGCCGCGCGGGCCCAGCGTGTACGTATTGCGCTCGCCGGTCGGCCCCGACAGTACCGCGGTCGCGCCCGCCGGCACATGCGACAGATAGCCGTCGCAACGCGCGGCAAGCTGCGGCTCGCGCTCGGCGATCAGCCAGTCGCGCAACGCGATCAGCGCGGCCGCCGGATTGTCGCCCTGTTGTGCAGCCTGCGCCGCCTGCGGTACTTCGACCACCAGCGCCTGCGCGAGCGACTTCGGCAAACCAGCCGGACGCGTTGCGAGCAGACGCTGCAGATATAACGCACCGCCGGCTTTCGGCCCCGTACCCGACAGTCCTTCGCCACCGAACGGCTGCACCCCGACCACCGCGCCGATCACGTTGCGGTTCACGTAGATGTTGCCTACGTGTGCGCGGCTGATCACGTGCGCGATCGTTTCGTCGATGCGCGTGTGGATGCCGAGCGTCAAACCGTAACCCGTCGCGCGAATCTGTTCGAGCAGCTTGTCGAGCTGGCTGCGGCGATAGCGCACCACGTGCAGCACCGGACCGAACACTTCGCGCTTCAGCTCGTCGATGCTGTCGAGCTCGATCAGCGTCGGCGGCACGAAAGTACCCTGCGTCGCGCCCTCCGGCAGCGGCAGTTGCTCGACCTTGCGGCCCTTGTCGCGCATCGCCGCGATGTGGGCGTCGATGCCGCGCTTCGCGTCCAGGTCGATCACCGGGCCGACGTCGGTCGACAGCCGGTCCGGGTTGCCGAGCGCGAGCTCGCGCATCGCGCCCGTCAGCATTTCGAGCGTGCGGTCCGCGACATCGTCCTGCAAACAAAGAACGCGCAACGCCGAACACCGTTGACCGGCGGAGTCGAAAGACGACTGCAGCACGTCGGCGACGACCTGCTCGGCGAGCGCCGACGAGTCGACGATCATCGCGTTCTGGCCGCCGGTTTCGGCGATCAGCGGAATCGGCTTGCCATCCGGATCGAGTCGGCCGGACAGCGTCTTGTTGATCAGACGCGCGACTTCGGTCGAGCCGGTAAACATCACCGCACGCGTGCGCGGATCGGCGACCAGCGCGGCTCCGACCGTCTCGCCATTGCCCGGCAGCAGTTGCACCGCGCCCGCCGGCACACCCGCTTCGCGCAGAATTCGCACCGCTTGAGCTGCGATCAGCGGCGTCTGCTCGGCCGGTTTCGCGAGCACCGTGTTGCCGGCCGCGAGCGCGGCGGCCACCTGGCCCATGAAAATCGCCAGCGGGAAATTCCACGGGCTGATACAGACCACCGGACCCAGCGGCCGATGCGTGTCGTTCGAAAACTCGTCACGGATCTGCGTCGAGTAGTAGCGCAGGAAGTCGATCGCCTCGCGGATTTCCGCGACCGCGTTGGCGAGCGATTTGCCCGCTTCGCGCACCACGAGGCCCATTAGCGTGTGCATCTGCGCTTCGAGCAGATCCGCGGCACGCGCGAGGCAATCCGCGCGCGCCTCGACTGGCGTCGCCTGCCAGATCGGCGCGGCGGCCACCGCATGGCCGAGCGCGGCGCTCACGTGCTCCGCCGTCGCTTCGACGACCGTGCCGACGAGATCACGCTGGTCGGCCGGGTTGCGCACGTCACGCCCGGTGCCGACCGCGATCTGGTTGTCTTCGAGCATTGGCGCGGCGCGCCACGGATGATGCGCGCTCGCGAGCAGCGCCGACGACAGCGACGCGAGCCGATGCTCGTTCGACAGATCGAAGCCCATCGAATTGAGCCGTTCCGCGCCATACAGATTGCGCGGCAGCGGAATGCGCGCGTGCGGCGCGCCGAGCGGCGCGATTCTCGACGCTTCCTCGACCGGATCGGCGACCAGGTCCTTGATCGCGACGGATTCGTCGGCGATGCGGTTCACGAACGACGTGTTCGCGCCGTTCTCGAGCAGCCGGCGCACGAGGTACGCGAGCAGCGTCTCATGCGTACCGACCGGTGCGTACACGCGGCACGGACGGTTCAGCTTGTCGCGGCCGGTGACTTCTTCGTAGAGCTGCTCGCCCATGCCGTGCAGGCACTGGAACTCGTACTGGCCGGGGTAGTAGTTGTTGCCTGCGAGTTGATAGATCGCCGACAGCGTGTGCGCGTTGTGCGTCGCGAACTGCGGATAGACGGCATCGGGCGCGCCGAGCAGTTTCTTCGCGCAGGCGAGGTACGACACGTCGGTGTAGACCTTGCGCGTGTAGACCGGATAGCCTTCGAGGCCGTCAACCTGCGCGCGCTTGATTTCCGTATCCCAGTACGCGCCCTTCACGAGCCGCACCATGACACGGTGGCGGCTGCGGCGCGCCAGATCGATCAGGTAGTCGATCACGAACGGGCAGCGCTTCTGATACGCCTGCACGACGAAGCCGATGCCGTTCCAGCCTTGCAGCTCCGGATCGAAGCACAGCGCTTCGAGCAGGTCGAGCGAGAGTTCGAGGCGGTCGGCTTCTTCGGCGTCGATATTGAGGCCGATGTCGTAGCGGCGCGCAAGGATCGCGAGCGAACGCACGCGCGGCAGCAGCTCGCTCATCGTGCGTTCCTGCTGCGCGCGCGAGTAGCGCGGATGCAGCGCCGACAGCTTGATCGAGATGCCGGGGCCCTCGTAGATGCCGCGGCCGCCCGCGGCCTTGCCGATCGCGTGGATCGCCTGCTCGTACGACGCGTAGTAGCGCTGCGCGTCGGCCTCGGTGGTGGCCGCTTCGCCGAGCATGTCGTACGAATAGCGGAAACCGCGCGCCTCGTACTTGCGGCTGTTCGCAAGCGCTTCGGAAATGTTCTCGCCGGTCACGAACTGCTCGCCCATCAGGCGCATCGCCATGTCGACGCCCTTGCGGATCAGCGGCTCGCCGCCCTTGCCGATCAGGCGCGTGAGCGCCGACGACAGGCTCGTCTCGCTATTGGTCGTCACCAGCTTGCCGGTGATCATCAGGCCCCAGGTCGCCGCGTTGACGAACAGCGACGGCGCCTGGCCGACGTGCGATTTCCAGTCGCCCTTGCTGATTTTGTCGCGGATCAGCGCGTCGCGGGTCGCGCGGTCGGGAATGCGCAGCAGCGCCTCGGCGAGGCACATCAGTGCGACGCCTTCCTGGCTCGACAGCGAAAATTCGTGGATCAGCCCTTCGACGCCGCCGCCCTTGCTCTTCGAGCGCAGCGTTTCGACGAGCTTGGCGGCCATCGCCTGCACGTCGCCGGCGAGGTTGGCCGGCAGACGCGCCTGGCCGAGCAGGAACGGCACGCACTCGGGTTCAGGGCGGCGATATGCGGCGGTGATCGCCGCGCGCAGCACCGACTGCGGTTGCACGTTCTGCGCAAAATCGAGAAACGGATGGGATGCGCCGTCTTCCTCATTCTCGACCGCCGCGCCGTCGGCGAGATCGGCCGTCCCGGTCGCGCCTGACAGTTCGGGCGGCAACTGGCCGTGCTCGATCTTTTCGAGGTAGGCGAAAATCGCCTGCTTGATCAACCAGTGCGGGGTGCGCTCGAGGCGGGTGGCGGCATCTTTGAGCCGGGAACGCAGGAGGTCGTCGACCTTGACGCCAAGGGTGGTGCTGGCCATGTTTCCTTCTCTGATACCGGGCGCGAGCCTGGCGAAAGACTAAAAGTTGGGCGAATCGTACGCCTCCAAATAAAAAGGTGCAACCAAATCGGCAGGTTGGTTGCACCCCGTCGGAAGCCTTATGGAACATGGGTTTCCGGGCGGAGACCGACAGTCGGACCGGGGCGTTTTCGATCGGTACTTTCCCTGGCGTGATTATTTTTGAAATAAGCCTTATCAAACGACTTCGCGCGCCGATATACAGAAGCACGATGACGGACGGCCCGAAACGTCGGTTTCAGGGCACACAGAAAAGATAAACGGGGTTCCCGAAGGTTGGTGTGATGGAAAAGTGGCTGGTAATACTGGGCATCTGGGCGATGTGCGCGGCCTGTGCGGTGTTTTTCATTCGAGGCGCGACAAGGGGCCCGAATCGGCGCGAAGAGGAGCGCAAGCGTGCGAGCGCGGCCTCGCGTGGATCGGCGGGCAATACGCGAAACGCGCTGAACGACTGAGATCAGGAGAGAGCGCGCAACGGCTCATGAAGCCGGATGCGCGCGAGTGCGGGGATTCGCGACCGGATTGGCACGGGGATTTGCGCCTGAAGTTCGCTGTTGGATCAGCTCGGCCCGAGCGACGGCGCAACCGGCTCGAACCGCGCACAGACATCGCCGGGCGATACCAACTGGTCATGCAGACGACACAGTCGGCTATCGGCGACGCTCGCGCCGAACCCTGAACTGAACACGGCAAGCCCCGGGATACGCTGCTCGAGCGCATCCCGTTCGCTCACGCGATGCCGGCATCCGGCGCAGCAGGGCGCGTCCGCCGCGCTGCTGCGCTCTACGGTGCCTATGTATGGCGCAGCGCCGGCGCCACGATCCATCGAAATCTTCACGGCGTTATCCGAGGCTGTTCCAGTACGACGCGAACACGTGTGCGGACAGCGCGTAACCGATCGCGATATTGACCACCACGCCCGCAGTGAACGCGAGGAACGGCTTCAGACCGGTCGCGGCAAGCGAGCGGAAGCGCGTCGTCAGACCGATGCTCAGGAAGCAGAAGGTGAACGCCCACGTGCGCAGCACCGTGATCGGCGCGACGAACTCCGGCGTGACGACCTTACGGTAATCAGCGAGTGAATAATGGCTCGCGATCCACGTGACCAACGCCGACGCGATCACGAAGCCGATCACGAACTTGGGGAACCGCGCCCAGATCTCACCGGCATTCGCGCGCGCGGCGACGCCGCTGTCCTGCGCTTCCCAGCGCGTCGTCGCGACGATTGCGAGCACGAACGCCCAGATGCCGATCCAGATGTCGCGGCCGACCACCTTCATCAGCGTGAAGGCCTGCAACGACGCTTCCGGCGCGCCGGCGATCGCGCCGCCCGCGTGGCGCGCGAAATCGCCATAGGCCTGGGCAGCGGCGATGCCCGCGGCGTCGGCGAATTCGGAGGTGCCGATCCAGGCGCCGGCGACGGCCGTCGGCAGTCCGAGCGAGCGCGACGCGAACGGCAGCACGAAGATCATCACGATCGCCCACAGCACGACCAGCGTGATCGCGACCGACGCCTGCTCGCGTTTCGCCCGTACCGCGCCGGCAATCGCGATCGCCGCCGACACGCCGCACACCGCGCCGCCGACACCGAGCACGGCGGCAAAGCGTCGATCGAGTCCGAATGCTCGCGCAACGAGAAAGATCACGAAGAACGTCACCAATGACACGATGCTCGCCTGGACGACCGCGACCGGACCGGCCCACACGAGCAGCGTGAACGGCAGCGTCGCGCCGAGCAGCACGATACCGACCTTGATGTAAAACTCGACGCGCAGCCCGGCCGCGAGCCACTCCGGCAGCGTGAACAGGTTCGACACGAGCAGCCCGAGCGCGAGCGCGACGAGCGGCGGCTCGAGGTTGTACCTGGACGCGTCGACCCATGCGCCGAGCGTCAGAATCAGCGCGGAAGCGACGAATACGACGATGAACGCGGCGAGAAACGCGCCGACGCGCTGCCGGAGCAGGGCGACGCTCGCGCCGAACAGCACCGCGAATGTCGCGAATAGCGCGAGGTAGTTGGGTAGATGCTTGCCGATGTCCTGCGCGGCCTGCGCGACGCTCGACCATTTGGCCGGCGCGACCGCGAGCCACCTGATGCTGCTGCCCGACGCGAACAGCGCCCACGCGATCACGATCACGAGCAGGCCGACGCCAGCGGCGAGCCAGTCTTCGGTCAGCGAAAAGCCGCTGCCTCGTGCGGTTTGCGCGTCTTGTGTACCTTGCCGCTGACCCGGCGCGGCGCCCTCCGGCACGGTGTGATGGGTGTCGCTCATTGCAGATGCCCCGAGAAAGTTGAGTGGCATCGGCGCGAAGTTATTGTCGTTTAGCCCCAAAATGCACCGATTTGGCGACTATAGGCGAGCGGGATCGCAAAGCGAAACGATCATTCGCTCTATGGATATGACTCAAAGAAGTATGGCGGGCGCCATCTGGCCCGTGGCGTCAGATGTCGAGCGGATCGACTTCGAGGTTCCAGCGCAGCACGCCCTTGAGCGCGCGCAACAGTGGCTGCCACGCGCGCAGCGTAGCCTGCAGCGCCGCGCGCGATGCGCTTTCGATCAGCAGCTGCGCGCGATGCACGTGCATCACCTTGACGATCGTGAGCGGCACTGCGTCGTAGACGGTGACGCGCTCGGCGGCAGGAATCCGCGCAAGTTCGGCGGCGGCCTGGTGCAGAAACGCGAGCGCGGCTTCGAGCGTGCGGCCTTCGGCGCGCAACAGCGCCTGGTAGACGAACGGCGGCAGGTGCGCGTCGCGTCGCTCGGCGAGCGTCGCATTGGCGAAGCCGACGTAGTCATGACGGCACAGCGCGTGATACAGCGCGTGACGCGGATAGCGCGTCTGCACCAGCACTTCGCCCGGCAGACCGGCGCGGCCCGCGCGGCCGCTCACCTGCATCAGCTGCGCGAACAGGCGCTCGCTCGCGCGGAAATCATGCGAAAACAGCGCGGTATCGGCGTTCAGCACGCCAACCAGTGACACGCGCTGGAAATCGTGTCCCTTCGCGATCATCTGCGTGCCGACCAGAATATCGACCTCGCCCGCGTGCACGTCCGAGAACAACGCCTGCGCGCTGCCCTTGCGGCGCGTGCTGTCGGCGTCGATACGCAGCACACGGGCGCCCGGCACCGCGCTCGCAAGCGTTTCCTCGACGCGCTGCGTGCCGCGCCCGAGCGGTGCGATATCGACGTTGCCGCACTCCGGGCACGAACGCGGGATACGAGACTCCCAGCCGCAGTGATGGCAGCGCAGTGCGCGCTCGGGCTTGTGCAGCACGACGTAGGCGCTGCAGCGCGGACAACCGGCCACCCAGCCGCACGCGTCGCAGGCGAGTTGCGGCGCGTAGCCACGGCGGTTGAGGAACACGAGGCTCTGCTCGCCGCGTTCGAGCCGCGCCTTCATCGCGGCGATCAACGGGCCCGACAAACCTTCGATCGATGCCCGCCCGCGCCGGCGCTCGTCTTCGAGATCGATGAGACGCACGCTCGGCAGTGCGGCCTCGGCGACGGCGCGGCGCGACAGCGTGAGCCGCTCGTAGCGGCCCTGATCTGCCTGCCACCAGCTCTCGAGCGACGGCGTCGCCGAGCCAAGCACGACCGGCACGCCGAGTTGCTTCGCCCGATAGATCGCGAGATCGCGCGCCGAATAGCGCAAGCCTTCCTGCTGCTTGTAGGCCGGATCGTGCTCCTCGTCGACGACGATGATCGCCAGCCGCGGCAGCGACGCGAGCACCGCGAGCCGCGTGCCGAGCACGATGCGCGCGCGGCCGGTATGCGCGGCGAACCAGTTGCGGGCGCGCTCGCCTTCGGCGAGGCCGCTATGCAGCGTGACGATCGCGCTGGCGTCGAGCGCGGCGAAGCGGGCGCGGAACGCCGCCTCGAACTGCGGCGTCAGGTTGATTTCCGGTACCAGCACGAGCGCTTGCGCATCGGGCTTGCCGGCCAGAATCGCGGCGAGCGCGCGCAGATACACCTCGGTCTTGCCGCTGCCCGTCACCCCGTGCAGCAGGAACGGCGCGAAGCCGTGGGCGTCGCGGATCGCTTCGACCGCACTCGTCTGTTCGTCAGTGAGGGTTGGCAGGGCAGGCGCGGGCATGTTCGGCAGCGACGCGGCGGCGGGCACCGCGGCGGCGTCGATCACATCGAGCGTGACCCAGCCTGCCGTCTGCCATGTGTCGAGTGTCGCCAGCGCCTTCGGATGCAGCGCGCGGGCGTCGGCAGCGAGGAGGAAGTCGGCTCGAGCGAGCGCTTGCGCGAGCGCTCGGAGCGCCGTCGCGCGGGCGGGCAAAGCGTCAGGCAATACCGTGCGGCCCTCGGCCGTCAACCGATAGCGCTCTTCCGGCGCGAACAGCCGCGACCAGCGCGACGCGTCGCGCAGCGCCTGCGGCAGCCCCGGCAGCGCCACTTCGCCGAGACCGCGCTGATAGTAGTCCGCGGCGAATGCGGCGAGCGCGAGCCAATGTGCCGACACCGGCGGACACGCCGTGCAGACCTGATCCACATCACGCAGGCGCTCGGCCGGCACGTCGCTGTGAGCGGTCACTTCGCAAACGAGCCCCACCACGTGCCGCTTGCCAAACGGAACGCTGACGAGCGTGCCCACGACAGCCGCCGCAGAGATGTCGCAGCGGTAGTCGAACAGGGTCGGCAGCGGATGGTCGAGCGCGACGCGGACGAACATTTCGTTCACTCGGCGTGGCGCTGAGGATGAGCCGGCACGAGGCCAACTCGCGGCGCGGGGTGGGTCGCACGGGACGCGAAGCCGTAGAAGTTAAAGTAAAACCTTAATTTCACCGCTAAGTTTTGGATTCGACTGAACAATTGCGCTCGGCTCGCGGCCCTGTGGATAACTTTGTTGAGAACTTCGCTTCGACGGGCCGCAAACGGCGCCGCGACGGCCTTGTGTGGGATTCCGCACATTTCATCACGCGCGCCGCAAACCCTTGCCGGACAAGGCTCAGATCAAATGCGCCGAGTATGTGCAAGGGTCGGGGCACGATTAAAGTCTCTACCGCGCCGCAGCGTGCGAAGTGTGCATAAGTCAGCTCTTGACTTTCGTAAGACCACCATCTGGCGGCCTATTCGCGGAGCTGTGGTCCTTAGGGCGAGAGCCCAATTCGCTGCAGCGCAACAAGAAACGGTAATGATTACACTCTCACGCGGGCCCATGTGCACCACTACGAATAGCGCGGCTGTGACGATGCACTTCGTCGACCAGTTCAGCAACATGCTCTGGCGGCGTGAACTGTGAAATGCCGTGACCCAGATTGAAAACGTGGCCGGGATGATTGCCGAAACTGTCGAGCACCGCGCGCGCTTCCATGCGGATCGCGGCAGGCGGCGCAAACAGCACCGACGGATCGATGTTGCCCTGAAGCGCCACCTTGCCACCGACACGTTCGCGCGCCTTGCCGAGGTTCACGGTCCAGTCGAGGCCCACCGCGTCGACGCCGCTCGCGGCGATGTCGTCGAGCCACAAGCCGCCCCCCTTCGTGAACGCGATTACGGGCACTTTTTCGCCGTCGTGTTCGCGCTTCAGCTGACTGACCACCTGCTCGATGTAGCGCAGCGAAAAGCGCTGATAGATGCCATCGGCGAGCGCTCCGCCCCATGTGTCGAAAATCATCACCGCTTGCGCGCCAGCTTCGATCTGCGCGTTCAGATATGCCGCGACCGAGCGCGCGTTGACCTCGAGAATCCGCTGCAGCAGATCGGGACGCGCGTACAGCATCGATTTGACGGTGCGAAAGTCCGCCGAGCCGCCGCCTTCCACCATGTAGCACGCGAGCGTCCACGGGCTGCCTGAGAAGCCGATCAGAGGCACGCGCTGGCGACCTTGCGCGTCCTTCAGCGCCGAGCGGATTTCACGCACGGCGTCGGTCACGTAGCGCAGTGTCGCGTCGATGTCGGGCACCGCGAGGCGCGCGACGTCGTCTTCGGTGCGCACCGGACGGGCAAATCTCGGCCCTTCGCCGTTGACGAACTCGAGACCGAGGCCCATCGCGTCGGGCACGGTCAGGATGTCGGAGAACAGGATCGCGGCGTCGAGCGGATAGCGATCGAGGGGCTGCAAGGTGACTTCCGTCGCGAAAGCCGGGTTCTTCGCGAGACCGAGGAAACTGCCCGCGCGGCCGCGCGTGGCGTTGTATTCCGGCAGATAGCGGCCAGCCTGCCGCATCAGCCAGATTGGTGTGTAGTCGGTGGGCTGGCGCAGCAGCGCGCGCAGAAAAGTGTCGTTCAGGAGTTGATGGGTCACGTTGCGTGCGACTGAAGAGCTGAGGGCAAAGGAGCATTTTACCGGAGGCGGCTTCGGACATCGCGCGTCGCGGGGTAATGAATGTTGCGACGGCGCGTCGAGGGAAGCGGGCGGGAAGCAGCTCGGACGCACCTCGATCAGCGACCGGCCGCCACTGCCCGCACTGGTCAGGGTCGGTGTCTTCCGCTGCCCGGGTCGCCCTGGCTGAACGGCCGATGTTCAAGCCCGCGCTGCCAAGCTACTATCCGACAGCTTTACCGATGAATTACACACTACACACCACCAGGAGACTCGATGAAGAAGGCAGCACTCGCAATGCTCGGCGCGCTCGCCGGCGTCCTGATGCACGTCGGCGTAGCCAGCGCGCAAAACGCCGCGCCCGCGCCGTCCAGGCTCGACGACATCATCAGCCGCGGCACGCTGCGCGCTTGCACTACCGGCGACTACAAGCCGTATTCGTTCTACAAGGGCGATGGCCAGTTCGAGGGCATCGATATCGACATGGCTGAATCGCTCGCGAAGTCGCTCGGCGTGAAGGTCGAGTTCGTCAAGACGTCGTGGTCGAACCTGATGAACGACTTCGTCGCAAAGTGCGACATCGGCATTGGCGGTGTGTCGCCGACGCTCGAGCGCCAGAAGCATGCGTTCTTCACACAGGCTTACATGATCGACGGCAAAACGCCGATCGTCCGTTGCGACGACGTCAACAAATATCAGACGGTCGCACAGATCGATCAACCGTCCACACGAGTGATCGTCAATCCGGGGGGCACCAACGAGAAGTTCGCGAAGCAATACTTCACACACGCAAACGTGACCGTTTATCCGGACAACGTGACGATCTTCAAGCAGATCCTCGCGGGCAAGGCGGATGTGATGGTGACGGATGCGTCGGAAACGCTGCTGCAGCAGAAACTCAATCCCGGCCTCTGCTCGGTGCATCCGGACAAGCCGTTCCAGTACGGCGAGAAGGCCTGGTTGCTACCGCGCGGGGATGTCGCGTTCCAGCAATACGTCGATCAGTGGCTGCATCTCGCTCGAGCGACCGACGAGTATCAGGCCATCTCGGACAAGTGGTTGAAGTAAGCCGACCGTGTCCGTTGGAGGCTGTCAGCTGCTGACTGATTGCGAGGGCGGCCTGCCAGGCCTGAAGATTTGGTGCCGGCGATGATGTAACGAAGCGCGACGTCGTCGGGTCGAGGGCGCAGCGATACGCCCCTTTTTAACACACAACCTAGGCGGATTCGCTTTGCCGCATCGCTTCACAAGTTTTCGTCTAATCGAGACGTATTTCGGGGCAGGGTCACAGCGCTTGTTCCGCAGGAAATTCGTCGCTCGAAAGCTGCAGACGCAACCATTTCACGCTGATTAGTGACCCCATTTCTACTGCACTATGCGTCGTGAATGGCATCAATCATGCGTATTAAATTGCGGCATAGTCATCGGTAATAACTACGTTTTAAAGGTTTCATTTTGGTAATAAATCCCGCAGCGCCTTATCTGGCGGGCGTTACAACCTGAAACACTTTGTTACCGCGTTCATAGGGTAATTCGCCCACAATGCCCTCAACGGTTTCAACACGGATGTGGCTGTGTGCGTGGTGTGAGCGGATACGATGCACTTGCCGGTCGGCGCTTGCCGAAGCCCTGTAAAGGGGCATCCCTGCTGGGGCCGTCATCGACGCAGGGTCGTCGAGATAACCGTCCCATCTTTGGTCTCCTCGCGCTAACCCCGTAGCGTGTGGTTTTTAGCGGGCTCCAGGCCCGCTTTTTTTTCGCCTGCTCAAACGTTTGCGCGCGACGAATCCTCGCCGCGCAACTCCTGTTCTACCGCACCTATTTGGCATATTTGGCTGCGCAGCGTGCTGCGGCGGCGTCATGCCGTCTTGTCCTCTCTGAGTTTCAACTCGCCGATCATCCGTTCGCGCATCACGAATTTTTGCACCTTGCCGGTCACGGTCATCGGCAGTTCATCGACGAAGCGGATATATCGCGGCACCTTGTAGTGCGCAATCTGTCCCCGGCAGAACTGCTGGATTTCTTCTGCCGTCGCCTGTTCGCCGGTCCGCAGCACGATCCACGCGCATACTTCTTCGCCATACCTGGTATCGGGCACGCCGAACACCTGCACGCTCTGGATCTTCGGGTGACGGAACAGAAACTCCTCGATCTCGCGCGGATAGATGTTTTCTCCCCCGCGAATCAGCATGTCCTTCAGCCGGCCAACGATGTTGCAATAGCCTTCGGCGTCGAGCGTCGCCAGGTCGCCCGTGTGCATCCAGCCGTCGACGATACTCTCGTGCGTCTTCGCTTCTTCCCCCCAGTAACCGAGCATCACCGAGTAGCCGCGCGTGCATAGCTCGCCCGTTTCGCCGACCGGCACGATATTGCCGAGCGGATCGACGATTTTCACTTCGAGATGCGGCTGGATGCGCCCGACTGTCGTCGTACGCTTGTCGAGCGGATCGGTCGTCGAGCTCTGGAACGAAACTGGGCTGGTTTCCGTCATGCCGTAGGCGATCGTGATCTCGCTCAGGTGCATCTTCGAGACGACCTTCTTCATCGTCTCGATCGGGCACGGCGAGCCCGCCATGATGCCGGTGCGCAGCCGCGAGAAGTCGTACGCGGCGAAGGTCGGATGGTCGAGTTCTGCGATGAACATCGTCGGGACGCCGTGCAGCGCGGTGCATTTTTCCTCCGCGGTCGCGGTGAGTGTCGCGGCCGGATCGAAGCCCTCGCCCGGAAACACCATGTTCGCCCCGACCGACACGCACGCGAGCACCGCCAGTACCATCCCGAAGCAGTGGTACAGCGGCACTGGAATGCACAGGCCGTCCTGCTCGCTGAGCCGCATCGCCATCGCGATATAGCGCGCGTTGTTCACGACGTTGCGATGCGTCAGCGTCGCGCCCTTCGGATTGCCCGTCGTGCCGCTCGTGAACTGGATGTTGATCGGCTCCCGGCACGACAGCGTCGCGCCAATCGCATCGAGCCGAGTGGCGTCGAACGACGCACGGCCACGCTCGATCACGTCGGAAAAGCTCAGCATGCCTGGCGTCTCCGTGTCGCACATGCGGATCACGTAGCGCAGTTCCGGCAGCCGCGCGGCATGCAGTTCGCCCGGCGGCTGCGTCGGCAATTCGGGCGCGAGTTCCTGCAGCATCTCGAGGTACATCGACGTCTTGAAGCGCTCGGCGGTGATGATCGCCTTGCAACCGGCCTTGTTCAGCGCGTATTCGAGTTCCGCGAGCCGGTAGGCAGGATTGATGTTGACGAGGATCGCGCCGATACGCGCGGTCGCGAACTGCGTCAGCAGCCACTCGACGCGGTTCGGCGACCAGATGCCGACGCGATCGCCCTTCGCGATGCCGAGTGCAAGCAGGCCGGACGCAAGCACATCCACTTCCTGCGCGAATTCGCTCCACGTCCAACGTATGCGCTGCTCCCGAAACACCACGGCCGGCCGGTCGGGAAAGCGCGCCGCGGTGTCGCGCAGAAGCTCGCCGACGGTCGCTTCGCTCAACGGATTTTCAGTCGATCCGCGCACATACGACAGTCCATCCGCGGGTTCGACGAGCGCACCTTCTCCCGAGCTATGCGTTGCCATGGTGTTGTCTCCGTGAGCGCAAGCGCGCTCGATTGAAATGAATTTGAAATCGATTGTGCACCGGCGCGTATCCGGCCGGCATCAAGTCTTACCCGCACCGCGTCGCATCGACCGCGGCGAGCGGCGACCGTCCGTTCCTCCATTCTCGTGGATTTTGCCGACCTTTACGTAAACGTCAACTAGCTGTCAAAAAAAAGCAGCCGCGCAGGCTGCTTTCTTCTACTACGTGCTGCTTTAGTGCTGGCCGCGCAGCTTGCGCAGACGCTGGATTGCCGCGAGTTGCGCCGTCGCGTACGCGAGTTCCGCCTGTGCGGTCGCGTACTCGAGGTTCGAGCCCGTGTTCTGCAACGCCTCTTCCGCACGCTTGCGTGCGTCTTCGGCCTTGGCTTCGTCGAGATCCTTGCCGCGGATCGCGGTGTCGGCGAGAACCGTCACTGCACCCGGTTGGACTTCGAGGATGCCGCCGGCGACGAACACAAACTCTTCTTCGCCGTTTTCAACTTCGATGCGCACCGCACCCGGACGGATCCGCGTGATGAGCGGCGTGTGGCCCGGCAGAATGCCGAGTTCACCCGCTTCGCCTGGCAGCGCGACGAACTTCGCCTGGCCCGAGAAGATTTCCTCTTCCGCGCTGACGACGTCTACTTTAATGGTTGCCATATGTGTCGACTCCTGTCGACGAGAGTTAGCGCTTTAGCGCTGACTCCCGTCCCATACAAGGCGGGTTGAGCGTAATCAGAGACGCTGGCTTTGCGCAACACTACCGTTTTGGCAGCCGTGATGTGCGAGGTCGGCGCCCGCTTCGTTACACCCGACCTTTACTGGATCTTCTTGGCTTTTTCGAAGGCTTCGTCGATCGTGCCGACCATGTAGAACGCTTGCTCCGGCAGGTGGTCGCACTCGCCTTCGACGATCATCTTGAAGCCACGGATCGTTTCCTTCAGCGGCACGTACTTGCCCGGCGAACCCGTGAACACTTCAGCGACGTGGAACGGCTGCGACAGGAAACGCTGAATCTTACGAGCGCGCGCGACGGCGAGCTTGTCTTCCGGCGCGAGTTCGTCCATGCCCAGAATCGCGATAATGTCGCGCAGTTCCTTATAGCGCTGCAGCGTTTGCTGCACGCCGCGCGTGATCGAGTAGTGCTCTTCGCCGATCACGTGTGGGTCGATCTGACGCGAGGTCGAATCGAGCGGGTCCACCGCGGGGTAGATACCGAGCGAAGCGATGTCACGCGACAGCACGACGGTTGCGTCGAGGTGGCCGAAGGTCGTAGCCGGCGACGGGTCGGTCAAGTCGTCTGCAGGGACGTACACGGCCTGCACCGACGTGATCGAACCAGTCTTGGTCGACGTAATACGCTCTTGCAACTTACCCATTTCTTCAGCCAGCGTCGGCTGATAGCCCACTGCCGACGGCATACGGCCCAGCAGTGCCGACACTTCGGTACCGGCCAGCGTGAAACGGTAGATGTTGTCGACGAAGAACAGCACGTCGAGGCCTTCGTCACGGAAGTGCTCGGCCATCGTCAGGCCGGTCAGCGCGACGCGCAGACGGTTGCCCGGCGGCTCGTTCATCTGGCCGTACACCAGCGCGACCTTGTCGAGAACGTTCGAGTCCTTCATTTCATGATAGAAGTCGTTCCCTTCGCGGGTACGCTCGCCCACACCGGCGAACACCGAGTAACCGCCGTGTTCCTTCGCGATGTTGTTGATCAGTTCCATCATGTTCACGGTCTTGCCCACGCCGGCGCCACCGAACAGACCCACCTTACCGCCCTTCGCGAACGGGCAGATCAGGTCGATAACCTTGATGCCGGTTTCGAGCAGCTCGGTCGACGGCGACAGTTGGTCGAACGCCGGAGCCTTCTGGTGGATCGCACGCGTGGTTTCGCTCGAGATCGGGCCGGCTTCGTCGATCGGACGGCCAAGCACGTCCATGATACGGCCGAGGGTCGGCTTGCCGACCGGCACGCTGATCGGGTTGCCCGTGTTCTTCACGATCGTGCCGCGGCGCAGACCATCCGAAGCACCCAGACAGATGGTACGGACCACGCCGTCGCCCAGCTGCTGCTGGACTTCGAGCGTCAGTTCCGAACCTTCCAGAATGAGCGCGTCGTAGATCTTCGGCATGGTTTCACGCGGAAATTCCACGTCGATCACCGCGCCGATGCACTGTACGATCTTGCCTTCTACCAAAGCAGTAGTACTCATCGCTTTTCCTTTAGATACTCAATTCTTCACTCGCGCAAAGGCGCAGTTTCTCCGATGGGCGCGCCGCTCGGGCGCACACGCAACGACCTGCCTGACCGGGGTCAGACGGCCGCCGCTCCACCGACGATTTCCGACAGTTCTTTCGTGATCGCGGCCTGACGGCTCTTGTTGTAGACGAGCTGCAGATCGTTGATGACCGTCTTCGCGTTGTCCGAAGCGGCTTTCATCGCGACCATGCGGGCCGACTGCTCCGATGCCATGTTTTCCGCGACGGCCTGATAGACCAGCGCTTCGACATAACGCACCAGCAGTTCGTCCACCACTGCCTGCGCATCCGGCTCGTAGATGTAGTCCCACTGCGTGCTCGGCGTCGTACCCTCTTCTTCCGTGCGCTCGAACTGGTCCGCCGACAATGGCAGCAGCTGCTCGATCACCGGCTCCTGCTTCATCGTGTTGACGAAGCGCGTGTACGCGAGGTACACCGCCGAAATCTTCCCTTCCGAGTACAGGTCGAGCTGCACCTTCACAGCGCCGATCAGTTTTTCCAGATGCGGCGTATCGCCCAGTTGCACGACGTTCGACACGACTTTCGCCTGCAGTCGGTTCAGGAAGCCCAGACCCCTGCTGCCGATCGCGGTTGCCTCGATCGTCTTGCCCTGGCCTTCCAGTTCCTTGAATTTCTGCAGCGACGCACGCAGCACGTTGGTGTTCATCCCCCCGCACAGACCTTTATCAGTCGTGACGAGGATGATGCCGGCCGCCTTCGCGCCTTCGTTCGACACCATGAACGGGTGACGATACTCCGGGTTCGCACGGCTCATGTGCGCGGCGATATCGCGGACCTTGTCGGCATACGGGCGAGCAGCGCGCATGCGCTCCTGAGCGCGGCGCATCTTCGATGCGGCCACCATCTCCATCGCTTTCGTGATCTTGCGCGTGTTTTGCACGCTCTTGATCTTGCCGCGAATTTCCTTCATTCCAGCCATTGCTTGCTCCTTTGTCGGCCCGAGTTAGCTCTTTAGCGCTTACTCGGGTCCCATGCAATGCGGCCGAAGTAGCGCGGGAGCATTCGCATGCGGCCCGCGCCGCTTCAAGGTCCGTTTATGCCTTGCGGATCACTCGCGGATCAATAAGCGCCGGACTTCTTGAAGTCCTTGACGGCCGTGTGCAGCAGGCCTTCGTCGTCCTTCGAGAGTTCCTTGGTATCTTCGATACGCTTGACCAGGTCAGCATGGCTCGACTTCAGGTGGTCGCGCAAGCCCTTTTCGAACGGCAGGACTTGAGCAACTTCGAGGTCGTCGAGATAGCCGTTGTTCGCCGCGAACAGCGACACAGCCAGTTCCCACACTTGCAGCGGCTGATACTGCGGCTGCTTCAGCAGTTCCGTCACGCGGCGGCCGCGCTCGAGCTGCTTGCGGGTCGCTTCGTCGAGGTCCGATGCGAACTGCGCGAACGCAGCGAGTTCGCGGTACTGCGCGAGGTCTGTACGGATACCGCCCGACAGCTTCTTCACGACCTTCGTTTGAGCCGCGCCACCCACACGCGACACCGACACGCCAGCGTTAATTGCCGGGCGGATACCTGCGTTGAAGAGGTCGGTTTCAAGGAAGATCTGGCCGTCGGTAATCGAGATCACGTTCGTCGGAACGAATGCGGTCACGTCGCCTGCCTGCGTTTCGATGACCGGCAGTGCCGTCAGCGAACCGCTCCTGCCCTTCACTTCACCGTTGGTGAACTTCTCGACGTACTCTTCCGAGACGCGAGCAGCACGCTCGAGCAGACGCGAGTGCAGATAGAACACGTCACCCGGATAAGCTTCACGGCCCGGCGGGCGGCGCAGCAGCAGCGAGATCTGACGGTATGCCCAAGCCTGCTTGGTCAAGTCGTCGTAAACGATCAGCGCGTCCTGGCCGCGATCGCGGAAGTATTCGCCCATCGTGCAGCCGGCGTACGGCGCGAGGTATTGCATCGCGGCCGATTCCGAAGCCGAAGCGGACACGACGATCGTGTATTCCAGCGCGCCGGTTTCTTCCAGCTTGCGCACCACGTTCATGATCGACGAAGCCTTCTGGCCGATCGCGACGTAGATACAGAAGAGGTTCTTGCCCTTCTGGTTGATGATCGCGTCGACTGCGACTGCGGTCTTGCCGCACTGGCGGTCGCCGATGATCAGCTCACGCTGGCCACGGCCGATCGGCACCATCGCGTCGATCGACTTCAGACCGGTCTGGACCGGTTCCGAAACCGACTTACGCCAGATCACGCCCGGAGCAATCTTTTCGATTGCATCGGTCTTCTTCGCGTTGATCGGGCCTTTGCCGTCGATCGGGTTGCCGAGTGTGTCGACCACGCGGCCGAGCAGTTCCGGACCCACCGGCACTTCCAGAATGCGGCCCGTCGTCTTGACGATGTCGCCTTCCGAAATGTGTTCGTATTCACCCAGAATCACGGCGCCGACCGAGTCGCGCTCGAGGTTCAGCGCGAGACCGAAGGTGTTGCCCGGGAATTCGAGCATTTCGCCCTGCATCACTTCCGACAGGCCGTGGATGCGCACGATACCGTCGGTCACGGAGATCACGGTGCCCTGGTTGCGAACGTCTGCGCTCGCTTCAAGGCCCTGGATCCGGCTCTTGATCAGCTCGCTGATCTCAGAGGGATTGAGTTGCATTATTCGCTCCTGATAGTCAATTCTGTTGCGTGCCAGCCGCTAAAACGCGAAGCGCTTCAGGCCGTCAGGGCCGTTTGCATGCTGGCGAGCCGCGCGCGGACCGAGGTATCGAGCACTTCGTCGCCGACCGTCACGCGTACGCCGCCGATCAGCGAGTGATCGACTTCGACCGTCGGCTTCAGCTTGCGCTTGAACTTGTGTTCGAGGCTTGCGACGAGTTCGTTCAACTGCGCACCTTCGAACGGGAATGCGCTGACGATCAGCACATCTGCTGCCCCTTCGCGGGCGTTCTTCAACTCTTCGAACTGCGAGGCTATTTCCGGCAGCAGCTGCAGGCGATGGTTGTCCACCAGCATCTGCACCAGATTCTTCGCTTGCGCGTTGTCCTTGAGCGGCGACTTGACCGCAGCCAGCAGCAGATCGCTAACCTGGGCGCGGCTCACTTTCGGGCTCGAGGCGATCGACAGCACTTCGGGCAGACGCGCAACCTGTGCCAGCTCCTGCACGAGCGTGGACCAGGCGGCGATGTCACCAGCTTCGGCCACGCCAAACAGCGCTTCCGCGTACGGACGGGCGATGGTTGCAAGTTCGGCCATGATCAGAGCTCTGCTTTCAGTTGATTCAGCAGGTCAGCATGAGCTGCCTGGTCGACTTCGCGCTTCAGGATCTGTTCAGCGCCCTTCACAGCGAGTGCAGCGACTTCGCCACGCAGCGCTTCGCGCGCCTTCACGACTTGCTGGTCCGCGTCGGCCTTCGCCTGCGCAATGATGCGGGCGGCTTCCGACTGCGCCTGAGCCTTGATTTCGTCGGCGACTGCGACTGCGCGCTTTTCAGCGTCGGCGATGCGTTGCTGGCCGTCGTTGCGAGCCTGAGCCAGTTCCTGGTCGACGCGCTTGTGAGCGGCTTCGAGTTCCTGCTTGCCCTTTTCCGCGGCGGACAGACCGTCGGCGATCTTCTTCGCGCGCTCGTCGATGGCGTTGATCAGTGGCGGCCACACGAATTTCATCGTGAACCACGCGAGGATCAGGAACACGACCATTTGCGCAAACAGGGTTGCGTTGAGATTCACGGTGTTTCCTTAAACGTTGCTAGTTCGGAAAGTGAAACGGCAAGGCGCTCATCGATTCTGCTCGATCAGCGCCCCAGTACCCGTTCCGCCCTGCGCCTTTACCTGTTATAGCTCAGGCGCAAACCTCCGAGGAACCTCAGCCTGCCAGCTTCGAGAGCAGGGGGTTCGCGAACGCAAACAGCATTGCCACACCAACGCCAATCAGGAACGCCGCATCGATCAGACCAGCCAGCAGGAACATCTTGGTTTGCAGCGGGTTCATCAGTTCCGGTTGACGGGCGCATGCTTCGATGTACTTGCCGCCCATCAGACCGATACCGATACAGGCGCCGATAGCACCCAGGCCGATGATGATGCCGATACCGATGGCGGTCAGACCCTGGATGTTGGCGATGAAAGCTTGCATGATCACTCCTTTGTGAAAAGTCTTTTAGAACTGGTTGGAACTGGGATTTAAAAAACTACGATTCTTTGCCGACAACGCAGGTTAGTGCGTGTCGTGTGCCTGGCCGATGTACACCAGCGTCAGCATCATAAAAATGAACGCCTGCAGCAGAACGATCAGGATGTGGAAGATCGACCACACTGTGCCGGCGACCACGTGGCCGATGAAGCCAAGCACCGTCGTGTCCGCGCCGAAGCTCCAGATGCTGCCGAGCAGGGCAATCAGCAGGAACAACAGTTCGCCCGCGTACATGTTGCCGAACAACCGCATGCCGAGCGAGACCGTCTTCGCGACGAACTCGATGATGTTCAGTGCCAGGTTCGGGATCCACAGCAGCGGATGCGCGCCGAACGGAGCGGACAGCAGTTCATGCACGAAGCCGCCAGCGCCCTTGATCTTGAAGTTGTAGTAAATCATCAGCACGAACACGCCGAGCGCGATGCCGATCGTGCCATTCAGGTCGGCGGTCGGCACGAGGCGGTGATGCGGGATGACTTCGGAGAGTCCCAGCCAGCCGATCACGCGGCCCGGCAGGTCGACTGGAATGAAGTCGAGTGAGTTCATTAGCGCGACCCAGACGAACACGGTCAGCGCGAGCGGCGCGATGAAGGTGCGCGAGCCGTGGATCATGGCCTTCGATTGATCCTCGACCATTTCGACCAGCATTTCGATCGCGCATTGGAAGCGACCCGGCACGCCGGCCGTTGCCTTGCGGGCTGCCAGATGCAGCACGAAAATCGTGACGAGGCCGCACACGATCGACCAGAAAAGGGTGTCGAGATTCCACACATGGATGTCGAAAATCGACGTCTGGTGTGCGGTGGAAAAGTTCTGCAAGTGGTGCGCGATGTACTCGGACGGATCCATTGCGCGCGTGCCTTCGCTAGCTGCCATATCGTTAAAGCCACCCAAATTGTCGAAAATCGTTCGAGGCCGCTCCCGCCGGAATACTGTGTCGCGGGAACGCGCCGGGTGCGGGCCCTGTCTCACCCGCACACCCATGCCGGCGCTACGCGCCGGCCTTAAATTCTTTTTGCTGCTGTTTTTTGTGCTGCTACCTTAGCGCCACGCCAAGGCGATCCAGTAAGTCTTCAGCGCGATGAGGTAGGTCACGAGCAGCGGAATCCAGCGTACGTCGTGATACCAGAAGGCGATTGCGACAAACATCGCAATCGTTGTCCCCATCTTGAGTGCTTCGCCGATCATCCAGCTCATCACGGTCTCGGCGCCGCCCTGCTTTTTCAGTCGTGCCGCGAACAACGCGCTCGGCACCCAGCAGATCGCCCCTCCGAGGAACGCGGACAGCGCAGCAGCGCCCGGCGGCTTGTAGAACAGCCACCACAACAGCGTTGCGACCAGGGACAAAACCATTTGCGCTGCGACGACCCTGAACGGCGTTACGCGCGATGGACGACCCACGCCGGGACCAAACAGCTTTTCCGCCTCGGCCCGCGTGAGCGGAACGATATTGTTATCATCCTGCGCGTCATCCCACGCTTCGGCCGGATCGAACTGCCGACTGGAGGACATCTCGGGTGCGGAGCGTTCAGCGCGGTGTCTGTCGTCACCATTCTCCGGCGACAGATTCGACGTTTTGACCGCCATCGCAATGTTCCGAAAGTCTCGTTCAGCCCGCGAGTTTACGCAGCAGCTAACGGGGTTGCCGTGCAATTAAATCCGGGCGATTGTAAGCGATAGTTGCAGGCAATTCAAGACTTTAGGCCAGCCTATAACCGCGTGAAACTTCCCTTCACGATGCGGTAAAACGTACGCTAACGATGCGAAACACGTCAAATGTAAGGCGGGCGGGGGGCGGCAAAACCCGCGCGGGTGGTCGCGTGGATCGAAGCTCGTTGGCAGTGCGTTCCGACGCAGCGGCGGACGTCTCGAAAATGCAACAAATGCCTCTTTTTTAAGGGCTGAACGGGATAGCTCTTCTAATGAGCGGAATCAGCCTCACCGCAAATTTCGATGATGATTGGGTCGCTTTTGATAGCGGCTCGTCAGGATGATTATCGCGTGAATGTGGAGCGTCTGAAGCTAGGATTCCTGATTATTCGTGCATCGGTTGTTTTGGAATCCACAATAGTCGATCTCGCACCGAGGTAGACCAACTCGCGGCAGTGCTCATGCACAGGCCGCCAGCCGTTCACCACCCTTGCCTGCTGAGCGCCAATCTGCGCTCAGACGTTCGCGTTCCCGCGCAAACGAACCAGAATGCCTTCCAGCGCGTCGAGATCGCCGAAGTCCACCAGCACCTGGCCGCGACCGCGTCGGCCGAGCTTGATTTTCACCGTAGCGGACAGCAGGTCCGACAGTTCCTCTTCCAGGCGTCGCGTGTCACGGCCGCCGTCCGGATTCGCGCGGGCCTTGGCCGCCGGCGTCACCTTCGTGGTCATCGCAACCAGTTTTTCCGTCTCGCGCACAGACAGGCGCTTGTTGACGACCTGGTTGGCCAGCGTGATCTGCGTCGCGGCATCGACGGCGAGCAGCGCGCGAGCGTGGCCCATGTCGAGATCGCCGGCGAGCAACATCGTCTGTACCGGTGTCGCAAGGTTCAGCAGACGCAGCAGGTTCGACACCGCGCTGCGCGAACGGCCCACCGACTCTGCCGCCTGCTCATGCGTGAAATTGAATTCGTCGAGCAGGCGCTGGATACCCTGGGCCTCTTCGAGGGGATTCAGATCCTCGCGCTGGATGTTTTCGATCAGCGCCATCGCCGCGGCGGCCTGGTCGGGCACGTCCTTCACAAGCACCGGCACCTCGTCGAGGCCCGCGAGCCGCGCCGCGCGAAAACGCCGCTCCCCCGCGATGATCTCATAGCGATCCGCCGCGATCGGACGCACGAGAATCGGCTGCATCAGCCCTTGCGCTCGGATGCTCGCCGCAAGCTCCTGCAGCGCGCCTTCGTCCATGCGGATGCGCGGCTGGTATTTGCCCGCCTGCATCTTGCCGAGCGGCAATACGTTCGGCGCGCCGTCGATCACCGCTGCCTCGGTGATATCGGCGGTGCCGCCGAGCAATGCCTCCAGACCGCGGCCCAGTCCCTTCTTTCTTGCTACTGCGTTCATCGTGCTTCCTCGATCCGCTTAGGATGCCTGGGGCGCGTCATTCAGCGCGCGCACCCGCTCAATCATTTCGACGCCGAACTGCACGTACGCCTGCGCGCCTCGCGACGCCCTGTCGAACACCACACCGGGCAGCCCGTAGCTGGGCGCCTCGGCCAATCGCACGTTGCGTGGAATCACCGCGTCGAAGACCTTGTCGCCGAAGTGCTCTTTCAATTGATCCGAGACTTGCTGTTGCAACGTAATGCGCGGATCGAACATGACGCGCAGCAGACCGATCACCTTGAGGTCGCGATTCAGATTCGCATGGACCTGCTTGATCGTGTTGACGAGGTCGGACAGCCCTTCGAGCGCGAAGTATTCGCACTGCATCGGAATGACGACGCCGTGCGCGGCGCATAGTCCGTTGAGCGTCAGCAGTGACAAAGCCGGCGGGCAATCGATCAGCACGAAATCGTACTCGCCCTCGACTCCGGCGAGCGCCGCCTTCAATTGACGCTCGCGATTCTGCATGCTGACGAGTTCGACCTCGGCGCCCGCGAGCTCACGGTTCGCGGGAAGCACGTCGTATCCGACCGCCTCGGGCCGTACGCGCGCATCGGCCACCGACACGTTGTCCACGAGCACCTCGTAGACCGTGTTCGCACATTCGGCCTTGTCGATACCGCTGCCCATCGTGGCGTTGCCTTGCGGGTCCAGATCGATGAGAAGGACTCGCTGTCCCTGCGCTGCCAGGCTCGCGGCCAGATTGACTGTGGTGGTCGTCTTGCCGACGCCGCCCTTCTGGTTCGCAACGCAGAAGATTTTTGCCATCGTTGGTGTGTCCCTTTTGCTGCTTGGATGAAGTGAAAATCGTTGAGGGTGCTTACAGGCCGAGGCGGCCGTCAGCTTTCGGGGTCCACTCGTACCTCGATCAGATGCCGCTCGGCGTCGAGCGACGGCACGTTCAGCCGGATGATCTGTTCCACGTGGGCGCCCGCCGGCAGACGCGCGATTTCGGCATCCGGCCGCATACCCTTCATCGCCCAAATTGCGCCCTGCTCCGCAACCAGATGACGGGCCAGTGTAACGAAATCCGAGAGTTCTGCGAACGCGCGCGAGACAATTACGTCGAACTTTGCCGGTACTTCGGCGCCAGGCCGCAGCGTCTCCACCCGACCGGTCACAACCGACAGGTCCGCGAGGCCCAGTTCCGCCTTCGCCTGCGACTGAAAGGCAGTCTTCTTATGGACGATGTCGTTCGTCGTGATGGTCCAATCGGGCAGCACGATCGCGAGCACGATGCCCGGCAGCCCCCCGCCCGAACCGACGTCGAGCACCGACGACGGCCCGCGCGGCGCCAGGTGCGGCACGATCGATAGCGAATCGAGAATGTGCTGGATTAGCATCTGCCTCGGATCGCGGATCGCTGTCAGGTTGTAGACATTGTTCCACTTCGCGAGCAGCGCGACGTAATCGAGCAGCTTGCGCTGCTGCGCGTCGCTGAGTTCGAGACGAAGTTCACCGACACCGTCCGCCAGCAATGACGCCAAGGCCTGCTGGTCAATTCCGCTCTGCGCTACCGTCATTGAACCACCGGCGTGCTGTCGGCGCCGGGCTCGGCGGACTTCGACGGACGACGCCCGAGGCCACGCTTCAGATGGACCATCAGCAGCGAGATGGCGGCAGGCGTGATACCGGAAATACGCGACGCCTGTCCGATCGTTTCCGGCCGGAACTGCATCAACTTCTGGCGAGCTTCGAACGACAGCCCACGCACCTCGGTGTAGTCCAGTCCTTCAGGCAGACGCGTGTTCTCTTGCGCCTCGTTGCGTTCGATCTCACCGGCCTGTCGGTCGATATAGCCCTGATATTTGACGCCGATTTCGATCTGTTCCTTGATTTGCGCGAGCAGCACGGGGTCTTCCGCAAGGGCCTCGGGCGCGCCACAAGTGCCGTCACGAAGCCCGCAGACGCCGTCGTAGCTGACGCCCGGACGACGCAGCAGGTCCGCGAGTCTGTATTCGTGGTCAATTGACTTGCCAAGCAAGGCGGTCGCCTCTTCTGCCGATAAGGTCTTAGGATTGACCCAGGTTGAACGCAAGCGCTGTGTTTCACGTGAAACAGCGTCCCGCTTGCGACTGAAGGCGTCCCAGCGGGCGTCATCGACCACGCCGAGTTCGTGCCCGATCTCCGTCAGCCGCATATCGGCGTTGTCTTCGCGCAAGCTGAGACGGTACTCCGCGCGGCTCGTGAACATCCGGTACGGCTCGGACACCCCGCGCGTGACTAGATCGTCCACGAGCACGCCGAGATAAGCCTGGTCGCGACGCGGACACCATGCTTCCTTGCCTTGCACGAACAGACCGGCGTTGATGCCGGCCAGAGTGCCCTGTGCAGCTGCCTCTTCGTAGCCGGTCGTACCGTTGATCTGTCCGGCGAAGAACAGGCCACTGATCACCTTCGTTTCTAGGGATGCCTTCAGGCCACGCGGATCGAAATAGTCGTACTCGATCGCGTAGCCCGGGCGCAGGATATGCGCATGCTCGAGGCCGCGCATCGAACGCACCAGCTCGAGCTGCACGTCGAAGGGCAGGCTCGTCGAGATCCCGTTCGGATAGAACTCGTTGGTCGTCAGACCTTCCGGCTCGAGATAGATCTGATGCGATTCCTTCGACGCAAACCGGTGAATCTTGTCCTCGATCGACGGGCAATAGCGTGGGCCCACCCCCTCGATCACGCCCGTGTACATTGGCGAACGATCGAGACCGCCGCGAATGATGTCATGTGTCCGTTGATTCGTATGCGTGACCCAGCACGGCACCTGGCGCGGGTGCTGCTCGACACGCCCGAGGAATGAGAACACCGGCACCGGGTCCAGATCGCCGGGCTGCTCTTCGAGCTGCGAATAGTCGATCGTGCGACCGTCGATTCGCGGTGGCGTACCAGTCTTAAGCCGGCCCTGCGGTAGCTTCAGCTCTTTCAACCGCGCCGACAGCGAAACCGCAGCCGGGTCGCCCGCGCGTCCGCCGGTGTAGTTGTTCAACCCCACGTGAATCTTGCCGTCGAGGAACGTGCCCGCGGTTAGCACCACCGCGCGCGACCGGAAACGAATACCCACTTGCGTGATGGCGCCGACTACGCGGTCGCCCTCCACCATCAGATCGTCGACGGCCTGCTGAAATAGCCAGAGGTTCGGCTGATTCTCTAGACGATGGCGGATCGCCGCTTTGTACAGCACGCGGTCAGCCTGAGCGCGCGTCGCGCGGACCGCCGGTCCTTTCGACGAATTCAGGACCCTAAACTGGATGCCGCTTTCGTCGGTAGCGGCCGCCATGGCGCCACCCAGCGCGTCGACCTCCTTGACCAGATGGCCTTTGCCAATGCCGCCAATCGACGGATTGCAGCTCATCTGACCAAGGGTCTCGATGTTATGGGTCAAAAGCAGCGTTTTGTTGCCCATGCGCGCCGACGCCAAAGCAGCTTCGGTGCCGGCATGACCGCCACCGACGACGATTACGTCAAATTCTGTGGGAAAAAGCATCGCGGGATCTCACGCCAGATCGTCGCGTGAGCCTTCAAAAGAAATGTATGGGCGAATTATAACGGGTTCAGTTTCGGCCCGAATTTCGTCCGAATGGTGAAACAATAAAAAAGCGGTGTGTTTCACGTGAAACACACCGCTTCCACAGACAGCGATCAGCGAAATAAGTGCGGGCTTATGCGACCTTTTTGGCAAGACCGAGATAGGTTTCGATCACCCGGGGATTTTGCGCGAGGTCGGTTGCCGGTCCTTCCAGCGCCAACTCGCCGGTTTCCAGCACGTAGCCGTAGTCCGAGATCTGCAATGCAGCGCGCGCATTCTGCTCGATCAGCAGCGTCGCGACGCCCGTCTGCCGCAACGCGCTGATGATGTGAAAGATTTCCTTCACGATCAGCGGCGCGAGACCGAGGCTCGGCTCATCCAGCATTAGCAGATCGGGCTTGCCCATCAGGGCGCGGCCAACCGCGAGCATCTGCCGCTCGCCGCCGGAAAGCGTGCCGGCCGCCTGCTTGCGCCGCTCCTTCAGCCGCGGAAACAGTTCGAACACCGGTTCCAGCTGATCGAGAAAGTTGCGCTCCCCTGCTCGCTTGCGCCGGTAGGCGCCAAGCAGCAGATTGTCCTCGACGGTCATCGAAGCGAAAAGCTCGCGCTTTTCCGGCACCAGGCACATACCAAGCGCAACGCGTTTTTCGACCGGCATCGCGCTGACGTCGTCGCCCTGATAGGAAACCGCGCCTTTCGCATGACCGGACGTCGGCAACGCGCCCATGATCGCATTCAGCAGCGTCGACTTTCCCGCGCCGTTCGGGCCGATCACGGAGACGATCTGCCCCGCCCGCACCTTGATCGCCGCATTGTGCAGCGCTTCAACCTTGCCGTAGCGGACGGACAATTGGCTCACTTCGAGAATCGGTCCCGCCGCCGCCACGCCGGTCGTTGTCATGTTGTCCATCATTCCACCCCACCCAGATACGCTTCGAGCACCGCCGGATCCTGCTGGACTTCCTGCGGCAGGCCCTCTGCGATCCGCGTGCCGAACTCCATCACCACGAGCCGGTCCGTCAAATTCATCACGAAATCCATATCGTGCTCGACGAGCAGCACGCTCATCCCTTCAGTCTTCAGTCTGCGCAGCAGTTCGGCGAGCTGAAGCTTTTCCTGATACCGGAGACCAGCGGCCGGTTCATCGAGCAATAGCAGAGTCGGATCGCAGCACAGGGCGCGCGCAATTTCGAGAATCCGCTGTTGACCAAGCGCCAGGCTGCCCGCTTCGTCATACATGTGCTGTTCGAGGCCGACGCGGCGAATCTGCCGAGCGGCTTCGGCCATCAACCGCTGCTCTTCGGAGCTGTTCAGCCGCACGACACTGCGCCACACGCCCGCATGCCCACGTAGATGCGCACCGATCGCGACGTTCTCGAGCACGGTCATACCCGGCAGCAGCTTCACGTGCTGGAACGTCCGGCCGATGCCGCGTTTGACGATTTCACGTGAACTCAGCGCATCGATGCGCTCGCCGCGGAATGTGATCTCGCCGCTTGTCGCCTGCAGCACACCGGTCACGAGATTGAAGGTCGTCGACTTGCCTGCGCCGTTCGGTCCGATCAGCCCGATGATCTGCCCTGCTTTGACCTCGAAGCTGACGTCGTTCACCGCGACGAGACCGCCGAACTGCTTGCGCGCCTTGTTCACCGTCAGCAGGTCTTCGCCGGTCTGTGGCTTGTTGCGCTGCGGCAGAGGATCCGCGTGATCTGCGAGATGCGCCCGCGGGCCGCGCGGGAAAAAGCGCGCGACGAACGGCCATACGCCCTGCCGCGCGTACTGCAGAAGCAGCACCATGATGATGCCGAACACGATCACTTCGAAGTTGCCGTTCTCGCCGAGCAGTTTTGGCAGCAGCGTCTGCAAATAATCCTGCAGCACGGTCAGGATCGCCGCGCCGAGCACCGCGCCCCAGACGTGCGAGACGCCGCCCACCACCGCCATGAACAGGAACTCGATGCCGTGATTCAGTCCAAACGGCGTCGGATTCACGGCGCGCTGCAAGTGCGCGTACAGAAAACCCGAGACCGACGCAAGCACCGCCGCATAGACGAAAATCACGACGCGCATCCAGCCGGTGTTGACGCCCATTGCCTCGGCCATCAGACCACCGCCGCGCAACGCGCGGATTGCGCGACCCGGCCGGCTATTAAGCAGATTCTGAACAGAGACGACCGCACCGAGCACGACCACCCAGATCAGGTAATAGATATGGCGGCCGGACTCAAGATTGATCCCGAAAACATTCAACACCGGGATGCCGTTGATGCCGTCGTACTTGCCGAGCATGTCGAGATTGCCGAACAGGTAGAAGAGCGCGAGCCCCCACGCAATCGTGCCGAGCGGCAGAAAGTGGCCGGATAGGCGCATCGTCACAAGACCGAGCATCAGCGCAACCAGCGCAGTGACGATCACGCCCGCGATCAGTGCGAGCCACGGCGACACGCCGAAGTTCGTCGTCAGATACGCGGTTGCATACGCGCCGATGCCAACGAACGCGGCCTGCCCGAAGCTCGTCATCCCGCCGATGCCGGTCAACAGCACAAGGCCGATCGCGACGATCGAATAGAGGCCGATGTAGTTCAGCAGCGTGACCCAGTACTCGGGTACATGGATCGGATGCGGCAGAACCGGCAAAGCGAACAGCACCACGAGGAACAACCAGAAGAACTTCTTTTGCATGATTCGTTTCATCGTGTCACTCCTCTTCCTCTTCGGCGTGCGGGCTCGCAAGACTGCGCCACAGCAGCACCGGGATGATTAACGTGAACACGATCACTTCCTTATAAGCACTAGCCCAGAACGACGAATACGACTCCAGCAGACCAACGAGAATCGAGCCGGCCGCCGCCAGCGGATAGCTGACCAGACCGCCGATGATCGCGCCCACGAAGCCCTTCAAACCGATCAGGAAGCCCGAGTCGTAGTAGATCGTCGTGAGCGGCGCGACGAGGATGCCGCACAGTGCGCCGAGCCCCGCCGCAAGCGTGAACGCGAGACGTCCCGCCTGCGTCGTGCCGATGCCGACAAGCCGTGCGCCGAGCCGGTTCACCGACGTCGCGCGCAATGCCTTGCCCGAGATCGAGCGATCGAAGTACAGATACAGCGCGCCGATCAGCACGACCGCGGTGCCGATTACCCACAGGCTCTGGCCGGAGATCGACAACGTGCCGATGTTTAACGTCGCATCGGAAAACGCGTTGGTGCGCGAGCCTTCGGCGCCGAACATCACAAGGCCGAGACCGACCATCACGAAATGCACGGCCACCGCGACGATCAACAGCAGCAGCGTGGTCGCCTCCGCGATCGGCTCGTAGGCAAGGCGATACACGAACGGACCCATCGGAATCACGATCAACAGCGTCAGTGCGATCTGCACGATCATCGGCAGCGGCTGCAGGAAGATGCCGCGCGTGAGCGCGTAGACCGCGATCGGAAACAGCAGGTACTTCCCCGCCAGCACGGGCAGCGTGCGCGCGGCATGACGACGCCGCCCAGCATGCCGCAACACGGCCGCCGTCTCGACGACGAAGCATGCCGCGCCCATCGCCATCAACAGCCAGCAGGTGGCCGGGAACTTCTGCGTTTGCAGTGCGGCGAGCGTCAACGCACCGTACGAAACGAACTCCCCTTGCGGGATGAAGATCACCCGCGTGACGGAGAACACCAGCACCAGCGCAAGCGCGAGCAGCGCGTAGATCGCGCCGGTCGTGATGCCATCCTGCGCGAGGATCGCCGCAATTGATAGATCCATACTTCCTCGTCCTGAAGCGTCGAAATCGAAAAACCGGGAAACAGTCGCGACGGCGCGGTGCGAAGCCGGCCATCGATCTGCATGTCTGAAAAGACAACCGCCGCGCCGGGACGCGGCGCGGCGGTCGATGCCATTGTCGTCGAACACAATGGCAATGCGGCCTCATGCACCGCAGATTGCGCGAGAGGCGCGTACCGCTGCTTGTTTTTCTAAATAGTCTTAGTTGTTCTGCAACTTCCACTTGCCGTCGACGATCTGCACGATCACGCGTGCGCGCTGGTCGAGGCCGTTGTGGTCGTTCGCAGTGGTGTTCATGATGCCGTGCGACACTGGCAGCTCCTTGATGTTTTCCAGCGCGTTGCGCAGCGCCACGCGGAACTCCGGCGTGCCCGGCTGGGCGGTCTTCAGCGCGACCGGAATCGCAGCCTGCAACATCTGGCCGGCATCCCATGCGTGGCCGCCGAAGGTCGCGACCGAACCCGCGCCATAAGCCTTCTCATAGGCGTTCTTATAGGCTTCCGACGACTTCTTCACCGGGTTCGAATCCGGCAATTGATCGACGACGAGAATCGGACCGGCCGGCAGCAGTTCGCCTTCGCAATCCTTGCCGCACACACGCAGGAAGTCGTTGTTCGCGACCCCGTGAGTCTGATAGATCTTGCCCTTGTAGCCACGCTCCTTCAGCGTCTTGGCCGGCAGCGCCGACGGCGTGCCCGAGCCCGCGATCAGCACCGCGTCGGGATTCGCGCCCATCGTCTTCAGCACCTGGCCCGTCACCGATGCATCGGTGCGGTTGAAGCGCTCGTTCGACACGATCTTCAGGTTGTGCGCTTTCGCGGCGGCGTCGAACGTCGTGTTCCAGCTGTCGCCGTATGCGTCCGAGAATCCGATGAAGCCGACCGTCTTCACGCCGTGATGCTGCATGTAATCGGCGATCGCTTCGGCCATCAGGCTGTCGTTCTGAGGCGGTTTGAATGCCCATGCGCGCTTCGCATCCATCGGCTGGATGATCGCGGCCGATGCCGCGAGCGAGATCACCGGCGTCTTGCCCTCAGCGGCCGGATCGAGCATCGCGAGCGAATTCGGCGTGACGGTCGAGCCGATGATCGCGTCGACGTGGTCTTCGTCGATCAGCTTGCGCGTGTTCTGCACGGCCTTGCTGGTGTCCGACCCGTCGTCGAGGATGATGTACTGCACGCTCTTGCCGCCGATCTCCTTCGGCAGCAACGCGATCGTGTTCTTTTCAGGAATCCCGAGCGACGCGGCCGGCCCCGTCGTCGACAACGTGACGCCGATCTTCACCTGCGCGAATGCAGCCCCCGCGCCGCACATCAGCGCCATCGCGATGCCGGTGCGTACCCAATGCCTTGTCTTTTTCATTGCGAGTCTCCAAACGCTTTGAAAAGCGCCTATCTGTAAACCGGCTTGCTGGGCCGGGTGTTTGAATCTAGTGAGCGGGTTCAGGTGTGCCAAGCATGGTTTTCCCTGCTCGGCGCGCATACCTTCCCCAGCTACGCTGGGTACCGCTCCTCTCGCGTCGCGCGAGTGCGCATTCGCGTCACACACCGCGTTTCTGTGCCGCGGCTTTATTCCAATCAGGCATCTCATAAACCACTAATATGTTAGTAGTTTGCGTTCTGCATTATCGACGGTCAAGAGAGCGTGCGCCAAATGCGGGTTTGTCCTGAAGCAGCGAAACCACATTTCTGCGCGATGCCGACACCCGGCCCGGGTAATAAAAAAGACGCGTCAACTGCACGCGTCTGTTTCGATGAGGTCCCGTGGCGCAGAGCCTTCGCTCAGTCGCCGGCGAGCTTCCACTTGCCGTCGACGATCTGCACCATCACGCGCGCCCGCTGATCGAGGCCGGCATGGTCGTTCGCGCTCATGTTGAAGATGCCGTGCGACGCGGGCAGATCTTTCGTGCCTTCGAGCGCGGCACGCAGCGCCTCGCGGAATGCCGGCGTGCCTGGCTGCCCCTTCTTCAACGCGAGCGGGATCGCATGCTGCAGCAGCAGACCCGCGTCCCATGCGTGACCGCCGAACGTCGACACCGACCCCGCGCCATACGCCGTTTCATACGCATGCTTGTACGCGAGCGCGCTTTTCTTCACCGGATTCGCCTTGGGAAGTTGCTCGGCGACCAGCAGTGGGCCAGCGGGCAGCCACGTGCCTTCGCAATCCTTGCCGCACACGCGCAGGAAGTCGTTGTTCGCGACGCCGTGCGTCTGATAGTACTTGCCCTTGTAGCCGCGCTCCTTCAGCGTTTTCTGCGGCAGCGCGGCCGGCGTGCCCGCACCGGCGATCAGCACCGCGTCCGGGTTCTGCGACATCATCTTCAGCACCTGGCCCGTGACCGATGCATCGTTGCGCGCGAAGCGCTCGTTCGCGACGATCTTGATCTTCGCGAAGTCAGCGGCTTTGCTGAATTCCTTGAACCAGCTCTCGCCGTACGCGTCGGAAAAGCCGATGAACGCGACCGTCTTCACGCCGTGATTGGCCATGTGCTGCGCAATCGCCGTGGCCATCAGAATGTCGTTTTGCGGCGTTTTGAAGACCCATCCACGCTTCGCGTCCATCGGCTCGACGATGCCCGCGGCCGCGGCCAGAGAGATCATCGGCGTCGAGGTTTCGGCAGCGATGTCGATCATGGCGAGCGAGTTCGGCACGACGGTCGAGCCGATCAGTGCATCGACGTGGTCTTCGCTAGTGAGCTTGCGGGCGTTCTTGACCGCCTGGGTGGAATCGGTTGCGTCGTCGAGGACGATGTAGTCGATCTTCTGGCCCGCCACTTCTTTCGGCAGCAGCGCGACCGTGTTCTTTTCCGGAATGCCGAGCGATGCGGCCGGTCCTGTTGCCGACACGGTGACGCCGATTTTCACGTCCGCGAATGCATGGCCGCTCCAAGCAGCCGAGACCCCGGTGGCAACCAATGCCGCGTTGATCCAACGCAATGCCGACTTCATCCTGCTCCTCTATTAATCCCGTTATTCAATTGCAATTAAATCCGCGGATTTAATTGCCAACCCAGTGGTCGGTGAATAGCGAGTGTAGCGGACGCAAGCGCCGTGCTGCAAGCGTTTCGCAGGCTTGTGATGTTTACCTGCAGCGGCTGGCGGAGAGTAAAAAATGGCGTGTGAAATAGCCGGGAGATCGCGTCAAAAAATTCGATAAACACAAATAAAAAAGCGCTGTTGGATATCGATCCAACAGCGCTTTCTTCTGGGCACTGAGTGCCTCACTTGTCTCCTCGTTCTCCACCTGCAAATTCGTGGTGCATCAGAACTGCATGAAGATTAAACGACCACCCCAACAGTCACAACTAGCAATTACCCTAGTGGTGCACTGCGGCACCGGATTGGGGCACGTAGGGCGCATTTCGTCACACGGTTTGCCACAGGTTCGCCCGAACCCATGATCCAGCGTACCTTCAGCACGAGCCGCAATTAGATCGGACGTCAAAGCAATTTCGTATCGCACCGCATCAAGCGAGCGACCACGCGGGCGGGATCAAACAGCCAATCTCAAGCCCGCAACGGTCGCACTCGCGCGACGATCTCACCGGCGATGCCGCGCCGGAACGCCAGCACACACGCGATGAAAATCAGCCCCGTGACGATCGTCACCGATTCGCCGAGCGAGCGGAACCAGTCGATGCCGGTCATCGACGCGAGTGCCGCGCCGATATCGCCGAGCCTGTCTTCGAGCGACACGATCAACGCGGCGCCGAGCAACGGCCCGAACAGCGTGCCCATGCCGCCCACCAGCGTCATCAGGATCACGAGGCCGGACATCGTCCAATAGGCATCGCTCAGCGTTTCGAAGCCCTGGACCAGCACCTTTAGCGAACCCGCGAGACCCGCAATGCCGGCCGACAGGATGAATGCGAGCAGCTTGAAACGGTCGGTGTCGTATCCGAGCGACACCGCGCGCGGCTCGTTTTCCTTGATCGCGACGAGCACCTGCCCGAACGGCGAATGCACGATCCGCACGATCAGCAGGAAAGCCGCGACGATCACCGCGAGCACGACGAAATATAGCGCGACGTCCGAAGAGAGATTGAGCACGCCGAACAGCTTGCCGCGCGGCACGCCTTGCAGACCGTCTTCCCCGTGCGTGAACGGCGCCTGCAGGAACACGAAGTAGACCATCTGCGCGAGCGCGAGCGTCACCATCGCGAAGTAGATACCCTGACGGCGAATCGCGAAGAAGCCGACGACCAGCCCAAGCAGCGTCGCCGCCGCGGTGCCGCTCAGCACGCCGAGCTCCGGCGAAAAGCCGAGCGTCTGCATCGCATAGCCGGTGACGTAACCGGCCGACGCGAGAAACATCGCATGACCAAAGGACAGCAAGCCCGTATAGCCGATCAGCAGATTGAAGGCGGCCGCGAACAGCGCGAAGCACAGCACCTTCATCACGAAGAGCGGATAGATGCCGAGCACCGGCACCGCGAGCAGCACGATCAGCAGCAGACCGTAGAGCACTTTTCTCTGCATCATTTTTCCCTGCCGAAAAGACCCGCCGGACGCACGAGCAGCACGAGCGCCATGATCACGAAGACGACGGTCGCCGACGCCTCGGGGTAGAACACACGCGTGAGTCCTTCGACTACGCCGAGCATCAGGCCGGTCAGAATCGAGCCCATGATCGAGCCCATGCCGCCGATCACGACCACCGCGAACACGGTGATGATCATCGACTGGCCCATCAGTGGCGAGACCTGAATCACCGGCGCGGCGAGCACGCCGGCAAACGCCGCGAGCGCGACGCCGAAGCCGTAGGTCAGCGTGATCATCAGCGGCACGTTGACGCCGAACGCCTCGACGAGCTTCGGGTTTTCGGTGCCCGCGCGCAGATACGCGCCAAGCCGCGTCTTCTCGATCACGAACCAGGTCGCAAAGCATACGAGGAGCGACGCGAGGACGACCCATGCGCGATAGTTCGGCAGATACATGAAGCCGAGATTGGTCGCGCCCGACAGCGCCGACGGCACGTCGTACGGCTGGCCCGACGAGCCGTAGATCGAATGGAACACGCCTTCGATCACCAGCGTGAGGCCAAACGTCAGCAACAGGCCATACAGATGATCGAGCTTGTAAAGCCAGCGCAGCATCGAGCGCTCGATCGCGACGCCGACCAGTCCGACGATCAGCGGCGCGAGCACGAGCATCACCCAGTACGGCAGATTGAAATACGACAGCCCCATCCACGCGAGCATCGCCCCGAGCATGAACAGCGCGCCATGCGCGAAGTTGATCACGTTGAGCAAGCCGAAAATAATCGCCAGCCCGAGGCTCAGAATCGCGTAGAACGAGCCGTTCACGAGCCCGAGCAGAAGCTGGCTCAGCATCGCCGGTAGCGGAACGCCAAAGATGTCCATTGAAGCCCTTAGCCCTTCAAGCCATCGTCAAGGTGAGATCGGTGACGCACGATCCGGCCGGCACGCGACGAGCGGCGACGCTGCCCATCGCGTGCGGCATCTGAAACGGTCATCCGCCAGCGCGTGCCCCTGCAGCGCCGGCGGTTCTCTCAGGTCTGCGCGGTCCTCGACCGCTCACTGCGCCCGCGCTTACTTCCACAGCGCGCAGCGGGTCTGCGCCTTGGTCGTGAAGACCTGATCGCCCGGAATCGTCGCAGTGATCTTGTAGTAATCCCACGGCTCCTTCGATTCGGCCGGCGTCTTCACCTGCATCAGGTACATGTCGTGGATCATGCTGCCGTCCTGACGGATGTAGCCCTTCGCGTAGAAGTCATCGATCTTCGTCTTGTGCAACTGCGCCATCACCTTGTCCGGATCGGTCGAGCCCACCGCCTGCACCGCCTTCAGATAGTTCATCGTCGCCGAGTAGTCGGCAGCCTGCAGGCTCGATGGCATCTTCTTCATCTTGTCGAAGTAGCGCTGCGACCACTTACGCGTGTCGGCGTCCTTGTTCCAGTACCAGCTGTCGGTCAACACGAGACCTTGCGTCGTTTCGAGACCGAGGCTGTGCACGTCGTCGATGAACATCAGCAGCGCGGCGAGCTTCATCGTCTTGGTGATGCCGAATTCCTTCGCGGCCTTGATCGCGTTGATCGTGTCGCCGCCCGCGTTCGCGAGGCCGAGGATCTGTGCCTTCGACGCCTGCGCCTGCAGCAGGAACGACGAGAAGTCCGACGCCGACAGCGGATGACGCACCGCGCCGAGCACCTGGCCGCCGTTCGCCTTCACGACGTCCGAGGTCGCTTTTTCGAGCGCCTTGCCGAATGCGTAGTCTGCCGTCAGGAAGTACCAGGTCTTGCCGCCCTGCTTCGTCACGGCCGAGCCCGTGCCGTTCGCGAGCGCGGTCGTGTCGTATGCGTAGTGGATCGTGTACGGCGTGCATTGCTCGTTGGTCAACGTATCGGCGCCGGCGCCGACGCTGATATAGACCTTGTGCTTCTCGCCCGCGACGGTGTTAGTCGAGAGCGCGGTCGCCGAGTTCGTGCCGCCGACCACCATGTCCACGCCGTCGCGGTCGAACCACTCGCGAGCGCGCGATGCCGCGATGTCCGCCTTGTTCTGGTGATCCGCGTACAGCACCGTGATCGGCTTGCCGTTGACCTTGCCGCCGAAGTCGGCGACCGCCATCCTGATCGCTTCAAGACCGCCCTGCCCGTCGATATCCGCGTACAGCCCCGACATGTCCGTGATGAAGCCGATCTTCACGGCATCGTCGGCCGCTTGCGCGCTGCCCAGCGTCAGTGCGGTGCCGGCGGCGACCGTGAAACAGAGTGAGGCAATTCGCGCGAGTGGGTTCTTTTTCATGCATGTCTCCTGGTTCTTCGCTTGTGGTTATCAGAGGCAGTCGGGCGCGCGTGTGTCCGTGTCTATACGCCCAGTAAATCGTGCAGCACCGGCATCTTGCCTTCGAGCTCGCTAGCCCCGAAATGCTCGACGATCATGCCGTGCTCCATCACATAGAAACGATCCGCGAGCGGCGCGGCGAACCGGAAGTTCTGCTCGACCATCACGATCGTGTAGCCGCGCGCCTTCAGCGTAACGATCATGCGCGCGAGCGCCTGCACGATCACGGGCGCGAGCCCTTCCGAGATTTCGTCGAGCAGCAGCAGATTCGCGCCGGTACGCAGAATCCGCGCGACCGCGAGCATCTGTTGTTCGCCGCCCGAGAGCCGCGTGCCCTGACTCATGCGCCGCTCGTGCAGATTCGGGAACATCGCGTAGATTTCCTCGAGCGACATCATGCGCGCCTTTTCGCCGACGGGCGGCGGCAGCAGCAGATTTTCCTCGCACGACAGGCTCGAAAAAATGCCGCGCTCTTCCGGGCAATAGCCGATGCCGCAATGCGCGATGCGATGCGTGGGCAAGCCGACCGTTTCGCGTCCGTCGATACGGATCGAGCCGGTACGGCGACCCGTGAGGCCCATGATCGCGCGTAGCGTCGTGGTGCGGCCCGCGCCATTGCGCCCGAGCAGCGTCACGACCTCGCCGCGGCCGACCGACAGATCGACGCCGTGCAGAATGTGGGATTCCCCGTACCAGGCTTGCAGTCCCGCGATTTCCAGCGCGGGTGCGCCGCTTTTCGTTTCGCTCGCTTCGAGGCCTTCGCGCTCGACCGTCGTATTCATGCGTGGGCTCCGGCGAGCGCCGCGTCGGCGCTGCCCATGTAGGCTTGCATCACGAGCGGATTCTTCGACACTTCCGCGTAGCTGCCCTCGGCGAGCACTTCACCCCGTTGCAGCACGGTGATCGTGTCGGAGATACCGGCGATCACATTCATATTGTGTTCGACCATCAGGATCGTGCGTCCGGCCGACACTTTCTTGATCAGCGCGGTCACGCGATCGACGTCCTCATGACCCATGCCTTGCGTGGGCTCGTCGAGAAGCATCAGTTCCGGCTCCATCGCGAGCGTGGTCGCGATTTCGAGCGCGCGCTTGCGGCCGTAGGCGAGCTCGACCGTCAACACATCGGCGAAATCGGTCAGGCCGACCTGGGTCAGCAGATCCATCGCGCGATCGTTCAGACGGCGCAACGTACGCTCGCTCTTCCAGAAGTGAAACGCGGTGCCGAGCGAGCGCTGCAACCCGATGCGCACGTTCTGCAATGCCGTCAGATGCGGAAATACCGCGGAAATCTGGAACGAACGGATGATGCCGCGCCGCGCGATCTGAGCTGGCCGTTCGCCGGTGATATCGACACCGTTGAAAACGATCTGGCCCGCGGTGGGTTCGAGAAATTTGGTGAGCAGATTGAAGCAGGTGGTCTTGCCCGCTCCATTGGGACCGATCAGCGCATGGATCGAGCCACGGCGCACGCGCAGGTTCACGCCGTTCACGGCGACAAAGCCTTTGAACTCGCGGGTGAGGCCGCGCGTTTCGAGAATCGTATCGCCGAGAATCATGTTCCCTTCCATACGGAGTAAGGCGAAGCACTACGATCTTTCCGCGCGAAGCTCTGCGCGACTTGTTGTTTTTGCGGCACCCCTTGCCGCTTCTTGGCGTGCTGCACCAATCCGTACGGTAATCCATGGCGCGGCACGCAGCATGGCTGCCATTGTCGCGCCAATGATGCAGCGCAATCATTGGGATTTGCACTTAGGGAACGAGGCCCGCGCCGTGCGTATGTGACGCGCGGTTCACACGCTTCACGTACGCGGCGGAAAACCTGACCGATGCGCTCACCGAGTCATGTCACACAGCTGACATCGACGCGGCCACACCGGTATGCGCGGCCATGCTGCCGCTCACGCGCGCGCGACGATCCTCGCGGATCATGTCGCTGGCGCGCTCGGCGATCATCAGCGTCGGCGAATTGGTGTTACCTGACGTGATGTTGGGCATCACCGACGCATCGACGACACGCAAGCCCTCGACTCCGATAACTCGTAGCCGGTTGTCGACGACCGCGGCGGGATCGTCGGTCGTGCCCATGCGGCAGGTGCCGACCGGATGGAAGATCGTCGTGCCGACCGCGCCCGCGGCCTGCTGCAATTCTTCTTCACTTTGATACTGGAGGCCCGGCAGGATCTCCCGCGGCTGATAGCGCGCGAGCGCGGGCGCCGCGACGATGCGACGCGTCAGACGTAACGCGTTCGCGGCGACGCGGCGGTCGTAGTCGGTCGACAGATAGTTCGGCGCGATCAACGGTGGCGCGGAAGCATCGGCCGACGCAATATGAATGCTGCCGCGCGACGTGGGGCGCAGCTGACACACCGAAGCCGTGAACGCATTGAAGCGATGCAGCGGTTCCCCGAAGCGATCAAGCGACAAAGGCTGCACGTGATACTCGAGATCGGGTCGCGACAACGAGCGATCGTCGGCGTCGGACTTCGCGAACGCGCCGAGTTGCGACGGCGACATCGACATCGGTCCACTCTGAAACAACGCGTACTGCATGCCGATCATCAGCTTGCCCCACCAGTGCGCGGACATCGTATTCAGCGTGCGCACGCCCTGCACCTGATACGCCATGCGCAGTTGCAGATGGTCCTGCAGATTTTCACCGACACCGCGCAGATCCTGAACGACCTCGATGCCGAGATTCTGCAGACGCGCGCCATTGCCGACACCGGACAATTCGAGCAGTTGCGGCGAGTTGACCGCGCCGGCGGAAAGGATCACTTCGCAACGCGCTTTGGCGAGATAGTCGACCTCGCCGCCACGATATTCGACTCCGGTGCAGCGGCGGCCATCGAACACGACACGCTGCGTGTGGGCACCGGTGATGACAGTGAGGTTCTCCCGCTTCAACGCGGGCCGCAAAAATGCCTTCGACGCATTCCAGCGAATGCCACGCTTCTGGTTGACGTCGAAGTAGCCGACACCGGTGTTATCGCCGCGATTGAAATCGTCGGTGGCGGGGATGCCGGTTTGCTGCGCGGCTTGCGCGAACTCTTCGAGAATCTTCCATTTGAGGCGCTGCTTCTCGACGCGCCACGGTCCGCCCGCGCCGTGCGCTTCGTTGGCGCCGCCGTGGTGATCCTCGCTGCGCCTGAAGACCGGCAGCACCGCGTTCCAGGACCACGTCCTGTCGTTCGTCACACGCGCCCACTCGTCGTAGTCTTCCCGCTGACCGCGCATGTAGATCATGCCGTTGATCGACGAACTGCCGCCGAGCACACGCCCGCGCGGATACGACAGCGTGCGGCCGTTCAGACCCGGCTCGGCCTGGGTCTTGTACAGCCAGTCCGTGCGCGGATTGCCGATGCAATACAGGTAGCCGACCGGCACGTGAATCCAGTGATAGTCGTCCTTCCCCCCGGCTTCGAGCAGCAGCACGTGGATGTCGGGATCTTCGGTGAGCCGGTTCGCCAGCACGCAGCCGGCGGTACCCGCGCCGACGATGACGTAGTCGAACTCGCCTTCGAGTCGCCGTGCGGCGCGAGGCGTACTGTCGGTATGACTCATCGTTCAGCCTCCTAAGCATTTTTGCGGCGCACGCGTGGCTGCTCGATCGCTTCCACGCGTGCGCCGCAAAGCGCTGTTATTGTTTTCCTCGCGCGCTTGCCGACTTGATGCCGCGCAAAGCCGCCAGCTTATTTGGCGACCGGCATCGTGAATTCGGCGCCCTTCGCGATGCTGTCAGGCCAGCGCTGCATGATGCTCTTGTAGCGCGTGTAAAACCGCACGCCTTCCTCGCCGTACGCATGATGATCGCCGAACAGCGACTTCTTCCAGCCGCCGAACGAATGCCAGGCCATCGGCACCGGAATCGGCACGTTGATGCCGACCATGCCGATCTCGATCTGCCGGGAAAACGCGCGCGCAATGCCGCCGTCGGACGTGAACAGCGACACGCCGTTCGCAAACTGATTCGCGTTGATCAGTTCGACTGCGGAGGCGAAGTCGGGCACGCGCACGACGCATAGCACCGGTCCGAAAATCTCCTCGCGGTAGATCTTCATGTCGGGCGACACGTCGTCGAACAGCGTGCCGCCGAGGAAGAAACCCTTCTCGTGCCCAGCGACCTGATGACCGCGCCCATCGACGACGAGCTTCGCGCCCGCGGCGACGCCAGCGTCGATATAGCCGAGCACCTTGTCGCGATGCGCGCCGGTGACGAGCGGCCCCATCTCGGCCGCCGCTTCCATGCCGTTGAGGATCTTCAGGCTACTCACGCGCGGCGTCAGACGCTCGATCAGCTCATCGGCGATATGCCCCACCGCGACCGCCACCGAAATCGCCATGCAGCGCTCGCCGGCCGAGCCGTAGGCGGCGCCGATCAGGGCGTCGACGGCCTGGTCGAGATCGGCGTCGGGCATGACGACGAGGTGATTCTTGGCACCGCCCAACGCCTGCACGCGCTTGCCGTGCTTCGTGCCTTCGGTGTAGATGTATTCGGCGATCGGCGTCGAGCCGACGAACGACAGCGCGCTGACTTCCGGATGCACGAGCAGCGCGTCGACCGCGACCTTGTCGCCGTGCACGACGTTGAACACGCCGTCCGGCAGGCCCGCTTCCTTCAGCAATTCGGCGAGCCGGTTCGACGCGGACGGATCGCGTTCGGACGGTTTCAGCACGAAGGTGTTGCCGCACGCGAGCGCGACGGGGAACATCCAGCACGGCACCATCATCGGGAAATTGAACGGCGTGATGCCCGCGACCACGCCGAGCGGCTGCCGCAGATTCCAGTTGTCGATGCCGCCGCCAATCTGATCGGTGAAATCGGTCTTCAGCAGATTCGGGATGCCGCACGCGAATTCGACGATCTCGATGCCGCGCATCACCTCGCCCTTGGCGTCGGAAAATACCTTGCCGTGCTCGCGCGTGATCAGCTCCGCGAGCTCATCGTGATGACGGTCGAGCAGTTCCTTGAACTTGAACAGCACCCGCGCGCGTTTGATCGGCGCGGTTTCGCTCCAGGCGGGAAACGCGGCTTTGGCGGCAGCGACCGTGGCGTCCACCTCGGCGACGCTCGCGAGCGGCACGCGCGCGCTGACGCTGCCGAGCGCCGGATTGAAGACGTCGCCGAAGCGCCCGCTCGTGCCTTCGACCGTCTTGCCGTTGATGAAATGGCTCAGCGCGCGTGCACTCGCCGCGCTGCGTGCGGCTTCGTCCTGCGCGGTTGCGTCGGAATATGTCTCGCTCATCTCGTTCCTCTTTCCTGTGAAATCTTCCGCTTCGCGCTCGATGCCGCGCGCACAAGCGTGCTGAACACCAAGCGTACGGCCCTTACGAGCGACAAATCCAATGAGTAATGCTCAACTGCGCTATAAGCCGCGCTAATATCAGCATATGGATCTGACTCTCCTTAGGGCCTTCGTCACCGTCGCACGCGAGGGCAACCTTACGCGTGCGGCGGTGCAACTGCATCTGACCCAACCTGCCGTCAGCCTGCAAATCAAGCACTTGCAGGAGACGCTCGGCGTGACGCTGTTCACGCGGACTTCGCACGGGCTCGTGCTGACACGCGACGGCCAGGCGCTGCTGCCGCATGCCGAACGCGCGCTCGGCGCGGCAGCCGACGTGCAGCGGGCGGCGCAGACGCTGCGCCAGGAAGTACGCGGGCGCCTGCGCATCGGCACCATTCTCGACCCCGAGTTTTTGCGCCTCGGCGGTTTCCTGAAGCAGCTCGTCGAGACCTGGCCGCAGATCGAAACCGCGCTGCGCCACGGCATGTCGGGCTGGGTGCGCGAACAGATTCGCGCGGGCGAGCTCGACGTCGGCTATTACATTGGCCTGCCCGCCGACGACGACACGCGCGACGGCGCCACGTTTCACGCGGTCACGCTCACGCATTTCCAGTATCGCGTGCTCGCGCCGGCGGGCTGGAAAGATCGCGTGAAGGGTGCGCGGGACTGGCGCTCGCTCGCGGCGCTGCCGTGGATCTGGACGCCGCCGGCGTCCGCGCACAACCGGCTGCTGTCGCGCTGTTTCGGCGAAGCCGGTGTGAAGCCGGTCAAGGTGGCCGAGGTGGACCAGGAGCCGTCGATGCTCGATCTGGTCAAATCGGGCGTCGGTCTCACGCTTGCGCGCGACGCAACCGCGATCGCCGAGGCGCATGCGCACGCGCTGACGATCGTCGATGGCATAACGGTGCCGACGCAGCTGAGCTTCATCACGCTCGACGAGCGCAAGGACGAGCCCGCGATCGCGGCGGCGTTGAAGCTGATCGAACAGCAGTGGGCGATTTGAGCGGGGACGGTCTGACGCGTTGCGATATGAGTCTCGCTAATGCCCGCCCTCTCCCACTTGCCCGCCGAGCTGAAACCGCTCCGTCACGAAGTTTTTGCTAGATTGTCGGTTTGCGCTCGCGCAGCGCCCTCGCAGCTTTCCGTTCCGCCTGGCTTCGTCCTTCCCGGCGGCCTCCGCCCGGCAATACCAGCAACTCCGGAGCCGTCGGTCACTTCCCCCATCCACAGGAGCCTGACATGGCACGCAACATCGAAATCAAAGCCCGCGCCCAGCATTTCGACCAACTGCGCGAGCGCGCCGCACAGCTCGCGACGGACGCGCCGCTGATCTTCCGCCAGCAGGACTTTTTCTACGACGTGCCGCGCGGCCGCCTGAAGCTGCGCCAGTTCGACGACGGCACGCCGGCCGAGCTGATCTTCTATCAGCGCGACGACCGCGACGGCCCGAAGGCGTCGTACTACACGCGCAGTCCGGTGACGAATCCCGAAGCGATGCATGCGCTGCTCGCGACCGCGCTGACTACGCGCGGCATCGTCTCGAAAGAGCGGCACGTATATCTGAGCGGGCGCACGCGGATTCATCTGGATCGCGTCGATGGTCTCGGCGATTTCGTCGAACTCGAAGTGGTGCTCGCGCAGGACGACGACGAAGAAGGCGGCCACGCGGAAGCACAAGCGATGTTCAAGAGCCTTGGCGTATCGGAAGCGGATCTGGTGCCGGTCGCGTATGTCGATCTGCTGAATGCCGACGACGAGCCGAAGCGGGCGGCATAGAGATCCCGTCACCGCAGGGGCCGCGGCAAGGCATGCGCGCTCCCTCTTCCTGTCAGTCGGCACTGCCGGCAACGGCTTCGAACCCTCAAACCGCCGCCGCCCCCGGCGCCAGATGCCCGAGCGGCAACGGCCCATTGCGCTTGAACGTGGTCAGCACGATATTCGAGCGCACGCTATCGACACCCGGCACGCGCATCAGCTTCTTCATCACGAAGGTCGACAGGTAATTCAGATCCGGCGCGACGATGCGCAGCAGATAGTCGGCATCGCCGACGACCGCGTGACATTCGAGCACTTCGGGCAGCACGTCGATCTGCTGCTGAAACTGCTCGATGATCGAATCGCCGTGATGCTTCAGCTTCAGGCTCGTGAAAGCGGTGACGCCGAGCCCAAGCTTTTCGGGCCGTAGCACGACGCGATAGCCATCCACCACGCCGACCTGTTCCAGCCGTTGCAGGCGTCGCCCGATCTGCGACGGCGACAGCGGCACCTGCTCCGCCAACTGCTGATGCGTGGCGCGGCCGAAGCGCTGCAGCACGTCGAGCAGCGCGAGATCGAAGTGGTCGAGTTCAAGCATGGTGATATCCCGCATTAATCTGGCATTTAACGCACGATTATCGCATAGGCATCCGCTTATACGCGAATCATGCGCCCCTTCCGCACGTGCTCCGCTTTACACTCGCATATACCAATTTCAGGCAATTCGTCTTACAGCAGCCTCGCCATGTCCACAGCCAGCACCGCCAAACTCAAGGAACAGTTCGACGCCGGTCTCGAGACCCGCGCCGACTTCACGATCGATCAGCCGCTTGAGCGCTACGGCACGATCGACCATGCGGTCTGGCGACAACTGTACGCGCGGCAAACAGCCTTGCTCGAAGGCTGTGCCTGCGATGAATTCCTCGCGGGCGTCGAGCGCATCGGCCTGCCGTCAGAGCGCGTGCCGTCCTTCGAAGACGTCAACGCGAAGCTCACGCCCGCAACCGGCTGGCGCATCGTCGCGGTGCGTGGCCTCGTACCGGATCAGGCATTTTTCGAGCATCTGGCGAATCGCCGCTTTCCGGTCACGTGGTGGATGCGCCGCCCCAACCAGCTCGACTACCTGCAAGAGCCCGACTGTTTTCACGATCTGTTCGGCCATGTGCATTGATCGATCCGGTGTTCGCCGACTACATGCACGCGTACGGCCGCGCCGCGCTCGCTGCCAATGACGCGGGCGCGCTGCCGCTGCTCGCGAGGCTCTATTGGTACACAGTGGAGTTCGGGCTGATCCGCGATGACGCGAGTCCGAACGGCGTGAGGATCTACGGCGCGGGCATCGTCTCGAGCAAGGCGGAGACGCTGCATAGCCAGCGAAGCGCGGCGCCGAACCGACTCGGCTTCGCGCTGGAACGCGTGATGCGCACGCGTTATCGCATCGATACGTTCCAACAAACCTATTTCGTCATCGATGACTTCGCGCGACTTTTCCACGTCGCGCAAAGCGACTTCGCGCCGCTGCTGACGAAGCTCGCCAACGCACCTGCCTACGCGGCGGGCGACGTGTTCGACGGCGACTGCGTGATTACGCGTGGAACCCGCGAGGGTTGGAACACCGGCAGCGACGTTTGAACGAAAAGCCATCGCAAACCGATCCGGCCCAGCGTGCGGCGAGCGTTGCGCAACCATGAAAAAATGACGGATTCGTCCGCCTGCCGGCGAGCGAGTTCGACGAGCGAGGTAACACCATGATTCAGAAACTGACTTCCGACGAGCGAACCCAGCAACTGGCGAAACTGGATCGCTGGCAAAGCGTGGCTGAGCGTGATGCGATTCGTCGCGCGTTCGAGTTCGCCGACTTCAACGAGGCCTTCGGCTTTATGACGCGCGTCGCGATCAAGGCGCAGGAGATGGACCATCATCCCGAGTGGTTCAACGTGTACAACAAGGTCGACATCACGCTCTCGACCCATGAAGCGAACGGCGTGACCGAACGCGACATCGCGCTTGCCGCATTCATCGACGGTATTACTATCTAATACAAATAATTACGGGCCTTCATGCGTGTTTATGCATAATTCGCCGCGTAATCAGACGACCATGAAAGGACAATGCAGGCAATTCCCTAGGCAAACCTTCAGTTCTACAGGCTATTCTTAAGTTGAACGTAAGCTTCCCAGGCCTGCCTTGCAATCGGGTCGAAACGATCGAGTGATAGCGACTGCTGACGCTGTACAATCAGCAGCGCATACGGCTTGGAGAGCGCGCTTGCCTCCTTGCACAGAACGTGTTCGTCGCCACTTGAGGGTGAGCGGGTGCGCCAGAAGTTGATCGCGGCATCCAGTTCGTGAATGCTGATCTCGGACATGACTTCGTGATGGCTGGCACGGTGCTTCGATTCGGCTCGACAGCTGCTTCGTCGCGCGTCTGCCGCCGCTTCGCACGCTGGCTGTGTAGCAGGCGCCCCGGCGAACCGCTTGCCCAAACGCCTAAACCCATTGTAATTGAGCGAAATCCATGCGACTCCTTCTGATCGAAGATGACCGCCCCATCGCACGCGGCATCCAAAGCAGTCTCGAACAAGCCGGCTTCACCGTCGACATGGTCCATGACGGCATCTTTGCCGAGCAGGCCCTCACGCAAAATCGCCACGAACTCGTGATCCTCGATCTGGGTCTGCCGGGCATCGACGGCATGACGCTGCTGTCGCGTTTCCGGCAGAGCAACCGTCACACGCCGGTGATCATCCTGACCGCGCGCGACGAACTGAACGACCGCGTGCAAGGCCTGAACTCGGGCGCGGACGACTACATGCTGAAGCCGTTCGAGCCGGCCGAGCTCGAAGCGCGTATTCGCGCGGTGATGCGCCGCAGCGGTCCGCACGGTGACATGCCGCGTCCGGAAGTGTCGCTGGGCGGCGTGCGGCTGTCGGGCGTCGACCGCCGCATCTTCAACGACGACAAACCGCTCGAACTGTCGCCGCGCGAATTCGCGGTGCTCGAAATGCTGCTGCTGCGTCACGGCCGCGTCGTCAGCAAGGCGCAACTACAGGATCATCTGACACACTTCGGCGGCGACCTCGGCGATACCGCGATCGAAGTCTACGTGCACCGCGTGCGCAAGAAGCTCGAGAACTGCCGTGTCGAAATCGTCACCGTGCGTGGCTTTGGCTACCTGTTGCAGGAAATTCGCCAGGCCGCATAATCGTCGTGAAGGCCGCGCATTGCGTCGCGGCCTGACGGCGCCGGAGCGGCGCCGCGCATCGGCTGTGCCCTCAGCGCGTAGTGCCGGGCCCCGGACCGTCTCAAGGCGCCTCGCGCCATTACTACCGCAGTTGCCACCGCAGTCACAACTTTCCCGCGCGTTCGATCATGCACCAGCCGGCCGCCAATAGTCTGCGCCGCACGCTGCTGCGGCGCCTCGCTGCTCCCCTGTCGCTGCTCGCGCTGATGAGCGGCCTGATCGCTTACTGGCTCGCATGGCAGTACACGCAGCACGTGGTCGACCGTTCGCTCGCGGATCTCGCAACCGCGATCTCCAAACAGATCCAGATTGCCGGACCGGAAGCGCCGATCACGGTGCCGCCGCTCGCGCAGGCGATGTTCTCCGACCCGGTCGAACATCTGGTCTACCGGATCAGCACCGGCGACACCGAAATCGCCGGCGACCACAATCTGCCGCTGCAAGGCACCAACGTGCGCCGCATGCATTACGCGTACGTGTTCGAGACGCAGCACGAAGGCGTGACCGTGCGGGTCGCTCAGGTGCGCGTCGATCAGCCGAGCGGTAATCCGATCGTCGTCGAAGTCGGCCAGCCCGTGCATCACCGATTCCGCATCGCCGCCGAGTTCCTCATCGCGATCATGATGCCGTTGTTGCTGCTGCTGCTAGCCGGCTGGGTGATCGTGTGGCGCGTCGTCAATCAGCAGCTCAATCCGCTGACCGCGCTCGCCGATTCGCTGAACCGGCAAACGCACACGTCGCTCGAGCCGGTCGACGAAACCTATGTGCCGGTCGAGATCCGTCCGCTGACGGGCGCGCTGAACGCGTTGCTCGATCGTCTGAAAGCCGCCCTCGATGCGCAACGTAAATTCATCGCCGATGCCGCGCATCAGCTGCGCACGCCGCTCACCGCCGTGAAGCTGCATGCGGAGCAGGCGGTCGTCGCACGCGATCCGCAGCAGACGCTCGCTGCCGTGCGCGAACTGCGCGCCGCGGCCGATCGCGCCGTGCGGCTGTCGAATCAATTGCTGTCGCTCGCGCGCGCCGAGCCGGGCGAACAGGCGGCCCGCTTCGTCAATGTCGACATGGCCGCGCTCGCGTTCGACACCGGCGCCGAATGGGTGCCGCGCGCGCTACCGGTACACGTGGACCTCGGCTTCCAGCGCCTCGACGATCCGTCGAACGATGACCCGCTGATGGCACGCGGCAACCCTGTGCTGCTCCATGAAGTGATCGCGAATCTGCTCGATAACGCGCTGAAGTATGTACCGCCTTCGCGGGCCGACGGCGGGCGTATCACGGTCACAGTTTCGCAGACGCTGATCGACGATCTGCGCATGGCCGAGATCGTCGTCGAAGACAACGGGCCGGGCGTGCCGCGTTCGCAGCAGGCGGATCTGTTCAAGCGATTCTTCCGCGGCGACGGGCAGACCGAGGCGGGCGTCGACAGCGGCGCGGGTCTGGGCCTCGCGATCGTCCACGACATCATGGTGCTGCATCATGGCAGCGTGCATTACGAGGACGCACCGGAGGGCGGCGCACGCTTTATCGTGAGGATTCCGTTGCTGCCGCCCGGTGCGTCCGCAGGCGCTGCCACCGCCAACGATGCCGACGCACGGCGCGCCACGAAAAAACCGGCGCACTCGGCGCCGGTCGATTTGTAGAAGGTCTGCCCGGCTGCCGCGGCGGCGTTCGCCTCAGCGCTTCGATCAGCGCAGACAGCTACCGCCGCGCACCGGCCCGCGGCTCATTTCTTCTTCGATTTCTTCGCCGATTTGCTCGACTTTTCCCCCTTGTCGGCGCCTTTACCCGACTTGCCGCCGCCCTTGCCCTTCTGCGGCGGCGCCAGCATCGTGCCACGGCACTTGCGCGCGCCGCAGCGGCATTCGTATTCTTTTTTCAGCTTTTTCGTCTGACGCGCGTCGATCACGAGGCCATAGTCGTAAAAGACTTCCTCGCCCTCCGCGATATCGCGCAGCGCATGCACGTACACGTGTCCGTCGATTTCCTCGGCTTCGCAGTTCGGCGCGCATGAATGATTGATCCAGCGCGCGCTATTGCCGTTCACCTTGCCGTCGATGACCTTGCCGTTATCCAGCGCGAAATAAAACGTGTGATTCGGTTCAGCCGGATTATGCGGATGGCGGCGCAACGCTTCTTTCCAGGTAATCCGCTCGCCCTTGTATTCGATCAGTCGCTCGCCGGCCGCGATCGGTTCGAGAGCAAACACGCCTTTGCCGTGCACACCCGAACGGCGCACGGCGATCCTGCGTGAATTCATTGAATGAATCCTTGTGAAGAACTGGGGAATCAAGTCTGGCAATCGTCAGGCGCGTCGTGCGCGCGGCTTTTTTCTGACGCGAATAGCAAACGCGGCGCCCTGAAAGCGCCGCATCGACTTGCGACGCGCACCGCGCCACAACCGGCATCCTACACGCTGTCCACGGCTTCCTTCAACCGTCAGCCAATGCGTTCGTTCAACATGCGACGGGCGTCACCGTTGACCAAACGAAATGTCGCCGAACAGCGCTTTCTGCTCACGCGGTTGTGAACGCCAGTACTGCGGCGGCGCTTCGACGGTCGCACCGAGGTTAGCGGCGGCATGCCACGGCCAGCGCGGGTTATAGAGCAGCGCGCGAGCCAGCGCGATCAGATCCGCATCGCCCGCTTCGATCAGCTGCTCGGCGTGCAGCGGATCAGTGATGAGTCCGACGCCGATCGTCGTCAGACCGGTCGCGTGCTTGACCGCCTTCGCGAACGGAATCTGATAGCCCGGCTCGAGCGGAATCTTCTGCAGCGGGGAGACACCACCCGATGACACGTCGATCCAGTCGCAGCCGCGCTTTTCCAGCTCGTGTGCAAACGCGATCGTGTCTTCGAGCGTCCAGCCGCCTTCGACCCAGTCCGTCGCCGACACGCGCACGCCGACCGGTTTGTCGGCAGGAAATGCGGCACGCACGATGTCGAAGATTTCGAGCGGAAAACGCATGCGGCTTTCGAGCGAGCCGCCGTAGTCGTCGGTGCGCTGATTGGCGATCGGCGACAGGAACTGATGCAGCAGATAGCCATGGGCGGCATGCACTTCGAGCGCATCGATGCCAAGACGCGCGGCGCGCCGCGCGGACGCGGCGAACGCCTCGCGAATCCGGTTCAGGCCGACGACATCGAGCGCGAGCGGCGGCTCCTCGCCCGGCTTGTGCGGCAGCGCCGACGGCGCATGCGGCAGCCACCCGCCTTGCGACACCGAAATCAGCTGGCCGCCTTCCCACGGCACGTGGCTCGATGCCTTGCGGCCCGCGTGCGCCAGTTGCATCGTCACGTTGACGTGCGAATGCTTGCGGATCGCGGCCAGCACCGGCACGAGCGCCTCTTCGGTCGCGTCGTCCCACAAGCCGAGATCGCCGGGGGTGATGCGCCCGTCCGGCTCGACGGCGGTTGCTTCGATGCACAGCATGCCCGCGCCGGACAGCGCGAGACCGCCGAGGTGAATCATGTGCCAGGCGGTCGCTTCGCCGCGTTCGGCGGAGTACTGGCACATTGGGGAGACGACGATACGATTGGGAAGCGTCACGCTACGCAGCGTGAGCGGAGAGAAAAGCGCGCTCATGGATTACGCCCAGTGAAAGCCCGAGAGCGATCGAGGATAGCACCGCACGCGGTTTACTGCATGAACGTGGCACCTGGCTGGCCGCTTACGTCGCCATTCGGCTAGCCATTCAGGCTTGCGTCTCGACGCGATCGAGCCATTCGCCGAACATGCGGCACGCGGCGGCTTCGAGCACGGGACCGTATCGGCCGGTGTCGGCGCGCAACCGACGCGCGTCGATGCCGTGGCCCGAGAGTTCGTTTGCATTCCCTATCAGCCAAGGTTCGAACCGATCGGTGCGGATCTCGGGATGACACTGCAAGCCCAGTACGTGATCGCCCCATGCGAAGGCCTGATTCTCGCAAGCCGGAGTCGATGCCAGACGGGTCGCGTTGGCTGGCAGATCGAAGGTGTCGCCGTGCCAATGCAGCATCGAGGTATGAGCGCCATCGAGATGACGCAGCGGCGAGGCGCGGCCGGCATCGGTCAGCATGAGCGGCGTCCAGCCGAGTTCGGCCTGAGCCGCGGGGTAGACGCGCGCACCGAGCGCCCGCGCGATCAGTTGTGCGCCAAGGCAGATACCGAGTGTCGGCAGACCGGCCGCGATGCGTTTTTCGATCAACGACAACAGCGGCGCGAGCGTGGGGTACAGCGCGTCGTCGGTAGCGCTGATGGGGCCGCCCAGCACGACCATCAGCGACGCGGCAACCGGATTGGGCGCCTCGATACGGCCAACGCCCACATCGAGATAACGGACCGGACGCCCGCGCTCGCCGAGCACGAGCTCGAGACTGCCCAGATCCTCGAAGTGCACATGGCGGATGGCGAGTACTTCCCGATTCATCGGCCTGCCCTATCTTCAGGTTGACTAACGACTTGCCGCCAGCGACTTTATCCTTGCACGGCACCAGCCGGCAAGCAGGCGGCGCATACCGCCCGCCGTCGCCGGCCAGGCCATGTTAGCGGATTGCCCAGGAAGACGCCGCTTATTGGGCGAAGATCTTCCAGGTCTTCTTCCGGGTGGCGACGTCCGCCGTTTCATGCACGGAGCAGTCGAGACGCACATCGGTGTCCAACATGTTCAGGTCGAGCAGCGCGCAGTGATGCGGCGTCTTCCTTCGGATTCTTGCTCGGCTGGAAATGCGTGCAGCTCAGGCACATACGATGCGACGGAATCGTGTCTTGCGCTTCGAGCTGATAGATGGTCTTGAGCAGCGTGCGATAGAACACGGACTGCTCGTCGTCGCGCAGCGTGCCGACCGCCTTCGAGAGGAAGTCCGGCCATTGCGCGGCGCGTTTGGCAGCGGTGCGGCCACGCGAGGTCAGACGTACCGCGAGCGCGCGACCGTCGTCGAGTGCGCGACGCTTTTCGACGAGGCCCTTGGTCTCGAGCGTGCTGACCGCATCGCTGGTGGTCGCGGCAGTCAGCGCCGTTTCACGCGCGATTTCGCCGAGACGCATCGGCCCCTTACGTTGCATCAACAGCACGAGAATCTCGCCCTGGGTCGGCGTAAGGCCCGCGCCTTCCGCCCATTCCCAAGCCTGGCTTCGCATCGCCGTGCTCAATCGCAAGAGGCTGTGGGTCACTCGCCCGGCTGCCTGTTCTCCGTATACGCCTTCGCTCATAATCTTCGATTCGTTTATTTACCGCTTTGGTGCAATGCCGGCGGCTGCCTGCCGGAGTACACCCGTTGCGTGTGTGGGGTCGCTTCGTCCAACCGCGGATGAAACCGTTTGTACTATCTCAAAAATACACCGTCTTGGAAGCCGAAGGCGGCGAAAAACGACATTCTATGCGACAGCGGCTAATCGTACAGCTAACTTATCCAACGCGAGCTGTGGATAAGCAGGGGAAAACGTTTGGACAGCCTGTGTACCGTTTTGCAACAAGCACTTGCAGCGTGCTGAACGTTTCCTCGGTTGCGCTTGCCAGGCGTGGCCGGGAGCCCGCTTTACGAGTCCAGTTATCATTTCCCCAGCGCATTGACTTTGCAGGAAATTATTCAGTTGTCCACAGCCTTTGGCAATGCCTGCTTACGACTACTACGCTGGTATACGTAAACTTTCGAAAAATCTGAAGGGTTGCGCGCGCGAAAAACCATAAAAATTTTCTTACGAAAAAAAACCCGCACGCGGCGGGTTTCGTCGGAACGTCGCGTACCTGGCGCACGCAAACGGTTTCATGAAGTCTTCGCGACTAGGCGCGCCATTGCAGACACTGCTGGCGAACCGCTTCATGTAAGGACTTTTCCTGCGCAAACACACTGCGCAGCCACGTCGCGTCGTTGACCTGACCGCGCGCGATCGCGCCGACTTCGGCCAGCGCATTCACCGAGCCGAGCGCTTCCGCATGCGGTCCGATCTGTTCGAGCGTTTCGAGAATATCTTCGGAAATCGTCTTGCGTTCACCGGTTTGCGGATTGATGCAGGTGCCACCGAGTCCGAAGCGGCAGGCTTCGAAACGGTTGAACGTGTAGACCAGATAGTCGTCTTCCTGCGGCATGATCGGCTTATCGAGCAACAAATGACGCGAGAGCGTCTGGATGTAGCAGGCGATCGCCGCGGCGCGATCCACCGAAAACGGCGTATCCATCACGCGGACCTCAATCGTGCCGAAGCCCGGCTTCGGACGGATATCCCAGTAGAAATCCTTCATGCTGTTGACCACGCCCGTGTGGACCATCTTCGAGAAATACTCCTCGAAGCTGTCCCACGTCAGCACGAACGGCGCGCGGCCCGACAGCGGAAACGCGAACACGGAATTCAGTCGTGCCGAATGAAATCCGGTATCGACGCCCTGTACGAAAGGCGACGACGCGGACAGCGCAATGAAATGCGGGATGAAGCGCGACATCGAATGCAGGAGATACAGCGCGCTGTTCGGATTCGGGCAACCGATGTGCACGTGCTGGCCGAACACGGTGAACTGCTTCGCGAGATAGCCGTATAGCTCGGAAATATACTGAAAGCGCGGCGTATCGACGATCTGCCGCTCGCTCCATTGCTGGAAAGCATGGGTGCCGCCACCGCACAGACCGACGTTCAGATGATCGGCCGCGGACACCAGCGTGTCGCGAATCTTGCGCAGATCGGTGACCGCCTGTTCGTGCGACGTGCAGATGCCGGTCGACAGCTCGATCATGCTTTCGGTGATTTCCGGCGTGATATTGCCGGGGATTTTTTCGTCCTTGATGAGGCGCAGCAGATCCGTGCCGGCTTTGGTCAGATCATAGTCGTGCGTATTGACGATCTGCATTTCGAGCTCGATACCGAACGTGAACGGTTTCGAGTCGATGAAGGGTTCGAGTGACATGGCGTCCCCTGAGTCAGGTCGTTTGAGGCGAAGGAATTGAAAGACGGGTTCGTGAAACGCGCATGGCAGCCCACGCGCGTTTCACGCTTACCCCTCGCGCCGCTCGGCGACGAGCGCGAGGCTGCGATAGACGAGCCACGGCCCGAGAATCTGCAGCACGAAAATCGAACACATGACGATCGCGCGCAGCTGCGGATCGAAGTTCGGATACAGGTTGTACGTGTCGTCGACGAGCAGATACGCGAGCGCCGACATCGGTGACAAGGACAGGCCGAGCGCGATGCCCTGCTTCAAGTTCAGACCGCTCGGCTTCGCGAACGCCAGCACGCCGACCAGCTTCGCGACGAGGCGAGCAACGATCAGACCCAGCGCGGCGACTCCGCCCAACGCGATGTGCTTCCATTCGAACGATGTCAGCGTCAGCACGAACAGGATCACCGTCAGCAGCCAGCCCGCAGTGCCGAAATGCTCTGGCCACAACTGCGGACGCACTTCGTGATTCTTCACGATGATGCCCGCGGCGAGCAGCGCGAGAATCGTCGACAGCTTGAAAAGATGCGCGATCGCGATCGCGAGCAACACGAGACCGAACAGCGCCACGAACGAATGCTCGTCCTGCATGTTCAGGCGCCGATAGAAGAACGTGCAGGTGCGCGCGAGCAGATACGCGAGCACGAGCGAGCCGACCAGCAGGTACAACGGCTGCAGGATGGTCGCGAACACGTTGCCGTAAACCTCCTGATGCAGCCAGCTCGACACGAGCTTTTCGATCACGACCGCGTACATGCTGTTCAGCGCGGTCAAGGTCAGAAGACGCTGCGTGACCTGGCCTTCCGCGCGTAGTTCGGTTTTGAGCTGGATCACCATCGCGGGCGATGTCGCCATCGCGATCGCGGCGAGTACGGTCGCGACCATCAGCGGCACGTGCAGAAACAGCAACACGGGCAGCACCAGCACGAAAGTCAGCGTGGCTTCGGCGACGCTCGACAGAATCAGCCACGGATTACGGCGGATCCAGCGCAGATCGAGCCGGCTGCCGAGTTCGAACAGCAACAGGCCAAGCGCGACGTCGAGCAGCGGCCGCGCGGCGCTCGCGGAATCCGCATCGATCACGCCAAAGCCTGCCGCGCCGGCCACGAGTCCGATCACCGCATAGCCGGAAATGCGCGGTAAACGCCACGCGCGATAGCAAAGCTCGCCGCACAAACCGGCGGCAAGCAATGCAAGACCCGCCCAGAAAATGGCGTCGGGCGAAAGCGGCCACGCTGGCAAAAACGAAAACGCCGAATTCATCGTAATGGGTTCTCCTTGGCAGCAACGGCAGACGACACGAACCGGCGCACACGCACGCCGTCACGAGCGCACCGGGAGCGCACGTTGTCGCAAGCGCTTCGCGAAATCAGCGTTGCGAGGTTTCAATGATCGGATGATCGGAATGCGCCACGGCCGCGAAGAACCGCACGGAGTCGGGCACATACACGGGATGCGGCAGTAGCAACAGGCACGCTGAAGGAACGCCGTCGACCTTGAATCAGATTCTGTTTGACCGGCACCGTTCCATTGCTGCGCGTGCCGTCAGTTGGCGTGGCACGACGCGGAAAAACGGGGATTGTGCCATAGCTTTTTCCGGGTTAACCGAAAAGACGTTAACTCGCAGGCAAAACGGTAAAAAAGAACGTTATTTTCCAAGTGAACGGAAAAAGCGACCTTTTTTCGAGGTATCGCGTCAGTTTCGACCACGTCGCGAACGGCGAATCCGCTCCCGGGCGTTACCGCCGCTTCGGTGATTTCGAGGCGCGGTTTTGACGTTAACGCAGTGCGTCGAGCGATCCGGTTTACGCGATCTCGAACGAAATTCAGCTAGCCCGATAGGCGGGGCGTTAGCCTCCGTCTTTGCTGTTTACTGGTTTACCGTATGTATACGTAGTAACAGTTAACAAGCTGCCTCGGTTTCTGTGGATAACCTATGTTTACCGAAACAAATCATCGAGTTCCCGGCCGCATAACCGGATGCACAGCATGTGCGGCGGCTGCCGGTATACGCGAGCAACTTTTCGCACTTTTTCGCGATGTCCCAGTTACCCCGTTTACGTCCACAACGGTTCCACACGACTTGCGCCGGTTAATCGCGCGGTTATCCACAGGTCGCAGTGGATAAGCCGGAGCCCTGGTTAACCTGGTTTACAGGGCGGGCGGAGTTAACGTGCCGGGCGCAGAGATAACTTCGCAATGGTCGAAGCCGTTTAACCGATCGTTCCCTGTCGCAAGGACCGCAGCAGAAAACGCCCAGGGTCGATGTCTTCGGCGAGATCGCGTTCGAGCGGCCACGGCTCGCCTTCGATCTGCGAGGCGATCAGTTCAGCGCCGAGCGCGGCCCACACCAGCCCGCGAGAACCATAAGCGAATGCGCCGTACAGACCGTCGAGGCGCGGCAGATCGAGCGGCCATGCGCCGCGCAGGCGGGCAGCATCGCGGGCGGCAGCGGCTTCGTCGGCGAACTGGCCGATCATCGGCATGCGATCCGAGGTCACGCAGCGAAACGCAACGCGTCCGGCGAGCGGGGTCAGCGGCGCGGCATCGAGTGCGCTTGCGAACGACGGCAACATCTGCGCGACGCGCTCGATATTCTCGCGATGACCGTCCGCGCGCAGCGACGTGTCGGGGTCGTCGAGTTCATAGGTCGCGCCTGTCAGCGTGACACCGTTCGCGAGCGGCACGGCGTAGCCCTCGCCGATCACCGGCAGCGCAAGCGGCGCGACGGTACCCGCCGACAGCAAGCTCAACTGACCACGAATGCTGCGTGTCGGCGCATGACGCAAGCCAGCGATGCGCGCAGCTTCATGCGCACCAGCGACGATCACGACCGGCGCTCGCGCGACTACCTTTCCCGCGATATCGAAGACGGTCCACTGATCGCCGGAACGTTCGAGCCGCGCGACGTCGACACCGAAGCGTCGTTCGAGCAAGCGGCCTGCCGATGCGAATTGCGCCGCGCACAGCGAAGCCGGATCGATCCAGCCGCCGCGCCGAAAGAACCAGCCGCCACGCGCGAGCGGCACGCCGGCGAGTCGCTCGGCATCGGACGCGCACACCGGCGTCACGTAGTCGGACGGATAGCGGAACGCACCGATGGCCTCGCCGATTGCGCGCGCCTCGTCGTCGTCCGCGGCGATCTGCAGCAGACCGCGATCGCCGCGCGCGAGCCGATGCCCTGCACTTTCGAGCGCTGCCCAACGATTGAGCGCGTACAGAAAGCCCGCCCGCGTGACGCGCGACGCGACGCTGTCGTCGCGCGAAATCATTGGGTGGAATACGCCGGCTGGATTGCCAGACGCATCTTGTGCAACCGACGCATGCCGCTCGAGCGAAGTCACGCGCCAGCCGCGCGCCGCAAGCCGCTCGATTACCGCGCAGCCGGCCAGTCCCGCACCGATCACGACCGCGTGTCGTTCGTCGTGCCCGAACGGCGCGGGCGGCTCATAACGGCGCACACGCCAGCGCGGCGCGAAGCGACCGACCAGCATCGCGCGTTTCCAGCCGAAGCCGTCGACCTTGCGATACTCGAAGCCGCATTGCGTCAATGCGCGTTTGACGTCGCCCGCGCTGCTATAGGTGGAGAAGGTCGCGTCATCGCCCGCGACGCGCGCGAGCGCATTGAAGATCGCCGGGCTCCACAGCTCTGGATTTTTCGCGGGCGCAAAGCCATCCAGATAGAACGCATCGGCACGCAGCCGCAATGTGGGCAGGCTGTCGAGCGCATCGGCAAAGATCAACGTCAGCACGACGCGGCCGCCTTCGAATTCGAGCCGGTGCGTGCCGGGCACGAGCATCGGCCAAGCGTTCCCGAGCGTGTCCGCGAGCCCGGCGATCAGCGGATCGGAGATCGTCGTTGCGTGAACGCGGCGCAGATCGGCGGCGCTAAACGGATGCTTTTCGGTCGACACGAAATGCAGCCGCTCGCAGCGAGCCGGATCGGCGCGCCATGCGGCCCACGTGACGAGAAAGTTGATGCCGATGCCAAAGCCGGTTTCGAGCACGGTGAACGTACGGCGGCTCTGCCATCTTTCGGGCAATTCGTTGCCACGCAGAAAGACGTAGTGAGCCTGCTCGAGCGCGCCGACGGCGCTGTGATAGATGTCGTCGTAGTGTGGTGAAAAGGGGCTGCCGTTGTCGCGGAAAGCGAGGACGGCGGGGATCAGCGGATCGGTCATGCGCGACGGGAAAACACGCTCAAAAGTCGCTCGAAAGAGCGGGTTCGATGGTTCGAGCCGGCGCGCGCTGCGCGCGAGTCGCCGTAAAAGACCCATCAGGACGCATTCAGACGCTTTGCTGCGTTGGCAAAAACCAACGCTAACCCCCGCCAGGACTGGGTTTCAGCCCCCGTTTAGGGGGTGCTGAGGGGCAAAACTTCGATTTCCTTGCAAGAACGGCCCGAAAACCGTGCAATTCCTCGAAACCCTTATCCTGATTGGGTTTGCGCTGCGCTATCATAGCAAGCGCCGCGAAGGGAGCGGCAGCACGGCCGCCGAACAGGGTTTTGTCCGGCGCGGGAGATCTTCAGGATCAGGGCCGCAGCTGCTCGACGGCGCGGTGCGCGCACGTATAATCGGCGCGGTCGCGCTGTTCGTATCAACCTAAACTCAGAAAGGAACCTTAATGAACAAACAGGAACTGATCGACGCTGTCGCAGGACAGACGGGCGCCAGCAAAGCTCAAACCGGTGAAACGCTGGACACGTTACTTGAAGTGATCAAGAAGTCTGTGTCGAAGGGTGAGGCGGTCCAGTTGATCGGCTTCGGTAGCTTTGGTTCGGGCAAGCGCGCAGCGCGTACGGGTCGTAATCCGAAGACCGGCGAAACTATCAAGATCCCGGCTGCCAAGACAGTCAAATTCACGGCAGGCAAGGCGTTCAAGGACTCGGTCAACAAGCGCTAGGCAGATTCCTGCCGGGCAGTTGACACCCGCGAGAAAAACCCGCCAGTGGCGGGTTTTTTTTCGTGTGCGCCCAGCATGGGCGCACTCCTGGAGGTGCAAGTCCTCCCATAAGCTGACCACAGCGAATGAAGTGAAGCGCAACTGCGTAAGTGAAGTTGACCCGCGAAAACGGACACCTATGCTTTTGATCAGGAGGTGTCGAAAATGGGCAGGCATCGTACCCCATACCCTGTGGAATTCCGGGCTCACATGGTCGAGCTGGTTAAGGCCGGAAGAACGCCTGAGGATCTGGCGCGCGAGTTCGAGCCGACCGAACAGACGATCAACAACTGGGTCGCGCAGGCCGATCGCGATGCGGGTGTGCGTCACGACGGGCTGACCACGGCCGAGCGGCAGGAACTCACACGGTTGCGTCGCGAGAACCGGCAACTGAAGATGGAAAGGGACATTCTCTCGCAGGCCGCGGCCTGGTTCGCGAGGGAGACGGGAGCCGTTCCGCCGAAGGGCGGTACGGATTCATGAGAGCGAACCGGGCCAGGTGGCCCATTGCCACGATGGCACGGCTGCTCAGGGTCTCCGCGAGCGGCTACTACGCATGGCTGGTGCGTGAGCCATCGAAACGCTCGTGTAGCGATGCGCAACTGCTCGAGCGCATCCGCACGCTGCATGCGAATTCACGCGGCACATATGGGGCGCCACGTATCCATGCGCAGCTCGCGTGGGAAGGCGTGCATGTGGGATGCAAGCGGGTCGCACGTCTGATGCACCTGGCCGGCCTGCATGGTGCGAGCCGGCGGCGCTGGCCACACACCACGCGGCAACGCGCGGGGGCTCGGCGCGCTCCGGATCTGGTGCGTCGGCACTTCTGCGCGGAGGCGACAAACATGCTGTGGGTGGCGGACGCCACCTACATCCCGACTGGCGAGGGGTTTCTGTATCTGGCCGTAGTCCTCGACGTGTTCAGTCGCCGAATTGTAGGCTGGGCGATGTCAAGCCATCTGTACACCGAACTGATGCTGCGCGCACTCGATATGGCGTTGCTGCAGCGACGCCACGAGGGCGTAATTCTACATTCGGACCAGGGATGCCAATACACCTCTATTGCATTCGGACGGCGCTGCCGCGAAGCCGGTGTGCAACCGTCGATGGGGACGGCCGGCGACGCGTACGACAACGCGATGTGCGAATCGTTCTTCGGCACGCTTGAAGCGGAGCTACTCTCGCGAGAACTCTTTGCGACTCGTGAACAGGCCCGGCAACGCATCTTCTGGTTCCTGGAGGGCTGGTACAACGTACGCCGCTTACACAGCGGCATTGGCTATCGTTCGCCGCTTGAATTCGAAAACCTCAACGTTAAAAGGCAAACCGTATCGCCTTGCGGGTTGTCCACCGGCGGGCAGCGTCATGGTCGTGAGAGGCGACCCGCCGCCCGCCCGTGGACAACCCGCGACTCAACACTCAACGGAGGTTAGATCGCATCAAATCGCAGGCTGCAAATCCGTCCGTCGAACCGGGTCAACCTCAAAGGGTGACCGAGCGTGGGGAGGAAGCGTGGAGCAAAGCCGTGAGCCGATGGACAAGAACCGGATATGAGGCGGCACCGATCAGGGCGAGCGGGCACGAATCTGCGAAGCTCTTGTGGTCAAGGATTGGTGCCGTAAATCCGGCGGTTGTGCGGTGAAGGAGTGCGTTCTTACCTGGGGAGATCTCGCCTCATGCCTGAAAGGGCAACGGTGTCGAACCGGAGCGGGAAGTCAGCCGAGGTCGTAGTAGTCACAGGACAGGTCGGCAAGGCTGAAGCTGGTGACGAAGGACCGAACGGGAAGGAGTGTTCAGGGATATGCCGATGCGGCAGGCAATGCGTCAGATGCCCGTGCAAACGGGGCGAGCGGGAGCAGCGCGTGGTGAAGCTGCGCATGTACCTGTGAGCGACGAAGCCGGCTGCCCGCGGCATGAACCCGGGAGCACAAGGTCAGCGTTGCTGGAAGCGGCGTTGACGAGAGAGAACCTGAAGCGGGCGTTCAAACGGGTGCGGGCCAACAAAGGAGCCGCTGGGGTGGATGGTCTGGGCGTTGACCAGACTGCGCGCCATCTGGTGACGGCGTGGCCAGCGATTCGTGAACAACTGCTGAAGGGGACGTACCGGCCCAGCCCGGTACGGCGGGTGACGATTCCGAAGCCGGACGGAGGCGAGCGCGAGCCTGGTATCCCGACGGTAACGGACCGGTTGATCCAGCAGGCTCTGCTGCAGGTGCTGCAGCCGGTTCTGGATCCCACCTTCAGCGAGCATAGCTACGGCTTCCGGCCCGGACGGCGTGCACACGATGCGGTGCTTGCCGCGCAGTCGTACGTGCAGTCAGGCCGGCGAATCGTGGTGGACGTTGACCTGGAGAAGTTCTTCGACCGGGTCAACCACGACATCCTGATCGACCGCCTACAGAAACGCATTGGAGACGCTGGTGTAATCCGGCTGATCAGGGCGTATCTGAACAGCGGCATCATGGATGATGGAGTGGTTCAGCAGCGAGCCCAGGGCACGCCGCAAGGCGGGCCGCTATCGCCGCTGCTGGCCAACGTGTTGCTGGATGAGGTGGACAAGGAACTGGAGCGGCGGGGCCACTGCTTTGCGCGCTACGCCGACGATGCGAACGTGTATGTTCGTAGCCGCCGCGCGGGCGAACGGGTAATGGTGCTGCTGCGACGTCTGTATGGGCGATTGCGCCTGAAGGTCAACGAGACCAAAAGTGCGGTCGCGAGTGTGTTCGGTCGCAAGTTCCTGGGTTACAGCTTATGGGTGGCTCCAGGCGGTGTGGTCAAGCGCAAGGTGGCGGCCAAACCGCTGCTGGCGTTCAGGCACCGCATTCGTGAACTGACCCGCCGATCTGGCGGGCGCAGCATGAAGGACGTGGTGGCACGGTTGCGGACTTATGTGCAGGGCTGGAGGGCATACTTCCGGTTGGCGCAAACCCCCAGAGTCTGGCGTGAGCTGGATGAGTGGCTGCGCCACCGACTACGCGCCATCCAGCTTAAGCATTGGCGCCGTGGCTCAACCATCTACCGGGAACTGCGCGCGCTGGGCGCGTCATGCTCTGTGGCACAACAGGTGGCGGCGAACAGTCGCCGCTGGTGGTGCAACAGCGGCAAGCTCCTCAACAGCGTGCTGACCATCACTTACTTCGATCAGCTGGGTGTGCCCCGACTCTCCTAACCTCAACTTCCCGAACCGCCCGGTGCGGACCCGCATGCCGGGTGGTGTGGCAGGGGCGCAGCCTCAGGCTGCCCCCTATGCCGATCCATGCATATGGTTCAAGCGCGGGACGTGCTTCGTTCAGTCATGACGATGCGCGTTCTCGCCGTGGTCATGTCCGTAATGTTCGCAGTCGTCGCCGTGCCCGTGATGATGATGGCCGCGATCATGATCATGATCGTGGTCGTCGAACTCCCACGCCGGGAACGGATCAGGGAGCTGCTGCCAGGCTTGCGGCCCGAGCGCGTATTCGTCGTCGGTGAGCAGACAGGCGTCGAACTTCGCGCGCCAGATGGCGGGGTCGATATCCACGCCGATCAGCACGAACTCCTGACGACGATCGCCGATGCTGGTATCGTCCGGCGCGCCGTACCAGTCGGCGGCGATTTCGGCGGCCAGCTCGTCGTCGCCTGCCGGCCATTCGCTGCGATCCTGCGCGGCCCACCACATGCCCGCCGGACCGTGCCGGCAAGCGCCACCGGCCTGCGATAGCGAACCGCCGATATCGTTGCGCGTCGCGAGCCAGAAGAATCCCTTGCTACGCAGTACGCCCTTCCACTCCCGATGCAGCAGCTCCCACAGCCGCTGCGGATGAAACGGCCGGCGTGCGCGATAGACGAAATGGCCGACGCCGTATTCGTCGGCTTCGCTGCGATGCATGTGGCCGTGTTGACCGCCGTGCTCGTGCTCGAGTGCCGCGAGCCAGCCCGGCGCATTCGACGCTTCGTCGAAATCGAAGCGTCCGGTGTTCACGATCTGGTCGAGCGGCACGTCGGCGAAGCGGCTCACGAGCTGCACCGCGCGCGGGTTCAGGCGGGCGAGGATGCGCTGCAAACGCGCTAGCTCGTCGGCGCTGACGAGATCGATCTTGTTCACGACGAGCACGTCACAAAACTCGATCTGCTCGATCAGCAATTCGACGATCGTACGGTCGTCGTCTTCGTCGACCGTGATGCCGCGTTCGGCGAGCGCGTCGGCCGACGCATAATCGCGCAGGAAGTTGAACGCATCGACGATCGTGACCATCGTATCGAGCCGCGCGACGTCGCCGAGCGACGCGCCTTCGTGGCCCTCGAATGTAATGGTTTCGGCACTCGACATCGGCTCGGCGATGCCGCTCGATTCGATCACGAGCGCGTCGAAGCGATTTTCGCCGGCGAGGCGACGGATTTCGTTTTGCAGCTCGTCGCGCAGCGTGCAGCAGATACAGCCGTTCTTGAGTTCAACGACCTGCTCGCCGACGCTCGACAGGTCGGCCGCCTGGCGCACGAGCGTCGGGTCGATATTGACCGCGGCGAGATCGTCGACGATCGCGGCGACGCGCAAACCGGCGCGATTCGCGAGGATGTGATTCAGGAGCGTGGTCTTGCCGGCGCCCAGAAAACCGGAGAGCACGGTGATGGGCAATAGCGGCTGGTTCATCGCGGTACGGAATACGGGAGGATTGAAAGGCGTGCCGGGGGCGGGGCCAAATGGTCGGCGTCGCTGCGACGGCGCGACAGCAGCATGAAGCCGCATTGTGCATTAAAACGGGCGCGGCCTGCGCGAGCGACAGCGCTGGAGAAGCCTACCGCGCGGGCATCAACTTCCAGCTGCGTAGAATCGCGGCGATCTGTTGCGCGTATTTGTCCCGCAACGCCGGCGTCTCAGAGTGGTATGCTCCGACCGCCTGCCAGGTATTGCCGTATCTGTTCATCTGGCGGCGCAGATGCCACGCCGCGATATAAACGTTCTTGCACGGCTCCATCAGCGTGCCCTGCGAGATCCCGTACTGGGCGAGCACCGGCAGATGCACCGAATTGATCTGCATCACACCGTAGTCGGTCGAGCCGTTCGCGTTCTTGTGCTGCGCATCCGGCCGGTTGTGCGACTCCTGCCACGCGATAGCCCGTAAAATCAATGGGTTGACCTTCTGATACTTCGCCGCTTCGTCGAAGCAGTCGGCGCGCGCGGAGCCGGCTGCGACGAGCAGCGCGAGCATGGCGGCGACGGTGACGAGCGGACGTTTCATCGGTCAACAGGACTGGATAAACCCGAGGTAAGAATCGGTAAGGCAGTTTGCCGGCCGCGTTTCGGCCGCAACGGCAAGCTGGCCGGGCATTTGTCGAGCATCGGGGAAAAACCCGCGTCAGCAAACACGTAGCAGTGAGTCGAACGGCTCGTATCATACCGGCAGTCCGACCTTCGTCAAGTTGGCTAACCGACATAAGACCGTACAAAGCCGGGTAATGGCGTCTGTGTACGGTGCCGGTTAGCTTTCAATTTAATAACAACCCTGCGATCCCTAAGGATTCGCATGAGGCCCATTGTTTTGTTTCAAATCCGACATGAAAAGCTGTTACTGTTCGTTTTTTTCGGACGTCGGGACGCTGGAGCTCGAAGCGAAACTCGCTTTTGGGGCCGGCTCACAGACCGACCGGGCGGTACTTTGCTGCCAGGTCCGCATCGCATGACCGTCGGTGGCAGAGGCTGCCGGCATCGATATCACATTCCATGAGAAGAAATTGTATGGCTTTGCGTCGCGTGGCAACGGCGCTGCTGGTGGCTGGACTGATCACCGCGCAGACAGCACAGGCAGAGGTGACACTCAACTTCGTCAACGCCGACATCGACCAGGTCGCCAAGGCGATCGGCGCGGCGACCGGCAAGACGATCATCGTCGATCCGCGGGTGAAGGGGCAACTGAACCTCGTGTCCGAAAACGCGGTACCCGAGGATCAGGCGCTCAAAACCCTGCAGTCCGCGCTGCGCATGCAGGGCTTCGCGCTCGTGCAGGATCACGGCGTGCTGAAAGTGGTGCCGGAGGCCGACGCCAAGCTGCAAGGCGTGCCGACCTACGTTGGCAACGCGCCGACGGCGCGCGGCGACCAGGTCGTCACGCAGGTCTTCACGCTGAGGAACGAATCGGCCAACAACCTGCTGCCGGTACTGCGTCCGCTGATTTCGCCGAACAACACCGTCGCGGCCTACCCCGCCAACAATACGATCGTCGTCACCGACTACGCCGACAACGTGCGGCGCATCGCGCAGATCATCGCGGGCATCGATAGCGCGGCAGGCCAGTCGGTGGCGGTCGTGCCGCTGAAGAATGCGAATGCGATCGACATCGCGCAGCAGATGAACAAGATGCTCGATCCGGGCTCGATAGGCAGTACGGACGCGACGCTGAAGGTGTCGATCGCGTCGGATCCGCGCACCAACTCGCTACTGATGCGCGCGTCGAACACCGCACGTCTCGCGGCGGCAAAGGAGCTCGCGAAACAGCTCGACGTGCCGACCACGATGCCGGGCAACATTCACGTCGTGCCGCTGCGCAACGCGGACGCGACGAAGCTCGCGCGCACGCTGCGCAACATGCTCGGCAAGGGCGGCGGCGAAGGCTCGTCGGGCGGCTCGAACGAGGCGAACTCGTTCAACCAGAACAGCAGTGGTGGTGGTGGTGGCGGCGGTCTGTCGAACGCCAGCAATTCGACGGGCACGTCGGGCACGCCACCGTTGCCGTCAGGCGGACTCGGCGGCAGCTCGATGAACTCGCCGTTGGGCGGTGGCGCCTCGGGCTCGAATAGTAGTAGTGGCGGCTTTCTCGGCGGAGAGAAGGAGAAGAGCGAAGACCAGGGCGGCGGCATGATCACGGCTGATCCCGCAACCAACTCGCTGATCATCACGGCGCCCGAAGCGACGTACCGCAACTTGCGCGCGGTGATCGACCAGCTCGATGCACGTCGCGCGCAGGTGTATATCGAGGCGCTGCTCGTCGAGCTGAACTCGAATACGGCCGGCAACCTCGGGATTCAGTGGCAGGTCGCGAACGGTAACTTGTATGCCGGTACCAACCTGTCGACTGGCTCGGGCAACAGCATCGTCAACCTGACGGCGGCCGCGGCCGCTGCCGGCTCGACCGGCGGTCTCGCTACGGCACTGGGCGCCCAGAACTTGCAACAGGGCCTGAACGTTGGCTGGATCCACAACATTTTCGGCGTGCAGGGTCTCGGCGCGCTGCTGCAGGCGCTGTCGCAGACCGCCGACGCGAACGTGCTGTCCACGCCGAACCTGATCACGCTCGACAACGAAGAAGCGAAGATTATCGTCGGTACCAACGTGCCGATCCAGACCGGTTCGTACTCGAACCTGACGAGCGGCACGACGAGCGCGGCGTTCAACACGTTCGACCGTGTCGACGTCGGTCTGACGCTGCACGTGAAGCCGCAGATTACCGACGGCGGCATCCTGAAGCTGCAGCTTTACACGGAAGATTCGGCGATCGTGAACGGTACGAACAACGCGGCGACGAACCCGGCGGGCCCGGAATTCACGAAGCGTTCGATCCAGTCGACCGTGCTGTGCGATAACGGCGAGATCATCGTGCTCGGCGGCCTGATGCAGGACAACTACCAGGTCAGCAACAGCAAGGTGCCGCTGCTCGGCGACATTCCGTGGCTGGGCCAGCTGTTCCGCTCCGAGCAAAAGACGCGCGACAAGACTAACCTGATGGTATTCCTGCGCCCGGTCATTCTCGCCGATCACGACACCACCCAGGCCGTCACGGCGAACCGCTACGACTACGTCCAGGGCATGCAGGGTGCGTACCGTTCGGACAACAACATCATGAAGGATCACGACGATCCGGTCTTGCCGCCGATGCCGCTCGGCCCGAGCCAGGGCGGTGTGCCGGCGCTGAACCTGTTCGATCTGAACCAGATGCGCCGCCAGCAGATGATGCCGCAGCGGGCACCGCAACAGGTGCCTCAACAGGTACCGCCGCAGGCCGTGCCGCAAGCCAACGCGCAGCCCACGACGCAACCCGTGCCGCAAACGATGCCGCAAACCGTGCCGCAACCGGCGGTCGTCGATCCGGCCAGCGGCGTGGTGCCGAGTACGGTATCGCCGGGAGCGCGTCCGTGACGCAGATGCCCGCGCAAACCGCGCCATCGCAAGGTCTGTTGAACGGCGACGCCGCCGCCGGCGAGCGCGCGGCGCCTTCGCCGCTCGCCGCCCGGCTCGTGCCGTACGGTTTCGCGCGCAGCGGCCAGATCCTGGTCGCGCATCAGTATGCCGATAGCCTCGAAGTCTGGATCAGCGAGCGCACGAGCGAAGCCGCGCTTGCCGAAGTCGCGCGCAACTACGGCACGGTATCGGTCGTGCGCGTGCCCGCCGACGATCTCGCGCAGGCGATCAACCAGGCCTATGCGCGCCAGGACGGCAGCGCCGCGCAGGTGGTCGGTGAAGTGGAAGGCGAAGTCGATCTGTCGCGTCTGATGCAGGACATTCCCGAGGTCGAGGATCTGCTCGAATCGGAAGACGACGCGCCGATCATTCGCATGATCAACGCGCTGCTCACGCAAGCGGCGCGCGAACAGGCATCGGATATTCATATCGAGCCGTTCGAGAATGCGTCCGTGGTGCGCTTTCGCGTCGACGGCACGCTGCGCGACGTGGTGCGGCCGAAAAAAGCGCTGCACGGCGCGCTGATCTCGCGGATCAAGATCATGGCGCAGCTCGACATCGCGGAGAAACGTCTGCCGCAGGACGGCCGCATTACGCTGCGCGTCGGCGGTCGTCCGGTCGACGTGCGCGTATCGACGCTGCCCACCGGCCACGGCGAGCGCGCGGTGCTGCGGCTGCTTGAAAAAGACGCGGCGCGACTGAATCTCGAAGCGCTGGGCATGGCATCCGACACGCTCGGCAAGTTCGACAAGCTGATCGGCAAGCCGCACGGCATCGTGCTCGTGACGGGCCCGACCGGCTCCGGCAAGACCACGACGCTGTATGCGTCGCTGTCGCGACTGGAGACGGCGACCACCAACATCATGACGGTGGAAGACCCGATCGAATACGACCTGTCCGGCATCGGCCAGACCCAGGTCAACGAGCGGATCGGCATGAGCTTCGCGCGCGCGTTGCGCTCGATTCTGCGTCAGGATCCGGACGTCATCATGATCGGTGAAATCCGCGACCTCGAAACCGCGCAGATCGCGGTGCAAGCGTCGCTGACCGGCCACCTGGTGCTCGCGACGCTGCACACGAACGACGCGGCATCCGCGGTCACGCGTCTGACCGACATGGGCGTCGAGCCGTATCTGCTCGCGTCGTCGCTGCTCGGCGTGCTCGCGCAGCGGCTCGTGCGGCGGCTGTGCCCGGTGTGTCGCGAAGAGCGCACGGAAGAGGACGGCAGCAAGCGCTGGCATCCGGTCGGCTGTGACCGTTGTGGCCAATCCGGTTACGCGGGACGGCGCGGCGTCTACGAGCTGCTGCTGATCGATGAAACGATCCGTGCGCTGATCCACCGCAACGCGGCGGACGCCGAAATTCTCGAAGCGGGCCGCGCGCACGGCATGCGCACGCTGCGCGAGGATTCGGAGCGCTGGCTCGCATCGGGACTGACGTCGCTCGAAGAAGTGATTCGCGTGACGGGCGGAGCATAAGCGCATGCCGGCATTCCGTTTCGAAGCGATCGACGCGGCGGGCAAGGCACAAAAAGGCGTGCTCGACGCCGACAGTGCGCGCGGCGCGCGCACCAACCTGCGCTCGCAGGGACTCACCCCGCTCGTCGTCGAACCGGCGGCGTCGCGTACGCGCGGCGAGCGCAATCAACGGCTCGCGCTCGGGCGTCGTCTGTCGCAGCGCGAGCAGGCCATTCTGACGCGGCAGCTCGCGAGTCTGCTGATCGCGGGTCTGCCGCTCGACGAAGCGCTCGCGGTGCTCACCGAGCAGTCGGAGCGCGACTACATCCGCGAGCTGATGGCGGCGATTCGCGCCGAAGTGCTCGGCGGTCATTCGCTCGCGAATGCGCTGCAGCAGCATCCGAAGGACTTCCCCGAGATCTACCGGGCGCTCGTCGCGGCCGGCGAACACACGGGCAAGCTCGGCCTGGTGCTGTCGCGGCTCGCCGACTACATCGAGCAGCGCAATGCACTGAAGCAGAAGATCGTGCTGGCGTTCACGTATCCGACGATCGTCACGATCATCGCGTTCGGCATCGTCACGTTCCTGCTCAGCTATGTGGTGCCGCAAGTCGTCAACGTGTTCGCGAGCACCAAGCAGCAACTGCCGTTTCTGACGATCGTGATGATGGCGCTGTCCGGCTTCGTGCGGCACTGGTGGTGGGCGATGCTGATCGGCGCGATCGTGGTCGTCTATCTGGTGCGCGCGACGCTCAGGCAACCGGGCCCACGGCTCGCCTTCGACCGCTGGCTGCTGACCGCGCCGCTGATCGGCAAGCTCGTGCGCGGCTATAACACGGTCCGCTTCGCTAGCACGCTCGGCATTCTGACCGCGGCGGGCGTGCCGATTCTGCGCGCGCTGCAAGCCGCGGCCGAAACGCTCAGCAACAATGCGATGCGCGAGAACATCGACGACGCGATCGTGCGAGTGCGCGAAGGTACGTCGCTGTCGCGCGCGCTAGGCAACACAAAGACGTTTCCGCCGGTGCTCGTGCACCTGATCCGCTCGGGCGAAGCGACCGGCGACGTGACGACGATGCTCGATCGCGCGGCCGATGGCGAAGCGCGCGAGCTGGAGCGTCGCACGATGTTCCTGACGAGCCTGCTGGAGCCGCTGCTGATCCTGGCGATGGGGGGCGTGGTGCTGGTGATCGTGCTCGCGGTGATGCTGCCGATCATCGAACTGAACAACCTCGTGCAGTAGTAGTCGTCGTAGCGCGAGGAAGCAAGAGAAAGGATTTGCGCGGCGGGCGGTATCAGCCGCGCAACCGCTTCGGGTTTCAGCGCACGTAAATGGTGGGACCGCTGGAGTTGGCGGGGAGGAAGATTTCCGAATGGGCGCCATTGCGGTCGATGATGATCGAGCGGGCGCGGACTTCGGAGAGCCTGGTGCCTTGCATCAGCGTGCTGCCGAGCGACACCGCGCGCGGCGGCTCGCCACCGACGCTGACGATCGCCGCGGCGCCTTCGCTCAACGCGAGGATGCCGAAGAGATGGATGTCCTGATTGACGTTGCGCGTGAGCTGTCCGCCGAATAGCGTCGCGGCCTGATCGGTCGAGACCTGCGCATGCGCTGCCGCAGCCGGCAACGGCGCGCCGGACATCGTGATGAGCGTGATGACCCAGTAGGTCAGCGTCGCGCAGAAAGCGGCGAACAGCGCGAGCGACAGGAGGCGGATTTGGATGGCGTTCATGCGCACATTGTACGGACTATTGTGAAAATCGCGGTGGGTTGAAACCCTTCAACTGCATGACATTAAAATGACGGCCCGGCGTGTTCAATCTGATAACCCGGACCGAAAATTTCACCTGAAAAGAGGTAGCAACCTATGCAACTGTCGACCATTCGCCGCGCTGACAACGCGGGTTCGCGCGGCCGTCGTCAACGCGGTTTCACGCTGATCGAAATCATGGTCGTGATCGCCATTCTCGGCATTCTCGCCGCGCTGATCGTGCCGAAGATCATGAGCCGTCCAGACGAAGCGCGGCGCGTTGCCGCGAAGCAGGACATCGGCACCGTGATGCAGGCGTTGAAGCTCTATCGCCTCGACAACGGCCGCTATCCGACCCAGGAGCAAGGCCTGCACGCACTGATCGAAAAGCCGTCCACCGACCCGGTGCCGAACAACTGGAAGGAAGGCGGCTATCTCGAGCGTCTGCCGAACGATCCGTGGGGCAATGCGTACCAGTACCTGAATCCCGGTGTGCACGGCGAGATCGATGTGTTCAGCTACGGCGCCGATGGCAAACCGGGCGGCGAAGGCAACGACTCCGACGTCGGGTCCTGGCAATGAACAGGCTGAACCTGGCATCCCACCAGACCCGATGATGTTCATGCACGCGCCCTCCTTGCCACCGGTTCGGCCGCTTGTTTCGCCAGGCGCCCTGCCCGCCACGCCGTTATGTTCGCGGCGCGTGCAAGCGTGCGTGCTTCACCGATGCATTGCTGTATGAATTTCCGTTGATCGTCGATGGCCGGCACTATGCGCACGTCCGCTTGCAAGTCCCGTGTGGACACTCCGTGTACGGCTTCGCGGCCGCGCTCCCGCCTGCGCCGCCGCGCGGCAGGCTTCACGCTGCTCGAAATGATGGTCGTGCTCGTGATCGCGGGCCTGCTCGTGTCGCTGACCGCGGTCACGATGACCCGCAATCCGCGCACCGATCTGAACGAGGAAGCGCAGCGTCTCGCGTTGCTGTTCGAATCGGCTGGCGATGAAGCGCAGGTGCGCGCGCGGCCGATCGCGTGGCAGCCGTTCGAGGGCGGCTTCCGTTTCGATCAGCGCACCCAGGACGGCTGGCGTCCGCTGCGCGACGATCTGCTCGGACCGCGTCAGTGGGAAGGCGGCGTGACCAGTGTCGCGATCAGTTACCCCGGCTCGGATTCGAACGCCGATCGCATCGTGTTCGGTACCGAGGCGATCGACGTGCCGGTGCAGGTCACGCTGTTTTCGGCGGCCGGCCAGGCGACGATCGTCGGTACCGGCAATGGCCGCTACGAGGTGCGCTGAGATGCGGATGCTTCGCTATGGCAGTTCGGTCCGTGCCCCTTCCCTCTTCATGATGCGCGATGTCGGGTGCCGCGAGGAGCGTGGCTTCACGATGATCGAGGTGCTGGTCGCGCTCGCCATCATCGCGATCGCGCTTGCCGCGTCGCTGCGCGCGGTCGGCAGTCTCGCGAGCGGCGAAGCCGATCTGCACCGGCGTCTGCTCGCCGGCTGGAGCGCGGACAACGCGCTCGCGGACCTTCATCTGAAGCGTGCATGGCCCAGCATCGGCTCAACGAGCTTCGATTGCTCGCAAGGCAATCTGCAACTGCGCTGTACCGAGCATGTGACGGCGACGCCGAATCCGGTGTTTCGCCGTGTCGAAGTGATGGTGACGATGCCTGGGCAGTCCGGCAATCTCGCGCAGATGGTCACGGTGGTCGCGAATGAAAACAACCGCTCGCTGTGAGCGCCGCCGCCGTTATGGCGCGCGCGGCTTCACGCTGATCGAACTGCTGGTCGCGATCGCGATCCTCGCGGTGATCGCCGTGCTGTCATGGCGCGGGCTCGATCAGATCATCCGCGGCCGCACGACGATCACGAACGCGATGGAAGACGAACGCGTGTTCGCGCAGCTGTTCGACCAGATGCGCATCGACGCACGCCAGGCCGCCAGCGACGACGAATCAGGCCAGGCCGCGGTCTCGGTGTCCGGCAACGCGCTGCAGATCGTGCGGCACATGGTGCTGCCGGCCACCGCGCCGCGTCTGCAGGTGGTGCGCTATCAGATCTCGAACGGCCGCGTGGTGCGCTACGCGTCGCCGCCGCTCGGCAACGTCGGCGAATTGCGGCGCGCGTTGCACGGCAGCGACGAAGACTGGAGCGCGGTGCCGCTGATGGGTGGCGTCGGCTCGATCTCGGCGCGCATGTACGTGCCGAAGCTCGGCTGGACCATACGGATGAACGACGTACAGACCGCGATGACCGAGGCCGTCAACAACCTGAAGGTGCCGCAGCTCGGCAACGCGCCGATGCCACGCTCGGTGACGGGGCTCGAGGTCAGCATCGGCGCAACATCGCTCGCGCGGCCGGTCACGCGCGTTTTTCTGGTCGGAGAATGACATGACGTTCTCCTCGTCGTCGTCGAAAAAGTCGGCATCCGGTTCGCGCGTGGCCGGCGCACGGGAGCGCGGTGCGGCCATCATCAGCGCGCTGCTCGTCGTCGCGCTGTCGGCGATCCTCGTGTCCGGCATGTTGTGGCGCCAGCAGGTACAAATCCGGCGCATCGAGAATCAGCGGCTGTTGTCGCAGGCGCAATGGGTCGCGCGCGGCGCGCTCGACTGGACCCGGCTGATTTTGCGCTCCGAAGGCGATACGTCGGCTGGCATCACGTATCTGGGCGGCTTGTGGGGTGTGCCGATCGCGAAAACCCGGCTGTCGGATTTTCTCGGCCAGATTGGCGAGGTACGCGCTGAGCAAGGCGCGGCCACCTACCTGTCGGGCTCGATCGAGGACGCGCAGTCCCGATTCAATCTGCGCAATCTGGTCGCAAGTCCGGCGCCCGGGGTGACGCAAATCAGCGCCGAGCAGATGGCCGCGTATCAGCGCCTGCTGGTGTCGCTCGGCCTGAGCGGGCAGCTCGCCAAAGTGACCGCGCTGCACGTGCGCGCGGGGCTGTCGCAATCGGCGACGCGCTTTCAGACCGGCACGTCGATCAGCAGCACGCCGCAGGTGGCTGGCGGCGGCGGTATGACGGGCGGCAACTTCACGAACCAGCCCGGCATCGAGGACGGCGAGGACAACGTGGCGGTCGCGCCGCTGCTGATGACGAGCGTCGATTCGCTGCTCGATATTCCGGGCTACACGCCGGAGATCGTCGCGAAGCTGCGGCCGTTCGTCACCGTGCTGCCTACGACCACCGCGATCAACATGAACACCGCGTCGGCCGAAGTGATCGCGGCGGTGGTGCCGGGCATGACCGTGTCGCAGGCGCAAGCACTCGTGGCGCGGCGCCAGACCGTGTTTTTCCGCAACGCCGGCGACGTGCAGCTCGCGCTGACCGCCGCCGGTGTGCAGTCGGTGTCGATCGATCCGAACCAGTTCGACGTCAATTCGAGCTACTTTTTAGTCCACGGCAGTGTGCAGCACGAGCGCGCCGAAGTGGATCGCACGACGCTCGTCTATCGCGATCCGCTGACTCACACCACGCGTATCGTGCGGGTACAAGACCAACTATGAACAACGCAATCCATAGAGAGAGTGGCCTTTGAGCACGCTGATCGTCCTATTGCCGCCGCGTGATCCGGCGGTGCCCTCGCAGGAATGGCAACTGCCCGAGCTGCCGTTCGTGCTGCTCGACAAGACGGGGCGCACGCAGCGCGCCGGCCGCTCGGCACTCGCGCTGCTGCCGCGCGCCGGCACGACGGTGCTGATGCTCGCCGCGCGCGACCTGCTGCTGATGCCCGCGACGCTGCCGCCGCTGCGTGGCCCGAAGCTGCGCCAGGCGCTGCCCAATATCGTCGAGGATCAACTGATCCAGGACCCGCAGACCTGCCATATCGCGGTCGATCCGCAGGGGCTTGGTGAAGGTCGGCACCTGCTCGCGGTCATTGATCGCGGCTGGTTCCGTTTCATCTGTGAGGCGTTCACGGCGGCCGGTCATCGCAGTCTGCGCGCGGTGCCGGTCACGCGTTGCCTGCCGCTGGCGCCGGTGACCGAAATTGCCGCGAACGCCGATGAAACAGCCGAAGTGCGCGAGCCGGCGATGGCCGGCGCGGCGAGCGTCGCGACGTCGCTACCGGGCGTCGCGCCGGTAGTCGCGCCCGAAGCGCCGTCCATCGTGCCGATGGTGGCCGCGGTGCTCGGTGCGGTCGTGCAGACCGCACCCGCCCTGCTCGTCGAAGGCGCGCTCGACAGCGGCGTGCCGCGCGTCGAACTGGCGATTGCACGCGGTGTCCAGGGCGAGGGTTTCGCGGCGCCGGCCGATGCGGTGAACGCGACGCTGTCCGCGCTAGCGGGTGCGGCGCCGGTGTCGCTGTACATGCTGACCGAGGTGCCCGGCAACGAGCCGAACCAACCCACGACGAGTCCCGCGCGGCTCGCCTCGCATATTCACGGCGCGAGTCCGCTGCCGTTCGAGCAGCTCGCGCGGCGCGCGCTCGAATGCCGCTTCGACCTGTGCCAGTTCGAATTCGCGTCGCAGCCGTGGCGCCTCGATCGCGCGACGCTGCGGCGTCTGCGTCTGCCGATCGTGCTCGCGGTCGCCGCGCTCGTCGTCGCGATCATCGGCGCGAACGTGCAGTGGCTGATGCTTGCGCGTCAGCGTGACGCGATCAACACGCAGATGACGGAGCTGCTGCTCAATACGTTCCCGAAGACGACCGTCGTACTCGACGCGCCCGATCAGATGGCGCGTCAGGTGCAACAGCTGCGCGTGGCGGCGGGCGAGCTGTCGCCGGAGGACTTCCTGTCGCTCGCCGACGGCCTCGCGCGCTCGCTGTCGCCGCTGCCGGTCAACGGCATTGCCGCGCTCGACTATCACGAGCACCGCCTCGACGTGACCTTCAAACCCGCGGTCAAGGTCGACCCCGACTTCGCCAAGCGCCTCGCGCGCAACGGCCTTACCGGCGCGATCGACAGCAGTACCGGCAAGTGGACCATCAGGAACGGACAATGAAAGCTGAACTCGCTCAAACATGGGCTGGCTTCTGGGACCAGCGCACCGATCGCGAAAAGGCGCTGCTGACGTGGGGCGGCGCCGCGCTCGCCGTGGCGATTGCGTGGTCGGTGCTGTGGGCGCCCGCGCAGGAGGGCCGCGCGCACCTGCGTGAATCGCTGCCCAGCCTGCAGCGGCAGCTCGCGCAGATGACTGCGCAGTCGCACGAGGCGCGCTCGCTGTCGGCGGCCGCGCAAGGTGTCGCGCCGACCGGCGCGGCGCTGAAGGACGCGCTTTCCGCATCGCTCGGCGAACATGGCCTCGCCGCGACGCAGGTGCAGTTCGTCGGCAACGCGGTGCAGGTGCAAATGAAAAACGTGGCGTTTCCGGCCTGGACCGCGTGGGTCGATGACGTGCGCAAGCAGTTCAAGGTGCAGGTCTCCGAGGCGCACATCACCGCGTTGAAAGACGACGGCCAGGTCGATCTGACGGTCGCGCTGCAACCGTCGACCGCGAAATAACAACGCGCCGCTCGCTACAGGATCTCGCATGAATTACTGGATGTGGCGCCTGCGTGCGGCGCTACCGTGGCTGGCGGTCGCCGTTTTGTCGATGGCGGCCGTGACGCTCGCGTTACTGCCGGCCGCCTGGATTACGCCGCAGTTCGCGCGGCAAACGCACGGGCACGTCAATCTCGTCGACGCCGAGGGCTCGCTGTGGCACGGCTCGGCGACCGTGATGCTGGCCGCCGGCGCCGATATGAGCGCGGCGACGCTGCTGCCTGGTCGGATCGAATGGCGCACGGCGTTCTGGCCGCTTTTCACCGGACGCGTGCGCATGGTCATGCGCCATAGCGAGGCGATGCCCGACCCGGTCACGGTCGAAGTGACGCCGCGCGGCGCAACCGTCACGCCGGGCGTGCTCGCGGTGCCGGCGTCGCTGCTCGCGGGGCTTGGCGCGCCATTCAACACGCTTGATCTGCAGGGCAACGTGCAGCTGTCGTGGTCCGACTCGCGCAGTTTCAACGGCGAAGCGTTCGGCCAGCTGACGATGATGCTCGACGACGTCAGCTCGCGGGTGTCGCTCGTGAAGCCGCTCGGGTCGTACCGGGTCAGGTTTCAGGCGCAGGGCTCGTCGTCGGCGCTCGATCTGAGCACGATCAAGGGTCCGTTGACGCTGACCGGCAGCGGCACGGTGTCGGCCGCATCGACGTCGTTTCATGGCACGGCGAGCGCCGCGCCGGAACAGCACGATAACCTCGCCGGCCTGCTGAATCTGCTTGGCCGGCCTAGCGGGCCGGATACGGTGGCGCTGACGTTCGTGCACTGAGTTGAGGCTGACGTGCGCTGATGTGTGCCGAGGCGCGTGTTTCGCGCGCGTGGCGCGATGAAAAAAGAGGCATGGCCGCGAGTTGCGACCATGCCTCTTCTGTTTTGTGGCGTTGCTGCGCGGCGAGCGCAGCGGACATTATTTGCTCTGCACCCGCGCTTGCGGCGCGTCTGTGCCCGACGCGGTGCTCTGTGCGATGGACGGCGCGCCGACTGACGTGGCCGCAGCCCTCGGCGCCGATGCCGGCAGCGGCGCGGGCGCCGCGACATCGCCGGTCTCGCGATTCATCTGCGACGCGTCCCAGCTGCCGCCGAGCGCCTTCACGAGCCCCACCGACGACACCATCCGCTGCCCGGCGATATTCTCGAGCTTCTGTTCGGCCGTGAAAGCCGTGGTCTGCGCGGTCAGCACATTGACGAAGCCGACCGTACCCGCCTTGTACTCGTTCGTCACGATGGCGAGCGCCTGGCGCGCCGAGTCGACCGCCTGCCGCTGCACGACGATTTCCTGTTCGAGGATGCGCAGCGACGCGAGGTTGTCCTCGACGTCCTGGAACGCGGCGAGCACCGTCTGCCGATAGGTCGCGACATCAGCGTCATAGGTGGCACGCGCGGCCTCGGTTTGCGCTTTGCGCAGGCCGGCGTCGAAGATCGTCCCGGCCAGTTGCGGGCCGAGCGTCCAGAAGCGCGACGGCAACGTCAACAATTGCGAGAACACCGAGTTCTCGAAGCCGCCGGTTGCCGACAGTGTCAGCGACGGGAAGAAGGCGGCGATCGCCACGCCGATCTGCTCGTTCGCCGCCGCGGCCTTGCGTTCCGCCGATGCGATATCCGGCCTGCGTTCGAGCAGCGCGGAGGGCATCTGCGCAGGCACGGCGGGCGGCGTCGCGGTGAGCGGCATCGGCGGCAGGGAGAACATCGACGCGGGCACGCCGACCAGCACCGCGATCGCGTGCTCGTCCTGCGCGCGCTGGATGCCGTTGTCGATCGCGGCGGCCTGCGCCGATTGCAGCTGCGTTTGCGCCTGGATCACGTCCGAGCGCGCGGCGACGCCGGCCGCGTACTGATTCTGCGTGAGTTGCAGCGAGCGCTGATAGGCGATCACGGTGTCGTCGAGCAGCTTCTGCGTGGAGTCGAGCGCGCGCAGCAGGAAGTAGGTCTGCGCGAGCGTCGCCTGGGCGGACAGGCGCGCGTTCGCGAGGTCGGCGGCCGCGCCCTGCTGGCCGGCTTTCTGCGCGTTGACCGAGCGCGTGACCGAGCCCCACAGGTCGGGCTCCCAGCTCGCCGTCATCTGGACGTTGAAGCTGTTGGTGATGCCCTCGCGACTGGTCGCCGTAGTCGCGTTGCCACTGGTTTGCGTGCCGTTGCCCGAGCGCGTCGCGCCCGCCGACGCACCGATCGTCGGGAAGTACGCTGCCCGCGCTTCGCCGACGAGCGCGCGCGCCTGCCGGTAGCTCGCGGCGAATTGCGCGATGGTCTGGTTCGCGGTGTTGAGCTTGTATTCGAGTTCGTTGAGCTTCGGGTCTTCGTAGATCGCCCACCAGTCGCCGCGGTCGTGTTGATCGGCGGGTTCGGCGACTTTCCAGCCGGGCGCGGCTTCCTTGAACGACGCGGGGATCTCGGTGGCCGGCCGCTGATAGTTCGGACCGACCGCGCAGGCGGCCAGGAGCGTCGCGCAGGCCGCGCTCACGGCAAGGGACAGGACGCGCGGCGCAAGCGCCCGCGACATTCGATCAGACTGCATGCAATGAATTCCTTCTGGACGCCGCAATGCCGCCGGGGAATGGCGCCACCGGCCGGGCGAGATCGTGGTCTGCCGGAATGTTAGCGTATGAGCCCGCGCGAGCGCGGGAAACTGAAAGCCGAAAGGTTAATGCGAGGCCGTGCGCAGTTGTGTTACTTGCGGTGACGCGATGGTTACGCGTTGTTACCGGCGGCGCGAGAGGCTGCAGGTTCGCGGTGGTTCAGATGGCGAGACGAAGCGAAACTGTGTGCCGAAAAGCGCGCTGCGAATCGGTGCACCATCGGTGCACCTTCAGAGCCGCGATTCCGTGGATTGGGTCTGCTGGCGTTGACGCTGGCACGCGAGCTTGCCAGCGGAGGCCCGGCACGACGCACCGCCTGGCGCGAGGCAAGCGTTACCGCTGTTGGCCGTCGCGGGGACGACGTTTCCCGCCTTTATCACGAAGCTTTCCTTAGGCAGCACGATCTCGCTGGATTCCGCGCCCCCAACGCTGCCTTTTCTCGCCCGCTTCGTGCCCCTTCGATGCTCGGCCCAAGCGAGCAACGCGACACCCACCGACCCACCCGGCAGCACGAACAGTCCCGCAAACAGCGCGAGCTTCCACCAGCGGTGTCGGCCCTGGAAGGTAAGGAGTGCGGAATCGGTCAGTGAGCGGCTGAGGCCGCCAAGCGTGTTTTTGAGGTACAGCATCGGGGAAATCCTTTGGCGCGCGTCGCGAGGCGGGCGGCGTGCGGTCGATCGGTCAGAACATGGTCTCGAATGGCGCAGGACGCGCGAAACTCATTGCTTGTCATAATATTGACTATGCAATCAAATTTCAAGATACTGTGCGGCGCAAATGATTCGAGTGTTGTATTTCGGTTGGCCTCGTTGCGCACCGCAAAATGCGATTTGACTTGTCTGCTTAGGCAGCTAAACTTCGTCTTGCCTGGATGTTGCGGATACCCCATGACTGATGGCCCCTACAAAGCGGACGAGGTCGAGCTCACGAGCAGTCTCGGCTACTACCTGACGAAAGCGCGCAATGTACTGGTCGAGCGCACGGACCGTGCGGTCAAGCCGCTCGGGCTCACCGCGCAGCAGATCGGCGTGATTCTGATGCTGTCGTCGCGGCGCGCGAGCACGCCATTCGAACTGTCGCGCGCGATGTCGTACGACAGCGGCTCGATGACGCGTCTGCTCGACCGGCTGGAAAAGAAGGGCTTCGTCGTGCGCACGCGCAGCAGCGACGACCGACGCATGGTGAAACTTGAGCTGACGCAGCAGGGCCACGAGGCCGCGCGCCAGTTGCCGAACCTCGGCGCAACTGTGCTGAACGACCAGTTGCGCGGCTTTACCGCCGAGGAGCACGCGACGCTGATTCACCTGCTCGCCCGTTTCATCGCAAACGGTCCCGAGGGAGGCGCCGACGTGGGTTGCGGACCGGCGCCACCGCCGGACGAGCTGCCGGGATGAGCCGAAGCATGCGTCAAACAACGGTCGTCGTCGGATGGCGGCGGCGCGTCATCACGAAGTACTAGCAGGACAATCACGAGGCGCTTTTCCAAGGCGTCATTGTCATTAGATATCTGTCTGGGCAGAGGGTGATGCGGCATGCAAGCAACGTATCTGAAGCACGCGATAAGGCTGCCGCGACAAGCTTTCGCCGCCTGAGGAGAACAAACCTATGGATGCCACGGCTTCCAACGCCACGCTGCCCGCAGCAGAACTCGCCCCGCTCAAGGGCGGCACGCTCGCGCTGCTGACCGTCGGCCTTGCGCTCGGCACCTTCATGGAGGTGCTCGACACCTCGATCGCGAACGTCGCGGTGCCGACCATTTCCGGCAGCCTCGGCGTCGCCGCAAGCCAGGGCACCTGGGTGATCTCGTCGTACTCGGTCGCCTCGGCGATCGCTGTGCCGCTGACCGGCTGGCTCGCGCGACGCGTCGGCGAGGTACGACTTTTCACGCTGTCCGTGCTGCTGTTCACGATCGCGTCGGCGGCCTGCGGTTTCGCGCACAACTTCGAATCGCTGATCGCATTCCGGCTCGTGCAAGGGCTCGTGTCCGGGCCGATGGTGCCGCTGTCGCAGACGATCCTGATGCGCTCCTACCCGCCCGCCAAACGTGGACTCGCGCTCGGCTTATGGGCGATGACCGTGATCTGCGCGCCGATCTTCGGCCCGGTGATGGGCGGCTACATCACCGATAACTTCACGTGGCCGTGGATCTTCTACATCAACGTGCCGATCGGCCTGTTTTCGGCGTTCTGCGCGTATCTGCTGCTGCGTGGCCGCGAGACGCAGACGACGCGCCAGCGCATCGACGCGGTGGGCCTCGTGCTGCTCGTGACCGGCGTGTCGTGTCTGCAGATGATGCTCGACCTCGGCAAGGACCGCGACTGGTTCAACTCGACGTTCATCGTGGCGCTCGCCGTGATCGCGCTCGTGTCGATCGCGTTCCTGCTCGTGTGGGAGTTGACCGAGAAGGAGCCGATCGTCGACCTGTCGCTGTTCAAGGATCGCAACTTCGCGCTCGGCGTCGTGATCGTCTCGTTCGGCTTCATGGCGTTCTTCGGCTCGGTGGTGATCTTCCCGCTATGGCTGCAAACGGTGATGGGCTATACGGCCGGCCTCGCGGGTCTCGCCACGGCACCGGTCGGATTGCTCGCGCTGTTTCTGTCGCCGATGATCGGCAAGAACATGCATCGGCTGAATCTGCGCATGGTCGCGAGCTTCGCGTTCATCGTGTTCGCGATCGTGTCGTTCTGGAACTCGACGTTCACGCTCGACGTGCCGTTCGGCCACGTGATCCTGCCGCGGCTCGTGCAGGGGATCGGCGTCGCCTGCTTCTTCGTGCCGATGACGACAATCACGCTGTCGAGCGTGTCCGACGAGCGTCTTGCAAGCGCGTCGGGTCTGTCGAACTTTTTCCGCACATTGTCGGGCGCGATCGGCACCGCGATCAGCACGACGTTCTGGGAAAACGACACGATCTATCACCACGCGATGCTTGCAGATTCGGTCAGCACGTATTCGGCGAACACCAACGCCTATACGAATGCGCTGGCGGGCGCCGGGCTCTCCGGCGACAGCCTGACCGCGCAGCTGAACCAGGTGGTGACGAGTCAGGCGTACATGATGGCCACCAACGACTTCTTCCGCATCTCGGGCGCGGCGTTTATCGTGCTGGCGGTGCTCGTGTGGATCACGAAGCCGCGCAAAGGCACCGGGCCCTCATTAGGACACTGAAGCAAACGCGCGGCAGCGGCGAACGCATCGCCGCTGCGGCCACCGCTCGATCTATTGCGACATCGCCTCGCCATTCGGCAGCGTGGTCGTGTTACGGGGCATCGTCTCCGGATGCGTCGCATCGGGCGCGTTCTGCGATGGCGTCGCGCTGCCTTGCGGCGCGCTGGCGGCTGTGCCCGTGGTGCCTCTCACATACTGCTTGAAATCCGCACCGGCTTCCCACGGATTCGGCTTGCAGCCGAGCGAGCTGTCGCAATGCGCCGAAAAGCCGATCGTGGTGGTGCCATCGGGACCTGCGGCGCGCGTGATCTGAAACGCGAGCGCGCGCTTGCCGCCGTCCGGGCCGGCGGTCTGGATCAGCGAGTCGTTAGCGGTCTCGATCTTGTACTTCGAATGACTCGCGACCCACGTTTGCGCCCGTTGCCACCAGAGGTCGCATTCGGCCTTGTTCGAACACGTCAACGGCCTGGTCGCGATCTGCATGACATCGGGATCGACCTGACCCTGGGTCGAGCATGCCGTCGCCGCCACGAGACACAGCGCGGCCAACAGAGCTTTGTTCTTCACGTCGATACCTCCCCTGTGGAGCATGTCATAAGATTTTGGACCACCCCATCGAAGCGGTGTTTCACCCAGATCAGAGAATCGCGACGTCGCGCGGAGTATTTGCCGATTCCGCGGACGCCTGAAGAGCTCAATCCGTAGAGGTTACCTGCGCGTTACTCGGGGCAAAGAAAAAGCGGCCACGTGGGCCGCTTGAAGCACTTCCGGGATGCTGTGGTCCGAACGCTCAGACGCTGAAGCGATTGAGCGTATAGGCCCGATACGCAGCGACGAACGCATCGAACGAACCAACCTCGTCGCGTTCGAGCTTCGCCTGTTCGTCGAGCGATCGCACCGCGAGGTCGGCAAACGCCTTGGACTGCGCGGCATCGAGCGGACGCGCACGGAAGTACGCGGCGTGCGCTTCGCTTTGCGCGAGGCCGAACGCGAGGAAGCTTTGCTGCTGGTCGCGCATCGTTTGCAGCACGCGCGCCGATGGCGTCAGCGACACGTCCGCGAGCTTCGCGCGTTGCGCGGCGACCGCGCGCGCGTGTTCGTCGCCGCCCTTCAGGCTGTCGAGCACGGCCGCCGCGGCGTCGATTTTCACGAGCAGTTCGTCGGCCCAGTCGATCATCGCGACCGGCTTGCCGTCGCGAACCAGTTCGAGGCCTGGCTTGCGGCCTTCCATCGTCACGCGGCCGAAGTTCTGGTTCGCTTCGGTGTACGCAGGCGGAGGCAGGGACGCGCTGTCGTCGAGCGCGCACACGAGCAGGTACGCGTCGAGAAAGCGCGACGTTTCCAGCGAAATGCCGGCCGGCTCGAACGGATCAATGTCCATGCAACGCACTTCGACGTATTGCACGCCGCGCGCGGCGAGCGCATGCAACGGCCGCTCACCCGGATACGTGACGCGCTTCGGACGAATCGTCGAATAGAACTCGTTTTCGATCTGCAGCACGTTGGTGTTGATCTGCACCCACTCGCCGTCGCGTTGCGTGCCGATCCGCTCGTAGGCGGGATACGGCTGGCTCACGGCTTTCGCGAGCGCGTCGAGATAGCCGGGCAGCGTGTCGTAGTCGGCGCGCAGCGCGGCTTGCGCGGTCGTGTTCGAATAGCCGAGATCGCTCATGCGCAGGCTGGTCGCGTACGGGCGGTACAGCGTGTCGGCGTCGAACGTGTCGAGCGTGTGTTTGCGATCGCGGAGAAAGCGCCGATCGAGCGCCGGCGACGCGCCGAACAGATACATTAGCAGCCAGTTCGTGCGGCGGAAATTGCGGATCAGCGCGAGGTAGCGGTCGGACTGGAAGTCGACGGCGCTCGCGGTGGATTGCTGATCGGCGTGCAGCAGGCGCCACACGTCTTCGCTCAGCGAATAGTTGTAGTGGATGCCCGCGATGCACTGCATCGTGCGGCCATAGCGCAGCGCGAGGCCGACGCGGTACACGTACTTCAGCTTGCCGATGTTCGACGTGCCGTAGTGCGCGATCGGAATGCCATCGTCGGTGGAGGGCAACAGTCCCGGCATTGAGTTGTTCCACAGGATCTCGTCGCCGAGCTCCGCGTAGACGAAACGATGCAGCACGTCGAGTTGCGCGAGGGTTCCGGCGGCGTCCTGCTCAGCCGGCGTGATCAGCTCGAGCAGCGCCTCGGAGTAGTCGGTCGTCAGCGACGGGTGCGTGAGCGCCGAGCCGAGCGCGCGCGGATGCGGCGTCATCGCGAGCTGGCCGTTGCGCGTCACGCGCAGGCTTTCCCTTTCGATGCCGCGCAGGCCGCGTATCAGCACATCGCGCTGCGGGCTCGAGCCGAGCACGGACAGGCGGTGCGAAAGCGCGTCGGTCGTGCAGGAAGGTGTGGTGTTTGGCATTGATGCAAGTCGGGCGTTGCCGGTTGCCGTGTATCGCCAGACGATTCACAGACGGTATAGCGGCTGACAACGTTCGGCGGAATTTTCAGTAGCGGGCACTTTAACATCTCGCCAGAACCGCCGCTTGCGGCCGCTTCGGCGGAGTTTCAGCGGGCACGTCGAGGTCGCGCTGAACTACGCCATCGGCATCGGCACGTCGCGACGACGCTCAGCTCATCCCCCGCGCGCAGCGCCCGCCCGATCCGCCACCTCGTTCCACAGATGCATCGCGGCATACGCGCGATACGGCCGCCACGCGTCGGTGCGGCTGCGCTGCTGCGCGGGCCGTACGAGCGAAGGATCGCGCGCGCAGATCGATTGCATCAGCACGAGATCCGCCTCGGGCCATGCATCGGGATCGCGCCATGCACGCATCGCGACGTATTCGACGGTCCATGGGCCGATGCCCGCGAGCGCGAGCAATGCGGCACGCAGGCTCGCGGCGTCGACGGTGTCGCTGCTGTCGAGCGGCACGTCGCCGCCCGCGACCGCACGCGCGAAGCCCTGCAACGCGGCGACGCGTTTGCCCGGCATGCCGATCTGCGCGAGATCGACTTCGGCGAGCGCGGCCGGCGTCGGAAAACGCCACGCGGTGTTTTCGTGCGGATGCCCGTCGATGCGTTCGCCCGCTCGCTGCACGAGCCGTCCGATGATGGTCGTCGCGGCCTTCACGCTGACCTGCTGACCGACGATCGCGCGCACCACCAGTTCGAAGCCGGACCACGCGCCCGGCACGCGCAGGCCGGGCACCGCGGCGACGAGCGGCGCGAGCCACGGGTCCGCCGCGAGTCCGGCGGCGATCTTCTTTGGATCGGCGCGCAGATCGAACATTCTTGCGATTGGCGCGGCGAGTGCATCGGCGTGGCGGCTCGCCGGCCCTTCGATGCTCGCGACGATGCAGCGCTTGCGCGGATGCAGCCGCACGCTGAGCGTCCCGCTGTCGGCGTTCCAGTCGATCGCGCGACGATACGCGCCGTCCTCGACGGCTTCGACGCCAGGCGTCGCGCGGCCGCTGAAAAAGCGCAGCAGCCGCGGCCAGTCGAACGGTGCCTTGAACGGTAATTCGAGAGTTGCAACCTCGTTAAGCGTGCTCAAGCGGCGTGATCCAGTTGGGAGTTGTGGGAGTCATCTGTGCGGCTTGCGTCGCGGCGGGGCGCGTCGCTGGCTGAAACGCCGCCTGCGTGCTGCGCCTCATTGTCGAGCAACGCGGCCTTGCGCGGCAGCCCCCAGCGATAGCCGGCGAGCGCCCCGCCCTTCTGCACGACGCGATGGCAAGGAATCGCGAGCGCGACCGGGTTGGTCGCGCATGCGCTCGCGACGGCGCGCACCGCCCGCGGCGAGCCGACCGCCTCGGCGATCTGCGAATAGCTGCGTGTCTCGCCGTACGGGATCCGCCGCAGCGCATCCCACACGCGCTGCTTGAATGCGGTCGACGCGATATCGAGCGGCAACTCGAAGTCCTGGCGCGTGCCGCGCAGATACGCGTCGATCTGCGCGATGAACGGCGCGAGCCGGCTGGCGTCTTCGCGCAGCTCGGCATTCGCGAACTCGCCGCGCAATTCGTCGATCAGCAGCGCGGTGTCGTCGCCGAAACCGATCTTGCAGATGCCCTTGTCGGTCGCGGCGACCAGCACGAAGCCGAGCGAGGTCGGCGCGCTCGCATAGCGCACCGTCAGGCCCGCGCCCTTGCGGCGATACGCGGACGGCGCCATGCCGAGCTCGGCCGGCGCGCTGTCGTACATTCGCGACGGCGAGCCGAAACCGGCGTCGAGCGTCGCGCGCGTGACGTCGGCGCCGCCCTGCAGCGCATCGCGCAACGCGGCGCCGCGCTGCGCGGCCTGGTACTGACGCGGCGAGACGCCGACCACGCGCTTGAACAGGCGCTGCAAATGGAACGGGCTCACGTGCACGGCATCGCTCAGTTGCGCGAGCGTGAGGCGCTGCTGCGGATCGGCGTCGAGCGCGGCGCACGCCCTGGCGACGATGTCGAGCTCGCGCGGCAGACCACCGGGCTGGCAGCGCTTGCAATCGCGAAAGCCCGCGGCGCGCGCGGCGGCGGCATCGGTGAAGAAAGCGACGTTTTCGCGGCGCGGCTGGCGCGACGCGCACGACGGCCGGCAGAACACGCCGGTCGTCATGACCGCGTAGAAGAATGCGCCGTCGGCATCGCGGTCGCGGTGCGTGACGGCGTCCCAGCGTTCGTCGTCGGTGCGCCACTGGGTGGTGTCGACGTCGGCGGCGGTGCGCATGGGGACGGAATGGCGAGTGGTGGCGTTCATGATGTCCTGGGGCCCGGATGGGCAGGCAGTGTCGATGCTCATCAATCTAGGCCCGAACGCTACACAGTACGCGCCGGATCTTGCTCTGTCATTCGGACGCGTTTGTCCGTACCTGTAGTGGGGTCAAACCCGGCAAATCGCAATCCGAAGCGCCTTGGAATGCCCTGCGGCCGGACGTTTTGCCTCAAAGTGCGGCAATTTCGCACGATATCGGGTTTTCCCTTAAAAAGTTATTGCGTCGCACCAAGCCGATGTGTATATTAGTACTTGTCTCCTCCATGTCTCCTCCTGATATGGATTCAGCCCGCTCCACTTGAGCGGGCTTTTTTTTGCCTGCGTTTTTTGTCCGCGCCTGGTCCGCATTTGGTCCGGTTCGCCCGCGACTTCCCGCCGATCCACCCCGCCCTTTCCTTTCTCCTACACTTCCTAATCGGTTCTCTGAACTAGCGAAAGGGCGTTCGACATGAAAATCCACATTCGCGAGATCGACCACGTCGTGATCCGGGCGACGCACGTCGAAACCCTCGCGCGCTTTTACTGCGACGTACTCGGTTGCAGTGTTGAAAAGGAGCAGCGCGAACTCGGCCTCACGCAACTGCGCGCGGGCCGATCGCTGATCGATCTGCTGCAGGTCGGCGCGAAGCTCGATCGCGCGGAAAACGGCGCGGCGGGCACGGGGCGCAACATGGACCACCTGTGTCTGCGCGTCGAGTCGTTCGACGCCGACGCGCTGAAGGCGCATCTGAGCGCGCATGGCGCGCGGCTCGGCGAACAGGGAGTGCGTTATGGCGCGGACGGATTCGGGCCGTCGCTGTATCTTTTCGACCCGGAGGGCAATATGGTCGAGCTGAAGGGGCCGCCGGAAGCGGCGCGGGTCACGTCGCTCTGAAGGCGAGAACGAAGCGGCGCAAAAACTGGTTCAGACCTGAGCCATCACGCATCGGCGGGCGCCTTCAGTACGGTCCGGTCGATCTTCACCGCATCGGCTTCGGCGCTGCCGAGCCATGCTTCGTCGTCCTGCACCGTGCATTGCAGCCGCATCGTGCGTTCGGCAAGCGAGCCGAGCGATGCCGCGACGTCTTCGTCGAGCGTCCAGACCGTCACGTTGCGCAGGCGCTCGACCTTGTTGCGCACGCCCTGCCACCAGATTTCCGAAGTACGCCCGCCATACGCGATCACGACCACGTGATTCGCCCGCCCGCTCGCCTTGGCGATGCGGCGCTCATCGGGCTGGCCGACCTCGATCCACGTGTCGATCGCGCCGGTCAGATCCTTCGCCCACAGATCCGGTTCGTCGACATCCGACAAACCTTTGCAGAACTCCAGCCGTTCCTGCGCGAACAGCGCGAACGCGGCGACGCGGACCATCATCCGTTCGTCGGTTTCGGAGGGGTGACGGGCGATCGTCAGCGAATGGTCGGCGTAATAGTGCCGGTCCATGTCAGCGATCTGCAGTTCCGCCTTGTATATCGTCGATTTGAGAGCCATGCCGTTGCTAAACCAGGCGCTCGCTCCACCGGAGCGCAGCGAAAATGAATCGTCGACGGCGCGTTGCCGTTTCTCGTGTTTGCTGTACATCGGATGTTCCTCCCGCGCCGTCAGCCGGTGCCTATGACACAGAAGGAAGCATTTACCGGGCCACTGCGGGTTCCGTGGCCGTGCCGTACACGTCGCGAGCCGCATCTCGCAGCGCGTCGAGCACGACGGCGGCCGCTGGCGACAACAGATGCGACTGGCGCGTGATGATACCGAATGTATCCATCCTGCAAGGCAAATCGATCGGGACGCGCTTCAATACCCCGTACTGTTGGTACTGACGCGCCACTTCATCGGGCAATACCGCCAACATGTCGCTTTGCAGCAGCAGGCTCGAAATCGCGAGAAAGTTGTTGGTATTGACGACGTTCTGCGGCGGATTCAGGCCGATCTGCGAAAACATCAGATCGAAGCGATGGCGCAGCACGCTGCCCGGCGGATGCAGCACCCACGCCGCGTTGACGATACCGCGCAGCGTCAATCCCGTTTCATTTTCGAGCGGATGGCCGGGACGCGCGACCACGCACAGCGGTTCGTCGGCGAGCGGTTCGTAGCGCACGTCGGTCTTGAATTGATTCTGCCGTTCGAGCACGCGGCCGATCATGATGTCGAGATCGCCTTCGGCGAGCCGCGGCAGCATCACGTCGGAGGTCTCGACCTCGGTCCAGATCTGCAACTGCGGATAACGCTCCTTCACGCTCGCGATCGCGCGCGGCACCATCGTCGCGGCGGCCGCGGCGATCACGCCGATACGCACCTGACCCGCGAGCCCCGAGCGCAGCGCCGAGATTTCGTCGTGCGCCTGGCTCAGGTTCGACAGCACCATGCGCGCGTGGCGGATCATCACCTCGCCGTACAGCGTCGCATGCATACCGTGCGGCGTGCGGTCGAACAGGCTCACGCCGAGCATGTCCTCGAGCTCTTTCAACAGGCGCGACGCGGCCGGCTGCGTCATGCCGAGCACGTCGGCCGCGCGGCGCACGTTGCCCTCCTCCTCCATCGCGGCAAGCAGCAGCAACTGGCGCGTCTTTAGCCGCGCGCGCACGAACCAGTTCGAATAGCTACGCGTCATCGCAGGGTCTCCTGGGTTTTTTTACGAGCGATGTTTGTACGTTCTTCCTCTGAAGCTCCATGATGCCATACCGAAACTGATATCGGAGAAGCCTAAAAAGGGATTGGAAAGTTATTGGGACCGCTCATACCATTCGTGGACTTTTGTGAACTTCCGGTGCGCCTTTATTTCGCCGATGAACCGCGATCCGCTCGTCCCCCTCGTTGCCAGCCCGTTTCGCCATTACATCAATGGCGGATGGGAGACCGGCGCGACCACGGGCGTGTCGCTCAATCCGTCGGATCTCGACGAGCCGGTCGGCGAATACGTGCGCGCGGACGTGCGGCAGACCGACAGCGCGATCGAGGCTGCGCACGCGGCGTTTCGCGACTGGTCGCTCGCCTCCGCCCAGCGCCGCGCCGACGCGCTCGACGCGATCGGCAGCGAAATGCTCGCGCGCCGCGAGGAGCTGGCCCGGCTGCTCGCGCGTGAAGTCGGCAAGGTGCTGCCTGAGGCGCTCGCCGAAGCGACGCGCGCAGGGCAACTGTTCAAGCTGTTCGCGGCCGAGGCGCTGCGCGCGTTCGTCGAGCCGCTCGCGTCGGCGCGTGCCGGCGTCGAAATCGACGTGACGCGCGAGCCGCTCGGGGTGGTCGGCATCATCGCGCCGTGGAGCGCGCCGCTCGCGATCGCCGCGGCGAAGATCGGTGCCGCGCTCGCGCACGGCAACTGCGTCGTCTACAAGCCGGCAGAATCGGCGCCGGCTTGCGCGGCGGCGCTCGCGTCGATCGTCAGTCGCGCGGGCTTGCCGGCCGGCGTGTTCAACCTCGTGATGGGCAGCGGACGCAAGGTCGGTGCGCGCATCGTCGCACATCCGCTCGTCGCGGCGATCAGCTTCACCGGTTCGTCCGACACCGGCACGCGCGTGCTGCAGGCCGCCGCGACGCGCCAGGCGCGCGTGCAGCTCGAGATGGGTGGCAAGAATCCGTTCGTCGTGCTGGCCGACGCCGATCTCGACGGCGCGGTCGACGCGGCGCTCACCGGTGCCTTCAGCGCGACCGGCCAGCGCAGCACGGCTGCCGCGCGGCTGATCGTCGAACGCACGGTGTTCGCGCCGTTCGTCGACGCGTTGCAGGCAAAGCTCGCGAAACTCACCGTCGATCACGCGTTGAAGCACGGCACCGATATCGGCCCGGTGGCGAACGCCGCGCAGCTCGAACGCAATCTCGACTACGTGCGCGTCGGCGAGCAGGAAGGCGCGCAGTTGCTGCGCGGCGGGCGGCAACTGGAGCGCGCGACGCGCGGCTATTTTTTCGAGCCGGCGCTGTTTATCGGCGAATCGGAGCATCGCATTGCGCGTGAAGAGATTTTCGGGCCGCTCGCGGTCGTGCTGCGCGCGGACGATTACGAACACGCGCTACATCTCGCGAACGACACCGCCTACGGACTGTGCGCCGGCATCTGCACGCGCTCGCTCGAACGCGCGCGGCATTTTCGCCGTCACGTGCAGAGCGGTCTCGTCACGATCAATCTGCCGACCACGGCCGTCGAGCATCACGGACCCGGCGGCGGGCGCAAGGCGTCGGCCTATGGCGCGAGCGATGCCGCGTTCTGGACCGCCGTGAAAACGGCGTACCTGGCGAGCTAGAAGCAATGAGCCGCGCCACCGTTTTCACCGCGACTTGCGCGAACCGTCCGGCGTGCCGCGCGCAGATCCGCCCCGATTCGCGCGACGGCTGACGCCGCCTGCGTTACCCCGCTGCAACTACACGACATCAATGCAGCTTTTCACCCTCAGGAGACAGTAGATGACCAGCAAGCTACGCCGTTTGACCCTGACCGCGATGGCCGCCGCCGCCCTCGCCGCCCCGTTCGCCGCACAACTGTCCGCCCGCGCGGATGAGCCGCTCAAAGTCGGCTTCCTCGTGAAGATGCCCGAACAGGCGTGGTTCATCAACGAACAGAAAGCCGCGACCGCGCTCGGCCAGAAGGACGGCTTCTCGGTCGTCAACATCGGCACGCCCGACGGCGAAAAAGTGCTGGCCGCGATCGACAACCTCGGCGCGCAAGGCGCGAAAGGCTTCGTGATCTGCGCGCCCGACGTGCGTCTCGGACCGGCGATTCAGGCGCGCGCGAAGCGCTACAACATGAAGTTCGTGACCGTCGACGACCAGCTGGTCGATTCGACCGGCAAGCCGCTGGCGAACGTGCCGCACCTCGGCATGTCGGCCTTCAAGATCGGCAACCAGGTGGGCCAGGCGATCACCGACGAAATGAAGCGCCGCGGCTGGAAGCCTGAGGAAGTCGGCGCGCTGCGTATCACGGACTATGAGCTGCCGACCGCGAAGCTGCGCACCGACGGCGCGACGCAGTCGCTGCTCGCCGGCGGCTTCAAGAAGGAAAACGTCTTCGACGCGCCGCAGAAAACCACCGACGACGAAGGCGGCTTCAACGCGGTGTCGCCGGTGCTCGCGCAGCATCCGAACATCAAGAAGTGGGTGATCTTCGCGCTCAACGAGGAAAGCGTGCTCGGCGGCGTGCGCGCGACCGAACAGCTGCATATTCCGGCCGCGGACGTGATCGGCGTCGGCATCAACGGCGCGGGCGAGGCGTTCGCCGAGTTCCAGAAGAAGGAACCGACGGGCTTCTACGGCACGATCGCGGTCAGCTCGACGAACCACGGCAAGGAAAGCACCGAGAACCTTATCGAGTGGATCAAGGACGGCAAGCAGCCGCCCGCCGACACGCAAACCACCGGCAAGCTGATGGTGCGCGGCAACTGGCAGGACGTGCGCAAGGAACTGGGTATTTAAGCGAGGTTCTCGCAGCAGACGGCGGGCCGCCTCGTGCCTCGCGTTTAGCGCGAGCGCGGCCCGCTCAGGTTTCATCCGTTCGAGGTTTATCGATGACGTCCTTACTCACCGGGTCTCGTGCCAGCGAGGCGGCGCTCGCGCCCTCGCCCTCGCCTGCATCGACGCCCGCATCCGACGCCCCCTATCTCCGGCTCGACGGCATCACCGTGCGCTTTCCGGGCGTGCTCGCGCTCGACCAGGTCTCGCTAGAAGTGCGCCGCGGCGAGGTGCACGGCCTGATGGGCGAAAACGGCGCCGGCAAATCGACGCTGCTGAAGGTGCTGTCAGGCGTCAATCATCCTGTCTCGGGCACGTTGTCGCTCGACGGCGTCGAGCAGCAGTTCGCGACGACCAAGGCGGCGATCGCCGCGGGCATCGCGATCATCTATCAGGAACTGCATCTGGTGCCGGAGCTGACGGTCGCCGAGAATCTGATGCTCGGCGCCCTGCCGAATCGCTTCGGCGTACTGGACGAAAAGGCTTTGGTCGCGCGTGCGATGCGCGAGCTCGAACGCCTCGGCGAAAAGCTCGATCCGTCGCAGCAGGTCAAGCATCTGTCGATCGGTCAGCGGCAGATGATCGAAATCGGCAAGGCGCTGATGCGCGACGCGCGCGTGATCGCGTTCGACGAACCGACCAGCTCGCTGTCGTCGCGCGAAACCACGCAACTGTTCCGCATCATCCGCGCGCTGAAGGCCGAAGGCCGCGCGATCATCTACGTCACGCACCGGATGGATGAAGTCTACGAACTGTGCGATCGCGTCACCGTGTTTCGCGACGGCCGCCGCATCGACACCTTCGAAGCCGGCGCGGGACTCGATCGCGATCGGCTGATCAGCTGCATGGTGGGCCGCTCGATCACCGATGTGTACGGCTATCGCGCGCGCGAGCACGGCGACGTGCAGCTTCAGGTCGACGGCCTGATGGGACCGGGCCTGCGCGAACCGGCATCGTTTTCGGCGCGCAAGGGCGAGATCGTCGGCTTCTTCGGGCTCGTCGGCGCGGGCCGCTCCGAGTTGATGAAGCTGATCTACGGCGCGGTCAAGCCGAGCGCCGGCGAGGTCGCGCTGAAGGGCAAGCGCGTGCAGTTCGCCACGCCGCGCGACGCGGTGCGCGCCGGTGTCGCGCTGTGTCCCGAGGATCGCAAGCAGGAAGGCATCGTGTCGATCGCGTCGGTGTCGGACAACCTGAACATCAGCTGCCGCCGTCACTTCAGCCGCTTCAACGTGCTCAACGGCCGCAAGGAAGCGCAGACCACGCGTGAGTTCATCGGCAAGCTCGCGATCAAGACGCGCAACGGCGACACGCCGATCGGCACGCTGTCCGGCGGCAATCAGCAGAAGGTGATCCTGTCGCGCTGGCTCGCCGAAGAGATCGACGTGTTCCTGATGGACGAGCCGACGCGCGGCATCGACGTCGGGGCGCGCAGCGAGATCTATGGGCTGCTGTATGGGCTCGCCGAGGCGGGCCGCACGGTCATCGTCGTGTCGAGCGATCTCGCCGAGGTGATCGGCGTGACCGATCGCGTGATCGTGATGAAGGAAGGCCGCATCGTCGGCGATCTGCCGAAGGCGCAGGCCACGCCGGATGCGCTGATCAAGCTGGCATTGCCGCGCTGATCGCCCAACGGATCGCGCCACCAGACCTCTTACCGAATACCGCAACGAAAACGGCATTGAATGGAACAGACATCATGAATACACCTTCCACCGATTCCTCGACCCCCGCCGTCGCCTCCGTGGGCTTGACCGCGCGCGCCGCGCGCACCTGGGACCTGATCAACAAATCCGGCATCGTGATGGTGTTCATCGTCCTGTTCGCGGTGCTGTCGTTCACGGTCCCAGACTTTCTGAGCACGCGCAATATCCAGGGCCTGCTGCTGTCGGTCACGCTGATCGGCTCGATCTCCGTCACGATGATGTTCGTGCTCGCACTCGGCGAGGTGGACCTGTCGGTGGCGTCGATCGTCGCGTTTTCGGGCGTGGTGGCTTCCGTGCTGATCACCGCGACGCACAGCGTGTTAGTCGGCATCACGGCCGGCGTGCTCGCGGGCGGCGCGGTCGGGCTCGTCAACGGCACGCTGGTCGCGCGCTACAAGATCAACTCGCTGATCGTCACGCTCGCGATGATGGAGGTCGTGCGCGGCCTCGCGTACATCACGTCGAACGGCGACGCGGTGATGATCTCCGAGGAGCGCTTCTTCGACCTCGGCGGCGGCTCGTTCCTCGGCATTTCTTATCCGATCTGGAGCAACATCGTCGGCTTCGTTCTGTTCGGCTTCCTGCTGAAAAAGACCGTGTTCGGCAAGAACGTGCTGGCCGTCGGCGGCAATAGCGAAGCGGCTGTGCTCGCGGGGCTGCCCGTCACTCGGATCAAGATCACCGTGTTCGTGCTGCAAGGCCTCGTGACCGGCTTCGCGGGCGTGATGCTCGCGTCGCGCATGAGCCTCGGCGATCCGAAGACGTCGGTCGGGCTCGAGCTCGGCGTGATTTCCGCGTGCGTGCTCGGTGGTGTATCGCTGACGGGCGGTGTCGCGACGATCTCCGGCGTGCTGGTCGGCGTGCTGATCATGGGCTCCGTGCAGGACGCCATGAGCCTGCTGAACGTGCCGACGTTCTATCAGTATCTGATTCGCGGCGGCATCCTGCTGCTCGCGGTTCTGTTCGACCAGTTCCGCCGCAGCAAGCGCGTGCACTGACGCGCCGTTGCTCGTGGCCGGTTTCCTGCGCTTTGCGAGAAGGCGTACTGCCGATGCGGGTCGATCAAACCCGCATCGGCTTTTTTATCGCAGGTGAAGCCTGGCAAGTATCAAAAGCAATAAAAACGGCTTGGCGTCTGAATGCTCAAGCCGTCTCTTTTAGCTCACGCGTTCACGCCTGCGACTTTTAAAGCTGCAGCGGATACGCATGCGACCGTATTCCGGCTTTTGCCGGAATACCGGTGTTGTACTTATTGCTTGATGAATCGGTCGTTCGCCCAGAGCCCCTCGGTATCGCTATTGGCTGAATTCACGAACTCGACGTCGTGGCCGACCACGCGCACCACGCGGAAACTCGAGTCGGTCGGAGTCGACACGCATTGATATCCGGAGAAGAATTCCTGCATCTGCTGCTGTTCACCGGCTTGCGCGTGGTGATCGGCGGCATCGAGCTTGTCCTTCGATACGCAGCCATAGGCATTGGCCTTGAACTGGATCGTTTGCTGCGGCTTGATCACGACGTCTTGCGCCTGAACGCTAGCGGCAGCCAAACCCGCGATGGCGAAAACAACGGCAATTCGAGTTTTCATTCGTTCCTCCGGGGCGGGGCCGAAAAAATCTCGGTTAGCTATGTATTTAACTTTAACGGTGGACCCGCATCTCACACTTTAGGAGAACCGATGAGAACGACAAGCACTTCTTGTGTGCGGTCGCAACAGTGGCGAATTGTCGCACCTGCTGTCGAAACTGGTTAAAGCCTGAGCACAAGCCTGATCGAATGGCAATGAAATGAATAACTAAAAATCCCCTCCCGCGCACGGCTTACCCGGTAAAGCTTTGCGCGCGTATTCACGTAAACGCGTAGCGTCAATTAAGCGATCTAATACAATTTAATCGATGGGTTTGTGCGTCGCACACAAAGTCATTCCAAGGCAAAAGCTGCGATGCGCAATAACGAGGCAAGTGCAGAAAATAAACAGTGCCAGCCGTCTCTCATGGGCCTTGGTGAAACGCTTGCAACGCGCCATTGCCGAAAACGCACGAAAAAGAAGCCGCGCGGCGCAAAGCCGCGTGGACAGGCGAGGGTGGCGCGATCGCAGTGCAAGGTACCCTTCGCGTGCCGCCTGAATCCCACTTGGATCTTCGTCGAGCCGGTATGCGGGCACAGGCGGTGCTCTACAATGAAAACGAATCTCCTGCACCGGAGGCTATCGTGAACGAGCACGTAATACTCGGGATTTTTCTGGTGGTACCGCTGCTGATCGTCATGTTTCTCTTTTCCGACGAACTGTGGCAGGAGCATCGAGACCTGCACGACGGACGGCCGTTGCCAGCGCGTCGCCGACGCATCGACTGGCGGCATCTGCTACGCCGTTCGCGCGAGCGGCTCTGAGATTGCGAAGCGGGTCCTCAAAGAAAAAAGCCTGCCACAGGGGCAGGCTGAAAAAAGAGATCCACACTCAATGCCTTGAACACAAGGCAATGGCAGTCTAGTCGCGACGCGCCGATCGGTGGTTTCAACGGCTTTTACAGTTGTTACCGGGCGTGACCGTAATGCGGGGTGCGACGTTGCGTCGGCAGGCTTCGCGTCGCGCTTCAATGGGCGCGCCAGTGCGCGCGAATCCGTTTGGCGAGCGCTTCGAGCGTGTCCGGATCGGCGACCTCGCGCGCATGCAGCTTCAGCGGTTGGCCTTCCCAGCGCGGAATCACGTGGAAATGGACGTGCGGCACTGTCTGTCCCGCCGCCGCGCCGTTGAACTGGCCGATGAACACGCCGTCAGGGCGCAGTGCCGCGCGCACCGCGATCGCGAGCTTCTGCGCCATGCGCGTCGACGCGACGAGCGCCGCATCCGACAGATCGAAAATTTCCGCGACCGCTTCCTTCGGCACGACGAGCAGATGGCCGTCGGCTTGCGGCATCAAGTCCATGAAAGCCAGCGCCTGGTCGTTTTCGGCCACCTTGATGCACGGTAGTTCGCCGCGCAAGATTTTGGCGAACGGGTTGCTGTCGTTGTAGCTCATCGCGTTTCCTTTCATTTGGGCTGGGTTCGATTCACGGGTCGAGCGGGATACTGTTTTTTTCGTAGCTTCGCACCGCGGGTTTCCTATTCTCTACCCGAACGCTTACGCCACGCGTGCGGCACGCCGGATCGCTTGAGGTGGCTGGCCGAACGCGCGCAAAAACGCGCGCCGCATCCGCTCGGGGTCGATGAAGCCAGTGTCGGCTGCGACGGTTTCGATCGAATGACGGCCGGTTTCGAGCATCGTGCGAGCCGCTTCGACACGCAGCGCCTCGATCGCGCGGGCCGGCGACTGGCGCGTCTCGTCGCGAAACGCGCGGCTGAACTGGCGCGGGCTCAGATGCGCGACGTCGGCGAGCTGCTCAACGGTCAGCGGCTCGCGCAGATGGCTCTTCGCATACGACAGCGCGTTCTGGATCCGATCGGATTTCGGTTCGAGATCGAGCATCGCGGAGTACTGCGATTGCCCGCCGGTGCGCCGGTGATAGACCACGAGCTTCTTCGCGATCGCGCGCGAAACCGCGACGCCGAGGTCGTTCTCGACGAGCGCGAGGCACAGATCGATACACGCGGTCATGCCGGCCGACGTCCACACCGAGCCGTCGACGATGAAGATGCGGTCCTCGTCGACCCGCGCGCGCGGAAAGCGCCGTTGCAAATCGCGCGCATGCGCCCAGTGCGTAGTCGCGTGGCGGCCGTCGAGGATGCCCGCTTCGGCGAGCACGAACGCGCCGGTGCAGATGCTCGCGGTGCGGCGCGAGGCGGCGAGGGCGTCGTTCAGAAACGCGAGCAGCCCCGGCGACGACGGCGCGATCTCCATCGCGCCGGTGACGATCACGGTGTCGTAGGCGGGATCGCCGAACGGGCGCGTCGCGACCTCGACGCCCGCCGAGCTGCGTACCATGCCGCCGTGCTCGGAGATCACCGCGACGTCGTACGCTGGCTCGCCGGTGTCCTGATTGGCGAGTTCGAAAATCGATACCGCGACCATGTCGAGTATCTGAAAGCCCGGAAAGACCACCACGCCGATGCGTTTCATTTGCGATGTCCGGAAACGAGGGAAATATGACATTTGAGACAAAACAGTACGCGCCTAAACTCAGCTCGTCAACCCCGCCGTATCAGCGCAAAAGCCGCCAGGCGGGGAGTTCACGGTTGTTCCCATTCACCGGACAGGGCGGCCGCATCATGCGCAGCCCGCAAGGAGAGCTTCAATGACAACGCAGGCAGACAAGGGCGTACAAGGCAATTCGAACGAAGGCAAGGGTACGGCGGTGGTCACGGGCGCATCGTCGGGTATCGGCGCGGTCTACGCGGACCGGCTCGCGCGACGCGGCTACGACCTGCTGCTGATCGCGCGCGACGGCGCACGCCTCAGCGGCCTCGCCGACCGGCTGACGAAGGAAACCGGCCGCCGCGTGAGCACCGTCAGCGCCGATCTGACCAACAAGGCCGACGTGCGCCGCATCGAGAACCAGTTGCGCGCCGAGCGCGGCATCACGATGCTGGTCAACAACGCGGGCGTCGGCGCGACCGCGACGCTGGTCGACTCCGACATCGATGAACTCGAGCAGATGATCGAGCTGAACGTGACCTCGCTCACGCGCCTGACGGCGGCGGTGTTGCCGGGCTTCATCGCGCGCGGCGCCGGTACGGTGATCAATATCTCGTCGATCGTCGCGCTGGCGCCGGAATTGTTGAACGGCACCTATAGCGGCACTAAGGCCTACGTGTTGAACCTCACGCAGTCGCTGCATCACGAGGTGGGCGACAAGGGCGTACGGCTGCAAGCGGTGCTGCCGGGCGCGACGAGCACCGCGTTCTGGGATCGCGCGGGTCTCGCGGTCGAGAACCTGCCTTCGCAGATCGTGATGAGCGCCGAGGACATGGTCGACGCGGCGCTTGCCGGTCTCGACCAGGGCGAACTGGTGACGATCCCGTCGTTGCCCGATGCCGCCGACTGGGAGCGTCTGAACAGCGCGCGTTTGCATCTGCAGCCGAATCTGTCGCGCAGCGCGCCGGCCGAGCGCTATACGCGCGCCGTGGCGGCGTAAGCCGAAGGTTGAGGAGGGCGGCGCCAGACTCAGCCGCTCACGGCCACCTGATTCTTGCCGTCGTGTTTCGCGCGATACAGGCCGACGCCGGCGGCCTCGATCAGCGTCGTGACTGGTTCGGCGGCCGACGGCACCACCATCGCCGCGCCGATGCTGATCGTGACGACGCCCTCTGCCGAGCCCGCATGGGTGATCGCGCGGTCTTCGACCGCGATGCGGATTTTCTCCGCGAGCAGGCGCAAGCCGCCCGCCGACGTGTCCGGCACGACCACCGCGAACTCCTCGCCGCCGAAGCGCGCGGCGAGATCCAGTGAATGGCCGAGGCACGCTTCGATCGTATGCGCGACGCTCTTCAGCACTTCGTCGCCGGCGACGTGCCCATAGGTGTCGTTGTAGGCCTTGAAGTGATCGACGTCGATCATCAGGAGGCCGAGGCCGGTCGCATTGACTCATCAGAAATGCAACTCGCGCTGACCTGTTGCCTCACGTAGTTTGCTACCCGCCGGATTGTCCGGCGGGAGCGACACGAGGTGACGAGGCAAATCAGCATGACGACACGCAAGGAGTTGGTGGCAGCATTGCAGTTGCGGTATAGCAGCGCGGCGTTTGGTGACCGGATCAGGATTCTCGACGAGTTCGTGGCTCTGACCGGATATCACCGCAAGCACGCCATCCGGCTGCTGCGGGAGCAGCCCGGCGCGGCAAAGGGGACGCGCGAGCGCAACCGGCTGTACGACGAAGCGGTACGCCAAGCGCTGACGGTGTTGTGGGAAGCGGCCGACCGGGTCTGCGGCAAGCGCCTGAAGGCGTTGATCCCGAAGCTGGTTGATGCCATGGAGCGGCACGGCCGTCTCGACCTGGATCCGGTCATCAAGGCCAAACTCCTTGAGGTCAGCGCGGCGACCATCGATCGCATGCTGGCCAATGCACGTTTGCAGATCGACGGGCAGCGCAAACGCCGCACGGGTGTGGGCTCGGCCATCCGGCGCAGCATCCCGGTGCGCACCTTCGCCGACTGGCGCGATCCGCCGCCAGGCTTCTTCGAGATCGACATGGTCGAACACTGTGGCGGTCCGAAGACCGACGGTGACTTCGTCCACACGCTGACGCTGACCGATATCGCCAGCGGCTGGACAGAATGCGTGGCCATGCGAGTACGCAACCAGATGCTGGTTATAGAGGCGTTTGACAAGGTGGCCGCCGATCTGCCATTCGCGATGCTTGGAGTGGACTCGGATAACGACACCGCATTCATGAACCAGAGCGTCTTCGACTACTGCAAGGAACATGGTCTTGAGCAGACCCGCTCGCGGGCCCACAAGAAGAACGATCAGGCCTGGGTGGAGCAGAAGAACGGCTCCGTCGTTCGGCGACTGGTCGGTTATGGCCGCCTGAGCGGCGCCGATGCGAGGAACGCGCTGGCGCAGCTGTACGCGTCATCGCGGCTATACATCAACTTCTTCCAGCCTTCGTTCAAGCTGAAGTCCAAGACGCGCGATGGCGCGCGCGTGCATAAGGTCTACTTTGCGCCGGCGACGCCGTGCGATCGGCTTCTGGCACACGACAGCGTCGAACCAGCTATCAAGGAAAAGCTGAAGGCGCAGTTCAACAGCCTCGATCCTGTGCGCCTGCTGCAGGAGATGCGAACGGCTCAGCAGACATTGAGCGAGTTCGCGGCCCACGGCGTGCGCGCTGACGCAGCGCCAGCAGACGAATCAGACGTTGCCGTCTTCCTCGCGAGCCTCTCTTCGGCGTGGAAGGAAGGGGAAGCACGTCCAACGCACCGAAAGCAACCCAAGGCAAAGCACTGGTGGAAAACCCGGGTGGATCCTTTCGCCGACGCGTGGCCGGTTATCGAAGGGTGGCTGATCGCCGAACCCGCTGTGTCGGCGAATGAATTGATGGACCGGTTGGCGACGATGGTTCCGGACGCCTATGCGAGCAAGGCACAGCTTCGAACGCTACAGCGCCGGGTCAAGGCATGGCGCGCCGAGCGCGTGAAAGAAATGGTCCTGGGCTGCCTGCACAAGTCCGCCGAGACGCCCGCTCAAGTGTGAGCTGCGGAAAAGTTGAAAGCCGGCGGGGGCCGGGCGCTTCGCGCCCGGCAAACCCCCGAAAGAAAAGAAGAAAGAAACCGAAACGACAACAATCCGTCGGGTAACATTCCTTCGTGAGGCAACACGCCGGTCTTGTCGCGGGTGCCGCGGTGCCATTCGGTGGCCAGATACTGGTCGAGGTAGCGGCGGTTCGACAGCCCGGTCAGACCGTCCGAATGCGTGAGCCGCTGCAACTCCAGATTCGTCGCCAGCAGTTGCCGCTGAGATTGCCGCAGCGCGCGGTACGCCTCGTCGCGTTGCAGCAGGTGTAGATACGAGCGCGAGTGATAGCGGATGCGCGCTATCAGCTCGATGCGGTCGGGCCGCTTCACGAGGTAGTCGCTCGAACCGGCGGCGAACGCCGCGCTTTTGACGAGCGGCTCTTCGTTGGTCGACAGCACGACGATCGGGATGTCGCGAGTGGCGGCATTCAGCCGGTATTGCCGCACCAGCGTCAGACCGTCGGTGCCCGGCATCCCGAGATCTTGCAGGATCACCGTCGCGCGCGTTTCCTCGGCGCAGCGCACCGCGTCTTCCCATGACGCGCAGTAGCGAAAGTCGATGCCCGGCTCGTCGGCGAGCGCCTCGCGCACCCCTCGGCGATGACCGCCTGGTCGCCGACCAGCAGCACCATGATCGGGCACTCGGCCGCCGGCGGGTCGGCGAGCATGCGCGCGAGCGCGTCGTCGCTGGCGAGACTGGGCGCATCCTCAGCGACGAGCGCGTGCACCTGCGCGTTCGCGTCGTCTGCGGGATGCAGCGTTGCGGCGTTCTGGGGCGGTTTAGAGGTGTCCATGTGGTTCAGCCAGAATGAAGTTCAGGAAGGGCACGTCAGCTTGCGGGAAGGCGAGGCGCTCGTTGACCACTGCCATTGGTCAGATAATAGTCGGCGCCCGCATCAAGGCCAGCGCGGCAATCTTCCCCGCGTTGCCTGGATGAAATGCAGCGCAATGCCATGCGTGGGTTAGCGCGTCCGACGTTATGCACCTGTTACAGAGTTAATGTCCGGTTACCAACTGCAGCATCTATTTCCGCGCGCGCCGGCGACAATTCGTCCATGCCTGAACGGCGGGAGCTCAATATGAAAAAGATCGCAGTGGCGTTGGTAATGACGGGTAGTTTGACGGTGGCGGGCCAGGCGTCCGCGCACGGACACGGCGGTGATGTGGTGGGTGCGCTGATTGGCGGCGCGGTGCTGGGCGCGGTGGTCACCTCGGCGTTGACGCCGACGCCGGTGGTCGCGTATCCGCAGCCGGTCTATGCCGAGCCCGCGTACCAGCCCGCGCCGGCTTACGTGGCACCGCCTCCCGGATATTGCTACGACCAGTATCAGCGCGCCTATGTCGCGTGCGGCGCACCGCCGCCCGGACAGTACGGCTATGCGCAACCGCAACCCGAGCCGCAGTGGTGAGCGCGGCAAGGCTCTGATGCGCGGATGATTCAGCCGAACGACGCGCAGACAAAAAGGCCGTCGCCCAATGCGACGGCCTTTTCCATTTGAGGCGCGGCTTAATGCTTGTGATGCAGCCACTCCGCGTAATGCGTGTCGAGCCAGCGCTCGAGCCTGGGCGGCCTGGACGGGTCGCGGTGACGCGACATCATCCAGATGGCAAAGCCGACCACCAGCATGACGGCGGGCCCCATCAGATAGGCGAGCATTGATTCAGGCATCGGAACCTCCGTATCGGCTTGCATCCATCTCTCAGTGTAGGCGAAGGAAGCGGGGAAAGAACGACGATGTCAAACGGTCCAGAGAAGCGAAAAAAGGCGCATTTGCGCCCGGTTTGGAAACCTGTTTTTTGATGATTTTTCTTTTATTTGCTTAGCGTCTGGGCGAGGTCGCATTAGCCTGTGTACCATCCTGTTACCGGCTTGACGGCAAGCGTCACATGGCGCCAAAAGCCATGACAATGCCGTCAAGCCGTCCCGTTCGCCGTCTGCCGCGCGACTTCCATCTGGCTATCGACAAAGTCCGCCCAACTCTGAAGCATGCGACCCTGCCACGCCGCTTCGTAGGTTGCTTCACGCTTCGCGAAGTCGCCCTCCGCAGCTGAATGATGTTCCATGTCGCGCAGATGCGACGACGCGGTGCGACGAAAGTCATGCAGCACGAAATGCTCCACGTCGAGCCCCAATGCCTTGACTGCCTGGTTCAGCGTGCTTTTCGCGATTGGCCGATCGTCGCCCCTGACGCTCGGGAACACGAACGTCTCGCTGGTGCGCCCGCGCCGCAGCTCGCGCAGCAGCGCAACCGCCTGGCGCGGCAGACGGACGACGCGGTCCTCGCGCGCGTTCAGGCGCGCGGCGGGGATCGTCCACAGCGCGTTGTCGAGATCGAACTCGACCCATGTCGATTCGACGAGGTCCGATTTGCGTGCCATCGTCAGCACCAGCAGATGCAGCGCGAGCTTCAGCGGACGGCGGATATTGGATGTGTCGATCGTGCGCAGCATGACACCGATCTCGGCGCCGGACAGCACGCGGGTGCGGCTGTCGAAGGTCGCGATCGAGCGCGCCGGTACGACTTCCGCGGGATTGCTGGTCGCGAGCTGGCGCGCGATCAGATATGAGTACAGGCGCTTCACGACGTTGCGCGTGTGCAGCGCCATTTTCGGCGAGCCGCGGCTTTTGATGCGCTCGCAGATCGCGACGACGTCGTCAGCGGTGACCGCGCCGATCGGCTTGTTGCCGATCGCGGGCAGCACGTCCTTGTCGAGCGCGCGCCGCGTGGTGCGGCGATATTCATCCGACTTGCCGGCCAGCGCCGTCGCGAGATAAAGCTCGGCCGCTTCGCGCAGCACGTCGGCCTTGCTCTCGGCACCGCGATCGCGCCGCGCGGTTGCGACCGGCGAGATGCCCTGCGCGACGAGCGCCGCGTACCTGTGCGCCTTCGCGCGCGCGACGCGCAGCGAAATCATCCGGTAATCGCCGATGGTCGCGAGCGGCTGACGCTTGCCGTTCAACGTATAGCGGAAGCGCCAGACCTTGGTGCCGGTCGTCATGACCTCGATCACGAGGCCGTTGCCGTCGGCGACGCAGTAGCGGGTCGCGCGCGGTTCGAGCGCGCGGATCTCGGATTCGGTGAGCGGGGTGGCGAGGCGGGGCATGCTTTGGGGACGCTGTACGTTTAGGCTCGGACAGCTGGATTCTAAACCTTTGCCCGGTTGTGTACCAAAAACCCGGTGGGCTTTTGGTCGACGGAGTGCGATTTTCGCGTGTGCGGCAGCGGCGCCGATTCGGCCACGAGAGGCTATATGACGGCCGGATTGCGGCGACGCACAAGGTCGGCGTTACTTGCCGATACAGAATCGGCTGAAAATCACGCCGAGCAGATCGTCCGAACTGAACTCACCGGTGATCGAGTTCAGTTGATCCTGCGCGAGCCGCAATTCCTCGGCGAACAGATCGAGCGCCTGCGCGTTCTGCTCCGCATGCGCGGCGGCGGTCGCCAGATGCTCGTCGGCCGCGCGCAACGCGATCAGGTGCCGCTCGCGCGCGAGATAGACGCTCTCCGCGCCCGCCTGCCAGCCGGCAATCCGCAGCAGTTCGTCGCGCAGCAGCGCGACGCCGTCACCTTTCTTCGCCGACAGCCGCACCTCGCTAAGTTCGAGGTCGGCGTCGAGCGCCTGCGTCGCGGGCGCGAGCCCTGTCAGGTCGGTTTTGTTCAGCACGCGGACGACGGGCACGCCGCGCGGAAAGCGTCCGGCGATCGTTTCGTCGTCGGCCGTCATTCCGGCGCGCGCGTCGAGCAGATGCAACACCACGTCCGCGCGCTCGATCTCGCCCCACGTGCGCTCGATGCCGATCTTCTCGACCTCGTCCTCGGTCTCGCGCAGGCCGGCCGTGTCGATCACGTGCAGCGGGATGCCTTCGATCTGGATCGTCTGCGCGACCTTGTCGCGCGTCGTGCCGGCGATCGGCGTGACGATCGCGAGTTCGGCGCCGGCGAGCGCGTTCAGCAGCGACGACTTGCCGACGTTCGGTTGCCCCGCCAGCACGACCGACAAACCCTCGCGCAGCAACGCGCCCTGGCGCGCCTCGCTCAGCACGTGCGCCAGACGCTCGCGTATGCGCACGAGCTTGCCGCGGGCGTCGGCGGCTTCGAGGAAGTCGATTTCCTCTTCCGGGAAGTCGAGCGTCGCTTCGACCAGCATCCGCAGCGTGATCACCTCTTCGACCAGCGCGTGGATGTCGCGCGAGAACGCGCCGTCGAGCGAGCGGCCGGCCGAACGCGCGGCGGCCTCGGTGCTCGCCTCGATCAGATCGGCGACGGCCTCGGCCTGCGCGAGGTCGAGCTTGTCGTTCAGAAACGCGCGACGCGTGAATTCGCCGGGCTCGGCGAGCCGTAGACCGAACGCGCGGCCGGCGTCGATGCAGCGCTGCAGGACCAATTGCAGCACGACCGGGCCGCCATGGCCTTGCAGTTCAAGCACGTGCTCGCCGGTGTACGAATGCGGCGCCGGAAAGTACAGCGCGATGCCGCGATCGAGCGGATTGCCGCTCGCGTCGAGAAACGGCACGTAGCTCGCGTGACGCGCCGCGAGCGTCTGGCTGGTGAGGGCCTGCATCAACGGCTGGGCCGCCGCCGCGCCAGCGCGGCCGAACGAAATCCGCACGACGCCGATGCCTCCCCGGCCGGGCGCGGTAGCAATGGCAACGATGGGATCGGAGTCGGTCGTGAGCATGTGAAGTCGGGCGAAACGGGAGGGGAGGGGCAGAGCCGCGTCGGTCGAGCCGGCGCGAGGCATTGTAACGCGCGCGCCTCGCACGGAAGGGCTGACGACCAGGACGCGAAGTGGATGACGTGCCCGTTTGCCCCTTTCGTTTGAACAACTCAGATTTATCCCAATTAAGCTAGGATCATTACCGCACTACTTAGGAATATTTGAGACTCGGCAGGAACTGCAGTTCAGGCAAAGCCAAGCCTGGCAATCGAGAGATGAAAAAAATCAAATTCGTGCAACGCGTTATGGGGCGCGCGCTGCAAGCTAAAACTATCTCAAATAAGAGAAAGCAAAGCTTGATCGGTTGTCAACTGGCTGAACTCTGAATTGCACAATCTGGCCCATGCCGACCGACAAAGAAAAAGCCGCCTTCGCCAAGAGGCTGAAGGATCTGCTCGAGCCGCTGAAAATCCGCGGCGGGACCAAACTCGCCGAGCAATTCAATCTTCGCTATTACGGCGAGCGGCCCGTGACGCCCCAGACCGCACACAAATGGCTGACGGGCACGACGATTCCGAAGCCGGACAAGTTGCGGACCCTCGCCGAATGGTTGAACGTCAAGGAGCACTGGCTCCATTACGGACCACCGCCCGGCGCCAGCGCACGACCGATGGCACGTGGCGAAAAGTATCCGCCGACACCCGAAACGATCGAACTCGCTTCGAAGATCGCATCGTTGACCCCGAAGGACCGGAATCTGGTCGAGGAAATGATCGTGCGTTTTTACGGCGAAGATTCCGACGAAGAGTGAACGACGAAACTCAAGCGCAGCCGCCCGCGGCATTTTCTTCAACCGCACCATAAAAAAAGCCGCCCGGTTCGCACGGGGCGGCTTTTTGTTTTCAGCTTGCGTCACGGCGGCCCTGGGGGCCGCCGCCGGACGGAACATCAGGCCGGCTTCGCCTTCGAACTGCCCATCATCCGCGTGATGTAGTACTGCTGCGCGATCGACAGCACGTTGTTCACGACGTAGTACAACACGAGACCTGCGGGGAAGAAGAAGAACATCACCGAGAACGCGATCGGCATGAACATCATCATCTTCGCCTGGACTGGGTCGGGCGGCGTCGGGTTCAAGCGGGTCTGCAGGAACATCGACACGGCCATCAGGACCGGCAGGATGAAATACGGGTCCTGCTGCGACAGATCCTGAATCCATAGAATCCACGGCGCGCCGCGCATTTCCACCGACGACAGCAACACCCAGTACAGCGAGATGAACACCGGGATCTGGATCACGACCGGCAGACAGCCGCCGAACGGATTGACCTTCTCGGTCTTGTACAGCTCCATCAGCGCCGCGTTCATCTTCTGCGGATCGCCCTTGAAACGCTCGCGCAGCGCCTGCATGCGCGGCGTGATCGCCTTCATGCGCGCCATCGACTTGTAGCTCGCGGCCGACAGCGGGAAGAACACCGCCTTGATCAGCACCGTGAGCAGCACGATCGACCAGCCCCAGTTGCCGACATAGCTGTGGATCTTCGACAGCAGCCAGAACAGCGGCTTCGCGATGATCGTGACCCAGCCGTAGTCCTTCACCAGATCGAGACCCGGCGCGATACCTGCGAGCATCTTTTCTTCTTCCGGACCGGCGAACAGACGCGCGGACACGCTGACGGTCTGGCCCGGCTGGATGGTCGGCATCGCCTGCTTTATGCCGACGCGATACAGCGACGGATCGATCTTCTCGGCGTAGAACTCGCGCTTCACGCCTTCCTGCGGAATCCAGGCCGACGCGAAGTAGTGCTGGACCATCGCGACCCAGCCGTCGTTGGCCGACGTCGCGAAGTCTTGCTTGTTCTTGTCGAGATCGCTGAACGTCATCTTCTGGAAGTGATGCTCGTTCGTGTAGACAGCCGGTCCGATGAACGTGTGCGAGAAGCGCGGCGTTTCGACCGGCTGGTCGTCGCGCACGAGTTCCATATAGACCTGCGGCGTCACCGGCGTGGTGCCGACGTTCTGGACCTTCGTCTCGACGCCGATCACGTAGCTGCCGCGCGTGAACGTATACGTCTTGATGACCCGGAGGCCGCCCTTTTCCGGCGACTCGAAGCTCATCTGGAACGAGTTCTGGCCGTCGGCCAGCTGGGTCGGCTGATTCGGCATCAGCGTAAAGATGTCGTTGTGATTCGGGAAGTCACCGCCAAGCAGGCCAGTGCGCGCCAGATACGTGTGATTGTTCGTTTTGTCGAACAGCGTGATCACGAGATCCGGCTGCTTGCCGTCGCCCTGCTTGACGAGCGACAGGCGCGACAATGTGCCACCGCGGGTGTCGATTTCGCCGCTATAGACGTCGGTGCCGAACTTCACGAGCTGCGATTGCTCGGCCGCTGGCGCGTTGCCCGGCGCGGCCGCGTTGGTGGCCGGCAGATCGGCCGGCTGGGTGCCCGGTGTCGTGGTGCCCGGCGCGGCGCTGCCGGCGGTCTGGGTCGGCGTCGTGCTCGGGAAGAACATCGACGGGCGTCCGTGGTCGCGTTGCCAGTTGTCGAACAGCATGACAGCTGACATGAAAAAGATGACCCATAGGACGGTGCGTTTGATATCCATGCGTTGTCTCAGTGTCGATGGAACGGCGCGTCAGCGCTTTTCAGAAGTGGGTGGCGGGACGAGATCGATGCCGCCGGCGGAAAACGGGTGGCAGCGGCAAACACGCCTCACGGCGAGATAAGTCCCGCGCGCGGCGCCATGATACTGGATTGCCTCGCGCGCGTAATCAGAGCAGGAAGGGTAAAAACGGCACCGGTTGCCGAGCATGGGGCTCACGGCAAGCTTGTAAAAGCGCAATAAAGCGAAGAGTACCGTTTGCATGGCAGGTGCGGTCGTACGGCGCCGCGCAACGTGAAGTACAGGACGACGCCCGCGCCCTGAAGCTGCCGGCGCAACGCCCGTTGCGGCGACCGTGGTGCAGGCGGTCACTGCGTCATTCCGTCCTGGGCGCCTCCGCGGGCGGCGCCTGACGACGGCTAATTTCGCGCGCTGCCTTGTCGAGCAGCGCCTCGATTTCGCTGCGGCACAGCGCCTTCAACGGCGACGACGACGCGCTCGGCAAAGCTTTTTTGTCGAAACGCGTGTGTAGACGCAGCAGCACATCCCAACCGCCGAATTCCGCGCGACGCAGCCGGAAGGCTTCGCGCGCGATCCGGCGCACCAGATTCCGCGTGGCCGCGCGCGGCGCATACTTCTTACCGATCACGAGGCCAAGACGCGCCTCATTGCCGGTGGGCCGGCCGTACACGACGAAGTGCGCGGTACGGCGCCACGGCCGCAAACGAAAAACGGATGAAAATTCATCCGTTTTTAGCAGCCTTGCGGCTTTGGGGAAGGCGGCTTGCGCTCGCAACGGAACCGAGCCCGGTTGCTGCGCCCCGGCCGCTCCCGCTTCGTCGCGGGTTTCGGTCACAGCGCGCAATCCGCTTGCCTTAGATCGCGAGGCGCTTGCGGCCCTTCGCGCGACGTGCGTTGATGACCTTGCGGCCGCCAGCGGTCTTCATGCGAACGCGGAAGCCATGGGTGCGCTTGCGACGGGTAACGGAAGGTTGGTAAGTACGTTTCATGTTGCTCTCACTTGATCGAAAAAAACCGCGCGATCATCGCTGAAAGCGCAATGGCCGGTGGTTTACTGAAATTGGTTTTCGCGGAACCCGCTATTTAAACTGGTTTTCCGTTGGCCGTCAATAGTTTAGCCGTCGTCTGGCGCCGCCGGGGGTTGCCGGGCCAAGCGATCGGTCCCTGTGGATAACTCACTTTCGGGTTCGTTTTGGCGTTAGAATCTCGCCTTACTTCCCAAAAATGTTGCACGCCGCTCCGGCACGCTTGTCCCGCAGACCCTTGTGGCACAGGCGCCTGGGGCCGTTACGCCTGGCTGCTCAGGGCCTTGTTGCGCGTGCGCGACAGGGGCAGCGGCGACCGCCGTGCACACCATAACGATAGCAACTTGATGAACGAATTCTGGCAACACTGTTCCGCATTGCTGGAGCGTGAGCTTACGCCCCAGCAGTACGTGACGTGGATCAAACCCTTGGCCCCGGTCGCCTTCGACGCCGATGCGAACACGTTGAGTATTGCCGCGCCGAACCGTTTCAAGCTCGACTGGGTCAAGAGCCAGTTCTCCGGCCGCATCGCGGATATGGCCCGCGATTTCTGGCATGCGCCGGTGGACGTGCAATTCGTATTGGATCCGAAGGCCGGCATGCGTAGCCCAACGGCCGCGGCGCCGGCTCCGTCGTCGGCACGCCCGGCTTCGGCCGCGCCGCAGGGCGGTAATGCCGGCGGCGTCGCGGCCGTCGATGCGGCTGTCGGCGCCGTGCACGCCGCGCATGCCGCGCGCGCGAATCCCGCAGCCGCGGCTGCGGCGCTCGCAGCGCAAAACGCGAATTCGCGCAGCGCCGCCGAAGACGTCGCAGACCTTGATCTGCCGAGCCTGGACGCGAACGAAGCCGCCGCCGGACGTCGCACGTGGCGCCCAGGCCAAGGCGTGGGCGCGACGGCATCCGGCGAGAGCGACTCGATGTACGAGCGCTCGAAGCTGAACCCCGTGCTGACCTTCGACAATTTCGTGACCGGTAAGGCGAATCAGCTCGCGCGCGCCGCGGCGATCCAGGTCGCCGACAACCCCGGCATTTCGTATAACCCGCTGTTCCTGTACGGTGGCGTGGGCCTCGGCAAGACACACCTGATCCACGCTATCGGAAATCAGTTGCTGATGGACAAACCCGGCGCGCGGATTCGCTACATCCACGCGGAACAGTACGTGTCCGATGTCGTGAAGGCGTACCAGCGCAAGGCGTTCGACGACTTCAAGCGCTACTACCACTCGCTCGACCTGCTGCTGATCGACGATATTCAGTTCTTTTCGGGCAAGTCGCGCACGCAGGAGGAATTCTTCTACGCTTTTGAGGCGCTGGTCGCCAACAAGGCGCAAGTGATCATCACGAGCGATACGTATCCGAAGGAAATCTCGGGTATCGACGATCGCCTGATCTCGCGCTTCGACTCCGGACTGACGGTGGCGATCGAGCCGCCCGAACTCGAAATGCGCGTCGCGATTCTGATGCGCAAGGCGCAATCGGAGTTCGTGAGCCTGAATGAGGACGTCGCGTTCTTCGTCGCGAAGCATCTCCGCTCGAACGTGCGCGAGCTCGAGGGCGCGCTGCGCAAGATCCTCGCGTATTCGAAGTTCCACGGCCGCGAAATCACGATCGAACTGACCAAGGAAGCGCTGAAAGACCTGCTGACGGTGCAGAACCGGCAGATTTCGGTGGAAAACATCCAGAAAACGGTCGCCGACTTCTACAGCATCAAGGTCGCGGACATGTATTCGAAGAAGCGTCCGGCGAACATCGCGCGGCCGCGGCAGATCGCGATGTATCTGGCGAAGGAATTGACGCAGAAGAGTCTGCCGGAAATCGGCGAGCTTTTCGGCGGGCGCGACCACACGACGGTGCTGCACGCGGTGCGCAAGATCGCCGACGAGCGCAGCAAGGACGCGCAGCTGAATCACGAACTGCACGTGCTGGAGCAGACGCTGAAGGGCTAAACGGCCTGGCCGCGCGCGACCGTGAAACGGACGTCGGCGGCAGGAAACGCTGGAAGCGGCTACGCAGTGGTTTGAATGAGGCCGCGAAAACGCTGTAAATCGAGAAACGGGCAGGGGACCCCACAACCCGGCGGCGCTGTCGGGTGCGAACGGAATGCGACGGTAAGCGGGCAGAAGCGACGTAAAAAGCGCGGCAAACCCGTGACGAATTTGCGGCGCAACCGGCCAGAAGTGGCGGAAAAACGAGCCTGCGAACCGGTAGCGGCGCGCAGCGGCGCGACAAGTCGGCGGCAGCCCGGACCACGCCCTACAAAATCGACCTGTTTATTCCCGAACTCGCCCCCATTTTAGTGAGGCGGTCCCGTTTTCAGGCACAATACAGGTTTAACCGCCCGGCGGCGACGGGCGGATTTCACGCCGTGTCGGGCGCTTTTCAGGGCGCCGGCGGGGAGCCGTGGCTGCGCGCTGAAAAGCTTGTCCCGTAAGGCGTGCAGGCCGTTATATCAACGAAGGAACCCTATGCAACTGGTCAAGACCGAACGCGACAACCTCCTCAGGCCGCTGCAAACCGTGAGCGGCATCGTCGAACGCCGCCATACGTTGCCGATCCTCGCCAATTTGCTGATCACCAAGAACGGTCCTGACGTATCGTTCCTGTCGACCGACCTGGAGTTGCAGATCACCACGCGCGCCGATTTCGGCGTGGGCGGCGATTCGGTCGCGACCACGGTGGCGGCGCGCAAGCTCCTCGACATTCTGCGCGCGATGCCTGACGGCCAGGTCACGCTGACGCTGAACGACAAGCGTCTGACCGTGCAATCCGGCAAGAGCCGCTTTGCGCTGCAGACGCTCGCCGCGGACGAATTCCCGACAGTCGCTCAGGCCAAAGACTACGGCGCGAGCCTGGTGGTTCCTCAAAAGACGTTCCGCCAGCTGCTCGGCATGGTCCATTTCTCGATGGCCCAGCAGGACATCCGCTACTACCTGAACGGCATGCTGCTGGTGGTGGACGGCGATCAGCTGATGGCGGTCGCGACCGACGGTCACCGTCTCGCGTTCTCGTCGATGAAGATCGAGGGCTCCTTCGCGCGCCACGAAGTGATCATTCCGCGCAAGACGATTCTCGAACTGCAGCGCCTGCTCGAAGACATCGACGACACGCTGAAGATTGACATCGCGCAGACGCAGGTCAAGTTCACGTTCGGTCAGGTTGAACTCGTGTCGAAGCTCGTGGAAGGCAAGTTCCCCGACTTCCAGCGCGTGATTCCGAAGTCGCACAAGAACAAATTCCAGATTGGCCGCGAAGAACTGCAGCGTTCGCTGCAACGCGCGGCGATTCTGACGTCGGATAAGTTCAAGGGCGTGCGCTGCATCGTCGAGCCTGGCCAGTTGAAGATCATGTCGACCAACGCCGATCAGGAAGAGGCGCAGGAAGAACTGGAAATCGCATACGACGGCGACAGCGTCGATATCGGGTTCAACGTCACGTATCTGCTCGACGTGCTCGCGAATTTGAAGGTCGACATGCTGCAGGTGAGCCTGGGTGATGCCAGCTCCAGCGCGTTGATCACGATTCCCGAGAACGACGAATTCAAGTACGTGGTGATGCCGATGCGCATCTGACGCGTCCAACATCAAGAAGAACACCAAGGGGCGCAGCGCCCCTTTGGCGTTTTTATGGCGTTTTGAAAAGTCCAGAGCAGCAACCTTGCAGTAACGCAGAACCGGAAAAAATCCATGACTGAAACGAACAATACGCAGCCCGATAACAGCTACGGCGCCTCGTCCATCCAGATCCTTGAAGGTCTGGAAGCCGTGCGCAAGCGACCTGGGATGTACATCGGGGATACATCGGATGGCACCGGTTTGCACCACCTCGTGTTCGAAGTGCTCGACAACTCGATCGACGAAGCGCTCGCCGGCCATTGCAACGACATCCAGGTGATCATCCACGCGGACAACTCCGTGTCGATCACCGACAACGGCCGCGGCGTGCCGACCGGCCTCAAGATGGACGACAAGCACGATCCGAAGCGCAGCGCCGCCGAAATCGTGATGACCGAGCTGCACGCCGGCGGCAAGTTCGACCAGAACAGCTACAAGGTGTCGGGCGGCCTGCACGGCGTGGGCGTGTCGTGCGTGAACGCGCTGTCGGCATGGTTGCGCCTCACCGTGCGCCGCGACGGCAAGAAGCACTTCATGGAATTCCACCGTGGTGTGCCGCAGAACCGCGTGCTCGAAGAGATCGACGGCGTGACCACGTCGCCGATACAGGTGATCGGCGACACCGAAAACCGCGGCACCGAAGTGCATTTCATGGCCGATGAAAAGATTTTCGGCAATGTTGAATACCACTACGACATTCTCGCGAAGCGGATTCGTGAGCTTTCGTTCCTCAATAACGGCGTGCGGATTCGATTGGTGGATCAGCGCTCGGGTAAGGAAGAGGATTTCGCGTTCGTCGGCGGCGTGAAGGGTTTTGTCGAGTACATCAACAAGAACAAATCCGTGCTGCACCCGAACATCTTCCACATCATGGGCGAGAAGGATGGTGTGGGAGTCGAAGTGGCGATGCAGTGGAACGACAGCTACAACGAAAACGTGCTGTGCTTCACGAACAACATTCCGCAGCGCGATGGCGGCACGCACCTTACCGGTCTGCGTGCGGCGATGACGCGCGTGCTGAACAAATACATCGCCGATCACGAAGTCGCGAAGAAGGCGAAAGTCGAAACGTCGGGCGACGATATGCGTGAAGGGCTGTCGTGCGTGCTGTCCGTGAAGGTGCCGGAGCCGAAGTTCAGCTCGCAGACGAAGGACAAGCTGGTGTCGTCGGAAGTGCGCGCGCCGGTGGAAGAAGTGGTCGCAAAGGCGCTCGAGGAATTCCTGCTCGAGACGCCGGGCGACGCGAAGATCATCTGCGGCAAGATCGTCGATGCGGCGCGTGCGCGCGACGCGGCGCGCAAGGCGCGTGAGATGACGCGCCGTAAGGGCGTGCTCGATGGCGTCGGTTTGCCCGGCAAGCTCGCCGATTGCCAGGAGAAGGATCCGGCGAAGTCGGAGATTTATATCGTCGAGGGTGACTCGGCGGGTGGGTCGGCGAAGCAGGGGCGTGATCGGAAGTTTCAGGCTATCTTGCCGCTGCGCGGCAAGGTGCTGAACGTCGAGAAGGCGCGGTACGACAAGCTGCTTTCTTCCGAGCAGATCGTTACGCTGATTACCGCGCTTGGCTGCGGGATCGGCAAGGAAGATTACAACCTCGACAAGCTGCGCTATCACCGCATCATCATCATGACCGATGCTGACGTCGATGGCGCGCACATCCGGACGCTGTTGTTGACGTTCTTCTATCGGCAGATGCCGGAGATGATCGAGCGCGGGTATATCTATATCGCGCAGCCGCCGCTTTACAAGATCAAGGCGGGGAAGGATGAGCGGTATCTGAAGGATGAGTCGGAAGTTAACGCTCATATTCTTCGGCTCGCGTTGCAAGGGTCGGAATTGGTGGCTTCTGAAGGTGCGACTCCGATTACTGGGGATGCGTTGGGTGAGTTGGCTCGGGCTTATCTGTTGGCGCAGGCAGTGGTTGATCGGTTGAGCCGGCTGTATGACGCGGGTGCGCTCGAGGCCGTGATGGATGGGGTTGCTATCGATCTGTCCAGTGAGCAGGCGGCCGAGGCTTCGGCGCACGCGCTCGAAGCGAAGCTGCGGGATGATGCGTTGAAGCCTGAGGTGACCGTGACCACGATGTATGACCCTGTGCGGGAACTGCGCTCGCTGCGCGTCGCGCGGACGCATCATGGGAATCAGAAGATTTCTGTGATCGATGAAGAGTTTCAGTTGACTGCGGATTATCAGCAGCTTGTGACGACCGCTAATACGTTCAAGGGGTTGATTGGCTCTGGCGCTGTGATCAAGCGTGGGGAGCGGAGTATGGCTGTCACCGACTTTAAGAGTGCGATGAAGTGGCTGCTGGCTGATGCTGAGAGGAATATGTCCAAGCAGCGCTATAAAGGCCTCGGGGAGATGAATCCGGGGCAGCTTTGGGAGACGACTATGGATCCTGCGGTGCGGCGTCTTCTTCGGGTGCAGATTGAGGATGCTATTGCTGCTGATGGCATCTTTACTACGCTCATGGGGGATGATGTGGAGCCGCGCAGGGCTTTTATTGAGTCGAATGCGTTGAGGGCGGGGAATATCGATGTTTGAGGGTGTATGTAGGTAGACGCATAACCTCAGAAAAACGGGCCCATAAGTTGAGAAATTTATGGGTCTTTTTATTAATAGTCAGGCTGATGAACAATACGTCGACGTGCTGATACTGCTTGAGCTTTTCTTCCTGCTCGCGGAGTCGACATTCAGACCCAACAGCTGTTGGTGGCTTTCTTCGAGTTTTTGCTCCTCTCCCGCTCAGGAATCAACCTGGGGGCGGCGAAGTGAAATCGGCGCTACGCTCGCGCGCCGACCGCGCTCGGCGATTCCGGACGTCTAAAAGCGACTCGAATCCTCGACGTTCTGGACCTGCGCGACCCGGCAAATCGATAAAGTGCCTGCCGTCTGCCGTCTGCCGTCTGCCGTCACCGTCTGTCGTATCACGACAATTCTGTCATTTGCATTGCATTCCTGCCCGGACCGCCTATAACGCTGCATAAATAGCTCTGTCCGTACTCAAGGGAGACGGCCATGTTCGCAAGTGTGAGAGGCTTGCCGTTCCTTTTGCTAATCCTTGTGCTCCTTTGCATTCCACGCGTCCCCTACGCGCAGGTGGCGCGAATGGAAGTCATTCCATTCGAGTCGATGACGCTAACAGACGAGCAATTTCTGGCCGGAAGCGAAGACGGCAAGCGCGTGACGATAGCCGGTGAATTGCGGCTGCCTCGACCCGGGACCGACAGGCTGCCCGCCGTCATACTGCTGCACCCGTCTGGGGGTATCGGCGGCCAGATAGCGGACTGCGAGCAGTGGTTCCTGTCGTTGGGCGTTGCCACTTTCGTTGTCGACAGTTTCACGAGCCGAGGCATAGAAAACACAATCAACGACCAGAGTCAGCTTGGCAGACTCGCCCAGACAGAAGACGCGTATCGCGCGCTCAGCCTTATTTCCAAAAACCCTCATGTCGACGCGAGCCGCGTGATGCTAATGGGCTTTTCCCGTGGAGGGCAAGACACGCTCTACGCGAGCATGGTGCGCTTCCAGAAAGCGCATGCCGATGCGTCGACTCCAGGATTTGCAGCCTATGTTCCGCTTTACCCAGACTGCAGTGCCCACTACCTCGATGACGACAATGTATCCAAGGCTCCTATTCGCATATTCCATGGAAGCGCAGACAACTATGACCCGGTCGCGCCTTGCAAGGCCTATGTGGAACGGCTGAAGGCAAAGGGGGCGGACGTAGAGCTGACCGAGTTTGCCGGAGTTAATCATATTTTCGATGCGCGCGCCTTCGCACATCCAATCCCCCTGCCCAAAGCGCAAACAGTGCGCAATTGTGCATGGGAAGAACGCAGCGCGGGACAATTGCTTAACGTCAAAAGCAACCTGCCGTTCTCATATGCGGACCCCTGTGTCGAACGGGGCGTGGCAATCGGGTACGACGAGAGCGCGACGGAGCAAACGAAGAAGGCAATAGCCAACCTGGTTACCACTGCGCTTAAGCCGACACCGACACGTGCCCCGTAATTCCGTTGAGACTGGCGGGATCAGCATTGCTTTGGGCTGTTACGCAAAACGCGCGGAGATTTGCTTTCTGCGCGAACGGGTCGCCACTATTCAGTTGTCGCTAACGAGATCTTCAAAAAATGGCCTTTCACTCGAGGCCACTTATCCACATCCTCCCTTGGACAACTTTTGTAAAAACAGCCGAACACATTGTGGGCGAAACCTTGATAAATGCGCGGCGTTAACCGGTCGGCTAAAACTTCTCCCTGGCTCCGTTAACCTGTCCGCCCGCGCTCCCAAGGGTTATCGATTCCGTAGCGCGTTGATCCGTAAACGAACTTCCAAGTTATCCACAGCCGAACGCCCCACTTGTTAACTATTACTACGTATACATATACAAAGACTATAAAAACCGGAGAAGCACGCCGAAACACGGGCAACGTATACGCACATAACAACAGCAACATGGCAGGACGCAGAACCAGCGAGCACCAACCCAGCCACCCACACCTCACCCCAGCGGCAAACAAATCTCCGTAACCAACTCCGCAGGCGCAGTCTCCTTGGGACTATTCAAATACTCCTCAAACACCGGCGCATCCGCTGCGTCCCTCCCAGACTGCACGAGCCAGGTCCCGTACAACCACTCATAAGCCGCTCGCATATCGCTATACGGCCCAACATGCCGCAGCACCGCATATTCCCCACCGCGTACACGCGTGGCAGAAACCGCCCCACCCGTCCCAACAGCCGAAGCCACTTCAGCCATCACAGGCCCCGGCAATAACACCCCCGCCTTCGACCGCAACGCCTTCTCCTCGACCACTCCCGGATCATCGAAGTAAACCCCGATCATCCGCATCTGCGCCTCCAGCAGATTATGTTTCGCAAGTCACCCCAACAAAGCATCAAAAGCCTTTCCGATCTGCATATAAGGTCCGACATGATCGACCGACAAAATCTCCATCGGCTCCACATAACGAATCACGACCTCACGAATCATCGTCATCTGATCGTCTCCTGAAAGCGCCGGCCGAAACCGGCTATGCGTGCCTTGCCTGCGATACCGCGCCGGCGGCACACTAAACACCGCGCGAAACGTCCGCGAAAAAGACTGCAAACTGCTATACCCCGAACGCTTGGCAATCTGAGCAATCGGCATCGAACTACTCGCAAGAAAACCCGCTGCGCGATGCAACCGTAAACGCCGCACGGTCGTCGCGACCGTCTCGCCATACATCGCTTGATAAATCCGGTGCCAGTGATTCGGTGACAAACAAGCAATCTCCGCAAGCCGTCCTATATCGAGCGGTTCGTCGAGGTGATCGTAGATATGGTCGAGCACGCGTGCGAGTCGCGTCTCGTATCGAGCCCGATGGTCTGATTCGTTCATGACTGGACCGCAGAAAATTGGCGCGAGAGGATGCGAACAAAGTATCACGTCAGCGAGTGTCGGTCGTTTACCAAATCCTGCGGATTTCAAGCGGTGCGCACGAAGCGGATTAAGCGCCTCTTGACCGCGCCACGTGCACGCGAGCGGGAGCAGGAGCGCCAAACACAGCATCGGCAAACAGCCCCAATTTCCGTAACGTGACGGTGCCGCCGTTTGGCGCTATCGTGTAGCGAGCAGCACCAGCACCAGCAGCAAGCAATCTGCAGCATACAATCGCCGTTCCCATTCCTACCCGCGTTCGCGCGAGGCGATGGAGCCGCAAACATGAGCTACACCGAGTCGATCGGCGGTCGCACGTACCGCTTCGCCGACCTGAAGACCCTGCTCGCGAAAGCGAGCCCGCAACGCTCGGGCGACCAGCTCGCAAGCATCGCGGCAGCGAGCGAAGAAGAGCGGGTCGCCGCCAAAATGGCGCTCGCCGAGGTGCCGCTACGCACGTTCCTGAACGAACCGCTGATCCCCTACGAAACCGACGAAGTCACCCGCCTGATCATCGACGATCACTCGCCAGCAGACTTCGCCGAAATCTCGCATCTGACGGTAGGCGACTTCCGCAATTGGCTACTCAGCACCACAACCGACACCGACGCACTCACCCGCATCACCCAAGGTCTCACGCCAGAAATGGTCGCCGCAGTCTCAAAGCTGATGCGCAACCAGGACCTGATCACCGCCGCCCGTAAACGCCCGGTCATCACCCGCTTTCGCAACACGGTCGGTTTACCGGGCCGCATGTCCGTACGCCTGCAACCGAACCACCCAACCGACGACGTCAAAGGCATCGCCGCCTCGATGCTCGACGGCCTGATGTACGGCTGCGGCGACGCGCTGATCGGCATCAACCCCGCGAGCGACAACCTCGCCGCGATCACGAAGCTGCTGCAGATGATCGACGACTTCCGCCAGCGCTATCAGGTACCGACGCAGTCATGCGTACTCACGCACGTGACGAGCACGATCGCCGCGATGGAAAAAGGCGCGCCGGTCGATCTCGTATTCCAGTCGATCGCCGGTACCGAAAAAGCGAACGCGAGCTTCGGCATTTCGCTCGCGCTGCTGCAGGAAGCGTACGAGGCGGGGCTGTCGCTCCAGCGCGGCACCGTCGGCAGCAATCTGATGTACTTCGAAACGGGGCAGGGCAGCGCGTTGTCGGCGGATGCGCATTTCGGCGTTGACCAGCAGACCTGCGAGGCGCGCGCCTATGCGGTCGCGCGCAAGTTCAAGCCGTTTCTGGTGAACACGGTAGTCGGTTTCATCGGCCCCGAGTATTTGTACGATGGCAAGCAGATCACGCGCGCGGGTCTCGAGGATCACTTCTGCGGCAAGCTGCTCGGCGTGCCGATGGGTTGCGACATCTGCTACACGAACCACGCCGAAGCGGACCAGGACGACATGGACAATCTGCTGACGCTGCTCGGCGTAGCGGGCATCAATTTCATCATGGGCGTACCTGGCGCGGACGACGTAATGCTCAACTATCAGAGCACGTCCTTTCACGACGCGCTGTACGTGCGCGACGTGCTCGGTTTGCGCCGCGCGCCGGAATTCGAGGAATGGCTGGAGTCGATGCAGATCATCGACGCACGCGGCGCGTTGATCGGCGCATCGGCGCGGCAACCGCTGCTCGAAGGCGCGCGCGACTGGATGGGGATCGCATGAGCGAGAACGACGCACTCGACAAGGACCCGTGGAGCGCACTGCGTCGGTTTACGCAGGCACGCATCGCGTTGGGCCGAGCGGGCAACAGCCTGCCGACCGCACCATTGCTCGCGTTCAATCTCGCGCATGCGCAGGCGCGCGACGCCGTGCACCATCCGCTCGACGTGGACCCGCTGCACGCACAACTGCGCGCGCAAGGTTTCAACACGCTCGACGTGCATAGCGCCGCGCCGGATCGCGAGCATTATTTGAGGCGCCCTGATCTTGGGCGGCGTCTGTCGGAGGAGAGTCGCGCGACGCTTGCCCGACTGCCATCGCAATCAAGCGATGTGCTGTTTGTGATCGGCGACGGTCTATCGGCGTTCGCCGTATCGAAGCAGGCTGTACCGTTGCTGCAAGCTATACATCCAAAGCTCGCGGGTTGGACCATCGGTCCCGTAGTGGTCGCGCGTCAGGCACGCGTCGCACTCGGCGACGAGATCGGCGAATTGCTCGACGCGAAGATCGTCGTGATGCTGATCGGCGAGCGACCGGGTTTGAGTTCGCCGGATAGCCTCGGCATCTACGTCACGTACGCGCCGAAAACGGGGTGCAGCGACGCCCAACGCAACTGCATTTCCAACGTGCGCCCGCAAGGCCTCGACTATCCGCAGGCCGCGCACAAGCTGCACTATCTGCTCACGCAGGCGAGGAAGCTGCGACTGACAGGGGTGGGCTTGAAAGACGACAGCGATGAGCTGCTAGCCAGCGCTCCGACGCATCCTGCCGTGAACGACGGTTCAGCGTAGGAAGCAACGAGCGTAAACCTAGCACGCCCACTCACTTGCGCAACAACCTCAACCCATTGGCCACTACCAGCAGACTCGCACCGACATCTGCGCACACCGCCATCCACATCGTGCCGAAGCCCATCAACGTCAGCACGAGGAACACGCTCTTGATGCCAAGCGCGAGCGCGATGTTCTGCACCAGCACCCCGTACGTCGCCTTTGACAACCGGATAAACGTCGGAATCTTCCGCAGATCGTCGTCCATCAACGCGACGTCGGCGGTTTCGATCGCGGTGTCGGTACCCATCGCACCCATCGCGAAGCCGATGTCAGCGCGCGCGAGCGCGGGCGCATCGTTGATGCCGTCGCCGACCATGCCGACCGTCGCGCCATCGCTCGACCATTGCGTGACCGCGTCGAGCTTGTCCTCGGGCAACTGATCGCCGCGCGCTTCATCGACGCCGACCTGCTGCGCGATCGCCTCGGCGGTATGACGGTTGTCGCCGGTCAGCATCGTGGTGCCGACGCCGAGCCGCCGTAATTCGGCGACGGCGGCGCGGCTCGTTTCCTTCACCGTGTCAGCGACCGCAAACAGCGCGAGCACGCGCTGCGCATCGGCGAGCATCACGACGGTTTTGCCGTGCTGTTCGAGCGCGTCGAGACGCGCTTCGAGTTGCGGCGAGCAGCGGCCCAGTTCCTCGACCAAGCGATGATTGCCGAGCCAGTACCCGATACCGTCGATATCGCCGCGCACGCCACGTCCAGCGATCGCTTGGAACGCATCGACGTGCAGGTGTTCGACGCCGTCGTCATTGGCGGCAGCAGCAACCGCTATCGAAACAGGGTGGTCGGAGCGGCCCGCGAGACTTGCCGCGAGCGTGCGGTATCGGAACGTTTCACCCGCGTCACCAACCACCTCAAACTCCGTCTGCACCGGCTTCCCGTGCGTAATCGTCCCGGTCTTATCGAGCGCCAACCGGGTCAGCTTGCGACCCTGTTCGAGATAAACGCCACCCTTGATCAAAATCCCCTTGCGCGCCGCGGCCGCGAGCCCGCTGACGATCGTCACCGGCGTCGAAATCACGAGCGCGCACGGACACGCGATCACGAGCAGCACCAGCGCCTTGTACACCCACGCGTGCCACGCTCCACCGAACACGAGTGGTGGGACCAGAGCGACGGCGAGCGCAATCGCGAACACGATCGGCGTATAAACGCGCGCGAATTCATCGACGAAGCGCTGCGTCGGCGCCTTCGTGCCCTGCGCCTCCTCGACCGCGTGGATGATCCGCGCGAGCGTCGTGTTGCCCGCGGCCGCCGTCACTTGATAATCGAACGAGCCCGCTTGGTTGATCGTGCCGGCGAATACGGCGTCGCCGATCGCCTTGTCGACGGGCAGGCTCTCGCCGGTGATCGGCGCCTGATCGACGCTCGAGCGGCCCGCGACGATTTCGCCATCGAGCGCGATCCGCTCGCCCGGCTTCACGCGCACGAGCGTCCCGGGCACGATCGCGTCGACGCGGACGGGCTGCCACGCTCCATCGGGCCGCTGCACGCTGGCCTGTTCGGGCGTGAGCCGCATGAGCCCTTCGATCGCGTTGCGCGCGCGGTCGAGCGAGCGCACCTCGATCAGCTCGGCGATCGTGAAGAGCACCATCACCATTGCCGCTTCGGGCCACTGGCCGAGCAGCGCCGCGCCGGTCACGGCGATGCTCATCAGCGCGTTCATGTTCAGGTTGCCGTTGCGCAGGGCGACCCAGCCCTTGCGATATGTCGTCAGGCCACAGGAGGCAATCGCGACGACCGCCATACCCGCCACCACCCAGGCCGGCGCGCCGAGCCAGCTAGCGGCCTCTGAGGCTCCCGCGACGATACCGGCGAGGATCAGGGGCCACCACGGCTTGCGCATTGCGTCAGTGGCTGCTTGGGGCACCGCGTCGGCGTTCCCACCCTTTCCGGCGTCGCTTGCCAGCTCGGGCGTGAAGTCGAGCGAGCGCAGGGCGGCGAGGACCGACTCGAGCGCCTCCGGCGCGTGGACGACAGTCAGCACGCGCTGCATCAGGTTGAAGTCCATGCTACGCACGACCGGCATACGGCCGAGTTTCTTGCGGATCAGCGCTTCCTCGGTCGGGCAGTCCATCTGCAGGATGCGGATTGCGGTGCGAAGGTCGTCGCCGACGGCTTCGGACGGAGGCAGGCGCAGCGACGCAGGCGCAAAAGCGCTAGCGGCCCAGCAAGCGACAGCAGCGTGATCATGGGCGTGGCCGTGATCATGACCGTCCTGATGATCGTGCCCTTCATGCCGATCACCGCCGCCCACGTCGGCGCCACAAGCATGTTCACCGCCATGCGAATGCCCACATCCCTCACCCGTGCCCCTGCCGTGAGCATGGTCGCGCCGCGCATCAACGTCGCCGCAACCCCCGTCCATACAGGCTTCGTCCAGTTCCGGACGATCGGTGGCAATACGGCAGGTGTCAGGCATTGGTGGCTTCCTCGTGCGATTTGTGGTCTAGTAAACACCCTGAAGCCACTACAAGGTCAAGGCCGCGTGGAGGAAGGGTCCATGAAAATCGGCGAACTGGCGAAAATCGCCCATTGCACGACAGAAACCATCCGTTTCTACGAGAAAGAGCGCCTGCTGCCCGAGGCGGAGCGCACCGAAGCCAATTACCGCAGTTACACGGCAAAGCATGTCGAGCGCCTGCGCTTCATCCGCAATTGCCGCGCGCTCGACATGACTCACGACGAAATCCGCGCATTGCTGCGTCTGACCGACGCGCCGGCGAACGGCTGCGGCGGCATGCATACGCTGGTCGACGAGCACATCGCGCACATCGACACGCGTATCGAAGAACTGCAGCAGCTGAAGGCGCAACTGACAACGCTGCGCGACCAATGCCACGGCGAGCATCCGGTCGAAGACTGCGGCATCGTGCACGGCCTGACCGACATGGATGTGGCCGTGCCGCGTCCGCGGCATACGCATCTCGGCTGACGCCATGCTTGCCGTCGAGCGCTATCGCGTCACGACGCAGCGCCGGCGCGGCAACCCCATACACGGCAAGGCCGCATGTGCGACCTTGCCAATCGATCATCGAATCCAGTTGGAGAATCAACGTGTTCACCTGTAGAAATCAGTCCTGCGGCGCGCAGTGGGAGCAATCCGACGTCGTCATCAAGAACGAAGGCCAGGGGCTGCTGTTCCGCTGCCCGCTGTGCGGCGCGCGCAATTACGTCGAGCGTTTCGACGGCGACGACGGCGAGGTGCTGTACGAGCAGTTGCCGGGCCGCCCCGATCAGGGCCCGATGGCCCAGTAATCGCGATTCCTACAGACGATCCTATGAACAGTCCCACCCCCGCCGGCGCCGCATTCAGCGAGCTGCCGCTACCGCCCGCCACGCTCGCGAACCTGACGCGGCTCGGCTACGTCGAGATGACGCCGATCCAGGCCGCGAGCCTGCCGATCGCGCTCGCCGGTCAAGATCTGATCGCTCAGGCGAAAACTGGCAGCGGCAAGACCGCGGCGTTTTCGCTGGCGCTGCTCGCGCGCCTCGATGTACGCAAATTCGGCACGCAGGCAATGGTGCTGTGCCCGACGCGCGAACTCGCCGATCAGGTCACGCAGGAAATCCGCCGTCTCGCGCGCGCGGAAGAAAACATCAAGGTGCTGACCTTGTGCGGCGGCACGCCGATGCGTCCGCAGACGGCGAGCCTCGAGCACGGCACGCACGTCGTGGTCGGCACGCCGGGCCGCATCATGGATCACCTCGAACGCGGCAGCCTCGATCTGCAATCGCTGAACACGCTCGTGCTGGACGAAGCCGACCGCATGCTCGACATGGGTTTCTTCGACGACATCGCGAAGGTCGCCAGGCAATGCCCGAAAGAGCGCCAAACGCTGCTGTTTTCGGCGACGTACCCCGAGGGCATCGCGAAGCTGAGCCAGCAATTCCTGCGAAACCCGAAGGAAGTCAAACTCGCCGAGCGGCACGACGACAGCAAGATCCGTCAGCGCTTCTACGAAGTGACCGAAGACGAGCGTCTGCACGCGGTCGGTCTGCTGTTGAATCACTATCGTCCGGTCAGCACGATCGCGTTCTGCAACACGAAGCAGCAGTGCCGCGATCTGCTCGACGTGCTGCGCGCGCAGGGCTTCCATGCGCTTGCGCTGCACGGCGAACTCGATCAGCGCGAGCGCGATCAGGTGCTGATCCAGTTCGCGAACCGCAGCTGCTCGGTGCTCGTCGCGACCGACGTCGCCGCGCGCGGCCTCGACATCGCGCAACTCGAAGCGGTGATCAACGTCGACGTGACGCCGGACCCGGAAGTGCACACGCATCGCATCGGCCGCACGGGCCGCGCCGACCAGGAAGGCTGGGCGCTGAGTCTCGCGAGCATGGACGAGATGGGGCGCGTCGGAGGGATCGAGCAGGCGCACAAGCGCGACGTCGAATGGCACAAGCTGGCCGAGCTGAAGGCGGGCAACAACGAACCGCTGCTGCCGCCGATGGAAACACTGCAAATCCTCGGCGGCCGCAAGGACAAGATCCGTCCCGGCGACGTGCTCGGCGCGCTGACCGGCGATGCCGGCTTCGCGGGCTCGCAGATCGGCAAGATCAACGTGACCGACATGTCGACCTATGTCGCGGTGGAGCGCAGCATCGCGCGCGAGGCGGTGCGCCGGCTCAGCGCGGGCAAGCTGAAGGGGCGCAAGGTCAAGGTTCGTTTGATGGACGAATCCTGATTCACCCGAAGCTCCGGCTTTCCTTGAAGGTCCGATAACTCGAAGAACGGCCGCATTCGCGGCCGTTTCCGCAAGCGGGCCGCTCAGCATCACATTCCTTCATACCTACGCGGTTTCCCGCATTCCCCGATCTCCGCACCGCGTCCCCGCAAACCGTGATCCCGCCGGCTTCGCCCGGCGTACAGCGGCTGCGCGCGAGCCATGACGAAAACGCATGCCGCGCATGACAAAGTTTCGATTGTGAGCGTTGTTTGGCTGATGCCTAATCACCTCACCGGAAGGAACGCGCACCGCCGCCGCCGTTGGCTCGGCCGCCGGCGGCTGAAGAAAGGGAGAAAGTCTTATGCAGAGCGCCACGCAAGCCCGCTCGAAACTGCCGGACGTCGGCACCACCATTTTTACCGTGATCGGCCAGTTGGCCGCGCAACACGATGCATTGAATCTGTCACAGGGGGCGCCAAATTTCGCGCCGGACGCGAAGCTCGTCGACGGGGTCGCGCAAGCGATGCGCGCTGGCCACAACCAGTACGCGCCGATGGCCGGCATCGGTGCGCTGCGCGAAGCGCTCGCGGCGAAGGTCGAAACGCTGTATGGCGTGCGCTACGATCCGGCCAGCGAAGTCACCGTGCTCGCGAGCGCGAGCGAAGGGCTCTATTCGACGATCAGCGCGCTCGTGCATCCGGGCGACGAAGTGATCTATTTCGAGCCTTCGTTCGATAGCTACGGTCCGATCGTACGCCTGCAGGGCGCGAAGCCGGTCGCGATCAAGCTGTCGCTCGACCACTTCCGCGTGAACTGGGACGAAGTCGCCGCCGCGATCACGCCGAAGACGCGCATGATCATCGTAAACACGCCGCACAATCCGACCGCCACGATTTTTAGCGATGCCGATATCGAGCGGCTGAAGGCGCTCACGCGCAACACCGACATCGTGATTCTGTCCGACGAGGTCTACGAACACGTCGTGTTCGACGGCGCGAAGCATCAGAGCATGGCGTGCCATCAGGAACTCGCCGAGCGCAGCGTGATCGTGTCGTCGTTCGGCAAGTCGTACCACGTGACCGGCTGGCGCGTCGGCTACTGCCTCGGGCCCGCCGCGCTGATGGACGAGATCCGCAAGGTCCATCAGTTCATGGTGTTCTCCGCCGACACGCCGATGCAACACGCGTTCGTCGACGCGCTCGCCAATCGTGACAGCTATCTCGGCCTGTCCGACTTCTATCAGAAGAAACGCGATCTGCTCGCGCATGCGCTGCGCGAATCGCGCTTCGAGCTGTTGCCGAGCGAAGGCAGTTTCTTTATGCTCGCCCGGTTCCGCGGCTTCTCCGATGAAAGCGACAGCGATTTCGTGCTGCGCCTGATCCGCGATGCGCGCGTCGCGACGATTCCGTTGTCGGCGTTCTACACCGACGGCACGGATTCGGGGCTGATTCGCCTGAGTTTCTCGAAGGACGACGCGACGCTGCTCGAAGGCGCGCGGCGTTTGTGTGAAATCTGAGCGCGCGAGAGCACACTCGAAGTATCGAAGTCATCAAAGTATTCGAAGAATGAAGGGAGATGTTATGAAGTTGCTCAAGTGCTTGTTGGCGCTGGCCTGTGCCGGCGCGTCGCTCGCAACATCGTCGGCCGCAAGCGCCGCCGATACCGCGACGCTGCGTTTCGGCCTCGAAGCGCAGTACCCGCCGTTCGAGTCGAAAGGACCGAACGGCGAACTGCAAGGGCTCGATATCGACGTGGGCAACGCGGTCTGCGCGGCCGCGCACATGACGTGCAAGTGGGTCGAAACCTCGTTCGACGGCCTGATTCCGGCGCTGCAAGGCCGCAAGTTCGACGCGATCAATTCAGCGATGAACGCGACCGAGCAGCGCCGCCAGGCGATCGATTTCACGACGGTGGTCTATCGCGTGCCGACGCAGCTGATCGCGCGACGCGACAGCGGTTTGCAGCCGACGCCTGGGTCGCTGAAGGGCAAGCGCATCGGCGTACTGCAAGGCTCGATTCAGGAGACCTTCGCTAAGGCGCATTGGGAACCGGCCGGCGTGATCGTGCTGCCCTATCAGGATCAGAACCAGGTCTATGCCGATCTGACGGCTGGCCGTCTCGACGGCACGCTCGTGCTCGCACCGGCCGGACAAACGGGCTTTCTCTCGAAGCCCGAAGGTAAGGGCTACGCATTCGTCGGTCAGCCTGTGCGTGACGACAAGATTCTCGGCAGCGGCATCGCATACGGCATTCGCAAGGGCGATACCGCGCTGCGCGATCAGTTGAACGCCGCGATCGCGAAGGTGCAAGCCGATGGCACGGTGAAGACGCTCGCCGCGAAATATCTCGGCAATATCGACGTCAGCGCAAAGTAATCGCGTCGCGTTCGGTCGGCGGCGCGGTTTGCGAGCGACGCCGCGCGTTCGCTTGTTGGCCATGCGTTTGACGGCTACGATACGTAGGCTTCGCGAAGTCGGAGACAACGGCGAAGTCGGCGGATCAACCGGAGAGCGCGCATGAGCGAGACGATCGAAGCGGCACGCGCTGCGAACACCGCACGCGCAAAAGGCGCAGACGCGCCGCGCTTCTGGCGCAGCGCGGCGCTGCCGTTCATCGAGGCGCGTTCCATCGACGATGGCCGCAAGGTCTGCTACGCCAAACATTCGCACGAAACGTTTTCGATCGGCGCGGTGACGGGAGGCCGTAGCGTGTATCTGAATCGCCACGCGAGGGAATGGGTCGGCGCGGGCGCCGTCGTGATGATGAACCCCGACGATGTGCACGCGTGCAACCCGCTTGCCGGCGAGCGGTGGTCGTATCGGATGCTGCACGTCGACGTTGCGTGGTTCACGAAACTGCAGCACGAGCTGGGCTTCAACGAGAACCATGCGTTCCGCGCGTTTTCGCAGATCATGACGCTCGACGCCGCGCTGTTCGACGGCCTGAACCGGCTGTGCGCGATTCTCGCCAGTAACGACGACGACAACGACACGCTGCGCAAGGAAAGCGCGGCCATCACCTTCTTCTCCAGCGTGCAGCAAACGCTCAATCCGGCGAGCCTGCCCGAGCGTGCCGTGAGCGGCCAACTCGCGCGCGCCGCGGAGTACATCGCCGAAAACTGCACGCGCGCGCTGAAACTCGACGATGTGTGCGAAGCCGCCGGGCTGTCCGCGTCGCACCTGATACGCGCGTTCAAGCTGCGCTACGGCATGACGCCCCACGCGTATCTGATCAACCGACGCATCCAGTACAGTCGCGCGCAACTGCGGCGCGGGGCACTGATCGCCGATGTCGCGCTCGATGCCGGCTTCGCCGATCAGGCGCATTTGCAGCGCACCTTCAAGCGGCTGGTGGCGGCGACGCCGGGCCAATATCGCAGCGGAGCGTGACGCGGCATGAAGCCGCGTCAGGAAGCAGTCGCGGCTCGCGTCACTCCACGAGCAGATACATCGCACTGAGCGCGAGCAGCGCCGCCATCACGCGATTGAACGCCCGGACCCGCTTCGCTTCACGCAGATGCCTGCGCAAAAACGTGCCGGCATACGCCCAGCTCGCGATCGATAGATAGCAGATCACGAAGTACAGCGCCGTGAATTGCCAGACGAGCCCGCCGTCGCCGCCTGGCGCATACGCGCCCATGCCGGCCAGCGACGCGAGCCACGCCTTCGGATTGAGCCATTGCATGGCCGCGCCGTGCGCGAACGACGGCCCGCGCGCCGGTTTGTCCGCGCCGAGCTGGCCGTCATCGATGGTGAGCTTGTAGGCCATGGAGAGCAGAAAGCCCACGCCCGCCCATTTGACGATCTCGATCAGATTGGGAAAGCGCGCGAGCAATTCGTGCAGGCCGAGGCCGATCAACAGAAGCAGCAACGTGAAGCCGACCGTCGCGCCAGTGACGTGCCGCAGACTCGCGGCGAGCCCGTGCTGCGCGCCGGCGCTCAGCGCGACGACGTTGACCGGGCCGGGAGAAATGGAACTGGCGAGCGCGAACGCGGCCATCGAGAGTAATGCGGTCATCGGATGCCTCGGAACGTGAGTGTGCGAATGGATTGCGACGCTAAACGGTAACGAGACGGCGAGGGTATGTATTGAAGGAAATTGCCCAGTCGAAAAGCTGGTAAATCCGCATGCGGCTTCAACGGATCACAAAAACATAATGCGACGACGCGTTAATTCGATAACAAACGCGCGTTTGAATTTAAAAATAAATACGCGCAAACGTTACCGAGGAAAACAATTTTTGAATTATCAGGTAAATTCTACTAATCGAAACTTATGATATGCCCCTATGCAGCGGGCGATTATTCGGCCCGATAAACAGTCCGAAGCCTCGAAAAACCAGCGATACAGGGCTTAACGGCTTTCGCGCAAAAAAGCGATGGATTCGGCACGTGGTGAATGCTTTGCATCAGTATCGATAGACCGGTCCGTATCTGCTGGAGACGCGCAGTGAAAGGGAGTGCATCTGGGTCTCCATGTGAGCAGGCAGAAAACTGCGGACGAAACGAACGAGCTGTGTCTCGCGTTATTCGGCGGCTGGTAGGAGCGCAAATGCGTGATTCCACTTGCGTATGGATTCGCTATCTGCTGGGTGCTCTGTCCCAACAAACCGGAAGCGTAGTGAGCACTTCGACAAACTGAGTCCCGCCGTTGGAAACGCAGAGCACATGATCCACCAAAGAAAGGCCCGGTTTCACGTCCTGATCGCACGGGCGCGCCGATGGCGGATGCCACGCGATGGCGTCATCTACGCTGGATGCGGCGTGGTGCTCGCAATGCTCGCGCTGTGTGGCTACGCGCTGTATCAGAGCCGCGAGGATGCGATTGCGCGCGCACTCGATTCGACGCGCGATGTCGCGACGATCACCGAGCGCGACATCGCGCGCAATTTCGAGCTGTACGCGCTGTCGCTGCAGGCCGTCGCCGATGGCCTCGGGCGTCCGGGCGTGCTCGATTCGCCGCGTTTGCGGCGCGAGATCCTGTTCGATCGCGCGGCGACCGGGCAATACGTCGGCGCGATGGTGGTGATCGACGCACTGGGCAACGTCGTGATCGATTCGGATAGCGACGTGCCGCGCGGGGGAAACCTCTCGGACCGTCCGTACTTCAGGATTCATCGTGAAGATCCGGATCTCGGGCTCGATGTCAGCGCGCCGTACATCTCCAGACTCAGACCCGGTTCGCGCAGCATCGCGCTGAGCCGGCGACTGTCCCGCCCTGACGGATCGTTTGCGGGAATCGTCGCGCTCGGTATCGATCAGGAGTATTTCACGAGCCTGTTCGCGGATCTGCGGATCGGGCAGCATGGCTCGGTGTCGATCGTCAGAACGGACGGCACGATCATCGTGCGACGGCCCGACGATCGACACGTGACGGGCAGCGACATCAGCAAGACGGCGTTCTTCCAGCACCTGCTCGCGAAAGACGAGGGCAGCTTTATCGCGTCTTCGCCGCTCGACGGCGCCGAACGGCTTTACTCGTTCAGACGGATTCCGCAATTGCCGCTGATCGTGCTGGTCGCCGAGGCGACCGACGATATCTATGCGGGCTGGTGGGGGCGCGCGCTGACGATCGGTTCGCTGATGGTGATCTTCGGGATCGGCGTGATCGTGTTGGCGGCGTGGCTCGGCGCCGAGTTGCGGCGTCGACAGCGGGTGGAGCACGAGCTCGAACGGCTTGCCGGCACGGACGGACTGACCGGCCTGCCCAATCGCCGCGCGCTGTGTGAAACGCTCGAGCGCGAATGGCTGCGCGCACGCCGCACGGGCAGCGTGTTGTCGCTGCTGTTCGTCGATATCGATCACTTCAAAGCCTATAACGATACATACGGTCACCAGGCCGGCGACTTCGCGCTGACCGCGGTCGCGTGCTGCATCCGCAGGGTGATCCAGCGACCGGGCGATTGCGTCGGTCGATACGGCGGCGAGGAGTTCGTCGTGGTGCTGCCGGATACCGACGCCGCCGGTGCCGGGGTGGTCGGCGAGAACATCCGCGTGGCGATCGGCGAGTTGGGCATCGCGCACCAGGGCTGCGAGTTCGGTCGCGTGACGGTCAGCATCGGCGCGACCACGTCGCGGTCGGATCGGGTGACGGATGTCAGCGTCGTCGTTCGGGCTGCCGATGAGGCGTTGTATACGGCGAAGGCCGGTGGCAGGAATAGGGTCGCGCAGATGGGAGTTGGGTGACCGGTCGCTCCTGATTTTTCTGCACCGGAAATGAAGAAGGGTTGCGACGCTTCCGCGTGCAACCCTTTCTGATTTCCGCGATGTGCTACCTCGCGCTGGTTGTCGATGCTTGGATTAGAACGAGCCAGCGATAACGCGCACCAGCCCACTGCGCAGCGGCGGCGCTGCTTCAGCGAACTCGAGATTCACCTTGTTGGCGACGCTCAAGATGCGGGTCTGATACGTACGATAGTTCGTATCTTCGCTGTAGGTCACGGTTGTGCCGCCACTGTTGCCTTGGTGCAGGTTGTGTGTGGAGTTTTCGTGGCTCGCTACGCCACTGTGCTGGCGCTCCTTGATTTGCACGTCGGTAATGGCGGTGTAGTACACGTCTTTAACTGCAGCGTTGGCGACCAGTTCAATCAGGCCGCCAGCGAGGGCCGCGCCAGCGATCGGCGCGGCATGCGTGCTACCAAACGATGCCGCGGCGGCCGCGCCAAGAAAGGCACCGCCAAGAGGGGCGCCATATCCGCCGAATGCTTCCTGGGCCACCGACGGAGCGACCTTGCCTACCTGCAGGATGTTTGCCTGAAGAATATATTGCGCATGGTCGGGGTCTCCGACGATGCGGTATCCCTTGCCCGAGACGGCCGCTTTCACGTCAGCCGCGATGTCGAAATCAGGCTTGTCGGAGGTATTGCGAATCTGCACGAAAACAGTCTTTTTCGAATCGGCGACCGGGTCCAGGAAGATCGTGTCCGACATCTTTGTCTGGACCTCGAGGTCGTGCTTGCTGATCGCAATCTGGGTCGCCGCACAGCCGGTCAGCAAGCTGGTGGTGCCGGCCGTAGCCAGAAGAACTGCTGTAAGCGCAAGTTTGTTCAATTTCATACGCCCACTTAAACTCTCCGAGCTGACCAGCGAGTACATCGCGGCATGGCTGGAATCACAGTCGGCAAAACGCCCAACCATGATGGCGCTGTCGTTTCGCCTGTTGCGCGGCTTTATCCGGTGGACCACCGACACGCCCGCCTATTGTGGCGTCATCCCCGTTGAAGCGTACCAGGGGCGCAGCGTGAAAGAGGCGGTGCCGAGGGTGAACGCAAAAGAGGGCGATGTGCTGCAACGTGAGCAGTTGCCGGCGTAGTTCGACGCGGTCCGCAAGATCCGGAACCCGGTCATCTCGGTTTACCTGCAGGCACTCCTGCTGGCCGGCGCGAGGCTTGAGGAACTGGCTGCGCTCAGATGGGCCGACGTGGATTTCCAGTGGCGCAGCCTGGCCATTGCTGACAAGGTCGAGGCCGGAGGCCGTGTCATCCCGCTCACGCCGTATCTGCATTCCTTGCTGCTCGATCTGAAGCGCATCAACGACACGCCGCCCCCTGTGAGGCTTGAGCGCCAAGGCGAGACTTGGGCGCCGCCGCCATGGGTCTTCGCCAGCAGGACGTCCGCCGATGGCAAGATTGCCGAGCCGCGTATTGCGCACACACAGGCTCTGGAAGCCGCTGGCCTGCCGCACGTCAGCCTTCACGGGCTGCGTCGCAGTTTCGGGACGCTGAGTGAATGGGTGGAGTGCCCAGTCGGCGTTGTTGCTCAGATTCAGGGCCACAAGCCGAGCGCGATTGCCGAAAAGCATTACCGCCGCCGTCCGCTGGATCTGCTTCGCATGTGGCACGACAAGATCGAGGCGTGGGTACTGGGGCAGGCCGGGGTTCAGTCCCGCGTCGACGATGTGGCTGTCGGTCTGCGTCTCGTGCTGTAAATATGCTGAGCGTAGTGGGCAGGGTATTGGCAAGATTCGGCCCGTAGCGGTAGCGGCCCCGTTTGGCATGGCCGAGTACCGACTTGACGGGAAGAAACTATACCTAAACGTCACTCTCATTATCAAGGTGAAGCTCGCCACAATCGATGAAATGCGACCTGGCTCGCTCACGCGCCAGTACAAGGACCCCGAGAACAAGAAAGGGCCTACTACCAGCTCAGCTACACGCGTGCGATGAGAAGTCGAACGGAATACGTTGCCGGTGGTGACGTACGCGACATTCGTCGCCAGATAGAGAACTACAAGCGCTTCAAGGAACCGACGACCGAGTGGGTCGACCTGGGCATCGAACACAGCCGCCTGAAAATCAAGCTCGCGCGCCAGGACGATGCGCCCAAGTGATATGCTTTCGCCATGTTCAAACGACTCCAACAGCACTGGCTGGATCGCTTCCGGGTCGATGACTCAATCGGCTGGTCCGACATACCCGAAGATCCTCTGTCCGATCAAGTTATGGACATGGTGTGGGATATGTTGGACAAGGCGACGCTAAATGCGAGAAAGCGAAATATCATCTGGCCGGACGGGCAAAAGCTGTCGATCAACCTGTCCGTCAAATGAATCCACGAGCAGCACCCCGCATTTCCAAAGGACCTGATCGAAAGCAATGTGATCGACTGGCTCGTGCAAGTCATACCGCCAGATATCTACACCGAGCAACAGATAGACGAACTGAATAGACTCAAGCAAATGTGGATAGACACCTACGAACGGTAGGTTCAAGCCGAGAAATTTGGGCGAAAACTCGACTCTCTTGAGAATCCTTGGTAGGGCGTTGATAATCGCTCGCTTACCCATTATCCGGCCATTGTCATGCGTTCTTCCGCCACCGGTCGCCTGGCGAATTACCTTCGGCTATATTATCTTTCAATGAATCCCTCGATCCAATAGGAACGAGTGCATGGAGAGTCGACAGTGGCGACGCACGACTGTCGGGCTACGAGTGGGAAGTCGAAGGCTCACGGAGCGCTCGCGGCAATCCGATGAGCGGCAACCGGACGGTTCGAAAATGCCAACGCTAAGTCATCTTCTCTCGCCAGCGCATTGGCGGTCTCATTTCACCGCTGAGTTCATAGGACGCTATCCGTCCTGGTCGGCTGCTCTCGCAGCGGCCGACGGATACGATGACCAGCGCATACTCGAAACGGTGCACGCGTCAGCCTTGAAGGTCAAACGAGGTGAGGCCACCTTTGAACGAGATTCGGTCTGCTTCCAGAAGGAAGAATTCCGTTGGCCGTTGCTCAGTGTCCTGCTCCACGCCGCAATAATGAATCGGGATAGCTTGCAGGTTGCCGACTTCGGGGGATCACTAGGCAGTTTTTATTTTCAACACCGGAAGTTTCTGCATCAGATCCAAAGCCTGCAATGGTCGGTTATCGAGCAAAGCGACTACGTCAGAGTCGGGCGCCAGGATTTCGAGGATGAGACCCTGAAGTTCTTTCCAACGCTCGCAGACACAGCGACGAGAAGCGCCATCGACGTTACGCTGTTCTCCGGATCACTGCAGTATCTCGATGACCCATTCGATCAGATCATGCAGGCGGCCGCCTTGGCGGACTGCATCATGATCGACCGCACTCCGTTCATCGACGAGAGCCAGGACCGTATCGCCGTCCAGCGCGCTCGCGCTTCGATTTACAAGGCGTCTTATCCTCACCGCTTTTTCGCGAAGGAGAAGTTCGATCGTTTCATGACGAACCTCGGTTACGCCTCCTTTTGCGAATGGAATGGCTTTGATCGCGCAGACAACACATGTCGCTATTTGGGCCGCATGTACCGAAAGACCGATCCGGCCGTGCAACGCAGACCGTAACGATGCGGAGAATGCAAAACATGCGAACGCTGAGTCATCTTCTCTCGCCGGCATTCTGGCGGTCTCGCTGGACCGCCGAGTTCATTGGCCGCTACCCGTCCTGGTCAGCCGCACTCGCGGCGGCCGACGGTTACGATGACCCGGCCATACTCCAAAAGGTGCACGCATCGGCCTTGAGGGTCAAACAGGGCGAGGCTGCGTTCGAACGTGATTCTGTCTGCTTCGAGCAGGAGGCATTCCGCTGGCCGCTGCTCGGTTGTCTGCTTCACGCTGCAATCATGAAGCCGCGCAATCTTCATGTGGTCGATTTCGGCGGGTCGCTCGGCAGCTTCTACTATCAACACAAGAAGTTTCTGCAGCGGATCGAAGTCCTGCAGTGGTCTATCGTCGAGCAGAGCAACTACGTCAAAGTGGGAAGACGGGATTTCGAGGACGACATCCTGAAGTTCTATCTCTCGCTTGGAGACGCGGCAACGAGAAGCGCCATCGACATTACCTTGTTCTCCGGGTCGCTCCAATGTGTCGAAGATCCGTTCGTCCATCTTCAGGAAGCGGCGCGTATGTCGAAATGGATCATTATCGACCGCACGCCCTTCATCGACACAGCGCAAGACCGAATCACCGTCCAACGCGCTTCCATACACAAGGCTTCCTATCCCCACCGGTTTTTCTCGATGCAAAACTTCGAGCGCCTCATGAACGAACTCGGCTATACCGCGATCTGCGAATGGGACGGCTTCGATCGCGCCCACATCGAGTCTCGCTATCTGGGCCGTGCCTACTATGCATCAGGTCGACGATGATCGACTCGATCGTTGCGCATATACGGCGAGCGGCACAGCCGCCCGCGGATCGTCATCGTGACAAGAATTTCGAGACCAGAGTGAAAGATACGGACTTCATGGCCCAGAGCGATGAAGCTCCTAGGCGGGAAAGGCATAGGCACGCGGCCCTTCTTCTGGCCGATGCACGAGCAGACGGTGTTCCAGCGCATGAGCCTATTCAAGAATGCCTACTGTCAGGTCGTCCTATGTGGACCGTTGTTGCCGGAGTACCGCGTCCGCGACCTTTCCGCGGAATCGTCGAGTGCTAACGGAACGCTCAATCGCGTCTGAGCGGACGCGCAACTAAAGGCACTGCAGCTAAATTGCACTGATGGCGTCCCGGTTTGATCCGGATTTGCCCTGTGTAGCTTGGTTTACGTATCGCGAGTTGCGTAAGGCGTGGATTTAAAAGCGCGCTGATAACGCCGTCAGTTCTTCGAAGGCGGCAGTCGACCAACGATCAGGTTGGGTGTCGTCGTGAGCCCTGCGCGGAGACACGGCCGATAAGGTGCCGCGCGCCGGTAGGCTGTGGGGTGCTCAAACCGCCGATCTCGAAACAGCAAACCCATGGTTTTCCTGATTGTTGGTGCCCGGACGATAGAGACTGCGCGGTTGGTTGCTCAGCGCGAAAGCGGCGATCGGAAAGAGACAGTGAAAGTTCGCAAAATGCCGAGCATGGGCTGACCGCGGTTGTTATATTGAAGAACAGTTCGTCCCCGTGGAGGGACGCCGCGGCATTGAGCATCTATGGCGACATGGGAGCGCACCCGCAGCCTCGAAAGCTGGTTACACAGCGGTTACATGGGCGTCAGAATGCAAAAAGCCCAGTCGCGATGACTGGGCTAAGTGCTTGAATTTCTTGGTGGGGCGTGAGTGACTCGAACACTCGACCTACGGATTAAGAGTCCGCTGCTCTACCAACTGAGCTAACGCCCCAATAGAAGCGAGATTATGCAGGATCTTTTCGAGATTGCCAAGCCCTTTTCGCAGTTTTATTAAAAAGATCGCATCGCCCGAACTTGAGCGTTCCCTCGACAAAGCCGCCATCCCGAAAACATCGACGCGTCCAACGCTGCCGGTATCATGTCGCGGACACCTCCCGCACGCAGCATCGCGGCTTTCGCCCGGGGATTCCCATGGATGACAAAGAGATTACCGAGCTACTCGACCGAGTTCTCGCCCCCTGGGTCCGGGCGCTCACGTTGACGCCGATCAAGGTCGACGAGGAAAGTGCCACGCTGCGTCTGCCGTTCTCTGGCGAGTGGCGACACTCGGGCGGCATGATCAGCGGCCAGGTATTCATGGCGGCCGCGGATACGGCGATGGTCGTCGCCATCACCGCCGCGCTCGGCGGCTTCAAGCCGATGAGCACGGTGTCGCTGAACATCAACTTCATGCGCGCGGTCCGCAAGGGCGATGTGCTGATCAAGGCGCGCGTGCTGCGCATGGGCCGCAATCTCGTGTTTGGCGAAGTCGAACTGTTCGACGAAGGCGGCAACATGGCGGTTCAAGCCACTACGACTTACGCGCTGCTCGAGTGAATGCGCGTCGGACCCGAGGGGGCCGCCAACACAATCTGCGCGCAGCAAGAGCAAAGGAAAGCAAGGAAAAGCAGCATGTTCGATCAGGTCGTATTCGCCGGCGGCGGCAACCGCTGCTGGTGGCAGGCGGGTTTCTGGGACGTCGTGCAGCCACAACTCGACATCCGTCCGCGCGTGATCACCGGCATTTCGGCCGGCGCCGCGACCGCGTGCATGATTTACACGCGCGGCGACTCCGACTGGGTTATGCGCTATTACGAAGACGCACTGCGCCATAACACGCGCAACGCCTACTGGGGCAATCTGCTGCGCGGCGAGTCGGTGTTCCCGCATTACCGGATCTACCGTCAGGCGCTGCTCGATATCTATGGCGACAAGTTTTCCAGGCTCGCGCAGGCGCCGGAAATCCGCATCGGCGTGTCGCATCTGCCGCGCTGGCTCGGCGCGAGAAGTGCGGTCGCGGCAGGGCTGGTCGCGTACAACATCGAAAAATACGTACGCAAGACGCTGCATCCGACGCTCGGTCGGACGCTTGGCTTTCATCCGGAATTCGTGCGCGCGCAGGATTGCGCGAGCGTCGACGAGTTGGCCGACCTGATCCTGCAATCGTCGAGTACACCGCCGTTCACGCCGGTTCTGCGGCGCAACGGCCGGCCGGTGCTGGACGGCGGCATGGTCGACAACGTGCCGGTCGGCGCGCTAGATGCCGACGCGCCGGGCAACGTGCTCGTGATGGTCACGCGTCTTTATCCGCGGCCGCAGATGTTCGTCGTGCCACACGGCGTCCAGCAGCGGCTTTACGTGCAACCGTCGCGCAAGGTGCCGATTTCGAGTTGGGATTACACGAGTCCGTCGCAGATGGTGCACGCCTATAACCTTGGCCGTGCCGACGGTGAGGTCTTCCTTGAACGCATCCCTGCATTGATGGAGGCGGGAGCGCACGAAGCGCGATGAGCGACGCGGCGGGGCGGGCGGGCACACATCTGATCCGCCGGCCGCCTCGCCCGCCAATCACCGCCGACGCCCGCCCTGCAACGCCTCCGGATTCGCGACACTGGCGGTATCGCCGGCATCGAACGCGAGGATGTTATTGAACGCCGCCGAAAAATACAGCTCGTAGCTCTCGCGCTCCACGTAGCCGATGTGCGGCGTGCAGATCACGTTCTCCATGCGCAGCAGGCTGTAGCCTTGCAGGATCGGCTCGCTTTCGTAGACGTCGATCGCGACCATCCCCGGACGGTTGTGCGACAGCGCGTTCACCAGCGCACTCTCTTCGAGCAGCTCGGCGCGGCTCGTGTTCACGAGCAGCGCGGTCGGTTTCATGCGCATCAAATCGTCCTGCTTGACGATGCCACGCGTGTCGTCGTGCAGACGAAGATGCAGGGACAGCACATCGCTGGTCTCGAACAGGTCCTCACGACTCGCCGCGACGCCATAGCCATCGGCTCGAGCGGCTTCGCGCGAGTGCTCGCGGCCCCAGATCAGCACGTTCATGCCGAACGCCTTGCCGTAGCCAGCGAGCAGTCGGCCGATCTTGCCGTAGCCCCAGACCCCTAGCGTCTGTCCGCGCAGCACTTGCCCCAAACCGAAGTTCGGCGGCAGCGCCGACGTCTTCAGCCCCGACTGCTGCCAGGCGCCCTGTTTAAGGTTTGCCACGTATTGCGGAATACGCCGTTGGGCGGCCATGATGAGTGCCCACGTCAGCTCGGCCGGCGCGACCGGCGAACCGCTGCCCTCGAGCACGGCAATGCCGCGCTCGGTACAGGCCGCCAGATCGATGTGGCTCGACACTTTGCCAGTCTGACTGATCATGCGCAAACGCGGCAGCTTGTCGAGTAGTTGCGACGTGATGCGGGTACGTTCGCGAATCAGAACGAGGGCGTCGACTTCCGCAAGACGGCTCGCAAGTTGTCCGAGACCGCGCACGGTATTGTTGAATACTTTGACTTCCTGGTCGGCCAGCAATTGAAAGCAGTCGAGCTTGCGAACGGCGTCCTGGTAATCGTCGAGGATGGCAATCTTCATGGTATGTAATTTGCGGCGCACCTCGTTGGTGCGAACGGAATGTTATGCTGACTGTCCCATCATGTGACTTAGGGCACACGTTGGTCTGGCTAGATGTCCTACCGTAGAAGCTGTCGCACACAAACGAACGGCAACGCTACATGAGGACAGATTGAGAACGTTTTTAGCAGTTTGTTGCGTGTTGAGGCAAGCCGCTTTACACAAGGTTGCAGAAGCCTTGCAGGAAGCGCGCCTCCGCCTGGCAAGCTGTGTGGCCCAGGACGATCTGCGCAATCATGCGCCGCCAGTGGAAAATTGACACGTCGGCGCGATGAATTCAATGCCTCTCGCATGCAGCGTCCCCGGGCTTGTATCGTTTTTCTATTGCTTCAAACGGAGACAAGTCGATGAATCATCCCTCGTTCGAAGGGCAGCCCACTATCGAGGCGCCCACATGGGTCAAACACCGCAAGCTGATCGACTGGGTCCAGCGCATCGCCGCGCTGACCAAGCCTGAAAAAGTGATCTGGTGCGACGGCTCGCAGGAAGAATATGACCGCCTGTGCGCGCAGATGGTCGAAGCCGGAACGCTAAAGAAACTCAACTCCGCCAAGCGTCCCAATTCCTATCTCGCCTGGTCCGATCCGTCCGACGTCGCGCGCGTCGAGGATCGCACCTTCATCTGCTCGCAGCGCGCCGAGGACGCCGGCCCCACCAACAACTGGATCGCCCCGGCCGAAATGCGCTCGACGCTCGACGGCCTGTTCGATGGCGCGATGCGCGGCCGCACGATGTACGTGGTGCCGTTCTCGATGGGCCCGCTCGGCTCGCCGATCGCGCATATCGGCGTCGAGTTGAGCGACAGCCCGTATGTCGCGACCAATATGCGCATCATGACGCGCATGGGCCGCAAGGTGTATGACGTGCTCGGCGAGGACGGCGAGTTCGTGCCGTGCGTGCATTCGGTCGGCGCGCCGCTCGCGGCGGGCGAGCAGGACGTGTCGTGGCCTTGCAACAAGACCAAGTACATCGTGCATTTCCCCGAATCGCGCGAAATCTGGAGCTTTGGTTCGGGCTATGGCGGCAATGCGCTGCTCGGCAAGAAGTGCTTCGCGCTGCGCATCGCATCGACGATGGGCCGCGACGAGGGCTGGCTCGCCGAACACATGCTGATTCTCGGCGTCACCTCGCCGGACGGGCGCAAGCATCACGTGGCGGCGGCGTTTCCGTCGGCGTGCGGCAAGACCAACTTTGCGATGCTGATCCCGCCTGCGGGCCTGAACGGCTGGAAAATCTCGACGATCGGCGACGACATCGCGTGGATCAAACCGGGCAAGGACGGCCGCCTGTACGCGATCAATCCGGAAGCCGGCTACTTCGGCGTCGCGCCCGGCACGAGCGAAAAGACCAACTACAACGCGCTCGCCACGTTGAAGGAAAACGTGATCTTCACGAATGTCGCGTTGACCGACGACGGCGACGTCTGGTGGGAAGGCATGACCGACGAGCCGCCGGCGCATCTGATCGACTGGCAGGGCAAGGACTGGACGCCAGCCGAGGCGAAGGAAACCGGCCGCAAGGCGGCGCATCCGAACGCGCGCTTCACGGCGCCGGCTTCGCAGTGCCCGTCGATCGATGCGGACTGGGAAAACCCGGCCGGTGTCGCAATCGACGCATTCATCTTCGGTGGCCGCCGCTCGACCACCGTGCCGCTCGTCACCGAAGCGCGCAACTGGGTCGAGGGCGTCTACATGGCGGCGACGATGGGCTCTGAAACCACCGCCGCGGCGGCTGGACAGCAGGGCGTGGTGCGCCGCGATCCGTTCGCGATGCTGCCGTTCTGCGGCTACAACATGAGCGATTATTTCAGCCATTGGCTGAAGACCGGCGAGCGTCTGCAGCAGTTGAGCGCGAAGCTGCCGAGAATCTTCTGCGTGAACTGGTTCCGCAAGGGCGCGGACGGCAAGTTCGTGTGGCCTGGCTTCGGCGAGAACATGCGCGTGCTGAGCTGGATGGTCGGCCGCATCGAAGGCACCGCGCAGGGCGAAGAGCATGCGTTCGGCATTTCGCCGCACTATGAGGACATCGACTGGAGCGGGCTGAACTTCAGCCGCGAGCAGTTCGAGCAGGTGATTTCCGTCGATGACGCTGCATGGCGCGACGAGCTCGTGTTGCACACGAAGCTGTTTGACACGCTGCAACACGGTCTGCCGCCGGCATTGACTGAGGCGAAGCGCGCGCTCGAGGAAAAACTCACAGCTTGATTAAGTGAGTCCTCACTCAGCATAAAAAGCCGCCGTCGGGCGGTTTTTTTCGTTGGGTGCCCGGTTTTTTCCGTCTCTTCGAATTCCGCAATGGCCGAACGACCGTTGCGTCTGTTCGAACAAAAAAGACAGAGCAAGCTGCAGCGCAGCAGATTGTTTTTGATTTGGGAATAATCACTGGTCGGACCCCGGTTTTATCGACACAGTCGTACCAAAATTGACAATATTTCCTATTTTGCGGGCAACTTCTGCACGATTTTGCGAGTCGTAGGAGAATTCCAAGTTCGCTTCACTGGTTTTCACCAATTGTCAGGAAGCAGTAACCAGGCAGGGAGTTGTCCTATGGATCATTTGCAGTCGATGCGAGTTTTCGTCAAGGTGGCGGATCTCGGCAGTTTCGCCCGCGCCGCGAGCGCGATGGATATTTCCAACGCGGTCGCCACCCGTCACGTTGCCGACCTCGAGGGCCGTCTTGGTACGCGGCTGCTCAATCGCACGACCCGCAGCTTGTCGCTGACCGAATCCGGTCAGGTCTACCTCGAGCGCGCCCGTCAGATTCTCGACGAACTGGAAGACGTCGAACAGATGGTGGTCGCTCGCAATCACGAACCCGTCGGCACGCTACGCATCGTCGCGCCCGTCGTGTTCGGGCTGCATAATCTCGCGCCCGTGCTGCAAACGTACGCGGAGCGCTATCCGAAAGTCATTCCCGACGTCACGCTGGTCGATCGTCAGGTGGACCTCGTCGAGGAGGGCTTCGACGTCGGCGTCGTGATCGCGCGGCAAATGCGCAGCGCGAGTATCGTTACGCGGCGTCTGACCACGGGCTGCATGACCGTCTGCGCGACGCCGGCTTATCTGGAAAAACATGGCATGCCGACGCGTCCCGAACATCTGCTCGAGCACCCGTGCCTGAGCCTGCCATCCGAATACTGGGGTGATGAACGCGTGTTTACGGGGCCGGAAGGCGAAGTGCGCGTGCGGCCGTCGAACGTGATCGTCGCGAACAACACGGAGATGCTGAGACAGTTTGCGCTGCTCGGCATGGGCACCGCGATTCTGCCGAGCTATCTCATCGGTCGCGACATGACGCGCGGCCGGCTCGTGCGTTTGCTCGGCGATTACCGTTTGCCGCAGGTCGAAATCAATATTGCGTACCCAAGCCGCCGTCACCTGCCGGCCAAGGTGCGCACGTTCATCGACCATCTGGTCGAGCACTTCAACCAGACGCCGAACAGCGTGCTCGGCGAGCAGTGGATCAAGGACGGTCTGGAGCGTCCGGCGACGTCGGCCGCGTTCGAGACTGCCGAGTCGCGCGCACCGGAAGCGTTCGATGGCGCCGAGCCGCTGTCGAGGCTTCTCGATAGCGAGCTGTCGCCGGCCGTGCCGAAGCCGATGGCGAAGTCGTCGAATCGCAGTCCACGCCCGACGGCGTTGTCGCCGCTGTAAATCTCTGAATGTCGAAGCCCGCAGCGATGCGGGCCGGCATTAAAAATGCGCAGTCACCTCAAGTGACTGCGCATTTCTAATGGACAGATGCGGACTACACCGCGGGCTGTGCACGGATCGCCGACTGCGGTGGCTAATGTAGCTATTCCTGCTACCACCGCGAGCCGCCGATCCGAATCTCGCCCTACTAGCCGGTTTTTCGCGCCGCGGTCTTTTTCGCCGGTGCCTTCCTGGCCGCCGCGGTCTTGGCGGCGGGCGCCTTCTTCGCCGCCACCTTCTTTTCCGCCGGCTCGGCCTTCACGGCCACCGCGGTATCACCTTCGTCCGCTTCCGGCATCGCCTTGGCCGCAGAACGAGCGCCCGACGTCTTCGCCGCTGCGGTCTTCGCCGCCGCCGGCTCCTTCTTCTCGAATTCGAAGCCGATCTTGCCGTCGTTCTGCTTGACGAGGAAAGCTTTGAAGTTACGGCCGGTACGCGACGACTTGAAGTTCGTCAGCAGATCGGTGCGACCCTCCTCGAGCAGCTTGGCCATCTGCTCGCGGGCGATTTCCTGCTGCAGGATCACCTTGCCGGAACGGAAGTCGCACGACTTCGGATTCGCCACCGAGTTTTCGCAGACGTAGCTCATGCCGTGCTCGAAAACGCGGCCTTGGCACTTCGGACACGCGCCGACCGGCTGCTGATCGGAGAAGTCGGGCGGCTCGCCATCTTCGCCGGCCGCGTCCTGGCCGAAGTCGAACTCGAGCTTGTAATTCTTGATCTCGTCGTCGAGCGACAGTTTCAGGATCGCCGAGAACGGCCGCCCCATCTTGCTGCGGAAACCTGACAGCGGCCCGATCGTCTTGTTCTGCAGCAGTTCTTCGACTTCGGGGATCTCGAACTGACGACCGCCCGGAATCTTCGAGATCGAGAACTCGCACTTCGAGCACGCGAAACGCCGGTAGTTCTCCTTCACCTGGCCACCGCAATTCGGGCAAGGTGTCTGCAATGTCGCGTAATCGCCCGGGATCGTGTCGGAATCGTATTCCTTCGCGCGCTTGACGATGGTCTGCGTCATGCGCGCGATTTCCTGCATGAACGCGTCGCGCGGCAGGTTGCCGCGTTCCATCTGCGACAGCTTATATTCCCACTCGCCGGTCAGTTCCGGCGCGGTCAGCTCTTTCACGCCGAGGCCGCGCAGCAGCGTCATCAACTGGAAGGCCTTGGCCGTCGGAATCAGATCGCGGCCTTCGCGGATCAGATACTTTTCGGTGAGCAGACCTTCGATGATCGCCGCGCGCGTCGCCGGCGTGCCGAGACCCTTGGCCGCCATCGCTTCGCGCAATTCGTCGTCTTCGACCAGCTTGCCCGCACCTTCCATCGCCGACAGCAGCGTCGCTTCGTTGTAGCGTGCGGGCGGCTTCGTGACCAGTTGCTGCGCGGCGATCTTGTCGGTCTTGACCTTTTCGTCCTTCTGCACCGGCACGAGGTTCGCGTCATCGCCGCTGGTTTCACGGCCGTAGATCTGCAGCCAACCCGGCTCGACCAGCACCTTGCCCTCGGTCTTGAAGTGATGGCCGACCACCTCGGTGATACGCGTCGTCACACGGTATTCGGCGGCGGGGAAGAACACCGCGAGGAAGCGCTTCACGACGAGGTCGTAGAGCTTCTGTTCCGGCTCGGACAGACTCTTCGGCGCCTGCAGCGTCGGGATGATTGCGAAGTGGTCGCTGATCTTCGAGTTGTCGAAGATGCGCTTGTTCGGCTTGACCCAGCCCTTGTCGAGCACCTGTTTCGCGAACGGCAGGTAGTTGTTGCCCTCCTTGAGCATGCCGAGCGTCTGCTTGACCGTGTCCAGATAGTCTTCCGGCAGCGCGCGCGCGTCGGTTCGCGGATAGGTCAGCACCTTGTGCTTTTCGTACAGCGCCTGAGCGAGGCCCAGCGTGTTCTTCGCAGAAAAGCCGAAACGGCCGTTGGCTTCCCGCTGCAGACTGGTCAGGTCGAAGAGGGCGGGCGACAGCTGCGTCGAGGGCTTCGACTCCTCGGTCACCACACCCAGCTGGCCGCGACAGGCCGCGACGATCGTCTCGGCGGCGGGCAACGACCAGAGGCGCGAATCGCGCTTTTCCGGGTCGAACTCGTCGCGCTTGAATTTCGGGTCGAACCAGCGGCCTTCGTAGAAGCCGGCCGCGCAGACGAACTCCGCCTTCACTTCCCAGTAGTCGCGCGGCACGAAGCGTCGAATCTTCTCTTCGCGCTCGACGACGATCGATAGCGTCGGCGTCTGCACGCGCCCGACCGTGGTCAGGAAAAAGCCGCCGCCCTTGCTGTTGAACGCGGTCATCGCGCGCGTGCCGTTGATGCCGACGAGCCAGTCCGCCTCCGAGCGGCAGCGCGCCGCGTCGGCGAGCGGCTGCATCTCTTCGTCGCTGCGCAGACGCGCGAAACCGTCGCGGATCGAGCCGGCCGTCATCGACTGCAGCCACAGCCTTTGCACCGGCTGTTTGGCTTTCGCGTGCTGCGCGATCAGGCGGAAAATCAGTTCGCCCTCGCGCCCCGCGTCGCATGCGTTGATCAGACGGTCGATGTCCTTGCGCTTCATCAGCCTGGTCAGCACCTTCAGGCGCGACTCGCTCTTCGCGATCGGATTCAGATCGAAATGCGGAGGAATGACGGGCAGATTGGCAAAGCTCCACTTGCCGCGCTTGACTTCGTAGTCGTCGGGCGCGGCGATTTCCAGCAGGTGGCCCACTGCCGACGAAAGGACGTAGTCGTCGCTTTCGTAGTACTCGTCATGCTTGGTAAAGCCGCCCAAAGCGCGCGCGATGTCGTTCGCGACAGAAGGCTTTTCGGCGATGATCAGTGCTTTGGACATGACTCGATGTGAGGTTGGTAGATCCGGATTGGTGGCCTTGAGGGCCAACATGGCGCGCGACGCTCGCTTGAGACCTCTTTCGACCCAATAACGACCGCTTTATAGCACACGGTGCGAACCCAACGGGTCAAGTGCCATAAAAGCGCGTCATCATAATTGCGCGTCCAGCGGTTGATCAACTGCGGCAAACGCCGCGTGCGGACAGCGATGCCAGCCGCGATGCTGTCCCAAATGATCGACGGGGGCCTGTGCCGCAAGCCGCGCGTCGCGAGGCTTTCCGTTTGACCGGGCGGCGCGCGAGGCCGCCTTCAGGCGACCGCCAGCGCCGGCCGCAGCTTCGGCGCACCGGTTACGCCGGGCAGCGCGGTCAGATCCGACAGCATCCGCTCGACGATCGACACCTGTGGCAAAACCGTACCGAAAAACCGTGTCGTCACCGAGTCTTCGATCAGGACGGTCGGGAAATTCTCGACGTCCAGATCGTCGAACCGATCCGCATGAGTTTCGATGTCGATCCATGCGAAACAGACTTCCGGGTGCCGCTCGGCCAGTTGGTTGAAGGCGTCCCGGTACTCGCGACACGTTCCGCACCACTCCGCGCACAGGCATGCAACGAACAGTGTGTCGGGTTCGTTGACGCGCTCGGCGATCCGGTCCTGGTCGGTGTCGAGGTTCAGCGCGGGCATGAAGTGATTTCCTTGTGTGCTTTGTCGGGTGCTTTGGCGCGAATGTAGCATGGCCGGTCGCGAAAAGTTGCCAATCTGCGTTGACGCCGGTCAGTCTCGGCTCAGTCATGATGGGCTCGCATGAAGCGGCCGCCGGGCAGCAGCGTGACCTCGCCGGCGAGTTCGAGCCGGAGCAAGGCGGCGTGCAGGGCGGCGTTCTCCATTTCGGTACGGGCGGCGAGAATTTCAAGCGTGGTCGGCGAATGGCCGAGCGCGGCCAGCAGACGCTGTGCGTCAGGGGCGAGCGCCGGCTGCGGGGCCGGCCCGGACGACGGTGAGTCGGCGAAGGCTGCGGTCGTAGCGGGCAAAGCGGTCCCACCCGACGAAACGTGCAAACCCGCATGCTCCAGCGGCACGGCCCGCTTCGCCGAGCGTCTCGCATCGCCCGCCGGCCGCCGGGCAAAACCGAGCTCCTCCAGCACCTCGTCAGGCGTTTCCACGAGCCGCGCTCCCTGCTTGATCATCCGATGACAGCCGCGCGACAACGGCGCGTAAATCGATCCTGGCAACGCGAACACGTCGCGCCCCATCTCATTGGCAAGCCGCGCGGTAATCAGCGAACCGGAACGCATAGCCGCCTCGACGATCACGACTCCGCTGACCAGCCCAGCGATCAACCGGTTGCGCTGTGGGAAGTTGGCGGCGCGTGCCGGCGTGCCGAGCGGCCACTCCGAGAGAATCGCACCCTGCGCCGCGATCTGCCGCGCGAGTGCTTGATGCGCGGCGGGATATACGAGGTCCGCGCCGGTGCCGACCACCGCGACCGTTCCGCCGACACCTTCCAACCCGCCCCGATGCGCGGCGCCGTCGATGCCGAGTGCGAGCCCCGATACGACCGTCACGCCCGCCGCCGACAGTTCTCGCGCGAACCGCCGCGCATCCTCGATGCCCTGCGGCGTCGCGCTGCGGCTGCCTACCAGAGCGACCGCGCGCGTATGCAGCAAATCAAGCCGGCCCTTTATATATAGGAGCGGTGGCGGATCGGGCGTCGTCAGCAGCGCGGGCGGATAGGCGGGATCGTCGAGTGTGACGATCTGGTTGCCCGGCTGCTCGCGCCATGCGAGCACTGCATCGAGCTGGCCGTCGAACGCTGGACCCGGCGGCGCCAGCACCGCGCGCGCCGCGGCGTCACCGGCGACCTCCGCGAGCGTCTCCGGCGACTGCGCCAACAGCGCCTGCGGCAGCCCGAATGCGCCCAGCAACAGGCGCAACGCCGCGGGTTTGAGGCCCGGCGCAAGTGACAACCGCAGCCAGGCGGCAAGTTCGATACGGGTCGCGGGCAAGGTCTGCATGCGGGTCGCTCCTCTGGCGGGGCCTGCGGGCAGGCGGGCGCCATGCTAAAATTTTCATCATCCGAAATAAAAACGCGGAAATAAAACGGCAATGAGCCGCGAATAATCGCGGCGCCGCGCTTACCGGCGCGGGTTCGTCGTCGGGCGCACGAGGCGCGTTGAATCGAACTGGTTCGACACCATCTATCCTCTGCGTATTGCGACGGGCTCACAACCTGGCCAAATGGCCAACGCGAGCCTCCAACGGTTGGCGGCGTCTCAAATCACACTCGAAATCATGGCTTTACTGAGCATCCTCAATTACCCGGACAAACGGCTGCATAAGGTGGCGAAGCCAGTCCCGGAGGTCAACGACCGTATCCGCCGTCTCGTCGCGGACATGGCCGAAACGATGTACGCGGCGCCCGGCGTCGGCCTCGCCGCCACCCAGGTGGACGTGCACGAACGCGTGATCGTGATCGACGTGTCGGAAACGCACGACGAACTGCTCGCGTTCATCAATCCGGAAATCGTCTGGTCGAGCGATGAGAGGAAGTTGTCGGAAGAGGGCTGCCTGTCGGTGCCCGGGATCTACGACAACGTCGAGCGTGCCGAGAAAGTGCGCGTGCGTGCGCTCAACGAGAAGGGCGAAACGTTCGAGCTCGATTGCGAGGGGCTGCTCGCCGTGTGCATCCAGCACGAGATGGATCACCTGATGGGCCGCGTGTTCGTCGAATATCTGTCGCCGCTGAAGCAAACGCGCATCAAGAGCAAGATGAAGAAACTCGCCCACGCGATGTAACGCGCTTTCAACTTGCCTACCGCCCCATTCATGAGTCATTCGTTGCGCGTTATCTTTGCCGGTACACCGGAATTCGCCGCGGCCGCGCTGGCCGCGATTCATTGCGCCGGGTTTGCCGTGCCGCTCGTCTTGACGCAGCCGGACCGGCCGGCGGGTCGCGGCATGAAGCTGCAGGCGAGTCCGGTCAAGCGCTACGCGCAGGAGCACGGTCTCGCGGTTGCGCAGCCCACGTCGCTGCGCCGCGCTGGCAAATATCCACAGGAAGCCGCCGCCGGCATCGAGCAACTGCGCGCGACGCCGCACAACGTGATGGTTGTCGCCGCCTACGGGCTGATCCTGCCGCAGGAAGTGCTCGACATTCCGCGCTTCGGCTGCATCAACATCCACGCGTCGCTGCTGCCACGCTGGCGGGGCGCGGCGCCGATTCATCGCGCGATCGAGGCGGGCGACGCGCAAACCGGCATCACGCTGATGCAGATGGACGCTGGACTCGACACCGGCGCGATGATTTCCGAAGTACGCACCCCCATCTCCGCCGACGACACCACCGCCACGCTGCACGACCGCCTCGCCGGCGACGGCGCGCAACTGATCGTCGACGCACTGATCGAGCTCGAGCGCAGCGGCAAGCTGACGTCGATCCCGCAACCGGCCGACGGCGTGACCTACGCCGAGAAAATCGCCAAGCACGAAGCGGCGCTCGACTGGCGCCGGCCGGCCGAGGCGCTTGCGCGTCAGGTGCGCGCGTTCGACCCGTTCCCCGGCGGCGCCGGCACGCTCGACGACGGCAGCACCGTCAAGATCTGGGCCACCACCGCCGTGGCCTCGCCGGCGTCGGGCAGCAACAAGGCGCCGGGCACCATCGTCGAGGTTGCGCCCGACGGCGTGCTGGTCGCTTGCGGCGAAGGTGCACTGCGTCTGACGCAATTGCAGAAGCCCGGCGGCAAGCGCCTGCCGGTGCGCGAATTCCTTGCTGGCTCGTCGCTCGCCGCAGGCCAGCGCTTCCAGCTTCCCGAGACGCAATAAGCGCGTCTCGCACGCCGGAGCATCGTCCATTCGGCCGGTGTTCTCCGCGCCCGCCGCGAGCGCGACGCGCGTTAGAATCCTCCATGCAGCAGACCAGGTTTTCGAGGGTGCATCACATGTTCGGCATCGTCCATTTCGGGTTTTTCATCGTCGCGGTTTTTCTCCTGAACATCACGCCGGGGCCGGATACCGCATATATCGTCGGGCGCAGCGTCGCCCAAGGTCGCGGCGCGGGGCTGATGTCGGCGCTCGGCATTTCGGCGGGCTGCTGCATTCACTCGCTTGCCTGCGCGTTTGGGCTGACCGCGCTGCTGGCCGCGTCGGCCACGGCGTTCACCATCGTCAAATTCGTCGGCGCGATTTATCTGATCTATCTGGGGGTGCGCCTGATCTTCGCGAAGCCGGCCGCTGATGCGCCGGTCGGCGACGCGCGCGCGCCGTCCACGCCGAAGTCGCTGCGGCAGCTGTTCTTGCAGGGCTTCTGGACCAACGTGCTGAATCCGAAGGTCGTGCTGTTCTTCGTGTCGTTCTTCCCGCAATTCGTCACGACGGGCAGCAAACATAAGACCTTCGCGTTTCTCACGCTCGGCGCGGTCTTCGTGCTGATGAGCATGGTCTGGAACAGCTTCGTCGCGTGGATCGCGGGAAGCGTCACGCAGCGTTTCTCGGGCAAACCGGCGGTCAAGCGCTTGCTCGATCGCGGCGTCGGCAGCGCGTTCGTCGGCCTGGGCATCAAACTCGCGACCGCCTCGCGATGATTGAATTTTCCCGCATCGCCCATATCTAACATTTCGCTTACAATCTGGCGCCGCAATCGCGCGGCACGGAGATGAAGGCCACGCTCGGGGCAAGGAGTTGCAGACATGTTTAACTGGGTGAAAACCGCGATGTTGATGGCCGCGATTACGGCCCTTTTCATCGTGATCGGCGGGATGATCGGCGGGTCGCGCGGCATGATGGTCGCGCTCGTGATCGCCCTTGGGATGAATTTCTTCTCGTACTGGTTCTCCGACAAGATGGTCCTGCGCATGTACAACGCGCAGGAAGTCGACGAAAACAGCGCGCCGCAGTTCTATCGGATGGTGCGCGATCTCGCCACGCGCGCGAACCTGCCGATGCCGCGCGTCTACCTGATCAACGAAGACGCGCCGAACGCGTTCGCCACCGGCCGCAACCCGGAGCACGCGGCAGTCGCGGCGACCACCGGCATTCTGCGCGTACTGTCCGAGCGCGAAATGCGCGGCGTAATGGCGCACGAACTCGCGCACGTGAAGCATCGCGACATTCTGATCTCGACGATTTCGGCGACCATGGCCGGCGCGATTTCCGCGTTGGCGAACTTCGCGATGTTCTTCGGCGGCCGCGACGAAAACGGCCGTCCCGCGAACCCGATCGCGAGCATCGCGGTTGCGCTGCTCGCGCCGATTGCGGGGGCGTTGATCCAGATGGCGATTTCGCGTGCGCGCGAATTCGAAGCCGACCGGGGCGGCGCGCAGATTTCGGGCGACCCGCAGGCACTGGCGTCGGCGCTCGACAAGATCCATCGCTATGCGAGCGGCATTCCGTTCCCGACGGCCGAGGCGCATCCGGCCACCGCGCAGATGATGATCATGAATCCGCTGTCGGGCGGCGGTATCGCGAGTCTGTTCTCGACGCACCCTGCGACCGAGGAACGCATCGCGCGTTTGATGGAAATGGCGCGCACCGGGCGCTTCGACTGAGGCGCCGCGTCGCTCGGCGCGTCGAGCCTGAATTACTGAAGAGCGGGCCCGCGAGGCCCGCTTTTTTTCGCACCGTTCGTCGCCACTGCGCGACAGCGTCTACGGCGAACACCCACGCATGGCGGCGCCCCACCGGCGCCACGCTACAATGTGCGCTGATTGCGCCGCGCGCACCGTGCGGCTTGCCCTTGCTCCCTTCATGACTTCAAAGCCTTCTTCGCGTTCTGCTTCCTCGTCGGCGCGTTCGCGCGAATCCCGTTTGTCGACGCTGCAACTGTCGCCCGAATCGCTCGGGTTCGCACTCGATTGCGCGGCCCAGGCCGTCGGCGCCGTGCGTCTCGGCGCGGCCTTGCCCGCGGCGCTGCAAAGCGTTTTCGTGGCGGTGCCCGAGGACAGCGCCGCAGCAGCGCGCGGCGCGGTGCAGGATATCGCCTATCGCACGATGCGCCGTCTCGCGACCGCCGAGTGGCTGATCGCGAAGCTGGTGAAGAAGGCGCCTCCGCCGCACGTCGCGCATGTGCTCGCGTGCGCGCTCGCGCTGCTCGTCGACGACGAAGCGAGCGCCGCCTACACGCCGTTCACGGTCGTCGACCAGGCGGTCAGGGTGATTGGCGCGCGTCGCGAGTTCGCGTTCGCGAAGGGGCTCGTCAACGCGGTGCTGCGCAACTTCTTGCGCGAGCGCGACACGTTGCTCGCCTCCGTGCAAGCCGATGAAGTAGCGCGCTGGAACTATCCGGCCTGGTGGATCGACGCGGTGAAGCGCGCATGGCCCGAGGCGTGGCAATCGGTGCTGGCCGCCGGCAACACGCAGGGTCCGATGACGTTGCGCGTGAACGCGCGCCATTCGACGGTCGACGCCTATCTGCAAGTGCTGCAACGCCAGCAGATCGCCGCAAGCAAGGCTGGCGAGCACGCGGTCACGCTCGCGATGCCAATGCCGGTCGAGCGCATTCCGGGCTTCAGCGAAGGTGTCGTGTCCGTGCAGGACGCAGCTGCGCAACTCGCGGCGCAATTACTTGGCGTGCGTGACGGCATGCGCGTGCTCGACGCATGCGCGGCCCCTGGCGGCAAGACCGGCCATCTGCTCGAACTCGCCAACATTCAACTGGTCGCGCTCGAAAGCGATGCGTCTCGCGCGCGCCGCATCGGCGATAACCTGCGGCGTCTGAAGCTCGAAGCGGAAGTGCGCATCGGCGACGCGGGCAACCCCGCGCAATGGCACGACGACCTCGACCAGCCGTTCGACCGCATCCTCGCCGACGTGCCGTGCTCGGCGTCGGGCATCGTGCGGCGTCATCCGGATATTCGCTGGCTGCGTCGTCAGTCCGATATCGCCGCGCTCGTCGCCGAACAGCGCCGCATTCTCGACGCGCTGTGGCCGCTCGTGAAACCGGGCGGCGAGTTGCTTTACGTTACCTGTTCGATCTTCCCCGAGGAGGGCGAGTTGCAGGCACAGTGGTTTGGAAACCAGCACCAGGATGCGGTACGATTGGACGCGCCGGGGCAGCTTTTACCCTCAGTTGCCCGCGCGCCCGCCGACCCATCGGCCGGTTCTCATGCTGAACGACCCGCTGAATTCAGCGCCGGCACGAACTCAGACCACGACGGATTTTTCTACGCGCGCTTTCAGAAACGGTGACCATAAAACGCTTCTTCCCGCTTCGGCTCGCTGCCGTGCTCTGGATCGCGCTGGCCGTCTGGCTTGCAGCGCCGGGCGCGGCGCACGCTGACTCGATCGCGGTGCAGCGGGCGTCGCTGCAGGCCGACAATGGCGGCTGGAGTCTCGACGCGCATTTCGAATTCGAGCTGAACAGCAATCTCGAAGACGCGGTCAACAAAGGCATTCCGCTTTATTTCACGACCGATTTCGAACTGAGCCGGCCGCGCTGGTACTGGTTTGACGAGCAGCCGGTCAGCGTGTCGCAAAGTTTGCGGCTGTCGTTTCAGCCACTCACGCGCGAATATCGCGTGTCGAGCGTGCAGTCGGGCGGCTTGCAGCTCGGCTTTTCCACGCTCAACGATGCGCTCGCGGTGATCAAGCACGTGACGTCGTGGCACGTGATCGACCGCAATCAGGTGCGGGTCGGCGAAACCTATAACGCGTCCGTGCGCATGCAACTCGACATCGGGCTGATGCCCAAGCCGTTCCAGATCGACGCGGTGAACAACCGCGACTGGAACCTCGCCTCCGATTGGAAGCGCTTCACTTTCACGGCCGCCGATCGTGCTAAATAAAGTGCGCTCATCTTCCACCAGTGTCAGCAGCATCGTCGTGCGCGTGCTCGTGTCGACGGTCGCGGTGACGGCCGTGTTGCTGCTCGTGTTGCTGGCCGCCGCCAGCGCGAACACCGAATTCTTCGACCGCTATTACCAGTGGCTGTATGCGGCCAACGTCGCGGTCGCGTTGATCTTTCTGCTGGTGGTGGCGACGCTCGTCGTCATCATCATCGTGCGATTACGCACGGGCAAATTCGGCACACGGCTGCTCGCGAAGCTCGCGTTCTTCATGGCGCTGGTCGGCGTGGTGCCGGGCGGCATTATCTATATCGTGTCCTATCAGTTCGTGTCGCGCAGCATCGAGTCGTGGTTCGACGTGAACGTCGAAACCGCGCTCGCGTCCGGCCTCAACCTCGGGCGCGGCATGCTCGACGCGTCGCTGTCCGATCTGCAGACGAAGGCGCGTCTGATGTCCGAGCAGCTCGCGAGCGCGGATGCGGCCGGCACCACGTTGACGCTGCTGCGTTTGCGCGACCAGTTCGGTGTGCAGGACGCGACGATCGTCGAGCCGACCCGCAGCATGTCTGGCGCGACGCCGGACATGCACGTGGTCGCGCAGGCGTCCGGCAACTACGCGATGCTCCTGCCGAACGATCTGCCGACACCGCTGATGATCGAGCAGGCGCGTGGCCACGGCTATGCGGCGATCGAAGGCGAAGTGGACGGCGATCCGAATGCGCACGGCGGCAAGGGAGCGCTACGTCTGCGCGTGGTGCAGCGTATTCCCGATGCGAACGCGTCGCTGTTGCAGCCCGCCGAGCGCTTCCTGCAACTGACGCAGCCGGTCTCGACGACACTTGCGCGCAATGCCGATTCAGTGCAGCGCGCGTATCGCGAGTATCAGGAGAAGGCGCTCGGCCGCACCGGCTTGCGCAAGATGTACATCGGCACGCTGACCCTGTCGCTGTTTCTCGCGACTTTCATCGCGATGATGCTCGCGCTGGCGCTCGGCAATCAGCTCGCGCGGCCGCTATTCCTGCTCGCGCAGGGCACGAAGGAAATCACCGAGGGCGACTACACGCCAAAGCGCGAGATCAAGTCGCGCGACGAACTCGGTTTCCTCACGCAGTCGTTCAATGCAATGACGCGGCAGTTGTCGGAAGCGCGCGGGGCGGTCGAGAAAAATCGTATCGCGCTCGAGCATTCGAAGGCGTATCTCGAGAGCATCCTCGCGAACCTGACCGCGGGTGTGTTCGTGTTCGACCGGCAATTCCGGCTGACCACCGCGAATCGAGGCGCCGAGCGGATTTTCCGTCAGCCGTTCCAGACGGTGCTCGGTTCCTCGCTCGATCAGATCGGCGTGCTCGGCGAATTCGGCGCGATGGTGCGCAAGGCATTCGCCGATCGCGAAGCGGCGAGTGAAGACGGCCATGACCACAACGGCCATTGGCAGCAACAGTTCTCGGTGCCGCTGCCCGGCGAAACCGAGCCGCTCACGCTGCTCGTGCGCGGCGCGCGCCTTGTCGCGGCGAACGAGCGCGACGCTGAAGATATGCAGACCGCGGGCTACGTGATCGTGTTCGACGACATCTCCGACGTGATCTCCGCGCAGCGTTCGATCGCATGGGGCGAAGTCGCGCGGCGCCTCGCGCACGAGATCAAGAATCCGCTCACGCCGATTCAACTGTCGGCCGAGCGTTTGCAGATGAAACTCGCCGACAAGCTCGCGCCGTCGGATGCGGACGTGCTGAAGCGCGGCGCGACGACGATCGTCAATCAGGTCGCCGCGATGAAGCGGATGGTCGACGATTTCCGCGACTACGCGCGCACACCGCCCGCGGTACTCGCGCATCTGCAATTGAATGGTCTGGTCAGCGAGGTGCTCACGCTGTACGGTATCGAAGAAGGCAAGGGCGCGATCCAGGTCGAACTCGCGGCCTTGCCCGCGATACGCGGCGACGCAACGCAGTTGCGTCAGGTGATCCACAACCTGCTGCAGAACGCGCAGGACGCGGTCGCCGAAGTCGCGCATCCGCGTGTTTTGCTCGAGACGAGGACAGTAGAATACGGAGACCCCGACGCGCAAGGCAAGGCACGCGTCGCGGTCCGTCTGACAGTGTCGGACAACGGGCCAGGCTTCCCCGCGCGTATCCTCACGCGCGCGTTCGAGCCGTACGTGACGACCAAGGCCAAGGGTACGGGTCTGGGACTTGCGATGGTCAAGAAGATCGTCGACGAACATGGCGCGCGCATCGACATTCGCAATCGCATGAAGGCCGGCGACGTGATCGAAGGCGCGCAGATTTCGATTCTCTTCCTTCAACTGGCGGACGACCCCGCGCAGCCGGGTGCACCTGGTTCGGTTGCGCATCCGGCGCACGGCGGCGCGTCGCAGGGAACCACAAAAGCAACAGTGCAGACAAGGGCAGCGTAAATGGCAACCATCCTGGTGGTAGATGATGAAATGGGCATCCGGGAACTGCTCTCGGAGATCCTCAGCGACGAGGGACACGTCGTGGAGGCCGCTGAAAACGCGCAGGAGGCGCGCGAGTTCCGTCTGCGTCAGGCGCCGGATCTCGTGCTGCTCGACATCTGGATGCCGGACACCGACGGCGTGACGCTGCTCAAGGAATGGGCCGCGCAAGGTCAATTGACGATGCCCGTCATCATGATGTCCGGTCACGCGACGATCGACACCGCGGTCGAGGCCACCAAGATCGGCGCGCTCAACTTCCTCGAAAAGCCGATCGCGTTGCAGAAGCTACTAAAGGCGGTCGAGCAGGGACTCGCGCGTGGTAACGCGGCGGCCGTGCCTGGCGGCGTGGCTGCGAAGCCGGCGTTGCCGGTCAGCGCATCGTCAGTCGCGTCGGCGGCCGCGTTGCCGATACTGTCGTCCGATGGCGTCGGCGGCGGCGCGCTCGCCGCGCAAACCGCGTCGATCTCGTTCGACATTCCGCTGCGCGATGCGCGCGATGCGTTCGAGCGCGCGTACTTCGAATATCACCTCGCGCGCGAGAACGGCAGCATGACGCGTGTCGCGGAGAAGACAGGTCTCGAGCGCACGCATCTTTATCGCAAGCTGAAGCAACTCGGCGTCGATCTCGGCAAGAACAAAGGGGAGTGAGCGCCACGTGTTGCATGCGAACGCGGCCCGGCAAATTATTTATGAAAGGGCTTGCTGAAGTGCGGATCGCTTGATATAGTTTCGCTCTTCGTTGGCCCGGTAGCTCAGTTGGTAGAGCAGCGGATTGAAAATCCGCGTGTCGGTGGTTCGATTCCGCCCCAGGCCACCAGGATTCAGCCCCAGGAAATCGCAAGATTCCCTGGGGCTTTTCCGTTTGGCGGACAAGTCGTCACTTCGGCTTGCCATGCAGTTGAAGCCGCGCGCGTGGGACAGCTGGCGTCGGCGACATTCGGTGTCGCGTGATAAAATCGCGCCAGTTCAAGGACTTGCATGCAGGCGTCGCACGCGGTCGTGCACCGCGCGAATGCAGTGCCGAGCATGTCGCACCGAAGTACCCAATCCTTCGCCCGACGATCGGCGGTATAAGCGCCCAGCCACGTTCCCGCGCAACGCGCGACCTATACTGCTTTGGGCCGGCACAGTGCCGGCACACGTCGCGCCGCGTTGCTTGCATGGCGCACCTCGCGCAGCGCGACGTGGCACTCTCATTCACGGAGTATCACGGTGATCCGCAAAGACGCTAAGCGTAGCGCGCTCGTGCTGTTTTCCGGCGGCCAGGATTCCGCCACGTGTCTCGCGTGGGCGCTCGACCGTTACGACACGGTCGAAACGGTCGGCTTCGATTATGGTCAGCGTCATCGTGTCGAACTCGAATGCCGCGAAGGATTCCGTCAGGCCGTCGTGCGTGCGTTTCCGGCGTGGGCCGATCGTCTCGGCGACGATCACACGATCGACCTGTCGCTGCTCGGCGCGATCAGCGACACCGCGATGACGCGCGAGATCGAAATCGAAGCCACGGCCAATGGGTTGCCGAACACGTTCGTGCCGGGCCGCAATCTGATGTTCATGACGATCGCCGCGGCCATCGCGTATCGGCGCGGTTTGCAGGTGCTGGTCGGCGGGATGTGCGAAACGGACTTCTCGGGCTACCCCGATTGCCGCGACGACACGATGAAGGCGCTGCAGGTCGCGCTGAATCTCGGCATGGACACGCGCTTCGCGCTGGAGACGCCGCTGATGTGGCTCGACAAGGCCGACACGTGGCGCCTCGCGCGCGCGCTCGGCGGCGACGCATTGGTGGAACTGGTGCGCGTCGAGACGCATACCTGCTACGTCGGCGAACGGGCCGAGTTGCACTCATGGGGCTTCGGCTGCGGCGAATGCCCGGCATGCCGGTTGCGCAAACGTGGCTATGAGGCCTACCTCGCCGGCGAAAAAGTCACCGAGCCGGTCTGACGGCTCGCGCGAGAGCGCCCATCATTGATTCAGGAACACAGGACAGAAAGCAGCATGACGTACGCGGTCAAGGAAATTTTCTACACGTTGCAGGGCGAGGGCGCGAATGCCGGGCGGCCGGCCGTGTTCTGCCGTTTCGCGGGCTGCAATCTGTGGTCGGGCCGCGAAGAGGATCGCGCGGAAGCCGTCTGCCGGTTCTGCGACACCGATTTCGTGGGCACCGACGGCGAGAACGGCGGCAAGTACCGCACACCTGACGAACTGGTCGCGATGATCGCGTCGCAATGGCCGCAAGGCGAGGGCGAACGCTTCGTCGTGTGCACCGGCGGTGAGCCGATGCTGCAGATAGATCAGCCGCTCGTCGACGCGCTGCACGCGGCCGGCTTCGAGATCGCGATCGAGACCAACGGCTCGCTGCCGGTGCTCGACACGATCGACTGGATCTGCGTGAGCCCGAAGGCCGACGCGCCGCTCGTCGTGACGAAGGGCAACGAACTGAAGGTCGTGATCCCGCAGGACAACCAGCGCCTCGCCGACTACGCCAAGCTCGACTTCGAGTATTTCCTCGTCCAACCGATGGACGGCCCGTCGCGCGACATCAACACGAAGCTCGCGATCGACTGGTGCAAACGTCATCCGCAGTGGCGCCTGTCGATGCAGACTCACAAGTATCTGAACATTCCCTGATTTGCCGTGCTGACGATTACCCGAAAACTCGAATTCGACGCGGGCCACCGCATTCCCGATCACCGCAGCCAGTGCCGTAATCTGCATGGCCATCGCTACGTGCTCGAAATCACGCTGCTAGGCGATCTGGTCGACACCGAAGGCGCGCCCGATCGCGGCATGGTGATGGACTTTGCTGACGTGAAGTCGCTCGCCAACGAGCACCTGGTCGACAAGTGGGACCACGCGTTTCTCGTCTACGAAGGCGACACGCAGGTGCGTGACTTCCTCGACAGCATGGCGGGTCACAAGACGGTCGTGATCGATCGCATTCCGACCGTCGAAAACCTCGCCGCGATTGCGTTCGACATTCTCGCAAACGTCTACGACGCGCACTACGGCGTGAACCTGCGCCTGCACAAAGTGCGTCTGTACGAGACGCCGAATTGCTGGGCCGAGGTGGTCCGCGACTCGCTTCACACCTGAATCCACGCCCCGCCGCGCGAACGAACTCTCGCGTTATTGTCACGGTATGATCGTTCCGACCAACACACGGAGCGAGACATGCCGGTCACCGCATTGCGTCGCAGCAGGCAACGAGGCCGTCAGCGCCCCGGTGCCTGCCTGATTCGCTATCTGGCCCCGCTTCGCGCTGCAAACCTGCGCGAGGCCAGCCGATGAGCACCTTCACCAACTCCCTCAAACAACGTCTGAAGGACAACGCGCCGCTGATCGGGCTGTGGTTGTCGCTCGGCAGCGAGGCCGCCGCGGAAGCACTCGCGCACGCCGGCTTCGATTGGCTGCTGATCGACATGGAGCACGCGCCCAACGATAGCGGCGGCGTCGAGTCGCAATTGCGCGCGATTGCCGCCGCCCATCTGCCGAGCGAGCCGGTGGTGCGGGTGCCCGCGAGCGAGCCGTGGCTCGTCAAGCGCGTGCTCGACGCCGGCGCGCGAACGCTGATGTTCCCGAACATCGAATCCGCTGAAGACGCGGCACGCGCCGTGCGGCTCACCCAATATCCGACCGCCGAGGCGCTCGACGGCCTGCGCGGCGTCGCGGGCGTCGTGCGCGCGGCCGGTTACGGCATGCGGCGTGATTACGTGCAGACGGCCAACGCACAGATCGCGACGATTGTGCAGATCGAATCGGCGCGCGGCTTGCGGGAGGTCGAGCAGATCGCGGCGACGCCGGGCGTCGATTGCCTGTTCGTCGGTCCGGCCGATCTGGCCGCGAGCCTTGGTCATCTCGGCGACGCGAAACACGCGGACGTGCAGGTCGCGATGGCGCGTATAGTCAGCGCGGCGGACAAGGCCGGCATTGCCGCCGGCATCTTCGCGATGGACGTGGCGAGCGCGCGGCAGCATCGCGACGCCGGTTTTCGCTTCGTCGCGCTAGCCGCCGACGTGATCTGGATGTTGCGCGCGACGCGCCAGGCATTACAGGAGGTGAGGTCATGAACGGCAGAGTGCTGGGGGGCGCCGGGCGGATGATCACGCGAGTGACCGCGCAAGTGACCATGGCGGTGGCGCTGCTCGCGACTGGGGCGTGGAACGCCGCGTATGCACAGGATGACGTCGCCAAAGCGAACGATCCGCAGACGCAATCCGCGGTGGCCGACTACAACGCCGGCAATCTCGGCGCGGCGCTGACCGAATTCCGCCAGGCCGCCGAGCGCGGCAGCCGGCTCGCCCAGTTCAATTACGCGATGATGCTGCTCAACGGCGAAGGCACGCCGGTCAACGTCGACGAAGGCAAGAAGTGGCTGCGCAAGGCCGCCGACGCGAACATGTCGCACGCGCAATACGTGTACGGCAAGATGTACGACGATGGCGAGTTCGTCGAGCGCGATCCGGTGGAGGCGCATCGCTGGTTCATGAAGGCGGCCGCGCAGGGCCATGTGCAGGCGGAGCTCGCACTCGCGAATCAGTTCCTCGACGGACGCGGTACCGAGCGTGACAACAAGCAGGCGTTCGTCTGGTACAAGAAAGCGGCGCAGGGCGGCGACATGACCGCGCAGTATGTGACCGGCTCGTTCTACGAGCGTGGCGGCGATGGCGTCGACCGGAATCTGAATGTGGCGCGCGCGTATTACGCGGCCGCGGCGGCGCAGGGCGATCCGGCCGCGCGCCTGAAGTATCAGCAGTTGAGCGCGCAGCTGCGCGATCAGAAGGAAGTGAAGCCGCAGTAATGAAGCAGCAAGAAAGCAAAAGGGCGCTCGCAGCGAGCGCCCTTTTTTGCATTGTCGTTTGCTAGCGTACCGCTAGCTACGGGTTAGCTCTGCATCAACCGCTTCTGTCGCGCGACGCTCATGATCAGCCCGATCGCGACGCCCAATGTAGTCAGCGCGGTGCCACCGTAACTCATGAACGGCAACGGCACGCCGACCACCGGCAAAATCCCGCTCACCATGCCGATATTGACGAACGCGTACGTGAAGAACGCCATCGTCAACGAGCCGGCCAATAATCGCCCGAACAATGTCGCGCCGTTTGCCGCGATGTAGAGCCCGCGCGCGATCAATAGCATGTACAGCGTGAGCAGCACGATTCCGCCTGCCAAACCGAACTCTTCCGAAAACACCGCGAAGATGAAGTCGGTGTGCTTCTCGGGGATGAACTCCAGATGCGCCTGCGTACCCTTCAGCCAACCCTTGCCGAGCGGGCCGCCCGAGCCGATCGCGATCACCGCTTGAATCGTGTGGAAGCCTTTGCCGAGCGGGTCCGAGGTCGGATCGAGCAGCGTGCAGATGCGGTGCTTCTGGTAGTCGTGCATCAGCGGCCACTGCACTTCGGGCTGACATATCTTGTCCTGGAACGCCGCGATCGACGCAACCGCAATCACGGCCGCGATCAGCACCGGCACGATCAGCTTGAAGCTCAGCCCCGCGAAGTAAATCACGAACAGGCCGGCCGCGAACACGAGCACGGCCGTGCCGAGGTCGGGCTGCTTCGCGATCAGGCCGACCGGCACGATGAGGATCACGAACCCGACCAGGTAGTCGTACCAGCGCATCACGCCTTCGCGGCGCTGGTAGTACCAGGCGAGCATCAGCGGTGTCGCGATCTTCAGGATTTCCGATGGCTGGATCACCACGCCGACGTTGATCCAGCGCTTCGCGCCCTTGCGCGTAAGGCCGAACATCGCGACCGCGACCAGTAGCGCGATCCCGAACGCGTAGAGCGGGACCGCGAAGCGCATCAGCGTATTGGGCGGCACATTGGCGAGCCCCCACATCAGCACGAAGGTGAGCAGGATGTTGCGCAACTGGTCTTCGACGCGGCCCGGCATGTCGAGCGTCGCGCTGTACAGCGTGACGATGCCGACGCACAGCAGCAGAAACACGATCAGTGCGAGCGGACGGTCGAAGCCTACGAACATCCGCTTGATGCGCTCGAGCCAGGCGCGCTTGTCGAATTGCATGCCTTTCTCCTTATTCGTCGATGCCGCCGGCGGCCGGCTGGCGCGGCGACGCGCCCTGGAAGCTGTCCTCGCGCGATGGTGCCGCGACGCTCGGCGCCGGCTCGCTTGCCGGACGGGGTTGGTGCGGGGCGCCGGACGTACGCGACGCGGATTTCTTTGCCGCGGACGAAGCCGATGCCGGCTTCGCCGCCGAGGCCGCGCGCGCCGCGGTGGCCGAAGCCGCTGCCGGCGCGCTGGCCGCCGGCACCGTTGCCGCCGCGCCAGCCGACGCCGCCACCGGCGCAGACGCGCCATTCGCGCCCGAAGCCGCAACGGCCGTCGACGCACCCGAGGCCGCTGCGGCAGCCGCCGCCCCCGGCATCGGCAGTGCCGTAAAGCCCGCCGCAATCTTGAGCGAGTGAGCGCCCTCATGCGAGGCCGGCGTATCGCCGACCTGCGGCGCGGATGCTTCGAGCGTGGTCGATGCCGCTACCGCGACGGCCGCTTCTTCCGCGCCGGGCTTGTTCTTGCCGACCAGGTAATAGTCGAGCACCCTGCGCGCGATCGGACCGGCCGACTCCGCGCCCCAGCCGCCGTTTTCGACGATCAGCGCGAGTGCGATCTTCGGTTGATCGGCCGGCGCGAAGGCGATGAACAGCGCGTGATCGCGCAAATTCTCGGCGACCGCGTGACCTTTGTAGTTCGCGCCTTGCAGCGAGTACACCTGCGCGGTACCGGTCTTGCCGGCCGCCTGGTACGGCGCGCCCGCGAACACTTTGGCCGCCGTGCCGTTCGTGACCACGCCTTCCATCGCGCGCTTGATGAAGTCGATGTCCTGCTGCTTGACCGCGATCTTGTCGCTCGGATCGCGCACCACCGGCCGCGTGTCCTTGGTGATCGGATTCTCGATGTCGCGCACGAGGTGCGGCTTCATCACGACGCCGTTGTTCGCGAGCGTTGCGGTGGCATGGGCGAGCTGCAGGATCGTGAACGAGTTGTAGCCCTGGCCGATGCCGAGGCTGACCGTTTCGCCTTCGTACCACTTCTGCTGCTCGGGGCGGCGGTACGCGTGGCGCTTCCAGTCGGTCGACGGCAGGATGCCCTTCGCTTCGCCGGCGATGTCGATGCCGGTGATCTGCCCGAAGCCCCACGGCTTCATGAAGTTCGCGATGTTGTTGACGCCGAGATCGTGCGCGAGCATGTAGAAGTACGTGTCGTTCGACACGACGATCGCGCGGTTCATGTCGATCCAGCCTTGGCCCGAGCGCACGTCGTTGCGGAACGTGTGGCCGCCGAACGTGTAGTAACCGGGGTCCTGGAAGCCCCAGCTCGGCGTGCGCTTGTGCAGCGTCAGCGCGGCGAGCGCCATGAACGGCTTGTAGGTCGAGCCCGGCGGATAGGTGCCGTGCAGCGGCCGGTTCAGGAGAGGATGGTCGGGCGAGTTGTTCAGCTCGTCCCAGGTCTGCTGGTCGATGCCGTCGACGAAGGAATTCGGATCGAAGCTCGGTGCCGACACGAACGCGAGCACGTCGCCGGTGGACGGCTCGATCGCGACGAGCGCGCCGCGGTGTCCGGCGAACGCCTGCTCGGCGACCTGCTGAAGGCCGATGTCGAGCGACAGCACGAGGTTGTTGCCCGGCGTCGCCTGGGTGCGCGACAGCGTACGTACCGGGCGGCCGCCCGCCGTCACCTCGACTTCCTCGAAACCGGTCTGGCCGTGCAGCTCGGTCTCGTAGCTCTGCTCGACGCCGATCTTGCCGATGTAATCGGTGCCCTTGTAGTTGTTCGCGTCAAGACGCGGATCGTAGTGGTCCGGATCGCTGGCGTTCTGATCGCTGGCGTCGTCGATGCGGTCCTGGTCGCGTTGCGAAATCCGTCCGATGTAGCCGATCACGTGTGCGGCGGTCGGCCCGAGCGGGTACTGGCGGAACAGCCTCGCGCGCACTTCGACGCCAGGGAAGCGGAAGCGCTGCGCGGTGAAGCGCGCTACTTCGTCGTCGGTCAGGCGCGTGCGGATCGGCAGACTTTCGAAGTTCTTCGAGTCTTCCTGCAGCTTCTTGAAGCGGCGACGGTCGCGCGCATCGATCGACACGACGGTGGCGAGGTTGTCGATCACGTTATCGAGCGTGTCGTTCAGCTTCGACGGCGTGACTTCGAGCGTATAGGCCGAGTAGTTCTTCGCGAGCACGACGCCGTTCCGGTCGGTGATGATGCCGCGGTTCGGCACGATCGGCGCGACGGAGATGCGGTTTTCATCGGCTTGCAGCGAGTACTTACTGTAGTGCCAGACCTGCAGGAACAGGAACCGGAAGCCGATCAGCCCGAAGCAGACAAACACGAACAGGCCCGCCGCCGCGACGCGCAGGCGGAATTTCGTGAGCTGCTGTTGAGTGTCCTTGAATTCGGTCATGCGATTCTGCAAAAGGCCGGCAGGCGGCCATCAAGAGTGTGCGCCCAAACTGGCCGCGGCCGCTGGGCCCGATGCGGGATCAAATGGGGCGCGTATCGTCCGGGTCGGCGGGGCGGCGCTGCGGCATCAGCAGCAAGATGCTGGCGACCGGCCACAGCGCAGCTTCGACGAAACCGTCGATCAGATAACTCCAGCCCGGAAACGCCGCGCCGGTCAACAACCGGATCACGAACGGCACCAGTTGCGCGACGACGAGCAGCGGCATCACCGCGAACGTTTGCACGCCGAGCGACATCCACAGCACGCGGCGGTGAATCGTGATCGCGCCGTACGACAGCAGCGTGTAGGCGAGCGCGTGCTCGCCGAGCAGGCTCGCGTTGTGCACGTCCATCAGCAGACCGAGCAGAAACGCGATGCCCATGCCCACCTTGCGCGGCTGATGGACATTCCAGAACAGCAGCACGAGTGCGACGAAATCGGGCACGCCGGCGAGACGCCCCCACGGCATCAGGTTCAGCAGGAACGCGGAAGCGAGGCTGAACGCGATGAAGTACGGGTTGACCGGCTGCAGGATGTATTGCGGGCGATTCATGGCTGAGCCCCCGGCTCGGCTTGCGGCTTCACGTTCTTCGCGGCGGCCGGCTTTTCGGCTTTCCTGTCGGCTGCGGGTTTTTCGGACTTCTTGTCGGCCGCAGCTTTGCCCGGCGCCTTTTCCACGGATTTGGCTGCGGGCTTTTCGGTCGCCGCTTTGTCGGCGGCGTTCCTGTCGGCTGGCTTGGCGGCGGATTTGTCCGCCGCGCCCTTGCCGTCCGCTGCTTTGGCGCCCTTCTTCGCTTTCGCTTCCTTCGCGACGGTTGCCGCATCGGATTCGTCCGCCGGGCGCGGCGGCGCGTTGTTCTGGACGTGCAGCACGAGCACCTGACGCGCACCACGCACCGCGGCGACCGGCAGACTGACTACGCGCGCAAACGCGGTGTCGGCTTGCTTGTCGACGCGCACGACCTTCGCGACCGGCAGCCCCGGCGGATACACGCCGTCGAGGCCGCTCGTGACGAGCTCGTCGCCGGTCTGGACGTCGGCGCTGATCGGCACGAAGCGCAGATCGAGCGTGTCGCCCTTCGGCGTACCGTAGATCACGCTGCGCAAGCCGGTGCGTAGAATTTCGACCGGCACCGCCTGGTCCTTGTCCGTCAGCAGCGTGACTTCGGCCTGCAGCGGGAACACCCGTGTGACCTGGCCGATCACGCCATCTTCGTCGACGACCGGCGAGCCGTTCTGGATGCCTTGCTGCGCGCCGCGTCCGATCACGACCTTCTGCGTGAACGGATCGCGCGTGTCGTACTGGATTTCGGCGGGCAGCGATTGCGTGGTGAGGCTCTGCGACAGTTGCATCAGCGCGCGCAGATGGCCATTTTCGGCGGCGAGCGACGCGGCCAGATTGGCCTGCTGCGCCAGCCGCAGATCCTTCGCGCGCAGCTTCGCGTTCTCGTCGCGTAGCGTGGCGCTCGTCACGGCGAGGTCGGCGGCGCCCATGAAGATGTCGCGCGGCACGAGCGCTGCGCGCTGCAAAGGATAAAGACCCGCGCCGAGCACGCCGCGGACGATTTCGAGCGTCTGGAAGCGGGCATCGGAGATCAGCAGGGCGAGCGCCAGCACGACGAAGAACACCAGTCGGGCCAGAGCGGAGGGGCCTTGCTTGAACAGGGGCGGCGGACTGTATTCCATGGTCGGCGCCGGGGGCGTGAGCGGTTGGGTGAGACGGCGACGCGCAAGGCGCGCGCGGTCAGCGCGCGGAGGCTGGTCGGCCCAGCCAATGACAAAGCGGCCCGCAAGGGGCCGTGTGCCAGATCCGCGCTACTGACATGGGAGGAAGGCTCGCTTACTCGTACGAGAAGATGCTGCCGAGCTTGTCCATGCGTTCGAGCGCCATGCCCGAGCCGCGCACGACGCAGGTCAGCGGGTCTTCGGCGACGAGCACCGGCAGGCCGGTTTCTTCGGCGAGCAGGCGATCGAGGTCGCGCAGCAGCGCGCCACCGCCGGTCAGCATCATGCCGCGCTCCGCGATGTCCGCGCCGAGTTCCGGCGGTGTCTGTTCTAGTGCGATCTTCACCGACGACACGATCTGGTTCAGCGGATCGGTCAGCGCTTCGAGGATTTCGTTGCTGGAGATCGTGAAGCTGCGCGGAATGCCTTCCGACAGATTGCGGCCCTTCACTTCCATTTCCTTGACTTCGGAGCCCGGGAACGCGGAGCCGATTTCCTTCTTGATCGCCTCGGCGGTCTGCTCGCCGATCAGCATGCCGTAGTTGCGGCGGATGTAGTTGACGATCGCTTCGTCGAACTTGTCGCCGCCGACGCGCACCGAGCCCTTGTACACGATGCCGCCGAGCGAGATCACACCGACTTCTGTCGTGCCGCCGCCGATGTCGACGACCATCGAACCCGTTGCTTCCGACACCGGCAGGCCCGCGCCGATCGCGGCGGCCATCGGTTCTTCGATCAGGTACACCTGCGAGGCGCCCGCGCCGTGCGCGGCTTCCTTGATCGCGCGACGCTCGACCTGGGTCGAACCGCACGGCACGCAAATGATGATGCGCGGCGACGGCGAGAACATGCGCGATTCGTGGGCAGTCTTGATGAACTGCTTGATCATCTGCTCGGTGACGGTGAAGTCGGCGATCACGCCGTCTTTCATCGGGCGGATCGCCTCGATGTTGCCCGGCACCTTGCCCAGCATCTGCTTGGCTTCCTTGCCGACTGCCTGAATGGTCTTCTTGCCGTTGGGGCCGCCTTCCTGGCGGATCGACACGACCGACGGTTCATCGAGAACGATGCCCTTGCCACGCATGTAGATAAGCGTGTTGGCGGTGCCGAGGTCAATGGCCAGATCGTTGGAGAAGTAGCTGCGCAAAAAACCGAACATTCAAAATCCTGTCTCGCTGGGGGCCGGGCCTCGCACCGTATGCGTAGGGCGGCAGCGGAATAAATAACAGCTTCAACCGGGCGAAGCGGCGCCACAGGAACTTGAAGCTGCGGGGGAGTCTACCGGAGGCCGTTGCAAAGCCAAGGCGGAAAGCGCCGGACGTTGTTGGAATTGTCCGTAAAGCCTTGGTAAGTCGGTCCGGGTTTGGGTCGAACGCGTAATGATACCTTATAATTTTGGATGTTTTGCAGGAAACGGAGGGCACTTTTTGACCCCGCCATTCCTTTCCCAGTCTTGTCCTATCTTGTCGTAACCCATTGTTACAACGCAACTTTTTTAAAGTTTTGTGACATTCCGCCCTTCCCGGTGACTGCATGGCTCTGACCCTGACCGATGTAAAACGCATCGCGCATCTCGCGCGGCTCGAACTGGCCGATGCCGACGCCGAGCATACGCGTGCCCAGCTCAATGATTTTTTCGGCCTCGTCGAGCAGATGCAGGCGGTCGATACCACCGGCATCGCGCCGCTTGCCCACCCGATCGAGCAGATCGAAGACGTCGCGCTGCGTCTGCGTGACGACGCCGTTACCGAGACGGTCGAGCGCGAGGCTTTCCAGCGCCCCGCGCCGGCCGTGCAGGACGGCCTGTACCTCGTGCCGAAGGTGATCGAATAAGACCTGCCGGGCAGGCCCCAGGGCCTAGCGCCGGCGCGAGCCTCCGTGCCGCAGCCGCACGGCTTCGCCGCGAACCTTGCCGGTCCGGTCTGCCGACGGGCAACCGAACGCCTCCACGGCAGCATGACCACGCTGCCGCGCTTTCCAGGATAAAACGCAATGCATGAAAAAAGTCTGACCGAACTGCGCGCCGCGCTCGCGGACAAGGAATGCTCCGCAGTCGAACTGGCGCAGCTGTACCTGAAGCGGATCGACGCGGCCAATAGCCTGAACGCGTTCATCCAGGTCGATCCCGAGCTGACGCTCGCGCAGGCGAAAGCCGCCGACGCGCTGCTGCACACCGGCCATGCGGGCCCGCTGGTCGGCCTGCCGATCGCGCACAAGGATGTGTTCGTCACGAAGGGCTGGCGTTCCACGGCCGGCTCGAAGATGCTCGCGAACTACGAAAGCCCGTTCGACGCGACCGTGGTCGCGCGTCTGCAGAACGCCGGCATGGTGTGCGTGGGCAAGACCAACATGGACGAGTTCGCGATGGGCTCGTCCAACGAGAATTCGTACTTCGGCGCCGTGCAGAATCCGTGGGACCGCAAGGCCGTGCCGGGCGGTTCGTCGGGCGGCTCCGCGGCCGCCGTGGCCGCGCGTCTCGCGCCCGCCGCGACCGGCACCGACACCGGCGGCTCGATCCGCCAGCCAGCGTCGTTCTCGGGTATCACCGGCATTAAGCCGACGTACGGCCGGGTGTCGCGCTACGGCATGATCGCGTTCGCGTCGTCGCTCGACCAGGGCGGCCCGATGGCGCAAAGCGCCGCGGACTGCGCGACGCTGCTCAACGCGATGGCCGGCTTCGACGAGCGCGACTCGACGAGCCTCTCGCACGGGCACGAGGACTACACGCGCTATCTCGGCAAGTCGTGGCAGGACGACGGCACGGACAAGCCGCTCGCTGGTCTGCGCATCGGCCTGCCGAAGGAGTATTTCGGCCCCGGTCTCGCCGACGACGTGCGCGCGTCGATCGACGCCGCCTTGAAGCAGTACGAAGCGCTCGGCGCGACGCTCGTCGAGGTGTCGCTGCCGAAGACCGAACTGTCGATCCCGGTCTACTACGTGATCGCGCCGGCCGAAGCATCGTCGAACCTGTCGCGTTTCGATGGCGTGCGGTTTGGCCATCGCGCGGCCGAGTACCGCGATCTGCTCGACATGTACAAGAAGTCGCGCGCCGAAGGCTTCGGCCCGGAAGTGAAGCGCCGCATTCTGGTCGGCACCTACGTGCTGTCGCACGGCTACTACGACGCGTACTACCTGCAGGCGCAGAAGATCCGCCGCATCATCGCGCAGGACTTCCAGCAAGCGTTCAAGCAGTGCGACGTGATCATGGGACCGGTCGCGCCGTCGGTGGCGTGGGACATCGGCGCGAAGGGCGACGATCCGGTGCAGATGTATCTGGCCGACATCTACACGCTGTCGGTGAGCCTCGCCGGCCTGCCTGGCATGAGCGTGCCGTGCGGTTTCGGCGCGGGCGCGAATGCGCAGCGTCCGGTCGGTCTGCAGATCATCGGCAACTATTTCAATGAAGCCCGGATGCTGCAGGTGGCCGACGCGTTCCAGCGCGCGACCGACTGGCACCGTCAGGCACCGGCAGGAGTGTGAGCACCATGACCAAACAATGGGAAGTCGTGATTGGTCTGGAGACCCACACGCAGTTGTCGACGCATTCGAAAATCTTCTCGGGCACCGCGACCCAATTCGGCGCCGCGCCGAACACGCAGGCCAGCCCCGTCGATCTGGCCTTGCCGGGCACGCTGCCGGTGATGAACCGCGGCGCGGTCGAACGCGCCATTCAGTTTGGCCTCGCGATCGGTGCAACGGTGGCGACGCGCAGCATCTTCGCGCGCAAGAATTATTTCTACCCGGACCTGCCGAAGGGCTACCAGATCAGCCAGTACGAAATTCCCGTCGTGCAGGGCGGTCAGGTGACGATCCAGGTGCCGGCCAATGAAAAGGCGGGCAAGGAAGCGTACGAGAAAACCATCAACCTGACGCGCGCCCACCTCGAGGAAGATGCGGGCAAGTCGCTGCACGAAGACTTCGCGGGCATGACCGGCATCGACCTGAATCGCGCCGGCACGCCGCTGCTCGAAATCGTCACCGAGCCGGAAATGCGTAGCGCGGCCGAGGCCGTTGCCTACGCGAAGTCGCTGCACACGCTCGTCGTGTGGCTTGGCATCTGCGACGGCAACATGCAGGAAGGCTCGTTTCGCTGCGACGCGAACGTGTCGGTGCGTCCTCTCGGCCAGAAGGAATTCGGCACGCGCACCGAGACCAAGAACCTGAACTCGTTCCGCTTCCTCGAGGAAGCGATCCAGTACGAAGTGCGTCGCCAGATCGAACTGATCGAAGACGGCGGCACGGTGGTGCAGGAAACGCGTCTGTACGATCCGGACAAGCGCGAGACGCGTTCGATGCGCAGCAAGGAAGACGCGCACGACTACCGCTATTTCCCCGACCCAGACCTGATGCCGCTCGTGATCGACGCCGCGTGGGTCGAGCGCGTGAAGAGCGAGATGCCGGAACTGCCGGAAGCGATCCAGCGGCGCTTCGTGTCGCAGTACGGACTCACGCCGTACGACGCGAACGTGCTGACCTCGAGTAAGGCGACGGCCGCTTACTACGAAGCGGTGGTCGCCAAGTTCGGTGCGGCCAACGCGAAGGTCGCGGCGAACTGGGTGATGGGTGAAGTGTCGTCGCAGCTCAATCGCGAAGGCCTCGACATTGCCGCGTGCCCGGTCTCGGCCGCGCAGCTGGCGCTGGTTCTGCAACGTATTGCCGACGGTACGATCTCGAACAAGATCGCGAAGGAAATCTTCCTCGCGATCTGGGAAGAGAAGGCCACCGACGAAGCCGCTGCCGATCGCATCATCGAGGCGAAAGGCTTGAAGCAGATTTCGGACACCGGCGCGCTCGAAGCGATCATCGACGAAGTGCTCGCCGCGAACCAGAAGTCGGTCGACGAATATCGCGCCGGCAAGGAAAAGGCGTTCAACGCGCTGATCGGCCAGGCGATGAAAGCAACCAAGGGTAAGGCCAACCCTGCTCAGGTCAATGAATTGCTCAAGAAGAAGTTGTCCTGAGTTGAAGTGCCGCGGCCGGGCGTGATCGCGCCCGTGTCACCACGGGCCGTTGCCGGATCGAAGCAGGGCAACGGCCCGTTTTATTTTGCGGACCCGCTTCAGCCGGTTGAGCGTAGGTAAGCGTAGACCTTGGAGTGTATGCATGACAAAGCAACCCGATCTCGACGATTTCCGCGTGCCGTATTTCGACGACGGCAAGAAAAAAAACCACTTCTCGCTCGACCATTTCGATCCGAAGGCGAAGCCGTTTTCGAGCGGCTCGAAAGACGCTGACCGCGCGCGTCTGTCGGAAGTAGGCCTGCTGCTCGACAACCTGCAGGAGCGGCTGCACGCGCAGCGCAAGCGCCGCGTTCTGCTAGTGCTGCAAGGCATGGACACGAGCGGCAAGGACGGCACGATCCGCGCGGTATTTCACGAAGTGGACCCGCTCGGCTTGCGCATCGTGCCGTTCAAGGCGCCGACGCCCGTCGAACTTGCGCACGACTTCCTGTGGCGCGTGCATTCGCAGGCACCCGCGGCCGGCGAGCTGACGATCTTCAACCGCAGTCACTACGAAGACCTGCTCGTGCCGACCGTGCTGGGCGCGCTCGACGCCGCGGCGTTCCAGCAGCGGTGCCGCCACATCCGTCAGTTCGAGGAGATGCTCGCCGACAGCGGCGCGACGATTCTCAAGTGCATGCTGCACATTTCAAGGGACGAGCAGCGTGTGCGTTTGCAGGAGCGCATCGACGATCCGCTGAAGCACTGGAAATTCGACGTGTCGGATCTCGAAGCGCGCAAGCAGTGGGACGCGTATCAGTCCGCGTATCGCGACACACTGGCCGCGACGTCGACCGAATACGCGCCGTGGTACGTGATTCCGGCCGAGTCGAAGACGCATCGCAACGTGATGGTCGCCGAACTGCTGCTGCGCACGCTCGACGCGCTGAAGCTCGAATATCCGCCGGCCAAGGAATCGCTGAAGGGCATCAAGGTCGAGTGAACGCGGCCTTGCCCCTTGGCTTCAGAAACGAATCGAACAAAAGAGGAAAGACATGTTGCGTGTGATTACCGCCAACCTTAACGGCATCCGCTCGGCGGCCAAGAAGGGCTTTTTCGACTGGTTCGGCGAACAGGGCGCCGACGTGCTTTGCGTGCAGGAAATCAAATGCTCGCAGGATGACATGACGCCGGAGTTCATGGCGCCGCATGATTTCACCGGCTATTTCCAGCATGCGGTAAAAAAGGGTTATAGCGGCGCGGGCGTCTATACGCGTCATGAGCCGGACGAAGTGGTCATCGGCTTCGGCAGCGAGGAGTTCGACCCGGAAGGGCGCTACGTCGAGCTGCGTTTCGGCAAGCTGTCGGTGGTCTCGGTGTATGTGCCGTCGGGGTCGAGCGGCGACGAGCGCCAGCAGGCCAAGTTCCGTTTCATGGACGAGTTCATGCCGCATCTCGCCGAGTTGGCGAAGGAGCGCGAGGTGATCGTGTGCGGCGACGTGAACATCGTGCACAAGGAAATCGACATCAAGAACTGGAAGAGCAACCAGAAGAATTCGGGCTGCCTGCCCGAAGAGCGCGCATGGCTCGACAAACTGTTCGACAAAGTCGGTTATGTGGACGTGTTCCGCACGCTCGACCAGCGGCCCGAGCAGTACACGTGGTGGAGCAATCGCGGTCAGGCGTATGCGAAGAACGTCGGGTGGCGGATCGATTACCAGATCGCGACGCCGGGCATCGCAAGCAAGGCGAAGCGCACCGACGTGTTCCGCGATATCAAGTTCAGCGACCATGCGCCGCTGACCGTCGACTACGACCATAAGGTCGAAGAGTAAACCTGCCGGCAGCGGCGCGTGCAGCGCAGTGGCTTGCCAGCAGTCGGTAGAAGCGGGGTATCAGTCGCGCGCAGGCTTGCGGGTCGGCCGACCGATGCCTGCGTAATCGGGCAACTCGTCGACGCTCTTGCCGATTGCCTTCGCGTACAGCGGCAGCATGTCCGGCAGCCGCTTGATGATGTCGTCGCGGCGCGCCGGCGTGTACGGGTGCACGTAGATGAAGCCCTGCTCGCGACTGCCGCGCGTCGCCTGCGCGAGCTTATCCCACAGCGTGACCGCCGCGCGCGGATCGAAGCCGGCGCGCGACGCGATATCGCTGCCAATCACGTCGGCTTCGGTTTCGTCGGTGCTCTCGTACTTCATTTCCAGCAGACGCGAACCGATGCCGAGCGGCGCCATGCCCAGATCGGCGAGGCCGAACAGTTGCGGAATCGTGCCGGACGAATCGAGCTGGCTCGCCTGCAACTGACCGAGCCGCATGCGCGCGTGCTCGCGCAACGCGTGCGCGATCTCATGGCCGATCAGCATGCCGACCTCGTTGTCGTTCAGGCGGACGCGATCGAGAATCCCGCTATAGACGACGATCTTGCCGCCCGGCAGGCAGTACATGCGGATGTCGTTCGAGCGCACCACCGCGACTTCCCACTTCCAGAGCTTGGCTCGCTCGTTCCATTTCAACGAGTACGGAATCATCCGGTCGATGATCGAGCGCACGCGCGTCACGCGCGCGTCCGTCTCGCCGTACAGGCGGTTCGCGTGGCTGGCGCCGTAGACGATCTGGCTGAACTCCTCGGCGGCCTGCGCCTCGAGCATCGACGACGGAATCAGGTTGCGGAACACCATGTAGCCGCCGTAGCGCAGTTGCGGGCTCACGTAGTAGGGCGGCGGGACGGCCGCGGGGGCCGATGCCGCGGCGGGCGCTTTGGCGGTGGCGGGGGGGTGCGCGGGCTGCGGCGCGGAGCCGGAAGTAGCGGCGCCCGGAGCGCTACCGCTAGCGCTGGGCGTGCTCGGGGCACCGGCGTTGGCACCGGTGCTGTTATCCGCGCCAGGATTGGCACCGCCGGCGCTGTTGTTGCCGCTGCTGCCGGCTGCAGCCGAAGTCGCGTTTTCCGCGGCGCTGGTGCCGCTGGTCGCGGACCTGGCCGCAGGCATCGGGGCCGGGTTGGGCGTCGCACCGCTGGTGGTCGCGGCGGCGGCGCCCGGCGCGGGCGCTTGCGCGCCGCTCACCGGGCTGGCGCCAGTCGCCGGCGTGCCGGCCGCATAGGCGCCCGCCGGCATCGCCAGCGCGACGCTCGCGCAACCGAGGACGCTTACGGCGCTGAGTGTGGTGCGGCGCGCGCGGGTCGGAATCGGTACCTTCACGACCGGTCCCTCCACGGCGCGATACGCACCAGCAGCAGCATGCCGGGCACCGCGAGCGCGGTGCAGAGGATGAAGTAGTCGAACCAGCCCATCCGCGCGACCACATAGCCGCTCGCCGCCGACGCGAGCGTGCGCGGCACCGACGCGAGGCTCGTGAACAGCGCGAACTGCGTCGCGGTGTAGCGCGGATCGGTGGTGCTCGCGATATACGCGGTGAACGCGGCCATCGTGAGACCGGTGGCGAAGGTCTCGAAGCCGTACACGAGCGCGAGCGCGACCGAGCGTGGATCGAGCTGCACGCTCCAGTCGATGCCGACGAACGACAGCAGCTTCGTCGTCCCCTGGCTCAGTGCGACGGCAATGTCGTAAATCGCGGCAAGTCCGGGCGAATCCGGGCCGAGATGCGCGAGCCACGCGAAGCCGAGCGTCGACACCATCTGCAGCAAACCGAAGATCCACAAGCCGCGGCCGATGCCGATCTTCATCAGCCAGATCCCGCCGACGATGCCGCCCGCGAGACTCGCGCCGAACGCCGTGGTCTTGGCGATCACGCCGATCTGCGTGCGCGAAAAGCCGATGTCGAGGAAGAACGACGTGGACAGCGTGGTCGCCATCGTATCGCCGAGCTTGTATAGGAAGATGAAGCCGAGCACGAAAAGGGCAGCGCGCCAGCCGTCGCGCTGAATGAATTCCCTGAACGGCTCGACGATCGCCTCGCGCAGGTTCTTCGGCGGCTCGCCGTGCACCTCGGGCTCGCGCACCACCAGCGTCATCAGAACGCCCGGCAGCATGAACGCGGCCGTCACGATGAAGACGGTGCTCCACGGCAGATGATCGGACAAAATCAGCGCGAGCGAACCGGGCACGAGCGCCGCGATCTTGTACGCGTTCACGTGCACCGCGTTGCCGAGGCCCTGCTGCGTGTCGCTGAGCAATTCACGCCGGTACGCGTCGATCACGATGTCGGAGCTCGCGCCGAAGAACGCGACCAGAGCGGTCAGCGCGGCGACGGTCCAGATCGATTCGCGTGGCGACACGAAACCGAGCGTCGCCATCGCGCCGGCCACGAGCAATTGCGTGACGAGCATCCAGCCGCGCCGTCTGCCGGGCCGCCAACCGGGCACGCGCGGTACGTAGCGGTCCATCAGCGGTGCCCAGACGAATTTCCAGGTGTACGGAAACTGAATCAGCGCGAAGAGGCCGATTTCCTTCAGATTGACGCCTTCCGAGCGCAGCCACGCCTGCACGAGGTAGACGAGCGTAAACAGCGGCAATCCCGACGTGAAGCCAAGAAAGACGCAAATCAGCATGCGCGTATTCAAAAACGCGCGCCAGCCGGGATGTTCTTCGTGAGCGGTAAGTGCGGGCGCCTCGTGCGGCGGGTTCGACATGTGGATAAGTGACGTTAGCTTTTCTTGACGCGATAGACCGCAAGACTACCACGCCAGTTCACGCCCCAACGCACCACCTGTCCGTCATGCAGCACGACGCGATCGAGAATCTCGATGCCGACTTCGGGCGCGAGCGCTTCGAAGTCCTTGATCGTCAGCACACGCACGTTCGGCGTGTTGTGCCATTGATAAGGCAGCGACTTCGACACCGGCATACGCCCCTGCAACACCGACAGCCGATGCGCCCAATAGCCGAAATTCGGAAACGACACGATGCATTGCTTGCCGACGCGCACCGTCTCGCGCAGGATCGCCGCGGTCTGATGAATCGTCTGCAGCGTCTGCGACAGCACCGCGAAATCGAAGCTGCCATCTTCGAACAGGCGCAGGCCGTCTTCGAGATTCTGCTGGATCACGTTGACGCCCTTCTGCGTCGCGGCGAGCACGCCGGCGTCGTTGATCTCGATGCCGTAGCCCTGCACGTCCAGTTCTTCGTTCAGCAGCGACAGCAACGAGCCGTCCGCGCAGCCGAGATCGAGCACGGTCGCGCGCGGTTCGACCCAGCGGGCGATCGCGCGGAAGTCCGGGCGCAATGCCAGGTAATCAAGCGCTCGCTGGTTCATGCGTTGACCTCGTTTGCAATGCGTTCGTAGTAGGCGCGCAGCAGGTTGTGATAGCGCGCATCGTCGAGCAGGAAGGCATCGTGGCCGTGCGGCGCGTCGATCTCCGCATAGGTGACCGTGCGCTTGTGGTCGAGCAGCGCCTTCACCAGTTCGCGCGAGCGTGCCGGCGCGAAACGCCAGTCGGTCGAGAAGCTCGCGATCAGATACTTGGCGGTGGTGTGCGCTAGCGCGGCGGTCAGATCGCCGTCGAAGGCCTTGGCCGGATCGAAGTAGTCGAGTGCGCGCGTGATCAGCAGGTAGGTGTTCGCGTCGAAGTAGTCGGCGAACTTGTCGCCCTGATAGCGCAGATACGATTCCACTTCGAATTCGACGTCGAAGCTGAAGTTGTAGTCATCGAGCGCGCCTTCCGCGCGACGCAGCGAGCGGCCGAATTTTTCGGCCATGTCGTCGTCCGACAAATACGTGATGTGGCCGATCATCCGCGCGACGCGCAGGCCGCGCTTCGGTTTCACGCCGTGCGCGTAGTAGTTGCCGCCGTGGAAGTCGGGGTCTGACAGGATCGCCGAGCGTGCGACCTCGTTGAACGCGATGTTCTGCGCGGACAGTTTCGGCGTCGATGCGACCACGATGCAATGCGCGACCCGCTCCGGATACATCATGCTCCACGCGAGCGCCTGCATGCCGCCGAGACTGCCGCCCATCACGGCGGCGAAGCGCGTGATGGCCAACCCCTCGGCGACGCGCGCCTGAGCGTTGACCCAGTCTTCGACGGTGACGACCGGAAAGGTCGCGCCATACGGCTTGCCGGTCGCGGGGTCGATGCTCATCGGCCCGGTCGAGCCGAAGCATGAGCCGAGGTTGTTCACGCCGATCACGAAAAACTTGTCGGTATCGAGCGGCTTGCCCGGGCCGACCATGTTGTCCCACCAGCCGATGTCCTTCGGATTGTCGGCGTACACGCCCGCCACGTGATGCGATGCGTTCAGCGCGTGGCACACGAGCACCGCATTGCTGCGCGCGGCATTGAGCGTGCCGTAGGTCTCGACCATCAGGTCGTAGCCTGCGAGCGAGCTGCCGTTGCGCAATGGCAGCGGCTCGGTGAAATGCATTTTTTGGGGAGCGACGATGCCGAGGGATTCCATTCATTCCGCCATTGAGTCAACAGGGCGGCTAAACGGCGTCGGCGAAGCACGAAGAGAAGGACGGTGTGCGCAGCTGACGACCTCTTTAGCCGCATTTATAGTGAACCGCGGGCCTGGGGCCAAGGGTTCGCGCGCCCGCAATCGAGTCAGCAAATCGGCGCGTGAAAGGGTGTGAAACCGGGTGCAACGTGTTTCGGGATGCCTTGGCGCGGTCCGTTATGCATCGGAAGGCCGCGGCAACATCAGGCGCAAAGTATAGCGGAAAATTCCGCGCGGCAGCGGCACGGGCGATGCCGCGCGAAGGGTGCGAGTCCTCGCGGACTACTGAAGAATCAGCAGCAGTTGCTCGTGCGCGTGTTCGGCGGGCGGCCGCGCGAAACCGCTGCGCACATAGCGATGCCAGCGGCCGATCACATAGCTCACCACCAGGCTCGCGCGAATTGCGGGATCGTAGTCGGCAGGCAACGCAGTGGATTGCGGTGCGGTCTGCGCGCCGGCGTTGCCTGTGACGTCGTTATTCGCACGGGCAAGCGCTTCGGTCTGCGCGAGCCGCAAGCACTGCTTCAGCGATGCCTCGATCCGTTGGAGCATCTGGTTCACGCGCTCGGTGAGTCGCTCGTGCTCGCCGATCAGTGCCTCGCAGGTCAGCACGCGCGTCATGCCGGGATTTTTCGCGGGAAAGTTGAGCAGCATCAGCGCGATCGCGCGCGCCTGCAGCACGCCGTTGTTTTCGTGATTGGTGATCTGGTTGATGAGGCCGAACAGTGTCTGCTCGATGAACTCGATCAGACCTTCGAACATCTGCGCCTTGCTGGCGAAATGGCGATACAGCGCGGCTTCCGACACACCTAGCCGGGCGGCGAGCGCGGCCGTGGTGACCTTCTCGCGCTTCGGCGCCTCGAGCATGCTGGCAAGCGTCTGCAGGATGTGCACGCGACGCTCGCCCGGCTTCGGACGCGGCGAGCGTGTGGCGGCCGGCGCCGCGGGGGAGGCTGCGGCTGAGGTTTCGTCAGGCTTGTCGATCGGCTGCATGGCTGTGGTCCCCCGGCTGATGTCGTTGGCGGCTTTCGTCCCTACTGTCCCGGCTTGCGTCCCTTCCATCGAACCGAGCGCGTGCCCAGTCGTAGCGATTTTAGCGAACGAATGCTGCGGTCGACATAATGCGGCCGGCCGGTGCCCGGCAGGCGCGTCGGTACACCGTCCGCGTGCGGCTTGCGCGGCAGGTGCCCGGTGATCCACACGGTGCGGATGCCGAGCCGTCGATAGTTTTTCAGGTGCGAACGCGTGTCCTCGACGAGGAACGCGTCTTTCAGCGACACGTGCGCGTCGCGCATCGCGCGGCGCAGCATCGCGTGATCGGGCTTCGCGCGCCATTGGCGGCGATCGCGCATGTGCTCGATCGCGATCACGCGCTCGAATAGCCGCTCGATGCGCAACTCGGCGAGCACGGCGCGCGCGTAGGTTTCGGGCGCGTTGGTCAGCACGATCTTGCGGCCCGGCAGCGCCGCGATCAGACGCGCGACGCCGCGCTCGTGGCGGATCATCGAGCAGAGGTCGGGGAACGTGTGCACGACCTTCAGGAAGTCGTGCGCGTCGAGCGGATGGTGGCGCGTGAGACCGAGCAGTGCTGCGCCGTAGCGCAGCGTGTAGCCGGTGCGCAGACGGTTGGCTTCGTCGATGTCGACTTGCAGCGCGTCGATGATGTACTGGGTCATGCCGCGATTGATCGCGGGGAAAATGGCATGTGATGCGCGGTGCAGCGTGTTGTCGAGATCGAACAGCCAGACGGGCTTGCCGCCTGCGAGGTCAGGACGGCGGCGCCGCGAAGTGGGGGTGCGCATGGTGGATTTCTTCAGCCGCTGACGGGCGTTTCATGCTGCGGATGCACAGAGATTGCCACATCAACGCTCGGGGGCGCGCATGGACTGCCGGCCGCGAGGTGGGGCACAGGCGTCGCGCCGCTCGGACGCAACCCCTGTGCCGGGGATGCCGCAACGATCAATGCGAGCGGATCATCGTGCCGAACGGCTGTTCGGTCAGAATTTCGAGCAGCACCGAGTGCTCGATGCGGCCGTCGATGATGTGCACCGAGCGCACGCCGCTCTTCGCCGCATCGAGCGCGGAGGAGATCTTCGGCAGCATGCCGCCGGAGATCGTGCCGTCTTCGAACAGACCGTCGATTTCGCGCGCCGACAGGTCGGTCAGCAGATTGCCTTCCTTGTCCATCACGCCGGGGATGTTGGTCATCATGACGAGCTTTTCGGCGTTCAGCACGACCGCCAGCTTGCCCGCGACGAGATCCGCGTTGATGTTGTACGACAGGCCGTCTTCGCCGAAGCCGATCGGCGAGATCACCGGAATGAACGCGTCGTCCTGCAACGCCTTCACGACCGCCGGGTTGATCGACTCGACTTCGCCGACCTGGCCGATGTCGACGTACTGGCCCGGAGTTTCGCGATCCGGCATCAGCATCTTGCGCGCGTGGATCAGGCCGCCATCCTTGCCGGTCAGGCCGACCGCGTGGCCGCCGAAGTGGTTGATCAGCATCACGATGTCCTGCTGCACCTCGCCCCCGAGCACCCATTCGACGACTTCCATCGTCTCTTCGTCGGTGACGCGCATGCCCTGGATGAACGTGCCCTGTTTGCCGATTTTCTTAAGCGCCTGGTCGATTTGCGGACCGCCGCCGTGCACGATAACCGGGTTGATGCCGACCAGCTTCAGCAGAATCACGTCGCGCGCGAAGCCCTGCTTCAGACGCTCTTCGGTCATGGCGTTGCCGCCGTATTTGATGACCACGGTCTTACCGTGATACTGACGGATGTAAGGCAGCGCCTCGGCCAGAATTTCGGCTTTCAGGGTGGGCGCAATCTGCGAGAGGTCGGGAAGCTCGGACATGGCGGCAGGCTCGGGCACGGAACAGTTAAAACAGCGCGAATTGTACAGGACTGGCGCGCTGCAACAGGGTTTTCGGCCGCGGCGCGAGCGACGGGCGGTGCAGGCTTGGCGTACCGCACCATGACGGGCCGCGGGGGTGGCGAACAGCAAGCGTAACGCACTTGCGTGACGGCTGTGCATTGGCCGAACGGACGACTGCACCTGAGCGTGTCAGTCATGGCATCATGGCTTGATGAATGTCCCCGGCCCTGAGCGCCGATCTGCGATGAAATCGTATTCCCCCCGCTCCGAACGCAGCGCACGCTGTCCGCGCTGCGGCAATGCTTTCGACTGCGGCATGCAGACTGAGCCGTCCAACTGCTGGTGCCGCGCGCTGCCGCCGCTACCGGTCGAGCGGTTAAAGCCAGGCGGCCGGTGTCTGTGCCCGGAGTGTTTGGCCGCGGAGATTGCACAGGCGACATACGAGGCGAGTGAGCATGAGCGGCCGTGATGGTCGGGTTTGCCCCGGGGCCGATCAGAAACCGCCGACGCGTGGCGATGCTGCGCCACCAGCGCCCGCAGATCGCGCGCAATCGCTTCCAGCGCCGGCTCCCATTCGCCGAACCGCGGCTGCCGATCCGGGGCGATCGCGTCGGCCTGCCGGCTGGCCATCTGCAGCGCGTAGCCGGCGCGCAATTGTGCGACGGCGTTTCCCGGGTCGAGTGGGGCAATAATGGCGGGCGTCGTCGAGCGGGTGCAGTTTGGCCGCGGCGACGAAGCAACGGGCTTCGTCTGCCGCGGCGCCACTGGCTCGGGCCGCGGCGGCGTAACGGGTAGACTAGGGTCATGCACCGTATAACCAACACCGGCCGCGTCAATCTCGGCCATCTGTTCTGGCTGCGCAGCCTCGCGATCATCGGTCAGCTGCTGACGATCGCGTTCGTGCAGATCTTCATCGGCGCCAATCTGCCGTTGCCCGCGATGCTGCTCGTGATCGGGCTCGAAGTGCTGTTCAACGCGCTCACGTGGTGGCGCGTGTCGCAGCAGCGTCCCGAGTCCAACCTCGAGCTGTTCGGGCAGATCTGGGTCGATCTCGGGGCGTTGTCGGCGCTGCTGTTCCTGTCCGGCGGCACCACCAACCCGTTCGTGTCGCTGTACCTGCCATCGCTTGCGATCGCGGCGGCCGTGCTGCCGTGGTATCTGATGGCCTGGCTCGCGGCGTTCGCGGTCGCCTGCTACGCGATGCTCAGTTTCGATTCCGTGCCGCTCAATCTCGAGAATCCCGCCAACCTGTTCGACTACTACCGCTCGGGCATGTGGGTCAACTTCATGGTCAGCGTGGGGCTGATTGCGTGGTTCGTCGCGCGCATGTCCCGAGCGCTGCGGCTACGTGACGCAGCGCTTGGAGAAGCGCAGCAGCGCTTGCTCCACGACGAACGGGCGGTCGCGCTCGGCGTGCAGGCGGCCACCGTGGCCCACGAAATCGGCACCCCTCTGTCTACAATCGCGATGTTGTCCGAAGAATTGCGCGACGCGGCGCGGACCGACGCGGGACTCGCCCCCTACCGCGCCGATCTCGAGCTGCTCGAGCAGCAGATGATGCTGTGCACGTCGGCGCTCGCGCGGTTGCGCAGCCGCGCAACGACCACGACGAACCGCCAGCCGGTCGACGAATGGCTCGAATCATTTGCCGAGCAATGGCGCCTGCGCCATCCTCACGTGAAGTTCGAGCGGCTTGGCACACCGCCCGCCGATGTCAGTCTCAACGACACGGTGGCCGTCAGCCAGATACTGACGATCCTGCTCGACAACGCCGCGCGCGCGAGCCGCGATCACGTGACACTGTCCTGCGTGCTCGCGCCACGCGGCGACCAGATCGTGTTCGAAGTGTGCGACCACGGTCCGGGCATTCCGGCCGCGCTGCGCGGCTCGCTCGGCGCGATGCCGGTGGAGAGCACGCAGGGCGGTCACGGCGTCGGCCTGTATCTGGCGTTTTCGGCGGCGGCGCGTCTGAAGGGATCGATCGAGCTGACCGACGCCAACGGCGGACGGCCGCGCGGCACGCGTGCGGTGCTGCGACTACCACTCGCCGCGCGCAAGATTTCCGGAGCGAGCCCACATGGCGCCGCGCCGTCCAACACGGAGAAACAGGCATGAGCGAAAAGAATTTTCTGGTGATCGACGACGACGAAGTGTTCTCCGGCATCCTCGCGCGCGGCTTGACGCGGCGCGGCTACACGGTGAGCGAAGCACACAACGCGGACGAGGCGATCCGGCTCGCGAATCAGCAGAAGTTCAGCGAGATCACCGTGGACCTGCATCTCGGCAACGACTCCGGCCTGACGCTCGTCGCGCCGTTACGCGATCTGCAGCCCGATGCGCGCATGCTCGTGCTGACCGGCTACGCGAGCATCGCCACCGCGGTGCAGGCGGTCAAGGACGGCGCCGACAACTATCTCGCAAAGCCCGCCAACGTCGAGACGATCCTGTCGGCGCTGCAAAGCGAGGCGAGCGCGTTGCAGGCCGAGGAGGCGATCGAGCATCCGCAGCCGCTGTCGGTGGCGCGGCTCGAATGGGAGCATATCCAGCGTGTGCTTGCAGAACACAACGGCAATATCTCGGCGACCGCGCGCGCGTTGAACATGCATCGGCGCACGTTGCAGCGCAAGTTGGCGAAGCGGCCGGTGAAGCAGTAGGCGGCGATCTTCTGGCGCGGCGTTGGCTGTTCGAGGCGCCGCCGCGGGAAGGGCGGCACAAAACAAAACGGGCTGCCTATGCGAAGGCAGCCCGTTTTTCATGCATCAGCGCTTCGCACTGTCACCGCGCATGTCAAAGCACGTAGCGCGACAGATCCTCGTCTTCGGCGATTTCGTTCAACGCGCTATCGACATACGCCGCGTCGATCTGCACTGCACGGCCCGAATGATTGCCGGCCGAGAACGACACTTCTTCGAGCAGTTTTTCAATCACCGTATAAAGACGCCGCGCGCCGATGTTCTCGGTCTTCTCGTTGACCGAGTACGCGATCTCGGCGAGACGGCGGATGCCGTCGTCGGCAAATTCGAGGTGCACGTCTTCGGTCGCGAGCAGGGCCTGGTATTGCTTGACGAGGCTCGCGTCCGTCGACACGAGGATCGATTCGAAGTCGTTGACCGACAGCGAATCGAGCTCGACGCGAATCGGGAAGCGTCCCTGCAGCTCGGGAATCAGATCGCTCGGCTTCGCGAGATGAAACGCGCCGCTCGCGATGAACAGGATGTGATCGGTCTTCACCATGCCGTACTTGGTGTTGATCGTCGTGCCTTCGACGAGCGGCAGCAGATCGCGCTGCACGCCCTGACGGGACACTTCACCGCCCCCCGCTTCGTTGCGCGACGCGATCTTGTCGATTTCGTCGAGGAACACGATGCCGTTCTGCTCGACGTTCTGCACCGCCTTGCTCTTCACCTCTTCGTCGTTCAGCATCTTGCCGGCTTCTTCGTCGGTGAGCACCTTCAGCGCTTCCTTGACCTTCATCTTGCGGCGCATCTTCTTGCCGCCGCCGATGTTGGCGAACATCGAGCGGATCTGCTCGGTCATGTCTTCCATGCCCGGCGGCCCCATGATGTCCATGCCGACCTGCGGCTGCTCGACGTCGAGCTCGATTTCCTTGTCGTCGAGCTGGCCTTCGCGCAGGCGCTTGCGGAACGTTTGACGCGTCGTGCTGCCTTCATCGGCGGTGTCGGTCGAGCTCGAGCTCGAACCGAAGCCGACCGGCCGTGCGGTTGGCAGCAGGATGTCGAGGATGCGGTCTTCGGCCAGATCGCCGGCCTTGGTCCGCACTTTGCGCATTTCGGTTTCGCGGGTCTGCTTGACCGAAATTTCGATCAGGTCGCGCACGATACTGTCGACGTCGCGGCCCACGTAGCCGACTTCGGTGAATTTGGTCGCTTCGATCTTGATGAACGGCGCGTCCGCGAGCTTCGCGAGACGCCGCGCGATTTCGGTCTTGCCGACGCCGGTCGGTCCGATCATCAGGATGTTCTTCGGCGTGATTTCCTGGCGCAGCGGTTCGTCGACCTGCTGACGGCGCCAGCGGTTGCGCAGCGCGACCGCCACGGCCTTCTTCGCGCGGCCTTGGCCGATGATGTGTTTGTCGAGTTCGGAGACGATCTCGGCGGGGGTCATGGTGCTCATCGATGGGTCCTTACTCGATCGTCTCAATGACGCGGTTATGGTTCGTGTAGATGCACATGTCGCCGGCGATTTCCAGCGACTTCTCCACGATGTCGCGCGGCGACAGCTCGGTGTTGTCGGCAAGCGCCTTCGCGGCCGCCTGTGCGTACGCACCGCCCGAGCCGATCGCACAGATGCCGCCTTCGGGATCGAGCACGTCGCCGTTGCCGGTGATGACGAGCGTGGTGGTCGCGTCCGCGGCGATCAGCATCGCCTCGAGACGACGCAGCATGCGGTCGGTGCGCCAGTCTTTCGCGAGCTCCACGGCCGCGCGCGTCAGATTGCCCTGATGTTTTTCCAGCTTCGCCTCGAAGCGGTCGAGCAGCGAGAAGGCATCCGCCGTGCCGCCGGCGAAACCGACCAGCACCTTGCCGTTGTAGATGCGCCGGACCTTCTTCGCGCCGCCTTTCATGACGATGTTGCCGAGCGTGACCTGGCCGTCGCCGCCGAGCGCCACCTTGTTGCCGCGGCGCACGGAAACGATCGTCGTGCCGTGAAATTGCTCCATATGCGTTCCTCTTTGCAAAACGGGTAGGACGCGGCAGCGCTGTGCGCTACCGCATGAATCCAGTCAGCGGACGGCGCGCCGGCTGGCGCGCTCGTGAGCGCATGTCCGATCTATTTTAGGGCGCGCGCGGTCATATCAAGATCCGCCGGAACGCATAGGACGAAAAACCGAAAATCCGCTCAGGGAGCCTGAGAAACGAGGCGGGAAGGGATGGCGGGGCGGGACGGATGGCGGAGCATGCGCGGATGTCGCGCAAAAAGAAAAGGCGCACGGTTCACCGTGCGCCTCTCGACGAAGCAGCGTTTTCAGGGCGCTAAGCCGAAGCCGCGCCGCAGATAATCAGTCGCCGAACAGCTTCTGGCGCAGTTCGCGGCGCTCCTGGGCTTCGAGCGACAGCGTAGCCGTGGGCCGCGCGAGCAGACGCGGAATGCCGATCGGCTCGCCGGTTTCCTCGCACCAGCCATAGTCGCCCGCCTCGATTCGCGCGATCGATTGCTGCACCTTCTTCAGCAGCTTGCGTTCGCGGTCGCGCGTGCGCAGTTCGAGTGCATGCTCTTCCTCGATCGTGGCGCGATCGGCCGGGTCCGGCACGATGACCGTTTCGCGCAGGTTCTCGGTCGTCTGGCCGGCATTGCGGAGAATGTCCGCCTGCAACTGTTCGAGCCTGTTCTTGAAGAAGGCGAGCTGATCCGCATTCATGTAATCCTTGTCGCTCATCTTCAGGATTTCGGCTTCGGTCAAGAGTCGTTTCGTCGTCATCTGGCTTACTTCTTCAATGTGAGGCAAAACTCATAGGGCCCGCACTTTCGTATTGCCCGCAAACGCGTCGCGCGGACGCGCAGCGCAGAGTGGCCACGAACGTTGGACTGTCGTGACGCCGAAGCGCCTGGCGCCCACACACCGGGCGTTGCTAGCTACGCCGCTGCGGGGCCGAACTCCTCTGGAAACCGATTCACACATGCTCCTGAGGCATCGCTCGCCGACGAGCGCGTGCCCTTTCAGGCCGCGCCCGCCGGCGTTTTCGGCGTGTCTCCGGACAAGATTTTCCGGCGCCGTTTCAGGCCCGTCGCGGGATACGCGCGACCGGGCAATTCGTTGTCATTCTCCAGTGGGCACGTATTGTAACTGAATCACAATACGGCACCGCAACTGCTGAAAGCCGGCCTGCGGCGCTGCGATATCCCGAAAATATAACGCGCAGAAAGCCAAAAAGCGATGGTCGCGCACGCTTTAATACAGCAGGGTTTTCACGCGTTTTTCATATGGCCTGGATTCGAAAGGCCTCGCCGCCGCGGCGGCGCAGTTTCAGCAGAGGATTCACGCCCGCGCAGTCGGCGGCGGGCGTCTCACCGCACTAGAAGTAGCACGGCGCATGCCGCGCTGCGCGCGGCATGTCGTGGGCTTGCTCCGAGGCTTGCTTGCACGACGGCGCTGCGCCCGCTCAGGCGAGGCAGGCGTCGAGACCGTCGGTGATCAGATCGCGCGGCAGTTCGATGCCAATGAACACCATCTTGTTGGTCTTCTTCTCGGCCGGTTGCCATTTCGCGGCGAGGTCGCTGCCCATCATTTGATGCACTCCCTGGAACACGACCTTGCGATCGACGCCCTTCATGTACAGCACGCCCTTGTAGCGCAGCAGGTGCTCGCCATAGATCTGCAGGATGCCGCCGAGGAAGTCTTCGAGCTTGTTCGGATCGAACGGACGATCGCTGCGGTACACGAACGACTTGATCTTGTCGTCGTGATGCGCATGATGGTGATGTCCGTGATCCGGGCCTTCGTGATCGCAATGGCCATGGTCGTGATCGCAATTGGCGTGATCGTCGTCATGGTCGCCGTGCGTGTGGCCGTGCTCGTCGTGCGCGTGCGCGTGGCTATGCGCGTGTTCGTCTTCACTCAGGAAGTCCGGATCGATTTCGAGCTTCGAGTTCAGGTTGAAGCCGCGCAGATCGAAAATTTCCTTGATGTCCGCTGCGCCGAAATTAACGACCTTGATCGTAGCCTTCGGGTTCATGTGCAGCAGGCGGTGGCGCAAATCGCCCACGTGCTGCTCGTCGACGAGATCGGCCTTCGTGATGAACATCCGGTCCGCGAAACCGACCTGGCGCTGCACCACTTCGTGCTCGTCGAGCTGATGGTTCGCGTGCTTCGCGTCGACCAGCGTGATGATCGCGTCGAGCAGGAATTCGCTTGCGATCTGGTCGTCCATGAAGAAGGTTTGCGCGACCGGGCCCGGATTCGCGAGGCCGGTGGTTTCGATCACGACGCGGTCAAAGTCCACTTCGCCCGCCTGCTTCTTCGCGGCCAGATCGTTGAGCACGCGCGACAGGTCGCCGCGAATCGTGCAGCAGATGCAGCCGTTGCTCATCTGGATGATCTGCTCGCTCGTGTCCTGCACGAGGATCTCGTTGTCGATGTTCTCTTCGCCGAACTCGTTCTCGATGACGGCGATCTTCATGCCGTGCTTTTCGTTCAGGATGCGCTTGAGCAGGGTGGTCTTGCCGCTGCCGAGAAAGCCGGTCAGGATGGTGACTGGAATCATGTGGGTCGCCTGTAAGTCGTGAAACGGTGCGTGATCGGACGCTAGCGCAAGGCTAGCCAGATGCGTTAGGCGGGCCGCCGCAGCCAGACGGCGCGGGCCCCGTCCAGCCGGTCATTGAAACATATTTGCCAGGCGGGCGCAGGGGCGGCCGCGCTGCGGCCGGCTGATGGCCGCCTGCGCGGAGACGGGCCGCTGCCGCCGCCACGCGCAATCACCGGGAAAATAAGGGCAATCAGGCGATTTGCAACAGCAGCCCCTTCAGATACTCGCCTTCGGGGAACGCAGTGAGCAGCGGATGATCGACGCCCGCGCCAAGGCGCTTCAGGATGCGTGCGTCGACGCGTGCGTCGGCGGCCGCGCCCGACACGATCTTCTGAAACAGCTCGGGATCGATCGCGCCCGAGCACGAGTACGTGAACAGCAAACCGCCCGGGCGCAGCAGCTTCAGGCCCGTCAGATTGATGTCCTTGTACGCGCGCGAGGCGCGGTCCACGTGCTCGCGCGATGGCGCGAATTTCGGCGGATCGAGCACGATCAGGTCGAAGCGTTCGCCTTCGTCGTAGAGGCGCCGCAATGTCTTGAACGCGTCGGCGTCGAGCCAGGTCGCGCGGTCGGCGTCGAAGCCGTTGGCCGCGACGTTCTGCTGCGCGAGCGCGAGCGCTTCACCCGACGAATCGACCGACACCACGCGCTTTGCGCCACCCTTGAGCGCCGCGAGCGAAAAGCCGCCGGTGTAGCAGAAGCAGTTCAGCACGTCGCGATCTTTCGCGAACTGCTGCACGAGCAGGCGGTTATCGCGCTGGTCGACATAGAAGCCGGTCTTGTGGCCGTTGCGCACGTCGACGTGATAGCGCACGCCGTTTTCGCTCGCGATCAGCTTCTCGGAAGGCGGCTCGCCCGCGAGCACGCCGGTGATCTGCTCGAGCCCTTCCTTCTGACGGATCGACACGTCCGAGCGCTCGTAGACGTTCGGGCAGCCGGTCGCGCCGACCAGCGCCGCGACGATCGCGTCCTTCCACGCTTCGACGCCGGCCGCCATGAACTGACAGACGATCTGGCTGCGCTGATCCGCGTCCTCGGCGACGTAGTAATCGACGATCAGGCCCGGCAGACCGTCCGCCTCGCCGAAGATCAGCCGCACGGCGCCGGTGTCGCGCACCATCGCCTGACGATGCGCGAACGCGCGCTGCACGCGGCGCTTGAAGAACGCGTGATCGATCGGCTCGGCTTCGTCGAAGCTCCAGACGCGCGCGCGGATCTGCGAGTGCGGGCTGTAGGCTGCGCGGGCGAGAAAGCGGCCATCGTGCGCGCGCACGAGCACGGTCGCGCCGGGCGCGGGGCGGCCGTCGACGTGCTCGATCGCATTGGCATAAACCCACGGATGGCGGCGCAGCAGCGATTTTTCTTTCGACGGTTTGAGCGTAACGGTATTCATCAGGTGTAGGTAAAGTGCAAGCGAAGGCGGCGCGTCGTGGCGCGCGGCGTCGGTCGCGTGATCAGTTGCGTTTCTTTGCGCGAGGATGCGCGCTGTCGTAGACGTGGGCGAGGTGCTGGAAATCGAGGCCCGTATAAACCTGCGTCGCGGTGATGCTCGCGTGGCCGAGCAGTTCCTGCACGGCGCGCAGGTCGCCGCTCGACTGCAGCACGTGCGTCGCGAACGAATGGCGCAGCACGTGCGGATGCACGTTGGCCGGAATGCCGGCGGCGAGCGCCGCGCGCTTCACGCGCTCGCGCACGACGTTCGGCGACAGCCGGTTGCCGCGCGCCGACAGGAACAGCGGATGCGGATCGTGGCGGACCATCGGTTCGCGCACCGCGAGCCATGCGTTCAGCGCCGCGACCGCCTTGCTGCCCACCGGCACGACGCGACGCCGATTGCCTTTGCCGAGCACTTCGACTTCGCCGGAATCGAGTTTCAGCCAGCCGGCCGAGCGATAGCCGTCGACGTCGGCGAAACGCACGTCGAGGCCGACCAGTTCGGCGAGGCGCAGGCCCGACGAGTAGAACAGCTCGAGCATCGCGTGATCGCGCAGGCCTTCGGGCGAGTCGGCGGGCGGGCTGTCCATCAGGCGCGCGGTGTCGTCGACGGAAAGCGCCTTCGGCAGCGTTTTCGCCTGCTTCGGCGCGCGCACCGCGGCGACCGGATTGGCCGGCAACTCGACGTGGCCCGCGAGCCAGCGATAAAACGCACGCCATGCCGACAGCCGATGGCCGATCGACCGCGCGGTGAGACCGCCCGCGTGCGCGCGCGCGACGGCGCCGCGGATGTCGACGGCGGTGAGGCTTTCGAGCGCTCGGCCTTTGGCGAGCTGCTTCAGTTCCGCGAGTTCATGCGTGTAGCCGCGCAGCGTGTGCGCCGACAGCCGCCGCTCGTGCTCGAGATGCGACAGGTAGGCGGCGATCGGGTCGGCGGCGGTCACGGTACGCGGTGACGTTGCGTGGCGCGGCTCAGCGCGGCAGCAGCCGGCTCAGCGCGGCGCTCGCGAGCGCGCCGATCTGCGTGAGGAAATCGGTGGCCATGCCTTCGTGGAAGCGCCGCGGGTCGGATGAGCCCATCACGAGCAGGCCGAACGTCGGCGCGTCTTCGGCGCCTTCGGGGTCGCGCAGCGCGAGCAGCGCGATCGATTCGGTGCTCTGCGCCGTCCCGTTCGACGCGACGCCGAGGTCGTCGGTCGCGCTCGTTGTCGCGCTTGCCGCCAGGTTGGTCGTCCCGTGGGACGCGACCGCAGCTTGCGCGAGCCATTGCGCGGCCTCGAAGCCGGTGTTCGCGCCGCAATACGGCGTACTCAGGCTGCCCGCGAAAATGCGCACTTCCTCGCTGACGTGGCGCGCGAAGTCCGCTTGCGCATACGGCTCGGCGACGTCCCACACGCGCAGAGCCGCTTGCGGCACGTCGAAGATGTCGCGCAGTCCGCCGGCGATCGTGCGCGGCAGCGCGTATGGATCGCGCTCGGCCATCACACGGATGGTCCAGCGGTTGAATTTCGACGCGATGCTGTCGTTCTCGTGACCGTAGCGCAGCAGTTCGGCAAGACGCCGCTCCAGATGCTTGTTCTTGTCGCGCAGCATCTCCATCTGCCGCTCCTGCAGCGACACCGCGGCTTTGCCGTGCGGGTTCGCGAGCCGGATCGTCGCGAGCGTTTCCGCGTGTTCGACGAAGAATTCGGGATTGGCGAGCAGGTATTCGGCGACTTCGCGATCGTTCATGGTTTCGGCTAGAGGACTACGGGACGGCCGCCTGACGGCGGCGCGTCGGTCAATGAGTTAGACGGAGGGCGCCATGTCGGCCGGGCTGGACGGATTGTGCTGCGTCGAGTCCGACGAGGCGCTCGACGCCTCTTCGGCCAACTCGATCTCCCCTTCGAAGACGGTGGCTGCGGGGCCGGCCATCAGCAGCGGCGCGCCTGGGTGCGCGCTGTCCCACGTGATGGTCAGATCGCCGCCGTGCGTATGTACGAGCACCGGCGAATCCAGCAGCCCGCGCCGGATGCCGGCCGCGACCGCCGCGCACGCGCCGGTGCCGCACGCCAGCGTTTCGCCCGCGCCGCGTTCGTAGACGCGCAGCCTGATCTCGTTGCGGTCGACGATCTGCATGAAGCCCGCGTTGACCCGCTGCGGGAAGCGCGTGTGCCGCTCGATGGCCGGACCTTCGACGAGCACCGGGAACACCTCGGCATCGTCGACGACCTGCACGGCGTGCGGATTGCCCATCGACACGACCGACATCCAGCGCGTCGTGCCGTTCACGTCGAGCGGCCAGAGCGTATCCTCGCCTTCGCGGCGGCCTTGCAGACCCTTGGTCGCGAACGGCACGAGTTCGGGATCGAACACGGGCGTGCCCATGTCGACGATCACTTCGCCGTTGTCCTGCATCGTCAGCGTGATTGTGCCTTTCTGGACCTGCACGCGCACGCTGCGCTGGTCGGTGAGGCCGCGCTCGCGCACGAACTTGACGAAGCAGCGCGCGCCGTTGCCGCAGTGTTCGACCTCGCCGCCGTCGCAATTGAAGATGCGATATCTGAAATCGACGCCTTCGACGGTCGGCTTTTCGACCAGCAGCAACTGGTCGGCGCCGACGCCGAAATGGCGGTTCGCCAACGCGCGCACCTGCGCCGTGGTTAGATCAACCGGTTGGGTATAGCCGTCGAGTACGACGAAGTCGTTGCCCGCGCCGTGCATTTTGGTGAATTTGAGCTTCACGTTTTCCGTGTATCCGTTGCTGCGTAGGGCTTCGCGCGTGCGGGCGGAGCCGAAAATCCCGGCCTCACCGGCCGTTGGGTGAATCACCCATTGGAGCCATGCTCGGCCAATAGCAGATGATACACGTTGGCACATCGGAAACGGTACGACAGGCAAGGAGCCCAGCCCACCTTCAATACACCCCCGGCACTCCCGGCGGGCGTGTCTTGAACCGCTTGTGCACCCAGTAATACTGCTCGGGCATCAGCGGAATCTGCTCTTCGAGAAACTCGTTCATGCGTCGCGCATCAGCGTCATCGTCGCCGGTCGGATAGTCGTCCCAAGGTTTGAAGACCTTGAGCCGGTAGCCCTTGTAGTTCGGCAGCACCTCGCCGATGAACGGTACGACCTGCGCGTGCCCGACCTTGGCGAGACGGCCGACTGCGGTCAGCGTGCAGGTCGGCACGCCGAAGAACGACACGAACGTCGAATTGCGCGCGCCGTAGTCCATGTCCGCGCCGAGCATCACTGGTTTGCGTTCGCGCAGCCAGCGCAGCACGACGCGCGCGCTGTCCGCGCGGCTCGCCATGTCCGCGCCGAAACGCGCGCGCGCTGCTTTCGCGGCTTCCTCGAACTCCTGATTCGACATTGGCTGATAGAGGGAGCCGCACTGGCGCTTCAGCGAGTAGTTCAGAAAGATCGAACCGGCCTCGATGCCGACAAAATGAAAGCCGAGAAACAATGTGGGCGGCAGGTTCGGGTCCGTCAGGTCGATCGCGCTGTCGAGCTGGATCAGCTTTTCGAGCTTCTTCGCCGAGCCGAACCACTGCACGCTGCGCTCGAGATAGCTGCGGATCGCATGGCGGAAGTGCTTTTGCGCGACGTCCTCGCGGCGCTCGTCGCTCCAGTCGGGGAAGCACAGCTTCAGATTGGTATGAACGATGCGCTTGCGACGGCTCGGGATCTGGTAGAGCAGCCAGCCGATCCCGTCACCGAGACGGGCGACGAATCCGTAAGGCAACAGCGCAAAGAGTTTGAGCAGCCCGATCGCGAGCTTCGCGCCGTAGCGGCTCAGCATGCAGCCTCCAGGCGCGCGGCGCCGCAGGGGGCGAAATTGTGGAAAGCGGAAAAATTAACGTGATACCGCACTCGTTTCGACTCTGTGACATTCAAAGGAAGTCGCTATAATAAGGGCTTCGCCGAGTTAATAGACAACTTGCGGGGCGAAGCCGGCGGGTGCGGTCCATGGGTTTCCATGGGTTTTGCGTCCATCGGTCAGGTAATCCGCTAAAGCGTCGCCGCTTCAGACTCCCGAAGTCGGCTACGTGGAACGCAACTGTAACCACTAACAGGAGTCTGCAACGTGGCAAACGACTATCTCTTCACTTCCGAATCCGTTTCCGAAGGCCATCCCGACAAAGTCGCGGACCAGATCTCGGACGCGATCCTCGACGCCATCCTCGCTCAAGACAAGTACTCGCGTGTCGCGGCCGAAACGCTGTGCAACACGGGTCTCGTCGTGCTGGCCGGTGAAATCACCACCACCGCGAACGTCGACTACATCCAGATCGCGCGCAACACGATCAAGCGCATCGGCTACGACAACACCGACTACGGCATCGACTACCGCGGCTGCGCGGTGCTCGTCGCCTACGACAAGCAGTCGCCGGACATCGCCCAGGGCGTGGACCGCGCGCACGACAACAACCTCGATCAAGGCGCGGGCGACCAGGGCCTGATGTTCGGTTACGCGTGCGAGGAAACGCCGGAACTGATGCCACTGCCGATCCACCTGTCGCACCGCCTCGTCGAGCGTCAGGCGAATCTGCGCCGCGACGGCCGTCTGCCCTGGCTGCGTCCGGATGCGAAGTCGCAGGTCACCGTGCGCTACGCAGACGGCAAGCCGCATTCGATCGACACCGTCGTACTGTCCACCCAGCATTCGCCGGACATCGAGCTCGACACGCTGCGCGAAGCGGTGATCGAGGAAGTGATCAAGCCGACGCTGCCGGCCGAGCTGATCAAGGGTGACATCAAGTTCCTCGTGAACCCGACCGGTCGTTTCGTGATCGGCGGTCCGCAGGGCGATTGCGGTCTGACGGGCCGCAAGATCATCGTCGATACGTACGGCGGCGCGGCGCCGCACGGCGGCGGCGCATTCTCGGGCAAGGATCCGTCGAAGGTGGACCGCTCGGCAGCGTACGCCGGTCGTTACGTCGCCAAGAACATCGTGGCCGCGGGCCTCGCGTCGCGCTGCCTGATCCAGGTGTCGTACGCGATCGGCGTCGCCCAACCGACCTCGGTGATGGTCAACACGTTCGGCACCGGCCGCGTGTCGGATGCGACGATCACGGAACTCGTGTGTCAGCATTTCGACCTGCGTCCGAAGGGCATCATCCAGATGCTCGACCTGCTGCGCCCGGTCTACGAGAAGAGCGCGGCGTATGGTCATTTCGGCCGCGAAGAGCCGGAATTCACGTGGGAAGCCACCGACAAGGCGCTCGCACTCGCTGAAGCGGCAGGCACTGAGCCGGTCGCGGCGCTTGCCGAATAAGGGCGAGCCGATCGCCGCTTGAAAGCAAACAAACCCCGCCGGCGTGAGCCGGCGGGGTTTTTCTTTGTCTATCGATGGCGTAGCGATGCCGCCGCGCGAAGCACGTCGTCGAGGCGGCGCGCTCGGCTCGAAGTCTTGCGGTGCTCGAAGTCAGCCCGGCGGTGAACGGCCAGCCGGTCGGCAGATCAGCGGTCTAGCCACTCAACGCGCAACTGCAACTCACCGGCCCAGCAATCTCACCGGCTCGCAAACGCAAACGCAAACGCGAACCACCCGCCGCTGCTCGTCGACAGGCGACGCGGTCGGCGGCTCGCAGGCGTGCGCACCGCCGGCGCGCGTTTCGCGACCGCGAGGCGCAACGGTGTCGGTTTGCGCAGCAGCGTGCGCAGCGACAGACGGCGCGTGCCGCTCTGCTGGCGTAGCGCCGAGAAGAACGTATGGAACCAGGTCCGAAAGCCGTCGACGGCCTTCGCGTCGCGCCACTGCTCGCCGAGCGCGCGGGTGCGCGCGGCATGATGGCGCAGCGCCCGCATCATATGGCGGCGCGCGGGACGCGCCGCTTTCAGCGCGGCGCGGGTAAGACGGGTGCTCAAAAGAGTATGCATGGCTTCACATTTAGGCAATGAACCGCACGTCGGCGCGTGCACCGGATGTGCACGGACAAACAGCACCATATGTGCCAATGACGGGGTAGCGATGAACGGCCTGAAAGCCGGAGATTCGGTGCGGGTCGTGGCGCGGGAGATTGCGACGCGAAACAGGGCGCACAGCGCAGCGATGGTACAACGCGGAGAAACCAACGGCACGGGCCCTGACGGCCTGCGCACAACAGAAAACTGCGTGAGCGACGAGCGACATGCGAGCAGGCTACACGGGAATCATGACGTCAGAAAGTCGGTTATTACCCTGCGAGACCGGATTTCTCCGCGGATCGAATCGTCGCGGATGCCAGTCTGCTGTCACCGCTTACGGGCGATTTGCGTGCGCGTTTGCCCAGCTAATGTGCGGTGCGGGCGCCGCGCGCCTGAAACCGGTGCATTGGCGCGCCGCGAAAAGCGAAGGCGACCGGCGCAAAAGATCAGCAGGACGCAGGAGCCTCTCGCGGTGAACCAACGCACCCCGATCGCGCCCGTTTTACAATCGAACATCAGCTAGTCGACAGTAACGGAACGCCATGTCACTCCATTCGAAGAAAGAACAGATTCAAACGTTGCGGGAGCAGGGTTTTGTCGTCGTGCCAGGACTCGTGTCGCCCGAGCGTTGCGACGAGCTGAAGCGGATCGCGCAGCGGCAACTGCAGGAAGCGGCGGCGCCGATCGAATTCGAAGCGGATTTGCAGTATCCGGGCGCGCCGTCATCGAAGGATGCTCCAGGCGGACATACGGTGCGGCGCCTGCTCGACGCGTACGGTCGTCACCCCGCGTTCGCGCAATGGGCGACCGCGCCCGAAATCCGTGGCTGGATGGAGCTGTATTTTGGCGAGGAACCGCGTCTGTCGCGCGCGCATCACAACTGCATGATGACCAAGCACCCCGCGTACGGCAGCCTGACCGGCTGGCATCGCGACGCGCGCTACTGGTCGTTCGAGCGCGACGATCTGATGTCGGTGTGGCTCGCGGTCGGCCCGGAAACCGTCGATAACGGCGCGCTGTGGTTCGTGCCGCAATCGCACGGCGCCGCGTTCACATCGGACCGTTTCGACGAAGCGAAGTTTTTCCGCACGGATCTCGCCGAGAACGAGGCCGCGATCCGCACGGCGGTGTCGCCCGAGTTGAAGACTGGCGACGTGGTGTTCTTTCACTGCAACACGCTGCACTCGGCCGGCAAGAATCTCAGCGATGAGGTGAAGTTCTCGCTGGTGTTCACCTATCACGGCGCAAGCAATGTGCCGCTGCCCGGCACGCGCTCGGCCGCGAAGCCCGAGATCGCGTTCTAGATTATTTTGGTCGCGGGCCTCGCGCCGACGCTCAGCGCTTGCGCCCCGACATCGCGATTCCCGTCAGCCCGGCGAGCGTCGCCACCACGCCCGCGACGATCAGCACGATCGCCTTGTTGCTCGGCGAGCCGGTAAAGAAGCGCGACATGTCGCTGCTCACCGAATTGAATGCCTGCCCGCCGAAATACAGCAGCACGATACCGCCGACAATCAGCGCGATCGAAATCGCTTTCGTCATCTGCACCTCCCATCAACCTGAACCGGCCAGAGTGTAGGTGAGCCGTGCGTGCTCGTCCATCCCGCATACTGGTTGCGCTGCAAGCGCCGCGTCGATTGGCTAACATAGCGGTCTCGCCGCACCGCGGCGACACCACAACAACAAATCTCGCCAGCAGCACGCCTCCCGCAACGCGCGAATCCTCACGCCCGCCATCCTCGGGCGATCTCATCGACAAGGACACTAGCAATGGCTTACGAAGCAGCTTCAGAACGCTATTCGGACATGCAATACCGCGTCTGCGGCAAGTCGGGTCTCAAACTGCCGGCGCTGTCGCTCGGCCTGTGGCACAACTTCGGCGACACCACGCCGATCTCGACGCAGCGTGACATCCTGCGCACGGCCTTCGACCTCGGCATCACGCACTTCGATCTGGCGAACAACTACGGGCCGCCGTACGGCAGCGCGGAAACCAACTTCGGCCGTCTGTTCAAGGACGATTTCAAACCGTATCGCGACGAGTTGCTGATTTCGTCGAAGGCCGGTTGGGATATGTGGCCCGGTCCGTACGGCCAGGGCGGCGGCTCGCGCAAATATGTGCTCGCGAGTCTCGATCAGAGCCTGAGGCGCATGGGTCTCGATTACGTCGACATCTTCTATTCGCATCGCTTCGACGCGCATACGCCGCTCGAGGAAACCGCGGGCGCGCTCGCGAGCGCGGTGCAGCAGGGCAAGGCGCTGTACATCGGCATCTCGTCGTACTCGTCGGCGAAGACGCGCGAAATGGCGAAGCTGCTCGCCGAATACAAGGTGCCGCTGCTGATCCATCAGCCGTCGTACAACATGCTGAACCGCTGGATCGAACACGACCTGCTCGATACGCTCGATGAAGTCGGCGCGGGCACGATCGCGTTCACGCCGCTCGCGCAGGGATTGTTGACCGGCAAGTACCTGAACGGCGTGCCGGCCGATGCGCGCGTCAACAAGCCGGGCGGCGGTTCGCTGAAAGACGAGCATCTGAGTCCGCAGAACATCGAGCACGTGCGGAAGCTCAACGACATCGCGCAGCGCCGTGGTCAGAGCCTCGCGCAGATGGCGCTCGCGTGGGCGTTGCGCGATCCACGCGTGACCTCGGTGCTGATCGGCGCGAGCCGCGCGGAGCAGGTGCGCGAGAACGTCGGCGCGCTGAAGAACCTCGCCTTCTCGGCCGACGAACTCGCCGCAATCGATCGCTATGCGACCGAAGGCGGGATCAATCTGTGGGAAAAGCCGTCGACGGATCAGGCGATCTGATCGCGTGAGGAGCCGTCCGCGCAACAGGCGGACGGACGCAAGGGCAAAACAAAGCCGCACGCTCAGCGTGCGGCTTTTCTGCAGATACTTCGCCGCGCTGCTACACGAGCGCCGGCAGACCCTCGACCAGCGCCACCGCGCACATCACACCGATCAGCGCGCCCAGCACACGCAGCCCGTTGTGTCGCAATTCGGTCTTGCAGGGCAGCGCGCCGACGAATAGCGCGCCCGCCAATGCCATCGGAATGACCAGGATGAAATCGGCGATCGTAAAGTAGGTCATCTTCGTCTCCTCCCATGCGGGATGGTTGCTGTGTCGTTCCAGCAGAGGCCGCGGCTTCGAAATCATGCAGCGCCATTGCACGAATCGAGTATAGGAGACCGATGGAGCGGCGCGACGGCGCAGGCTGGCGCGTCGGCGCTTATTCGTAAGCTGCTGAACCCAGGCGCGGCGCGGCCTGCGGCGATTGGCGCGCCGCAACAAAACGCGGCGCAAAATAGCAAACGTTCGCTTACGCAAGCCTTTCGTTTTGCCGCCGATCCATGCGGGTTGGCTGATTGCGGCCGGCTCGCGGTGCCTGCACCGCGCAACGCGACCGATGCGCCGGGCTATTCGCGCCCGCGCAGGCGGCTCGCCGCGATCAAGCCGATCACGAGCAGCGCACCGACTAGCCCGACGACACCGTTCCAGCCATGACCGGCCCACACATGGCCGCCATACGAACCGACCAGGCTCGAGCCGATGTAGTACGCGAGCAGATACAGCGCAGCGGCCTGGCCTTTCGCGTCTTTCGCCAGACGCCCGACCCAACCGCTCGCGACCGAATGCCCGGCAAAGAACCCGAACGTCACGCAGGCGATACCGGTCGCGATCGCCGCGAGCGGATGCAGCATCGTCAGCGCGAGGCCGAGCACCATCAGCAGCAGGCTCCCGGTCAGCACGCGCGCGCGGCCGAACGTGTCGGCCATGCGCCCGGACCATGGCGACGCGACCACGCCAACCAGATAGACGATGAAAATCGCGCCGATCTCCGTCTGATTCAACCGATACGGCGGCGCGAGCAGCCGGTAGCCGATGTAGTTGTACAGCGTGACGAAGCTGCCCATCAGCACGAAGCCGAGCAGGAACAGCAGCGGCAGACCCGGTCGCGTGAACTGGCGCAACAGCAGCGTGCGGTGATGCGCGAAGCCGAGCCCGCGGCGCGGCACGAAATGGCGCGACGGTGGCAGCAGCGCGCGGAACGCGAGCATCGACAGCAGGCCGAGCACGCCGATCGTGCCGATCGCGATGCGCCACGAAAACAGATCCGCGACCACGCCGGTGATGACCCGCCCGGCCATGCCGCCGATCGCCGTGCCGCCGACGTACAGGCCCATCGCGAGGCCGAGGCCGTCGGGATGCACTTCCTCGGCGAGATAAGCCATCGCGACCGCCGGCACGCCGCCGAGCGCGAGCCCTTCGAGCGTCCGCAGCACGAGCAGCTGCTGCCAGTGCGGCGCGACCGATACGCCAATCGTCAGCACCGACGACACCGTCAGCGACAGCGTCATCAGCTTGTGCCGGCTCCAGCCCTCGGAGACGAAACCGGCGACGAAGATCGCGAGCGCGAGCGCAGCAGTGGATAGTGACAACGACAGACTGCTTTGCGCTGGCGTCACGTTGAACGCTGCGGAGAACGACGGCAGCAGCGGCTGCACGCAGTAGAGCAACGAGAACGTCGCGTAGCCGGCGAACAGCAGCGCGAGGCTGGCACGCCAGTACGCGCGCGAGCCGCGTTCGAGATAAGGGATGTCCGACACGGTGGTGGTGCTTGCGCAAGCAGCTGAAGCTGCGCCGCGGGAGGGAACGGCAGATGCAGTCCGCTGGGATTGCGGCGGCAGGGTCACAACAAAACTCCTTGGGTCACACGGAAACGCGCAAAAGTGTTAAGGATACGCTGAAAAAGCGTTTCAAGCCGGCGTCGCGGGCAACGCGGCGCGCCAATGGTGCGCCCGCAGCGCTCCATCCGCAGCACGTCGCCCACCTATCTCCCGGCGCTAGCCATGCGCCCCGGCTTCACTGCCCGGCGCCGGCGCCCGCGTCGCCCCCGAAGTCGCCGTCGACGGATGCACGAGCGCGTCGTCGCCCGGCAGTATCGACGTATCCCAGCCGCCGCCGAGCGCCTTCACCAGCGCGACGCTCGCGGCCATCCGGCGGCGCGCGATCGCGACCGCGTTGCGCTCGTTGGTCAGCGCGGTCGTCTGCGCGACGACCACGTCGAGATAGGTGATCGCGCCGTTCCGGTAGCGGTCAGACACGACCGCGAGCGCGCGCCGCGCGGCTGCGACCGCGTCGTCCTGCACGGCGGCTTCCTGTTCGAGCACGCGCAGCGCGGCGAGATTGTCCTCGACCTGGCCGAACGCGCTCAGCACCGTCTGCCGATATTGCGCGACGCTTTCGTCGTAATGCGCGCGCGCCTGCTCCTTGACCGCCGCGCGGCCGCCGAAGTCGAGCAGCGTTCCCGCGAGCGTCGGCCCGAGCGACCACAGCCGGCTCGGCGCGAGCAGCCACTGGCTGTAATTGGTCGCTTCGAGCCCGCCCGTCACGGCCAGCACGAGGTTGGGGAAAAACGCCGCGGTGGCCACGCCGATCTGCGCGTTCATTGCGGCGACGTGCCGCTCCGCCGCCGCGATATCGGGACGCCGTTCGAGCAATCCGGACGGCACGCCGGTCGCCGCGACCACCGGCATCGCGACGAGCGGCGCGACCGGCAAAGTGAAAGTCGAAGGCGGCTGGCCGATCAGGATCGCGATCGCATGTTCGAGCTGCGCGCGCTGCACGCCGAGGTCGAGCGCTTGCGCCTGGGTCGTCTTTAGCTGTGCTTGTGCCTGCGCGACATCGGCATCGGTCGCGATGCCGCCGGCGTACCGATGCTGCGTCAGTTCGAGCGCCTGCTGGTAGGCCTTGATCGTGTCGTCGAGCAGTTGACGCTCCTGATCGAGTCCGCGCAGCTCGAAATAATCGGTGGCGAGCTCGGCCTGCATCGACAGCAGCGCGGCGTCGACGTCGGCGGCGCTCGCCTGCGCGCCGGCCTTGGCGCCTTCGGCGCTGCGCGACACGCGGCCCCACAGATCCGGCTCCCACGACGCGTCGGCCTGCACCAGATAGTCGTTCAGCGTGAGACCGGCGGTCGATTTATGCAGCACGTTCTCCGAGGTCCGCGTGCGCGAATACTGGACGCCCGCGGTGACCGCCGGGAAGAATTGCGAGCGATATTGCGCGACGGTTGCGCGCGCCGCGCGAAAGCGCGCTTCGGCGGCCTGCACGTCCTGGTTCGCGCTCGCGACCTGCGGTTCGAGCGCATCGAGCGATGCGTCGCCGTAGATGCGCCACCACGCGCCGCGCGTGAGCGTGTCGGCCGGTTGCGCTGGCTTCCAGCCGGTGCCCTCGAGTTCGCGCCAGGTCGCGGGCGTGACGGCGGCGGGCTTCACGTAGTCGGGGCCGACGGTGCAGGCGCCGAGCGCGCCGGCGAGGCTCAGCGCAACTGCCGAGGCGCGAACGGAAACGCTCGCCGACCCAGCCGCGAACCCAGCCAATGACGCAACCACGCGCCGCCAAACCGACCTCTTCATGATCACGTCCTCGCGGCCGGCCGCGCGCCGCCTTGCGCCGCCGGCGAGCTGGCCGCCGCGCCGGTCGCACCCGCCGCCCCAGCCGCGCCCTCCGAAGCCGCACCGCTTTCCGCCTTGCGCGGCACGATCCGCACCGGCGCGCCATCGACGATCGAATCCTGCGGATTCAGAATCACCTGCTCATTGCCCTGCAAACCCGACACGATCGCGACGCGCGTGCCGAAGTCCGTGCCGAGCGATACCGGCAGCAGCTTCACCTTGTGCTGCGGATCGACGGTCGCGACCTTGACGCCGTCGGGGCGGAACAGCAATGCGTTGCCCGGCAGCGTGAACGGCGCCGTGCCCGCGCCGAGCGCGAAATGCACCTGCGCGTACGCGCCCGGCAACAGCTCGCCGCTGCGATTGTCGACGTCGACTTCGACGAGCATCGTGCGCTGCTGCGGATCGACCGCGCCGGCGGTGCGCGCGACCGTGCCCGGGTAGTGCCGCGACGGCGTCTCGGTCAGCGTCAGAAACGCGCTCTGCTGCGCGCGAACCTGCTGCGCGTATGCCTGCGGCACGTTCACGTAGACGCGCAGCCGGTCCGCCTGGGCGACATGAAACAGCTCCTTCGCGGGACCGCCCGAGCTGCCCGCGTCGATCAGCGCGCCGACGTCGACGTTGCGCGCGGTCACGGTGCCGTCGAACGGCGCGTAGACCTTCTGGAACGACTGCGTCTTCTCGAGTCGCGCGACGTTGAAACGCGCGGCGTCGAGCGTGGCTTTTTTCGCCAGCATGTCGCCGACCTTTTCGTCGGTCTCCTGCTTCGACACCGACTTGCTGCTGAGCATATCTGTCCAGCGATCGGCGGTGCTCTTCGCGAGCGCGTAGTTCGCTTCGGCGTTCGCGAGGTCGGCGCGGGCGGCGCGCAACTGGTCGTCGACTTCGGGGGTGTCGATTTCCGCGAGAAGCTGGCCGCTCTTCACGCGGGCGCCGATGTCGGCGTACCACTTCTTCAGATAGCCGTTGGTGCGCGCATAGATCGGCGTGTCGAGAAAGGCCTGCACATTGCCGGGCAACACGAGATCGAGTCCGGCCGACGACTTCTGCGGCTGCACGACTTCGACGCTCATCTGGCTCGCGTGCTCGGCATCGCGTTCGAGCGCCGCATGCGCATCGTGGCGCGACCAGATGCCTTGCGCGGCGAGCGCGAGCACGGCGACGGCGGCGGCGATCACGATCAGGCGCGCGCGGCGCGCTTTCGCCGGGTCATGCGCGGTGTGGCCACCGGAACCAGAGCCTGAACCTGAGTCGCCGGGACGTTGTGCTTCCATCAAACTTCCCCTTCGAAATTGCATGGGCAGTCGATGCTGCCTCTGATGCCGTGGCATCGCACGGTGCGCGTGCCGGCTTGTGCGGTCATCGCGTGCTGGAGGTTCATGGTTTCTGCACCACATGTTCCGCGGCGCGCTGATGCCGTGCCGCAAGCCGTCGATAGATCATCGAGAACACGACCGGTACGAAGATCAACGTGGCCAGCGTGCCGAGCGCGAGCCCGCCGATCACCGCGCGTCCGAGCGGCGCGTTCTGCTCGCCGCCTTCGCCGAGCCCGATCGCCATCGGCACCATGCCGATCACCATTGCGAGCGCGGTCATCAGCACCGGGCGCAAACGTGTGAAGCCCGCTTCGATCGCCGCGCGCGTCGCATCGCCGTGCAGCAGCAACTGTTCGCGCGCGAAGCTGATCACCAGAATCGAGTTCGCGGTCGCGATGCCGATACACATGATCGCGCCGGTGAGGGCAGGGATCGACAGCGTGGTGTGCGTGAGGAACAGCATCCACGCGATGCCCGCGAGCGCACCCGGCAGCGCCGTGATGATGATGAACGGATCGAGCCACGACTGGAAATTGACGACGATCAGCAGATACACGAGCAGCACCGCGAACAGCAGACCGGCGAGCAGGCCCGAGAATGACGCGTTCATCGTTTGCACCTGGCCGCGCAGTTCGATCGTCGAGCTCTTCGGCAGCTCGGTTTTCGATGCGTCGATGATCTTGCGGATGTCGTCGGACACACCGCCGAGATCGCGGCCGTCGGCGGTGCCGTAGATGTCGATCGTGGTCTGCGCGTTGTAGTGCGTCAGCACCGCGTTGCCGGCTTCGCGGCGCATCGTCGCGAGCGAGCCGAGAATGTTGCTGCGGCCGTTGGCGCTGAGCGGAATGTTCGCGAGCGATTGCAGCGAATCGATCGTGTATTGCGGCGCTTCCGTGATCACGTTGTAGCTGACGCCATTGCGCGGATTGAGCCAGAACGTCGGCGTGGTCTGTTGGCTGCCCGACAGCGTGATCAACAGATTGCTCGCGATATCGCGCTGCGAAAAACCCGCTTGCTGCGCGCGCGTGCGATCGACGTCGATGAAGATCCGCGGCAGATCGGCGGGCTGCTGGATGCGCGCATCGGCGAGACCCGGCACCGTGCGCAGACGGTTCAGCAGGTTCGCGGCGAACGCACGATTGGCTGCAACCTCACGGCCGACGATCTGGATATCGATCGGCGACGGCATGCCGAAATTGAGCGTCTGACTGACGATATCGGCAGGCAGAAACGCGAACTGCACGCCGGGGAATTCGTCGCTGAGCGTGCGCCGCAATTTGCGCACATAGCCGGCACTCGAATGATGATCGGGGCTCAGCGTGATCAGGATGTCCGAGTCGGATGTGCCGATCGTGCCCGTGTTGCTGTACGAAAGGTTGATGCCCGACACCGGCAGACCGATGTTGTCTATGATCGAATGCAGTTCGCCGGCCGGAATCAGCTGACGGATGCGCGCATCGACACGATCGGTCAGCACCGCGGTTTCCTCGACGCGCATGCCGGTTTTCGCGCGCATATGCAGCGCGATCGTGCCGGCATCGACGGCGGGGAAAAAGTCGCGGCCGATAAACGGCAGCAACAGCAGCGACGCGCAACAGCACGCGAGAAACAGCGTGACGAACAGTCCCGGTCGCGCGACTCGCGCTTCGAGAAATACGCGGTAGCGCTCGCGCAAACGCGAGAAGCCGCGCTCGAACGCGTAGTGCATGCGCATGAACGGATTGCGCGTTTGCACCGGTGTGTGATGTAAATCCGCGGGCTTGTGGTGATAGCGCAGCAGATACTTCGCGAGCGTCGGCACGAGCGTACGCGAGAAGAAGTACGACGCGAGCATCGCGAAAACCACTGCTTCGGCAAGCGGAATGAACAGATAGTGCGCGACACCGGTGAGCAGAAACATCGGCACGAACACGATACAGATCGCCAGCGTCGACACCAGCGTCGGAATCGCGATCTGATGCGCGCCGTCGAGAATCGCCTGTTCTAGCGTCTTGCCCTGTTCGAGCTGATGGCTGATGTTTTCGATCGCGACGGTCGCATCGTCGACGAGAATCCCGACCGCGAGCGCGAGCCCGCCGAGCGTCATGATGTTGATCGTCTGACCGAGCGCGGACAACGCGATGATCGATGTGATCATCGACAACGGAATCGATACCGCGATGATCAGCGTCGCGCGCCAGTTGCCGAGGAACAGCAGAATCATCAGGCCCGTCAGGCACGCGGCGATCAGCGCTTCACGCAATACGCCCTGCACGGATGCACGCACGAACAGCGATTGGTCGGCGACGGGATCGATATTCAGCGACGGCGGCACCAGATTGCGCAGCGTCGGCATCATCGTCTTGATGCGGTCGACGATATCGAGCGTGGACGTGTTGCCGCTTTTGTTGATCGTCAGCAGTGCGGCGCGCTGGCCGTTCACGCGCACGATGTTGGTCTGTGGCTGGTAGCCGTCGCGCACGTGCGCGACGTCGCGGATATAGATGGTGCCGTTTGCCGTGGTGCGGATCGGAATGTTGTTCAGGCCCGCGAGGGAATCGGGGCTGCCGTTCATTTCCACCGAGTACTCGGTCGAGCCGATTTTCGCGGTACCCGAGGGCAGGATCAGATTTTGCGCGGAGACTGCGTTGACCACGTCGATCGGCGACAGATTGCGCTCCTGCAGCTTGCGCGAATCGATGTCGACCATGATCTGCCGCTGCTTGCCGCCATACGGCAGCGGCGCGGATGCGCCCGGCACGGTGGCGAGTTGCGTCTTCAGGAAGTTATTGCCGAAGTCGTAGAGTTCCTGCTCGGTCAGCGACGCGGACGACAACGCGAGCCGCAAGATCGGCACCGTCGACGCGTTGTAGCGCAGGATGAACGGCGGCGTGATGCCGGGCGGCAGCGAGCGCACTTGTGATTGCGACAGCGCGGTGACCTCGGCGAGCGCTTCGTCGATATTCGCGCCCGGCTGGAAAAAGATCTTGATGACGGTGATGCCGTTCAGCGATGTCGATTCCGTGTGTTCGATATCGTTGACCGCCACCGACAAGCCGCGCTCGTAGTTCAGCGCAATGCGCCGCTCCATTTCGTCGGCGGGCAGGCCGTTATACGACCAGATGACCGAGAGCACCGGAATGTCGATGTTTGGAAAGATGTCGGTGGGCGTGCGCAGAATGGTCAACGGTCCGACGATCAGCAACAGCAGCGCCAGCACGACGAACGTATAGGGGCGCCGTAGCGCGAGACGAACGATCCACATGACTAGCGCAGACGGATGAAATGAGCGGCGACCGCGCCGCGCGGATCGGAAACGCAGGCGCGCACCTCGGCGCGAAGGCAGGTGCGAAGCTGCGCGGCGCCCGCATCTGGCAGATCGTTCTGGCCGTGCACGTTTTTGATGTCTCCCCCCGCAGGGTTTATGATGGTCTGCATTACGACGTCTGACGCCGAGATCATCGGCCGTGCGCAGCGTAATGGGAATAGGGCGAAACGACTGGTGAAAGCCTTCTATTCGCCTTCCCAAAGCCCCGCAAAGCGGGAACAATGACTCGAAGCTCTCACGCGCCATGCGCGCGACGGATTAAGTGCGCACGCAACGTCAAATGCGAAGCGGCGTTTTTATCATCACCTCGACCGGCGTGAAATCATAAAGCCGGCTAAGGGAAGCGGGGAATTATCATGGAAGTCGGTTCCATTGTGCGATCGGTACACATCGCCGTGCCGCAAGGCGCGCGCGGAATCGTCATGCGCATTCTTGGCGACATGGCGATGGTGGCGTGGTACGCCGGCGAGCCCGGCGCCTCGCAGCAACTCAATACCGAACCCTTTTTCCTGGAAGATCTGATCGATACCGGCGACCTGATACGTCCGGCCGGCGTTCAGACGCATTGAACGAGAGGCTTACCGGTTGCTCACTGCCGTTGTGTGACCCGCACGTGCGGGCTGTAGTGATGCTGTAAGGTGAGATCGGCTCGCCAGCATCGCCGTGGGCCGATGCGCGCGTCGATTCACGGCGCGTCCCAAATCAGCCCGTATTTCTAGCGATGCCACGCACGCATTGTGAGTCGTCGCCCTCGTCTTTACCCGCGGCGCGGCGCACAATGCGGGGCATGAACGACACCATTCCCGACAATTCCTATCCCGAGGCCGGCGCCGATGGCGCCGTGCCATTCGCGCGGCTCACGCCGGAAACCGTGCTCGACGCGATCGACGGCGTGCTCGCAACGACTGGCGTGCGTACCGACGGCCGTCTGCTGCCGCTCAACAGCTACGAAAATCGCGTGTATCAGGTCGGCGTCGAAGACGGTCCGCCCGTAGTCGCGAAGTTCTATCGTCCCGAGCGCTGGAGCGACGCGGGGATTCTCGAAGAGCACGCGTTCGTCGCCGAACTCGCCGCGCGCGAGATCCCAGCCGTGCCCGCGCGCGTGCTCGATGGCCGCACGCTGCACAGCTTCGACGGCTTCCGCTTCTCGGTCTTCGAGCGACGCGGCGGTCGCGCGCCGGATCTCGACCGGCGCGACACGCTGGAATGGCTGGGGCGTTTCATCGGACGCATTCATGCGATCGGGCAGACCCAGGACTACGTAGAACGTCCCACGCTAAACATCGACGCGTTCGGCTACGAGCCGCGCGACTTCCTGCTCGCGCACCGTTTCGTGCCCGACGATCTGCGCACCGCGTGGGAAACCGTCGTGAATCTCGCGCTCGAAGGCGTCGCGCGTGCGTTCGAGCGTGCTGGCGAGATTCGAAGGCTGCGTCTGCACGGCGACTGTCATCCGAGCAACGTGCTGTGGACCGACGCGGGCCCGCATTTCGTCGATTTCGACGACAGCCGCATGGGGCCCGCGATTCAGGATCTGTGGCTGCTGCTGCCGGGCGAGCGTGCGGAGGCGTCGCGCGCGCTGGCCGATCTGCTCGCCGGTTACGAGGATTTCTGCGAATTCGAGCCGCGTGAGTTGTATCTGATCGAAGCGCTGCGCACGTTGCGGCTGATTCACTATCAGGCATGGCTCGCGCGCCGCTGGAACGATCCGGCGTTTCCGGCCGCGTTTCCGTGGTTCAACACACAGCGCTACTGGGAAGATCGGATCCTCGAGATGCGCGAGCAGATCGGCGCGATGCAGGAAGGGCCGTTGTGGCCGGTTTGACGTGTTGACGGTCAAGGCGCCTGCGACGCCACATTCGACGACTCCACCAACGTCGATCTGACGATCACCTCCGCGCGCACGTCCCGCCCAATCGCTTCGATCGCGGGACGCATGCGCGTGAAATCATCGGGCGTGCAGACGTCGCTGTCGAAATGGGTGGCGCCGTCACGCGTCATCGTGACCACGTTGCTGCGCGGGTCGAACGCGTACTGCGACGAGAAATCGACGAAGCGGTCCTGTGTGCGTTGCGCCTCCGGCATGTCGAGCACGCGAAAATTGGCCGGCAGTTCGATGCGCGCGCGTTCGTGGATCGCGAGGTTGTGGCACACGAACGGCTGCGTGCGCGTGCGTTCGCCGAGCCAGTAGCGCGTGTCGGCTTCGACGCCGCCGCCGAGGCTCGTCAAGGCCGGAATCGAGGCCGTCATGCCGGTCACCACGAGACTCTCGAGCGTGCCTTTCATCGTCAGCGTGAGAGGGCCGTCGGCCGCGCTGAAGTCGCTCGTCGTCAGCGTCGCGGTGCCGCGCAGATTCGCGTCGCGTAACTCGGCCTGAATCGATTCCTCGCGTTGCGCGGGCGTTTGCGTGCGCAGCCGCGCGCGGGCCTGCTCGGCGTACGGCCCGGCATCCTGCAGCCGATACGTGAAGCTCGCCGAGCCATCCGGTTCGATCTTGATCGCGAGATCGGTGCTGCGCGACATCTGCGCGGTGGCCGGCGTTTGCGCGAGCACGCCGTCGCCGATCAGCACGGTAGGACGGTCCATGTCGGACGAAGGCAGAAAACCGAATTCGACGTTCGACGCGGTCGAATCCGCGTACATCTGCAAATCGGGCAGCCACGTGATCGCATGATTGATGACGCCGTAGCCCGGGACGCTCGGCAGCGTGTAGATCGTGCCGCTGCTGATCAACGCCGGCTCGTTGCGCACGCCGAGCGCGTCGAGCAGCGCGCCGTAGAGCGGAATTGCGCGATGTCGACGGGCTACACGCTGCAAGCGGCGCCACCCGACGCCGCAATCTCCCGCGCGGCCTTTGCGCCTTCGACCTTCAAAAGCGTCGGCAGCGACACGCCATTTTTCGCCGCCGTCACCTCCGCCAGAATCGACACCGCTATCTCGGGCGGCGTCCTGCTGCCGATATAAATGCCGACAGGTCCATGCAAGCGGGCCAGTTCGGCTTCGTTCAGATCGAACTCCTTCAGGCGCTCGCGTCGCGCGTGATTGTTCCTGCGCGAGCCGAGCGCGCCGACATAAAACGCCGGCGTCTTCAATGCTTCCATCAGCGCGAGATCGTCGAGCTTCGGATCGTGCGTGAGCGCGATCACCGCGCAGCGCTCGTCGAGCTTCATGTCGATCACGGTATCGTCCGGCATCGTGCGCACGATCTTTGTGCCCGGCACGTCCCATTCCTCGGTGTATTCCTCGCGCGGATCGCAGACCGTCACCTGATAATCGAGCCCCACCGCGATATGGCACAGGTAGCGAGACAACTGCCCGGCGCCGATCACTAGCATCCGGTAGCGCGGGCCGTGGATCGTCAACAGACGCTCACCGTCGAAATGCACGCCGTCGGTCGCCTGCGCGTCGTCGAGCCGAACCGCGCCCGTCGTCATGTCGAGTTCGCGCGCGACGAGCCGGCCATTTTCGACCGCGTGACACAGCTCGGCGATGCCGCTTTGCCGCGTCAACGGTTCGAGCACGAGCTGGATCGTGCCGCCGCACGGCAGGCCGAAGCGATGCGCTTCCTCGGCCGTGATGCCGTACTTCACCGCCTCCGGATGTGTCTGCTCGATGCCCCGTTGCCGCACGCGATCGATCAGATCGTCTTCGATGCAGCCGCCCGACACCGAGCCCACCACGAGACCGTCGTCGCGCACCGCGAGCATCGCGCCCTCCGGACGCGGCGACGAGCCCCACGTCTTCACGACCGTCACGAGGAGCGCGCGATGTCCGTCCGCCAGCCAGCGGGCGCTGGTTTTCAGAACTTCGAGATCCACGCTGTCCATGATTTCTTCCCTTTCTTTGCTTCGCCGCCGGACTCGCCGTCCGCGGCTTCGTTCGATTCCGTTTGCTCAGAGGCGGATGCGGCTTCGGCTTCGGTGTCCACCGGGGCGTCCCCTTCCGCTGTTTCATCAGCGCTATTGTCTCCCGAGAGCTGGGCGCCGAAGCGCTTGAAAAACTCCCCCGCAATCTTGCGCGCCGCACCGTCGACGAGCCGCGAGCCGATCTGCGCGAGCTTGCCGCCGACCTGCGCATTGGCGGTGTAGGAGAGCTTCGTCGCCGCATCGCCGTCGGCTTCGAGCGAGACGTGCGCGTTGCCCTTGGCAAAACCCGCGGCGCCGCCCTGGCCTTCGAACACAATGGTGTAGGTGTTCGGCGCGTCGATATCGGTCAGTTGCATGCGCCCCTTGAAGCGCGCCTTGACCGGGCCGACCGCCGCGCTCAGCGTGACCAGGTACGCGTTTTCGCCGTCCGGGTCGATGCTTTCGCAGCCGGGGATGCAAGCGCGCAGAATCTCGGTGTCGTTCAATGCGTCCCAGGTTTGCTGCTGCGCGACCGGCAGCGTATGAGTTTCGCTCAATTCCATGACGTTGCTCCTGCGAATGTCGTCGCGGCGACGGCGTGGCGAGGCGCGCGCGTCAGTTGCGCGAGATCGTGGCCGAACGCTGCGAGACTGTCTAGATTATGAACCGGACGATGCGCGTCGACATACGGCAGGATCGCCTGCACGCCGCGCGCCTTCGGAGTAAAGCCGCTGAACCGCAGCAGCGGATTGAGCCACACGATGCGATGCGCGAAGCGTGCGAGCCGCGCCATTTCGGTATCGAGCACGTCGAGCGCTTCGTGATCGAGACCATCGGTGACGAGCAGCACCGTCGCACGACCTGTGAGCACACGGCGCGCCCAGCGGCGGTTGAACTCGGCGAGCGCCGCGCCGATGCGCGTGCCGCCCGACCAGTCGATCACCTGATCGCTGAGCGTCGCGATCGCGACGTCCGGATCGCGTTCGCGCAATGCGCGCGTCGCGTTCGTGAGCCGCGTGCCGAACAGAAACACCTGCAGACGTTCGCGCGACTGCAACAACGCGTGGCAAAAGTAGAGCACCGCGCGCGAGTAGTTGCTCATCGAGCCCGAAATGTCCAGCAGCAGCACGAGCGGCGGCTTGCGCTCGACGCTCGCGCGATACTTCCACACGGTCCAGTCGCCGCCCGCGCGTACCGCGTGCCGCGCGCTCGCGCGCAGGTCCGCATGCGTGCCGTGCGACGCCGCCTTCAGGCGGCGTGTCGGCTCCGTTGCGAGCGGCAGCCGCTGGCCCGCGAATCAGATGCCGCAGCGTGCGCCATTCGTCGGCGTTCAGCGTGTCGAAATCGCGATGACGCAGCCGCTCTTCCGCGCTGAACGTCAACTGCGCATGCAACTCGTGCTGCTCGGTTTCCTGCGGCGCATTCAGATGCGGCGACGGTGGCATGCGCACCGCGAGCGCATCGGCGAGACGGTTGTTGCGCTTAGGCGGTGGCAGCCCGTCGCGCACTTTCGGCAGCAGCAGCGCGCGCAGCTTGCCTTCCCAATCGGGGTCGCGCCAGAACAGATCGAACGCGGCATTGAAGAGTTCGCGTTCGTCGGGCGCGGTGACGAGCAGCGCGGCAAGCGCGGCGTGCACGTCGTCGCGGCGGCCGAGGTCGATCCACTGCAACGCGGCGAGTGCGTCGACTGCTTGTGCGGGCGACATCGGCAAGCCGGCGCCGCGCAGCACGCGCACGAAATGAACGACGTTGCGCGCGAGCGTGGGCGCAGTGTGCTGGTTCGTGTCGTCGAGCCTGCCTGAGCCGGTTCCGTTCGTCATGCCAACGACCTCACCCGGACAGACACTGCGCGATCTGCGCGGCATCCACACGCGCGAGATCGTCCTGATACTTGAGCAGCACGCCGAGCGTGTTCTGCACCGATTGCGGATCGAGCTCCGTAACCGACAGCGCTTCGAGCGCGCGGCACCAGTCGATCGTCTCGGCGATGCCGGGCGCCTTGAACAGATCCATGCCGCGTAGCCCATGCACGAAGTCGACCGCGCGCCGCTGCAATTGCGCCGACGTTTGCGGCGCGCGCGCGGCGACGATCTCCAGTTCGCGATCGCGGTCCGGATAGCCGATCCATTGATACAGACAGCGGCGCTTCAACGCGTCGTGCACTTCGCGCGTGCGGTTCGACGTCATGATGACGAGCGGCGGCTGCGTCGCGCGCACGGTGCCGTATTCGGGAATGGATACCTGGAAGTCGGACAGGAGTTCGAGCAGGAATGCCTCGAACGGTTCGTCGGCGCGGTCGATTTCATCGATCAGCAGCACGCGCCGCGCGCCGGGATGGTTTTCGTCGGGCATCAACGCCTGCAGAAGCGGACGCTTCAGCAGGAATTCGCCACGATATAGCGTGTCGTTGTCGGGGCGCTCGCCGCTCGCTTCGGCAAGCCGCAGCGCCATGATCTGGCGCGGGTAGTCCCATTCGTAAAGCGCGCTCGCGGTGTCGAGGCCTTCATAGCATTGCAGCCGCAGCAACGTGGTGCCGAGCATGCCCGCCGCCGCTTTCGCGAGCTCGGTTTTGCCGACACCCGGCTCGCCTTCCACGAACAACGGCCGCTCCATGCGCAGCGCGAGATACAGTGCGGTCGCGAGCTCGCGGCTCGCGAAATAGCGTTGGGCGGCGAGTTGGGCGAGGGTGTCGTCGATCGAAGCCGGCTGCATGGTGATCCTGAATCTGCGCGACAGGCCATGGCAAAGCGTGGCGCGAGTGAAGAACGCAATGGCCGCGAGCCCGGCGTCGAACTGTCGCGCCGGCTCGCGAAGTGAACGAAGCCGGCTTGCGCGCGCCGTGGTGAAGGCGCGGCAAGCCGGGGCGCCTGGCGAGGATCGCTAGGCACTTGCCTTTGTGACCGCGCGCGCGGCGAGCACCGGAATCAGATGCGCGCGATACGCGGCGCTCGCGTGCATGTCGTCGTTCAGCTCGTCGGGCGACACGCTCACTGCACGTGCCGCCTCGGGCGTGAAGTTCGTCGACAGCGCGTTTTCGAGCTCGGCCACGCGAAACACCGATGACGCCGCCCCCGTTACCGCGACGCGCACGCCGCTCGCGACCTTCGCGACGAACACGCCGACCAGCGCAAAGTGCGAGGCCGGATTGCGGAATTTCTCGTATGCGGCACGCTCGGGCACCGGAAACTCGACGGCGACGATCAGCTCGTCGGGCGCGAGCGAGGTCTCGTACATGCCGACGAAGAAATCGCCCGAAGCGATGCGCCGCCGGTCCGTGACGATCGTCGCATCGAGGCCCATCGCCGCCGCCGGGTAGCACGCGGCCGGGTCGTTGTTCGCGAGCGAGCCGCCGATCGTGCCGAGCGCGCGCACCTGGCGATCGCCGATATTCGCGGCCAGCTCCGCGAGCGCGGGCAACACGCGCCGCAAGTCCGCGTGTTCGGCGACGTCCGCGTGACAGACGGCTGCGCCGATCGTCACCGTGCTGGCATCGACGGTGATCGTCCTGAGCGCGGGAATGCGCGTCACGTCGATCAGTTGCGATGGCTGCGCGAGACGCAGGCGCATCGTCGGCAGAAGGCTCTGGCCGCCGGCGAGGAACTTCGCGTCGCTGTCGGCGGTGAGGGCTGCGGCGGCCGCTTGCGGATCCGTCGCGCGTTGATACTCGAATGAATACATGTCGAATGCTCCGCTCAGGATCGTTGGGTCAGGCTTGCTTCGCGGCTTGAATCGCGGACCAGACGCGATGCGGCGTGGCCGGCATTTGCAGATTGGTCACGCCAAGCGGCGCGGAGCGCGTCGATGATCGCGTTGATCACGGCCGGCGGTGAGCCGATCGCGCCCGCTTCGCCGCAGCCTTTGACGCCGAGCGGATTGTGCGTGCACGGCGTGCCCTTCGACGTTTCGACCGTGAAGTCGGGCAGGTCGGACGCATGCGGCATCGCGTAGTCCATGTAAGAGCCGGACAGCAACTGGCCGCTGTCGTTGTCGTACACGCAGCGCTCGAGCATCGCCTGACCGATGCCTTGCCCGAGCCCGCCATGCACCTGACCTTCGACGATCATCGGATTGATCACGTTGCCAAAATCGTCGACCGCGGTGAACTGCTGGATGCGGGAGACGCCGGTGTCCGGATCGACTTCGATCTCGCAGATATACGCGCCCGACGGATACGTGAAGTTGGTCGGATCGTAGAACGCGCTTTCTTCGAGCCCCGGTTCGAGCACGTCGAGCGGATAGTTGTGCGGCACGTACGCGGCGAGCGAGATCTCCGCGAACGCCTTGGTGCGGTCGGTGCCCGCGACGCGGAACACACCGTTCTTGAACTCGATGTCTTCAGCCGACGCTTCGAGCAGATGCGCGGCGATCTTCTTCGCCTTTGCTTCGATCTTGTCGAGCGCCTTCGAGATGGCCGAGCCGCCGACCGCGATCGAACGCGAACCATACGTGCCCATGCCGAACGCGATGCGGCCGGTGTCGCCGTGCACGATCTCGACGCTTTCGAGCGGAATGCCGAGGCGGTCCGCGACCACCTGCGCGAAGGTCGTCTCATGCCCCTGGCCGTGACTGTGCGAGCCCGTGAACACGGTCACCGAACCGGTCGGATGTACGCGAATCTGGCCGACTTCGAACAGGCCCGCGCGCGCGCCGAGCGCGCCCGCGATGTTCGACGGCGCGAGACCGCATGCCTCGATGTAGCACGAGTAGCCGAGGCCGCGGCGCTTGCCGTTCTTTTCGGATTCCTGCCGGCGTGCGGCGAAGCCCTCGACGTCCGCGAGCGTGAGCGCGCGCGACAGGATCGCGTTGTAGTCGCCGGTGTCGTAGGTGAGGCCGACCGGCGTCGCGTACGGGAATTGCGTGATGAAATTGCGGCGGCGGATCTCCGCGGGGTCGAGTTTCATCTCGCGCGCCGCGGCTTCCACCAGACGCTCGACGACGAACGTCGCTTCCGGCCGGCCCGCGCCGCGATACGCATCGACGGGAACGGTGTTGGTGAAGACCGCCTTCACTTCGGCGTAGATCGCGGGCGTTGCGTATTGCCCGGCGAGCAGCGTCGCGTACAGGATCGTCGGCACGCTCGACGCGAACGTCGACAGATACGCGCCCATGTTGGCGATCGTATGCACGCGCATGGCGAGGAACTTGCCGTCGGCGTCCATCGCAAGCTCGGCTTTCGTCACGTGATCGCGGCCGTGCGCGTCGGAGAGGAAGGCCTCGGAGCGCTCGGCGGTCCATTTGACCGGCCTGCCGATCTTCTTCGACGCCCAGGTGAGCGCGACGTCTTCGGCGTATAGAAAGATCTTCGAGCCGAAGCCGCCGCCGACGTCCGGCGCGATCACGCGCAGCTTCGATTCCGGCAGCGACAGCACGAACGCGGCCATCAGCAGCCGCTCGACGTGCGGGTTCTGATTCGCGACGTACAGCGTGTAGCTGTCGTCCTGCGCCGAAAAGTTCGCGTTGACCGCGCGCGGTTCGATCGCGTTCGGCACGAGGCGGTTGTTGACGATATCGAGCGTGGTTACGTGCGCGGCTTTCGCGAACGCGGCGTCGGTCGCGGCCTTGTCGCCGTGGCCCCAGTTGTAGCAGACGTTGTCGGGCACTTCGTCGTGCACGGCCGCTTGACCCGGGTCGGCCGCATGCGCGGTATCGACGACGGCCGGCAGTTCTTCGTAATCGACTTCGATCAGTTCGGCCGCATCTTTCGCCATCTTGATCGATTCAGCGATCACGAGCGCGACCTGATCTCCCACGTGCCGTGCTTTCGTATGCGCGATCACCGGATGCGGCGGCTCGTTCATCGGCTTGCCGTCGGTGCTATGGATCAGCCAGCCGCACGGCAGTCCGCCGACGTTGTCGGCGGCGAGATCCGCGCCGGTGAAGATCGCGATCACGCCCGGCGACTGTTTGGCCGCGCTCGTGTCGATGCTTCTGATCTTCGCGTGCGCGTGCGGTGAGCGCAGGAACACCGCGTAGGTTTGCTGCGGCAGCACGATGTCGTCGGTGTACTGGCCTTTGCCGGTCAGGAAGCGATAGTCTTCCTTGCGTTCGACGGCGGCGCCGATCAGGCTCTGTGTATCGGGTGCGTTCATCGTCGTCTCCTCAGGCAGCGGTTGCGCCGGCGGCATTCGCGCCGGCAGATGCGCTCGATGCGGCGGACTTCATACCCGCGGCGCCTTCGAGCACGGCCTTGACGATGTTGTGATAGCCCGTGCAGCGGCACAGATTGCCGTCGAGCTGCTCGCGCACCTCGTCGCCCGTCAGATCGGGTTGACGCTGCACCAGCGACACCGCGTTCATCACCATGCCCGGCGTGCAGAAGCCGCATTGCAGACCGTGACAGTGTTTGAACGCGGCCTGCATCGGATGCAGCGCGCCGTTGTGCGCGAGCCCTTCGATGGTCGTGACCTCGGCGCCATCGGCTTGCGCGGCGAGGATGTTGCAGGACTTGATTGCGCGGCCGTTCAGATGCACGGTGCAGGCGCCGCATTGCGCCGTGTCGCAGCCGACATGGGTGCCGGTAAGACGGAGTTGATCGCGCAGGAACTGGACAAGCAGGGTGCCAGGGTCGACTGAGGCGCTCACGGGCGCGCCATTGACCGTCAGACTGATGCTGATCGCCATGAAGCTGTCTCCTTTGTCGACCGCAGTTAGCGCTTCAGCGCTTACTGCGGTCCCATGCGTTTATCGCGGTCGATCGGAGCGAGCGCGTTGGCGTATCGATCCCTGCCTCGGCGCAGACCACGATCCCATGCAAGATAGTTGCTGTGGGTGAGACCGGACCTGTGATTGTTATGCCCCTGCTTTGCTTCGACTGCGTGCTGACTTCGATTCGCCAGATCCGATGAGGGTGAGGGTACTACGGGTTTTACAAATCTGCCGAAAAGTAAAGCACAAATCGCGCAGGCGCGCTATGAGGGGAAGTGTGTTCGGCGCGCGCGAGCGCACGACGAGAAGACGGCGGCCACGGAATGGGACGCCGCAAAGACAAGCGCCCCGTCTGCGGAGCATGACGGGGCGCATCGATAGATCAGCGGAAAGCGAGGCCACGCTCGCGTGCATTCAGCTCATTGGCGTGGCTTCATCGAGACGGCGCTTTACCTTGCCAGTTTCGAATGACGGCGCGAGTAGCCGAAATAGATGACCATGCCGATCAGCAGCCAGATCACGAACGCGCCCCACGTGATGCCTTGCAGGTTCAGCATCAGGAACAGGCACGATGCGACCGCGAGCACCGGCACGACCGGCACGCCAGGGCAACGGAACGCGCGCGGCAGCTCTGGGTGTGTCTTGCGCAGCACGAGCACCGCGATCGACACCATCGAGAACGCCGCGAGCGTGCCGATATTGATCAGCTCAGCCAACACATTGAGCGGCACCAGCGCGCCGATCAGGCCGAAGAAGATGCCGACGAGCCACGTCGTGAAGAACGGGGTCGCGAAACGCGGATGCACTTTCGACAGTTTCGCGGGCAGCAGGCCGTCGCGCGACATCGCGAAGATCACCCGCGTCTGACCGTAGGCCATCACGAGAATCACGGTCAGCATGCCGAGCACGGCGCCGAGGTCGATGAAGCCGGCGACCCAGTTCTGCCCCGCGAGTTGCAGCGCGTACGACACCGGGTGCGAAATGCCCATGAACTTCCCGGACGGCACGATGCCGGTGACGACCGCGGCCACGGCCACATACAGCACCGCGCACACGCCGAGCGACGCGATGATGCCGATCGGAAGGTCGCGCTTCGGATTCTTCACTTCTTCGGCCGCCGACGACACCGAGTCGAAGCCGATGAACGCGAAGAACATCACCGCGGCCGCGCCGAACACGCCGCTCCAGCCGCGAGGCATGAACGGGTGCCAGTTGGCCGGCGTGACGTGAAACACGCCGACACCGATCACGAGCAGCACGACGACGACCTTGATCGCAACCATGATGTTGTTGATTCGCGCGGATTCGCGCACGCCGAGCGACAGCAGCGTGGTGATCGCCATCATCACGAGGAAGGCGGGCAGGTTGAACAGCGTTTCGTGTCCGGGCACGGCGCCGGGGGCTGCGGTCAGCGCCATCGGCAGCGATACGCCGAAGCCCGACAGCAACGACTGCAGATAGCCGGACCAGCCGACCGACACCGCCGAGGTCGCGAGCCCGTACTCGAGCATCAGGTCCCAGCCGATGATCCACGCGGCCAGCTCGCCGAGCGTCGCATACGAGTACGTGTAGATCGAACCGGCGACCGGAATCGTCGATGCGAATTCAGCGTAGGCGAGCGCGGCGAAGCCGCAGGCGATCGCCGCGATCAAGAACGAGATCATCAGCGCGGGACCGGCCTGTAAGGCGCCCGTGCCGGTCAGCACGAAGATGCCGGTGCCGATGATGGCGCCGACGCCGAGGAAAGTCAGGTCGAGCGCGCCCAGCGCCTTTTTCAGGCCGGCGGTCTGAGCCCTCGCCGCAAGCATGTGCTCGACGCTCTTTTTGCGAAACAGGGACATTGGCGTGGGTCTCCAGTGGTGCACGCGTGTTGCGCGCCGAATGTCGGGAAAACCCGCAATTCTAGCGGATGCGTGCCGCCGGGCTGGTTCGCGCGGCGCCTTCTGGGCCCAAGGCGATGGGTGGAAACTCCCGCCAGGAGGTGATTTCGAGATGGTCTTGCGGCGCCGGCTGGGCTAGCCCGCCATCGCGGGATTCAGATCGACGAGGCGGTTGCTCATTACATAGAAGGTCAGCTCGGCGTTGTTGCGCAGCTTCATCTTGTCGAGCAGCCGCGTGCGGTACACGCTGACCGTCTTCACCGACAGCGACAGCGCGGCCGCGATATCGGTGAGACGTTTGCCTGACGCGAGCATGCACAGCGTCTGGTACTCCCGATCGGACAGCTTTTCGTGCGGCAACTGCTCGCCGTCGAACGACACGTAGTCGGCGAGCGCCTCGGCCATCTCGGGGCTCACGTACTTGCGGCCCGCCGCGACCTGCTGGATCGCGCCGATCATCTGCGCGGCATCGACCGTCTTCGACAGATAGCCGGACGCGCCGGCTTTGAGCGCGCGCACCGCGTACTGGTCCTCGCGGTACATCGAGAACATCAGCACCGCGACGCGCGGCGCCTTGCGCTTCAGACGCTTGAGCACCTCGACGCCATTCATGTCGGGCAGCGAAATGTCGAGCAGCACGACGTCGAAGCTCTGGTGGACGACCAGGTCGAGCGCTTCGGAGCCGGTTTGCGCCTCGGCGACCTCGCTCGCGACGCCGCGATCGAGCAGCAGCTGGCGAACGCCCTGGCGGACCACCGCGTGATCTTCGACGATCAGGATGCGCAGGCTCATGGTCCCGGGCTCACGATTGCAGCGCGCGCCGGGCGGCGCGCGGCGTTGGGGCGGCCGCGAGCAGCGCGTGCCACGCGAAGCGGGCCTGGATCAGGGTGCCGCGCGGGGTGATGGCGCCGTTGCTGCCAGTGCCGCTGTCCTCGCCACGACCGACGCTCGTGCGCCTCGCGCTGATTCGCAGCGTGCCGTCGAATGCGGCGCAGCGCGCCTGCATGCCGGCGAGGCCGAAATGACCGCCCGTTTTTTTCTGGCCACCGCGTTCGCGCGCGCCGCGCGGCAGGCCGATGCCATCGTCGCTGACGAGGAGCCTCAGATGACGCGCACCGGTTTCGACGCGCAGGTCGGCGCAGGTCGCGCGCGCGTGTTTCGCGACGTTGTTCAGCGCTTCCTGCGCGACGCGGAACACGCCGAGCGCGGCATCGGCGGGCAGGCGCGCGAGCCGCGCGTCGACGCTGCAGGTGAAGGTGGTGCGCAAGCCGGTGCGCATGGAGAAGTCGCGGGCCCAGCACTCCAGCGCGCCGGCGAGGCCTGTCTCGAACGACGGCGCGTGCAGTTGCGCGATGGCGTCGCGATTTGCCGCCTGCACGGCGTCGAGCGAACGATTCGCGACCGCGAGCGCGGCCGCGCATTGCGGCGGCGCGTCGGCGGGCAGCCAGGTTTCGATGCCGGCGAGCGCGAAGCGCGTCGCAGTCAGCTCGGCGCCGACGCCGTCGTGCAGCTCGCGCGCGACGTGACGGCGCACGCTTTCCTGCGCGTCGACCAATTCGGCCGACAGCTCGCGTACCCGCGCGCGCAGCCGCTCGATCTCGCGCGCGGCGAGCGATGGCATGTCGAAGCCATCACGCTGCGCGGACGAAGCCAGCGCAGCGTTGAACGGGACGGCAGTCGACGTATCCATGAATTTCCCCCTCAGGAAGCGGAGTGGACGGCGAAGCGGGCACGCGCAGACGGAATCAAAGCCTGCGAATCACGAGGTTTCGCGTCGGACGAAACACGATGGCCCAACGTAACGAAATTTACATTCAGTAACAACTCGGGCGGACGACGATCGGTGCATGAATTCGTCTGATCGCGCGGCGCGATGATATCTCAAAAAGATTAAAAAAGCAGTCGCGCCAAGGCTTAGCGCAGAGTCTTCAGAGATTACATGATGTTTGCCGCGGACTCGTGCTGTCAGAGGAATTCTGACAGCGAAGGTGAGGCAACGGGCTCCAATTTGTAACGGAGCAACAAAAAAGGAGCCCGGAGGCTCCTTTTTTGGAATTCGCGGCGCGCGGGCCGCGAAGAAGAATGCCGGCCGGCTTAGCCGACGAAGGCCTTTTCGACCACGTAATGGCCCGGCTCGTTGTTGCTGCCTTCCTTGAAGCCCGCGTCTTCGAGCAGCTTGCGCGTGTCGCGCAGCATGTGCGGGCTTCCGCACAGCATGACGCGGTCGTCCTCGAGCGAGAAACCCGGCACGCCGAGGTCGGCGAACAGCTTTTCGGTTTCGATCAGCTCGGTGATGCGGCCGCGGTTCTGGAACGCTTCGCGCGTGACGGTCGGGTAGTACAGCAGCTTTTCCTGTACGAACTCGCCGAGGTGTTCATGCGCCGGCAGGTGCTCGGTGATGTATTCCTTGTACGCGAGTTCGTCGACGAAACGGCAGGTATGCGTGAGGACCACGCGCTCGTAGCGGTCGTAAATGTCCGGATCCTTGATGATCGACATGAACGGCGCGAGGCCCGTGCCGGTGGACAACAGCCACAGCGTCTTGCCCGGCAGCAGGTTGTCGGCCACCAGCGTGCCGACCGGCTTCTTGCCGATCAGCACTTCGTCGCCGACCTTCAGGTGCTGCAGACGCGATGTGAGCGGGCCGTCCTGCACCTTGATGCTGAGGAATTCGAGATGTTCTTCGTAGTTCGCACTGGCGAGGCTGTATGCGCGCAGCAGCGGCTTGCCCTCGACCTGCAGGCCGACCATCGTGAACTGGCCGTTTTCGAAACGGAACGACGGATCGCGCGTGCAGGTGAAGCTGAAAAGCGTATCGGTCCAGTGATGGACGCTCAGGACGGTTTGTGAATTCAGGTTGCTCATGGCTTCTTGGATAGTGCGAAAACAAAGGCGGCCAGTCGTCTGAGCCGGCCGGCATGGCAAGGGGCGATGCTGCGCTGACCCGTGGTCGGGACTCCCGCGCAATCCGTCATTTTACCGTGCCCGCCGGGGCGGGGCCGCGGCGCGGCGGTCGAGCGTGGTAAAGCGGGTTGCCAAACCGGGAAGCGGCGGCACCGGCTTGCTGGCGCCGCGAAGTACGTTGGCGTGAGTGCGGCCGTGCTTCAGCGGGGTACGGCGATTCCGCGAACGCCGCGAAGGGCGGCTGCCATTGGTTGCCCGGCAGGCGCGAAAGCGACGCGCCGCAAGGGCAACATTTTCAAGATGATACCGAAAGGCGGCGTGCGCTGCGGATTGACCCTGCTGATAAAACTGGCAAATGGGGCGGAACCCTGCCGGCGCCATCGAGATCGCCTCGCTTTCTACTATCGTTTGCGCGCCGCGACTTTTTGGGGAATACGCCCGACGTTGCCTCGTTTACGCAGGACGCGAGTCGCGCGAAGCCAGGCAGTGCGGTGGCTGCGCGACTCGTCCTGGCGGCTGCGGCCGCCCATGCGAGTAGGAGGTGTCAAATGGAAGCTTCTCGTGCGATATCTGCATCCGGTTCATACACTGGCTTCGACGGGTTGGTTATACGGGCACGCGCATCGCGCCGCGTGCGTCGCGCGCTGTGTCGAGCCGGTCTGCTGGTTTTAGCGTTGGGGACGGTCGGGGCCGAGGCGCAGGAGGCGATTTTGCCGCCGCAGTCGGTGATCTCATCGACCGTTCCGGCCAACGGCGATGTCAATCCGTACGGCATGGCGTTCGTGCCGGCCGGCGTGCCGTCCTGGAGCACGCTCAAACCCGGCGATGTGGTGGTGTCGAATTTCAATGCGAAGTCGAATCTGCAGGGGACCGGTACGACGATCGTCAAGCTCGTGTCCAACAGCGATCCGGTGACGTTCTTCCAGGGAAGCAATCTCGGTCTCACGACGGCGCTCGCCGTGCTGAGAAGCGGCTTCGTGCTGGTGGGCAATGTGCCAACCACGGATGGCAAGAACGTCGTCGCGCCGGGCTCGCTGCTCGTCATCAATCCTCAGGGCGGGCTCGTCAAGGAGCTGAAAGATCCCAACCTGCTGGATGGCCCCTGGGATCTCACCGTGATCGACGGGGGGCGATTCGTCCGGGTCTTCGTCTCGGACGTGTTGAACGGAAAGGTCGCGCGGATCGATCTTGCCATCGGCGAGGATGGCGTTCAGATGCTGCCAAGCTCGACCATCATCGCGTCAGGCTACATGCACCGCACCGACCCGGCGGCACTCGTGATCGGCCCGACAGGCTTGGCTTACGACCCATCGCATGACGTGCTTTACGTCGCCTCGACCGGTGACAACGCGGTGTTCGCCATTTACGGCGCTGCGGGCGCGAAACACGATGGCGGCATCGGCCGGATGATCTATCAGGACAACAAGCACCTGCACGGTCCGCTTGCGCTGGCGCTCGCACCCAACGGGCATCTCGTGACCGCAAACGGCGACGCGGTCAACCCCGACCCGAAACATCCCAGCGAAATCGTCGAGTTCACCGTCGACGGACAATTCGTCGCTCAAATGTCGGTCGACCCTGCGCCGGGCTCCGCGTTCGGCCTCGCATTCGGCCTCGGTAGCAAGCGCCACTTGCAGTTCACCGCGGTGGACGACGCCACGAATACGGCGACCGTCTGGACGTTGCGCACCGACAGTCAATAAGGAAACCGGGGACGACGATCGGGGACGTCGTGACGCGTCGGGGACGCGTCACGGTCACACGGTTTCGCGGCGAGTCTATCGGTACACAGAGATGGGTCGGGGGCGGAGATTGTAGCGGCAAGCCTCGGTCAAGTAAGGAAATTCTGTCCGATGGAATTGATGACGCCAATTCGCGGGTGCCGCTTGTTCACACCGCCGGCACCCGCCTTTTTCCGCGCTGTTTCAACACGCGCGCCTGCAGCACGATCACGAGTAGCAGGAACACGCCGCGAATCACCGATTGCCAGTACGCGGACAGACTGATGAACCCGAGCCCGTTCTCGAAGTTCAGCAGATTGAACACGAGCCCGAGCAGCAGCACGCCGGCAATCGTCATCGCGACGGAACCCTCGCCGCCGGTCAGCAGCGTGCCGCCAAGCACGACCGCCGAAATCGCGAACAGCTCCCAACCGACGCCTTCGTTAGGCTGCCCAGCGCCGAACTGCGCGGCGAGAATCACGCCCGCCATGCCGGCGAGCAGCTTCGCGCGCGGCCGTGTCGTCTTGCACGACGGCGGCGAGCGAGCGGCCGAGCATCGTCGTGACGAGCTGCAGCTTGTCCATCTCGGCCATCGTGCTTTGCACGACCGTCTGGCCGTCGCGCATCACGGTCACGCGATCGCACAGCGCGTACAGCTCGTCGAGCCGGTGCGAGACGAAAATCACCGCGCGGCCGTCGTCGCGCAGCTTGCGCACGACGGTGAACAGCAGTTCGACTTCGCGCTCGTCGAGCGACGACGTCGATTCGTCCATGATCACCATCTTCGCGTCCGACGACACCGCGCGCGCAAGCGCCACCATTTGCTGGATCGCGGTCGAGTAACGACCGACCGGCTTTTTCACGTCGATCTGCAAACCGAACGAATCGAGCAACGCGGCTGCGCGCTGCTGCACCGTGCGCCAGTCGATCAGACCGAAGCGGCGCGGCTCGCGGCCGAGAAAGATGTTTTCCGCTACCGAGCGGAACGGCACCAGGTTGATCTCCTGGTAGATCGTGCTGATGCCCGCTTCGCGCGCCTGCTTGGGCGTGCGGAAATCGACCTCGCGGCCTTCGAAGCGCACGCTGCCCGAGCCGCGCCGATAGGCGCCGGTCAGGATCTTGATCAGCGTCGATTTGCCGGCGCCGTTCTGGCCGATCAGCGCGTGCACTTCGCCCGCGGCGACGCTCAGATTCGCGCCGCGCAACGCGGGCACGCCGCCGAAGCTGATGCCAATGTCCTGCATCTCGAGCAGCGGCGAACGGGTAAGGGGGGAGTGTGGCGTCTCTTTGCCAGATTCCGTCACGGGCGTTCTCCTGATGCGGATGCTGTCGAGATTGCCGACTGCGCTGTTGCTGGCGACGCGGGGTCCGTCGCGCCAGCGCGCCCGGCCCATGCTACGCCCGCATAAAAGCGAAGCGACGGTCCGTCGGTCACGGGCGCGTCGCTTCGAAGCCTGCCCACCACCCGCCCGACGAGGAGACATTCATGGAAGGCGGGTGACTTGCTGCTACAACGCCGAAGGGAGTCCCCGGGAAAATGATGCGCCCGGGGCGCTTCCCGATAATTGCGATCAGTAGCCGTACTGCATGTTCTGCTGCACGTTTTCCTTGTCGTAGAAGCGGTCGGACACCTTGATCCAGGTCGGGATCTTTTCACCCTTCGCATAGCGCTGCGCGACGTCGCAGGCGAGCGGGCCGAAGAACGGGCTCGACTGCACGCTCGCGCCGAGTTCGCCGGCCGCGATCGCGTCCATGCCGCCCTTGGTGCCGTCGATCGTGACGATCTGAATGTCCTTGCCCGGCTGCTTGCCGGCCGCCTTGATCGCGGCAATCGCGCCGAGCGCCATTTCGTCGTTGTGCGCGTACACGGCGGTCACGTCGGGATGCGCCTGCAACAGTGTTTCCATCACCTTGCGGCCGGTGTCGCGCGCAAAGTCGCCGCTTTGCGACGCGATGATCGTCATGCCGGGGTTCTTCGCGATGACTTCGTCGAAACCCTTCTTGCGATCGTTCGCGGCCGACGCACCCGTCGTGCCTTCGAGCTCGATGATCTTCGCCTTGCCGCCCGTCGCCTTGACGAGCCAGTCGGCGGCGCGGTGACCCTGATCGATGAAGTCCGAGCCGATGAACGTGATGTAGTCGCGGCCAGCCTTCGCCACCGATTGGTCGACGTCGCGGTCGACGAGGATCACGGGAATGCCGGCCTTCTTCGCCTGCAGCACGACCGGCGCGAGCGGCTTCTCTTCACGCGGCGGGAACACCAGCAGATCGACGTGCTGGGCGATCATGCTTTGAATGTCGGAGACCTGTTTGGAGTTGGAGCCGTTGGCGTCGGTCATCACGATCTGCCAGCCGCATTTCGCGGCGATGTCCTTGAAGCTCCGGGTTTCCGCGAGATGCCACGGGTTGTTGCTTTCGGTCTGCGCGAAGCCGACCTTCAGCGGGGTCTTGGTCGGCAACTTCGGCAATGCGTCGTCCGCGTGCGCGTCCGCCGCGCCGACACCGATTGCCAGAGCCAGCAACGAAGCTGCCAGCGGACGAATCTGCTGCTTGCGCGCGTGCATGCGCGACTGCGTATTGAGCGACGCCATGTCTTCCTCCAGTAACCGGTGACGGTTTATTTGTTTTTCGTGCTGCTCGGGATTGCCTCTGTCCAGCCGGGGGGGCCGACGTTGGTTCGCCGGCGAGCGCGCGATTGGCTATGGCCCACCGGCGCGCTGTCTTTCCGACCCGACGTGCCGATTATTTCACTCACAGTTATTATCGGTCAATCACTAATAATATTAACTGTCGCCGGTTTTGCCTCGGTAATTACCCTGACCGAGGTGCGTTCCACCAGCGGTCCGTCGAGCTTGACCGTGCGATGGCGCACCGGCGCGCCGGCTGCGCGGTTGTGCTCTTCCTGCAGCAACGTTTCGACGGCCCAGCGGCCGAGTTCGTAGTTGGGCAGCACCACCGTCGACAGCGGCGGATGCGTGTGGCGCGCGATTTCCTGGTCGTCGTAGCCGAGCACCGACACGTCCTCGGGCACGCGCAGGCCGAGCTGCTTGAGCGCCTCGATCGCGCCGATCGCGGTCAGGTCGTTGGCGCAGAAGATCGCGGTGGGCGGATTGGCCTCGCGCATCAGCGACAGCGTCAGTTCGAAGCCGAGGCCCGAGCTCCAGTCGCCGTCGCGCACGAGTTCGGCCGCGAAAGGCAGATCGGCGGTCGCGAGCGCGGTGCGGTAGCCCTTCAGGCGGTCTTTCGCGGCGTCCTGCCACGGCTCGCCGTTGATGTAGCCGATGCGCCGGTGGCCGGCCAGCAGCAGGTACTCGGTCGCCAGATGGCCGCCCGCGACTTCGGCCGGCACCACGGACGAGAACGTGCTGTCGCCGGTATAGCAGTTCAGCAGCACGGTCGGCACCTGCGACAGCGCGGTCGGCGGCGCGACCTTGCGCGTGTAGACGGTCGCGTAGATCACACCGAACACGTGCGGATTGGTGAGGACCGTGTCGAGTACCTGTTTTTCGATGTCGGCGTTGCCGTGCGTCGAGTAGACCGCGAGCATCTTGCCGCTCGCGTATGCGGCGTCGCGCGCGCCGTCGATGTTGACGACCGGGTGCGGGCTCGTCGAGATTTCGTCAGCCAGATAGACGATCAGGTTGCGCTCGTCGCTCGATGCCGCTACGGGCGCGCGCAACGACAGCCGGTAGCCGAGGTCGTGCGCGGCCTTCAGCACCCTGTTGCGGGTTGCATCGGAGAATTTCGCGCCGGCCGCGTTGTTGAGCACGAGCGAAACGGTGGATTGCGACACGCCGGTGAGCTTGGCGATGTCGGTCATGGTGGGACGGCGTTGAGTCGATTTTTTCATTGTGCGGGCCGCGCCGAGGCGGCGCTGAAGCGGGGGAATGCCAGCGGCATCATGCAGCTGACGGTACCACTAATAATATGCGCGCGGCAACGCGCGCTAACCCGCCATCTGGGAGCGGAGCTTACGATCCGTCGCCGGCCCTTTTTTAACGAATTTATTACTAATAATATTGACCAATGGTGCGGTGTCGTGCGATTCTCGCTCGGGGCGGACCGAGGTAGTCCGCCGGCCGCGGGGTGCGCGGCAGTCAAAGGAGATATGAATGCACGTTGATGCCGCTTTCCGCTCGCGGTTTCGCCTCGTCTGACCATGCGCGATGTTTCCCTGAATCCTGCCCGGCCGCGCGAGGCACATGCCGTGACTCGTTCGGCGACTCAACGCTCATGGCTCGACGATCCCGCGATCGCCGCGCGCCTCGTCACGTTGTCGGCCGGTGCGTTGCGAGCGGTGCTCGCGCCGGACGTTGGCGGCGCGCTCGCGGCGTTCTACGAAGTCACGCCGGAAGGTCCGTTGCACTGGCTGCGGCCGGCGCTGCCGGAAGCGTTCGAAGCGCGCGATCCGCTACGCATGGCGAGCTTTCCGCTGTTCCCATACTGCAACCGGATTCGCGATGCGCGCTTCGCGTTCGACGGCGCGACGATCGATCTCGCCGGCAACGACCCGCGTTTCGCCCACGCGCTGCATGGCAACGCGTGGCGGCATCCGTGGCGCGTCGGCGCGCGCAGCGAAAGCGCGGTGGACTTGCACTTCGAGCACGAACCGGATGCGAGCGTGACTGGCGACTGGCCGTTTCGCTATCGCGCGCGGCAGCGTATCGAGTTGCGCGGTGGCGCGCTCCACGTCACGATGTCCGCGCGGAATCTCGCCGGCCGGCCGATGCCGTTCGGCATGGGCCATCATCCGTACTATCCGCGCACCGCGTCGACGTGCATCCATGCCGACGTTCAGGCCATGTGGCACGCGGACACCGACGTACTGCCGACGCATCTCGGCCCGCATCCGGCCGTCGACGCATTGCGCGCGGGCATGTCGCCCGATGCTTTCGATCTCGACAACAACTTTTCAAACTGGTCGCGCGTGGCGACGATCGCGTGGCCCGACGAGCGCCGCAATCTGACGATGCGTGCCGACGCGCCGTTCGATCACCTGGTCGTGTTCGCGCCGGCCAACGATCCGCAACTATGCGTGGAACCGGTCACGAATACGACCGATTGCTTCAACGCGGTTGGTACACAAGAACACGTCGGTGGCTGCGTATTGCAGCCGGGGGAGGAGATCGAAGCGGCGTTGAGCTGGACGCCGCATCGCGAGTGAGGGGGGACGCGCGTTCCGTTGGCGAAAGCTCAACCAACAGAAGCGCTCACTCCAGCCGCAACTTCGCCATATACGGCAAATGATCCGACAGCCACGCGGTCTCCTGCGTCGGCTGGATCCATTCGACCGGCTGCATGTCGCGCACGAACATCTTGTCGAGCGACAGCGCCGGCGAGAACGCCGGGAACGTGCGCGCGGGTTCGCCGAGCAGCGTCGCGACTTCCTGCAAGCCATGCTCGCGAAAGAGCGGCACCGAGTCGTTGCGCCAATCGTTGAAATCGCCGGCCAGCACGAGCGGACCGTCGGGGGCTTCCTTCGCGATCCAGTGCGCGATCCAGTCCATCTGCCGCAACCGCGCCGGACGCGTCAGCGCGAGATGCGCACAGAGCAACGTGACGAGTCGTCCGCCGAACGTCGCACGCGCGACCAGCAGGCCGCGCTTTTCGAAGCGGTGCGCGGAGATGTCCCAGCGGCCGCCGAGATCGAGCGGATGCGGCGACAGGATCGCATTGCCGTGCCGCCATGACGGCTTGAACACGTTCGGGCCGAGCGCGACTTCGAGTTCGAGCGCGCGCGCGATTTCGGTTGCCTGACAGTGCCATACGTCGGTCAGTGGATCGCCCATCGGCGTGCCGAAACTGCTCGCCAATACCGGCGACGGCATACGCCGCGCCATCGCTTCCTGCAGGAAGTATGCGTCCGCGTGGGTCGATTGAACCCAGCGCTGCATCGCCTGCCAGGCCTGAAAACCGAGCGGTGTGCGGCCCTTGTGCAGGTTCCAGCTCACCGCGACGAAATCGTTCGGCGCGAGGCTCTCGCGGATCAGTTCTTCTGGGTTTCGCATGCCGCGTTATCCACGTGTTCTGTTTGAGCGCGTCGGTAAGGCGCGCGGTTCCTGTCAGTTCGGATTGCTGCTGCCGGTCGCGGCGCCATTGCCGCTCATGCCGCCGTTCGTGCCGTTGCCGTTCGCACCGTTGCTCACGACGTTCGCATGCACGCGGTACACGAGGTTCGGATTGTGATCGACGATCGTCCAGCTCGCCCATTGATCCGGCGGCACCACGAGACCCGGGTGGCTCGCGCTCACCTGGCGCGGCTGCGGCGGCAGCTTGCAGCCGATGTCGGTGCGCCGCGCATTGTCGTCCTCGAGCGTTTCCTGCGTGTCGATCGAAAACATCACGCCCTCGGGATCGACGCGCAGCGTCGACACCGTGATCGTGCGTGACAGATCGATGCTGCCGGCGGGCTGATCCTTGCAGCCGACCTCGTGTTGCACGACCTGGTGATGCGTATCCGTGCGAGCCTGGCCGACGGTCGTAGTGCCTTCGAACGAATCGATCTGCTGGCCATCTTTCACCACCTGCAGCTGCCATTGCACGACCTGCTGCGCTGGCCGTTGTTGCGCGTGGGCGAGCAACGAAGCGCCAAGCAGCATGGCCAGGATACTGGTTTTCCACATAAAAAGGATCTCCGCTCACGCGTCGCTTGCGTGGGTGCCTCGTAGCAATTAGAGAGCCATCTTACCCCCGATGGCCGCAACGATTTCTGACACGGTCGACGAGGGCCGGTTCAGCAACACTCCATTCCAGATAAGGATGGGATGCCAGCGATCGTTAGCAGCAGAGCCACATGACTGCTGGCTTGCACGCGTTTGTGTCCTCGCTACACTGGACTCGAACCGGCGCTCACAAGGCGCCGCCGCTGCAGAATCAGCCAGACGGGGTGAGCGATGACGACAGCAATGGTCAAACAGGAAATCGCCGTGGCCTCGTTCAGCCGGGTGTATGACCTCGACGAGGTCGAAAGCGCGCTGAACGGTCTCGGCGAGGGCGCGAACGAGGCGCTGCGCGCGACCTACGAAAAGATGCTGAAAACCGGCAATCTGCGATTCTGCGTGAAGCCGAACCGGATGCCGTCGATCGACGATCTGATCGGCGCGCTGCCCAATTTTTCCGCACCGCTCGACGACATCCGCAAGCAGGTCGCGCTGTGCCTCGAAACCGAGGACCGGCTCGAACTGATGCCGATCCTGTTGCTCGGCGAGCCCGGCATCGGCAAGACGCATTTCGCGAAGCAGCTCGCGCGCCTGCTCGGCACCGCGTACCAATACGTCGCGATGAGTTCGCTGACGGCGGGCTGGATTCTGTCGGGCGCGTCGTCGCAATGGAAGAACGCGAAGCCGGGCAAGGTGTTCGATGCACTCGTGAACGGCAGCTACGCGAACCCGGTGATCGCCGTCGACGAAATCGACAAGGCGAGCGGCGATTCGCAATACGATCCGCTCGGCGCGCTGTATGCGCTACTCGAACACGACACCGCCCAGAGCTTCATCGACGAGTTCGCCGAGATACCGATCAACGCGGGCAACGTGATCTGGATCGCGACCGCCAACGACGAACGCGCGATCCCCGAGCCGATCCTGAACCGCATGAACGTCTACGAGATCTCGCCGCCGGACCACGCCGGCGCGCGACGCATTGCGCAGTCGATCTACGACGAGATCCGCGGTGCGCACAACTGGGGCCTGCGCTTTCCGGGGACGCTTGGCGAAGCGACGCTCGATGCGCTCAAGCGGGCCTCGCCGCGCGAGATGCGCCGCGCGATCCTGAACGGCTTCGGCGCGGCGCGCATCGCGGGACGCGACCAGATCGAGCCCGCCGATATCCGCCTAGATTACGGAAACCGGCGAAAACCGATCGGTTTTTGAGGTTTTCGGTCGTTTTTTTCACCCAAACCCCGCTTCTCTGGAATTTGGGGAGCCGTCTCGGCAAATTCATACAGCCTGCATGGTGAATGCCGCGGCAATTATTGCTATTTTCGATGTGGGAGCGCGGAATCGAGCCAGCTTGCGCCGCCATCGCCTGGTCGGCGCGCACGAACGTTTGTCACTTCTGTCTGTACCGAGTCGTACAATTTTCCGTGGCGGTGATAAAAAGACATAAGCAGACCAGCGGACAGATGCGTTCGACAACAAACGGAACGCGGCGGCGAGGTGCCGTACTTGTCTTCCTTCCATCGGCTGAACGAGGCAGCGCGCGGCCCCATGCGCCGCGTCAACGGATATGGATCAGATCGAATGTGTAGTGATCGGCGCCGGCGTGATCGGCCTCGCGACGGCGCGCGCGCTGGCGGCGCGCGGGCGCGAGGTGATCGTGCTGGAGGCCGCCGACGCCATCGGCGTGGGCACGAGTTCACGCAACAGCGAAGTGATTCACGCGGGCATCTACTATCCGCGCGGATCGCTGAAGGCCACGCTGTGCGTGCGCGGCCGCGAAATGCTGTATGACTATTGCGCCGAGCGCAACGTGCCGCATTCGCGCTGCGGCAAGCTGCTCGTCGCCACGTCGCGCAACCAGATTCCGCAGCTCGAAAGCATCATGGCCAAAGGGCGCGACAACGGCGTGCTCGACCTGATGCGCATCACCGGCGATCAGGCACAGGCGCTCGAACCGGCGCTCGAATGCGTGGAGGCGGTGTTTTCGCCGCAGACGGGGATCGTCGATAGTCATCAGTACATGCTCGCGCTGCAAGGCGATGCCGAGCGCGACGGCGCCGTGTACGCGTTCCATGCGCCGGTCGAGGCGATCGAGGCTCACAACGGCCGTTTCACCATCGCGGTCGGCGGTGCGGCGCCCACCACGATCAGCACTGCCTGCGTGATCAACAGCGCGGGTCTGCATGCGAACGCACTCGCGCGCAAGATTCGCGGACTCGACGTGCGCCACGTGCCGCCGCTCTACTTCGCGCGCGGCAATTACTTCAGCATCTCGGGGCGCGCGCCGTTCAGCCGCCTGATCTATCCGATGCCGAACGAAGCCGGCCTCGGCGTGCATCTGACGCTCGACCTGGGCGGCCAGGCGCGCTTCGGTCCCGACGTCGAATGGGTCGATGCGATCAATTACGACGTCGATCCGCGTCGCGCGGAGTCGTTTTATGCGGCGATTCGCGCGTACTGGCCGGCCTTGCCCGATGGCGCGTTGCAGCCGGCATATGCCGGTATTCGTCCGAAGTTGTCCGGCCCGGGCGAGCCCGCCGCGGACTTCGTGATCCAGGGGGCGGCCGCGCATGGCGTGCGCGGGCTCGTCAATCTGTTCGGCATCGAGTCGCCGGGGTTGACCGCATCGCTTGCGATTGCGCAGCGGGTCTGCGAGCTGAGCGGGCGGCCTTGAGGCCGTGTTTGCCCCGTACCGATCCGCTTATTTTTAGCATTTGGAATATCACGGGCGACGGCTACGTTGCTATGCTTGGGGAACGCTGTCATCAGAACGGCGTTGATTCCAATATAAATGGAGTGAGTCCCCATGAGATCTTCCCGTCGCACGTTTTTGATCACCAGCATCGGTGTGGCATCGACGCTCGCGCTGTCGCGCCAGGCGTTCGCCGACGCGCCGAAAGTCTCCGAAACCGATCCGACCGCGCAGGCGCTTGGCTACAAGGCGGACGCGAGCAAGGTCGACAAGGCGAAATTCGCCAAATACACGCCTGGCGAGCAATGCAGCAACTGCAGCTTCTTCCAGGGCAAGGCGGGCGATGCCTACGGCCCCTGCACGATGTTCGCGGGCAAGCAGGTCGCGGCCACGGGATGGTGCAGCGCCTATAACAAGAAGGCCTGATCAAGCCTGCGCATGAGGTGCTTGCAAGCGCGCACGGGATGCGCCGCAGTACCGCGGCGCATCCCGTGATTGTGCGCGTCGTGGTGCTTCGCGCCGCGCGTGGCGCAGGCTGCGCGGCGCAAGCCGGGCCGGTTTTTCAAAGCTTCATTGCAGCGGGCCGCTGGACTTTTAGCGGCGCGCATTCATCAATGGCGGCCGCTTGTCGAACCACGGCCGTGCCGCCTCGAGTTGCGCGGCGAGTCTGAACAGAGTCGCCTCGCCGCCGCTACGCGCCGCGAACTGCACGCCGATCGGCAGCCCGCGCGCATTCCAGTACAAAGGCACCGACATCGCCGGCTGGCCGCTCAGGTTGAACAGCTCCGTGCATCCGGCCCACGCGAACGCCTTGTTCGACGCTTCGAACAGCAGTTTCTTCATCAATCGTTCTAGCGGTATCGTGGTGACCGCGCGCATCTGCATGCGCTCGACCGAGCTTGGTCGCATCTCGCCGATCTTGATCGGCGCGGACGCGAGCGTCGCGCACAACAGCACGTCGTAGCGGTTCAGCAGGTCGGTCAGACGCGCAGTGATGCGGCGCTGTTCGTCGAGCGCGGCCGGCAAGCCCTGCTCGCCGAGCTTGCGGCCGACGTGCGCCATCGCCCATGTCGAAATTTCGAACTCGCCGCGCGTTGGCTTGTGGCCGGTGATGCGCTCCGCGTTCAGCACGAGGTCCTCGGCGGTCACCGACCACAGCGTCAGGAACGCATGACGGACTGCCGCGAAATCGACGCCGAGCGACACCGGCTCCAGACGATGGCCGAGTGAGCTCGCGAGTTGCGCGGCGTCGTCGAGCGCGGCGCGCGCATCGGCCGATAACGACGGCGCGAGCATCGGCTCGGTCACGTAGGCGATCGTCAGCGGTTTGCACGGCTCGCGCGTCGCGCCGAGAAAGGTGCCGGGCGCGCCGCTCGGCCGCTCGGCGTTGCCGGCCAGCAGATCGAGCAGCAACGCGCTGTCGCGCACGCTGCGCGACACGGCGTGATCGATGCCGAGTTCGCCGGCGCCGGCCTGCGCCGCGCGCGGCACGCGACCGCGCGAGGGTTTCAGGCCGAACAGTCCGCAGCACGACGCCGGAATCCGGATCGAGCCGCCGCCGTCCGACGCATGCGCGAGCGGTACGATGCCGGCAGCGACCGCCGCCGCCGCGCCGCCGCTCGAACCGCCCGGCGTGTGATCGATATTCCACGGATTGCGGCACGCGCCAAATAGTTCGGGCTCCGTATAAGGCATCTGGCCCAGCTCGGACGTGCTGGTCTTCGCGAAGATATTCAAACCCGCCGCTTTCGCGAGCGCGACGACCGGCGCATCCTGAGTCGGAATGAAGTGCCGGTAGTGTCGGCTGCCCATTGCCATGGGCAGTCCCGCAACGGGCGCGCCGAGATCCTTGATCAGGAACGGCACGCCGGCGAGCGCGGCGTGGGCGGCGGAGTTGTCCGTTCCGTTCGCGCCGTCGACGGTATTCGCGCGATTCGCGTCTTCGCGCGACGCACGTTGGCGGGCCGCATCGTAGTCCTTCAGAACGACCGCGTTGATCGCGGGATTGACGGCCTCGGTGCGCGAGATCGCGACGTCGATCAATTCGCGCGCGCTGACCTGGCGCGTGCGCACGAGTTCGGCGAGGCCGATGGCGTCATGGGCGAGATAGTCTGATTGCACGTCGGTTGAGCCCTCGCGGTCGGTTGGCATGCTGCGTCGAATTCGTGGCCGGCCATGCACGCGCGACTGGGGCGTTTCGCTCGGCATCGCGTTGCCCCGCTCGGGCGTCGCACATGTGAAAAGACGGCGTGTCGGCCGACACGCCGTCTTGCACAGAGTACCCGAGTTGAGCGCCGACGTGACTCATGTGAATTCGAGTGCGCACTTCAAATGCGCGAGCTTGCGATCACATGCGCAACGCGGCGGGGCCGACTGAATGCCGGAACCGCGGATTACATCCGCTCGCCGAGGAACGTCAGCGTGCGGCCATGCGCCAATGCCGACGCGTGCTGGTTGTACGACGCACGCTCCGAGCAGTTGAAACCGTGATCGGCGTTCGGGTAGATGTTGAATTGCACGTTGGCGCGACCCGCGAAGCGCTCCTGAATCTGGCCGATGTCCGACGGCAGAATATGCGCGTCGAGCTCGCCGTAGTGGAACTGCATCGGCACCTTGATGTTCGCGGCTTTGTCGAGATGGTTATGGATGCCGCCGCCGTAGTAGGCGACAGCGGCGTCGACCGAACCGGCCGCCGCGGTCAGATAGGCGAGACGGCCGCCGAAGCAGTAGCCGATCGCCGCGATCTTGCCGGTCACTTCCGGCAGCGCGCGCAAGGCGGCCGCGGCGGCGCCGAGGTCGGCGACCGCGTCGTCGACCTTGGTTTTCTGCATCAGCTCGATGCCCTTTTCGCGATCCTTGCCGTCATACGTCAATTCGACGCGCGGCTGCACGCGCCAGAACACGTCCGGGGCGAGCGCGACATAGCCGTCCTGCGCGTACTGATCCGCGACCGAGCGGATATGGCCGTTCACGCCGAAGATTTCCTGAATGATGATGACGGCCGGTCCCTTGCCGCCCTTCGGCAGCGCGAGGTAGCCGCCGAAACTGTCGTTGCCGGCGGGGATGTCGATCCATCGGGAAGTCGTGCTCATACTGTTCTCCATTGACTCGCGCGACCGCCGCGCGAGGTCGGTGTGTACGAAACGCTCAAGGCCACGAGGCCCTGCAACGGGCGCTTAGTTTGCCATCAAAAGAATCGCCTTGCAGGGAGGCGGGAAGGGGCCTCACGGGTGATGCGAAGTGCTTCGATTCTCGTCAGGCGATTGAAACGATCTCGATAATTCATTTCTCCGCGATGGCGCGTGTCGGTAAAGTCAGCGCGTGATGGCTCGCGCGTGTCAGCGCATCTCGCGAACATGTTGGCGAGCGCATGAATTAGCACATCGACGGCTTTGCGCCGGAAGGAAACGAACATGAATGAAGACAGTTTCGTGACGCCGTTCGCCGAGCACTTCCAGATGCGGGTACCCGTCGTGCAGGCGCCGATGGCCGGTGGCGCGACGACGCCGGCGCTCGTCGCGGCGGTATCCAATGCGGGCGGACTTGGTTTTCTCGCGGGGGCGGCGCTCGCGCCCGAGAAGATCGCGAGCGAGGTCGCGGCGATTCGCGCGCTGACCGATCGCCCGTTCGGCGTGAATCTGTTCGTGCTCGATCCGGTCTCGCCCGATGAAGCCACCGTGCGCCGCGCGCTCGACGCAATCGATCCGCTGCGCGCCGATCTCGGCTTGCCGCCGGGACAGCCGCTCGCACGCTATGCGCCTGACTTTCGCGCGCAACTGGAAACGCTGATCGAATTGCGGGTGCCGGTCGCCGGCTTTACGTTCGGACTGCTAGCGGCGGACGACGTCGAGCGTTTGCACGCGAGCGGCAGCTATGTAGTTGGGACTGCGACGCATGTGGCCGAAGGCATCGCGTGGCGCGATGCGGGCGCCGATGCCGTCGCCGCGCAAGGCGCGGAGGCGGGCGCGCATCGCGGCACGTTCATCGGCGCATTCGAAGATGCGCTGGTCGGCACGATGGCGCTCGTGCCGCAACTGGTCGACGCGACCGGGCTGCCGGTGCTCGCGGCCGGCGGCATCATGGACGGTCGCGGCATCGTCGCGGCACTCGCGCTCGGCGCGCAAGCCGCGGTGATGGGCACCGCGTTTCTGACCACCCGCGAGAGCGCGATCCCCGAGGTATGGAAAACCCGCGTGCGCGGCATGGCAGATACCTCGACCACGGTGACGCGCGCGATCACGGGCCGCCACGCGCGCGGCATCCGCAATCCGTTGATACAACGATTGCGCGAATCGGCGGACAGCATCGCGCCGTATCCGGTGCAAAACGCGTTGACGCAGGAGCTGCGGCAAAACGCGGCACGTGCGCAGAACGGCGACTACCTGTCGTTGTGGGCGGGGCAGGGTGCGCCGCTTGGCCACACGCGCGCCGAAGCAATCGGCGCGATCGAACTGATGGCGCAGCTCGAGCAGGAATGGCAGGCGGCCTCCGTGCGAATCGCCGCGTTCTTGCGTTGATTGCATGGCCGATTTAAGGCTGATTTAAGTTTTTTACCGCGCTGACAATCCTGTGCGGCACGCCACATTTTTGAGATGAAAAACCCTTCGAATCATATGTGACAGAAGCCGGAAAATGGCTAAATCCGCGCCCGCGGAGAAACTTCCCAATTAGCGGAAACCCGCATGGGCTGGGGCTTTCCGGCCCGCTCGCCCAAGCCACGAGCGGTTCGCCCGGGAACTGCGCTATTAGTGTTGTTCCCACTTTCTCAAAAAATTCCCCCAAATTAATTTGATGGCCTACACTTGCGCGCAAGTACGGTTTGCCAACTGTCACAAACAGTCCGGTAAACGTACTGGCCAAGTGCATGAACGATGCAACCGGCGTGGTCGTCCACGGGACTGAGCGACACGTGTAGGGAAGCGGGGCACAGGGCGATTACGTTGTTTTGACCGAAACTGGAGACTTACATGAACATCAAGATTCAAAAGCTGTTGCCGATCAGCGCTGCGGCGGTGCTGTTCGCGACGTTGGCAACATCGGCCGCGGCCGACACGGTCGTGAAGATCGGTCACGTCGCGCCGTTGACTGGCGGTATCGCTCACCTGGGTAAGGACAACGAGAACGGCGCGCGCCTCGCCGTCGAGGAAATCAACGCGAAGGGTCTGACGATCGGCGGCCAGAAGGTCACGCTGCAACTCGACGCGCAGGACGACGCGGCCGACCCCCGCACGGCCACGCAGGTTGCGCAGAAGCTCGTCGACGACAAGGTCGTCGCCGTGGTCGGCCACCTGAACTCGGGCACCTCGATCCCGGCATCGAAGATCTATAGCGATGCGGGCATCGTGCAGATCTCGCCGTCGGCAACGAACCCGGCCTACACGCAGCAAGGCTTCAAGACGACCTACCGCGTCGTCGCGACCGACGCGCAGCAAGGCCCGGCACTCGCGAACTACGCGGCGAAGGGCATGAAGGTGAAGAGCGTCGCGATCGTCGACGACTCGACCGCTTACGGCCAGGGTCTCGCGAACGAATTCGAGAAGACGGCGAAGTCGCTCGGTATGAACGTCGTGTCGCACGACGCGACGAACGACAAGGCCGTCGACTTCCGCGCGATTCTGACGAAGATCAAGGGTGAAAATCCCGACGCGATCATGTACGGCGGCATGGACGCGACCGGCGGCCCGTTCGCCAAGCAGGCGAAGCAGCTCGGCCTGCGCGCGAAGGTGCTGGCAGGTGACGGCGTGTGTACCGACAAGCTGTCGGACCTGGCCGGCGACGCAACCGACAACATCGTCTGCTCGGAAGCCGGCATGGCGCTCGAAAAGATGGCGGGCGGCAAGGCGTTCGAAACGAAGTACGAGAAGCGCTTCGGCCAGCCGATCCAGATTTACGCGCCGTTCACGTATGACGCGGTGTACATCGTCGTCGACGCGATGAAGCGCGCTAACTCGACCGATCCGGCGAAGATCCTGGCAGCGATGCCGACGACCGACTACAAGGGCGTGATCGGCGAAACGACGTTCGACTCGAAGGGCGACCTGCAGCACGGCGTGATCTCGCTGTACAACTACAAGCAAGGCAAGAAGACGCTGCTCGACGTCGTGAAGATGTAAATTCGGGGTGGTCGAAGGCGGCGTCGGGCCGCACTTCGATTTACCGCCAAAGAGGCACGTGGGCCGTCAGGCTTGCGTGCCTCTTCTTTTTGGCGTTGCGTTTGCGTCAGATCTTCAAACGCCGCAGCACCTTCGGCCCGACGAGCGCGATCATCGCGGCGCACACAGCGACGACCGACAGCCCGATCGTCAGATTGGTCACCTGCGCGACCGCACCGATGATCACCGGTCCGAGCAGCAACCCGAAATAGGCCAGACCCGCGACGTGCGCGAGCCCCTCGGCCGCGTGGATGCCCTTCACGCTCGCGGCCGCCGCGAACAGCACCGGCATCATGTTCGCGAGGCCCAGGCCGATCAGCGCAAAGCCGGCGAGCGCGGCCACCGGATTCGGCAGCAGCAGCGCGTCGACCATCCCGGCGCAGGCGAGCGCCGCACTGATCATCACGAGTTGCGGCGCGCCGAAGCGGGCGCGCACCGCGTCGCCGGCAAAACGCGCTGCCGCCATGCCGCCGGAAAACGCCGCGTAGGCGGCGCTGGCGAGCGCGGGCGTCGAGAGCACGACATCGCGCATATAGACCGTGGCCCAGTCGTACATCGCGCCTTCGGCGATCAGCGCGACCAGTGCCATCGTGCCGAGCGCCCACAACGCCGGCGAGCGCCAGCGGCTCGCGCGCGGCGTCGCGGCATCGGGATGCTCGGCGTGCGGCACGTGCGGCAGCACCGACGGGCACGCGAGCACCAGCACGAGCGCGCTGGCCGCCGCGGCGAGCGCGAGATGCAGAGCCGGCGCCATGCCGCGCGACAGCAGCGCCCCGCCCACCGCCGCGCCGAACATGCCGCCAAGGCTGAACATCCCATGTAGCGACGACATGATCGGCTTGCCGAGCGCCTTTTCGACGGCGCTCGCTTCGGCGTTCATCGCGACGTCGAGCGTGGCCATGCCCGCGCCGAAGACGGCCAGCACGACGAGCAGGATCCAGTACGCCGGCACGACGAGGATCAGCGCGGCGCAGGCGGCCATCGCGAGGCCGCCGGTCAGGCAGGCGCGGCGCGTGCCGACCCGCGCGATCCACGACGCATTGGTCACCATCGCGCCGATCGATCCGCCCGCCACCGCGAACAACGCGAACGACAGCATCGCCGGATTCAGATGGAAGCGGTCGCGCACCGTTGGCACGTGCACGCCCCACGAGGCGTACATCATGCCGGCGATGAAAAATACCGCCATCGTGGCAATGCGTGCGCGTTGCCGTGCGGTGACGGACAGATTGCGATGCGCGGCGGGCAGGACGGCGAATTCGGAGGCTTGGTGATCGGGCACGGAGGTCTCGAGGCGAAGTGCGCGAGAAAGCGCATTGAAAGCGGATCTTCGATTCTATCGAAGCGTGGTGGCGAATGCTTGGAGCCGTGGGATCGGGCGCATACGATTGATAGGCTGGAGGATGCAACCTGGCGGTATTGCCGGCTGTCATGCCATGGCACGCCGCAGTTGGTTTTTGCATTGCCGTGCGCGGCGGCTTTTCTGCCGCTCACCGCTTTCCGTTCATTCCTAATTCACCGAGGAACGCTCAGTTGAACATTCCGGCTCACGCTCCGCTGCATCTGCTGCACACGGCCACGGTCGGCACGCTCGCCACGCACGCTCGCCAGCCCGAGGGCTTTCCGTATCCGTCGGTGCTGCCGTTCGCGCCGGACGCGCGGCATCGTCCGACGATCCTCGTGAGCCGGCTCGCGGAGCACACGCACAACCTGCACACCGATCCGCGCGCCGGTTTTCTGGCCGTCGACGCACCCGACGGCGACGTGCTGGGCGGCCAGCGCGTCACGCTGCTCGGCCGCTTCGAGCTGGTCGGCTCGAGCCCGGAACTGGCGCGGCGCTACCTGCGCTATCACCCGGACGCGGAGCGCTACCTGATGCTGGGCGATTTCACGTTCTGGATCATGGAGGTCCAGCGGCTGCGCTACATCGGCGGCTTTGGCGCGATGGGCTGGCTCGATGGCGCCGAACTCGACCCGCTGCCGCCGCTTGCAGTCAGCGAGGAGGACGCGCTGATCGCGGAATTCGGTCACCGGCTGAGTGGCGCGGGCGGCGTCGAATTGCTGGGTGTCGACCGTTATGGCGCCGATCTGAAACGCAACGGCGTGCGCCACCGTTTCGCATTCGATGGCGCCCGGTCCGATACCGGGACATTGCGCGCCGCGCTCGAAGTCTGCATCGAGCGGCATGCGGATTAAGTATTTATCGTTTATCGGGAAAACGCGCATGCGCCAGTCGCGACGAACGGGTCTTTGTCTCAATAGTGCGCGGCTTATCCAAGTCAAAGCTTTCATGCCGTGAAATGTTCGATGTGCAATAGCCGGCTCAAGTCTCATTTCCTGATAGTTAAATGGTGTAAATATGCAGATCAGTGGACTTTTTCAGCGACATGCGAAATCAGGATTTGTAGTCCGACCCAAAAGCAGCGCAGGAAACTTTTTGAAACGAATTTAAATTAATTTTGTCCGGTTACTTATCCAGCCTTTCTATTTTGTGTTAATCTCGCCGTCAAATTCCGAGGCATGAAACCTTCAAAGGCGAGTCGGCAAAAGACCGGCGGTCATTTATCCATACCACAAGGGAACCTATGTCTTCTTACAAGGAACTGCTCGCACAGCGCGAGAAGCTCGAAAAGCAGATTGAAGAAGCGAAGTCGCGCGAATACGCGGAAGTCTTGAATGAAATCAAGCAGAAGATGGCGGATTACGGCATTTCACTGAGCGAACTCGGCGGCGGCCGCGCACCGAAAGGCGCTAAAGGGAGCCGGCCGCGCGCAGGCGTCGCGCCTAAATATCGCGATCCGGAAAGCGGCAGCACGTGGTCCGGTCGCGGCAAGCCGCCGCGCTGGATTGCGGGTCTTGATCGCGAAAAGTTTCTGATCCAGAAGTAATCACGATCAGGCGGGCAGTGAGGGTTGGCCGCACGTAGTACGAATAGCGGCAATCCACCGCGTTTATAGCCTGCTGCAGAATCTGAAAAAGCCGCGCACCGTTCAGGGCGCGGCTTTCGTCATTTGCGGCGCCGAGTTCTTTGTCGCATGCGCTTCAGGCAGCTGGAACGCGAATGCTTTTCGTTTAGATAAGCGATTGATTTAAAAAGGTTTTTTTCTGCTTTTCCCTGCGCGCGCGATTCGTGGCGGGTACAATAACAATAATTGTCCTTTCCGCCTTTTCAGCATGCAGTCCGCCACGATCGCCCAAACCACCGAGAAACAACGCGTTGCGCGCAAAAGTACTTTTGCGAGTATTGCGCTCAATAGCGTGTTGATGACGCTGCAAATCGCCATCGGCACGATCGCGCACTCGCAGGCGCTAGTTGCCGACGGTGTCCATTCCCTTGCCGATCTTATTTCCGATTTTGTCGTGCTGATTGCCAATCGGCACAGCGGGGCCAAGCCCGACGCGGATCACAATTACGGGCATAGCCGTTATGAGACGGTGGCGTCGTTATTTCTCGGCGCGCTGCTGATCTCGGTCGGCGTCGGCATGTTGTGGCGCGCCGGTACGCGGCTCGCCGACCTGCAAAATATTCCCGCCGTGCACATGAGCGCGCTCGCGGTCGCGGCGCTCGTGCTGGTCTGCAAGGAAGCGCTGTTTCGCTACATGCTGCGCGAGGCGAAGCGCGTGCGTTCCGCGATGCTGATCGCGAACGCATGGCACGCGCGCTCGGACGCGGCGTCGTCGCTGGTGGTGGGAATCGGCGTGATCGGCAGTCTCGCCGGCTTGCGGTTGCTCGACCCGATCGCAGCGGCCATCGTCGGTTTCATGGTCGCGCGCATGGGCTGGATCTTCGGTTGGGACGCGCTGCAGGATCTGTCGGACCGCGCGCTCGACGAAACCGCCGCGGCCGACATGCGCGCATTGCTGATGTCCACCCCCGGCGTGCGTGACGTGCACGAAATGCGTACGCGCAAGATGGGCGATTTCGCGCTCGTCGACGCGCACATTCTGGTCGATCCGATGATTTCGGTATCGGAAGGGCATTACATCGCGGAGTCGGCGCGTCTGCGCGTGCTGACCGACAAGCGCGTGCTCGACGCGCTGATCCACGTCGATCCGGAAAACGATGCGCTCGCGCATCCACCGGTCGATCTGCCACCGAGGGAGCGCGTGAGCGCCGAGGTCGACGCGGCGCTGGCGGCCGGGGGCTTGCAGGCCGCTGCGATAAATCTGCACTACCTGAGCACCGGGCTCGACGTGGCGGTGGTGTTACCGGCGGCAGCGTCCGTTCAAGGGCGCGCTGCAGACGGCCCCGAGGCCGCGCCTCTGCTGGAAAGCGAGGCGCAGTCGCTTGGGCGCGTCGATCTGGAGGCGCTCAAGCGTCGTCTCGGCGCGCGCAAGCTAGACGTGCTGCTGCAACGGGATATCTCGGCCGCGCAGGGCGGTTCGGCGGCGGAACTCAAGACTGGCGTCGCCCCCAGCGGTCGGTCAACCGCCACGGAGCCTCACAACGCCGCCTGAGTCCGACGAGTTTCGGACATCCGATGCCGCGAACCTTCATGCCGCCCGCGGCGGCGGCATCCGTCACAACGGCAACTGCGTATCGAACTTGATTTCGCGCAGCACGACGCTCGTACGCACCTGCGCGACGGCCGGAATCTTGAAAATGCGTTCGTGCAGGAAGCTGTCGTACGCCTTGATGTCCGGCGCGACGATCTTGAGGATGTAATCGGATTCACCGGTCGTGCTGTAGCACTCGGTCACTTCGGGGCAGGTGGCGATTTCCCGCTCGAACTGCTCGACGCCGCCTTCGGTATGGCGCGTCAGATGGATATGCGCGAGCGCGCACACGTGCAAGCCGAGCTTTTCGCGATCGAGCAGCGCCGTGTAGCGCTGGATCACGCCCGACTGTTCCATGTCCTTGATGCGCCGCCAGCACGGCGTGCTCGACAGCCCGACCTGGTCGGAGATTTCCTGCACGGAACGACGTGCGTCGAGCTGCAGAAGGCGCAGGATCTTCTGTGAGAACGTATCGAGTGTCAACTGCGCCTCCGTTAGCGTCGCCGTATCAACGCATGGTAGAGGGCGCGAAAACGAAACGCAATGTAAAACGGCTCTCGCGAGCGAGATTGCCTAATTTACCGGGTCGGGAGCGGCGTTTTGCCCTGAGCCGTCCCCATCATCCTTGCCGTCCCCCGGCAGCTCGGGCTGACGCGCGCGCAAGTCCTTCAGCATGTTGCAAAAGAGGGCACCCTGCTCGATCGCGTCGTCGAGCGCGACGTGCGTGTGCGGATGCTCGTCGAACCAGTGCTTCGGAAAGCGCGGCTTGATGTTCTTGCGGTACGGCAGGCCGGTCATCGCGAACGCGAGCGTCTTGATGTCAAGCGCCGACCACGAAAACGGGCAGCGGCCGACGAAGCGCATCATGTACCAGAACATATAGGTGAAGTCGAAGCCGGCCGGCATCGCGACGAACACCGGCTTGCCCGGCAGCGCCTCGACCCATTCGACATAGGCGGTCAGGGCGGCCTCGGGTTTCTGCAAGTCCTGGCGGCAGGCCGTCCATGCTTCCGGCTGCGTCTTCCACCACGCTTCCTGAACCGGATGCGGCGCTGCACCTTCGAGCAGTTCGAGATTCGCCGAGAACGTCGCGATCAGCTGCTTGTCTTCGGTGTATGCGGCGGATGCGAAGCTCAGCATCGAATGCGGGCCGGGGATCGGGCCGTCCGCTTCGACGTCGGTACTCACATAGATTTCGCTGCTCATGCGCCCACTCCGTCTGCGACGTAGGGATTCGTGCGGCGCTCGGCGCCGAACGTCGAGGTCGGGCCGTGGCCGGGCACGAACGTGACGTCGTCGCCGAGCGGCCAGAGTTTGTCGCGGATCGAGCGGATCAGGTCCGCATGATTGCCACGTGGGAAATCCGTGCGGCCGATCGAGCCGGCGAACAGCACGTCGCCAACTAGTGCAAGCCGGTGCGCGCGGCTGAAGAAGACCACGTGGCCCGGCGTGTGGCCGGGGCAGTGGTAGACCTCGAGGGTTTCGTCGCCGAATTGCACGGTGTCGCCGTCTTGTAGCCAGCGGTCCGGCTCGAAGGCGTCGGCGGCCGGGAAGCCGAAGCGCGTGCTCTGGTCCGGCAGCTTGTCGAGCCAGAAGCGTTCGTCGGGATGCGGACCTTCGATCGGCACGCCGTAGTGGGTGGCGAGCGTCTTCGCGCCAGCGCAGTGATCGATGTGGCCATGGGTCAGCAAGACCTTTTCGACGGTCACGTTCTGCCGCGCGATCTCGCGCTGGATCGTGTCGAGGTCGCCGCCCGGATCGACGACGGCCGCGCGCCCGGCGGCCTCGCAAACGAGCAGCGAGCAGTTCTGCTGGAACGGCGTGACGGGGATCAGGGTGACTTTCATGGCTGGACGACGCGCTGGAAAAACGTTGATTGTACCGGGCCTCGCGACAGCCTCTGCCGCGCATGCGACGGGGCCGGCTCCCGGCCCGTCTCGGTCTTTCGTATGTCCATTTTTGCGATAAATGTGAAGATTGATCAAGTTTTTGAGCAGCCCGCCATCCCAGAAAAAAGTTTTGGGTATAATGGACTCCATGCACTAGGAATTGTGCTGCCACAAGGCGATGCGTTCCCACAAAAAGGGAATGCCGCTCGCCGTTCAAGTAAGGGCTGTCGGAATGCCGACGGCCATCCAGTATCGATGCGTTCGATGCACACGTCTTGCCCAGCCAGGCGCCGCGCGCCTGCTACGGAATTAATCTCCGTGACGCTGGGTGGGGCCTACGCCGCCGTTCCTGCGCGCTGAGTTGCGCGCGCAAGAACGTGTCATTGCCACGTTCAGTTGGCGGCATGTGGGGTCTGGTCAGGCTGCCGGGACAGGTTGCGCCAGACGTGAAAATTAACCGTGCGGTAGCGGCTGAGTGAGCCGTATCCGGGCTTTGACGTACTGCGCTTTTTCGCGCGGCGCGTTGTCGTCCCTGCCGCCGGAGCCGCAAGCAACATACCCAGCAGTTTGCGGGTGACGCGGCTCGACAATGTGATTGCACGTCTTATGAAAACTGGGCTAACCCGTGGTCTAGGGACTCTTTTTACCTTTTTTGTACTGGCCGGCTGTGCCACGCCTCCGGGCGCACGCGATACGTCCGCGAACGACACGCCACAAAGTACAAAGAACACGCACCTGAGCTCTTTCGGACCGCAATCGTTCGGTAGCGCGCCGGCCTCGAGCCCGAGCGCGTCGAGCGCGCCCGCGTCGCCGCTGGCTGACGCGCAGCCGCTCACCGACGACGGCGTAGACGTCGCGGACTTCCATCAGATCGGACGCGCGTCGTGGTACGGACGCTTCTTCCACGGCCGCCGCACCGCCAATGGCGAGCGTTACGACATGCATGCCCTGACGGCCGCGCATCGCACGCTGCCGCTCGGCTCGTACGTGCGCGTGACCAATCCGGCCAATTCGCGCTCGGTGATCGTACGGATCAACGACCGCGGCCCGTACGCCCGCGGCCGCGTGATCGACCTGTCGATGGCGGCCGCCGCCATGCTCGACATGCGCCACACCGGCACCGCGCGGGTCAAGATCGAAGGGCTCACGCAACAGGAAGCGCGCGCCGAGCTGAACGAGACGCTCGCGTCGAATTCGGACTCGAACAAGTGATGTGACGTTACGTGGCGATGATGCCGCGTCGGCTGAACCAACCGTCTGTAGAAAATCGAAGGGCCGCGACATGCGGCCCGTTTCGTTTGCCGTCCGCCGTTTACCCGCCCGGCTTCGCTCTCAGGCGTCGGGCTTGTCTTCCTTCAGCGCCAGCGCGCGCGCGTACAACACGTTGCGCGATGCGCCCGTGAGCACCGCCGCGACCTTCGCCGCGCTGCTCACCGTCAATTCTTCCAGCAGGATGCGGAGCAGCGCGTCGTGATCGTGCTCGCCGGCCGCTTCGGGCGCCGCGCCTTCGACCACCAGCACGAATTCGCCACGCTGCCGGTTCGCGTCGGCAGCGAGCCACGTTGGCCCTTCGGCCAGGGTGCCCTGGTGCAGGGCTTCGTGTAACTTCGTCAGTTCCCGCGCGATCAGCAGACGGCGTGTGCCGCCGAACGCATCGGCGAGCGCCTGCACCGTCTCGACGATCCGGTGCGGCGCTTCGTAGAACACCATCGCGTGAGGATGTTGCGCGAGCGCCTGCAAGGCGGCGGCGCGCGCCTTCGGCTTCGGCGGGAGGAAGCCGAGGAACGAGAACGTCGCGACCCAGTCGCCGGTTGCGCTGAGCGCGGTGGCGAGCGCACTCGCGCCGGGCAGCGGGACCACCACGAAGCCGGCCTCGCGCACGGCATCGACGAGCTTGGCGCCGGGGTCCGAGATGCCCGGCGTGCCCGCGTCGGACACGTAGGCCACGCGCTCGCCGGCCTGCAGATACTCGATCACGCGCTGCGCGGCGGTGCGCTCGTTGTGCTGATGCACGGCGACGAGCGGCTTCGAGATGCCGTAGCGCGCGAGCAGCTGACCGGTGTTGCGGGTGTCCTCGGCGGCGATGCGGTCCGCGAGTCCGAGCACGTGCAGCGCGCGCAGCGTGATGTCGGCGATGTTGCCGATCGGCGTGGCCACCACATACAGCACGGCGGCGGGGTACTGCTGCCCTTGCGCGAGTTCGGAGAGAGGAGTCATGACACGGAAGACACAAACAGACGGAACGAGGCCGACATTGTGCCATGTGGGCTTGCGCGAGCAGGCCCCGCCGAACACTGCGCAAAAGATGCCCATAAACGCCGGTCCAAAAACCGCCCACAACTTTTCCTGCGCTCACCAGTCCAAATCCGTCGGCGCGGCTTTCGAAGCACGCGCGCGAGAATTTTTGCAGCGCCAGCGTCTGCGCTTCGTGGCGCGCAACGTCGCATGTCGGGGCGGCGAGATCGATCTCGTGATGAGTGATCGTGACGGCGCGCTGGTGTTCGTCGAAGTTCGCGCGCGTGCGCAGCGGCATTATGGCGGTGCGGCTGCGAGCATCGGTTGGCAGAAGAGACAGCGCATCGTGCGAGCGGCGCGGCACTATCTCGCGACGCGCGCCACGACGAACCGCGGCCCGCGCGACGAACCCGCGTGCCGTTTCGACGTCGTCGCGTTCGAGAGCGGCAGGCTCGTGTGGTTGCGCGATGCGTTTCGCGCCGACGAAGTCTGACCGACAGCGCAGAGAACGCGCGTGAGTGCGATAAACTTGCGCTCGCATGCCGCGCGAACTCATCGGCGGCCACAGCCTGGCAGTATGACTTCACAACACGGCCGCGCAGTGCGGTCCATTCGCGGTAGAAGATAGAGACTCGATGTCAGTCGAACGCATCCAACAACACTTTCGCGACAGCGCGGCAGTCAAACTCGAAGCCCTCGAAACCCTGTCGATGCCGATCGCCGCCGCGATCGACACGATGTTCGCCGCGCTCGCCAACGGCAATCGCATCCTCGCGTGCGGCAACGGCGGTTCGGCCGCCGACGCGCAGCATTTCGCGGCCGAGCTGATTGGCCGCTTCGAGCGCGAGCGGCCAGGTCTGCCGGCCATTGCGCTCAGCACCGACACCTCCGTGCTCACCGCGATCGCCAACGACTATTCGTTCGAACAGATCTACGCGAAACAGGTCTGGGCGCTCGGTCAGCCCGGCGACGTGTTGCTCGCGATCACCACATCCGGCAATTCCGCGAACGTGCTCGCCGCGATCGAAGCCGCGCATGAGCGCGAAATGATCGTCGTTGCGCTGACCGGCAAGGGCGGCGGACGCGCACAGGAGGTGCTGAGCGACACCGACATCCACGTATGCGTGCCGTCCGACCGCACGGCGCGCATCCAGGAAGTGCACCTGCTGACCATCCATTGCCTGTGCGACGGCATCGATGCCATGTTGCTCGGCGAAGACTGAGACTGATTTCGAAGGAGAGCTAGTTGATGAGCGTTTTCCGCATCAAGAAGACACTGGTGAGAACCGTGCTCGTGGTCGGGGTCGCGGCGGGCCTGTCGGCCACGCTGCAAGGCTGCTTTCTCGCTGTCGGGGCGGCGGCGGGCGGCGGCGCGCTGATGGCGACCGACCGCCGCACGCTCGGCGCGCAGACCGAGGATCGCGAGATTCAGGTGAAGGCGCTGTCGCAGATCAGCCAGAATCTGCCGGACTCCGCGCACGTCAACGTCACGGTGTTCAACCGCCGCGTGCTGCTGACCGGCGAGGTCGCGGGCGAGGCGTCGAAGCAGCGTGCCGAGAGCATCGTGCGGAACATGAACAACGTGAATACGATCGTCAATGAACTGGCGATCGTGCCGGCGAGCTCGTTCTCGTCGCGCACCAACGACACCTACCTCGAAACGCGCGTGAAGACCGCTCTGATCGCCGAGAAGAACATTTCGGCGAACAACTTCAAGGTCGTGGCCGAGCGCGGCAACGTCTATCTGATGGGCCTCGTCACGATGAATGAGGGCAATATCGGCGCCGACGTCACGAGCCGCGTGCCGGGCGTCGTGCAGGTGGTCAAGGTGTTCCAGTACATCCAGCCGCAGGAAGCCGAAGCTGCTGCGGCCGCAGGTGCGACGGCGCCGGTGGCCGCCTCGCAGCCCGAGGTCAGCGAGCCGACGGTCGGCGCGATTCCCGATTCGTCGGTGAGCGCGCGGCCGCTCGATCAGCAGGCGCCTGCGCCGGTCAACTCGTCGACGTCGGTGCGGCCGGGTAATCCGAAGGCGGTGCCTTGATGCGCGGTGTGACGCGTGCGGGTGCCGTGTTCGCGTTGGTGGTGGGCGCGGTGGCGGGCACGATGACGTCGGTTGCTCGCGCGGCCGAGGCGCCGCGCGGCCAGCAGGTCGCCGCCGCGAATGCATGCATGGGCTGTCACGCCGTCGATCGCAAGCTGGTTGGTCCGTCGTTCCAGCAAATCGCCGCGAAGTACAAGGGCGACGGGCAGGCGCCGGCCAAACTCGCGCGCAAGGTGAAGGATGGCGGCTCCGGCGTATGGGGCATGATTCCGATGCCGGCCCATCAATCGATGAACGATGCGGACATCCGCGCGGTGGTCGACTGGGTGCTCGCGGGCGCGCCGTCCAGATGAGGTTTTCCCGGGGCTGGAGGCTTGGCAAAAGGGAAAATGGCTGTGCTAGAATTATTTTTGTTGGGGGGGTAGCTCAGCTGGGAGAGCGTCGCGTTCGCAATGCGAAGGTCGGGAGTTCGATCCTCCTCCTCTCCACCATCACGTGTTCCGGGCAGTTCCGGAGAATTCCGCAAACCCCGCGTCCCGTAAGGCTCGCGGGGTTTTTGTTTCCATTTTGGGATTGTGGTTTCCGTTGACAGCCGGGGGCCTTTCAGCGCAGCTTTGGGGGCATCAGGGTCGTTTTTGAGCCCGTCGAAAATATAGGCCCCCACGTTGTTGGAGGGTGTCCCATGCCTCTTACCGATCTGGAAGTTCGCCGGGCTGCAGCTCGCGAGAAGACCTACCGGGTCTCTGACGGGCGCGGAATGTATCTCGAGATTTCTCCGTCTGGCGGCAAATACTGGCGCCTCAAATACCGGTTCAATGACCGCGAGCGGAAGCTGGCGTTGGGCGTCTATCCCGATGTCACGCTTGCCCACGCCCGCAGAAAGCGCGACGAGGCGCGTGCGATGCTCGCCGATGGCATTGATCCCGGTCAGGCCAAGAAGGACAAGAAACGCCTCGCGCGGCTCAACGCCGCCACTACCTTCGAGGCCGTCGCGCTCGAGTGGTTTGAGCAGCAGGCGCCCGGCTGGGCACCGAGCCACTCCGAGAAGATCATGGGGCGACTGAAGAAGGACCTGTTTCCCTGGCTTGGCTCTCGTCCCATTGCCGACATCAGTCCGCCTGAAGTCCTTGAAGTGCTGCGCCGTGCCGAGAAGCGCGGGGCTCACGACACCGCACACCGGCTTCAGCAGAACTGCGGTCAGATCTTTCGCTATGCCGTGGTGACCGGGCGCGCGATGCGTGACGTGAGCGCCGATTTGCGCGGCGCGCTGCGGCCGAACCGGCATACCCACTTCGCCTCGATTACGGATCCACAGAAGGTCGGTGAAATGCTGCGCGCCTTCGATGGCTTTTCCGGGACGCTGGTCGTGCGCGCAGCGCTGCAACTTGCGCCGTTGCTGTTCGTGCGACCCGGTGAGTTGAGGCAGGCCGAGTGGGCGCAGATTGATCTGGAACGGCGCGCATGGTCCTTTACCGTTTCGAAGACGAAGACCGAGCATCTGGTCCCGCTGGCTGACCAGGCTGTCGAGATCCTGAAGGAGTTGCAGGCGCAAACCGGCAAATGGCGTTGTGTCTTTCCAGGCCGTGATCGTAGAAAACCCATGAGCGGCGCGGCGATCAATGCCGCGCTGCAGCGGCTCGGCTTCGACACGAAAACCGAGATCACCGGCCACGGATTCCGGGCGATGGCTCGAACGATCCTGCATGAGCGGCTGCGATTTCCCGCCGAAGTCATTGAGCACCAACTGGCGCACCGTGTGCCTGACTCGCTCGGCAGCGCCTACAACCGCACGCGGTTCATCGACGATCGGGTCGTCATGATGCAGGCGTGGGCCGATTACCTGGATCGGCTGAAAGCGGGGGCGGAGGTGGGGCCGATCCGGCCGCGGTGTGTTTGAGGCGGAAGTCCTGGCGCACCGCGTTTGTTGCCGATGCGTGGAGAGTCGCTCGTCACTTGTGATGGAGAGGACTTGCTTTCGCGGGAATGTTGAAATTTTGCTGACAACCAGCCGTGGTGTTACTGCACGTTTTCCCACGCGATCTTGCACGGTTGAAATCACGTTTAGATTCGTTGTGGTTACGTCCTGCGTACCTATCCGTTTGTATCGCCTTCACGTTCATAGATTTTCCGTATCCGGTCTGATCTGGAAGCTGAACGCATCTTGAACGACCATGGAGCCGGGTGCATTGTTTCCGCGCTCCGTCTTTCCGTGAGATGCTGGACCGGTTTGCTGCCGGACTGGACCCTTTGCCGGGCGGTTGAGAGAAGTCGTTGTGGTGCCGGGCGCATTGGAAGTGCCATCCGTTCGACGAGCGTTGGTTCGTCTTTTCTTCGTCTCCTGCAGCGCGTATCGAAGCGCACTGGCGGTCACGTTGATGCCCGCCTGTTTTGCCTGATCGATTAGTTGTTCGACCGAATACCCTTTGGCGCGGGCCGCATCAATGTGGGCGCGCACGTCCGGCATCGCGTCGCGTACCGTAATGCGTCGCTCGGAGGGCGGTTTTTCCGGTAGCGCGTCGAGCAGTCGTGCGAACTCGTCCCATTGGGCTTTCGTGTAAGTCTTCGGTGCGGGCATGATCACCTTCCGTTTGCGCTGGTGAGCAGTATGTCGAACTGATCGTGCATGCGGCTTGTTGGCGCGTCAACGCCGCATTTGTGCGCGATGTGGACGATGGCGGATCGCCTTGGGCGGTAGTAGGACGCTACGGAACGACGTACTTTTTTCTGTTCGTGGCGGAGGCGCAACGACATCTGTCAAGGCAGTGCCATGCCGCAGCGATGCGCGTGAAGTTTGGCGGCATCGCTCACCCGTCGAGCGTGCATGTCACGTTCGCTACCGCTGAAGATGTTTGCCCATGATTACCGATTCGAATTCGTGCGCGGAATGGGTTATTGTTGGGTGCGATCGGATTACGCGACGCATGGGACGCAGTTTCTTGTCTCTATCCGCCTTGCGTTTACAAGTGGGGGTAGATACAACGCGCATATTGGCGACGCTCTTGGTGACCCGGATTTGCGCCAGTTGGGTAGGGTTCAGGTCTAGTATGAAGACGTTTGAAAATCCGCGTGCGATTGCCGACTCCAGTTGCAGCCCTCGCAGACATCCGACATTCAGGTCGCGGCAGTGGACCGGATCACTACGCAGAAATCGGCCTGCGCAGTATGCAGGCTCGATCGATCGACATCCCGCGCCATGAGATACGGTGTGCGGTCAAACAAAGGAAGAACAGCGGATTCATGGGGTGTATCCCGCGGACGCATCTGGTCACCTTACGGAAATTCCCGGCCGACCTCGCTGAAAGTGCTTAGCCGGGAGACAAAAAACCGAGATTGAAACGAGTGATGGCAGGATAGGCTTGCGCCGGCTTTGGGCGCCGTCCATTTGTCGAGTTGTCTTGCGTATTGGTGGCTACACTTGCGTGCCCTTGTGCTCGTTAAATAATCACTTGCGAAGCGTGAAATCCAAATAGTATTGCGTCATCGAACATCGTTTCAACGGGAAAATGAATCGGCCTAGCAGGTTGCGGAAATACCTCACGCGGAAGTCATCGCGACGGATAGTAAAAGCGTTGATGTGAGAAGCTCACCCGCCCCCCCAAGGAGATCATGCGCGGCGCCGACACGTTCACCGAAAGTCTGTTTTCCGTGCACAAGCTGGACGATTTCGTTCCGGGCTCGCATCCGCTGCGCTCGATTCGCATCATGGCGAATGAGGCGCTGGCGAAGATGGACCGGTTGTTTGCCGGAATGTATGAGGCTGACATCAAGGGCGGCCGCCCGAGCATCGCGCCGGAGAAACTGCTGCGGGCCATGCTGCTGCAGGTGCTTTACAGCATCCGGTCCGAACGCCAGCTCATGGAGCAAACGCAATATAACCTGCTTTTTCGATGGTTTATCGGCCTGTCGATGGACGATTCGGTGTGGGTGCCGACGGTGTTCACCAAGAACCGCGAGCGTCTGATCCGTCACGATGCGGTGGTCGAATTCTTCAACGAAGTGCTGTCTATCGCGCAGAAGAAGAACTGGTTGTCGGGCGAGCACTTCAGCGTGGACGGCACGCTGATCCAGGCGTGGGCGGGACACAAGAGCTTTGTGCGCAAAGACGGTGACGACAGGGATAACGACGGTGGTCGCGGCGAGGGCGACTTCAAGGGTAGCAAGCGGAGCAACGAGACACACGAGTCGACGACCGATCCCGACGCACGGCTTTATCGCAAGGGCAAGACGGCCAGCGAACTGCGTTTCATGGGCCACACGCTGACCGACAACCGCCATGGGCTGGTGGTCAACGCCCGCGTCAGTCGTGCTGACGGACATGCTGAACGTGACGCGGCCAAGGTCATGATCAACGATGCGGGGCAAGCAGCGAAGGACGCGGCTGCGCAAATCACGCTGGGCGCGGACAAGGGTTACGACGCACAGGAATTCATCGAAGCCTGCCAGCAGATGAAGGTCACGCCGCACGTGGCACAGAACACCTCGGGTCGTCGTTCAGCAGTGCCCGATGCCATCGCACACAGCGTGGGCTATGCGATATCGCAGCAAAAGCGCAAGCTGATCGAACAAGGCTTCGGATGGGCGAAGACCGTGGGGCGCATGCGCCAGGTGATGGTGCGCGGGTTGGAAAAAGTCGACCAGATGTTCGTGTTGAACATGGCCGCCTACAACCTCGTGCGCATGCGCTCTTTGGGGCAGGTCCGTCCGCAGTAGCGGAAATCGCGGTAATCGGGCGAAAAATGCGCCTCACGCCGTCGAAAAAGGCATTGAGTTGGCGTTGAAATTTCGCCATGCAGAAAATCTGCGGCGGCAACCGCTCAGCGAGATGGACGTTGCTTCTGCTGGGGTGTATTTCCGCAGCCTGCTAGACGTTCTGAAAGCTGCGCCCGATGAGTGTGTATCCCTTTGCTTGGATGGCCGGCATGACTGCCTCCCGCCCGCATATGGATTGCGGATTGAATGAAGACGCACTTCGTTCGCCGTCAGCGACTCAAGAGCGTACAGCCAAGTTTATCCAGCGCATTTAGACTCAACATCATTGCGATGCGGCGAGTGCGACGCGAGGCACACCGCGGCCCGATTTCGAAATGGAATTGCGTCTCAAACGTTTGACCCAGACGTTTCGGAGTTGACTGTCGAGGGTTCTTTGCCCTCCCCCTTAAGGCTGCCGCGAGCATGCGCCACAGGCTCGTACTGGCCACGGAGGTCCCCTGTCTGTTAGACTCAAATCTATATTGAAGTAACTTCGGGGGCTCGGGCCTAGGCTGCTCGATAAGCAAGAAATCAAAGCATTGCAGAATAGGTTACAGAATTCCGTTGGTCAACACGTGTACCTACGCGCAAGGCGTTGTTCAGAACGGACGCTGCCATAAACCGCTGTGAGCGGACGATGGTTGCAAGAGACTAAAAGAGCGCCATACTGTCTTTGATTGCTGTTGCGGGCCGCAACGTCTCGCAGCAGCGATATCAAGGGGTAGAGAATTCCTGCAGCGTGTAGGACACAACGACGAATCCGAATGTTCGGCGACCGACGCGTGTGCAGATCGAGCATGCGAGTGTGTGATGGGATTTTTACGACACTCATGGGCGATGAGGTTGAGTCCGGCGCGCGCTAATCGAGCCGATACGCTGTGGGCGGGGAATATTTACGTTTGACTTGTCGGGTGCCACAGAAAGTGAAAACTTTGCCAAAATAGTGAAAAGGTACTGACTAAATACTGAAAAAATGGGGCACTAGAGGCCACCCCGTTCGCGGCATCTTGAGCTTATGATGTTTGCTGCTAGACTCATGCCGGGCCAGAGACTTTGGTAAGCACCGGAGCCCCTCAGCGCGAACCTGGACAAGACTAAGACACTGCTCAGCACCGCTTGGTGCCGCATGCCCACCGGACCCGTCGCTTATTGCAGTTTCACAACTAGCGAGACAGATGCAGTTGTCGAGAATTTTGTGGGGATATAAATGGCACGGCATCCTTGTGGTTGTGCTCCTTTTTGAGGCCGACACATTGGTCGTGCAACAGACGAACTACGCCTAAAAGAGAACAGTTCGGGTTTGCCATGTTGTTCGATACCTTCTGCACATACAGTCAAACTAGAGTCTCTGCGCCACCTTCATCTACTTACTCGTAATAGAGCATTGGCTTATCCGGAGCAGCGGAGCCGATTGAACACCTTCACCTCTAACATTAAGACCACATATCAAGCGAGGAAAACATGAGCGGCAGCATTGAAGTTAAGCTTCTTGGCCAAGTCAACAAACAGCTTGTCGGTGCAGGAAACGCGCGAATCTCCCCAAAGCACGTAATTGTGGTGACGGCGGCCCAAATTTTCCAATATATTCGATACAAAAAAATCGGGAAAAAAAATCCGTATCAAGTTGATCCGCTCTCCTTGATAAAGTTGGACAAGAAAGCTCAGCGCGGGATAAGCGACGACGGCTTCGCCTTTCAAGACGAATCCAAAGTGGCTGAGATTCGCGACGTCTTGCTCGGCGTATCCAAAGAGGCCGCGCAGATGTACCTTGGGACGCTCGTGTGGAACGTCCGGCCTGGCAACGGGGCGGAATTAAAGAAAATAGTCGAAACAGATCCTGATAATCCACATATTCCACCTCTCTACAAGCTTCGCATAACCAGCGATACGATTTGGCTGACAGACTCCGCTCATCGACATTTCGGAATCGCAGAGGCAGTGGCCGCCTGGCGGCGTGATAAAGATAAATATCCGGATTTTTCAGATACATTTGAATTTTCAATCGATTTATTCAATCTCGATGCCGTTCAAGAAAATGCTCTGTTTCGAGAGTTGAACGCAAAGCAGAAAAAGATAACTGCTTCTAAGGCGCAGCAAACCGATACGGGTTCTGCCCTCGGCTTGCTTAAGAGTACGATCTTGGCAAAAGATCAGAGCGACAAGAAGCTTTTCGACCAAAATATCGAGGTGAACTCCAATGAGAATTCGCGGCACACCTTGATGACGATGTCTGTCTTCACGGCATCGGTGCAAAATATGTTTGGGAAGGCGACGATTGAAGCTGCGCGTAAGAGTGAACACCTACGGGACGAACTCGCACAATATTATTGCGATTTCTTCTACGCCCTTCGAGATTATATTCGGGTAAAAATCGATCGTAGGGGTGAGACAATTGAAGTCACTCCCTTTCAGAATTTATACGAGACCACCATTGCGCCGGCGATAGATAAAATGGCGGAGGAAACCGATGAATCTAAAATAAACGCCGCGCTCAGTATTGCTCGTGACAAGGCAAACGCATTAAATCAAGATATTCAGAATGAAGAAAAAATACACAGCAATGCGGTTGTGAAGGCATTGTCACGAATAGCAAAAAGAATTCAGTTCGTATCGGGGTGGCAACGCGTTGTTCAGTTGTTGCAGACGGATCTGATCGCGCAGAATGGTGGTCAATATTTTCAAAAGACGAATCTATCTTTGTTTGAATCGCAGAACGGTGCTGCCCCGATCGCAATTAAGAAGGCCGATGGCACCATGAATATACAAGTTCAAGATCAGGTTATACGAGAAATCGAGCGGCATCTCACGTCGGCACTGTCTTTGAATTTTGATGCGGATGTGCGATTAAGATATCAGGGGCATACGATTGACGCCCCGGAGGAGCGAGTTGGCTTCACCGGAATTCTTCGCCGGGTAAGTGAAACCTATTTCGACGTAGAAATCGATTTTCCCGTCGGCGCAAATCTAGACCTGAGCGAAGATAACATAAGACTTCGCATTGAAGCGCTGTTGCCAACAGGTGCGCAATGGAAAAATGCCGACAAGGTCGGAAAGGCGCGACTCATGCCTGTGCAACTTTCAGTTATAGAGGGCTTCGATCATGCGATCTATCCCGGCGGGTTCAAGAAATACAGCGCAAAGTTTGAAGTTACGCTCCCTATGTACTCCGATTTGAAACCGGGAACAGTCGACTTGCAGTTGGATCTTGATATCGTAGACATTGATGGATCGTCATTACGTGTCCGGAGGCTATTGCCAATGCAACCGGAGGTTTGAATGCTCATTCCATTTTCCGTTTTAGTTAGTGCTCTCGCGGAAAACCGGTGCGTGCTAAGCAGAAAACTACTCAGTTTTGATGAGGCGGTCATTAGCAGGGACAGAGTGCCCAGCCTTTATGACACTTCCCTCAACGCCAAGGACAAAACGGTAGCTCGAGAAATCGTGAAAATGATTGTCTGCAACATCCACGAGATCCGACTCCTGTTCGCCACGAAGCCGGATGCGCGACTGCTGCTCCGGCGTTTTTTCGGTCTTTGCCTTCGTCACGGCGGCGAGGGTGACGAAGGGATTTTGCACGCTTACCTATTTGCGTTTTGGGAGGACGTAGTGCGACAGGTCTCACTTGGGCGCCCTATGCTGACGTCTCCAAGGTGGGCCTCCAAAGAGTTTGGCGTCGGACTGGGCGATATCCCGGCCGGCGAAAAGGCTATTGCTGAAAAACTTATTGCGGTTGGAGTACAAGTTGATTTGTTCTTCTGTGATGAGAAAACGCAGACTCTATGTTTGGCAGAGATTAAAAGAGGTGTTTGTGACGATAGAGCAATAGGTCAAATTTTGCGCTACTATCAATCGGCTTGGCGATTATTGCATTCTTCGCAATTCAGAAGCATGAATCTGAATTACGTCTGGCCAATATTAATAGTTGAAAACGTAAAGGAGCATCATCTTCAATCGTTGCCTGTTCATTTTAGAGGCATGCTTGATGTGCTTACCTACCAGACCGCCGAAGATGGATGCCCTGAGTTGATGTCGTTTCGGAAAGCTGCGATAACTAATCAGTGGATTTGAAGCCGTGGCGACTCACGGCCTGAGTTGCTCAGACGGATTTCATTCCAGGGGGCGACATCGTTCCAAATCAGGGGCGGCTTGTTGTCTCGGTTAGATGCTGTGGCGAAGCGTTCGCTTCCACTCGCTTTCGACGCGCAAGATCCAAGATGCCGCGTCATCGAAACTCGTTGTAACAAACGGTGCCTTAATTGTCCTTATTCACTAAATACCATTTCGCGCAAAACCTGCTTGGGGCCGGTACCGCTCGCTACCCCGCGTCAACTGCTCGAGCGATATGTCGATCTGGTTGATCAACAATGACACTTACGTTAGCCGGCGCAAAGCGCCTACCCGGTTAGGTAAATTGTGGAGAACTCTTGGACGACAAGCGTACGGTGGCAAACATGCTCGTCAATCTTTAAGCTGCACTAAGCTCCCATCGCTGCTCCCCGCACCCCTCAGAACGGTCACCCCGACCGTCGCTTGCCTCTCTGTGGGGATTTGGTAAGATTAATCGGGTCGTATAGAAAAATAATGCGTTGTTGGTCGACCTTCCCGTGCACGTCGAGAGGGGTGGGGTTCAATAATGAGCGTCTTTGCTCCTCGATGTGGAACTAATAGCTCCTCTGGACATCGTGTGTCCCAGTGAGATGCGGGTCTGTGGTGACCGTAGGGATCGCGCGGTGAATCCGTTACCACAAGAAGGCCAATATGTTCGTCAGATGCACGCTGTTCCCGGGGGACGGAATCGCGAAGTTGCTGCAGCAGGGCCACGTTGAGTCGGTGATTGAGTACTTTGACGACCCATACGCAGAAAGAGTCGTTAGGACCGTCCCGTCCGCAACTGTCGTCCGGGCGCGCTTGCACAGGCAAGCGCGGGTCTATTTTTTTGACCAAACGAGGAAGTGTTGGCGAATTGCGCGGATCGTCGAGGCAGACGGACATACCCTGCAGTTGAAACTTCCGAATGGACTGTCAAAAGTTCGAGACCTCGAGGACGTTTTCGTGAGGTGGGACCGACCCATCCGCGACCCGAGTACATACTTGGCAAACTTCATCACGGAGACCCCAAGTTATGCATCAGGGCGGGGACCGTTCATGCGTCGGACGATGGATTTGCGCGGGGGCTTCAAGGGCTTGTCCGCCTACGCGTCGTCGCGGATTGAATTGTTGCCGCACCAGTTCGAGGTTGTTCGCCGTGTCCTGTCGGACCCGCGTCAGCGCTACCTGCTAGCGGATGAGGTGGGACTGGGCAAAACCATCGAAGCGGGGATTATCCTCAGACAATACGTACTCGATTATCCGACGGATCATTGTGCTGCGATCGTGGTTCCGCCTTCGCTTGTTCAGCAATGGCGGGACGAACTGCGCAGGACATTTCATCTGTCCGATTTTCTCGACGATTCTCTTTTCGTTATTGGATTCGATAACTTCAAGGCGATGGCCGCCGTTTTGCCCAAGGCTGGCATGTTGGTTGTCGACGAAGCGCATCAGGTGACGACTGGCTATGGATCGACCGACTCACGCAAGAGAAGTCTGTTCGGAGAAGTTGCGTTCGCTGCTGCGCGCGTGAGGCGACTCCTTCTGCTCTCGGCAACGCCCGCACTTGGCAACGAGCGCACTTTCCTTGCAATGCTCCATCTTCTCGATGCAAGCCTGTACCGCCTCGAAGACGAAGCGACCTTCCGCGAAAAGGTTCAGCACCGGGTGAAACTCGCGGAACTTGTTGCGACACTGGTTCCGGATAATGTGTTTCTGTTGGCGGATTCGATCAAACAACTAAGAGGACTATTTCCACGGGACAGTCTGCTAGTAAGACTTTGCGATGAGTTGCAGACAATCGTCGACAGGCTGCCTGACGAAGACGATCCTGACCTTGACGATGCGCTTCGCGTTCTCAGAGCGCACGTTAGCGAGACATACCGATTGAGCAGACGAGTCCTGCGCAATCGTCGCTCTTCACTTTCCTTCCTTACGCCGAACCGAAGCGGGGTCAAGGCCTTAAGATACGCTTCGGTTACGCGGGTAGAAATCGAGAGAAGCTTAGAGGACTGGCGGATCGGCGCGATAACAGAGGGCTCGCATGGTGACGAAAGTGCTGCGGCCTTCCAATCTATCTTCGTGAGATTTATTGACGCGTTCCTTTCCGACACGATGGTTCTGCGCGAACTTGTATCGGTCCGTTTGCGTGAGATCGAGGGAAGCTCGAGCGAAGCGTCGCAATGCGCGGTCGCCTCTTTCCTTGGCGAAGACGGATGTTTGAGAAGACTGCTGGCTGCTATTGGGCAGACAGTTGAGCACGTGGGAACTTCGGAGCTTTGTCGGCTGGCTTCGAACCTTGCAGGCCAACGAGGTCAAAAGGTAGTCGTGTTCACATCATCCGTGTCGCATGCAGACCAACTGTATGTTGAGTTGGCCAAACATATGAGGGCTCAGGTTGTACGTCATCGGACACGTTCGCGGGATGCCGACGCGACCGACTGGGATGACTTTGACGAGACAACCGAAACCGAATGGAGACGGTTCGTCACTGATCCTGGATGCTCTATTCTCGTCTGCGATAGGGCTGCAGAGGATGGCCTGAATCTGCAGGGAGGCAATAAGATCGTCATCCATGCCGACCTGCCGCTGTCGCCAAATCAAATAGAGCAACGCATAGGTCGTGTGGATCGCTTTGGTTCAGGAAGCGCCGTTCTTTCGTATGTTGGATATTGCGAAGAAAGCCAGTGGGACACTGCATGGTTCAATTGCGTGAACAGTGGATTTGAGGTGTTCGATCGTTCGGTAGCCAGTTTGCAATATCTAATCGATGAGCGAATGGAGGCTGTGAGAGCCAGGCTATTGCTGGACGGTCCTGATGCACTTCGCGATCTGGAAAAAGGCCTAGTTGAAGAAAAGGCGATACAGTATGAGATTGATCGCCTCGACAAAATGGATGCGCTCGATTCCATCGAGCAGGGGGATTCCGGAGACTTTGACCTTTTGGAGGAGGCGGACGCCGACTGGAAGCATATCCGGGAGGACGTCGATGGATGGGCGGTCAGAACTCTGAAATTTCAGCAGATCAAGTCTGGGTCGTCCGACTTGGAGCAGGTAGTTCGCTATCAGTACACCGCTGATGAGAAATCAACGGGCACTCTGCTTCCGCTGACGCGGTTTCTTGAATACCCGGGCTTCATTGAGGCGATCGATACAGAGCAACCGGGTGCAAGGCAACAAACGCCCCGCACATTTGCCTATGCATTCAGACGACCTACGGCACTTGCGCGGAACGCGCATGTCCTGAGATATGGATCCGCCTTCTGGCGTGGCCTCGAACAGTTTTCACTGCTTGATGAACGTGGACGGTCATCGGCCATGTGGCGATTCTTGCCCGACTGGAGGAGCATCGATGTCGCGGATGTCTTCATGCGGTTCGACTTTGTCATCGAGGCGGACATAACGGAAGCCTTCGCCTTGTCAAAGGATGAGGGATACGGCGAAGGCAGTTATTTTGCATTACGGCGACGCGCTGACGCGGAGTTCGCGCCAACAGTCGTAACAGTGTGGCTCGACTCCGAGTACAACGAAGTCACTGACCAAGCAGTCCTCGATCGTTTGAGTGCTCCATATCTTAAGGAGCCGCGTGTGGGGTTGGGTCAGGACTTTAATCTGAACGCCGAGCGATGGGACGTAGTCCGAAACCGGGCAATTCCAGCGATCACGGACTGGCCGGTACACGTAACACACTCGCGTAGTGCCGCCGAAGACGTCATGCGCGAGCATGATGAATTTCGGAATAGAGTTCGGGATGCGGCCAATGTTAGTCAGACACGATATCGACTTCACGACGTCCAGAGGCAGGCGCGACTGGAGTTTATGGAGACGGAAGAGTTGGATGTGGCTCGCAAAGCCGCGCAGTTTGAAGCGCAACTGGACAATGCGTTGTGCGCAGGCGTTGCTATGCCTGTGGTCCGGGTAGATGCCGTACAGGCAGTATTTGTTTCGAATAGGTCGCTCGATGACCTTGCGCGAGAAGCAGCATGAGAGAGTTCGGCTTTTCTGAGTTGCAGAAAGCACTCATGCAGTGGCCGACGGAATTCCCTTTCTCCGAGTTTAAATCACAGGGCACGTACGAGCGGATCAGCCAGATCCTTGCGCGGTCGTTGCACGGTGTTCTCGCGAAGAATGACCTGATACCGCTGATTCGCCAGACCCTGCTGCAACAATCGCAATCAAACAGCCTGAGTCGGATCAAGGTGCCTCACCATCCGGCGTGGCCGTCAATCGGGGAGTGGGCCGAGTGCGGCGTATTCGCGATGCAGGCGCCGGACGGGTTAGTCCTTTCTGCCGAGCGCTGGCACCCTGAATGGCTAGAAGCCTCTACGTCAGGCGTTTTCGACCGTGCGTTCTCTATGGATAGTCTGGCTGTCACGCAGGAGTGTGACTCCGATCCATATGTGGGCTTGGTGACGGGCTTGCGCCACTACAAGTCAAGCGGACAACGCGAAGCCGTGCGCGCGTCTTTTTTTGCACCGCCTGGAAGTACCTTGATCGTCAATCTGCCGACTGGAAACGGTAAGAGCTTGGTTGCGCAGATTGATGTTCTTCTAGACAGGCGCGAGGGAAACATGACAGTCGTGGTCGTCCCGACGGTGGCGTTGGCAATCGACCAAGAAAGACAAATGCAGGAACGCCTGTCAAATCATCCGGGAAAAGGAGAACTTTTCGCGTGGCACGCCGACCTTTCGCTCGAGCAAAAGCAGCAGTTCAAGGAACGAATCCGCAGAGGTCGTCAGCCAATTCTCTTTGCCTCTCCCGAGTCTGTCTGTGGCAGCCTCGTCTTCGCGCTATATGACGCCGCCCGCTCCGGATTTGTTCGTCGACTTGTCGTCGATGAGGCCCATCTCGTCGCACAATGGGGGGATGAATTCCGTCCTTCATTCCAGATGCTTGCGGGTTTGCGAAGCGGACTGCGTCGAGTTGTACCGGACACATGTGAGCCCTTCAACACGTTGTTATTGAGCGCGACGCTTGCAGGGGAAACGCTGGAGACGTTAGCTGCTCTCTTTGGTCCCATGTCACAGGTTCAAGTGATTTCAGCAGCATACCTCCGACAGGAGCCAGAGTATTGGTTTCATCGTGCTCACTCACGTGAAGAGAAGTTAGCGAGACTTCTCGAAGCGGTCCGACATGCACCCCGACCGTTTATTGTCTACGTGAGCGAACGCGCAGACGCCGAGGGAATAGCGCACCTGCTGCGTCATTCGCTCGGTTTGACGCGCGTTGCGCATTTCCACGGTGAAACCTCTCCAGCCGACAGAAAATCGATCATTGATGGCTGGAGCACTAACAGACTGGATGCGATCGTTGCCACGTCCGCCTTTGGCGTAGGGATCGACAAGAGTGACGTACGGTGCGTGATCCATGCTTGCGTTCCGGAGACGCTCGATCGCTTCTATCAGGAAGTCGGTCGCGGCGGACGTGATGGGCGCCCGTGCGTGTCACTCGCGGTCTACGACGGCGCAGATATCGAAATGGGTCGAAGCCTTGGGCGAACTCGAGTCATCGGTGATGAGCTTGGGCAGGCTCGCTGGGAGGCTATGCTCAGATCCCATGAAGCTCGTGCCGAGGATCGATGGTCCGTCGATATCTCGGTTGTTCCATCACATGGCATGCGGCAGAGCGACTATAACAAGGCCTGGAACGTCCGAACCTTGATATTGATGGCCCGAGCCGGGGTTATTGAACTCGATTCCGATTTTCCCGAAATGCCCACGCGGCTGCCTGGAGATACAGACCACACCTACGAAGTCCGTCAGGAAGAGGCGGCGATTCAATATTTCAACAGGACGACGATTCGCATTCTCAATCCACGCCATCGAGAAAAGAGTGTCTGGGCGAACGAGATCCAGACGGCGAGACTTCGGGGCGAGCAAAGTACTGGGCGAAATTTCAAGCTTTTGCTTTCAGTACTCAACGGTGAAGTTGAGATCTCAGACGCGCTGACACGGTTATATGAGGTTGACAACGGTCGGTGGCGTATCCCGGTCGGAGGGGGATGTGCCGGTTGTCCGGTGTGTCGTAGAGCCGGTCAGAGAAGACTGCAGACGCTCATGCCAACGGTAACTCTCGCCGTGACGCGCAACTTCGATACAGGAAAGTGGACCAAGTATTTTAGCGGACGCTCAGCGGAGCGGTTCCTTGTGGTCATGCCCGATCTCCTGTTACCACCGATCGCCGCACAGGTGGTCAAGGCACTGACGGCAGTCGTTTCGCATTTTGACGTCGCCGAGATCAATCTGACCAACAGAGAGTTCTGGAGAGGCGTCAAGGGCTATAGTGAGCTTGCGCGGAAATCTCGATGGAAGTTCGTCATTGAGAATGATATGCAAGCGGGAGAGGCACATGTTGTGAACCAGCGGTTTCCTGCAGTTTCGATTGTGACATCCCCGGCGGTAGAGGTACCTCTCGAGATACTCGCTGCCCACAAACCATTGCATCTCCTGTTCGTACCAGAGAGCTTTATCGATCCGTTTGTGCCTGGCAGAAGAATGGCTGATGTATGGCCAAACCGCATGGATCTTGATCAATTCGTTAAAAAATTGACAACATAGGCAGACGCCGTTCCGCGTGGGAAGATTTGAACCGCCGACGTCTGAAGTAGTGAGACGTTCGGGTAATGGTCTAGGAAAGAGAGAGTCATCGAAATGGCAATATTGAATATGGAAAGCGATGGGATGCCGGGACAGGTCTTGATTGCGCTAAAGGCACTCGTTGCGCGTGGCCCGATGACGAAAGAGAGGTTGATCAGCATATGTGCACCGGAACCCGCGGTTGACCCTAAACGTTTCCGCTATGCCGTAACGAGATGGACTCAACTTGGCCTGTTTGTTGAGACTGAAGGCAAGATCCGTATTGCGTCGGGCTACAGTTGGTTGTCTAACTTGGATCTCCATCAGGCGATTCGGCAGATGCCATCGGTTGTGCGCGAGGTAGCGCTCAATGAGACAAACAACAAAAACTTCTGGGATGCGGAATCGAACTTGAGCGCAGATTTCAGCCGGGCAGCCGCTTGGATCCTTGCACAGGATATTTATAGGCTTCCTTCTTCCGCTGAGCAGATACAGGTTCTGGAGAGTATTCAGATCGGAAATGAGTCGAGAAGAGTGCTCCAAAATGACACGCGCTGGAATGGATTCAAGCACTGGTCGGTATTTATGGGCTTTGCCAGCGGCGACAGCCCACTGATTGTGGACCCTACGGTCGCGGTTCGCGATTCATTGTCCGGTATATTCAAGGGATCGAGGACGCTGACGGCTGCAGATTTCATCGAGGCGCTCGCAACGGTATTGCCGGTGCTCGACTTTGGTAGTTACCGTCAGCTGGTGGAATCGGAAATCAAAAGTTCTGAACTGGCATCGCGTGCAGCGGATGCGCTGTCGATGTCACTGTCTCGCGCGCTCAAGCGACTTGAGATTGATGATCAGGTTGGTTTCGAGATTCGGGCCGATGCAAAGCAGGGGTACAGTTTTACGGGATTTGCCGGCAGGCCTTGGGAGCGATTTACGCACGTCGCATATCACGGAGAAGAATGATGGCACTCGCAAATTGGTGGCCCTCGAGTACCGCAATTAACGACTGCATCAAGCCCGAGGCGGAATCCGCAGACGAGTGCCTGTTGCTTGCTGTCCATCAAACGATGGATCTCACGAAGAAGGCAGCCCAAGAGCGATTTGAAGAGGCGGCTACCGAACAGGATCTACTTACTTACTTTCTGACTGACGACCTGCCAACGGGAACACTTATCCTGCCGTTGAGCGGTCCTTCGGGATACGGCAAGTCACATTTGATTCGTTGGCTTCACGCGCAACTTAAACGTCGTCCTGAGGCGAAGTGCGCTCACATCATTCGTGTGCCGAAGAGTGCGAGCCTGCGTAGCGTGGTAAAGCAGATTGTGGAGGTGCTCGATCCACAACGGTCTCCGGAAATATATAAAGCCTTTAACCAGGCGATTCCGGATTTTCAGCCTCGTGCGGCAGCGAACCGCTTGCGCGCCGAATTGCAGAACGTACTCGAAGAGAGGTTCCGGCAACTGCGCTTGCAGTATTCGCAGGATAGTGTTGATAGCCAAAAACAGCTAACGGATCTGCATCACCTTAAGAACCTTCCTGGGTTGCTCGGGGACGCTGTTTTTACCGACCGTTTGCTGGGGAAGGAGGAGGAGACTTCGGATCATGCTCCACTAATTCGACTCGTCCGGCGTGCGACGGGAGCGAGGACGGCGGATGGTACGGTGGATGATTCTTTGCCGCAGTTCGAACCCGGCGATCTGGATACGACAATCGGCGAAATCAGCCAAGCTTCGGCAAAGGTTAAAAACTATTATTTGACCACAATAGACAGCGCTAATGTGGAGGGGCGTACACGCGCCATAAAGATATTGAACGAAGCCGTAGACACGGCTGTCGGCAACAGTTTCAATTTGAGCGCAAAGGGCGGGTATTCTCTTCAGGACGTTATCCTGGACATCCGTAAGCAACTCCTCAAGGACGGAAAAGAACTGATTCTTTTGGTAGAAGACTTCGCGGCGCTTACCGGCATTCAGGAGGTGCTATTCAATATCTGCATCCAGGAAGCCATACGGGACGGCAAGCAGGAACTGTGCGTCATGCGCACGGCTATCGCAGTCACGGAAGGGTATCTTGATAAGTGGGAAACGATTCGCACGCGGGCGAAGTATGAGTGGGCCATTCGACCAACGGATGAGCGTGATGAGGTCGTTGTGTCGCGAGCCGTTGATCTCGTGGGCAACTACCTGAACGCGAGCCGTCACGGAGTTGAGCATCTCCAGCGTATGTTTAATACCGTTGAAGATGAAAGTGTCGATCCGACTAGTTGGCTGACTGCATTCAGGGACGAAGGTGAGCAGATGTCGATCGTTTCGGGCTTTGGCTATAGCTCGCGGGGCTATGCGTTGTTTCCTTTCAACAAGGAAGCTGTAGCGGCATTTTGCGACCGTTATCTCAAAGTCGGTGGGCGACTGTCCTTTAACCCACGGGCGGTCATCAATTACATACTGAGGCCATTGCTTCTTGACCAGCGCGCCGCGTTTGAAAACGGTACCTTCCCTGCAGCGGTCACCGTGGTAACTTCAAGTGCCGCGGTCGCCGAGTATGTAGCAAGGCAGCGCACCTTAACTCACTCGCAGAGGGACCAGTATAGAAATCTTCTCGCAATCTGGGGTGGCAATCCGGCTAGCGACGACGAGTTGCACGTGCTAAAGCCGTCAGTGCTGGAAGCATTCAACCTCAAGCCACTCGAGGCGATTTTGAGTAAGGCTGACGATCGCGACCAGCAGCGAGACGATGACAATAAAAAGCCTGAAGGCAAAGACGAACCTCTGCAAGGCAAGGACCCTGTCATCGCGCAGGAGGATCCCAAGATAACGGATTGGAAACGAAGGCTCCAGGCGTGGCGAGGTGGAGTGGAACTTGATCAGCCAAGCGCGTTGATTATCCGCACGGCCTGCGTCAAATTGGTGGACGCCTTGACGAACTGGACTCTGAGTTCGTTATCCGGTTCCGAAGTTAAGAATCTGTCGCCAAAAGCTTTCCAGATTCCGAGCGCCCGTGGAAATCAGGAATACCCGGTCGTGGTCAAGATTGCGGAAACTAGCGAGGATCCGGATGGGTTTCTGTTCAAGAGCCTGCTCGCTATTGTTCGGTGGAGCCATCAGGGCTACCAGTGGAACTACCCGGAAGCGGATGAGGACTCTGTATATGCATTCCAGTTAGGCCAGAGGCTTGCTTCCGACTATCTGTCGCAAGCGCGAGCAATTGCTGACTCCGCTCTTACAACGCTGCTGCCGGCTCTGGCAATGCAGTCGCACGCTCTTGGTCTGGCTATGGTGAAGAAGGATTCGACAGGAACAGAAAGCATCGAATCGCTCCTCGCACAGATACTGACGTCAGCAGTAGATGTGCCAACAACGCTGGTGGCAACGGGCTGGGCATTACTGCGCAAGGAGTGCTTCACGCACCGAGCAGGCCTCATGGAACAGTTTTTTCGTCGGGCGATGTATTTTCAGGGTGAGACTGGAAGAACGCCGCTGGCGCTCGACGTGACTCGAATCTGGGAGCTGATGGGAGACCGGGATTTATACGCGGTCGGATTGCAGACGACAGACCTCGATCGGGGAAAAGGATTGGACAAGGAGCTTGTTTCACACGTCAGGCAACTTGCCTCAAGTCTTGGACCACTTTCCGTTCAGTTTTACACCGAACTTTGCAAATGGGGCACTGACATGACCGAGCTGCTTGGCGAGGACACAAACAAGGCGGAGTTGTATGGGGAACTCCGAGCTATTTATTCCGACGCGAAGAGAATCGGTGTTTGGCCAGAGAACGTCGACCAGAGCAGCATTGGAGAGATCCTAAAACAGTTCAATGCGTGTCCGCTCGCGGAGATTCGGAGCCTGTATATGGACGCGGAAAAAGCGCAGACGGAAGCGGCCCGTATGGTAGTCCTCGGACGTGTGGACCCCAAGGAACTGCAGGACACGGCAGTGGTGATGTCTACCATATCCCGATTTGTCTCCAACATGAATGGCCTTGTCGAGGCGAGGCGTAACGCACTCACGGGACTAGACAAGAAGCCTGTTATTGATGATTTATTAGAGGAGTTGGACGCAATCGCATCGAACATGGCGATGCTGAATGTAGTCGATGCAGAAGTTGTGCGACAAGGAGTCGGGTCGTGACCTTGCTTGAACAAACGCGCGCGCTCAAAGAGGGATTGGAATATCTAGAGACGGTGAGAGACAACGGAGAGGAAGTCCGAGAACTCCACGAGCAAAAACGTGATCTCCGTGCGCTGACCGAACCGCTGAATTTTGGTCGGGAGAGCGTTTGCCGACTCCGGACAGGAAGTGTTCCGGTCGACATTCCCGAGAGTTTAGTGGGCGAGGTCGCCAAGTTGGCGGGAAGCGTACGGAAGAAAATGGAGAGAAAACCGGGTTCCCAGACTTTGAAGTCCGGTAAGGAATGGTCCACGTTGCTGGAGAAGTTGCGCACGCTTAACAAAGCGCTGGAGACCTCTGCGAAGTCCGGATGGAAAGCGTACGTCGTGCAAAAGATTACCAGTGACCCACCGGGGACTGTTAAGAGTCGTACTGCCGACACACGGGAGAACAGACAACGTATTCGCGACTACGAGGTGATTTATGCTCGACTGCAGCACTGCAGTCAAAGCCTGCCAGATGACCTCTCTGCTATCGGCGAGGTCGAGTCACTTTCTCAGTCGTTGACTGCTGCATACGGGAAAATTGATTTCGATGTTCCAGAGGCTGTGAGGCTTTTCCTGCATGGAGCGAATAGTACCGCAGGGGCGCCGCTGTCCCTGCTCACTGAAGAGGTCATGAATTGGCTGAAGACTCGGCAGGAGGATGGACTGTACTCGATCAGGACACGCGTTAATTAACGTATGGATAACGTTACGAATCTGTTGATCGCCTGTCTGGACGCCTTGGAGCAACGCGAATTGCCTCTTCTGTCATGGGGCATCGTCGACGCGGCCATCACTCACGATGAAATGGTGGAATTGGTGGATCCACTTCTTGTCGACGCGACGAGTGGCGGACTTGACGCGTATTTTGATGCCGATGCCGTGATCGAAGATTTGGTCCAACGGGTGCTCATCGTATGCGTCGATGACAGTGAGCCTCGTTACCGGTCACGCATGGCCGAAACGATTAGACTCGCCAGCAAACTTAGACAGTGGTTTCCGAAACATGGGGTCGACGGTGGGTGGGCGAATGCTCCCACACTTGTTGCCGACTACCGGTTTCGGTGGAGAAGGCGCGAATACCCGGACCGCAAGGTGACCCTAGGTGAACTTCTACAGGAGATCCGCGATGTACCGCCTTTTGCCGTTTCGGCGATGCGCGTACTGCTCCAAATAGACGCCGGTCAGATCAAGCTTGCGCAATTTCAGGTAGACGCCACTTCCCGCATCCTGAAATCTCTGCGGTCGGGGTCCGTTGCCGGAACCATTGTCTGCGCGGGCACCGGAAGTGGAAAAACCATGGCGTTCTATCTGCCGGCTTTGTCCCATATCACGCAATTGCTCCAAGACCGATCCTCGAAGCGATGGGTAAAGGCGATCGCTCTGTATCCACGAAACGAACTGCTTAAAGATCAGTTTAGCGAAGTCTATTCTCAGGCGCGACGTCTTGACCCGATTCTTGCTGCCACAGGTCGGAAGTTGGTACTGGGGGCGTTGTTTGGCGATACACCGACATCCGCGAGGTACCTTCCAAAACGATGGCGTATGGTCGGAGCGGATGCCGTGTGCCCATACTTTTCGTGCCCGCTTTCGGGATGTGCGGGCGCGATGATCTGGCGCGAAGCGGATCGCGCGCGAGAGATCGAAAAGTTATATTGCGACACCTGTGCTCATTGCGTGGCCGAGGATGAATTGATTCTTACGCGCCGTCGTCTTGCAGAGCAGCCCCCGGATATTCTCTTTACGACGACGGAGATGCTGAACCGCCGTATGTCGGACTCGCGCACTCGCCATTTATTTGGACTGGGTCCGAGGGTGCATCGACCGCCAGAGTTGATGTTAATGGACGAAGTTCACACCTACGCCGGTTTCCATGGCGCGCAGGTTGCATATCTCATGCGTCGATGGCGCGGCGCATTTCGCACGGGGATTCATTTCGTCGGCCTTTCGGCAACGTTGCGCGAAGCGCCAGAGTTTTTCTGTCAACTGACGGGACTTAAACCGGAGCAAGTATCTGAAGTTTCGCCGTCCGCCGGCGACATGAAAAAGGAGGGCGCTGAGTACACACTGGCGTTGCGTGGCGATCCAGTCTCGAGAACCGCGCTTCTATCGGCGACCATTCAGACAACCATGCTCATGGCGAGGACTCAGGACCGGCGAGGACACCCGGTTAGCCACGGCGCGTATGGCAGCAAGTCGTTTGTTTTCACAGATGACCTTGACGCCAATAACCGGTTGTTCTTCAGTATGTTGGATGCGGAGGGGAGAACGCAGAATTCTCGTCGCGAACTCGATCGGATCCGCCATCCAAATGGACCACTTGCGCATCTTCGCCGTTCCAACTTCTCGATTTCTCAATTTGAGAGCGGGCAGGACTGGAGAATAAGCGAGTCGATTGGCCATGATCTCTCTGTCTCATTGCAGGTTGACCGAACGAGTTCGCAAGACGCTGGCGTGGACAGCGAAGCGGATATCATCGTCGCGACTGCATCGCTTGAGGTTGGATACAACGATCCAGCGGTCGGCGTTGTCATCCAGCACAAGGCACCTCGCGAAGTCGCGGCATTTTTGCAACGACGAGGACGGGCAGGGCGACTGCGTAGCACGCGGCCATGGACGGTGGTTGTCCTTTCGGACTATGGCCGTGACAGACTCGCATATCAAGCTTACGAGCAGTTGTTTGATCCGGAATTGCCAAGGCGGGTTCTTCCGCTCGCCAACCGATACGTCCAAAAGATGCAGGCGGTCTTCGCGCTAGTAGACTATCTTGGCGTGCAGTTGGAACAGTCCCGTTTGCACTATCACGTGTGGGCACTATTGGACAGCCCTGGCAAACGTCAGACTGATATTGATCTCCAAACACGGATTGCCCGTTTAATAACGGCAATCCTTGAGAATGATGGGGAACAGGAAGCGTTGGCTCGACATCTGTCTGATGCGATGAAGTTGAATCGCGACTCCGTCGACGCGTTGTTGTGGGATTTTCCTCGTCCTTTGATGACGGCAGTACTGCCCACGGCGCTTCGCCGTCTCCAGTCGCAGTGGGCAAGGATGGGCAAACCGGCGGAAGACCCGTCAGCAGGTTCAGGCCCACTTCCGGAATTCATTCCTGAGTCTCTGTTTGCCGATCTTAACTTGCCCGAAGTAGCGATTCACTTGCCAAGCGGTCAGGAAGACCCTGAAATGATGCCTGTTGTGCAAGCAATGCGCGAATTCGCCCCAGGGCGGGTTTCGAAGAGATTTGGCTACCGATATGGCAACGAAAACCATTGGTGCGGGCCGGAACTTCTGTCGACTGAGTTGGATCACCGCTTCGATATCCGATCCTGCATGCAAGGCTATCTGCTCGGCAATTTTCAGTATCTCGATGACGGACAGATGAAGAGTACACCGGTATTTCGGGTGATGCGCCTGAATCTCTCCGCACCTCCGAAAGATCTTGGCACGACGTCGAATGCGTTCATGGAATGGCAGACGCAGCTTGTTCCGGGAGAGCTTCCGTCTGTATTTCCCGTGCCGCGTTCGTCTCGACTTGCAGGAATTGTTAGGTCAGCGGTGTTTCATACACATCGTGAACAGTCCCCCATCGAAGTTCGGAGATTTGCACGCCGTTCGCGGGCGAACTTGCGGTTCACCGATGGCAGAACAAAGGAGCGAATCTTCGCGTTCACGCTGGACGGTGCTGATATTGCGATCGGCTTTACGCTAAGCGTCGACGGCTTAAAATTGGACATCAACGTTCCGGAAGCGCTCCACTACGACACGAATGGGCACTCGTCAGAAAAATGGCGCGCCTTACGGACTTCGCGCTACTTTGATCTGGCATGGTCTGGCGAAATGCTGGCGAATGTCGAGAGTCCGTTTTCGAGAGACTGGCTTGCACGCGTCTATCTTGGCGCACTCGTCTGCAACGCGTTGGCGGCGAATTGCTCACTTCAGGAGGCGAGCGTCTTGTTAAGCGAAGGGCGCGCGGAAATGGGGTTGGTAGAGGTGCTGGAGACCGTGTTCCAGTCGACGCAGGTTGACGAAGAGGAGGCATCCCACGGAGATTCTCGGGGGCCAGAGCGACTCAGACATGATCTGGTCGCTTTCCTGTGCGATCCGGGCGTGTTAGATGAATTGAAAGCCCTCTCGATGGTGCTCTGGCAGCCGATCGACAAAACATGGCAACCTTGGCTTAAGGTGCGCTACCTGACGACCCTGGGCGCTGCGGTACAGGATGCCATCCAGTCTCTGTGTCCGGAAGTTGACGCGGACTCTCTCCTGGTTGACGTGGTGTCAGAGCCCGCTGACGCGTCCTTGCGGAGTGCTGTTATCTGGGTGACTGAGACGATGGTGGGAGGAGGCGGGCTCATCGAGAATTTGCTGGCGCGTTACGGCGAGGATCCGGCGCGATTCTATGCGCTCGTTGAATCTGCGTTGCAGGCTGGAGAGTTCGAACTGGTGGACCAACAGCTTGGTCTCGTAGTCAGTCTGCTCGCGATCGAATCTGCTGGCTCTGAATTAACGGAGGCGGCGGCGGAGTGTCGTTGCGCAGTTGGACTCGAGAGCAGTCGTGCCGCGTTTGACCGGTTGAGATCCTTGCTTGTCAGGCATCAGCTCCTGCCGAGCCATGCCTTTCTGGCGTCACTTAACGCGCGAATCCTGAGACCCGGGAGCTCTCGAGCCTCAGACGCATTCCTGCGCGACTTGCTGGCTGACTGGCAGGTATCCGAGCACCGCTTGGGGATCGAAATCGACGCGCGACTCATGGCAGCGTTTGCTACCAGGAATGACCTGCCGGACGAACTTCAGGACATGTTCGGCGAGGCCGGCATGTCTAGCGGCTGGAAGATGGGAATGATCTACGGCCTTCTCTGGCCCCGTGGAAGCTTGGTTAGACAGCAGCGCCTATCGATTTATAACCCGTTTTGCAGTCTGCCGAAAACTGAACGTTTGCTCGTAGCCGACTCGATTCCCGAGTGGGACGTCCGAATAGATGTCACACAACCTGAATGGGTGCAGCACTGCCAGTCAGTTCTCGCCGAGCGCGGATTTGCTACATTGACCTGTCCCAGGGGGCAGGAGGAACGGTTGCAGACTGCATTTCACGCTCTCATGCTAAACCCGGTCGATGCAGGGAGCCTTCATGTCTATCCGGCGCTAGTCGCAATTCGGCAGAGCATTTCGGTGAGTGAGGCCGATATCCGGCTTCCTGAAGTAGAGGTGATTTGATGCAATCGCGAAGAATCTTCAAGTCTGCGACAACCAGCCAGCATGAGGTGCGCGAATTGTTTCAGTTCGTCTTTCTCGGTGAACTTCTCAACCCGGGAAGGGCCACGTGGCTTGTCAGTCCGTGGATCAGCGATGTACCTATATTGGACAACCGATCGGGCGCATTCAACCTCGTCGAGCCTGACTGGGGAAGCCGCGAGATAACCATATCGGAAATGCTGCTGTCGCTTATGCGGCGCGGTCAGCCTGTCAGTATCGCGACACGCAGCCTCGATCATAACAAGCGCTTTCTTTCGACGATGCGTGAGAAAGCGAGGAATTCAGGTGTCGATTCGAAACTGTGGATTAACGACGGGGCGGATGCCTTGCATACAAAGGGGCTGTTGACCGACCGGGCGTTGCTCTCGGGCTCCATGAATTTCACCTACGGGGGGTTCGAATTGAATGACGAGGTGATTTCGTTTGATGTCGAGCTGCAGCAGATTGCCGAAGCGAGACTCAATTTCGACAGGTACAGAAACGGCTAGGACCGAACGTGGTAGACCTTCAAAACTTTACGCCGATGGATCTGGAAGAGTTGCCGTCCAGCGACAGTAACTGGCTCAGAGCTTATATTGCACAACTCGCCGGCTTCGGTCAGGCGGCGCTTGATAGGAATGTTGACGGTGTTCGGATCGCCCGGTCAGAGACTCGCGCGTGGCTGAGATTTTGGGCGAAGGCCCCAAGTGTCCGTCCTCTGATTTTGCCCGTGTCTTTCGACCACGAAGGGACAACTGAGTGGCTCGCGTGTGCTGACAGTCATCTGCTGGCCAACGAAATGTGCGAGGAGTTGATCGCGCACATTGGCCTCGCGTACACCAATTTCACGCCGTCGGCACGGATCGTCGACCCTTTTGATGCGCTGACGCAGATTGCTCTTGGCCGGTTCAAGTGGGTGTACAGATTTGAAGGCCGCGGCGGCCATGAAAACGAACCGGTCTGGTCGATGCTGGCTGTTTATCGGAACTCAGTGGAAAGGCGGCCGGAGCGGTATCGTCCCATGCCTCAAACGTTTGGTTCACTCAAGCTACGTTTTGAGCGAGCGATCGCAGCGAGAAACGAGCGGGAAGCGTATCGACTATTGGAGGAATTGAAAGGCACCGGTCGCCTCAATGCGCAGAACGAACGGTTTCTCGAAATTCATCTGCTTGCAGGACTGGGGCGCTGGTCATCCATGGTCGCTGGGGAGACCAGAGTGCTTGCGCTTCGCGATCTCAATCTTCCCCGGCAGACTTTGGCCGAGGCGGTCGAAGCGCTATACGTCCACTTCCTAGTGGTGCACGAGAATGACGCCGACCTGGCCGCAGCGACAGCAACGTTTAATGAGAAAATCCGGCCGCGATTCGCGTGGCTGTTTAGGGCGAGAAAGAACATCACGCGCCCGGCGGTACTGAAGGCGTTTGCCCTGAACGAACTTTCGCGGGAAAGGCCCGATCAGGAGTTGCTCACAGCTTTGCGGGCCGAACTGGAGCGTTCTGACGAACCATCATTGCCGCAGTGGTTTCCCGATCTGCGAGCGGGCGTCAAAACGTCCAACAGCCTTTGTGAAGGTAACGCCGCGTTCGAGGATGCTGAATACGAACGTGCAATGGCCTTTTACATGCGTGCGCCGGTCAGTCAGGACGTGCTGCAGCGCATCCTAGAGTGTGCCGTCGAAATAGCGACCCTCGAGGTAGCGCGTGAAGCGCTCGATGTGTTGGGCTGCTATCCCGCTGAGATGCAGGGCGCTTTAGGGCCCCACTATAAGAAGAAGATCGCGAAGCTTTACAAATCATTGGACACTGCGCAGTCTGCCGTTGACGAGGGGACAATTGCAGACTGGAAAGGGTGGGCACGTGCCGTGAAGGCCGGGTTGCCAGGCCCGGAGGCATCTCGTCTGGCGATGCAGAAAGCGGAAGAGTGGCGGCTTTCCGACTACAGTTCGGATCCTGAGACTGTCTCGGCCTTCACGGCGGAGGTCGAAGACTATGTTGACGTGGACTTGCGTACCTACGTCAGGTCGATATCGGCCATCCTGGACTTCTTTGATGAGGCGACTGGTGTGCCGGAGGTTCAGCGTCTTTACAAGACGCTGCTTACGCTCATTTTGCTGGAAGGCAATGACGGACAGGAAGAACTCGATTCTGTACAGCGAATAACGGGAAAGCTGCTCGAGTCGGGTATCCCAGCTTCCGACTACCGGGATTTGATCAATGATCTGCAGGAGTTACTTGCACGAGTTGGATCCCCACGCTATGTGGATTGGGTGCTCGACATTGTGGAGTTGTTTGCCCAGTTCCCACGCCCTGACAAGGAAGCGCCACTACGGTTGTTCTTCGCTCTGCAACAGATCGCTACCCAATACCGTCATCGTCTAAGAGTCGATCAGTGGCGAGGACTGGAACTCTTGGCACAGGATTTCGACCAGTTTCCCGCAATCAGTGAATTACTGGCTCGGCAAGATGAGGAAAGCGGGCGTGATGAGAGCAATCTCGTACATCTGGCGAACAAGTCGGTGGCCATTTACACGCTGACCGAATCAGCCGGGCAGCGTGCCGTACAGATCCTGAAGTCGCTTGTTCCACTATGTCGTGTTGAGTTGAACTCCGATCATGTCGCCACTACTCGCCTGAAACATTTGGCAGCAAACAGCGATGTTTTCGTATTCGCGTGGCGTAGTAGTAAACATCAGGCTTATTTTGCGATCAAGGATGCGCGTGGCGCCAAGCCAAACCTGCTGTTACCCGAAGGGAAGGGTTCTGCGAGCATCCTGAAGGTCTTGAGCGAAGTGGCGGTCTAGCCGATCCGAAGGCTCCCCATTTTTTGTTTTTGCCTTTTTTCGCGGGGCGGGCGTGCTTCTACCCTTCTACCCTGTGCGTCGAGGTCGCATGCATCGCCGCCAGTTGTGCGTTCGACGCGTACTCGTGTGACTTCTGAAAAAGAGTGTCTGATCTTTCGAAAAATGAAAGTGCACAGGAGAGATGGATGGCGCCGGACTCGCCGTTTTTCCCTCGGAACTTGCAGTTTTATATGTTGCCCCGATTGACGGGCGAACAATAATCTTCTGCTTTTGTCTGCGATCTGTTCCCCCTTGAAGAAAATTACAGTCGAAGCGAGAACGCTTGATCCTCGCGCGTCCACCCGTGATAGGTGCTGACTATTGCGCGGCAGTCGCCATGCCAATTTTCTCTATGGGCAAGGCCCGTGTGCCCTGTCGCAAGACCGGTCTCGGGTCCAATACGCCGTCGTCTCTCGAAAAACTGATCATCGAGTCGCATGGCGCCTCTCTAACTGGCAGGCCCGGGCCCCACAAACACGTCGAGGCACCGTTGCGCCCGAGCTACAGGCCGGCTTGAATCGGAGTTAATTTGGACCATCACTGGAACTTTGTCACGACAAGTGCGAAACTATCGACTTATTTGACGTGCAGTTTTCTGAGGACAAATTGCAATCATGCCCGCAGTTATGACTTGCAAAGTGATCGTCGTTACCAACTGCACGAACAGGAAGCGTGTCGGTGAAGACGCCGTCACTCTCGCCTCTGCCGACATGGGTGGTTCGTTGTCATCGGTGGCCGCGCGATGGGGTAAGGCGATCAGGAAAGTGCGCCCGTCAAGGCAGGCGCAGGACATCTACGTGGGCCGCGGGTTTTCTGAGGCGCGGCAGGTCACCGCGACGCTGGGTGGTACCCTGCATATCATCTCCGCGGGACTTGGTGTCGTTGGTGGCGCGGACCCCATTCCGTCATATGACCTGACTGTCGCGGACGGCGCCAACTCACTGAAACCACTGCTCGCCAAACTGGGCAAGGGACCGAATGACTGGTGGAAGGCGCTAACAACAGAGTTTGGTCAGCAACGCTCCGTACGCGCGTTGCTCGAAAACAACGCGGATACCCTCGCGCTCTTCGCACTTCCGGGAAGTTACATCGCGCTGATTGCGGATGACCTAGCGTCCCTGACGCCGCAGCAACTTAACAGGGTCCGGATCATCACGTCCGATCACGGACGAGCGCTTGTGCCCGAGCATGCCCGCCATGTCGCACTGCCTTACGACGAACGGCTGGAAGGGTCGTCTTATGCAGGCACGCGTACCGATTTTCCACAGCGTGCGCTGCGCCATTTCATTGATGTGCTGAGTGGACATCGGCTCTCTATTGATGACGCAAGGGCCTCTGTTTCGGAAGCCCATGCTCGCACTAAAGAAGCCGGTTATTCCGGTCAGGGAACGCAAAACTGACAGCGAGATTCTGGCTCTTTTGCGTAAAAACTGGGATCGGTTTGATGGCACATCAGCGCGATTGCTCAGGTTTCTGCGTGACGAGGCACTAGTTGCCTGCGAACAGTCGCGGTTCCGCAATCTGTGGTGCCATCTCCAACAAGATCTGGCGAAAAAGGGCTAGTCGCACCATGGCGAGCAAAGAGATCGTGGTACGCGCGCTGCGCACTACACAGGGCGCAGAACTGGATGTCTATGCTTTTTTCATTCAGGGCTCAGACATCATCAAGGTCGCGGACATCTCGCGCGTGGAACGAGATGAGTCGGACGAACTCAAGGGCTTTCAGCGTCCGGAAATTCGCTCACATGTGAAAGGTATTGTCGACTACTTGAATCAAGGGAATGTTTTATTTCCGAACGCGATCATCCTAGCCATGTCACCCGCAGTTCATTTCGCTGCAGCTCGTGGCACGAAGCCAACCGGCGACCAAGGAATTGCGCAAGCGGGTACCCTGACGATTCCAGTTTACGACGAGGGTCAACGGGTTGCCTGGATTGTCGACGGGCAGCAGCGATCACTTGCCTTAGCGCAGACAGGAAGCAAGAGCATTCCCGTGCCCGTCGTCGGATTTGTTTCCGACAGTCTGGAAATCCAGCGCGAGCAATTCATTCTCGTCAATAAGGCCAAGCCGCTTCCAACCCGGTTAATCAATGAACTGCTGCCGGAGACCCGCAGTATTTTGCTGCCGCGCGAATTAAGTGTGCGCAAGGTCCCGTCGGAGATCTGCAATTTGCTCAATCGCGATCCCGAATCTCCCTTTCACAAGCTGATTAAGCGGATTTCGGAGAAAGGCAGCAGTACCAGCGTGATCACCGATACGGCCGTCATCTCGATGATCCGGAACAGCATGAACAACCCACTGGGTGCACTCGCCCCCTACAAGTCAAGTGGTCGGGATGGGGTAGATGTTGAGGGCATGTACCACGTCCTCATAACTTACTGGTCCGCAGTGCGTGACGTATTTCCGGAGGCGTGGGGCGCGGATCCGCGACACAGTCGCTTGATGCACTCAGCAGGCATCGAAGCAATGGGCGTGCTCATGGACCGGATCTACGCGCGTCTGTCAGGACTTGGTGAGGACTACAAGACGGTACGCAAGGAGCTTGAAAAAATGGCGCATGCCTGTCGCTGGACCAAGGGCACCTGGGAATCGCTGGGCCTAGCCTGGAACGAGATCCAGAACACCCATCGCGATATCAGAAAGCTGCAGGACGCACTGGTCCGAGCTTATACCAGCACCATGAAACAATGAAATTTCTCTATTCCGATACCCAGGACTATGTTGATCCGGGGTACGACTTCATAAACGATGTAAATGCTCCCGGTCGGCGTCGCTACTGGGATGATATGTATGCGCACGAACTCATGACGCCATCGCCGTATGACGGACTGCTCGTATCCATGAGTGCTGTCCGACAGGCTGCCGGTGTTGCCAATTCCAAGGTGCGATATACGACGGCCGAAGAACAGCGAATGCTGCGAGACGGTGTCCGTAAGTTTTTGCGATATGGTGGCCCAAAGTTTAAGGATGCGATGGTCCTCGGTGACTGTGGCGCATTTGCTTATGCGAACAGCAAAACTCCAGCCTATCCGCCACTGGAGGTCGTCGAGTTCTACACGGATGCGGGTTTCACCCACGGTGTATCGCCTGACCACATCATCTTCGACTGCCTGACGGACAACCCGCCGGCCAGCGCAATGGCGTCCGGAGTTAGGGAACGCTTTGACATCACGCTAGCAAATGCCGAGGAATTTCTGCGCCTGACGGATGCAGAAGGTTTTCCGTTTGAGCCGCTAGGAGCCGTCCAAGGCTGGTCGCCTGCGAGCATGGCTGATGCAGCCGTCCGTCTCGAAAAGATGGGTTATCGCTATCTCGCAATCGGCGGTCTCGTTCCGTTGAAGGTTGATGTCATCAAACAGGTTCTTGAAGCGTTGCGTAATGCCATCAAGCCGGAAACGAACATACATCTGCTCGGGTTTGCCAAAGCCGACACCATCCATCAGTTCACGAATTTCGGCATTACCAGCTTCGATTCCACGTCTCCGCTCATCCGGGCATTCAAGGATGCCAAGGCGAATTACTACATGGAGTCGCCCAAAGGGGGGCTGGACTATTACGCGGCCATCCGCATCCCGCAGGCGATCGAGAATCCACGCTTGATGCAGGGTATTAAACGCGGAATTTTTAGGGCTGAGGACCTGCAGAAACGGGAGCAGAAGGCACTGGGCGCGCTACGCAAGTTCGATAGCGGGAGCGGGAAGGCAACCGAAGCCCTCGACGCCGTCATGGAATACCAGCGGTTTTTTACTCTCGGTGATGACCTCCCGATTGAACAGCACGAAAAGGAACTTAAGAAGATGCGCACGCTAGTAGAGCGCACGCTCGACGAAGCACCGTGGAAGCGCTGCCGCTGCTCAATCTGCCGCAAGGCAGGCGTCGAAGTCATCATCTTCCGGTCAAGCAACAGGAACAAGCGCCGTGGATTTCATAATCTTGGCGTCTATCACAAACACGTACAACGTACCTTGGAGAATCAGCGGTGAGCGTCTACCGATTCAAGGCAATTCGTGCATCACAGGCCGCTGAGCACGATGTCTTCACGTTTGCGGCTACCCCAGAACAGATCTGGAATTTCGCTGAAATCGAGCGGGTCGGCCGAGAAGAAAACGGCCAGTTGCGCGGTTTCCAACGCCACCAGATTGCCTCACATATTAAAGAGATTCGAGACTATCTGCGCCGCGACGACGCGCTTCTACCGAATGCTCTCATTGTTGCCTTCATCGGTGGCGTCAAGGTTAAGGACAAGGGTGACGGTGTCGCGGACATCGAGATCAAGGTTGCTGGGGGTAAGCCCGGTTTCGTTGTTGATGGCCAGCAGCGATTGAGCGCACTGTCAGGAATTTCGAAGCCCGGTTTCCAGGTGTTCGTCTCCGCGCTCATCTGCAAGGACTACAACGAATTGCGCCAGCAGTTCGTGTTGATCAATAACACCCGTCCTCTTCCCAAGACGCTTATTTACGAACTGCTTCCAAACGTTGAGGGCTTGCCGGAACGCTTTACAGCACGCAAATTTGCTGCACGTATTGTCGATCGCCTGAACTTCACTCGCGGTTCTGCCCTATACGGCGAAATCCGTCAACATACGAACCCGAAAGGGGTATTGAGCGATACGGCCATGCAGAAACTCGTGATGAACTCGGCCTCCGACGGCGCCATTCGTGAGTTCATCAAGGATGGTGACTTTGAGGATCGAGCGTATGAATTTGTTAATGCTTTCTTCCAAGCCGTAGTCGCTGTCTTTGGAAGTGAATGGATTGGTATGAGCCCGAAAACCTCCCGCTTGCGCCACGGTGCTGGCATCGTGGCTATGGGATTTGTTATGGAATTTCTCTATTCCAGCGAGGGCGCAACGACGCGGGCAGAATTTGAGGGCGGTCTCAAGCTGCTGAAGGAATACACCGCATGGACGAGCGGTCAGTGGCGCCTCGCGCCGTATGACGAGCGGCCGTGGAATGGAATTCAAAATACGCCGAGCGACATCGACCTGTTGACCAACTATCTCGTTCGCTCGATGAAGCGTGCGCTGCGGAAGCCGCGTCAAGTTGCGAATTCGTAATCGAGGTACATCGGTGAAAACTCACGCATTGGTTCTTTTCTCGGGCGGACAGGATTCGACAACTTGTCTCGCATGGGCACTCGATCGCTACCAGCACGTCGAAACTATCGGGTTCGACTATGGGCAGCGGCACGCCGTCGAGCTCGAATGCCGGAAGACGGTGCTGGCAAACTTGAGAGAACAGTTTCCTGCATGGGCGCGCAAACTCGGCGATGATCACATGCTTGATCTTTCTGTCCTTGGGCAGATCAGTGACACTGCGCTCACTGCCGGCAAATCTATTGAGATGCAGAAAAATGGATTGCCGAACACGTTCGTGCCGGGGAGGAATCTGCTGTTCTTCACGCTGGCAGCGGCCATAGCCTATCGAAGGGGTCTACAGGTGCTGGTCGGAGGCATGTGTGAGACCGACTATTCAGGCTACCCCGACTGCAGGGACAGCACGCTTAAGGCGCTCCAGGTAGCCATTGCGCTTGGCATGGATCAACCACTAGTCATCGAGACGCCATTGATGTGGATCGACAAGGCTCAAACGTGGCAAATGGCGTCCGAACTTGGCGGAAGAGCACTGGTTGATCTGATCAGGAGCGAAACGCACACGTGCTATGTGGGCGACCACTCGACATCGCACGATTGGGGCTACGGGTGCGGTGCATGTCCTGCATGCGAGTTGCGGCAGAAGGGCTACTTCGTCTTCGCTTCGAAGGCGGCCTAGCATGACCGTAGCCTACGCTGAGAAGCGAAAAACCGGTCTTCTGCGGGATATCTGATGAGCTACGAACTTAGTCAGAAATTTTATTTTGAGGCTGCACACACACTACATCGGGAGATCGATGCGGAGGGTAGTCGACGAATTCATGGACACACATACCACGCGCAAATATTTGTACGTGGTGTGCCCGACCCCACGTCAAAAATGATCGTCGACCTTGGGTTCCTTCGCTCGGAAATCGAACGCATCCGCGAACTTCTCGATCATCGGTTTCTCGACGACATCCCCGGCCTCGGGGCGGCAACACTAGAAAGCCTCTGTGCTTTCATTTTTCGAGAGATTGCTGCGTCTTTGCCAAATGTAAGTAGGGTTCGAGTCGAGCGACCTGCAAGTGGTGATGCGTGCGATTTCACGTCGACGTGATGGAGTGTTTCGGGTGAAGCCGTTGACACGCGCGACCGACCGTCAGCCATAGTAAGGACAGCAGGGCCGTCACTGTAGTGCTTGCAACGTATTAAGCCAAGAAGAACGGCGACCTGCCTGGTCACGCGCGAAAGGTACAGAACCTAATCGTGGGAACCGGCGCGGTTCAGACTTTCAATCTCAGATCCGGCACCGTCCACGATCGCCGTATTCTCAAATACGCAGCGGACGGCCTTTGATAGAAAATTGACGGGCGCACTCTTACTGTTCCGCTCAATCCAGGCTCGATCTTCGAAAACGGCTGAGACCGATATCTCCGCGCCGGCAGCCAACGCCTCTTTCAGAGTGGCGTTGATCCGCATACTGGTTTGTTGCGTGGAGCCGGGATTCCTGTAGTTCCCAAATCGCCGCTTCACGTCGACCGCCTCACCAACATAGTTTCGCTCGATCCCCTCAGCGGTTCGAATCCGGAAACGGTAAATCGCAGGAACGGCATGCACTTGAGGAAACGACAGACGCCCGCTCTCATCCATCGTCAGTTTTCCGAGCGGCTGCCATTCCATTGTGACCTTGCATTCCATTCTGGTCGGCAGGTCCCATTCATAACTATCCAATACAGCGGCGACCGGAAATTCTTTGAGCGGCCGCTTGACGGTGACGGTTTCGCCCCTTGAGAACGTGACCGTCTCTTTGATGACGTCGACATCCTCGGTTCGCCAGCCGGCAGCTCGCCAAGGCTGGCCATTGTGCGTATCGTTGCCCCACCATTCGCGAAACTTCCGCGCACTGGGCGGCAGCTTGAAGCCAAGGATTGACTCAACATCCTTAAAACGGGCCTTCCAGGTGTCCTGTTCGAGGCCTTCGAGATGCCCTGTAAGGGGGGAGTATTTGCCCACGCTGTTTCTCAGGACACCTTTTCCCGCAACCACGACGTCAGCCCGGCATCAAACACCATTCTCGCCATCGTGGCGGGGCCAATGCAGACGATCCCGGAATTGTCTTCGGTCGCAGTTTCAGCAAGGCTGCCGGAATGCCATACAAAAAACATCCTGTCGAAGGTGCCGTACTCCTCGAATTTCTTTCGGTAGGCGGCAAGGCTGTGGCGGTCGGCGGAAGACTTGATCTGGACGAAGGCCCGTTCCTTCGTCGTCGGCAACATCAGCTCAATATCGACGGTTTTCTGTGTTTTCCCGAGTTGGCCGACCCGGCGCCAGCCGCTATTCGAAAACACTAGGTCGACCAGGAGCTCGAAATCCTGCGGGGTCAAAAGGTTCATCAACGGAACGATCTTCGCGATCATTTCGTTTTCCGCATGCAGCGCCGCCTCGACTTGAGGCAGCAGCTCACCGTTGATTTTCCGTTTTAGATAGTCGAAGGCAATGACATTGCAGATCGTTCCGCGAAACGCCTCAACTTTCAAAAGAGCGCCCGACAACCTCTCCTTGGTCAGCTTTCCGCCCCGGATGTCATGGGAATGCCAACCGTCGACCGTGGTCCTGTAGGTGCCGTCACCGTCCGGGTGTTCCATCACCTCGGGCTTCAGGAAACACCACCACATCAGGCCTGCATAAAACGTGATCCAGAGAACGTCGTCTCCCGCTTCGAAGTAATTCCGGATTTGAGCAACATCCCGGGTCGCAGCGCCGGCATCGGTGCGCAGTCCCCGCCAGACTTCACGCACGACATCCCATTTCCCCGATGTCGCAGCATCGAATGGGGTCTCACTGTATCCGAAGCGAAGAATGCCCTTTTCGATGCTCTCTTTTTCCCAGCTTCCGCCAACCCCCAGCTTGACGAACGAGGCCCTGGTTGGATGGATTACTGCGCATTCATGCTTCGTTGTTTTGTTCATGCTTCAGGCCGCTTTCGTCTCGTTTTTCCGCGTTTCCCAGGTTGAGACAAGAAAAGTTGCCATTGCTCCTGAAAGGTTGGCTGCGAGCTCGGCGTGTCGAGCCGCCGGCCGAGCCCGCCTCGGTCCGATACTATGTGCGTCACCGAGCTTGTTACGGATTGAACTGAGACCGGACACGATCGACTGGCAACTGCCGAGGATCTGCTTAAACACTTCTTCGGTGTAGTCATCGGGGGCGAGTTTGAGGATTTTTGCAAGCTGCTTATACAGGACAGGAAGATCCGCTTTTTCGTCGTAAGCATCTCCGGCTTCGACGATGATCCACTTACACACGTCTTCCAGCAGAGTTCGGGCAAGCGTGATCGTGCGGCCGGGATCGGTGCTCCGGCTCTCCATGATGGCATGCCACCGCCCATGGATTTCATTGGGCTCGAAGGCTTCGAGGACGTATGACGTGTTTTGATCGCCCGGAGCGCCCTTCGGCGAGGGCCGAACTTCATAGTAGGGACAGCCAGAGCGAACCCGGACCTGTGTCAGCTTGTAGCCGTCGTGAGCCAGGTGTTCGTCGATTTTTTTGACCAACTCGGCTTGATTGTCGGCAGTTTGCACGAGCGGATCCGTCACAAGCGCGAGGAATCTGAAAAACTGCGCCTGCGAACAGGTGAGCGCACCGGCAAATTCAAGCAACTCTTTATTGGCCCAGTCGTCATTCGCCATCGTGTGCTGCCGGATTTCATCCTCGAACGACCGCGAAGCCCAGCCTCGATCGTAGACGGTTGGCATTTTGTCAATGGGCCAGAGACGACGGAGAAAATCGATCTCCTCGATCTCCGTGCAAATCCGCCTGTTGTGGAACAAAGAAATGATTCTGCGCCGCGTAATCTCGGTGATCGTTTCGATGTCGGTTTCCTCAACTTTCGCGACGGCTTCAGAAAGGTCGAAGTTCATGGTCGATTCAAGGAGCTTCCGTGCCGCGTCGAAGACGTCCGTCCAGGACAGTCCAACCAGCCTTCTAAATGCGTATTTATATTTGCTCGAATACGCCTCTTCTTCCGTCCCATCAGCGAGCCCGATCCGGCTGCAGACGCCCGGGACATCATAGCCTTGAAATCCGAGATTGCGCCTGCCAGGGATGCGCAAAGCTGGTCTATCAGTTCGCGGGGCTGCTTCCGGCTGGAATCGGCGGTTCTCCTGTCGCTTTCAGTCATCATGGTTGTCGGCTTTGTCGGCGATGACCGTGATCGTATGGAGAAACCCCCCGTCTTTCAACATTTTCATGTTAAGCCGCCTGGTCAGACCCAAACCGGCCCTATCGGCAAGCATTATTTCCGTAAGGTTGCCATTCGATCGAACAGTGCCGCGGGTCGGCGCCACGAACCGTTTCCAATCAGCGTTCCAGATCGCCTTCAAATCGAGGCCAGCGGTAGATCGGTACTGTGAGCCCAGCGTCGGTCCTGTCGTCGCGCCAACGGTAATACTCGACGCGGGCATCGCCGTGGGCTCGCGGCCCATCTGGAAAATGGGAGGCGAGCGCTTTTTTAACCAGTGTTTCGGTGTTGACCATCGTGACCTGATCGTTGACTGGGTCAAGTATGTAAGCGACAGCATGCTGCTGGATGCGACCTGCGTTGTGGCTCGGGCGTCGGTCGGTAAGCGTGCATACACCGGGGCGATTCGCGATGAAGGCCTGGAGAAGGTTCTATCTGCTCTGGTCGAAAGTACGCCGTTGCGCACGAAGCTCACCGCCGTGGAGCTGACAAGCGCTTTCTGACGGGCGCCGTGCTGCCCAGCCCAGCCTATTTGAATGACTTGCGGGACGGAATGCGCCCTCCCGTCAGTCATTCCATCGCACCACAGCACGGAGATTTTGGTCTGATTGCTCAACCAAAAAGCAAAGTTTCGAAAGTTACTTCAGATTCCTTCGATTCAACCTTGTTCACCAACAGCCTCACGCGCAAATCCGGGTGGTGTCAGACCGATCCGTACCAGGCTACCGCTATTTCATCTGCTCGAAAAAGCGTTTGCGATATGTTTGGTCACGAGCTAGTCTGAAGTATCGTCCGAGAGAGCAGATGCGGAGATTCACCGGGCACGAACCGGAAGTGGTCGGGAGTTCGATGGCGTGTCCTAATGATCTCGCGCAAAGCCCTTCGCTGGGGGCATATTTGAAAATTGCTGGCGAGCCTCACGCCCGTGTGGCGGCCATCGGCGAGATTGTTCGATCCTCCTCCTCCCACCAAATTCTTCAAAACAAAAACCGGCCTCCCGCCGATTTTTGTTTTTTTGCATCGACAAACGCGCATCGTCATTGCCCCTCGATGAACGAGTCGACCGCGTGCCGTGCCTTCGGGAGCAGCAGGCGCGACGCGCAGGCGAAAAAGCTCCGGTTAGAACTTATCCCACCCCTCTGCGATGAAGTCGGTCGCGCAAGTGACGGGCGTGCATGACCTCGTTCATCGTCCTCCCCGCTTCGCCAGCGAGCGCCGAGCCGTCGCGGATCCGCTCGACCGACGTCGCGATCGGGTCCTTGATCTCCTTGACCGCGCTCGACGAGCGTTGCGCGAGGCTGCGCACCTCGCTCGCGACCACCGCGAAGTTGCGTCCCCGCTCGCGGGCGCGCGCCGTTTCGACGGCCGCGTTCAGCGCGAGAATGTTGGTCTGAAACGCAACGCCTCGACGATCGCCGTGATGTCCGCGATCTTCGTCGAGCTGTCGATGATGTGCCGCGTCGTGTTGACGACCTATGGCCGGCCACCGCGCTGCCCTTCTGCGCAACGGACAACGCAATAACCGAAAAATTAGAAGCTTGCACGGTTTTGCGCGTATTTAACATGCGTGATGAATGCATCGCCTTTCGTTTGAATTTCGGTCTCTTTTCCTCAATAGCTCGTCTCCACGTATGCCAACTCCGGACCCCAACAACCGCGATCTCCGCGCCGCATTGAGCGACCTCGATGGCGCCCGCAACTGGATGGCATCCATCTGCGGCCCCCACGGGCTCCAGGTCAGTCACCCGGAGCGCTTGCGGTTTCACCAGTCCGGCACCGTACTTCGTTCGATGGCGACGACGATAGGCTACGTCGAATACGGCACCGACGTGACGGTCGAGGTGAGCGAGAGCAGTCCGCTGAACTGCTACAGCGTGAGCCTGCCGATGGTCGGTCAACAGGAGCTCGCAGTACACGGCAAGAGGTGGTTGTCAGATCAGGATTGCGGTCTGATCGTCAGTCCGCAGGAATCGCAGGATCTCGCGATCACCGGCAATTGCCGCAAGCTGCACGTCGCGATTCCGCGCTCCGCGCTTCAGCAGGTGCTGCAGACGATGCTGCAACGCCCCGTCGAAGCGCCGCTCGTGTTCCAGCCCGACATGGATGCGGCCGCCGGCGATCAGGCATCGTGGTGGCGCATGGTCAAGTTCCTGGCCGGCGAGTTGGAGCGCTCGGGACCGTCGCTGGGGCAGCTTTTCATGTCCAGCGAATTCGAACTGACGTTGCTGAAGGGGCTGCTGCTGTCGCAGCCGCATAACTATTCGGAACAGCTGGCCAACGCGACCGCACCGACGCCACCGCATTATCTGACCCGCGCGCGTCAGTTCATTCACGACAACGCGCGCGAGCCGATCACGCTCGAAGACATCGAACGCGCGTCGGGTGTGTCGCGCTTCAAGCTGTTCGACGGCTTCCGTCAATATTTTGGCTGTGCGCCGATCGCGTATCTGAAACGCTACCGGCTCGAATCGGCGCGGCGCGATATTCTCGACGACCGCTCGGTGCGCAATATTTCGTCGGTGGCGCTGGGCTGGGGGATGTCACATCTCGGCCGTTTCTCGACCGAGTACAAGGCGTTGTTCGGCGAATCGCCATCCGAGACGCTGAAGCGCGCGGCGCGGCGTTAGAACGTCCTATCGCGCTTTGCTTTCGCCGAACTTCTCGTAAAACAGCCGGTAATCCTGAATTCCCTGTTCGGTGAGCCAGGTCTTGATCGCTTCGACCATCGGCGGCGGTCCGCACACGTACATGTCGAAGCCATTCGATTCGAGAAACGAGCGGTCGAAATGCTCGGGAATCAGCCCGGTCTTGCCCGACCATCCCGGCGCCGGATTCATCACCACCGTCTCGACCGCGAATCCTTCGATGCTCGCCTTGTAGCCGTTGATGCGCCCGGTCTCGCACAGATCGGCTGCATTCGTGACGCCGTAGTACAGATGCACCGGATGCGCGACATTGCGTTTCGCCGAGATGTCGTCGAGCATGCTGAGGAAGGCGGAGAGTCCTGTGCCGCCCGCCACCATCACGAGCGGACGCTCGACCTGGCGCAGATAGAACGCGCCGAGCGGCGCCTCGAACTCGACCGTATCACCGGCCTTGCAACGTTCGCGCAGATAGTTGCTCATCATGCCGTCGGGCAGCAGACGGATCAGGAATTGCAACTCGTTGCGCGCGTTCGGATGATTCGCGAACGAGTACGAACGCCATTCTTCGGTGCCGGGCACCTTCACGCGCGCATACTGGCCCGGCAGAAAATCGAGCTGACGCTCATGCGCGCTCGCATCGACTCGCAGAATCGCGGTCGTCGCCGACACCAGCTCGACGCCGACCACGCTCGCGGACACGGTGGTCGTGCCGGCGCCTTCGCACAGCGTCGAGTCGAAGTCGAAATAGAACGACGCATCCGACTTCACGCGCGTCTGGCACGAGAGGATCTTGCGCTGCGCGAGGTCCTCTTCGCTGAGCGTTTCCTCGTCGACGTAATCGAGCGTGTAGTCGCCCGATTCACAGCGCCCCTGGCAGGTGCCGCACACGCCTTCGCGGCAGTCGAGCGGAATGTTCACGCCGTTCTTCAGCGCCGCGTCGAGCAGCAGCTCGTTCGGGCTCACATCGAAGAACGCGGTTTTGCCATCGGCAAAGCTCAACGCGACCTTATGTTTCATCGTCGTGCTCCCGGCTCACAGATGGTAGAAATCCAGCACCGCGTTGATGTGGTCGTTCAGCAGCAGCACGTGCTTGCGCTTGATCTTCCAGCTATCGCCCGACGCTTGCAGGTCGTACACCGCGCGGCCGTAGAAGTAGTCGGTCGAGCCGTGACGCGTGTACAGCGTCGACCAGTTCACGTTCGCTTCGACGCTCGAATCTTCCCGCTCGCTCAGGCGCACGTTGCTGATCTGATGCATCGTGCGCGGCAGCGGTGTCGACGCGGCCGACTTGCCGGTGCGCAGCCGGAACACGCGGTCTTCGAGACCGGCGCGATCCGAGTAGTAAATCAGCGACATGCCCTGCTTCGGATCGGTCGTGTACACGTGCTCCGAATCCCACTGCGGCACATGGAACACGCTCTGCGGATCGAACAGGTCGACATATTCGTCCCATTGCTGTTTGTCGCACAGATCGGCCTTCAGATACAGAAACTGCTCGACGGAGTGTTGGAGTTGGCTCATGCCTGCTCTCCCTGCGATTCGATGGATTTGTCGAGACCCTTGAGGATCGTGTCGCGCCAGGTGCCGTGCTGGTTCACGTAAAGCCCTTCGTGGGTCAGCTCGGTGCCGGTCAGATTCGGCTCGATGCCGAGCAGCGTGGTGTTCGCGGTCGCGCCGCTGGCCCACTTGTGATGCCCGCGCGAGATGTCGCTCCAGCGTTCGAGGCGCGCCTGGAAGCCGCGCTGCTGCTCGCGGAACTCGACGAGATCGTCGGGCGTGCCCATGCCGGACACGTTGAAGAAGTCTTCGAACTGACGGATGCGGTTCTCGCGATCCTTCGCCGACTCGCCCTTCACGCCGATGCACTGGCTGATGACCTCGGTCTTGTTCCACGCGACCGGCCGCACGATGCGCAGCTGCGAACTGATCTGGTCCATGAAGAACAGGCTCGGGTAGACATTCAGATTGCGCAGCCGGTGCATCATCCATTCGGCCTTGTCCTGGCCATAGGCTTCGACGAGCCGCGGCATCACGCTCTCGTAGCCGGGACGCACTTGCGGATTCGGCATGTCGCTGAACAGCACGCTGTGGCCATTCCTGAACGCGAACCAGCCGTCGTCGGTTTCGCTGTCGCCGGCGCCGAGCTTGCTGTAGTCGAGCGTGCCGCCGGGGTAATCCCCTTTCTTCGCATTCGACTCGATGCGGTGCTGCACTGTCGCCACGTAGTTGTAGTGCACGGTGCTCACGTGATAGCCGTCGAGACCGTTCTCGTTCTGCAGCTTCCAGTTGCCGTCGAACGTGTAGGTCGACTTGCCTGGCAGCACTTCGAGCTCGCCGGTCGGCGACTGCGCGACCATCATGTCGAAGAAGATGCGCGCGTCGCCGAGATAGTCTTCGAGCGTGTCGATGCCGTCGACGTCGAGGCTCACGAACACGAAGCCCTTGTAGCTCGCGATGCGCGCTTTCTTCAGGCCGCGCACCGATTTGTCGAAGTCGTCGCAGTATTCGCCCGGCGCCTTCACCTTCACGAGCCGGCCGTCGTTCTTGTAGCACCATGCATGGAACGGGCACGTGAAGGTCGACTGGTTGCCCTTGGTCATACGCGTGAGCGTCGCGCCGCGGTGCTGGCACGCGTTGATCATCGCGTTCAGGTTGCCGGCGCCGTCGCGCGAGATGATCAGCGGCTGACGGCCCGCGCGCATCGTCAGGAAATCGTTCTTGTTGGGGATCTCGCTTTCGTGGCACGCATAGATCCAGGCCTTCTCGAAGATGTGCTCCATCTCGAGCGAGAACAACTCGGGCTCCGTGAACATTTCGCGGGCAATCCGGTACACGCCTTCCGCGGGGCGAAAGTCCAGACAGCCGCTGACGAATTCGCGCCATTCCGAGGCGCTGCGCTTCTCGCTCATGATGTGTTTCTCTCCTTGTGTCCAATCGTTTGAACGTGACAGGCTCGATTGAATACCCAAGTGGCGAGGCCAACTATCCAGCCAATTCGCATTTGCTATCCGAATAATTGGACGGCGCCTGGATAATCTGGCGATCGGGCGCAACCCCCGCCGGACGGAACTTCTGGCGTGCCGTTCTGGCGCATGCGGGCAAAAACTTGGCTACGCAAACGTTTGCCTGCACGCCATGTCTGCTACGCTTACGTTTTCGTAGGTCGCGGTTTTGACGGTGATTGCCGAGACGCGGCCGCTTCTTCACGCGCGACGTTCAGCGCATGTCAGAACCAAAAACGCATGGTGACGCGCCGACCGAACAACGTGATTGCGATCAGTGTCTTGCTGGCTGGCGCGATCCTCGCGATCGCCGTGTCGCTGCTCGCACAGATGCGCGAAGATGCGTTGCGGCGCGCGCAGGACTCCATCGCCAACATATCCCTGCTGGTCCAGCGCGACGTGTCGCGCAATCTCGAGATCTACGACCTGTCGCTGCGCGCGGCGATCGACGGACTGAAGCAGCCGGGCGTGCTCGATCTGCCGCCGGAGATCCGCCAGATGGTGCTGTTCGACGGCTCGATCAGCGCAAAGGACATGGGCTCGGTATTCGTGCTCGACGAGAACGGCAACGTGCGCTTCGATTCACGCGCGTGGCCGCCGCGCGCAAGTAACCATGCGGACCGCGATTACTTCAAGGCGCAGCGCGCTTCACCCGACGTCGGCCTGTACATCAGCCATCCGTTCAGCCCGAGCGGCACCGACGATGACCTGCGCATCGCGCTGAGCCGGCGCATCTCGAGGCCGGACGGCAGCTTCGGCGGCGTGGTGGTCGGCACGCTGCGCCTCACGTATTTCCATCGGCTGTTCGACGGCATGAAGCTCGGGCCCAGCGGCTCGATGGCATTGATGCTCAGCGACGGCACGATGTTGATGCGCCGTCCGTACGATTCGAAAACGATCGGCATCAACCTGACCGGCACGGCCAACTTCTCGCGCTTCATCAAGCGGCCGAGCGGCGACTTCTTCGGCACGGCGGCGATCGATCGCGTCGAGCGCTGGTATGCGTTCCGCCATATCGACGGCTTTCCGCTGATCCTCGACGTCGCGCTCTCGACGCGCGACATCTACGTCGAGTGGCAGCGGCGCGCATGGATCATCGGCACGCTGATCGGCGCGCTCGACGTGACGATCATCGCGCTCGCGATCCTGTTCTCACGCCAGTTGCGTCTGCGCCGCGCGGCCGAGGAAGAGTTGCGCGAACTGGCGCGCACGGACGGGCTGACCGGCCTGAACAACCGCCGCGCCTTCGAGGAGCACGTGAACGACGAATGGCGACGCGCGCAGCGCACCGGCCGGCCGCTGTCGCTGCTACTGATCGATGTCGACAACTTCAAGGGCTTCAACGACCTTTACGGCCATTCGGCCGGCGACGAAGCGCTGATCGGCGTCGCGCGCTGTATCGCGCAGAACGCGCGACGTCCGGGCGATACGGCCGCGCGCTTCGGCGGCGAGGAGTTCGCGGTGCTGCTGCCGGACACCGACGCGACGGGCGCGCAGCGGATCGCCGAGCAGATCCGCGCGGCGGTGCAGGCGCTGCAATGCCGCCATGTGGCCAGCACGCATCACGTGCTGACGGTGAGCGCAGGCGCTGCGACGACGCAGGGCGCGGCGCTCGCGACGAGCCGCGCGCTCGTCGACGCCGCCGACGAAGCGCTGTATCGCGCGAAGGATGCCGGCCGCAATCGGGTGATGCTGTACGGCGCGCCGACGGACCACTCCTCGCGGGACGGCGCCGCGGTGACGCCGGACACCGACCCGCGCCGCGCGAATTGACGCGCTTCCAGGGCTCGTTTCCCGAGCCACTTGTCGGCCCGCTTGCCAGCCCTTATTGCTCTCCGTAAACTCGCGCGTAACTTTTGCCGGACCCACGCCGCAGCGCGTGATCGGCACACACCACGCCGACCCTGAGGAGAATCCCCGCGATGGCCGCATCCTATTTCCCCCGCTGGCGCCGCCAGCCTGCCGGCGCCGAAGGCGGCATCGTCGGCATCGACGAACGGCTCGGGTGGCCGCAGATGTTCGCGATGGGCGTCCAGCACGTCGTCGCGATGTTCGGCTCGACCGTGCTTGCGCCGCTGCTGATGGGCTTCGATCCGAACCTGGCCATCTTCATGTCGGGGATCGGCACGCTGCTGTTCTTCGTGCTCGTCGGCGGGCGCGTGCCGAGCTATCTCGGTTCGAGCTTTGCGTTCATCGGCCTCGTGATCGCGGTGACCGGCTACGGCGGACACGGCGCGAACCCGAATATTGCGGTGGCGTTGGGCGGCATCATCGCGTGCGGCGTCGCGTACGGGGTGATCGGCCTGATCGTGGCGGCGGTCGGCACGGGCTGGATCGAAACGCTGATGCCGCCGGTCGTGACCGGCGCGATCGTCTGCGTGATCGGTCTCTGAACCTCGCGCCGATCGCCGTGCATGGCGTGAGCGGCAGCAATTTCGAATCGTGGATGGCGCTCGTCACGGTGCTGTGCGTCGGCGCGGTCGCGGTGTTCACGCGCGGCATGCTCCAGCGTCTGCTGATCCTGGTCGGCTTGCTGCTCGCCTACGTCATTTACGCGATCGTCACGAACGGCCTCGGCATGGGCAAGCCGATCGATTTCTCGATCGTCGCGAACGCCGCGTGGTTCGGCATGCCGCACTTCATGTCACCGGTGTTCGACCCGCACGCGATGACGCTGCTCGCGCCGATCGCGGTGATCCTCGTCGCCGAAAACCTCGGCCACATCAAGGCCGTCAGCGCGATGACGGGCCAGAACCTCGACCGCTATATCGGCCGCGCGTTTCTCGGCGATGCGCTCGCGACGATCGTGTCCGGCTTCGCGGGCGGTACCGGCGTGACCACGTACGCGGAGAACATCGGCGTGATGGCGGTCACAAAGATCTATTCGACGCTGGTGTTCGTGATCGCCGCGTTGATCGCCCTCGTGCTCGGCTTCTCGCCGAAGTTCGGCGCGGTGATCCAGACGATTCCGGGACCGGTGCTGGGCGGTGTGTCGATCGTCGTATTCGGGCTGATCGCGGTGACGGGCGCGCGCATCTGGGTCGTCAACAAGGTCGACTTCTCCGATAACCGCAATCTGATCGTCGCGGCCGTCACGCTCGTGCTCGGCGCCGGCGACTTCTCGCTGAAGCTCGGCAGCTTCGGGCTCGGCGGCATCGGCACCGCGACGTTCGGCGCGATCATCCTGTACGCGCTGCTGAGAAGAAAGCCGACGCAAGGGCCGGTGGCCTGAGCGTCTTTTATCGGCACTGGCATTTAAAGCGCCGGTGTCGATGCCGATGCGGCAGCCAACGCCTACCTTTTGCGCGCGGTCAGCGCCGTCTCCGACAGATCCACCTCGCGCATCAGCTTGTTCAGCGTCTCGTCGTTGATGCGCTGGGTGTCGCGCAGGTCGAGCAGCGTCTTGCGCTCGGCGCGCATCGCCGCGAGCTTCATGCGGAATTCGAGGGCATCGGCACGGCGCGCGAGTTCGCGTGGCGCCCGTTCGTCGTCGAGCGTCGCGAGGCGGCGGCGGTACAGGTCCATCACCCGCGCGGTTACATCGGTTGCATACGCCTGAGCCGATTCCTCGAGGTCCGCGCATTCCGTGTCGTGCAGATGATCGACCGCGCGAATCGCCGACTGCGCGGCGAGCGTACGCGCGAGTGCTTCCTCGGCGGCATGCGGGTCCTTGCCGCGCCGCCAGCCGCGCAGCAGCAGCGGCAACGCGGCCACCGCCACCAGCAGCGACAGCAGGATCACCCCCGACGCGATGAAGATCGCGAGATCGCGTCCCGGCAGCGGCGTGCCGTTCGGCAGCACCTCCGGCAGCGACAGCACGCCCGCGAGCGTCATCGCGCCGCGCACGCCGGCCACCGTCGTCACCGACGCCATGCGCAACCCGGGCACTGCGTTCGCGACGCCGTGCTTCGTCGCGCCGCGACTCGCGAACCAGCGCAGCAGCCACACCCACGCGAAGCGCATCGCGTACAGCGCGAGCGCCACCGCAACGATATAGCCGATCAGCAGCGCGACCTGCGCGTCGTTGGTTTCGTGCGCGTCGAACAGCGCGCGGCCGAGGATGTGCGGAAACTGCAGGCCGAGCATGATGAACACCATGCCGTTGAATACGAACTCGATCATCGTCCACGTGTTCGAGGCCCGCACGCGCGAGGCGACCTGCCATTTTTCCGTGATGCTCGCGAAGTTCATCGTCATGCCGGCGGAGACCGCGGCGAGAATGCCTGACAGCTCGAAGCGCTCGGCGGTCAGATAGGCGGCGAACGGGATCAGCAGGGTCATCACGACGCCCGGCGCGGGATCGCCTTCTTCGGTGACATTCAGGAAGCGCGCGGACACGAAGCTGAACACCGCGCTCACCGCCGCGCCGACCGCGAGGCCGCCCACCGCGATGATCACGAAGCTCACCGACGCTTCACGCAGCGAGAACGCGCCTGTCAGCGCGGCGGCGATCGCGAACTTCAGCGCGACGAGGCCTGACGCGTCGTTCATCAGCGCCTCGCCTTCGAGGATATGCATCAGCTGCACCGGAATCTTGCCCTTACCGGCGATGCCGGACAGCGCGACCGCGTCGGTCGGCGACAACACGGCGGCGAGCGCGAATGCGACCGGCAGCGAGATCTGCGGCACCAGCACGTGCACGAAGTGACCGACCACCAGCACCGTCATGAACACGAGGCCTAGCGCGAGCATCAGGATCGCGCGGCGCGCCATGAAGAACTCGCGCTTCGGGATGCGCCAGCCGTCCGCGAACAGCAGCGGCGGAATGAACAGCAGCATGAAGATTTCCGGATCGAACGCGACGTGCAATTCGAGGCGCGGCCACGCGAGCATCGCGCCGATCGCGATCTGCACGAGCGGCAGCGGCAGCTTGAACGGCAGCGCGCGGGTCAGCATGCCGGACGCGGCGACGGCGAGTAGCAGGATCAGGACGGTAAAGACAATTTCCATCGTGTGTTTCGGGGGATGAAGGGGTTGTCCCGGGAGAGGGCGCGATGCGCAGGGTCGAGTGTAGCCCGCCGGCGCGCGCAGTTGCCGCGAGCTTCGCCGCGACGCGGCCTGCGAATCGGTGCACCGCAATGGTGCGTTCGACGCCCATGGGCGGCGCACGAGCGCTGTCGCCGGTGCAATCTTTCGAGCGAGTTATAGCGCAGTGTGCGCCAGCGTGCGCATGGACCTTGCTTAACCGGTAACGATGACGCACATTTTGAGAGCTCGTTGCCGGTCGCGTTCGGACCGGCCGGCTCTCGCGTGAGAGGATTGCATGACGATTGCGCAACAGGACAGGGCGGCGAGCATGCCGCACGGCTTCGAGGTCGAGGTGAGCTCGGGCCTTCAACGCTATTCGGTGCAGCACGGCGAACTGACGCTTACCAGCGTGTTCCAGCCGATTTTCAGTCTGTCGCACCTGCGCGCGGTCGGCTATGAGGGCTTGCTGCGCGCGCACGACGCGCTCGATCGCGCGGTGTCGCCGCTCGATGTGTTCGGCGAGGCCGCGCGCCTCGGCGACGCGCTGCAGATCGACCGGCTGGCGCAGACGCTGCATCTGGAGAACTTCAAGGTGCTCGGCGCCGAGCGCGAATGGTTGTTTCTGAACGTGCACCCGGGCGTGCTGACCGACCCGTATCTCGCGGCCGCTTTGCTCGCCAATCTGCGGCGGCTCGATCTGTCGCCGCGGCGCGTCGTGCTCGAAGTGCTCGAGCAGAGCGCCGCAGATCTCGATCGACTCGCCGACGCGGTGCGCGAGTTTCGCGAGCGCGGCTTCCTGATCGCGCTCGATGATTTCGGCGCCGGCCATTCGAACATCGAGCGGATCTGGCAACTGAATCCCGACATCGTGAAGCTCGACCGCGTCATGCTGTCGCATGCCGCGCATCGCGCCGACATGGCGACGATCCTGCCGGGGCTCGTGGCGATGCTGCATGAAGCGGGCAAGCTCGTGCTGATCGAGGGCATCGAAACCGAGCACGAAGCGCAGATGGCGCTCGCCTGCAATGCCGACTTCGTGCAGGGCTTTTTCTTTGGCCGGCCGAATCCGGGTGTTGCCGATCCGATCCACGCGGCGGTTTGCATCGGCGAAGTCACCGAGCGTTATCGTGAGCAGGCCGAGGCACGCGAGCGGCGCAGCGCGATTCGGCTCGCGCCGTATCTGCGCGCGTTCGAGCGCGCCGCGGAGCGTCTCGCCGCCGGTGAGCCGCTCGACGAGGTGTGCTGGAATTTCCTCGCGCTCGATCACGTGGCGCGCTGTTTTCTGCTCGACGCGAAGGGGCGCCAGGCCGGCCGCAACGTCGTGCTGCGCGCCGATCGCGCGGCGCACGAAACGCGCTTTCTGCCGCTCGCCGACGCGCAGGGCGCGAACTGGCTGCGTCGTCCGTACTTCAGCGTCGCGATCAATGCGCCGGAGCGGGTGCACGTGACGCGGCCGTATCTGTCGATCAACGAGGCGTTGCCGTGCGTGACGCTGTCGGTGGCAACGCGCGTCGGCAGCGAGACCTGCGTGCTGTGCGGCGATATCGACTGGGTCGAAGACGAACGCGACGCGCGCATCTGACATGATGTCGTTTTCAACGACACCAGGTTGCGCTCATGTCCGTGCTGCTCGAAGTGATTGCCACGACCGTCGCCGATGCGCGCGCTGCCGCGCAGGCCGGTGCCGACCGTCTCGAACTCGTGACCGCGATGGGCGAGGGCGGATTGACGCCGAGTGTGGGGTTGATCGAGGCGGTGGTTTCAGCGGTCGGCGTCCGGGCAGCCGGCGTACCCGTGAACGTGATCGTGCGGCCGCATAGCCGCGCGTTCGTCTACGACGCCGACGACTACACGGTGATGCTGCGCGACATCCGGGCCGTCAAGGCGGCCGGCGCGAACGGCATCGTGATCGGTATGCTCGATGCCAAGCGGGCGATCGACCGCGAAGGTCTCGCGCGCGCGTGCGAAGCTGCCGATGGACTCGCGATCACGTTCCATCGCGCGTTCGACGAGGCGCGCGATCTGCGCGAAGCGCTCGACGTATTGCTCAGTTTCGAGGCGGTGACGAATGTGCTGACGTCGGGCGGACAGCCGTCGGTGCTGCGGGCGCAAGCGACGATCGGCGAACTGCTGCGGCAGGCTGCCGGCTCGCATTGCACGGTGCTCGCCGGTGCCGGCTTGACGGTCGATGCGATCGCGGAGTTCGTGAGCAAAACGCACGTCGAGGCCGTGCATTTCGGCTCCGGCGTGCGCGTGAACGGCAACGGACTCGCGCCAGTCGATCCGGCGAAGGTGATGCAGGTGAGGGCGCTGCTCGACGCGACGCAACGGTGAGCAGCGCAACGAACCACTTACTTCGCGACCACCACCGGAATGCCGCGCAACTGCCCGGCGCCCTTCATCTCCTCGAGCGACTTCTTCACCGCGACACCCGTCGCCGCATCGATGCCGAGGCGCGCGGCGAGGTCACGCTCACCACGCTTGACCCCCGCCAGATTCGCCAGCTTCACGTGCCCATACCCGCGCACGCGCGCATGCAGTTCAGCGAGTTTCGCGACGTCGTCGAAATGGCTCGCGTCGAGTTTCGCTAGCGCACGTTGCAGCGTGGCTTCGTAATCGCTCGCGAGCTCGCGCTCCATCTTGCGCTCGAGCGTGCGGCCGAACGGATCGAGCGCCGAGCCGCGCAGACCGCGCCATTTCGCGAGCAGGCCGAGCACGGGCCACATCCACTGACCATAGGTTTTCTTCGTCGGCACGGCGCCGGGCTGCGCGCGCGTGAGCGTCGGCGGCGCGAGGTTGAAGCGGATCGTGAAGTCCTTGCCGGCGACGCCCTCGAACTGCGCTTCGAGTGCATCGCGGAACGCGGCATCCGTATGCAGACGCGCAACTTCGTATTCATCCTTCACCGCGAGCAGCCGGTAGAACGTGCTCGCGACCGCGCGCGTCACGCGCTCGCTCGCCGCATCGACGGCGGCTTCCGCGCGCCGTGCCGCATCGACGAGCGAGCGATACCGCTTCACATAAGCCGCGCCGCCATACGCGAGCAGCCGTGCTTCGCGATGGGCGATCAGCTCGTCGAGCGTATCGACCCGCACGCTCGGCTTCGGTGCATGACGCGACTGCCACAGCAATTCGAGCGCGGCGGGATCAGCCGCGGCCATGCGCCCGATCGAGAACCCGAGCTGGTTCATCTGCACGGCGACGTTGTTCAGTTCGATCGCGCGCATCATCGCGGCGAACGACACCGGCACGAGACCGAGCTGCCACGCGAAACCGAGCATCAGAATGTTCGCGCCGATCGTATCGCCGAGAAAACGCGTTGCGAGCGCTTGCGCGTCGCACGTCGACATACGCTCTTCCCCGGCCGCGTGACGCATCTTGTCGATCAGCGCGTCGGCATGCAGCGTCGCATCCGGGTTCTGCACGAAGCTCGCGTTCGGAATCGCATGCGTGTTGACGACGATGCGCGTGCGGCCATGTCGCACCGTCTGCAGTGCGTCGGCACTCGCGCCGACCACCATGTCACAGGCGAGCAGCACGTCGGCCTGCTGCGTGTCGATGCGGACCTGGTTCAGCCATTCGTCGCGGGCGGCAAAGCGCACGAACGACAGCACCGCGCCGCCCTTCTGCGCGAAGCCCATGAAGTCGAGCACCGACGCGCTCTTGCCTTCGAGGTGCGCGGCCATGCTGATCAAGGCGCCGACCGTCACGACGCCGGTGCCGCCGACACCCGTGATGAGGATGTCGTACGGCGCGGCATCGAGTTGCGTCGCGGGAATCGGCAACGCGTTGACGTGCGTGGCGAGCGCCTGCGGATCGAACGCGTCGCCCGCGGCTTTTTTCAGCGTACCGCCTTCGACGGTGACGAAGCTCGGGCAAAAGCCGTTCACGCACGAGTAGTCCTTGTTGCACGACGACTGATCGATGCGGCGCTTGCGACCGAGCGCGGTTTCCACCGGTTCCACCGACAAACAGTTCGACTGCACGCCGCAATCGCCGCAGCCTTCGCAGACTTCCTCGTTGATGAAGAGCCGTTTGTTCGGGTCGGGGAACTCGCCCTTCTTGCGGCGCCGGCGTTTTTCGGCCGCGCAGGTCTGGTCGTAGATCAGCACGGTCACGCCGTCGGTGTCGCGCAACTGGCGCTGCACCGCGTCCATCTCGCTGCGATGGTGAAACGTCGTGCCCTGCGGAAACTGGCCGTGATGGCCGTCGTATTTCTCCGGCTCGTCGCTGACCACGACGAAGCGCGACACGCCTTCGGCTTCGACCTGTCGCGCGATCTGCGGCACCGAGATGCTGCCGTCGACTGGCTGGCCGCCCGTCATCGCGACCGCGTCGTTATAGAGGATCTTGTAGGTGATCGTCGCGTTCGCGGCGACCGCCTGGCGGATCGCGAGAATGCCGGAGTGAAAGTAGGTGCCGTCGCCGAGATTCTGGAATACGTGGCGGGTTTTCGTGAACATCGAATGCGCGGCCCAGTCGACGCCTTCGCCGCCCATCTGAATCAGCCCGGTCGTGTCGCGCTCCATCCACGACGCCATGAAATGACAGCCGATGCCCGCCTGCGCGATCGAGCCGTCCGGCACTTTCGTCGACGTGTTGTGCGGGCAGCCGGAGCAGAAGTATGGCGTGCGCTTCACGCTGTCCGCCGCGTTCGACAGGATCTGCGGCGCGACCAGATCGACGACGCGTTCACGGCGATCGAGCGCCGGCTTGTGCTTCGCGAGCCAGTTCGCGAACACCGGGAGAATGCGCGACGGCCGCAATTCGCCGAGCGACGACAGCAGCAACGTGCCATCTTCGGCGTGCTTGCCGATCACGACCGGTCGTGTGCCTTGTGTGCGGTTGTACAGATAGTCCTTGATCTGTTGCTCGATGACCGGGCCTTTCTCTTCGATCACGAGCAATTCGGACAGACCCGACACGAACGCGTCGATGCGCGTCATCTCCAGCGGAAACGACAGCCCGACCTTGTAGATGCGCACGCCGGCCGCGTCGAGATCGGCGACCGTCAGATCGAGCCGGCGCAGTGCTTCCATCAGATCGAGATGCGCCTTGCCGCAGGTGACGATGCCGACATTGGCGTGCGGGCTCGACGCGATCCATTTGTCGATGCCGTTCATGCGCGCAAACTGGCGCACCGCGTCGAGCTTCGCGTGCAGACGCGCTTCGATCGTCAGGCTCGGCAGATCGGGCCAGCGGTTGTGCAGACCGCCGGCTGGTGCTTCGAATTCCGGTGGCGGTGTCCATTCGGTTTGCAGCGCGTCGAGATCGACGGTCGAGCCCGATTCGACGGTCTCCGAAATGGCCTTGTAGCCGACCCACGCACCGGAGAAGCGCGACAACGCCCAGCCGTACAGGCCGAATTCGAGCATGTCCGCGATGTTCGACGGATTCACGACCGGCATATGCCAGCCGATCAGCGCGAAGTCGCTCTGATGCGGCATCGACGACGACACGCAGCCGTGATCGTCGCCCGCGACCACCAGCACGCCGCCGTGCGGCGACGAGCCGTACGCGTTGCCGTGCTTCAAGGCATCGCCCGCGCGGTCGACGCCCGGGCCTTTGCCGTACCACATCGCGAATACGCCATCGACGGTGCGCTCGGGATCGGCTTCGACGCGCTGCGTGCCGAGCACGGCGGTGCCGCCGAGTTCTTCGTTGATCGCGGGCAGAAAGCGGATGTCGCTCGCGGCAAGCAGTTTTTTCGCCTTCCACAACTGCTGATCGACCATGCCGAGCGGCGAGCCGCGATAGCCGCTGATGAAACCTGCGGTGTTCAGGTTGCGGGTCTTGTCGAGCACGCGCTGCATCAGCGCGAGGCGCACGAGCGCCTGAGTGCCGGTCAGAAAGATCCGTCCGCGCGTCGCGGTGAGATTGTCGGAAAGCTTGTAGTCGGCGAGTGCGGGCGTGCCGTCGATGGGCAGGCGAGCGGTCATGGGGGAGTCTCCAATGTTCTGGCTTCGCGCGCGGGCGGTGGGGTCACGGATGCCGCGCAGCGAAAGAGACTCTATTTTTTAGCGCTCGTGAGAGTGAATTATTTCTTCTTTAATCGGGCGTGCGCGAATGGGCGCGACGAGTCGCGCGTTTCGGCCCGCTTTTGAGCCGGATTTGCCACGCGGCGGCGCGCTTCGGGTATGCCCTGGGGTATCGTGAGGCGGCGAATGGGACGATGGCTATTGCTATTGCGCCGTGTTCGCCGCGATGTCCGGTTGGAGCGGTGCCGCATCGAGCGGCACGATTTCGTCGAAGTGCGCGTAGTCGATGTGGCTCACGCCGTCGCGCTCACTCATGATGTCGACGAACCGGTGCTGCCAGACGATCTGATCGCAGGTCCACATGTGGCGCGCCTGCATGGTTTGCGACGTCGATTCGTCGATGCCTTCGAGCGTGAGCAGCAGCGACACGTCGCGGCCTTTCAACGATTCGGCGTTTTCGCCGAACAGCGGACTCGCTTCGTCGATGATGTGCATCAGCGTCCAGCCGAGCTTGAAGACCGGGTGCTGGTCGCGCACCAGCGCGAGGTCATAGAGCTTGCGCAGCGTAAAGCCTTCGATCGAGGTCTCCAGACGCATGATGCGCAGCCGCGCGCGAGCCTCGGCGATCACGTTCTGACGCGCGTTGGCCGAGCGCACCATCAACGTCATGCGGCCGTCGATCGGCCGGATCACCGCGTAGCGCGCGAACATGATCTTCGCGTGCGGCCGCGAAAAGCGCGCGAAGATCAGTCCGGTCGCCAACGCGATGCTCGACATGCCGATGAAGATTTCGAGCGTCGCGATCCAGTGCGCATAGACGGTTTGCGGATGCATGTCGCCGTAGCCGACCGTCGCGAGGGTTTCGACGCTAAAGAAGAACGCGCCGCCGAAGCCCTTCGGAAACTGATTCGCGATCGGAGCGTCGCCGAGCATGTAGAGCATGGCGAACACGGTGTTGAGCAGCAGGAACAGCAGCGCGAGCGACACGAAGAACCCCGGCCAGCGCACGCCGAGCGCGCGGTGATACAGGTCTTGCCACAGCGGCGTCGGCATGCCGTGCGCGATCACCACGCGATCGTCGAGACGCATTTCGCGACTGCCGCGCGCGCGGCGCCTCGGCGCGCTCGCCTCGGTGTCGGTGTCGCCGAGCGTGGAAAAACGGTCTGACGGTTCGCTTGCCATCACGCGCTCGTGGGAATGAAGACGTGTACAGCGTAGCATGGCGCGTTGTGCGCGCTGCGCGAGTTTCCGCGCGGTGCGAAGGCGGCGCGGCGCGATGTATCGCCAGGGTGCGAGGTTGCGCGATGCCGTCGTTGAAATGCTTCCGGGCGCGTCCCGGATTTCAGGCTGGGTCAGGTCGCATCACGCGCGGCGAGCGGGTCGGGCGCAGCCGCGCGCCACACCCACCCACCCGCCGTCACGGAAACACGCGCGGCTTCGGAATTCCCGCGCCATGCTCGATATCGTCGACCGCCTGCCGATGCGCACTTTCCACCGCTTCGGCCTGCTCGGCATAACCCGCGTCGCCGCCGACCGTGGTCCACGCCTTGACGGCCTTCTCGCGATGACGGATTTCGTATTCCGCGTCCCAGCGCGCGCCACTGAGTTCGAGCGGACGAACGTGAATCGAATACACGCCGTATTGGAACAGCTGTTCAGCCATGATCGCCTCCAGCCGGTCGATCCGGCAGCGGCGCGCCGATGCGCGAGGACGCGCGACGCGCAGCCCCTGGTTCGGCCTACAGTTCGATTTCCCCGAGGATACGATGTGCGAGCGCTTTGGCTTCTTCGAGCGCTTCTCCCGGCGTCGACGACGTCGAGTCGACTTCGTAGAGCGTGGTTTCCTGATCGGCGCTGGGTTCGCCTTCGTCGCGCGCGAGGGTGACGACACCTTGCCAGGCGTCATGTGCGACTTCTCTTATCGACGCGGTGGCCGTGTAGAGCCCTTTGGTGTAGGTGACGTCCTCCATGGCCTCGCTCCTTTTCGCAAAGGTTTCGATGTTTTCATCCTAGCACGGCGTGGCGGGATCGGTTCCCGCCCTGAGGAGACTTCGGACCGCGCGACGTGCTCGACATCCGTTACGCTACGCGCGCCCCAGGGCAGCAGAATTACAGCGCCGCGTTTTATAGCAGCGCGACCACCTCGTCGAGCGTCGGCGCATGCGCGCCGGCGTGGCCGCAAGCCGCCGCGCCGGCCGCGAGCGCGAACGCGAGATGCTCGGGCCACCCGCGTTGCGGCGCGCTCATCAGGCTGAACAGCAGACCGCCGATCGACGCATCGCCCGCGCCGACCGTATCGACCACTTCGACGCGCGGCGGCTTCGCCTCGATCACCGCGGCGCCGTCGAGCAGCATCGCCGCTTCGGGGCCGCGCGTGACGAGCACGGTGGCGGCGGGATTCATCGCGCGCAATTGCGCGAGCGCGGCGGCTTCGTCGCTGGTCTTGAAGATCATGCGCAGGTCTTCGTCCGATACCTTGATCAGATGCGCGAGCGCGGCCATCTTACGCAGCGTCGGCTCGTAGCCGTGCTCCATCAGGTTGCGATAGTTCGGATCGAAGCTGATCTTCACGCCGTGCGAACGCAACTCGGCGGCGAGTTGCGCCAGTGTGTCGCCGAGCGGCTGACGCACGAGGCTGATGCAGCCGAAGTGCGCCCACTTCACCGCGTTCATCCAACCGGCGGGCAGCTTCGCCGGATCGAACGCGAGGTCGGCGCCGTTCTCGCCCATGAAGAAGTACGCGGGCGGATGCGTCTGATGCACGATCGCGAGCAGCGGCGGACGCTCGACGCGCTGCAGGAAGCGCATGTCGAGGCCGGCCGCGACGCTCGCGTCCCACAGCTCGTCGGAAAAGTTATCGACGCCGAGCGAGCCCGCGCACGCGGTCGGCAGGCCGAGCCGCGCGACGCAGCGCGCGGCGTTCCAGCCCGCGCCGCCCGGACGCGACAGCCAGTGCGATGCGCCGGTGCGCACGAGATCGGTCAGGATGTCGCCGGCGGATATGAAAACGGGGAGGTTGGTCGTCGCGCTCATTGTGCTTTCTCCGCGGAAGCCGCTGCGGCGGGAGCGGCTGATTCAGCCGCAGCGTTTTCGCCGAGCGCATGGGCGAGCACTTCGTAGCACGCGCCCATCGTGTGATAGTCGGTCTTGCCGGCCGGGCTCTTTTCGTCGCTGTACTTGCGGTTGTCGCAGGTGAGGATGCGATACCACGCGCCGTACTTGTGGTCCACGAAGTGCGTCCAGCTATAGCGCCAGATCTCGTCGTACCAGTCCCAGAAGCGTTCGTTGCCGGTGCGCTTGCCGAGCAGCGCGGCGGTCGCGAACGTTTCGGCCTGCACCCAGAAGTACTTGTCGTGATCGCACACGGTGCCATCGGGGCCAAAGCCATAGTAGAGGCCGCCGTGGTCTTCGTCCCACGCGTGCGTCATCGCGGCGTCGAACAGTTCGATCGCGCGCGGCAGCAGCCACGGCAGCGGACGGAAGCGTTCGAGAATCAGCAGCAGCTTCGCCCATTCGGTCTGATGACCGGGCTGGAAGCCCCACGGACGGAAAATGTTCGAGCTGTCCTCTTCGTTGTAGTGCCAGTCGACCGACCAGTCCGCGTGAAAGTGCTCCCACACGAGTCCTTGCGACAGCTTCGCCTGGCGCAGCGTGATATTCGACGCCACGCGCTCGGCGCGATCGAGATACACCAGATGACCGGTCGCTTCGTGCGCGGCGAGCAGCGCCTCGGTGGTATGCATGTTCGCGTTCTGCCCGCGATACGTGCTGACACGCCAGTCGGCCGACGCGTCGTCGGCATAGAGTCCGGCGGCGGCGTCCCAGAAGCGGTGCTCCATCAGCTCGAAGGTCGCGCCGATCATCGGCTTCGCTTCCTCGATGCCGGCCATCGCCGCGTGCGAGTACGCGAGCAGCACGAACGCGAGGCCGTAGCAGTGGCGCGTCGCGTCGAGCGTGCGCTGTTTGCCGTCGCGCCATTCGATTTCCCAGTCGTAGCCCTCGTGCTGCGAGTCCCAGTGCGCGTCGCGCAGAAAGCGCAGGCCGTGGCGCGTGTATTCGAGGTGCTTCGGGTCGCCGAACTGCCGGTACGCCATCGCGTAGTTGAACACGTAGCGGCAACTGCTGACCAGGTGGCGCGTGGTGCGGTTGTAGATCGAACCGTCGTCGCGCAAGAAGTGGTAGAAGCCGCCGCTCGGGTCGAGCACGTTCGGCGCGTAGAAGCGCAGCGTGCCCTCGATGTGCGTGAGCAGAAACTCGCGCTTGCGGAAGCTGGCGACCGGCGGCGCCTTCGCCGCGTCGGTGGAAAGTTGAAGCGGATCGGTTAGCGTCATGGCGTTTTCACCAAAGTACTGGCACGGGCAACGAGTTGAACGGGCAAGCGGACTTCGAGTTCGGCGGGCGAGTCTTCGAGCAGCAGTTCGACGCCGCGTCGGCCGAGCGCTTCCTTGTCGACCGCGATCGTCGATAGCGGCGGGGTAGCGTGGGCGGCGGCGGGGATGTCGTCGAAACCGATGATCGCGATGTCGTCGGGCACGCTGAAGCCGCGCGCGAGACACACGCGCAGCGCGGCAAGCGCGGCGGCGTCGTTGAACGCGAATACGGCGTCGGGGCGCGGGCCCGGCGTGTCGAGCAGGCGCTGCATCGCGCGCGCGGCGCCGGTGTCGGGATCGAGCCCGGAGTCGATGTTCACTTCGAGCGACGGATCGAACAGCAGCCCCGCTTCGAAGAACGCGCGCCGGTAGCCGAGCGCGCGCTCGGCGATGCTGAAGTGCGCGAGCGAGCCGCCGATGAATGCGACGCGCTTGCGCTGCTGCGCGAACAGATGGCGCATTGCGAGCGTGGCGCCGCCGGCGTTGTCGAGATTGACCGAGCGCAAGCCCGGCGACCATAGATCGATCAGCACCAGCGGGCGTTGCATCGCGACCAGCGTGGCGAGCGTTTCGGGCTCGACGAAGCCGGCGATCGCGACGGCGTCGGGCGCGTGCAGGCGCATCTGGTGAATCACGTCCTCGGTCGGCCCGGCAGTCAGCACTGACGGCACGATACCGCGCTCGCGGCACGCGTCTTCGACACCGTGCAGCACGTGCGAGAAGAACGGGCTCGCGGCGAAGTTGTTGTGCTGACGATGCAGCAGGAAAGTTAGCCGGCGGATGCGCGGACGCAGCTGCGCCGAGTCGTAGCCGAGCTGGCGCGCCGCTTCGACGACGCGTTCGCGCGTGGCCTCGGAAAGGCCCGGCTGATTCTTGAGCGCGCGCGACACGGTGCCGATCGAAACGCTGGCCGCGCGGGCGACGTCGCGGATGGTTGTGGCCATCGAATGAAGCTGCCGCGCGAGGCGAGGCAGCACGGGTTCAGGTCGGGCGATTGTATAGTAAAACGCAGCTAAAGCCGCCCGCAAAACGCCAGCATGACACAGGTAAATACCCGTATCGTATGGAGTTGTCGGAAATTAATGTGTTTAGTAAAACAGACTAAACAACCGGCGGGCCGCTGTTTTCGAGACGGTCCGAGAATCGTCCTATGCCATCCGGCCGAGGCGACAGCGAGAGCGTTTGCGCGTGAAATAACGACAAAGGCCAGTGAAGAGCCAAAAGAAAAGCCGCCCGAAGGCGGCTTGCTTCACACGATCAAAACGACGCTCAGGGAGGGCGCTTATGAATGTCCTGTTTGCATTGCGTGTGTTTTCAACGGCGCGCGACGGCGGCGGCGGTTCGCCGCGCCGCGGCATTGCTCTCGCCGCTGAGGTCGCGGGCGCCCCAGCGTTGCGCGAGCGCGGCGCAGACCATCAGCTGAATCTGGTGGAACAGCATCAGCGGCAGCACCACGGCGCCGACCGCATGCGACGCGAAGATCACCTTGGCCATCGGCACGCCGGCGGCGAGGCTTTTCTTCGAGCCGCAGAAGATGATCGTGATCTGGTCCGCGCGGTTGAAGCCGAGCCGCTTGCTCGCGAAGATCGTCACGGCCAGCGCGAGCGCGAGCAGCACGGCGCTTACCACGACGAGGCCGCCGAGCGCCGACAGCGGAATCGTGTGCCACAGGCCTTCGGTGACGGCCTCGCTGAACGCGCCGTAGACGACGAGCAGGATCGAGCCCTGGTCGACGAACTTCAGCACGCCGCGATTCTTCTCGATCCACTTGCCGATCAGCGGGCGCAGCAGTTGGCCGGCAACGAACGGCACGAGCAGTTGCAGCACTATGTTGCCGATCGTATGCCACGGCGACGCACCGCCGCTCGCGGCCTGATTCGTCACGACGACGCTGACGAGTGCTGGAGTGACGAAGATGCCGAGCAGGCTCGAGGCGGACGCGCTGCATACCGCGGCCGGCACGTTGCCCTTGGCAATGGACGTGAACGCGATCGACGACTGGACCGTCGACGGCAGCGTGCAGAGGAAGAGGACGCCGGCGTAGAGCGACGGCGTGACCAGCGGCGAAAGGACCGGTTTAAGCGCGAGGCCGAGCAGCGGAAACAGCGCGAACGTGCTCAGCAGCACCACGAGGTGAAGGCGCCAGTGCGTCGCGCCCGCAATGATCGCCTCGCGTGACAGCTTGGCGCCGTGCAGGAAGAACAGCAGGCCGACCGCGATGTTCGTCACCCAGTTGAACCCCACGGCGGCCTGTCCATGAACGGGCAGGAAGCTGGCGAGGATCACGGTGCCGACGAGGCACAGGGTGAAGTTATCGGGCAGGAATTTCGGGCGGGCCATATCGCAATCTCGATTCAATGACGCAGTGTAAGCATGGGACGGGTCTGTCAGGTGTGGTCCATGCCAATGGAAAACGGCTATTGTTGTCGAAAGCTGATTGAAAACGCAAATTCATTTGCCGAATCGATTAATGAAGTTTGCGCATTGACTCCCCAATCAGGCCGAGCCCACTCGTGCGACGCGCCAGGTTTCAGTATTCACGAGGTGCTTTCTCGCGACAAACCGTTTAACCATTGACGTTGCAAGCGGCGTTGATTTGCAACAAACGGTGCCCGCGGGCCAGGCGAAAACGCCGGCCGGCAAGCCGCCGAGGCGCGTCCGCACGAGGGCTACGGCGCGGAAAAACGTCGCAGTAACAGGGTGTTACATCCACCGACGAGACCTAACACTTTTTGGCTCGACACCCTCTGCCCCCGACCATAAATTACTCGTTCAAAGGCCGCAGGGATGCCCTGCGCCGCGACAGGAACGCGGCGCTTTTCTCCTCCCGCAACAGGTCCATCGCAGCTCGAACGGTGGATTTCAGGCAAGTCTTCGGGCGTGAGAGTCACAGGTGGACGGGTTGTCGAGAACGAGGCACTGGGCGTGGGGCGCGGTCATCGCCGTGCTGTGCTCGTTCGCCTATGCGAAGGGGCCGGGTGGGCCGCATGGCGGCGGTGCCGCCGCGGGCGGCGCTTATTCGCGCGACGCTGCCGGGCGCGTGCCGCGCATGGAGATGCGTGGCGAGGGCCGTTATGCCGGTGCGGGCGGCGCACCTGCTCCGCGCGGCTCGCGCAATGTGATGGCTGCTCGTGATGCACGCGCGCAGCGCGGCAACCCGAATATCGCGGACGCCAATTTCGGTTATGGCTTCGGCGGCTACAAGTCCGGCATGCGTCGTGTCGGCGATCCGTCCGGCTATGCGGGCGCGATCACGCCGGTCAGCGCGGAGTCGCGTCCGGTGCCGCATCCCCCGTCCAACATGCCGATACGCAACGGCTCGATCCGCGCCGACGTCGCCCGCTACAACGAAGAGCGTGGCGCAGCGCGCCCGATGCAACGCCCAGCCGACGATCCGCGTCAGTCGGGCGGTTCACCGTACCGGAATTAGCTGAGCGCGATTTCGCAAACCACCGCACCGCCCCAACCGCAGTCCCGAAACCCGTCTTCCAGATCCTTCCCGCGATCCCTCGCGCGGCTTCCTCCGCGCTGTAGCCCCAAATCTGACGTTTCGACGCCACACTTTTTTGAAAACACCCGGCATCGAAGTACCGGTCAGGGTCAAATCTTGGCATTCTGCCGCGTCGCGTCATCGGCCCGTCATTTAAGGCGTTCACGCACGCTGTGGCGCGCCGTTCGCCGCATGCCGCATTGCGTCCACGGGGCGGCGCCAGTCCGCTCTGAAGCGTCGTATCAAGCCGATAACCGACCAAACTAATCAGACCGATATACCCGCAATAAGCAGCGATATTTTTGTTTATAAAAATGGTCCGCAAAGATGGGACCCGCCCAGATTGACTCGACGATCGAACGGATAACAACAACGTTTCGCGCGAGCGCCCCCTTTCGCACAGCCACACCCTTTTGACAAAAATTGGAGAATCCATGAACACAAGCCTCAGCAGCGCGCTGAAGACTACTCTCAAGGCCACCGCATGCGTCGCCGCGCTGGCGGGCGCGTCGTCGGCGTTCGCGCAATCGAGCGTGCAGCTCTACGGCCAGGTCGACGAATGGGTCGGCTCGCAGAAGTTTCCGGGCGGCCAGACCGCGGTGGTCGTGTCGGGCGGCGGCATGTCGACGTCGTACTGGGGCTTCAAGGGGACCGAGGATCTCGGCAACGGCTACACGGCGATCTTCACTATCGAAGGCTTCTTCCGCGCGCAAACCGGCGAGTACGGCCGCTTCACCGGCGACACGACGTTCTCGCGCAATGCGTACGTCGGCATCGAATCGCCGTACGGCACGGTGACCGCCGGCCGTCTGACCACGCCGCTGTTCGTGTCGACGATCCTGTTCAACCCGTTCGTCGATTCGTACGTGTTCTCGCCGATGGTCTATCACACGTACCTCGGCCTCGGCACCTTCCCGACCTACACGACCGACCAGGGCGTGACCGGCGACTCCGGTTGGAACAACGCGGTGTCGTACTCGACGCCGAACTTCAGCGGTCTGTCGGCGACGGCGATGTACGCGCTCGGCAACACGACCCAGAACGGCGCTAAGAAGTGGAGCGGCCAGGTGCTGTACTTCCACGGGCCGTTCGCGGCGACCGCGGTGTACCAGTACGTGAACTTCAACAACGTGCCGGGCGACCTCGGCAGCTTCGAAACGTCGGGCGTGCCGGGTCTGCGCAGCCAGAGCGTCGCGCAGGCGGGCGTGTCGTACGACCTGAAGTTCGTCAAGCTGTACGGCCAGTACATGTACACGTACAACGACCAGCAGGTCACGAGCTGGCACGTCAACACGGGACAGGGCGGCGTCACGGTGCCGTTCGGGCCGGGCACGGTGATGGCGTCGTATGCGTATTCGCGTAACGGCGGCGGTTCGAACCAGACGCGCCAGACGGCGGCGGTCGGCTACGACTATCCGCTGTCCAAGCGCACTGATGTCTATGCCGCGTACCTGTATGACCACATCACCGGTCAGTCGAGCGGCAATACATATGGCGCGGGGTTGCGCGCGAAGTTCTGATCTCGGCCCACGGTGTCACCGCAAAGCCCGCGTTCCGCCCGGAACGCGGGCTTTGTCGTGTGCGCGCCAGCATGGGCGCACTCCTGGAGGTGCAAGTCCTCCCATAAGCTGACCACAGCGAATGAAGTGAAGCGCAACTGCGTAAGGGTGACCGAGCGTGGGGAGGAAGCGTGGAGCAAAGCCGTGAGCCGATGGACAAGAACCGGATATGAGGCGGCACCGATCAGGGCGAGCGGGCACGAATCTGCGAAGCTCTTGTGGTCAAGGATTGGTGCCGTAAATCCGGCGGTTGTGCGGTGAAGGAGTGCGTTCTTACCTGGGGAGATCTCGCCTCATGCCTGAAAGGGCAACGGTGTCGAACCGGAGCGGGAAGTCAGCCGAGGTCGTAGTAGTCACAGGACAGGTCGGCAAGGCTGAAGCTGGTGACGAAGGACCGAACGGGAAGGAGTGTTCAGGGATATGCCGATGCGGCAGGCAATGCGTCAGATGCCCGTGCAAACGGGGCGAGCGGGAGCAGCGCGTGGTGAAGCTGCGCATGTACCTGTGAGCGACGAAGCCGGCTGCCCGCGGCATGAACCCGGGAGCACAGGGTCAGCGTTGCTGGAAGCGGCGTTGACGAGAGAGAACCTGAAGCGGGCGTTCAAACGGGTGCGGGCCAACAAAGGAGCCGCTGGGGTGGATGGTCTGGGCGTTGACCAGACTGCGCGCCATCTGGTGACGGCGTGGCCAGCGATTCGTGAACAACTGCTGAAGGGGACGTACCGGCCCAGCCCGGTACGGCGGGTGACGATTCCGAAGCCGGACGGAGGCGAGCGCGAGCCTGGTATCCCGACGGTAACGGACCGGTTGATCCAGCAGGCTCTGCTGCAGGTGCTGCAGCCGGTTCTGGATCCCACCTTCAGCGAGCATAGCTACGGCTTCCGGCCCGGACGGCGTGCACACGATGCGGTGCTTGCCGCGCAGTCGTACGTGCAGTCAGGCCGGCGAATCGTGGTGGACGTTGACCTGGAGAAGTTCTTCGACCGGGTCAACCACGACATCCTGATCGACCGCCTACAGAAACGCATTGGAGACGCTGGTGTAATCCGGCTGATCAGGGCGTATCTGAACAGCGGCATCATGGATGATGGAGTGGTTCAGCAGCGAGCCCAGGGCACGCCGCAAGGCGGGCCGCTATCGCCGCTGCTGGCCAACGTGTTGCTGGATGAGGTGGACAAGGAACTGGAGCGGCGGGGCCACTGCTTTGCGCGCTACGCCGACGATGCGAACGTGTATGTTCGTAGCCGCCGCGCGGGCGAACGGGTAATGGTGCTGCTGCGACGTCTGTATGGGCGATTGCGCCTGAAGGTCAACGAGACCAAAAGTGCGGTCGCGAGTGTGTTCGGTCGCAAGTTCCTGGGTTACAGCTTATGGGTGGCTCCAGGCGGTGTGGTCAAGCGCAAGGTGGCGGCCAAACCGCTGCTGGCGTTCAGGCACCGCATTCGTGAACTGACCCGCCGATCTGGCGGGCGCAGCATGAAGGACGTGGTGGCACGGTTGCGGACTTATGTGCAGGGCTGGAGGGCATACTTCCGGTTGGCGCAAACCCCCAGAGTCTGGCGTGAGCTGGATGAGTGGCTGCGCCACCGACTACGCGCCATCCAGCTTAAGCATTGGCGCCGTGGCTCAACCATCTACCGGGAACTGCGCGCGCTGGGCGCGTCATGCTCTGTGGCACAACAGGTGGCGGCGAACAGTCGCCGCTGGTGGTGCAACAGCGGCAAGCTCCTCAACAGCGTGCTGACCATCACTTACTTCGATCAGCTGGGTGTGCCCCGACTCTCCTAACCTCAACTTCCCGAACCGCCCGGTGCGGACCCGCATGCCGGGTGGTGTGGCAGGGGCGCAGCCTCAGGCTGCCCCCTATGCCGATTTTCGGGCGCCGCCGAATACGAGCGTTTGCTGCCGTCCCTTTGATAAACCCGGCAAAATGACGTCGATTGATTCCTGAAGCGAGCGACTGAGATGGACACCCTCGTCAGCATGAAAGTGTTTCGCCACGTGGTCGAAGCCGGCAGTTTCGTCGGCGCGGCGGAGAAGATGGAGATGTCGGCGGCGATGGCGAGCAAGCACGTGATGCATCTGGAGCAGCAGCTCGGCGCGCGGCTCCTGAACCGCACCACGCGTCGCGTCGCGCCGACCGAGGCAGGCCGCGAGTACTACGAGCGGCTGAGTCAGGCGCTCACCGAGCTCGACGAAGCCGGCCAGGCGGTCGGCGCGGCAAGCGTCGTGCCGCACGGGCGGCTGCGGGTGTCGTCGCTGTCGGCGTTCGGCCTGAATCACGTGATGGCCGCGGTCGCGGACTACGCCGCGCAGTATCCGCAGGTCACCGTCGATATGACACTGTCCGACCGCGTCGTCGAGCTGATCGACGAGGGCTTCGACGTCGCGATCCGCGCGTCGCCGGGCGGGCTCAAGTCGTCGTCGCTGATCGCGCGGCAGATCGCGACCGCGCATCTGGTGCTGTGCGCATCGCCCGCCTATCTGCGCAAGCATGGCACGCCGAAGAGCGTCGCCGATCTCGCGCGCCACAACTATCTACAGTACGCGGGCGTATCGGCGCTCGAAGTCGCGACCGGCGACGCGGGCTCGCGTGTGCGCCTGTCGGGCAACCTGATCGTCAATCAGCTCGAGGCCCAGCGCGTGGTCGTGCTGCATGGCGCGGGCATCGCGATGCTCGGCACCGAGGTGATCGGCAGCGATCTTGCCGAAGGGCGGCTCGTGCCGCTGCTCGTCGACCAGGTGCCGCCGCGGGAGCTGCCGATCCACGTCGTCTACACGAGCCGACGGCATCTATCGGCCAAGGTGCGCTCATTCGTCGATTTTCTGGCGGCGCGATTCGCAAACGAATCGCTGTGGCCGTCGCTCGACGAAATCAAGGCGTTGGCGGTGCGGTAGCGTTTCGCGAAGCACCGAGCATACGTCGCCAATCGCCCGCCCCGCGCCCCGGCGCCGTGTTACCCCGTTTCTATATACTGATTGTGAACACCCATCAGTTAAATGATCTGGGGGAGACATGACCGATCTGTCCACGCCGCAGCGTGCCGGCAGCCACGAGCTTCCCGCGGGCCGGCGCCTGCGCTTCGTCACCGCCGCCGCATTGTTCGACGGCCACGACGCGTCGATCAACATCATGCGACGCATCCTGCAGGCAAGCGGCGTCGAGGTGATCCACCTCGGCCACAACCGCTCCGTCGCTGAAGTCGCGACCGCCGCGCTCAACGAGGACGCCGACGGCGTCGCCGTGTCGAGCTATCAGGGCGGCCACAACGAATACTTCCGCTACCTGGTGGATTTGCTGCGTGCAAGCGGCGGCGAGCGCATCAAGGTGTTCGGCGGCGGCGGGGGCGTGATCGTCCCCGAGGAAATTGCCGTGCTCGAACGCGACGGCGTCGAAAAAATCTACTCGCCGCACGACGGTCAGCGGCTAGGTCTGCAAGGCATGATCGACGACATGATCGCGCGCTGCGAAGGGGCGCGCGCGGCCGACGCGGCGCGGCCGACGCCGGTGCGCGAATGGCTCGCCGAGCTGGCCGGGCGGCCGTTGCCACGTTGCGGTGAGGCCCATGCTCCGCACGCTGGCACTGCTGCTGGCTCGCACCCCGCCGATCACGCCGCACCGATCTTCCGCCGCCTCGCGCAACTGATCAGCGCGTTCGAAACGAACAGCGTCGACGCCGCCGCGCGCGACCAGCTAGCGACGCTCGCGCAAGCGCCACGCATCCCGGTGCTCGGCATCACCGGCACCGGCGGCGCGGGCAAGTCGTCGCTGACCGACGAGCTGATCCGCCGCTTCCGGTTCGACTACGGCGACACGCTGAACATCGCCGTGCTCGCGATCGATCCGTCGCGCCGAAAATCCGGCGGCGCGCTGCTCGGCGACCGCATCCGCATGAATGCGATCGGCGATTGGGGCGGCGGCGCCCGCATCTATATGCGCTCGATGGCGACACGCGAGGCATCGACCGAACTCTCCGATTCGCTACCCGCCGCGCTGATGCTGTGCAAGGTGGCGGGCTTCGATCTGATCGTCGTCGAGACGTCGGGGATCGGTCAGGGTGATGCGGCGATCGTGCCGTTCGTCGACGAATCGCTGTACGTGATGACGCCGGAGTTCGGCGCCGCGAGCCAGCTCGAGAAGATCGACATGCTCGACTTCGCGAGCTTCGTCGCGATCAACAAGTTCGATCGCAAGGGTGCGCAGGATGCGCTGCGCGACGTCGCGAAGCAGGTGCAGCGCAACCGCGGGGACTTCGCGATATCGCCCGACGCGATGCCGGTGTTCGGCACGATCGCGTCGCGCTTCAACGACGACGGCGTGACCGCGCTGTACCGGCGCATCGCTAATGCACTGCGCACGCATGGCCTGCGCGAGGGCGGCGCACGGCTCGGCGCGGCCGAAGGCGTGCGCTTTTCGAGCAACCTGCATGCGATCGTGCCGCCCGCGCGCGTGCGCTATCTGGCCGACATCGCGCAGACGGTACGCGGCTATCGAGCGCGGGCCGACGCGCAGGCGCAAATCGCGCGGGAACGCTGGCAGATCGTCGAGACGCGCCGCATGCTCGGCGAGGCGGGCAGCGACGCCTCGTCGCTCGATGCGCTGATCGACCAACGCGGCGCCGCGCTCGGCGAGCGCGAACGCAAGCTGCTCGACGCGTGGCCGCAAACGGTGGCCGCCTATGCAGGCGACGAACATGTGGTGCGCATCCGCGAGCGCGAAATCCGCACCGCGCTGACGGTCACGACGCTGTCCGGCTCCGAAATCCGCAAAGTGTCGCTGCCGAAATTCGTCGATCACGGCGAGATCCTGCGCTGGCTGATGCTCGACAATCTGCCCGGCTATTTCCCATTCACCGCTGGCGTGTTTCCGTTTCGTCGCGAGAACGAGGACCCGACGCGCATGTTCGCGGGCGAGGGCGATCCGCAGCGCACGAATCGTCGCTTCAGGCTGCTGTCGGAAGGCATGCCGGCCAAACGGCTATCCACCGCGTTCGACTCGGTGACGCTTTACGGTGAGGAGCCGCACGAGCGCCCGGACATCTACGGCAAGGTCGGCAATTCGGGTGTGTCGGTCGCGACGCTCGACGACATGAAGACGCTGTATGACGGCTTCGATCTGTGCTCGCCGGATACGTCGGTCTCGATGACGATCAACGGCCCCGCGCCGACGATCCTCGCGATGTTCTTCAACGTCGCGATCGACCAGCAGATCGCGCTGGGCGAGCAACAGCAAGGCCGCCCGTTGACCGAAGCCGAACTCGCCGCAACGCGCCGCACCGCGCTCGAAAACGTGCGCGGCACCGTGCAGGCCGACATCCTGAAAGAAGACCAGGGGCAGAACACCTGCATCTTCTCGACCGAATTCAGCCTGAAGGTGATGGGTGACATTCAGGCGTATTTCGTCGAACACGGCGTGCGCAATTTCTATTCGGTGTCGATTTCCGGCTATCACATCGCCGAGGCCGGCGCGAACCCCATCTCGCAGCTCGCGTACACGCTCGCGAACGGCTTCACCTACGTCGAGGCGTATCTCGCGCGCGGTATGTCGATCGACGACTTCGCGCCGAATCTGTCGTTCTTCTTCTCGAACGGCATGGACCCGGAGTACACGGTGCTCGGCCGCGTCGCGCGACGCATCTGGGCGGTCGCGATGCGCGAGCGCTATGGCGCGAACGAGCGCAGTCAGAAGCTCAAGTATCACGTGCAGACGTCGGGCCGCAGCCTGCACGCGCAGGAGATCGATTTCAACGACATCCGCACGACGCTGCAGGCGCTGATCGCGATCTACGACAACTGCAACTCGCTGCACACCAATGCGTTCGACGAAGCGATCACGACGCCGACCGAGGAATCGGTGCGCCGCGCAGTTGCGATCCAGCTGATCATCAATCGCGAATGGGGGCTCGCGAAGAACCAGAATCCGAATCAGGGCAGCTTCGTGATCGACGAATTGACCGATCTGGTCGAGGAAGCGGTGCTAGCCGAATTCGAGCGGCTGACAGAGCGCGGCGGCGTGCTCGGCGCGATGGAAACCGGCTATCAGCGCGGACGGATTCAGGACGAGTCGATGCTGTACGAGCATCGCAAGCATGACGGTTCGTATCCGATCGTCGGCGTCAATACGTTCCTGAGCGCGCATCCGCATGAAGCGCCGCGGCCACTGGTGCTGGCGCGTTCCACCGACGCGGAAAAGCAGAGTCAGCTGCGGCGGTTGCGCGAGTTCCAGACGCACCACCGCGAGGCCGCGCCCGAGGCGCTCGAACGCCTGAAGCGAGCGGTGATCGACGACGGCAACGTGTTCGCGGTGCTGATGGACGTGGTGCGCGTGTGTTCGCTGGGACAGATCACCCACGCGCTGTTCGAGGTGGGCGGGCAGTATCGGCGGAATATGTAGGCCGCGAGCGGGCGCCCCGGCCCGCTCCGTTCTTCACCTCAGTGCGCGATGCCGAGCCGCGCCTTCGCGTCGTCGTATTCGTTCTTCAGACGCCGCACGAGTTCGGCGACGTCCGGCACGTCGTCCATCAGGCCGACGCCCTGGCCCGCGCCCCAGATGTCCTTCCACGCTTTCGCCTTGTCGCCGCCGAAGTTCATCTTGGTCTTGTCCGATTCGGGCAGCGCGTCGGGATCGAGCCCCGCGTTCGCAATGCTCTCGCGGATGTAGTTGCCGTGCACGCCGGTGAACAGATTCGTGTAGATGATGTCCGACGCCTTCGCGTTGATGATCGCCTGCTTGTAGCTGTCGACCGCGTGCGCTTCTTTGGTGGCGATGAAGCGTGTGCCCATGTACGCGAGGTCCGCGCCCATCGCCTGCGCGGCGAGAATCGAGCCGCCGTTGGCGATCGAGCCCGACAGCACGATCGGGCCGTCGAAAATGCGCCGCACCTCGCCGACCAGCGCGAACGGCGAGGTGGTGCCCGCGTGGCCGCCCGCGCCCGATGCGACCAGAATCAGCCCGTCGACGCCGGCTTCCAGCGCTTTCTGCGCATGACGCAGATTGATCACGTCGTGCAGCACGATGCCGCCGTAGCTATGCACCGCATCGACGATCTCGCGTGCCGGCGCGCGCAGGCTGGTGATGAAGATCGGCACCTTGTGCTCGACGCAGACGCGCACGTCGTGCTCGAGCCGCGCATTCGACTGATGAACGATCTGATTGACCGCGATCGGGCCGATCACCGCATCCGGGTTCGCGGCCTTGTGCCCGGCGAGTTGCGCCTGGATCTGCGTCAGCCATTCGTCGAGCAGTTCGGCCGGGCGCGCGTTGAGGGCAGGGAACGAGCCGACGATACCGGCCTTGCACTGCGCCAGCACGAGTTCGGGATAGCTGACGATGAACATCGGCGAAGCGACGACGGGCAGCGCGAGGTTTTGCAGAACGGCGGGCAATGCCATGGTGCGAGTCTCCAGATGTCGACCCGAGTTAGCGCTTTAGCGCTTACTCGAGTCCCATGAATATTCAACTTGCCGGTGCGACGTGCGCCCGGCGAATAGATGAGTTTAGCGGCACACGGCTTGCGGCCGGCGAATGCGTGTGGCAATCGAACGAAACCGGCATGCCGAAGTGGTGGCAAATGGCGGCAAATTTTTAAGAACGGTCGTTCGATTATAGGCGAAGTCGGCGACCCGCGCGCGGTAGGCCCGTTTGGAACGGTTCGAAGGAGTATTCAGGTTCCATGTCTGCGTGGGATATCCCACCTCGCACGGACCTGTTGGCCTTCTACAATGCACGGACCGCAAACGATCAACGAGACGTCATGGCCTTCGAAAATTTCACGTCTTTTCGCGTCGCCGTGGGCGATGTCGACATTTTCGGAGTGAAGGGCGGCGCCGGGCCGCCTCTGCTTCTGCTGCACGGCCATCCGCAATCGCATCTGATCTGGGAACGCTGCGCCGCGCCGCTCGCGCGGCACTTCACGGTGATCGCGACCGATCTGCGCGGCTATGGCGCGTCGGGCAAACCGCCGAGCGATGCCGCGCACGCACCGTATTCGAAACGCGTGATGGCCGCTGACCAGGTCGCGGTGATGCACCACTTCGGCTTCGAGCGCTTCCTCGTCTGTGCGCACGATCGCGGCGCGCGCGTCGCGCACCGGATGGCGCTCGATCACGCCGACGCGATCGAGCGTTTGATGCTGCTCGATATCGCGCCGACACTCGCGATGTACGAAGCCACCGACCGCGCGTTCGCAACGCACTACTTCCACTGGTTCTTCCTGATCCAGCCCGAGCCGCTGCCCGAAACGTTGATCGGCGCAAATCCGGCCGCCTATGTCGACGCGGTGATGGGCGGACGTCACGCGGGTCTCGCACCGTTCGATCCCGCCGCGCTCAACGAGTATCGGGCGGCGCTCGCGCAACCGGGTGCGGTGCACGCGATGTGCGAGGACTATCGCGCGTCGGCGAGCATCGACCTCGAACATGATCGCGCCGATATCGAGCGCGGCAACAAGATCGGCTGTCCGCTGCGGGTGCTGTGGGGCGACAAGGGCGTGATCGAAAAATGCTTCGATGCGCTCGATGAATGGTGGCATGTCGCGCGCGACGTGAGCGGCCGCGCGCTATCGTGCGGGCACTATCTGCCCGAGGAAGCGCCGGACGAACTGGTCGCCGAGATGCTGTCGTTTTTCGAGGCGGTCGAACAATAAGCGCCGGGCTGCTTCGCGCGACCTTCGTTTGACCAGCGCTGGACCTTCGTTAGCCGAGCGGCGGCAGCCGTCGCGCGACCGGCGTCGACTTGACGATCGCCGTGCTGGTCTCCGCGCGCTCGGTCACTTTCGACAGGATCTCGTCGAGCTGCTCGATCGAATGCAAGTACAGGCGGCAGATGAAACAGTCGTCGCCGGTCACCTTGTCGCATTCGACGAACTCCGGAATGCGCCGGATCACTTCCTCCACCAGGTGCAGCTGCCCGGGCAGCGGCTTCACGCGCACTACCGCCTGCAGCGTGAAGCCGAGCGCGCGCGGATCGATCTGCACGGTGAAGCGCTCGATCACGCCCTGCGCTTCGAGCCGCCGCACGCGTTCGGCCGTGCTGGGCGCCGATAAGCCGACGACGCGCGCGAGTTCGCTGACCGGCTGGCGCGCGTCCTGCGCGAGCGCGGCGAGTAGTGCGCGGTCGGTGTCGTCGAGTGCGACCGGCGTGATCGATGCAAGGCGTTTGATCATGATGGCCTTCGCTTATGAGGTGAAAATGCGGTAACGCTTAAGTTTAGCCATGTATTCGCGCGGGTGGATTAATTACACTGCCAGTTATGCAGTCACCATCCGGGATCGAATCATGGCTTCAAACAAGGCTTCCGTCACGACCTCGAGCAGTTCGCCCAGCGACATCCGCCGTGGCGCGGCGGAGATGAGCATCGCGATGCTGATGTCGGGCACGATCGGCTGGCTTGTCGTGTCGTCGCAGCAAAGCCCCTTCAACGTGGTGTTTTTCCGCTGCATTTTCGGCAGCGCGACGCTCGCGCTCGTGTGTGCCGTACTCGGCCTGTTCCGCCGCGAGCTGTTTTCGTGGAAGATGCTCGGCCTCGCGTTGCTCGGCGGCGCGGCGATCGTCGTGAACTGGGTATTGCTGTTCGCCGCGTATTCACGCGCGTCGATCTCAATGGCGACGGCCGTCTACAACACGCAGCCGTTCATGTTGGTCGGGCTCGGCGCGCTGGTGTTTCGCGAGCGCATCAGCGCATCGACGATCGCGTGGCTCGTGGTCGCGTTCGTCGGGCTCGTGTTCGTCGTGAAGGTCGAGCCGGCCGTGCTCGCGGTGCCGGGGCAGTATCTGGTCGGCGTCGCCTATGCGGTCGGCGCGGCGGCGATGTACGCGGTGTCGTCGATCATCACGAAGCGGCTGAAGGGCACGCCGCCGCATCTGCTCGCGCTGATTCAGGTATCGCTCGGCGTGCTGTTGCTCGCGCCGTTCGTACGCTTCGACGCGTTGCCGGCAAACGGCGCGCAGTGGCTCGAACTGGTCGTGCTCGGCGTCGTCCATACCGGGCTCATGTACGTGCTGCTGTATGGCGCGATCCAGAAGCTGCCGACGTCGATGACGGGCGCGTTGTCGTTCATCTATCCGGTGGTCGCGATCATCGTCGACCGGCTCGCGTTCGGACAGACGCTCGCATGGATTCAGGTGCTCGGCGCCGCGCTGATTCTGCTGGCGGCGGCGGGCGTCAATCTCGGGTGGCGGATCGTACCGCAGAAGAAGCGTTTATCGTCCACGTGATCCCGATTCGACATTCAATCGGACATTGCTACGGATTCCGGAATAACGCGCAAGCATTCAAGCGCCTAACGCCGTTTGATGACAGATCGTGTATGCATTCGTAAAACGTGGCGTCAAATTTCTGTAGGGAAATCACCGATGCGATGCAAAAACCCACACGCGTATCATTGATAGCGACGCTGATCACGTCCAACAGATGTTCCGCCGCTCGCGTCGTCGAGCGGTTTTCTTTTTGGTAGCACGGTTTGCGTTCCGGTGCGCTTTTCCGCCGCGCCGGTCGAACCGGTCACATCACAGTTCAATGCCGCGCGAGAATGCGTGTGCCGTCCACTTCGAGCGGTCCATCGTTCGCCGCGAGTTCCCCGATCATTCCCTTCAGCAACGCGGGCCATTCGCCGCGCGGCTTCAGCATCGAGGCGGCGGCGCGCATCACGGCCGCGTCGTCGAGCATGCGCAAAAGCGTGTCCACACTCATCTCGCGGACTTCGAGCAGCTTGAATACGATCAGCACCTTAAGCGCGTTCCTTGCGTTGCGCGCGGGATCGGCGCGTAACCAGGCGACGCGCGACATCGCGCGTTCGAGCGCCGGTTCGACCTGCGTGAACGGCGCGCCGTGGCCTGGGATGACGACGCGCACGTCGAGCGTTGCGATCAGGTCGAGCACGGCTTGCTGTTCGGCGAAGCCGCTTTCGCCTTCGAGTTCGGGAAAGATCACGCCGAAGCCGTTTTCCCACAGCGCATCCGCGCTGATCAGCAAGCGTTCGTCCGCGCAATAGAGCATCAGCGAATGCGGATCATGGCCGGGCGCGCCGAGCACCTGCCAGTCGAGTGCGCCCAGCCGCAAACGTGCGCCGGGTTCCAGCGTGCCGGTGAAGCCGAAGCGCTCGCAGGTTTGACCAGTCGCGCGAAAGCTGAGGCGCGTTTCGTCCCAGCCGCGCACGGCATCGGCTTCGGATGACGGAATCAGGGTGCGGCACGGCCACGTAGCCTGCAACAGTGCGTTGCCGCCGCAATGATCCGAATGCAGGTGCGTGTTGACGATCAGATCGAGCGGCCGCGTGCGCAACGCATTGCGTACCAGCGCGACCGTTTGCGATGCGTGCGTCGCATAGCCGGTATCGACCAGCGCGGCCCATGTGTCGTCGACGAGCAGCACGTTGTTCGACGACAGCCAGCCGCGCTCGAAAACCCGGATCGATGCGGGCAGCGCGATCATGGCGTGGCCGTGTTCGCGTGCGCGTTTGCGACTGCGGGGGGCTTCGGCATCACGAGGATCGTCGAGGTACCCGTCAACATCAGCTCGCCGCGCTGATTGACCACCGAACCTTCGAGATAGGTCAGATCGCCGTTCAGGCTCGGCTTCCAGTGAGCGTCGTGCACACGCCACGTGATCGTCAGCGTGTCGTGCGCCCGCACTGCCTTCTTCAGCTTGATATCGAATTCGAGGCCGAGCGGTTGCGCGTAAGTAGAGAAATGCGTGGCGAGCAGCGCCATGAAATACGCGGTGGGTTGCGTGCCCGACGCGATCAAGCCTCCAAAGCGGCTTTGCGCGGCATACGCTTCATCGTGATGCAACGGGTTCAGATCGACGACGAGCGTCGCGAACGATTTGATCGAATCCGCCGACAACTCGAGCGTCGAACTGAACGTCTCACCGGGCGTCACGATGCGCGGCGCGGCGTTCATTGCTTCTCCTTCGTCGTCGATGTCGTGCGCAGCGCCATTAACGTCGCGTGGCGCACTTCGATCGCGTCCCACACCGCGCGCTTCGCGTCGTTGTCGAGCGTCGACCAGCCGGCGATTTCGTCGATCGTGCGCAGGCATCCTTCGCACCAGCCGGTCGATGCATCCATCCTGCACACGCTGATGCACGGCGATGGCACGCAACCGCCGTCGTCCCTGTCGTCGTAATCGTTGCCGCTCGCCATCGTGTTCAGGCCGGCTCGCGCAACGCGACATCGACGACCGGTGCGCCTGTGAGCGAGATCAGCTCCTGCGCGGTCAGATTGAACACCGCGTGCGGATGACCGGCGGCCGCCCACAGGCTCTCCAGCTCGAGCAAATCCGCATCGATCAACGTGACCGGCTCGGTCGCGTGACCGACCGGGCACACGCCACCGATCGCATAGCCGGTTTTTTCGCGCACGAACTTCGCGTCCGCGCGGCCGATCTCGCCGACGTGCGCGGCCACTTTCCTTTCGTCGACACGATTCGCGCCGCTCGCGATCACGAGCACCGGCGTGTCGTCTTCGCGGCGCCGGAACAGGATTGACTTCGCGATCTGCGCGACCGAGCAGCCGAGTCCGGCGGCCGCTTCGGCGGAAGTCTTGCCGGTTTCCGGCAGCATCACGATTCGCCCCGCATGACCGCGTTCGCGCAGCAGCAGCGCGACGCGGCGTGCCGAGTCGGGCAGCGCGGCGAGATCGTCGGAGTCGAAGGACGCGAGGTCGTTCATCGTTGGGGATCCTGATTGAAAATGGATAGAGCGTTTATACGCAGGTATTCGCTTCGCTGCGCGCCTTCGCGAGCAGCGCTTTGCCGGCGCGCGAAACGTTGGGCCGGCCGATCGCGTTCGAAATGAAGTCGCCGATTTCGACCACCTGGGCGAGGTCGATACCGGTCTCGATGCCGAGGCCGTTCATCAGATACAGCACGTCTTCGGTCGCGACGTTGCCGGTCGCGCCCTTCGCATACGGGCAACCGCCGAGCCCCGCGACCGACGCATGAAAAATCTCGACGCCTTCGAGCAGCGCCGCGTAGATGTTCGCGAGCGCCTGGCCATAGGTGTCGTGAAAGTGTCCCGACAGATGCTCGCGCGGAAACACTTCGGTTACGGCCTCGAACACTTCGCGGGTGCGTTTCGGCGTGCCGACGCCGATCGTGTCGGCGATATCGATCTCGTCGCAGCCGAGCGCCCCGAAGCGCTTGACGACGTCGACGACCGACGCGACCGGCACTTCGCCCTGGTACGGACAGCCGAGCGCGCACGACACGCTGCCGCGAATCCGCAGCTTATGTTGTTTCGCCGCCGCGGCGACTGGCGCGAATCGCTCGATGCTCTCCGCGATGCTGCAGTTGATGTTCTTCTGCGAGAACGCCTCGCTCGCCGCGCCGAAGATGACGATCTCGTCGGCGCGCGCGGCGAGCGCGCCTTCGAAACCGCGCAGGTTCGGCGTCAGCACCGAGTAAATCGTGCCGTCGTGGCGCTCGATGCCGGCCATCAGGTCTGCGCCGTCGGCCATCTGCGGCACCCATTTCGGCGACACGAACGACGCTGCTTCGACGTTGCGGAAGCCCGCCGCCGACAGACGGTTGATCAGCTCGATCTTGGTCGCGGTCGGCACGAATTCCTTCTCGTTCTGCAGCCCGTCGCGCGGACCCACTTCGACGATTTTCACTTGCTTCGGTAAGGCCATGATGTGTCTCCGATCCGATGCGGCTTTATCGCTGTCCCATCCGGGATGGGTGCTGCCGCGTTGCTGCAATTCAATTCAGCCCGCACGCCTGCGACGCGTGCGGGCGCGGGTTTCACTCAGTAGCCGCGTTCCAGTTGCACTGCGCCGCTCACCTGCTCGCCGCGCATCATCGCGCCGATCTTGTCCGCGACCTGCGCGACGCTGTCCTCGCGCAATGTCAGCGCCGACGTGTGCGGCGTGATCGTGATGCGCGGCTCGCGCCAGAAAGGATGATCGGCGGGCAGCGGTTCCTCGCGGAACACGTCGAGCGTCGCGGCGGCGAGCTGGCCGCTCGCGAGCGCAGCGAGCAGATCCGCTTCGACGAGATGCGCGCCGCGCGCGACGTTGATCAGATATGCGCCGCGCGCGAGCTTCGCGAAGACTCGCGCATTCAGCACGCTTTCCGTGTCGGGTGTATGCGGCAGCAGATTGACGAGCACCTTCGCGCCGTCGAGGAAGCTATCGAATTGCGCGTCGCCGGCGAACGTCGCGATGCCATCGATCTGCTTCTCGCCGCGAGTAAAGCCGCGCACCGGCAGGCCGAACGAAGCGAGCGTTTGCGCGACCTGCGTGCCGAGCACGCCGAGCCCGAGCACAGCCACCGTGAACGTTGCGCGCGGATGCGGCTCGAGCACTTTCCAGCGGCGCTCGCCTTGCAGCACCTGATATTCGTCGAAGCGGCGCAGATAGCGCAGCACCGCATGCGTCACGTACTCGGCCATCTGCGCGCCCATGCCGGTATCTTCGAGGCGAATCAACGGCACCTCGGGCGGCAACGTGCCCGGATGCGCGCGTTCGAGCGCGAGAATCGCATCGACGCCAGCGCCGAGATTGAAGATCGCGCGCAGCGTATTGCGTCCGGCCAGCATCTCGCGCGGCGGACGCCAGACCACCGCGAAATCGGCTGGGCCGGTGTCGCCGGGCTTCCATTCGCGCAGCTCGGCGGCGGGCAGAGCGCGCGCAAAGTCGTGCAGCCACGCGGCGGCTTCGGTGTGCGGTGCGTAGAAGAGTATTTTCATGCGGTCCGGAATGCGTCGGCGTCGCTGTGGGCATGAGCGGGACGGACCCAGAGCGCGCGACGGCAATCGGACGACGCGTGCGGGATCGGGTCTCCTCCCGGTATGAATAGGCTTCATTCTACTTTTTCGACGCAAATCGCGCGCGTTTGCGCACGCACGTGCGCTTCGAAATGCATGCCGTGGTGGGCGTCGAGTTCGCGCGTACCCGCGCATTTCTTCGTTTGCCCGATAACGAAAGCACAAAAACTTGGTTCATCGATGCGCGACCGGGCGGGACAATGATTGCCTGGATTCCTTGCGCAGCGAGGCACGCACATGCTTTCATGCACCCGATCGAGCTGGCCGCCACGGCTCGTCACCGTTCCCGGCTTGCACGGCAGCGACGGCGCGCATTGGCAAACATGGCTGGAGCGGCAGTTCGCGCGCTCGTTGCGCGTCGAGCAGGCCAACTGGGACGCGCCCGATCTCGCGCTATGGGCGAAGTCGTTGTGCGACCTGCTCGCGCGCGAACGCGGTCCATTCGTGCTGGCCGCGCATAGCTTTGGCTGCCTCGCGACCGCGCATGCGTTGCAGCAGGGCGCGCTCGCCAGCGAGGTGGTCGGCGTGCTGTTCGTCGCGCCCGCGAGTCCGCGGAAGTTCGAATTCGCGGGACCGTTCGACGCGCGACGTCTGGGCGTGCCGTCGATTTTGATCGGCAGCGAAACCGATCCGTGGATGGCGCTCGCCGACGCGCGCGATCTTGCGCAGCGTCTCGGCAGCGCGTTCGTCAATCTCGGCGACGCGGGGCATATCAACACGGCGGCGGGCTTCGGTCCGTGGCCGCGCGCGAAGTATTTCGTCGATACGCTCGTGCATTGCTCGGCGCCGCTGCGCTTTCGCGAAGAGGCGATCGAAACCGCGCCGCATGCGCTCGTGTGAGCGGTGTCGATCGTCGATAAGGTCGTCGACAAGCGTGGCACGCGCAAGCAAGCGCAGGCGAATCTCGACTATCTGTGGTCGCCGGCCGCGCAGGAGATCGTCGCTCAGCATCATCTGCGTCCGCGCGACAAGGGCGTCCTCGCGAAGCGCGCGGCCGAGTTCAAGCCGATCAAGACGTTCACGGTGGAGGAGATGTTCGGGAGCTGGGAGAAGACGCAGGACACGCACATCTCCGATGGGGGGACGTTCGATCAGGTTATTGTTGATCGGAAGTAAGCGCCGGGTTTTGCGTCAAATGAAAAGGCTGCCTCGCAAAACGAGGCAGCCTTTTCTATTCGCACACGCCTGGCGCATGCGACATATCGATGAAACAGTTGCGCGACTCAATTCGCCACGCTGTGATCCCCATGCCCATGCGCACACCCATGCTCGCCCCCACTGTGCTCGACCGGCATCTGCTGCGCAGCCTCAGCGCGAATCCCCAGGCGCGCGAGCAGCTTGCGATCCGCTTCCGCCTGCGGGTTGCTCGTGGTCAGCAACTGATCGCCGTAGAAAATCGAATTCGCGCCCGCGAGGAAGCACATTGCCTGCAACGCCTCATCCATCTGCTCGCGTCCGGCCGATAGACGTACCATCGCGCGCGGCATCGTGACGCGCGCAATCGCGATCGTGCGCACGAATTCGAACGGATCGATCGCTTCGGTCCCGGTCAGCGGCGTGCCTTGCACCTGCACCAGATTGTTGATCGGCACCGATTCCGGATACGGCTCCATGTTCGCGAGCTGCGCGATCAGCCCCGCGCGTTCGCGGCGCGATTCGCCCATACCGACGATGCCGCCGCAGCACACGTTGATGCCCGCGTCGCGCACGCGTTCGAGCGTGTCGAGGCGATCCTGGTACGTGCGCGTCGAAATGATCTGGCCGTAGAACTCCGGTGACGTATCGAGATTGTGGTTGTAGTAGTCGAGGCCCGCATCGCGCAGCGCCTGTGCCTGGTGCGTTTCGAGCATGCCGAGCGTCACGCAGGTTTCGAGGCCCATCGCCTTCACGCCGCGGATCATGTCCTTGATCGGCTCCAGGTGGCGGTCCTTCGGATTGCGCCACGCGGCGCCCATGCAGAAGCGCGTGGCGCCGTTCTGCTTTGCGACCTGCGCGGCGGCGAGCACTTCGTCGACCGGCATCAGCTTGTCGGCGGCGAGACCCGTGTCGTGATGCACCGATTGCGGACAGTATGCGCAATCCTCTTCGCAGCCGCCGGTCTTGATCGACAGCAGCGTCGACAGTTGCACCGCATTGGCGTCGAAATGCTCGCGATGCGTTTGCTGCGCGCGAAACAGCAGGTCGTTGAACGGCAGTTCGTACAACGCGACGATATCGGCGACGCGCCAACGCGCGAGCGGCTTCGCCTCAGTAGCGGCTGCGGTCGGATTGCCGTTGGCGGCGCTCGCTTCGGCGGTGCCTGCTGCGATGTTCAGTTGTGTCATGTGATCGATCCTCGTAAACGGATGAATTTGGGTTCGGCGCTGCGGGGCAGCGCTATGCCGCGCGCAATTGGCGCAGCGTTTGCAGAAGCCGTCGAATGTCGAGCTGTTGCGCTGCAAGCTCCGGCGACGGCGGACTGATATGCGGCACGACGCCGAGCAACGGCGCGTCGTACGCTTGCGCGAAATGCACGCGAATCGACGCGATGTTTTCGTCGGGAAAGGTCATGTCCGGGTCGATGCGATTCGCGACCCAGCCCGCGAGCGTCAGACCGCGCGCGGCGATCGCTTCGGCAGTCAGCAGCGCGTGGCTGATGCAGCCGAGCCGCATGCCGACCACCAGCACCACCGGCAGCTTCAGCGCGACGGCGAGATCGGCGGTGTCCCGCGTCGCGGTCAACGGCACGCGAAATCCGCCGACACCTTCGACAACGACCACCTCGGCGAGCTTCAACGCCTCGCGATGGCACGCGACGATGTGCTCGAGATCGAACGAGACGTTTTCCAGCGCCGCCGCGATGTGCGGCGCGGCCGGTTCCCTCAGCAGATACGGCGTGCGCATGGCGGGCGGCAGCAGCACGCCCGACGCGGCATCGAGCTGATCCGCGTCCTCGTTGTGCAGCACGCCGTTCACTTCGAACGCGCCCGCCGCGATCGGCTTCATCGCTGCTGCCTGCAGGCCTTCGCGCACGAAGCCGCGCAATAGCGCCGACGACACGAAGGTCTTGCCGATTTCCGTATCGGTGCCGGTGACGAACAGCGACAGCGCGCCGTCATCGTTAATCATGTTGCTCATGCCGCGCGCGCTCCGACTTGTTGCAGGCCAGCCTCGAGCCGGTCGAGATCCGCATGGGAGTGCGCGGCCGACAGCGAGATGCGCAGGCGCGACGTGCCGGTCGGCACGGTCGGCGGACGGATCGCGGGCACCCACAGCCCCGCGCGATCGAGCGACGCGGCGATGTCGAGCGTCGCATCGTTCGCGCCGATGATCAGCGGTTGCACGGCCGTATGTGAATCGACGGGCAGCCACGGCGTCGCCTTCAGCAACGCGCGCGTGCGATCGATCAGTTGCTGGAGATGCGCGCGGCGCGCATCGCCTTCCTCGCCGCCGATGATGCGCAGACTCGCCGACACCGCATGCGCGGCCGCCGGCACCGACGCGGTCGTGAAGATATACGGACGCGCGCGCTGCACGAGCCATTCGATCACGGTCGCATGCGCGACGACGAACGCGCCGGAGACACCCGCCGCCTTGCCGAGCGTGCCAATCGAAATCAGATGCGGCGAGCGCAGCGCGGCCTGCGCGATCGCGCCACGGCCTTGCGGACCCAGTACGCCGAAGCCGTGCGCATCGTCGACGATCAGCCATGCGCCGTGCCGCTCGGCGAGTTCGAGCAAACGAGGCAGCGGCGCGATGTCGCCGTCCATGCTGAACACCGTGTCGGACACGATCACCTTGACGTCCGCCTCCGACGCTTCGAGCATCGCGCTCAATGCATCCATGTCGCAGTGCGGATAGATCTGGACATCCGCGCGCGACAGCCGCGCGCCGTCGATCAGCGAAGCGTGATTGAGCGCATCGGAGAACAGCGTCGTGCCGCGGCCCGCGAGCGCGGTCAGCGTCGCGAGATTCGCCATATAGCCGGTGCTGAAATACAACGCGCGGGCATCGTCGAGAAAGCCGCCGGCAAATTCGGCGAGATCGTCTTCGAGTTGCGCATGCGCACGCGAATGACCGCCGAGCAGATGCGAGCCGCCGCTGCCCGCGCCATACAGGCGCGCGCCTTCGGCGATCGCGTCGATCAATTGCGGATGCGCGGCAAGGCCCAGATAGTCGTTGCTCGCGAAGCCGATGATTTCACGGCCGTCGACCGTCATGTGCGCGGCGCATGGTGTGTCGGCGGTGCGCCGGCGTCGGCGCAGGCCGCGCGCGTCGATTTCCTTCAGGCCTTCGGCGAGTGTGTCGAGCAGATGCATCAGCGGGTCTCCGCGAGCGTTGCGTCGAAGGTGTCGCGGGTGCGCGTGGCGAGCAGCGCGAGTTCTTCGTCGTCGAGGATGTACGGCGGCATCAGGTACACGGTGGTGCCGATCGGGCGCAACAACAGCTCGCGTTGCAGCGCGTTTTCGAAGAAGCGGCGCGAGAACGTTTTGGCTTGCTGAGGATCGTCGATCATTGCGTCGAACGCGAAGATCGTGCCGCGCTGACGCAGATTGCGCACGTGCGCGTGCTCGACGAGCGGCGCGAGCGCGGCCGCGAGGGTCGCCGTTTTGCGTGCGTTGGCGGCGAGCACGTCGTCGCTCGTGAACAGATCGAGCGTCGCGAGCGCGGCACGGCACGCGAGCGGATTGCCGGTGTACGAGTGCGAGTGCAGGAAGCCGCGCGCGGTGTCGTCGTGATAGAAGGCCGCGAAGATCTCGTCGCGCGACAGCACGATCGACAGCGGCAGATAGCCGCCGCTGATGCCTTTCGACAGACACAGGAAGTCCGGCCACACGCCCGCCTGTTCGCACGCGAAGAACGTGCCGGTGCGGCCGCAGCCGACTGCGATTTCGTCGGCGATCAGATGCACGCCGTACCGGTCGCACAACGCGCGCAATCCGGCGACGTACGACGCGTCGTGCATCGCCATGCCGGCCGCGCATTGCACGAGCGGCTCGACGATCAGTGCGGCGATGCGGTTCGCGCGCGCCTCGAACAGCGCGCGCACATGGTCGAGCGCGCGGCGCCCGACGTCGGCGGCGGTTTCGCCCGCTTGCGCGAGCCGCGCATCGGGCGAGGCGACGACGTGGGCGTGACGAATCAGCGGATCGTACGCGTCCTTGAACAGCGCGACGTCGGTCACGCCGAGCGCGCCGATCGTCTCGCCGTGATAGCTGTTGGCAATGCAGACGAATTCCTGCTTGTCGGCGTAGCCCCGGTTGCGCCAGCTGTGAAAGCTCATCTTCAGCGCGATCTCGACCGCCGACGCGCCATCCGACGCGAAGAACGCGTGGCCGAGCGTGTTGCCGGTCAACGCGTGCAGACGTTCAGCGAGTTCGACGGCGGGCTCGTGCGTGCAGCCGGCGAGCATCGCGTGTTCGAGCGTATCGAGCTGATCTTTCAGCGCCGCGTTGATGCGCGGGTTCGCGTGACCGAACAGATTGACCCACCAGGAACTGATCGCGTCGAGATAGCGATGGCCGGCGCGATCGTACAGCCACGCGCCTTGACCGCGCGCGACGGGGATCAGCGGCAGACTTTCGTGGTGCTTCATCTGCGTGCACGGATGCCACACCGCGCGCAGGCTGCGGGCGACCCAATCTTCAGGGGCGACCGGGGGGACTGCTGACTTTTCCAAAGAGGTACTCCAGGGTGCTTTTTTGCCACGCACGCAAGCCTCGGCGAGTGTGCGGGGTCGAGATTAGCGGTTTATTTGGTCGCGCGCATCAACCGCGAAATGCTCGTTTTTCGCGGTAGCGTCGAGGTTTGGCATCGTTCGATGCAGCTCGTTCGATTTCGTGAGGGAAGCTCGCCAATCGACGGAGATAGCGACGTCAAAGTAATGGGCTGTTACTGGCCAGAATTTGGGGTGACGAGGTGTTTTTTTGCGGGGGAACGGAGCGCAAAAGAAAAAGCCCGCCGATACGGCGGGCTTGCGGCACATCAGAATCAGGCGCGATTCACGCCTCTATTCGTACTTCACTCCCGGCTCGCAATCGCTTTCCGGCCATTGGCATCGGCATCGCTTGCATCCGCCGTCTGCGAGTTCTGATTGCCCCACACGACCGCGTTATCGACCGCATACAACCGGCACGGATCGGAGCTCTGCTTCTGGCAATTCGTCACCGCCACCGACATCGGATCGTCGCCGCCCTCGGCCCACGACCACGCGCCCGAGTCCGAGACCGCGAACGCGCGGCTCGGATACTGATGCAGGAAGTTGCGATAGCCATTGCGGCCCTCGTTGTCGAGGTACGGCACCGAGTCGATCGCGTCGAGCGCGGCGAATCCGGTTGCCTTCGGCGCGGCCGGATCGGCGACGTGATACTGCACGGCAGTCGGCATACCGGCGCGCGCGAGGAACGCTTCGACGGCCGGCCACCATACGTGCACGCCGTCGCGGTCGCCGACCAGCCGATGCGCGTCGTTCTTGTAGTGGCCGAAGTCGACCATCTTCACGCTGGCGCCGTGTGCGCCGTACGCGGCGTACATGCCCGCGACGAGCGGCGCGTTCCACACCGAATCGTTATCGCCATAGAGCCACAGCGACGGCACCGCAGTCTTCTCGCCGTACGCGCCGAATGCGCGCGTCAGATTGCCTTGCCAGTCTTCGCAGGCGTCCTGGCGCAGGCCGCCAGAGAAATTGATCAGCGCGCGCACGCCGGGCGCAGCTTCGGTGCCGTATGCGATCGTCGCAAGACCGCCATGCGAGGTGCCGGCCACCGCGATGTGCGTCGCGTCGACATAAGGTTGCTTCGACATGTAATCGATCGTCGCTGCGACGTCGCCGGCCTGGCCAAGGCCGTTGCGCTCGACGTCGCAACCGTCCTGCTCGTACACGCCGTCCGAGTGACCGAAGCCCTGGCGGTTCGGCGCGACGACGACGTAACCGCGGCGCACGAATTCGCGCGCGAACGGCAGCGGGTCGCTGCGTTCCTGCGTGCGCGGGTCGCCCGGAATCTTGCCGTGGTTGAAGACGATCATCGGGAACGGGCCGGGGCCGTCCGGCTTGTAGATCGTGGTTTCAAGCGTGACCGTGCCGGTGGCGTCGACCGGCACGCGGATGATCTTTTCGTTCAGGTGAGCGGTGGGCAGGTAGATGTCGTCGTCCAGCGCGAGGCGCGGCACGCGGGCGCGCGACAGCGGTCCCTGGGTGTCGCTCGACGGCGTCGCGTTGTGTGCGGAAAGGGACGAGTAGGCGAGCGGATCGGCGTGCGCGATCGTGACAGCACACGTGGCCGCGGCGCAGATCGCCGCACACTTCGTCAGAACCTTGCTCAACACCATTGACGCACCTGCTTTAAAGACGTGTACAGAACTCCGTGCTGTCCGGTTGCGCAAAACGCGGCTGACATTCAGCTTTCGTTCGCGATTTCGACACAAACAGACTCACTCGCGAACGTTGCGGGAAGCGCACGCACGCAAATCGAGATCGCACGGGATGAACCCAACGGCCGACGCGACCCACGCGCCGAGGATGAACGTCACTTGATGCTGTCGGAGTCCGCGCGGCTCGCGTTCGATCAGCGGCCGGTCAGCCTTCCTTTGCATGTTGCGGAGCCGGTATGACCCTCTCTCGCAATGTGACGTCATGAAACTACGGACTCATCCTGGCACGACAATTTTGTTTTGTGCAATCAAGGAGAACCCGTGACTAAAAAATTGCTGCATGTGCGAACGAGGCTTCAAAGCCTCGCCGGGCAAGGGCGGGGGACATGTGGCGGGAAGCGGCGAGTAAAGGTCGTGTCAGTGCTGTGGTGCGAGGCCAACGAAGAAACCCGCGTGAAAGGAACGAAAAAAGGCCTATGCAAAGGCCTTTATAAAGTTTGTCGAGAGCGAGTGAAAGGCACGAGAAAGCTTCGGCGCTGAATGCAGCGATTACTTAATCGTCGCGTGCTCTTCATTTACTCATTGACGTCGCCGTCGACATAACGCCAGCGGCCATCATCGCCGCGCACGAATCGACTCGATTCATGCAACCGATAAGCACGTCCCCCCACTTTGTAGCGGGCGATGAATTCGACGGTCGCGCGATCGGCATCGCTTTCGGCGAAGCCTTTGATCTGCAGTCCGAGCCAACGGGGAGCGTCGGGCACGGTGGGATCGACGTCGAGATCGGCGGGGCAGGTGCTGGGGTCCCACGTCGCGCGCAGGTAGTCGGTTGCACCGAGCACGTACGCGCTATAGCGCGAGCGCATTAGTTCGAGCGCGCGCGGCGGCGCTTCGCCGCCGTCGATATAGCGGCCGCAGCATTGCGCGAAACGCGGGGCTTTGGTCGCGGTGCCCCCGCGTGCGTCGGGCGCGGCGCCGCCGCACGGACAGTCGACAGGTCTTTGCAGTGACAACAATGGCTTGTTCATTGAAATTTCAGTTGAGCGCGCGAGCGATCAGGATCTTCTGGATGTCGCTCGTGCCCTCGTAGATCTGGCACACGCGCACGTCGCGGTAAATCCGCTCGACCGGGAAGTCGCTCAGATAACCGTAGCCGCCGTGCGTCTGCAAGGCGGCCGAGCAGATGCGCTCGGCCGCTTCGGAGGCGAACAGTTTTGCCATCGCGGCTTCGGTCAGACACGGCTGGCCCGCGTCCTTCAGCGACGCCGCGTGCCAGATCAATTGACGCGCGGCTTCGAGTTGGGTCGCCATGTCGGCAAGGCGAAACTGCACCGCCTGGTGCGAGAACAGCGGCGCGCCGAAGCTCTCGCGTTCTTTTGCGTAAGTCAGCGCCGCCTCGAACGCGGCGCGTGCCATGCCGACGCTTTGCGCGGCGATACCGATGCGCCCGCCTTCGAGACCCGACAACGCGATCCGGTAGCCTTCGCCTTCCGCGCCGATCAGGTTCGCGGCCGGCACGCGGCACGCCTCGAATACGATTTGCGCGGTATCCGACGAATGCTGGCCGAGCTTGTCTTCGACCCGCGCGACCACGTAGCCCGGCGTGCCGGTGGGCACGATGAACGCGCTGATGCCGCGCTTGCCAGCGGCCTTGTCGGTGACGGCCATCACGATCGCGACGTCGCCGTTCTTGCCGCTCGTGATGAACTGTTTGACGCCATTCAGCACGTACGCGTCGCCGTCGCGTGTCGCGGTGGTGCGCAGCGCCGACGCATCCGAGCCCGCTTGCGGCTCGGTCAGGCAGAACGCGCCGAGCATCTCGCCGCGCGCGAGCGGCGTGAGCCAGTCGCGCTTCTGCGCGTCGTTGCCATAGGTGAGCAGGATGCTGCACACCGGGCAGTTGTTCACCGAGATCGCGGTCGACGTGCCGCCGTCGCCGGCCGCGATTTCTTCGAGGATCAACGCGAGCGCGAGCGCGTCCATGCCGGCGCCGCCATACGTTTCGGGCACCAGCACGCCATAAGCACCGAGCTCGGCGAGCTGCCGGTGCACGTCGTGCGGAAAGGTGCGCTCGCGGTCCCATTGCGCCGCGTACGGCGTGATCGCTTCGCGCACGAAGGTGCGCAGCGCGTCGCGCACCATCAGGTGATCCTGATCAAGCACCATGAGCGTGTCTCCGGTCCCATGCAACGTAGTTGTCTACCAGTCGAGCTGCGTGCCGTCGTGCTGAAAGAAGCGGCCGTGGAACGCGTCGCGCGATGCCGCCGCCTGCGCCAGCACCTCGCGCATGCCGGCCACGCTGCGCGCGGGATCGAGCGCGGCCTGCGCGCCGCCCATGTCGGTGCGCACCCAGCCGGGATGCAGCGACACGCAGGTCGCGCGTTGCGCGTCGAGCGACGCGAGCTTCAGCACGGCGTTCAGCGCCGCCTTGCTCGCGCGATACAGCCAGCCGGTCGTGCCGCTTGCATCGGCGATGCTGCCCATGCGACTCGAAATCACCGCGAGCACGCCGTCCGTTTCCTCGACGAGCGGCAGCAGGATTGGCAGCAGCTGCATCGGGCCGCGCACGTTCGTGTGCATTACGTGATCGAAGTCCTCGGCGGTGATCGTTTCGATGCCTTCGGTGCGTGGACCGTACACGCCCGACACCAGGATCGCGGCATCGAGCCGTTCGCCGTCGAGCTTCCAGCCGAGCGCCGCGATGTCTTCGGGCGCGGTGACGTCGAGCGCGAAGGTTTCGGCGCCGAGTTCGTTGAGCGCATCGAGCGCGGCGCCGTCGCGCGCGGTCGCGAGCACGCGCCAGCCGCTGTTTCTGTACTGCCGGACGAATTCCTGGCCGATGCCACGCGATGCACCGACGATCAACACTGTTTTCATCGTATTCCTCGAAGATTTTGTGGCTGCGTCAGATCAGTTCGACACCCATCGCCGTCGCCTCGCCGCCGCCGATACACAGCGTCGCGACACCGCGCTTCAGACCGCGATTCTTCAGCGCGCCGATCAGCGTGACGAGAATGCGCGCGCCCGAGGCGCCGATCGGATGGCCTAACGCGCACGCGCCGCCGTTCACGTTGACCTTGTTGTGCGGTAAATCGTGCTCTTTCATCGCGGCCATCGTGACGACCGCGAACGCTTCGTTGATTTCGTACAGATCGACGTCGCCGGCGCGCCAACCGTTCTTCCCGAGCAGCTTGCGGATCGCGCCGACCGGCGCGGTGGTGAACTTCGCGGGCGCCTGCGCGAACGTCGAATGACCGACGACGCGCGCGAGCGGCGCCACGCCGAGCCGTTTCGCGGTCGACTCGCGCATCATCACGAGCGCGGCCGCGCCGTCCGAGATCGACGACGAGTTCGCCGCCGTCACGGTGCCGGTCTTGCTGAACGCGGGCTTCAGCGTGGGGATCTTGTCGAGGTTGGCCTTGAACGGCTGCTCGTCGCGCGCGATCGTGACGTCACCCTTGCGGCCCGCCACCGTAACCGGCGCGATTTCCCAGTCGAACGAGCCGTCCTCGTTCGCGCGCTTCGCGCGGTTCAACGACTCGACCGCGAACGCATCCTGCGCCTCGCGCGTGAAGTCGAACGACGCCGCGCATTCCTCGGCGAACGCGCCCATCAGACGGCCTTTGTCGTAGGCGTCTTCGAGGCCGTCGTAGAACATGTGGTCGAGCACCTGGCCGTGGCCCATGCGCATGCCGCCGCGCGCTTTCGGCAGCAGATACGGCGCGTTCGTCATGCTCTCCATGCCGCCCGCGACGATCACGTCGAGCGAGCCCGCGGCCAGCATGTCGTGCGCGAACATCGCCGCGCGCATGCCGGAGCCGCACATCTTGTTGACCGTCGTGCAGCCGGTGGCGAGCGGTAGACCCGCGCCGAGCGCGGCCTGGCGCGCGGGCGCCTGGCCGAGGCCGGCGGGCAGCACGCAGCCCATCACCGCTTCGTCGATCTGCTCGGGCTTCAGACCCGCGCGCTCCACGGCCGCTTTGATCGCGACCGCGCCGAGCTGTGGCGCGGTCAGCGACGCGAAGTCGCCCTGAAAGCCGGCCATCGGCGTACGCGCCGCGCTGACGATCACGATCGGATCGGCGTGGATACCACTGTGGTTTGCGTCATTCATGTTTGAGCTCCTTGGTCATAGCTTGGATGGCTACCGCCGCGCGTTGCCTGATGCGAATCCTCGTGGGATTCATCAAGCCACGCGCACATTTGGCTCGTCCGCCTGCGCATCGGGCGCTTGGGCGAACCGCTCCGGATAACGCACGCAAAAGCGCACGGTCTGGTCGTACGGGAAAAAATCGGGCAGCTCGCCCTTCAACAGGGAATCCTTGTGTCGTTGCCACAGTTCGGGTTCGAAGAAATCCGCGTGATGCCGCATGAACGAGCGGCGCACGCGCGGATCGCCGAGCAGGAACGTGCCGTACGTCTGCGGAAAAATATCGTGCGGACCGACCGCGTACCACGGCTCGGCCGACATTTCGTCTTCCTCGTTGCGCGGCGGTGGCACCGCGCGCACGTTGCAGTCGGTCAGGTATTCGATCTCGTCGTAGTCGTAGAACACGACGCGGCCATGTCGCGTGACACCGAAGTTCTTGTACAGCAAGTCGCCGGGGAAGATGTTCGCCTGGATCAGTTCCTTCACCGCGTTGCCGTATTCCTTGATACCGCGCTCGACGTCGTCGTCGTTGCCGTTCTGCAGGAACAGATTGAGCGGCACCATGCGTCGCTCGATGTACATATGGCGAATCACGAGGTTCTCGCCGTCGTACTCGATCAGCGACGGCACTTCCTTCTCGAGTTCGCGCAACAGCGTTTCGTCGAGCCGCGCAAGCGGCAGCGCGACGCTCGAATATTCGAGCGTGTCGGCCATGCGGCCCAGGCGGTCGTGGCGTTTGACGAGCTGATACTTCTGCTGGATCTGCGCGCGCGTGGTTTCCTTCGGCGGCGGAAAGTTGTCCCTGATCAGCTTGAACACGTACGGAAACGACGGCAACGTGAACACCAGCATCACGAGCCCCTTGATGCCGGGCGCGACGATGAAATGGTCGCTCGAATGCGACAGGTGATGCAGCAGGTCGCGATAGAACAGATTCTTGCCCTGTTTCTGCAGACCCACCGACGTATAGATTTCCGCCTTCGGTTTGCCCGGCATGACCGTGCGCAGAAACTCGACATACGCGGACGGCACTTCCATGTCGACCAGAAAATACGAGCGCGAGAAGCTGAAGATGATCAGCAATTGCTCGCGCTTGAGCAGCACCGTGTCGAGCGCGAGCACGCCCGGTTTCACATGACGCAGCGGCACCGCGAACGGCAGCAGCGCGTCACCGTTGATGATGCGCCCGACGATATACGCGGCCTTGTTGCGATAAAACAGCGACGACAGTACGTGAATCTGGAAGTTCGGCGCTTCGTCGAATACGCCGAACGCTTCGTGAATCGACTGCATCACGCAGGCGACGTCGCGCGTCAGATCCTCGAACAGCGGATCGAGCTGGAAGTTCGTGACGATTCGCTCCAGCGTCGCGGCAAGTCCATCTGTACCGGGGTAATACGCGCGATAGGTCGGCTTCGCGGCCGGTTCGTCGTTCTCGATGTATTCGGTCGAGATCGCTGGGCGCACGAAAATGAAATCGTTGTTGAAATACGAGCGGTGCAGGATCTTGCAGGATACCGAATTAAAAAACGTTTCCGCGCATTCGGGCTGACGGTGCGTGGTCAGAAGGCCGATATAGTGCAGCTTGATCTGCTGCCACACTTCGCTGTCGATGTTCTCCGCGTCGTACTCGTCTTCGAGCAGCTGCACGCATTCCTGCACGCGATCGTCGTACGAGGCGATGCGGTCGCGCGCGAGTTTTTGTATGCCATGCCAGTCGCCGGTTTCGAACAGCGTCTTCGCGTGGATCGCGGCTTCGCGAAAGATCCGGTAGTGACGGTCGAACCCTTCGAGCATCGTCTGTGCGACGTCGAAACCGATTTGCGACGATAACAGCTTGGGGAAGTGATTCATCACGCGCGCTCCGCAAACGCCGGTCAGAGTCAGGCCAATTCAGGCAGGCTTCGCGTCATGCCTGGCGCCGTCGAGCAGCGCGCGCGCCTGCGCTTCGTACTGCGAGAGATCTTCGAGCGTCGCGTCGAGATCTTCGCGCTGACGTTCGAGCACCTCACGATGACGCGCGACCGTGGCGAGAAACGCGTGCAGTTGCGGCACGGTGTCGGTCGGCGATTCGTAGGCGTCCAGCAGGTCGCGAATCTCCGATAGCGTAAAGCCAAGCCGCTTGCCGCGCAGCGTGAGCTTCAGACGCGTGCGGTCGCGGCCCGAATAGACGCGCCGCAAGCCGCTCGAACCCTCGCGGCGCGGCGAGAGTAAACCCTGATCTTCGTAGAAACGGATCGCGCGTGGCGTGACGTCGAATTCGCGCGCGAGCTCGGTGATCGTGTATTGCGTATTCATCGGGACATCTCGTGGCCGTGTGGCCGGGCACAAAACCGGATTGGACGATAGAATCGACGTTTACGTTATCGTCAACCTGAGCGGAAAGCAACCACAACCAGGCCGACCGGCATCGCACACCTCGCCATGCCGGAGGGTCGTCGGAGGAAGACAGTCCCTATGAATGCACTCGAACACCAGCTCGAATACCCCTTCAACGACACGATGCCCGACGCGGGCCGCACGATGGAAGTCGCGCCCGGCGTGCTTTGGCTGCGCATGCCGCTGCCATTCGCGCTCGACCATATCAACCTGTGGCTGCTGCGCGATGAGATCGACGGCCAGCAAGGCTGGACCGTGGTCGATTGCGGCATCACGTCGGACACGATCAAGGCGAATTGGGAGAGCGTGTTCGAATGGGTGCTCGACGGCCTGCCGGTGCTGCGCGTGATCGTCACGCATTGCCATCCGGATCACATCGGCCTCGCGCACTGGGTGTGCGGCGGCGGTGATAAAAAGCGTTGGGACGCGCGGCTGTGGATGACGCTCGGCGAATACATGCAGGCGCGCGTGATGGCAACCGGCGACGGCTCGAACGCGGGTGGCGAGGCCGCGGCGCGGCACTTCGCGCGGCACGGTCTGACGGACGCCGAATCGCTCGAAAAACTGCGCAATCGCAATAGCTACTACTCGAGCCTCGTGCCGGCGATTCCGGGGCAATACCGCCGTTTGCGCGAAGCCGAGGATGTCAGGATCGGCGGCAGGACGTGGCGCGTGGTGACGGGCTTCGGCCACTCGCCGGAACACTGTGCGCTGCACTGCGCGGAAACCGGCACGCTGATTTCCGGCGATATGGTGCTGCCGCGCATTTCGACCAACGTGTCGGTGTTCGATATCGAGCCTGAGGGTTCTCCGCTCGAACTGTATCTGGAGTCGCTCGGCCGCTACGAGACGATGCCTGAGGACACGCTCGTGCTGCCGTCGCATGGCAAGCCGTTTCGCGGGGCGCGCACGCGCATTCGTCAATTGCGCGAGCATCACGACGCGCGGCTCGCCGAAGTGCGCGAAGCATGTGCGGAAAAGCCGCGCAGCGCCGCCGATATCGTGCCGTTGATGTTCAAGCGCCAGCTCGATATCCATCAGATGACATTCGCGATGGGTGAGGCGCTCGCGCATTTGCATCTGCTGTGGCGAGCGGGGGATTTGAAGCGGACGCAGGATGCGGATGGAGTGATTCGGTTTGCGGCGGTGTGATCTCGGCCGTTGGCTGCGGGCATAGAAGCGACGACGAATAGGTCCGCGCTACGCGGAGGCACTGAGCGGCGCAACGATGCCAGGCGTCCTTTCGTGCGAACTACTTCAACGGCAAGTCAGAGGCAGCGTCGCGGAGTTGCTGGGCTCGCCGGTTGTTGAGTTCGGAAATGCAAGCCAAACGGCCCAATTCGTGCGAATTGCCCGCCCCACCACCACTTAGTGAAGCTGCGAATTCGCATTGAGCCTTGCGGTACTCCGCGAATTTCCTGTTTGATGCGACGAGTTTTGCCCTGGCCTGGTTGACGTACTTGTTGTCTTCATCCCATTTGGAGAGGGTGCCAGCCATCTTCTCCTCGGCTCGTTTGAGGGCCTTCTGACTGGCCTCTGCTTTCTCTGCCAGACAGTCCCGCATTCCCGCTTGCGAGAACGCGCTGCATTCCTCGCGCAGAGCCCGTTCGCTTGCAACGGGAGCAGTTGAGGCCGCAAGGACCATTGTTGGCAGGTAGGTGGTCAAACCGAAACAGATCAGGTTTATTGTGCGCATAGGGCTGCCTTCCCGTTACGCACCAATGACAACGCGTAGTCAAGTTTTCTGGCGTATTTTGAGTCACGACCTCCGTTATAGCGCCGTGCTATCAATGTCGTGGAGATGGGGTGCCAGCTTGCAATCACATTTTGAACTGAAGCTTTTCGGTACTTCAACACTTGTCCAGGGCGAAGAGCAGTGGACGTCGGGTTTAGCTTTCTCAACATCTCGATCGTGGTGCCTTGAGCCCTTGCCATCCTGTCCAAGCTATCGCCCGGCTTGACAGCGATCTCATAAACTTTGGGGTCAGCGCCAAGTACGCTCCGGTACTCGAAAATTGCCATGCGCATGAGCAGGTAGCCAACCCCGGCACGGATGTTATACGCCGGTATCGTTCTGACTGAGGCAATTGTCAGCTGTCCTTTCCAGCCTGGTAGCAGAATCAGATCGCCGCCTTCTTTGCCCGAAAGCAGCGATGCTAATCCAGGATCGCCTGCAACCCCAATCTGCATCGGCTTGGCGTTCCACTGAGGATCGTGGGCACCTGTTTCGACCCACAACATCGCCTTGATAAGCTGCCAGTCCAAGGGCACGTACCCGGAAGTGCCGCGAAGTTGGCGGTTGTACTCATGGACTGCCATCTGGATCTCGCAGTCCCAGGAATTCCATTTGGCATCGCTTACAGCCTTGCTAACGCCATCCTGCCACCGTTCAAAACCTGTCCTCGTTGGAGCTTGCATTGCCATAACCATTCCTTCTGTCAAAGTGTGGGCGGCTACTTTGCAAGCAATTATCAGCTTCTTGCCTGAGGAAAATTGCATTAGGAATCGGTCTGGCGGGCGAAGGCCCGAGATCACGTCGAAAAAAGGTTACGCAGTGTCAGATGCAACCAGCCAATTCGCGCGTTGAATAAAAAAGCCCGGTTCAAAAACCGGGCTTTCTTGCAGGGCCGCCTGCGCTAACCGCAGTGCAAAATCACTGCACCACCACCGCCCCGAAATTCTGCCGTCCAAACGGACTCACGTGATACCCGCTCACGTTCGTGCGCGTGATCGCGGCAGCGGTCGGATAGCCGAGCGGAATCCACAGCGCTTCGTCGTGGATGATCTGCTGCGCGGCTTCATACGCTTTTGTGCGCCTGGCGATATCGGACGTCGCTCTGCCGTCGGCGATCAGCTTGTCGAGGTCCTGATCGCAGAACCGCGCGAAGTTGATGCCCGACTTCACCGCGTTGCAACTGAAGAGCGGCGACAGATAATTGTCCGGATCGCCGTTGTCGCCGGCCCATCCCATGAACAGCGAGTCATGCTGTCCTTGCTTCGCCTGCTTGATCAGTTCGCCCCATTCAATCACCTTGACTTCCGCTTTCACGCCGATCTTCGCGAAGTCGGCCTGCAGCAGTTCGGCACCGGCCTTCGGATTCGGATTCAGTACGCTGCCATTCGGACGCACCCAGATCGTCGTTTCAAAACCGTTCGGATAGCCCGCGTCGGCGAGCAGCTTCTTCGCCTTCGCCGGGTCGTACGGCCAGCCCTTGATCGAGTGGTTGTAGCTCCACGTATTCGGCGGAAACGGGTTCACGGCCGGCGTCGCGGTGTTGTCGAACACGGTCTTCAGATATGTCGTGCGGTCGAACGCCATGTTCAGCGCGGCGCGCACCTTCTGGTTTTCAAGTGGCTTCTGCTGCGTGTTCAGCGCGACGAAGGCCGTCATGAACGCGGGCGTCTGCACGATCGCGAGCGACTTGTCGTTCTTCGCGTCGGCGAGATCCTGCGGCTTCGGTGACAGCGCGATCTGGCATTCGCCAGCCTTCACCTTCTGCGCGCGCACGGTCGCGTCCGGCGTGATCGCGTAGATCAGGCGCTCGATCTTCGGCTTCGGTCCCCAGTAGGTCGGGTTCACGTCGTAGCGGATCACCGCGTCTTTCGTATAGCTCTTCAGCACGAACGGCCCGGTGCCGATCGGCTTCGCGTTCAGGTCGACCTGCTGGCCGGCCTTCAGCAACTGGTCCGCGTACTCGGCGGAATAGATCGAGGCGAAGCCCATCGTCAGGATCGACAAGAACGTCGCGTTCGGCTCGTTCAGTTCGAACTTGACCGTGTTGTCGTCGACCTTGGTAATCGACTTGATCAGCTTCGGCAGTCCCATCGACTGTGCGTGCGGGAAGCCGCTCGCGCCCGCCACCTTGTGCCACGGATTGCTGTCGTTGAGCATGCGGTCGAACGTGAAGATCACGTCGTCGGCATTCAGCGCGCGGGTGGGCTTGAAGTAGTCGGTGGTTTGGAACTGCACGTTGGGGCGCAGGTGGAATGTGTACGTCAGGCCGTCGGGGCTCACTTCCCACTTGTCGGCGAGCGCGGGCACGACCTTCTTCGCGGCTTCGTCGAACGACACCAGCGAGTTGAAGATCACGTCGGCCGATGCATTCGTCGTGACGAGCGAATTGAACTGCACGACGTCGAAGCCGTCGGGGCTCGATTCGGTACAGACCGTCAACGGTTTGGCGAGCAAGAGCGCGGGCGCAGTGAACAGGATGGCGGCTGCGAGCAGTTTGAAGCGCATAGGATCTCCGGTAACGAGCGCAGTCAGGCAGTGCGTCTGGTTGTGTTTATGGCGGCGATGCGTGAGCGGGCAGGTCAGCGGTCCCGGCGCGCGCGTCGCCACGATTGTGATACGTTCCCGGCGCCGTCGTACAGGTCCGCGGGCGATCCCGGCCTGAGGCCTGGGGGCCGGCCTTCGAGGCCTGGCCGGCGGCGCGCCTTCGCGAAAGCTTATCGAAGGGCCATTTTGGCGACAACAATTTAATCGACATATCCATATGGGGGCGGCGCGCGGCCATGCTGCCGCCTCAGGCTGCGGCGGCCTGACGCAGCAGGTAGCCGATGCCACTTATTGCGCGCACGCCGTACCACGACGTCATTTCCCCATCGATCAGATCGATGCGCTTGCCGGTGAGACGCGGATCGCGCGCGAGCGCATCGCGATGCGCGGCCGTGAACCGGTACGGCTCGCTCGACAGCAGCACGCGGTCGACCTGCGCGAGCCACGGCGCGTCGTCGAAGTCGAGCGTGGGGTAACGCGCGGCGCCCGCGCTGCCGCCGCGCACGTCGGGCAGCGTATGCCAGTTCACGAGGCGCAGCATCGCGGCGATGTAGGTGTCGCGTGCGACGCTCATCCACGGTTCGCGCCAGATCAGGTACAGCACGTTCTGCGCGGCGAAGGCGTGAGCGCCGGCTTCGCGCAGACGCGCTTGGAGCGAGTTGCTCAAGCGCCGCGCTTCTTCTTTACGCCCGAAGATCGCGCCGAGCAGCCCGAACAGCGCGAGGTTGTCGTGCGGCGTCTGCGGATGGGTGACGACGATGTGCGGCACGAACGCGCGCAGTTGCTCGACGGTGTCGCGTTCGTTCTCGTCGACATTGACGATCAGATGGGTGGGGCGCAGCGCGCGGATCGCGTCCAGTTTGACGGCCTTCGTGCCGCCGACCTTCGGCACCGCCCGGACCTTGTCGCGCGGATACACGCAAAAGCCGGTGCGCCCGACGATCTGCCGCTCGAGGCCGAGCGCGAACAGCGTTTCGGTGAGGCTCGGCACCAGCGACACGATGCGCGCGTCGGTGCCCGCGGATTCGTGCGCGACGCCGGCTGCATCGACCGCACGGGACTGCATGGCTTACTCGGTGGCGGCGCGCGGCTTGCGCGGCGCGCGTTCGAACACGCGGTCGTAGAGCCAGCGCGGCAGCACATGCAGCAGCATCGCGGCCACACGCATCTGCCACGGAAACACCGCGAACGACGTCTGCCGTTCAACCGCCCGCGCGACCTTCGCCGCGAAACGGTCGGCGTCCATCAGGAACGGCATGTTGTACGGATTGTGCTCGGTCATTGGCGTGCGGATATAGCCGGGCGCGATCGTGACGACCCCGACGCCGAACGGCCGCATCTCGACGCGCAACGCCTCGAGATACTTCAGGGCCGCCGATTTCGACGCGCTGTACGCGCCCGACCCGGGCAAGCCGCGCACGCCCGCGACGCTCGCAATGCCGACCAGCGTGCCGCGCTTCGATGCGGCCATCGCGGCGGCAAATGGCTCGAACGTCGCGACCATGCCGAAGTAATTGATGTCCATCACCTTGCGGAACGTGCGCAGATCGGCGTGACCCGTCAGCGCGCCGCGGCTGATGCCGGCGTTGGCGATCACGATGTCCGGCAGGCCGTGCGCGGCGATGAAGCGCGCGGCCGCATCGGCGAGCGCTTCCGCGTCGCGCACGTCGAGCGCGTAGATCAAGACGGTGTTCTGGGGATGGGACCGCTGGAACGCGGCGAGCGAGTCGCCGCGGCGGGCGACGAGACCGAGAATCGCGCCGCTCCGTGCGTATTCGCCGGCGAGCGCGAGGCCGATGCCGCTCGAAGCGCCGGTAATGAAAACCTTCAGCGGAGAGGTCATACCGGCGCCTCGTGATTACATCTTCTTGGCGCGGACTTGCGAGACGAGGTAGTCGAGCACCTGGACCGTGCCCGGCAGGGTGCCGGTCGCGGCCGGGCCGGTTTCATACTTGCCCTGCACGGCGAGCGTCGGCACGCCGTCGATCTTGTAGCCGTCGAGCAGCTTCTTGTCCTTCTGCAGCGCGCTTTGCGTCGAGAACGAGTTGTACGCTTCCATGTACTTCTTCGGATCGACGCCGAGCTTCGCGAGGAATTTGGTCTGGTCTTCCGGCGTCAGCAGGTAGTTCTTGTTGACATGGATTTCGTTGAACACCTTCGGCGTCAGTTCGTTCGCGACGCCGAGCGCATCGAGCGCGTGGTACATCTTCGAGTGCGGGATGAAGTCGTCGCGGAAGGCGACCGGCACGCGGCGGAACACGACGTCCGGGCCCTGCTTCTTGATCCACGCTTCGAGGAACGGCTCGAATTCATTGCAATGCGGGCAGCCGTACCAGAAGAATTCGGTGACTTCGATCTTGCCGGCCGGCACGTCGGTCGGTTGCGGCGAGGCCAGCACGGTGTAGTCTTTGCCGGCAACCGGCGCGGTCGGCGACGCATGCGCGCTGGCCGCGATCAGGCCTAGCGAGAGAAACAGGATGCTCAGCAGCTTTTTCATGTTGTGTAGACCCAGATAAGGCGGTAGCGCGGCGACGCCATGCTAAGGGCCCGTCGCCGCTGGTCGGATTCGGTGTGGCCGCCCGCCACAATACAGGTCGAAGCGGCCATCGTGCTTGTGACCCGCGCGCCGCGCCGATAGTTCGACGCGCCGTGCGAGCCGGCATTACCGTTTATTTATTGTTTGGCGAAGCGGATCACCGCGGTATCGACACCCGCGTCCGACAGACGCTGACGGCTCGAATTCATGTCCTCGAACTTCGAGAACGGCCCGATGCGCACGCGGTAGTACGTGACGCCGCCGGCATCGCGCTGCGTGACCTTTGATTCGAAGCCCTGGAACGCGAGGCGCGCGCGCTGCTGTTCGGCATCGGCGGCGGTCTTGTACGCGCCGACCTGCAGGAAGTAGCCGGTGTTCGCATCGCCCGGCGCCTGAGCGGCGGCCGAGCCCGGCTTGGCGTTGGCCGCCGTGGTCGCGCTCGTGCTCTTAGGCGCGGAGCCTGCCGCGGTGGCGGCGGGCGCGCTCGACGTCTGCGGTTTCTTCGCCGGCGCCGGTGCGACGATGCCGCCGGTACCGTTCTCCTGCGCGGGATTTGGCGCGACGGGCCGTGCCGTTGTTATTCGCGTTGCCGCCCGACGGCGGCACTTCGACGATCTGCGGTTCTTCGAGCATGCCCGACTGGGTCTGGGCGTTGGTCTGGCCCGGCGCGGTGTTCGGCGGAGCCGGTTGCGCGGCCTGCGGCACCGGCTGGCCCGGCGTCTTGCCTTGCAGCGGACGGTTCGGATCGTATTGCGCCTGGCTCGCACCGTTGTCGGTCGCCGCTGGCGGCGCGACCTTCGACACGAACGGCGTAGGTGCACGGGTGATATACAGCGCCACCACTACCGCGATCGCCAGGCCGACGATCAGGCCCAGCACGATGCCGAGAAAAGTGCCCCCGGTTTGCTTCGATTGCTTTGTTGTGCGGCGTGGTTTTGCCATCGTACGAATCACCTGCAAAAAGAATCCAGGAACGGCCGCCGATTATAACGACGGCCGCGCGCATATTACGCTGGAGGAGTTACATCTTGACGGGAGCGGAGACGCCGATCGTCGCGAGACCGTTGGCCAGCACCTGGCGCGTGGCCGCGAGCAGCGCGACGCGAGCGTTGCGTTCGGCCGCATCGTCGACCAGCACGCGCTCGGCACGGTCATTGTAGAACGAGTGAAATTCGCCGGCGAGTTCGCGCAGGTAGAAGGCGACCGCGTGCGGCGCGAGTTCGTCGGCGGCGTGCTGCAGCATGTCCGGGAATTCGGCGAGCTTGTTGAGCAGCGCCATCGAGCGCTCGCTTGTCAGCGGCGCGAGATCCACGTTTGCGAGCGCGTTCTCGTCGAGGCCGTAGCGCGCATTGCACTCGGCGATCACCGAGCAGATGCGCGCGTGCGCATACTGCACGTAGTGCACCGGATTCTCGTCGTTCTGCTTCAGCGCGAGGTCGATGTCGAACACGAACTCGGTGTCCGCCTTGCGCGAGATCAGGAAAAAGCGTACCGCGTCGCGGCCGCGGCGAATGGTTTCCTCGTCGATCAGATCGACGGCCGCTTCCGAGCCCGGCGTCGCGCCGCCCGACCATTCGATCAGATCGCGCACCGTCACGTAGCTGCCCGCGCGCTTCGAGATCTTGACTTCTTCGCCGTTGCGCATGACCGTGACCATCTTGTGCAGGATGTAGTCGGGGTAGCCCTTCGGAATGCCGATGCCGAGACCCTGCAGACCTGCGCGCACACGCGCGATCGTGCCGTGGTGATCCGAGCCCTGCACGTTGATGACCTTGGTGAAGCCGCGCTCCCACTTCGCGACGTGATAGGCGACGTCCGGCACGAAGTACGTGTAGGTGCCGTCGGTCTTGCGCATCACGCGGTCTTTGTCGTCGCCGTCGTCGGTGGTGCGCAGCCACAGCGCACCTTCCTGCTCGTAGGTCTTGCCAGCGGCGATCAGCGCGTCGACCGTTTTCTCGACGCGGCCTTCCGTGTACAGCGACGATTCCAGGTAGTACTGGTCGAACTTCACGCCGAACGCCTGCAGGTCCATGTCCTGCTCGCGACGCAGATACGTGACCGCGAAGCGGCGGATCGCCTCGAGGTCCTCGACGTCGCGTGCGCCGGTGACGGGCTCGCCGTCGCTCGCCTCGACCGTGATGCCGTTCAGATAGTCTTTCGCGATGTCGGCGATGTACTCGCCGTTATAGGCCGACGCGGGCCAGCCTTCGTCGCCGGGGGCGAGGCCGCGTGCGCGTGCCTGGGTCGACAGGGCGAGCGTGTGGATCTGCACGCCGGCGTCGTTGTAGTAGAACTCGCGGTGCACGTCCCAGCCCTGCGACGCGAGCACGTTCGCGAGCGCGTCGCCGAGCGCGGCCTGGCGGCCGTGGCCGACGTGCAGCGGGCCGGTGGGGTTGGCCGACACGAACTCGATCAGCACGTGCTTGCCGGCGTCGCGCCTTGAGCGGCCGTACGCGTCCTTCTCGGCGAACACGGCGGCGATCACGCCTTGCTTGGCTGCGGCCGTGAGCCGCAGGTTGATGAAGCCAGGGCCCGCCACTTCGGCAGTGTCGATCAGGCCTTTGGCCTGCGGATTGACGAGCAGCGCATCGACGATCTGTTGCGCGAGCTGGCGCGGATTGGCGCGCAGCGGCTTGGCGAGCTGCATCGCGACGTTGCACGCGACGTCGCCGTGCGCGGCGACTTTCGGGCGCTCCAGCGCAATGGCGGGCGAGACGAAGGCGGCTTCCGTCGCGCCTTGGGTGGCAGTCGCGATCTGCTTCACCGTCTCGGCGAGCAGTGTTTCGAGTGTGTGTTTATGTGCGGGCAGCATGCTTGTTGCGAGTCCAGTGAGGCAATCCGGTAAGGCGGAAGAGGCGCCGGCCGAGGCCGGTGTCGCAAGCGTAGAACGCGGCAGCGCTTTGCGGCGCCGATGGCTGCGCCGCCGGCAGACTGTCCCCCAAGGCGATGCGACGAGACGCAAGCAGCGCAACGCGGTGGACTCCGCTCGGCGGCCCGCCGGCACGCAGGCTCGCGCGGCATGCGGATTGCGGCCGATGGTTCGACGCCCCCGCTTGCACACGTGCGCGATGCTCGTCGAGCCTTGCCATACGTGGCGCTGGGCGGCGCGCTTTTCCGTTCAGACGGATTTTAGCAGGTGCTAATATGTTCAATGAGTTGCCCACGAGGGGCTGGGGCCGCCGCGCCTTGCCGGCGCCACGTCAGGCGCGCGCTGTTGCCGCCCTTGGGACGCTCATGCGTTAACCCGACATAACGAAAAAGGGAACGGTCATGCTGATTACTTTCAAGTGCCACGCCTGCCCGGACGTGATGATGCTGGAGAATCTGGCGCAGTATCTGGTCGGCATTGTCGGCAAACGCCTTGGGCAGCGGGGCGTCATTACTCACGACGAACTGGGCCCGGCCATCGAGAAGCTCGAAGCGGCGATCACCTCCGACAAGCAGGAGCGCGCCGAGCACGAGGGCCATTTCCACGAGGGCGAAGACGGCCGCGATCGTCACGAGATTCCGCCCGGTCTCGCGCAGCGCGCGTATCCGTTCCTCGACATGCTGCGCGCGGCGCAGAAGGAAAACGCGGATATCGTCTGGGGGCTTTGATTTCTGCTGGGTCCCGAGCGCCGCGGCCCGGTCTCAGAAGGCCTTCATAAGCGCTTTTGGGGCGCACTCAAAGAAAGGAGCCCGCTTGACGCGGGCTCTTTGTCATTCAGAGGGCTTGTCCGTCTCGCCGCTCACTGGCTCGCGGGGGCCGCCGACGCTGCCGCGCCTTTCTTCATCTTTTGCTTCTTCGCCTTTTTGACATGCGTCTCCGTGGGGGGCGAGTAGGAGCTGACCGCGCTCGATCCGCCAGGCGCGGCGGGTTGTGCGAGCGCCACGGAAGCGCCCGCGGCCAGCGAAACAGCGGTCAATAACAGTGTCAGCTTCTTCATACGATTTTTCTCCGTTGACGGTTGCAATTTCGGTGAGCCGGCGCGTTGTGCTCGCGCCTGACGGGATGAAAGCCGACTCAGTCTACAAAGCCGAAATTGCCGTGGCGCCAAATATTCAGTCTTTCGGACTCGATATAGTCGCGCACGCGCGGCTCGGGCCGCACGGCCCGGCCCGGCCATGTATCGCTTCACGCTCAAAGCAACGGCGCCAACGCGCGCGCGGCGTCCGCTTTCGTGAGCGACATCCGCTGCGCGTAGTCGTCGAGCTGGTCCGCGCCGATCTTGCCGACCGAGAAATAGGTGCTGTCCGGATGCGCGAGGTAGAAGCCCGACACGCTCGCCGCCGGCAGCATCGCCAGCGATTCGGTCACGCTCATGTTGATTTCGTTCGCCCGCAGCACGTCGAACATGTCGCGCTTGACGAGGTGGTCGGGGCAGGCCGGATAGCCTGGCGCCGGGCGGATGCCGCGGTATTTTTCGGCGATCAGTTCGTCGCTGGAGAGGTTTTCGCTGTTCGCGTAGCCCCACAGGTCGCGCCGCACGCGCGCGTGCAACGCTTCGGCGAATGCTTCGGCGAGCCGGTCCGCGAGCGCCTTCAGCATGATCGCGCTGTAGTCGTCGAGATCCTTCTCGAACTGCCTCTCCTTCACGTCGACGCCAAGACCCGCCGTCACCGCGAACATGCCGATGTAGTCGGCGACGTCCGAGTCCTTCGGCGCGATGAAGTCGGCCAGCGAGCGGTTCGGTCGCATCACCCCGTCGACCACCGGCCGCACGCTCTGTTGACGCAGATTGCGCCACGTCAGCGCGACTTCGGTGCGCGATTCGTCCGTGTAGATTTCGATGTCGTCGTCATTCACCGTGTTGGCCGGCAACAGCGTGATCACGCCGTTGGCCTGCAGCCAGCGGCCCTGAATCAGGCGCGCGAGCATCGACTTGCCGTCGGAGAACACGCGCCGCGCCGATTCGCCGACGATCTCGTCATTGAGAATCGCCGGATATGGGCCGGCGAGATCCCACGTCTGGAAGAACGGACCCCAGTCGATATAGTTCGCGAGCTCGTTCAGATCGAAGTTCTTGAACACGCGCCGGCCGATGAACTTCGGCTTGACCGGCTGATAGCCTGCCCAGTCGATCTTCGTCTTATTGGCGCGCGCTTGCGCGAGCGTGACCATCGGCTGTGCTTTTTTGTTCGCATGCTGATCGCGGATGCGGTTGTAGTCGGCGTTCAGTTCGTCGATGTACTTCGCGGCGCCCTCGTCGGACAGCAGGCTCGAGGCGACCGATACCGAGCGCGACGCGTCCGGGACGTAGACCACCGGCCCGTCGTAGTGCGGAGAGATCTTCACCGCCGTGTGCACACGCGAGGTCGTCGCGCCGCCGATCAAGAGCGGAATCTTCTTGACGCGGAAGTAGTCGTCGCGCTGCATTTCCGATGCGACGTAGGCCATTTCTTCGAGACTCGGCGTAATCAGGCCCGACAGCCCGATGATGTCCGCGCCCTCGACCTTCGCCTTCGCGAGGATCTCGCTGCACGGGACCATCACGCCCATGTTGACCACTTCGAAGTTGTTGCACTGGAGCACGACCGACACGATGTTCTTGCCGATGTCGTGCACGTCGCCCTTCACGGTCGCGATGACGATCTTGCCCTTGGCGCGCACGTCGCCGCCGGCCGCCGCGAGCTGGCGCTTTTCTTCCTCGATGAACGGGATCAGATGCGCGACCGCCTGCTTCATTACGCGCGCCGACTTCACGACCTGCGGCAGGAACATCTTGCCCTGGCCGAACAGGTCGCCGACGATGTTCATGCCGTCCATCAGCGGACCTTCGATCACGTTGATCGGACGGCCGCCTGCAGCGGCGATCTTCGCGCGCACTTCCTCGGTGTCTTCGACGATGAACGTGGTGATGCCGCTCACGAGCGCATGCGCGAGACGCTTCTCGACCGGCTGCTTGCGCCACTCGAGGTTCTCTTCCTTCTTCGCGGCGCCGCTTTTGAACTTGTCGGCGATTTCGAGCAGGCGGTCGGTGCCGTCTTGACGGCGATTCAGCACGACGTCTTCGACGAGCTCGCGCAGTTCGGGATCGAGTTCGGCATACACGCCGAGTTGGCCCGCGTTGACGATGCCCATGTCCATCCCCGCCTGGATCGCGTGATAGAGGAACACGGTGTGAATCGCCTCGCGCACCGGATCGTTGCCGCGGAACGAGAACGACACGTTCGACACGCCGCCGCTCACCTTCGCGTACGGCAGGTTCTGCTTGATCCAGCGGGTCGCCTCGATGAAGTCGACCGCATAGTTGTTGTGTTCCTCGATGCCGGTCGCGATCGCAAAGATGTTCGGATCGAAGATGATGTCCTCGGGCGGAAAGCCGACTTCGTTGACGAGCACGTCGTACGAACGCTTGCAAATCCCGGTCTTGCGCTGGAACGTATCGGCCTGGCCCTGTTCGTCGAACGCCATCACGACCGCAGCCGCGCCATAGCGGCGAATCAGCTTCGCATGATGAACGAACGCTTCCTTGCCTTCCTTCAGCGAGATCGAGTTGACGATCGCCTTGCCCTGCACGCACTTGAGACCCGCCTCGATCACGTCCCATTTCGACGAGTCGATCATGATCGGCACGCGCGCGATGTCCGGCTCCGACGCGATCAGATTCATGAAGCGGACCATTGCCGCTTTCGAATCGAGCATCGCCTCGTCCATGTTGATGTCGATTACCTGCGCGCCGTTCTCGACCTGGTGGCGCGCGACGGCCAATGCTTCGTCGAACTGATTGTTCAGGATCATTCGCGCGAACGCTTTCGAGCCGGTCACATTGGTGCGTTCGCCAACGTTGATGAACAGCGTCCCGGACGTGACGTTGAACGGCTCGAGGCCGGCAAGGCGCATGGTGTGATCGGTCATGGCGTGTGTGCGAGTCGGGTGCGTGCGTTAAGGGACGTGCAGGGCGTCGGGGCGAAGTGTTTCAGGCGGGCTCAGGCCGCGTCGCGATACTGGCTCGGCCACTTGCGCGGCTTCAGCTCGGCGAGCGCCTTCGCGATCGCCGCGATGTGCTCGGGCGTCGTGCCGCAGCAGCCGCCCGCGATGTTCACGAGCCCCGCTTCGGCGAATTCCTTCAGCAGGCCAGAGGTATCCGCGGGTAATTCGTCGAAGCCGGTGTCGCTCATCGGGTTCGGCAGGCCGGCGTTCGGATAGCACGACACGTAGGTGTCGCACAGCTTCGCGAGCTCGGCGATGTAAGGACGCATCAGCGCCGCGCCGAGCGCGCAGTTCAGGCCGAACGTGAGCGGCCTCGCGTGACGCAGCGAGTTCCAGAAGGCCTCGACGGTCTGGCCCGACAGAATGCGGCCCGACGCATCGGTGACGGTGCCCGAGATCATGATCGGCAGACGCTCGCCGGTGTTTTCGAACAGCTCGTCGAGCGCGAACAGTGCGGCCTTCGCATTCAGCGTGTCGAAGATCGTTTCGACGAGGAACAGGTCCGCGCCGCCGTCGAGCAGCGCTTTCGCCTGCTCGTAGTACGCGGCGCGCAGTTCGTCGAAGGTCACGTTGCGCGCGCCCGGATCGTTGACGTCCGGCGAAATGCTGGCGGTTTTCGGCGTCGGGCCGATCGCGCCAGCGACGAAGCGCGGCTTGTCCGGCGTTGCGTATTTGTCGCACGCGGCGCGCGCGAGCTTCGCCGATTCGATGTTCATCTCGACGGCGAGCGATTCCATGCCGTAGTCGGCCTGTGCGACCGTGGTTGCGCCGAACGTGTTGGTCTCGATGATGTCCGCGCCCGCCGCGAGATACTGCTCGTGAATCTCGGCAATGATCTGCGGCTGGGTGATCGACAGCAGTTCGTTGTTGCCCTTGATGTCGCGCGCGTAGTCCTTGAAGCGCTCGCCGCGATAGCCGGCTTCGTCGAGCTTGTAGCGCTGGATCATCGTGCCCATCGCGCCGTCCAGAATCAGGATGCGCGAGTTCAGCAGCGCGGGCAGCGCTGCGCCGCGGGTGTAGGCGGGCTCCGAACGGACTGGCGTGATGGATTGAGCAGGCTGGGTCATGGCGGACGAGGGCTTGCGCCGGCGTTGGCGGAAAGCCTGTCATTGTAGCCGCTGCCGGGCGGATGCGCCCGGCGCGGAGGAGAGTGCGAGGCGCGGCCGGCAAAATCGACCGATACGAACGCGCCGCGCCGGGAATTCAGAAACGCGCTAACCAACGACGCAATAAAAAACGGCCCGGCAAGCCAAAGCCTGCCGGGCCGTTTCGCTGCCGCCGACCGCTTGATGGAACCCGCCGCCAAAGCCGCGCGGTGCGGTCGATCGATGTCGCCAGAGCGCCAGCTGAACACCTCCGGTCAATGCAGGACCACCGGTTGATGCATCAGACTGTCGAATTGACCGAGGAATTCATCAACCTCGTCGAGCGTCGGCTCGCCTTCGATCAGCTTTTGCACATGCTCGCGAAAACGCGCCGCCATTGCCCCATCGATGTAGATTTCGCGCTGCATGTTCTTGTCGACAATCTCGTAGCCGCCCGACTTCATGGCAAGCAGACCTTCCTGCGGAGGAAACTCGACGACACAGTAGTTAGGGCTGTTATAGATCATTTGCATGGCGACACTCCTTATTTCCGTTGGGCTCCTGCCCTTTTCTGCACCGTAGGTGGAGCATGTGGGATGGAATTCAAGGGGTGGGTCCGGACGACGCAAGTAAAAACTCCGGACCTGACGGTTAGACTCGCCGCTCCAGAAACGATTCAAGCAAGGCGGCAAAACGGTGTGATTGCTCGATTGGCGCGAGATGCGCGGCGTCCAGCAACTCGAAGCGGGCGCCCTCGATCGCCTCCGCTATTGCCTGCGTAGCAGCAGGGGGCGTGCCAGTGTCGTGACGTCCGGCCACCGTCAGCGTCGGTGAGCGGATTGCGCCGTGCTGGCCGCGAAGGTCGAAATCGCGCAGTGCCTCGCAGGCCATCGCAAAACCTTCCGGCGAGGTGCGCGCAAATGTCTCACGGATCGGCTCGACCGCTTCGGGATGGCCGGCCTGAAAGTCGGGCGTGAGCCAACGTGCGATCGTCGACGGTAACAGCGCCTCCATGCCGTCGCTGCGCGCGGTGTGGGCACGCTGATTCCACAACTCACGGTTCTCGGGCGGAGTGCCGCCGGTGCTGTCGGCAATCGTCAGCGTGTCGATGCGCGATGGATGGTCGAGCGCGAACTGCTGCGCAATCATGCCGCCGAGCGACAGGCCGACCAGGTGCGTCGTCCGCGCGCCGAGGGCATCGAGCAGTTTGGCGAGATCGTCGGCCAGATCGCGCATGGCGAACGGCTCGCGCGCAACCGCGCTGTGGCCGTGGCCGCGCACGTCGTAGCGCAGCACCGTGTAATCGTCGCGGAAATAGCCTGCCATCTGATCCCAGATGGAAAGATCGCCGCCCAACTGATGGATGAACGTGAGCCACGGGCCGCCGCCTTCGTTGCTCAGCACGTAGCGTGTGTCGATACCGTTGATGTTCACTTGCATGCGGACTCCTTTGAAGGAAACGCAGTGAAAAAGCGCGGTGGGTCGCCTCGTTCGCACGAACGGGGCTCCATTGACGTGCGAGTCAGCGTTGCAAAGGAAGTTTCGCCGATCTCGAGCAAATCTGCTCGTGACACTGTGTCACGAAAAGTGTCACGGTTTGATGATGGTCGGAGCGGTCGAATCGACCGGTGCAGCTGGGGCGGCCTCGGGTGTTACTGCCGATGCGTCGGCCGGAGCTGGCGCCGGCGTTGCAGGGCCCGTGGCAGCGGGGGCTGCGGGTGCAGCAGGCGTGGCCGGCGCGCCACCATTGCCGCGGTCATCCGGCGACGTGCCATCGACATTGAGCTTGCCGCGCCACACCAGTTCGAACTGGGTACCGTTCGGCTCCGTCTGCAGGATGCGCGCCGGCAGCCAGCCAAGGGACGGGGCGAGCCACACATCGACGCGGCGCTGGTCGCCATCGTGCCGCGGCAGACGTTTGAAGTGACGCGTCTCCAGGTAGCCTTGGGCGGCGCGGATCGTTTCGTCACCGATCGTCTCGATCGGCCAATTCTCCCCGCTATCGGTATCGACGACGAAAAACTGTCGCGTCACGCCAGGCTTATAGGCGTCAGGATCGCCGCGCACGAGGCTCGCGAGCTGCATCACGACACTGAAGCGATCCTGCGCGCCGTCGGGCAACGGCAACGAGGCGGGCGTGCGCGTAAAGCCAACCTTCTTGTCGTTGCGATTGAAGATCGCGATGTCTTCGGCGCGACGGCCACGCTTTTCGCTGTACTGCGCCGGCGCGAGGCCAAAGGCATCGATGCCGCCGTGGCTCGAAAACACGAATGGACCGACGAACGGCAGCGGCACTGATACGACCATTTCGTAGCCCTGCCCGTCGCTCGCCCAATGGATCGTGCCGGGCGCGTTGCGCACGCCGTTGTAGAACGTGTCGTAGTCGAGTTCGGCCGACGGCGGTACCGAAAACTTCACGCCCTGCGACGCTTGCGGCGCGCTGGCCGCGGCAGGGGCGCTCGCGACGGCGCCACTGGCATTCGCATGGGCCGATGGATTTGCGTTCGCGGTGGCGGGTGGCGCGCTAGCCGCCACCTCCGATGCCGGCGTGGCTGCGGGCTCGTTCGGTTTGGCCGGTTGCAACGCGGTCATCACATGCTGCTCGCGCGGCGGCCTCGCCGCGGGCTTGCGTGCTGGCGCGGGCGGATGCGGTGCCGGCATGGCGGGCTGTGGCGCGGGTTGACGCTCGACCCTTTCGGGCGTCAGCAGCACGACCTGCACCGGCACATGCTCGTGATTCACCGGATTCAGATCCACGCGATTGCGCTCGAACCATTGCGCCGCGATCCAGTGCACAACCGCGACGGCCGCGAGGACGGCGATCCAGCGCCACGCGCGCGCGCCGCGTCCCGGCCCGCTACCAAAAGCGGGCAGGCGATCATGACGGCGGTTGGCGGAAGCAAAATCCATCGGCGCTTGAATCGGTGAGAGCGTGAAAGGATCGGTGCGTATCAACCGTTGTCGCCACGCGGCGTCGCGCTATAGCCGAGTTCGTACGACAGCTTGCGCGCGCATTCGCGCAGCGCGGTATCGATCTCGCCGCCCCAGCGGATATCGAACGCGCCTTCATGGCCGAGCGCGACCAGACCGAGCGCGAGTTCGCCAGTCGAATCGAACACCGGCAACGAAAACGCGTGGATCGTCGGCAGCAGCATGCCTTCGACGCGCGCAGCCTCGTGCTCGCGCACCTCGGCGAGCACCTTGTCGACCTCTTCGCGGGTGCGTGGCGCGCCGCTATACGACGAGCGCCGCGAGTCGGCCAGCTCGCGCTCGAGCATCGCGGCGGTCTTGCCGGACGGCAGGTAGGCGGCGAACAGCAGACCGGTCGCCGAACTGAGCAAGGGCATCACGTCGCCGAGCTTCAGCGACGCCTTGGCCGGATAGCTCGACTCCATCCAGTGCACCATCGTGGGTCCCTGATTGCCCCACACCGCGATGCCGACGGTCAGGTCGAGCCGGTCGCGCAGTTCGGCGAGCGCGATGCGCGCGAGCTTCACACCGTCGACGCGAGCAAGCCGCGCGAGCCCCAGCTGCAAAGCGAAGCCGCCGAGTTCGTAGCGGCCCGACAGCGGGTCCTGCGCGACCACGCCGAGACGCAGAAAACTGACCAGATAGCGATGCGCCTTCGCCGGACTCATGCCCGCGCGCTGCGCGAGATCGCGCAGCATCATCGCGCGCGGCTCGTGGGTCAGCACGTCGAGCAGCCTGAAACCGACCTCGATCGACTGGATGCCCGAGCGCAGTTTTTCTTCGCCGGGTTCGCCGGGTTCGTCATCGGCGCCGGTTGCGTCGGTTGCATGGGCGGGATCGAGCAGATCGTCGGCGGACGCGGGGTCGGTGCGGGTGCGGATCGTGCCGGAGCGGGCGTTGGCGGACATGTGCAAAAGGCGCGGGCAGCGCGTTCGGTGATCGTAATGGAGACGGCTACGGTGACACGACGACGAACACGCAGATATTGGGCCGCGCCGATTCACCATCGTAGAATACATTCCTTCCATCGTCACTAATACACGGTTCACAGCTCTATGAAACTTGCCTCGCTTAAGGACGGCACGCGCGACGGTCAACTGATCGTCGTGTCCCGCGACCTGCACACGGCGGCCATCGCCGACGCGATCGCGCCCACGCTGCAGCGCGTGCTCGACGACTGGGCCTTCTACGCGCCGCAACTGCACGACCTTTACGATGCGCTGAACCAGGGCCGTGCGCGCAACAGCTTTTCATTCGACGCCAAAGAGTGCATGGCGCCGCTGCCGCGCGCGTTCCAGTGGGCCGACGGCTCGTCGTACGTGAACCACGTCGAGCTCGTGCGGCGTGCGCGCGGCGCGGAAATGCCGCCCGAATTCTGGACCGACCCGCTGATGTACCAGGGCGGTAGCGACGACTTCATCGGCCCGCGCGACGACGTGGCGTGCGCATCGGAAGAGTACGGCATCGACTTCGAGGCCGAAGTCGCGGTCGTCACCGGCGATGTGCGGATGGGCGCGACGCCCGAGCAGGCCCTGCGCGGCGTGCGGCTGGTCATGCTCGTCAACGACGTGTCGCTACGCAACCTGATCCCCGCCGAACTCGCGAAGGGCTTCGGCTTTTTCCAGAGCAAGCCGGCCACCTCATTCGCGCCGGTCGCCGTGACGCCCGACGAGCTCGGCGAACACTGGCGCGAAGGCCGCGTGCATCGGCCGATGATCGTCCACTGGAACGGCAGGAAGGTCGGCCAGCCCGACGCAGGCACCGATATGGTGTTTCACTTCGGTCAGTTGATCGCGCATGCCGCGAAAACGCGCAATCTGCGTGCTGGTGCCATCGTCGGTTCGGGCACGGTGTCGAACAAGGACGCGAAACGCGGCTACTGCTGTATCGCCGAGAAGCGCTGCCTCGAAACGATCGAGCACGGCGCGCCGCAAACGGAGTTCATGAAATACGGCGACACCGTGAAGATCGAAATGTTCGACGATGCGGGCAAGTCGATTTTCGGTGCGATCGAGCAGAGCATCGCGCCGCTCGAATGAAGCGCGGCGCTCACGCGGCAATGCTGTGACGCGGGCGGCACGCGCGAAAGGGTTTCGCCCGATGCCGCCACTTGCGCGCGCGGCTACACTGCGGCAAACATCACAACGAAAACCCCGACGTGAGGAGACAGCATGCCGCGATTGGACTTCTCCGCAGCTGAACGTCGGCGCGCTTGCGCGTCGCCCGTTGAAGCGCGCACGAGCGCGCGTGGCTTGCCTCAACGTGGTCGGCGCTTCGCGCGGCGCGCCGCGACGCTGTGGGCCGCGCTTGCCTGCGCGTTGCCGCTGACATCGTTCGCGCAGGTGAAGATCGGTCTCGTGCTGTCGCTGACCGGGCCGGCCGCGTCGCTCGGCATTCCCGCGCGCGACACGGTCGCGCTGCTACCCAAACGGATCGGCGGGCAGAACGTCGAGTACATCGTGCTCGACGATGCATCGGACACGACCCACGCCGTGCAGGACACCAGGAAGCTCATCAGCGAGAATCACGTCGACGCGATCATCGGCTCGTCGATCACGCCGAATTCGCTCGCGATGATCGACGTGGTCGCCGATGGCGAAACGCCGATGATCTCGCTCGCGTCGTCCGCGAAAATCATCGAACCGGTCGACGCGAAACGTCGCTGGGTCTTCAAGACGCCGCAGACCGACGCGATGATGGCCTCGGCGATCGCCGAGCATGCGAGCGGACACGGTGTGAAGACGATCGCGTTCATCGGCCAGGCCGACGCGCTCGGCGAGACGTTCTACGCCGAGGTCGCGAAGTTCGCGCAGCTGCATCACATCGACGTGGTCGCGAGCGAGCGTTTCAATCGCACCGATCCGAGCGTGACCGGCCAGGTGCTGAAGATTCTCGCGACCCACCCGGACGCGGTAGTGGTCGGCGCGGCCGGCACGCCTGCCGCGCTGCCGCCGAAAACGCTGCGCGAGCGCGGCTACAAGGGCGTCATCTATCACAACCACGGCGTCGGCAATAACGACTTCCTGCGCGTGTGCGGCGCCGATTGCGACGGCACCTTCCTGCCCGCGAGCCCGGTGTTGGTCGCCACGCAATTGCCGGCCGATCATCCGGCCAGGCGTCTCGCGCTCGATTACATCGAGCGCTTCGAGGCGCGGCACGGCGCGGGCAGCGTGTCGGCATTCGGTTCGTACACGTCGGACGCGGGCGCGTTGCTCGAGCATGCGATTCCGCTCGCGCTGAAAGCCGGCGCGCCCGGCACGCCGCCGTTTCGCCGCGCGCTGCGCGACGCGCTCGAAGGAACACGCGGTCTCGCGGACACCAATGGCGTCGTCAACATGAGCGCGGCCGATCATCTCGGGCTCGATCAGCGCGCCCGCGTGATGGTCGAAATCACCAATGGCAAGTGGCTTTATCAGCCGCATTGAACGGGGCGCGGCGTTCCGCGCGCGACTGAACGAATCTCCTCCAGACTGCTCACCATGCCTCAGCCATCGCAACCGAACGACGCGTACTACGCGCACTACCAGTCGCTGCGTTTGCAGCGTCATCCGCACGGCGTGCTCGAAGTCGTGATGAGCGGCGAGGGCGCGAATAAAAGCGGCCTCGCGACCGCGAACGCACGCATGCATTACGAGCTCGCGGAAATCTGGCGCGACATCGATCGCGATCCCGATACGCGCGTCGCGATCATTCGCGGCGAGGGCAAAGGCTTTTCGGCCGGCGGCGATCTGCAACTCGTCGAGGACATGGCGAACGATTTCGAGGTGCGCACGCGTGTGTGGCGCGAAGCGCGCGATCTCGTCTACAACGTGATCAACTGCGGCAAGCCGATCGTGTCGGCGATGCACGGGCCCGCGGTCGGCGCGGGGCTCGTCGCGGGGCTGCTCGCCGATATCTCGATCGCGGCGAAGACGGCCCGCATCATCGACGGACACACGCGCCTCGGCGTCGCCGCGGGCGATCATGCGGCGATCGTCTGGCCGCTCTTGTGCGGCATGGCGAAGGCGAAGTACTACCTGCTGCTGTGCGAGCCGGTGAGCGGCGAGGAGGCGGAGCGCATCGGGCTCGTGTCGCTGGCCGTCGACGAAAGCGATCTGCTGCCGAAGGCGTTCGAAGTCGCGCGCAAGCTGGCCGACGGTTCGCAAACCGCCATCCGCTGGACCAAGTACGCGTTGAACAACTGGCTGCGCACGGCGGGGCCGGCGTTCGATACGTCGCTCGCGCTGGAATTCATGGGCTTCGCGGGGCCCGACGTGCGCGAGGGCCTGAGCTCGTTGCGCGAGCGGCGCGCGCCCGATTTTGGCGCGGGCGGTCCACGTAACGACCAACGATCGTGATGTCATACCCCACACGGTATGATCGAATCGACGCGCGCGGCATCGCGCGCTCCACCTATCATCCAGCACCGAGGCGACAACCATGACCGACACCACTGGCTCCGCGCCGCCATTTCCCGGCTTCCCCGGTTTTCCGCCCGCTGAAATGCTCGATCGCATGTGGAGCATGATTCGGCTGTCGCCGTTCGGCGCCGCCATGACGGGCGCGCAGCCGGGTGGGGGCACGAGTCCGTCGCTGTCGATGATGTCCGACATGATGGCGCCGCTCACGAGCGTCGAGGAGCTCGACAAGCGCATCACCGACATGCGCGCGGTCGAGCAATGGCTGAAGCTGAATCTGAGCATGCTGCAGTCGGCGATCCAGGCGCTCGAAGTGCAACGTGCGACGCTCGCGACGCTGCGCGCGTTCGGCGCGTTCGCGCAATCGTCGATGTCGCAGGCGGCGGCTGCTGCGTCGGGTGCCGCCGCGAGTGACGCGCCGAACACCGCCTCGAGCCCCGCCCCGGCGCGGAGTTGGACGAAGCCGGCCGAGCCCACGCCCGAAAGCGCCACGCAGGCCGACAGCGACGAAGAGGAAGCGCCCGCGGCGCCCGGCTTCGATGCGTCCGCGTGGTGGAATCTGCTGCAATCGCAATTCAACCAGATCGCGCAGTTCGCAATGACGCAGCCGTCCGTCGCGGTCGCCGCGGCGGGCGGGGGCACGCAGGGCAAGCCGGAACCGTCGAAGGCCGCGGATGCGTCGGGCGCCGATGCGTCGGGCGCCGCCGCGCAAAACGCGAAGCCCGCCGTCAAACGGCCGGCGGCGAAGCGCGCCGCGCCGCCGGCCAAACGCGCGGCCGGAACGGGCGCGGCAACGCCGAAAAAGTCGACGTGAGCCGGAAGGCGCGCCGGGAATCAGTGGCCGATGATGAAGGCGACTGATCGGCTGCGTTTTTTCCTATTCCAGCGCCGGCGGTTTCCGCCCGCGCGAATCGCCGACTTTATTGAGAGAAGTCAATACCACAGTGCGCTCGCGCCGCTTCTGTCACGGGTTTGGTGGGAGGCGCGTGCTATCATTGTGTAAGCTTGATCTGGCTTTGGGGCGTGCGCCGAAAACAACCAATCCCGCCGCCCTCGCGTCATTCGCCGCCGGCGCTACCGGTGCAGGGCTGGACGGTGCGGTTGTCGACCCAGACTGGCTCGACCTCAGGCAAAGGGTATCCCTCCCCCACGGTTGGCCACGGCGCCTGATTCACGCTTCAGGCGGCAATACCAAGCCCGGACTTCTTTGCTGCCCGATGCTTCTGGGCGGCTGATTAACGCGTAAAATTGAATGCTTGGCCGATAAACGGCACGTCCGTTCGTCGTAGGTAAAAACGGCTACACGTAGCAGCAACAGACACACACAGTATGTGCAGAACAGGGGTGGGACTATGAACACCATGCTTTATCCGGAACTTTATAAATCGCTCGAATCCGTTCGATGGGACATGGAGAAGGACATTCCCTGGGACAAATTCGATGCATCGCTGTTGACCGACGAGCAAGCCGCGACGATCAAGATGAACGCGATCACCGAATGGTCGGCGTTGCCCGCCACGGAAATGTTTCTGCGTGACAATCATCACGACAGCGATTTCTCCGCATTCATGAGCGTGTGGTTCTTCGAGGAGCAGAAGCACTCGCTGGTGTTGATGGAATACCTGCGCCGCTTCAAGCCGGAACTGGTCCCGACCGAAGAGGAACTGCACGCAGTGCGCTTCGAGTTCGATCCCGCACCGCCGCTCGAAACGCTGATGTTGCACTTCTGCGGCGAAATCCGCCTGAATCACTGGTATCGCCGCGCCGCCGAATGGCATACCGAGCCAGTCATCAAGCACATCTACGAAACTATCTCGCGCGACGAAGCGCGCCACGGCGGTGCGTATCTGCGCTACATGAAGAAGGCGATGGCGCAAACCGGCGACATCGCGCGTGCCGCGTTTGCGAAGATAGGCGTGCTGATGGCGTCGGCGCGTCGCACCGAAAAGCCGCTGCACCCCACCAACCTGCACGTGAACCAGGCGCTGTTCCCGCGCGACACGATCCAGTCGCGTCTGCCGGATCCGGAATGGCTCGAGCGCTGGCTCGACGAGCAGATCCGTTTCGACGACGGCTGGGAAAAGAAAGTCATCGAACGCATTCTGCACAACCTGTCGCTGCTGTTCGAACGCACGTTCAACACCGCGCAGGAACTGAACCGTTATCGCAAGGAAGTGGTCGCGCGTCTGCAAGCCGCTGAACAAAACCCGGCGCAGCAGCAGCCGGCGTAACGACTCAGGCGGTTTCAGCACCGTATCAAACGGCGGTCCGGCAAGCGTCAGCTTGCCGGACCGTTTTGCTTCGAACCGTCCAGCGTGTATCGTGACGGCACCTGGCATTCCTGTTCCCGTAACTCCCCAACTCCCAGATTCCCCAACTCTGTGACCGTGCGATGACCGCCATCTTTGAACGCAAGATTCTGACGCGCGATGCCCTGGTGAAGCTTCGTCCTTCGCTGCGCGCGCCCGTCGTGTTTACGAACGGCGTGTTCGATATCCTGCATCGTGGTCACGTGACTTATCTGGCCGACGCAAAGGCGTTGGGCGCGTGCCTGATCGTTGGTGTCAATAGCGACGCGTCGGTGCGGATGCTTGGCAAAGGCGACGACCGGCCGATCAACAACGAGGCCGACCGCATGGCCTTGCTAGCGGCGCTGGAAAGCGTCGATTACGTGGTGGGCTTCGGCGAGAAGACGCCGGTCGAGCTGATTTCCGCGCTGCGCCCGGACGTGCTCGTGAAGGGCGGCGACTACGACATGGACGCGCTGCCCGAATCGGCGCTCGTGCGCGGTTGGGGCGGCAAGGCGCTCGCGATTGCGTTCGAGCACGAGCGCTCGACGACCGCGCTGTTGAAGAAGGTGCGGACGCAGGGTTGATGCCGCCCGTTACCGCAAAACGCGCGGCGCACTGCTGAACTTCTAACCGACCGCGTCGCTCACCTGACTACTGCGGCAACTCCGATGTCGAAATCGGCGCCTGCGGCGCGGGTCCGCCGACCACCGCCTGGTCGGCCGCATCGGCGGCGCTGACCGGCCGCACCTTCAGCCAGTCCGGATGAATCTGGCGGTTCAGATGATTCGGCTCGCGTCCGCTGGCGGTGGGTGTGGGGCCGAAGGCGCCAAGCAGCGCGACGAAAGCCAGCACGTTGACAACAATCAGAATGGCGATCGGCCAGCGAAGCATTGTGGGTGTTTCCAATTCAGAAAGAAGTTGAGCCTGGGGCGTGCGGGAAAGACTCGGGTTCGGAAAATGGGCGGCGAATTGCGCGCAACGCAGGCGCACGTTCTACATCACGCGCCACCCGGTCGCGAATCGAACGCTAGCCACGGCAGGCAATCAGCCGCTTTGCCGCGCGGTATCCTCGGCTGCGATCAGCGCAAGCCCTGACAGCACCAGCGAATCGTGGCGAGTATGCGGCACTTTCAGGGCGCTCGCCACTTCGTCGGCGGCGCCGCCGCTGACCACGAGACGCACCGGCACCTGCCACTCATCCTGCAGGTCCCGCCACATCCGCTCGATCAATCCGGCCTGCGCCAGCGTGCAGCCCGCCGACAGCGAGCGCGGCGTATCCGTTGCGAAGAACGGCCCGCGACGGCCCGCGCCGGTGGTATCGGCGGCGTCGAGCAGACCGCTCGCGCGCGCGGTGTCGAGCGTCGGCAGTTGCGCGGTGTGCTCACCGAGCGAGCGCATCATCAGCGTCCAGCCCGGCGCAATCAATCCGCCGATGAACGCGCCATCGGCGCGCAAGGCCTCGAGCGTCGTCGCGGTGCCGAAGGTCGCGAGCAGCAGATGCTCGCCGGGAAAGGTCGCGTGCGCGCCGATCATGCCGGCCCAGCGGTCGCTGCCGAGCGAGTCCGGTGTCGTGTAGCAATTGGTCACGCCGCATCGACGAGCACTTGCGCGGATCGTCGCGAGCGGCAGTCGCGGCCAGTGCGCGTCGACCAGCGCCGCGATGTGCGTCGCGACCTCCGCGCCCGCGACGTTGGAGAGCCACGCGCCGCATGGCGCCGGCCAGTCAGTCCAACCGGGTTGCGCACCCGACCGCGCGCGTGGCCCGGCAAGGTCGTCATGCGCGAGCGCGCCGCTCGCCAACTGCGTCCCATCGGGCTGCACCAGCGCCCACTTGATCCGGCTATTGCCCGCGTCGATCAGCAGATATGGCGCGCGCTGCCTCATGCGACACCGTGGGCGAGGCGCAGCGACACGTCGCCGGTCGCGATGCTCTGGCGGCCCTCAGCCGTATCGAGCAGCAACTGGCCACGCTCGTCAACGCCCGCCGCCACGCCGCGCGCGAGTTCCTGGCCTTGTTCGAGCAGCACGACGTCGCGGCCCGCGTAAGCATGCACCGCGTTCCAGCGCGGCTGGAACGGCGCGAAGCCTTCGGCGCCGAAGCGCTGCAGCATCGGTTCGAGCGCGTTCAATTCGGCTGCCAGCGTATCGGTCAGATTCGCGTTCGGCAGCGCGCGTTGCAATGCGGTCGGCACGGTGCCGAGCGCCTGCGGCGGTACCTCGGCGTTCAGCGCGCCCACCTTCGCCGCGAGTTCGTCGGCGCCTTTCACGTTGGTGCCGATGCCGATCACGACCGCGCTCGCGTCGTCGGTGCTCCACGCGGTTTCGATCAGGATGCCGGCGAGCTTGTCGCCTTCGAGCAGCACGTCGTTCGGCCACTTCAGCGCGATCTGTCCGGGACCGGCGACCGGCAGCGAGCGCAGCCCGTCGACGAGCGCGACGCCCACCGCGAGACTCAAGCCCCCGAGCCCTTCGAGCGGTCGCGGCAAGACGCACGCGACCGAAAACAGCAGCGCGTTGCCGGGCTCCGCGTACCACGGCCGCCCACGGCGGCCGCGCCCAGCGGTCTGCAGATACGCGACGCGCACGATCGGCCGCGGCAGCGCGTTCGCGCGGCGCGGCAGGGCTTTCACGTGGGTCATCAAGTCGGCGTTGGTCGAGCCGGTTTCTTCGACGATTTCGATTGGCCAGTCATGCGCATGCGCGCCGAACAGCTTGACTGCGCGTTCGCGATCGATGCGCCAGTCGGTCGAAGCCGACGACGAGGCTGGTACCGCGCTTGTCGCTGCGGACGGGGAGGCGGGAGTCTTGGAGGCATTCATGTCCCATATTGTAGCCACAGTGAACCCGCCCGAGACTCGAATGCGCAGCGGTGAACGGCGACGCCGGTCGATGTGCATCAGTGCGGACCGGCGGCCGAGCCTTCGTTACAATGGCCGCTAATCCGATAACCAGATTCACGCGATCCTTGAACAACGACACTCCGCCCGGCCTTGAAGTCGCGGCCGGCAGCCAAGGCAAGATCGTCCGTCTCTCGGGCCAGTGGACGGCGCTCGCGCTCGCGCGCGATCGCGACACCGGGCACGTGATTCCGCAGCTGCGTTCGCTGACCGGCGCGCAGGGCATCGGCGAGTGGGACCTGTCGCGCGTCGACAGGATGGACCACGTCGGCGGCCAGGCGCTGTGGCGCGTGTGGGGCCGCAAGATGCCGCCGGGCACCGCGCTCACGGACACGCAGCGCGACATCTTCGAGCGCATCGCGCTGCTCGACACGGTGCGCGAGAGCGCCGAGCCGGTCACGCGCCTCGATCCCTTTACGCGTCTCGGCCTCGGGCTCTTCTCGTTCGTCGAGCACATGCAGGGCGGCGTCGCGATGCTCGGGCGCTTCGTGCTCGATCTGCTCGCGATCGTGCGCAAGCCGAAACTCACGCCGTGGACCGAAATCTCCGCGAACATCTACAACGCCGGCGCCCGCGCGCTGCCGATCACCGCGCTGGTCGCGTTCCTGATCGGCATCGTGTTGAGCTATCTGTCGGCACAGCAATTGCGCATCTTTGGCGCGAACCAGTTCATCGTCAATATTCTCGGCCTCGCGGTGATTCGCGAACTCGGCCCGGTGCTGTCGGCGATTCTGGTGGCGGGCCGCTCGGGCTCGGCGATCACCGCGCAGATCGGCGTGATGCGCGTGACCGAGGAGCTCGACGCGATGCGCGTAATGGGCATCCCGCACGGCCTGCGGCTGATCCTGCCGCGCGTGATCGCACTGGCCGTCGCGATGCCGCTGCTCGTGATGTGGACCAACGTGGTCTCGTTGACGGGCGGCGCGCTCGCCGCGAAGCTCGTGCTCGGCATCGACATGAGCTTCTTCGCGCGCCAGCTGCCGAACGTCGTGCCGATCGCGAACCTGTGGATCGGGCTTGGCAAGGGCGCGGTATTCGGCATGCTGATCGCGCTCGCCGGCTGTCATTTCGGCTTCCGTATCAAAGCCAATTCGCAGAGTCTCGGCGAAGGCACGACGACCTCGGTGGTCACGTCGATCACCATCGTGATTCTCGCGGACGCGGTGTTCGCGATCCTCTTTCAAAACGAGGGGCTAGGATGATCGCGCCACTCACCGAAGCCGTACGCGGCCAACCCGTACCGTCGATCGCCGAGCCGGTGATCGAGGTGATCGACATCACCAAGCGCTACGGCCGCAACATCGTGCATCAGCATCTGAGCCTCGACGTGCGGCGCGGCGAGATCGTGTCGATCGTCGGCGGCTCGGGCTCGGGCAAAACCACGCTGGTGCGGCAGATTCTCGGCCTCGAGCGCCCGTCGAGGGGCACGATCAAGCTGTTCGGCGAAGACCTCGCAACGATCTCGCCCGACACCGCGCTGCTGATGCGCAGCCGCTCCGGCATGCTGTTCCAGCGCGGCGCGCTGTTCTCGTCGCTGTCCGTGTTCGACAACGTCGCGCAACCGGTGCGCGAGCTCGGCAAGGTGCCCGAAGACCTGTTGCGCGACATCGTGATGCTGAAGCTCGAAATGGTCGGGCTGCCGTGCAAGCACGCGTCGAAGATGCCATCGGCGCTGTCGGGCGGCATGATCAAGCGGGTTGGCATCGCGCGCGCGATCGCGCTCGAACCCGAACTGCTGTTCCTCGACGAACCGACCGCCGGCCTCGACCCGGAGGCGTCCGACGAATTCGTCGAGCTGATCTCAGGGCTGCATCGCGCGCTCGGTCTGACGGTCGTGATGATCACGCACGATCTCGATACGATGGTCGCACTGTCGACACGTGTGGCCGTGCTTGCCGATCGCAAAGTGCTCGTCAACGCGCCGGTCGAGGAGGCCGCGGGCGTCGACCATCCGTTCATCCACGAATATTTCCTCGGCCTGCGCGGGCGCCGCGCGCTGCAGGCGCTGCCGCCCGAGCGCCGCGCGAAGCTGCCGCAGGCGGCGCTCGAGCCGGCGTCGTCCGAGTTGCCGCTATGAGGCCGGCCGCCATGAACCGGGCCGCTATGAACCAGGAAGACTGACAATGGAAAACAAAGCGCATGCGTTCTGGGCCGGGCTCTTCACGGTCGTGCTGACGGCGGCGATCGCGCTGGCGGCGTATCTGTTCAACGTCGACCGCACCGTGCGGGTGCCGTACGACCTGATCGCGCGCACCAACGTGAATGGCCTCTTTGCGGACGCGGCGGTGCGCTTTCGCGGGCTCGACGTCGGCCGTGTGCAGTCGATCAAGTTCGATCCGACACATCCGGGGCAGATCCTGATCCGCATCATGGTCGACGAGCACGCGCCGATCACGCATTCGACGTTCGGCAGCCTCGGCTTGCAGGGCGTGACCGGCATCGCGTTCATCCAGCTCGACGATACCGGGCGCGATCCGACCCCGCTGCCGTCGTCAGCCCAAAAGGTCGCACAATTGCCGATGCGCCCGGGTCTGTTCGACCAGTTGCAGCAACGCGGCGACGTGCTGCTGCGCAAGCTCGAAAAAGTCACCGACAACGTGAACAACATGCTGTCGCCGGAAATGGTCGCGCAGCTGCACGACACCGCGGCGAGCATCGCGCAGGCGGCGTCGGGCGTCGCGACGCTGACTCGTGAGATGGCGCCGGTCGCCAGCAAGCTGCCCGGCACGGTCGACCAGCTGAACCGCACGCTCGCGTCGACCAACCAGATGATCACGAACCTGAACCGTCCGGACGGGCCCCTCGAGCGCAATCTGAACAAGGTCGGCACGGCCGCGCAGCAGGCGGGCGATGCGCTCACGCAGATGAACACGTCGCTGCAGGACCTGTCCGCGCAGGTCGGCTTCCAGACGCTGCCGCGCGTCAATTCGCTGACCGAGGACGTGCGCGCGGCGGCGCAATCGATCGACCGCGCCGCCGACACCTTCAGCACCAATCCGCGCAGCGTGCTGTTTGGCGCGCCGCGCCCGGCGCCGGGTCCGGGCGAGGCCGGCTTCGCGTGGCCCGCCGCCACTGCGCCCGCAGCTCACTAAATCCGCAGGCTAGAACAGAGGAAGATGCCCATGTCACGCTCGATTCTCCGACTGTTGTCCTCGCGCGCCGCGCTCGCGGCGTTGCTCGCGTTCGGCGTGCTGGCGGCGGGCTGCGCGGGCACGTCCGCGGTGGTGTCGGACATCCGCTACGACTTCGGGCCGCCGCCGCAGGCCGCCGCGGCGAGCCGGCTGCCGGCCGTCAAGGTGCTGGAGGTCAGCGCGCCGTCCGTGCTCGAATCCGACCGGCTGACTTATCGGCTGAGCTACGCCGACGCGCAGCAGACAGCCGCCTACGCCAGCAGCCACTGGACGATGATGCCGTCGCAACTGCTGACGCAGCGCCTGCGCAACGCGCTGAGCGAGCGCGGCACCGTGCTGACGGGCGCGGACGGCGTGACCGCGCCGGTGCTGCGGGTCGATCTGACCGAGTTCGAGCAGGTGTTCGACAGCCAGACGGACAGCCACGGCGCGATCACCGCGCGCGCGACGCTGATGCAGGGCGGCAAGGTGATCGGCCAGCAGACCTTCGTCGCGCACGCGCCCGCGCATTCGGCGGATGCGGCCGGCGGCGCGCGGGCGCTCGCCGCGGCCAGCGACGACCTCGTCGCGCAGATCACCACGTGGCTCGGCTCGCAGGCGCTGGTCGCCGCGCAATGACGGGCGGGCAGCGCACGCAACGGAGCGCTGCATGAGCGAACGCCCCTGGCTGCGCCGCCCGTCGACGCTGGCCCGTCAGGCGCTGCTGCTTTACACGGCGCTGATCGTCTACGGGTCGTGGTATCCGTTCTCGGGCTGGCGCTCGCTCGGCATCGCGCCGGTCGCCTATCTGTTCGATCCGATGCCGCAGTACCTGACGGCGTTCGACGTCGTCACCAACGTGCTCGGCTATATGCCGTTCGGCGCGCTGGTGGTGCTCGCGGTATATCCGCGTTGGCGCGGCACGCTGGCCGTCGCACTCGCGTTCGTGCTGGGCGGTCTGCTGTCAGGCACGATGGAAGCCGTGCAGACCTATCTGCCAACACGCGTCGCCTCCAATCTCGACCTCGCCGCCAACACGCTGGGCGCGCTCGTCGGCGCGGCGATGATGTCGCCGTTGACCGGCGCGCTGCTCGACCGCGGCCTGCTCAGGCGTTTGCGGTTGCTGTGGTTCGAGCGCGGCCATGCGACGCTCGCCTGCCTCGTCGCCGCGTGGCCGTTTGCGACGATGTATCCGTCGCCGCGTCTGTTCGGTCTCGGCAACTGGCCGCGCGCGCTGTGGCTGAGCGTCGATCCGGCCACCCAGGACGCGCTGCTCGCGTGGACGCCGTCCGCGTGGCATGTCGGCGCATGGCCGGCGGCGGCGGCCGCGTGGCTGGACGACGACACATGGGAAGCGCTGATCACGGCGCTAAACCTGTTCGCGGCGCTCGCGCTTGCATCGCTGCCGGCGCGCCGCCATGCGCCACGCGTGCGCCTGCTGTTCGTGTTCATCGTCGCGACCTTGTGCGTGAAGGCCGGCGCGACGTTCCTGCAATCGCAATCGGGCCTCGCGTTCGACTGGGCGACGCCCGGCGCGCTAATCGGACTCGTGTGCGGCACCATCGCGGCGCTCGTCGCGCTGCCGCTGCGGCGGCGGTTGCGTGCGACGCTCGCCGGGGTCGCGCTGGTCGTCGCACTCGTGTTCGTCAATCTGCTGCCGGTGAACCCGTATTTCGACGCCGTGCTCGCCGACTGGCGGCAGGGACGCTATCTGCATTTCAACGGGCTCGCGCGCTGGCTCGCATGGATATGGCCCTATGCGGCGCTGGTGTGGCTCGCGTTCGCGGTCGAGCGGGCGTGGCTCAAGCGGCGCGCGAGGCGGGCGTGACGTGCTTGCGCGCCGGCCGCCAGGTCCCGACGCCTGCACAGCCCGGTCGCTATAATCGTCCGCACCGTCATTGCACTTCCTTTCAGGCTCGCCTCCCGAACATCATGGATTCCTTCTACAAGCACCACGTTTTCTTCTGTCTGAATCAACGCGACCCCGGCGCCGAGCGTCCGAGCTGCGCGAACTGCAACGCACAGGCGATGCAGGAATACGCGAAAAAACGCGTGAAGCAACTCGGCCTCGCCGGGCCCGGCCAGGTGCGCATCAACAAGGCCGGCTGCCTCGATCGCTGCGAACTGGGCCCGACGCTCGTCGTGTATCCCGAGGCGGTCTGGTACACCTACGTCGACGAGAGCGACATCGATGAGATCGTCGAATCGCATCTTGCGAACGGCAAGATCGTCGAGCGTCTGAAGATCGATCAATAACGCGAACCACAAAACGATCCATCCCGATGAACGTCAACACGAAGAAGTATCTGATCGACGGCCCGGTCGGCAAGATCGAGGTCGCGCTGGACCTGCCCGACGGCGTGCGCGAAAAAGGCGCCGCGCCACGCGGCATCGCGCTCGTCGCGCATCCGCATCCGCTGTTTGGCGGCACGATGGACAACAAGGTCGCGCAGACCCTCGCGCGCACGCTCGTGCAGCTGAACTACGTCACTTACCGGTCGAATTTCCGCGGCGTCGGCCAGACCCAGGGCGAGCACGACGCGGGCGTCGGCGAGCGCGACGATCTGCGCGCGGTGCTCGAGCACATGCGCGCCGATCCGGACTACGGCGATCTGCCGCTCGTATTGGCGGGCTTTTCGTTCGGCACCGTGGTGCTGTCGCACGTCGCGGCGAAGCTGCGCGATGAAGGCCGGGAAATCGAGCGCATCGTGTTCGTCGGTACCGCGGCGAGCCGCTGGGACGTCGCACCCGTGCCCGAAAGCACACTCGTGATCCACGGCGAAGTCGACGAGACCGTTCCCGTCCAGTCCGTGTTCGACTGGGCGCGGCCGCAGGAACTGCCGGTCGTCGTGATTCCGGGCGCCGAGCACTTTTTGCATCGCAAGCTTCACATCCTGAAGCGGATCATCGTCGACGCCTGGCGCTGAAAACGCGCGACGCGAATTTTGCGGGGGACAGGTGCGCGCAAACGTGTGCAAATCGACGACACGCGCGCGAAGCTGACCAGGTAGCGCGCGTATAATGGGCGCTCTTTTTTTGGGCACAGCGCCGCCCAGCCGGCAGAATCGCGCGCCGCGGAATCATTTCGCGGGAGGGCGCGGCCGGGTGCGCAGCGCTGCGCTCGCGAACCGATTGCGTCGCCATCAGTCCAACGGGCGCCCGCCGTTTTACGGCCAGATGCCCCGCCGACCGGCTCCCCCAACTCCGCGCGCTGTCGCGCAACGTATTTTTCTGCACGAATCGACCCTATGCGTTTCTCCTCCTCTGGCCGCACGTCATTCCCGTCACTCGCCTCTTTCGTTCCCGCTTCGCTCAATCGCGCCATCGCCGTCGGCCTCGTGCTGCCGGCCACGCTCGTCGCCAGCACCGCGTTCGCGCAGGTGCCGCCGCCGGGCGTCAACGCGCGCTCGTGGGTGCTCGTCGACGCGACCAGCAACCAGGTGCTCGCGTCCGCCAATGCCGACGAGCGCGTCGAGCCGGCGTCGTTGACCAAGCTGATGACCGCGTATCTCGTGTTCGAGGCGCTCGACACGAAGAAGATCACGATGGATCAGAGCATCGAGCCGAGCGAAGCCGTGCGGCGCGTGCGCAACGACGAATCGCGCATGTTCATCGAGGCGCTCAAGCCGGTGACCGTGCACGACCTCGTGTACGGCATGATCGTGCAGTCGGGCAACGACGCGGCAATTGCGCTCGCCGAACTGGTGGGAGGCAGCGAGGCGCAGTTCGTCGACATGATGAACAAGGAGGCGCAAAAGCTCGGCATGACGCACACGCATTTCGCCGACGTGAACGGCATGCCCGACCCGCAGCACTACACGACCGCGGGCGATCTCGCGATCCTGTCGGCCCGCCTGATTCGCGACTATCCCGAGTACTACAACATCTTCTCGGTCAAGGAATTCACGTACAACAAGATCAAGCAGCCGAACCGCAACCGTCTGCTGTGGATCGACCCGACCGTCGACGGTCTGAAGACCGGTCACACGCAAGGGGCCGGCTACTGCCTGATTGCGAGCGCGAAGCGTCCGCTGCCGGGCACGACCGACGCGTCGCGCCGTCTCGTCTCGGTGATGATGGGCGAGACCAAGGAGCACGACCGCGTGCAGGACAGCCTGAAGATGCTGAACTACGGCTACACCGCCTACGACACGACGCGTCTGTACAAGGCGAACCAGGTCGTGGCCACGCCGCGCGTCTACAAGGGTTCGCAGGACAGCGTGCAGGTTGGCGTGAAAAGCGACCAGTACATCACGCTGCCGAAGGGCGCCGCCGACAAGGCGAAGCCGCAGATCGAACTCAACGATCCGCTCGTCGCGCCGATCGCAAACGGCCAGCAGATCGGCACCGCCAAGCTCGTCGCCGACGGCAAGGTGCTCGCGCAATTCCCGGTGGTCGCGCTGCAGCCGGTGCAGCAAACCGGTGTGGTGGGCCGCGTGTGGGATTCGCTGATGCTGATGTTCAACAAGAAAAAGTAAGGGCTACGTCGCAATGACCGTCGTCTCCGGGGTTTCGCCGGACCCGATCGTTCATCTGAACGGCGAACTGGTGCCGTTGTCCGAAGCGCGCGTGCCGGTGCTCGACCGCGGCTTCATTTTCGGCGACGGCATTTACGAAGTGGCGCCGTTGTACGCGCACGCGAGCGGACGGCGCACCGCGTTTCGTCTGAAGCAGCATCTGGCGCGTCTCGCGCGCTCGGTCGGCAAGATCGGCATCGCCAATCCGCTCGACGACGCTGGCTGGCGCGAACTGATCGGACGCGTGGCCGAGGCCAACGAAACGGACGGCGGCTTGCGTGCCGATCAGGACGCGATCGCATACATCCAGGTCACGCGTGGCGTCGCGAAGCGCGCTCACGCATTTCCGGCCGGCGTGAAGCCGACCGTGTTCGTGATGGTCACCGCGCTGAACCTGCCCGCCGCCGCGCAGCGCGCAAGCGGTGTCCCGTGCGTGAGCGCCGAGGATCGTCGCTGGCTCAATTGCGACATCAAGTCGGTGTCGCTGCTCGGCAACGTGCTGATGGCGCAATACGCGGCCGAAAACGACGCCTTCGAGACGCTGCAGTTCCGCGATGGTTTGCTGACCGAAGGGTCGTCGTCGAACGTGTGGATCGTGAAGGATGGCGTGCTGGCCGCGCCGCCGCGCAGCAACAGGATTCTCGAAGGGATCCGCTATGGGCTCATCGAGGAGCTGACGGCCGAATGCGGTATCCGCTTCGAAGCGCGCGACATCACCGAAGCTGAAGTGCGCGCGGCCGATGAAATCATCGTCAGCTCGGCGACCAGGGAAGTGCTGCCGGTCACGCGGCTCGATGGCGCGCCGGTCGGCGCGGGCCGCCCGGGCGTGGTGTTTGCGGAGCTGTATGCGGCGTATCAGCGAGCCAAGGCGGCTGAAGCCGCCGCGGCGGAAGAAGGAGTAGAGAATGAATCCCGAGAACGACTCACTGTTTGAATTCCCCTGCGATTTCCCGATCAAGATCATGGGCAAATCGCACCCCGAGTTTGCCGCGACGATCGTCGAAGTGGTGCGCGTGTTCGATACCGAGGTCGATGCGTCGCGCGTCGAGACGCGGCCGTCGAGCAGCGGCACCTACACGGGGCTGACCGTCCACGTGCGGGCGACGAGCCGCGCGCATCTCGACGACATCTATCGCGCGCTGACCGGCCATCCGATGGTCAAGGTCGTGCTGTAACACCGCGCGGTTTTTCACCTTACGGCGCGACGCGCAACGCGTCCGCCGTCACACCCTGCGCCGCCAGGCGCGCGCGCGCCGCGGGACCCGCCTCGCAGGCGAGATCGAACAGCAGTCTGAAGCGCGCCACCTCGTCGAACACCCAGTCGCGAAACGCCTTGACCCGCGCGGTCCCCAGCATCTGCGGCAGGCAGACCAAATAGTATTGCCACGGGCTCGGTCCATCCACATCAAAGAGCCGCACGAGCCGGCCCGCCGCGATCTCGTGCATCGCGAGCGAGCGGCGCGTCAGCGCGACCCCCTGGCCGTCGACGGCCGCCTGCAACAGATTCGACGAATCCTGATACAGCACGCCGCGCTTCGGCTCCGGCCAGTCGGCGAGGCCGGCGGCGTCGAACCATGGGCGCCATAGCTCGTCGTCGGAGCGCAGCAGCGGGACTTTGGCGAGATCGGCCGGGGTTTGCGGCAGCTTGCCGCCGTTGAAGTTGGGCGAGCAGGCGGGGAAGAAAATCTCGTCGAGCAGCAGTTCGGCGTGCAGCCCCGGATATTTGCCGAAGCCGAAACGGATCGCGACGTCGACGTCGTCGCGCGCGAAGTCCGTCAGCGCATTGGTGGTCAGCAACTCGAGATCCCACTGCGGATTTGCCTCGATAAAGCTGCCGATGCGCGGCGTCACCCAGCGGGCCGCGAACGACGACAGCATCGATATCACGAGGCGCCGCTCGCGGTCGCCGGCACGGATCGCGCGAGTCGCGTCGGCGAGCTCCATCAACGCGGCGCGCACCTGGGTGGCGTAGCGGCGGCCGGTTTCGGTGAGGCGCACGCGCTTGCCGTCGCGCGCGAACAGCGACACGCCGAGCTCGGCCTCGAGCGCGCGGATCTGGTGGCTGACCGCGCCGTGCGTGACGAACAACTCGTCGGCGGCGCGCGAAAAGCTCTCGTGGCGGGCGGCGGCTTCGAACGCCTTGATCGCGTTCAGGGCGGGGAGTTGACGCAGGTCCATTGCAATATTTCTCACATAGACGTGAAAATTGATCGTTTTGCCCAAGTCCTTGCTGCACCTAGGATTCTAGTCATGAAACGATTTTTGGCGAGGGCCTCATGCGAGAAATCTCCTCTAGCATTGCATATGAAATCCGCACTGGCGACACGCTGCCGCTGAAGGTCGCGCGCAGCACGAAGTTGCGCGTGCATGGCGGCGCGGTGTGGGTCACGCGCAGCGACGACACGAAGGACTACTGGCTGCAGCCCGGGCAGACGCTGCATCTGCGGCGCGGCGAGCGGCTCTGGCTCAGCGCCGAGGGCGCCACGTTCGCGAAGGTTACGTTCTCGGTGCCGACGCGCTGCGACGAGCGCGCGCTGAACTGGCTCGCTCGCATCGGCGAGCGCTGGATGATGCGTGTGCGCGGCGGCTGGCGCACCGTTTGACGGTGGCGCGGCGCAAAAGCCGTGCATGACGACGGAGCCGGCAGCGTACCGGCCCCGGCTGTGCAGGTTCCCGGTGGCCTCGGGCGCGGTTTCCGAGATTTCGGTAAACTCCCGGAATCATGTGTGCCGTCCCGGTCTCGCCGTCTCCTCTACCTGCCATCGAGCCGCCCATGCTGCGCTGGCTCGGCCGCGAACTCTACGAAGCCAGTTTCGACGCGATGCGCGCCTTCACCGACGCCCGCACCGCTGACACCGCCGACGAAATCTGGCTCGTCGAACATCCGCCCGTCTTCACGCTCGGCCAGGCCGGCGATCCGGCGCACCTGCTCGCGGCAGACAGCAACATTCCGCTCGTCAAGGTCGACCGCGGCGGGCAGATCACGTATCACGCGCCCGGCCAGGTGGTCGCATATCTGCTGCTCGACCTGCGTCGGCGCAAGCTGATGGTGCGCGAGCTGGTCACCCGGATCGAGCAGGCCGTGATCGACACCCTCGCGGCGTATAATCTCGCCGGAGAACGCAAGGCGGGCGCCCCCGGCATCTACGTGGCACCCGGGCCCGACGCCGGGCTCCATGCCGGCGCCAAGATCGCGGCGCTTGGCCTGAAAATCCGCAACGGCTGCAGCTATCACGGCGTGAGTCTGAACGTGAACATGGACCTGCGGCCGTTTCTCGCGATCAATCCATGCGGCTACGCGGGGCTCGAAACAGTCGACATGGCAACGCTCGGCGTCGCCGCCGGCTGGGACGACGTGGCCCGTACCCTCGCAGCAAGTCTCACCGCAAACCTCGACGGCAATCCCGCGGCCGTCGCCCAACCGCAGACCGGTGCGCTCACCGCCTGACTGGATCGAACGAATGACTGACGTAACCGCGAATTCCGCAGCAGCCACCCCCGCGCCCGAAGGCGTGCCGGCCCCCGCCGCCTACGACGCTACCGCGAAGCAGAAAGCGCAAGCCAAGACCGCGCGCATCCCGATCAAGGTCGTCCCGATCGAAAAGCTGAAGAAACCGGACTGGATCCGCGTCAAGGCGGCCACCGGCAATTCGCGCTTCTACGAGATCAAGCAGATCCTGCGCGAGCACAATCTTCACACGGTGTGTGAAGAGGCGAGCTGCCCGAACATCGGCGAATGTTTCGGCAAGGGCACCGCGACCTTCATGATCATGGGCGACAAGTGCACGCGCCGCTGCCCGTTCTGCGACGTCGGCCACGGCCGTCCCGATCCGCTCGACGCCGACGAACCGGCCAACCTCGCGCGCACCATCGCTGCGCTGAAGTTGAAGTACGTGGTGATCACCAGCGTCGACCGTGATGATCTGCGCGACGGTGGCGCGGCGCACTTCGTCGAATGTATCCGTCAGACGCGCGAGCTGTCGCCGCAAACGCGTATCGAAATCCTGACGCCGGACTTTCGTGGCCGCCTCGACCGCGCGCTCGGCATCCTGAACGCGGCGCCGCCCGACGTGATGAACCACAACCTCGAAACGGTGCCGCGTCTGTACAAGGAAGCGCGCCCGGGGTCGGATTACGCGCATTCGCTGAAGCTGCTGAAGGACTTCAAGGCGCTGCATCCGCACGTCGCGACCAAGTCCGGCCTGATGGTCGGCCTCGGCGAAACCGAAGAGGAAATCCTGCAAGTGATGCGCGATCTGCGCGAGCACGACGTCGACATGCTGACGATCGGCCAGTACCTGCAGCCGTCGGAGCACCATCTGCCGGTCCGCGCTTACGTGAATCCGGACACCTTCAAGATGTACGAGGAAGAGGCGTACAAGATGGGCTTCACGCACGCCGCAGTGGGCGCGATGGTTCGTTCGAGCTATCACGCCGACGTGCAGGCGCATGGAGCCGGCGTGGTCTGACGCGCTGGCGCCTCGCCGCTGTTGCCTCGCTTCACGCCCGCAGAAACGAAAAGCCCGCCGATGTGCGGGCTTTTTTCATAGACCGCTCTTCTATCAGCAAGGAAACGACACGTGGCAACCCCGATGGATCGCGGGACCTCCGCACAATGGCCTTATCCGCGGCTGATCGCGCACCGCTGCGGCGGTACGCTCGCGCCGGAAAACACCTTGGCCGGTTTCGACGCCTGCGTGCGCTACGGCTATCGCATGGTCGAATTCGACGCGAAGCTGTCCGCCGACAACGCGTTGTTCCTGCTGCATGACGACACGCTCGATCGCACGACCAACGGCCACGGGCCGGCGGCCACGCACACATGGCAGCAACTCGCCGCTCTGGATGCCGGCGCGTGGCGCGGCGCGGAGTTCGCCGGCACGCGGCTGCCGACGCTGGCTGACGCAGCCGAGCGTTGCGCGCGCGACGGCATCGCGGCGAACATCGAGATCAAGCCGTGTCCGGGCCGCGAAGTCATCACCGGCGCACTGGTCGCCCAAGGCGCGCTCGAGCTTTGGCAAGGGCAGACGCCGCCGCTGGTGTCGTCGTTTTCGTTCGACGCGCTCGCCGCCGCGCGCGATGCCGCGCCGTCGCTGCCGCGCGGCATGCTGTTCGAGCGGGTGCCGGCGGACTGGCTGCGCATCGTGCGCGAACTCGACTGCGTCTCGCTGCACGCGAGCCACCGCTATCTGAGCGAACCGCTGGTCGCGCAGATCCGCGCGGCCGGGCTGCGCGTGCTCGCCTACACGGTGAACGATCCGGCGCGCGCGCGGTTGCTCGAAGAATGGGGCGTCGACATGATCTGCACGGACCGGATCGATCTGTTGACGTGACGTTGCGCTCGCAAGCTCCGTACAAACCCCTGCGGGTTTACCCGCAAACGCGCGCGCACCGAATTCCGGATTCCCCGACAGCGCTCGTCCGGATTTCCGGAAACCCGGACGGCGCGCGCCGAGCTGTGCCGGAAAACCCATAAAAATCAAGGCTTCCAGTCTGAAATCAAACTGGCATCGACCTTGCAAAAGAAAGCGCGTGGCCGCCACGGCCCGACAAAAAAGCAAGGAGACAAAATGTCCGATTTCCCTTCCCGGTATTTCTGAATTCGTCGTCTTTGCAGCGGTCCGCCAACGTGCGCCCGCGCGACGACGTTTCGTTCGCGTGTCGCGCGTCGCGGCGGGTCATCAGCTCATATCCCTCGCAGGAACCATCGTGAAGAAACCTATCCATAAAGTGCTGTACGTCCAGGTGATCGTGGCGATCATCATCGGCATCGTACTCGGGCATTTCTACCCGAACCTCGCCATCGACATGAAGCCGCTCGGCGATGGTTTCATCAAGCTGATCAAGATGGTGATCGGGCCGATCATCTTCTGCACGGTCGTGACGGGCATCGCCGGCATGGAGGACATGAAGAAGGTTGGACGCGTTGGCGGCAAGGCGCTGTTGTACTTCGAAATCGTCTCGACCTTCGCGCTGGTGCTCGGCCTCGCCGCCACGCACCTGCTGCGACCCGGCGCCGGCTTCAACGTCGATCCGGCCTCGCTCGACGGCCGCGCGGTTGCGTCGTATGCCGCGAAGGCGCACGGCCAGTCGACGGTCGACTTCTTCATGCACATCATTCCGGACACGCTGTCGTCGGCGTTCGCGCAGGGTGAGATCCTGCAGATCCTGTTGATCGCGCTGCTGTTCGGCGCCGTGCTCGCGACGGCCGGTGAGAAGGGCAAGCCGGTGACCAACTTCATCGAAGGGCTCTCGCACATCCTGTTCGGCATGGTGCGCATCATCACGAAGCTCGCGCCGATCGGCGCGTTCGGCGCGATGGCCTTCACGATCGGCAAGTACGGCATCGGCTCGCTGCTGCCGATGCTCAAGCTGGTCGGCACGTTCTATCTGACCTCGATCGTGTTCGTGGTGGTCGTGCTCGGCGCGATCGCGCGGGCGGTGGGCTTCAACATCCTGCGTTTCGTCGCATACATCAAGGAAGAGATGCTGATCGTGCTCGGCACGAGCTCGTCCGAAGCCGCGCTGCCGCAGTTGATGCTGAAACTCGAAAAGCTCGGCTGCTCGCGCTCGGTGGTGGGCCTCGTGGTGCCGACCGGCTACTCGTTCAACCTCGACGGCACCAACATCTACATGACGATGGCGGTGCTGTTCATCGCTCAGGCGACCAACACCGACCTCACGTGGGGCCAGCAGCTGACGCTGCTCGCGGTGACGATGCTGACCTCGAAGGGCGCGAGCGGCGTGACCGGCGCGGGCTTCATCACGCTCGCGGCGACGCTGGCCGTGGTGCCGACGATTCCGCTGTCGGGCATGGTGCTGATCCTTGGCATCGACCGCTTCATGAGCGAGTGCCGCGCGCTGACGAACATCGTCGGCAACGGTGTCGCGACGGTCGTCGTGTCGGCCTGGGAAAAGGAGCTCGATCGCAGCAAGCTGAACAAGGTGCTGCGCGGCGAGGTGGCGGTCAAAGAGCCGGCCGGCGTTTGAGTCGCGCCTCGCCAACCCTGTCGTGACCAGCGAGCGCGGACGCTTGAGCATGAAACCGGCGTCCGCGCGATCTTCCGAGGCGTCTGCCGGCGAAACCGCCGGCAAAAGTCGCGGCCCAGCCCGCGACGCGTCTGGCGGCGATGCCTTGCCGCCCTATGCCACAATGTCCGATGCACATCGATCGGACTTTGCCAACGTGACCCGCCGCCTGCTGATTCTCTTCGCGCTCGCAGCCGGGCTCGCGGCGGCATGCTGGCTCACCTACAGCCTTGCGTGGAAAAGCGGTGTCGACACGCTGCGGCGCAACGCCGCCGTGCGCGCCGAGCGCACCGCGAGCGCGCTCAAGAGCACGCTCGAACGCTACGAATCGCTGCCGTATCTGCTCGCCGAGCATCCGATCGTGCAGGACGTGCTGATCGACCCGAATCCCGCCAACGTCGAGCGCGCGAATCTCTATCTCGAAGACCTGAACCGCCACGCGCGCGCGACGGTCACCTACATCATTTCGCTCGACGGCTACTGCATCGCCGCCAGCAACTGGCGCGGGCCGGGCAGCTTCGTCGGCGCGGGCTATCAGTTCCGGCCGTATTTCGTCGATGCAATGAAAGGCGGCGTCGGCCGCTTCTTCGGCATCGGCACGATTTCGCAGGCGCCCGGCTACTACATCTCGCAGCCGGTGCGGCGCGACGGCAAGATCGTCGGTGTGGCAGTCGTCAAGCTCGATCTCGAATGGTTTCAGGGCGTGGACGCGTCCGAGCCGCTCGTCGTCACCGACGATCATGGCGTGATCTTCCTGTCGTCGGTGCCGGCATGGAAATACCACACGATTCGGCCGCTGCCCGGCCAGATCGCCGATTCGATCTACCAGGCTCGCCAGTACGCGCGGCAGCCGATCGAGCCGCTACCGGTGACGGTCGAGCGCATGCTCGAAGGCAATGCGCAGATCCTGCGCATCGGCGGCGGGCGCTCCGCGCCGCGCTTCCTCGCGTCACGTCACGCCATGGGCGAGCCGGACTGGCATCTGATCACGATGTCGCCAGTCGATCCGGTCGATGCCGACGCGCGCAAGGCGACCATCGTCACCGGCTTCGGCTATGTGTCGCTGGTGCTGCTCGCGTTCTACTGGCGCATGCGGCGCGCGCGCGTGCGCGAAATGATGCGCAGCCGCACGCTGCTGCAGAAGGCCTATGCCGAGCTGAACCAGCGCGTCGCCGAGCGCACCGCCGATCTGTCCGAGGCGAACGAGCAGTTGCACAAGGAAGTCGCCGAACGTACACGCGCCGAGCAGGAACTGCGCGCCGCGCAAGACGAACTGATCCAGGCGAGCAAGCTGGCCGCGCTCGGTCAGATGGCGGCCGGCATCACGCATGAGCTGAACCAGCCGCTCGCCGCGCTGCGCAGTTTTTCCGATAACACGCGCGTGTTGCTCGAACGCGGCGATCAGGCATCGGCGCGCGAGAATCTCGAAGCGATCGCGGCGCTCACCGAGCGCATGGGCAAGATCACGAACCAGCTGAAGCTGTTCGTCGGCCGCGCGCGGCCGCGCAGCGCGCGCGCGTCGATCGTGCGGGCCCTGCGCAACGTCGTCGCGTTGCTGCAAAAGCGCCTGCAGGGCGTCGAACTCGAGTTCGTGCTGATCGATACCGCGGCCGACACCGACACCGACGCCGCCGCTGCCGCAGGCAGCGCGCGCACGCCGCTGAATCTCGCCGACGATCATCCGGAGCTGGTCGCGAATTGCGACGATCTGCGGCTCGAACAGGTGCTGATCAACCTGCTCGGCAACGCGCTCGACGCAACCGCCGGCATCAACCCGCCGCGTATCACGGTCGAGGTGGCGGCCGGCGTCGCGAACCTGTCGATCGCGGTCGGCGACAACGGCCCCGGCATTCCCGACGACGTGTTGCCGCACCTGTTCGAACCGTTTTTCACGACGAAGGAAATGGGCCAGGGGCTCGGCCTTGGCCTCGCGATTTCATCGTCGATCGCGCGCGATTGCGGCGGCTCGCTCGTCGCGCGCAACGCGCCGCACGGTGGCGCATCATTCGTGTTGACGCTGCGTCGCGCGCGCGTGCAGACCAGCCCCTCGCACGATCCGCTGACCGCGGGCTCCTGATTTCACCCCGAAGCATCACCCGGAACACGCAATGCAAGACGGCCTGCAAGTGCTGTATATCGAAGACGATGAACTGGTGCGCCGCGCGAGCGTGCAGAGCCTGCAACTGGCGGGCTTCGACGTGGTCGGCCATGCGTCGGTCGAGGCCGCGGCGAAGCTGATCAGCGCGGACTTCTCCGGCGTGATCGTCAGCGATATCCGGCTCCCCGGCGCGAGCGGTCTCGACCTGCTCGCGCAGTGCCACGAGCGCGCGCCCGACGTGCCGGTGATTCTGGTCACCGGCCACGGCGATATCTCGATGGCCGTGCAGGCGATGCGCGACGGTGCCTACGACTTCATCGAAAAGCCGTTCGCGTCCGAGCGGCTGATCGAAACCGTGCGGCGCGCGCTGGAGCGCCGCAAGCTCGTGCTCGAAAACCTCGCGCTGCGCCGTGAGCTGGCCGGGCAGAACGCGGTCGCCCCGCGCATCATCGGCCGCAGTCCGGCGATCGAGCAGGTGCGGCGGCTGATCGCCAACGTCGCGCCGACCGATGCGTCCGTCCTGATCAACGGTGATACCGGCGCGGGCAAGGAGCTGATCGCGCGCAGCCTGCACGAGCTGTCGCCGCGGCGTGACAAGCCGTTTATCGCGGTGAACTGCGGCGCGCTGCCCGAGCCGATGTTCGAATCGGAGATGTTCGGCTACGAGCCGGGCGCGTTCACCGGCGCGGCCAAACGGCGGATCGGCAAGCTCGAACATGCGTCGGGCGGCACGCTGTTTCTCGACGAGATCGAGAGCATGCCGCTCGCGCTGCAGGTCAAGCTGCTGCGCGTGCTGCAGGACGGCGTGCTGGAACGGCTCGGCTCGAATCAGCCGATTCGCGTCAATTGCCGCGTGGTCGCGGCTGCAAAAGGCGACATGGCCGAGCACGTCGCGGATGGCTCGTTCCGTCGCGATCTGCTGTACCGGCTCAACGTGGTGACGATCGCGCTGCCGCCTTTGAGCGAGCGTCGCGAGGACATCGTGCCGCTGTTCGAGCATTTCCTGCTCGATGCTGCCGTCCGTTATCAGCGGCCGGCGCCGATGCTCACCGATCGCCAACGTGCGAGTCTGATGCAGCGAGACTGGCCGGGCAACGTGCGCGAGCTGCGTAATGCCGCCGACCGCTTCGTGCTCGGCATCGCCGACGAACCGGTGCTGTCGTTCGGCGAAGACGGCGGGGCTACCCATCCGCTGAAGGAACGTGTCGAGCAGTTCGAGCGCGCGATGATCGCCGAGGCGTTGGAGGAGGCGGGGGGTTGTGGTCGCGGTCGCGGCGGACCGGCTGCAGCTCGGCAAGGCGACGCTCTACGAGAAGATCAAGCGATATGGCCTTGCGGCCAAAGGGGAAGGGGAGCGGTGAGGAGGCGGACGCCGGCGGCGGGAGGTTGGGCCGGCGCGTGGGGTTGTGCCGGCTTAAGCCGCGCCAGCCTTCAGCGCTTTCGCGAGCAACTGGTCGAGTTCCGCGAACTGCGGCTCGCCGACATAGCGCTTCAGGATCTTGCCGTCTTTATCGACGACGAAGGTGGTCGGCGTGAGCTGCACGTTGCCGAACCGCTTGGCGGCCGAGCCGTCGTCCATCGCGACCTTGAACGGCAGCTGACGCGTCTGCGTGTAATTGGTCACGTACATCGGCGCGTCGTAGTTCATTGCCACCGCGACGAATTCGAGGCCCTGGCCCTTGAAGCGGTTATAGGTCTCGACCATCTGCGGCATTTCCTTCATGCAGGTGTCGCAACTCGTTGCCCAGAAGTTGACCAGATAAACCTTGCCTTTGAGGTCCGCGGTCGTGAGCTTCTGTCCCGATAGCAGCGTGAAGGTCGCATCGGGTACGCGCTGCTGGCCGGCAAACGCGAAGTAACCGGCGACGGCGAGCGCAATGGCCACGGCCACCGCAATCAGATAGCGAAGCGGGTTCGTGCGCCGGACGGCGGTCGGTGAATTGGAACTCATGGACGGAACCTCGTGAGTCGCGCGCGGCGCGGAACAATGGGGCGGTGTGGTGGCCCGCGGGCCGGTACTGAAACGCTTTTCCATTGTAACTCCAATGGGTTCGGCTGCGCTCCGCGCGTCGGCCCGGCAGTCGATCAGCGGATAATGGCGCTTTACGCTCCGAGAAGCCCGATCTTTCGCCCCATGCTCCGAACCGTTCTTCGCGTCTGCTCTTTAGTTGCCCGCGTTTCTTGCCGTTTTCCGTTGGTCAGCCGATTGTCCGCCCGCCGTGCGGGCGTCTTCCAACCGGCGGGCCTATTTCTCCGCGCATTCACGCGATCCTGTCACGCTCGAAACGTGATCGGCGCGGCGTCGGCCGCGTTGGCGCTCGGCGTTGCGCTCAGCGCCTGCTCACCGACCTTCGACTGGCGCACCGTGATGAACAACGACAAGGGCTACACGGTCGACTTCCCAGCCAAGCCGGGCAACGATCAGCGTGCGGTGCAGATCGGCGGCACACCGATGCAGATGGCAATGCAGACCGCCGAAGCGGGCAATGCGGTCTTTGCGGTTGGCACCGTGATACTGCCCGACGACAGCGACGCGACCCAGCGTGCCGCACTCGATTTCCTGCGCGCGGGACTGGCGCGCAATGTCGGCGCGACGCCCGATGCTCACTCAGCGCAAATCCCACTGGCGGCGGGCGGCAAGATACCGGGGCTGGAAATGACGGTGAGCGGCGCGGCGGGCGCCAAACACGAGACGCGCACGGTGTATGCGCGGCTCGTCGCGCGCGGCCGGCACGTGTACCAGGCGGCGATCATCGCCGATCAACCGCTGCCGCAAGACCAGGTCGACCAGTTTTTTTCGTCGTTCCAGCTGTACTAAATGCGGTATTTTTGGCCAATCGGGCGCACCTCAGAGTGCCGAACGCAGTGAAAGTTCCTTCGCAGGTTTGTACGCTAATTGCCGGTTTACGTTGAGATTTTTGGGTTACGCGCACAGCCTGTGGATAACTCTGTTGAGAAGTCGGCATCAATGGCCGCAAAAGCCCATCAGGCGGGCCTTCCGGCAAAATCCACAGGCGTAGGGCATTTAAAAAAATACATTTAAATCAATGGCTTAGCGAGATGCTCGTCCGCGCGCTTTTGAGTTGTATCAAAATCTAACAGGATCGCGCGTGTGTGAATAAGTCAAGTCTTGACAGTCGTTTTTTCTCCTCATAACGAGCCAAAAGCGCGGCGGTATTGGATTGCCTCGGCGACATGCGCGGCGCTCGGCATCGCCGCGCCAGCCAGGTCCGCGACGGTGCGCGCGACCTTCAACACCCGGTAGTACGCCCGCGCCGACCAGCCAAAGCGCTCGCCGGCTTCGCGCAGCAGCGCCTCGCCCGCTGCGTCCGGGCGGCATACATCGTCGACTTCGCGTCCGTCCAGCTCGCGGTTGGTCTTGCCTTGCCGGGCCAGTTGCCGCTCGCGCGCAGCGCTCACGCGCTGTGCGATCGCGACGCTTGCTTCGCCGGTGGTGGCGGCGCGTGCCGCGAGTTCGGTGGCGGTCAGTGCTGGAATTTCGAGCTGGATGTCGATGCGGTCGAGCAGCGGTCCCGACAATTTACGCAAATAGCGCGCCGCAACTTCAGGCGTACAGCGGCAGCGCCCGCCCGGATCGCCGCGCCAGCCGCACGGGCACGGGTTCATTGCGGCGATCAGTTGGCAGGCGGCGGGGAAATCCGCTTGCCAGGCGGCGCGCGAGATCGTGATGCGGCCAGCTTCGAGCGGCTCACGCAGCGTTTCGAGCACCACGCGATCGAATTCGGGAAGCTCGTCCAGAAAGAGCACGCCCAGATGCGCGAGCGTGATCTCGCCAGGCTGCGGCGGATTGCGTCCGCCGACCAGCGCTGCCGCGCTCGACGAATGGTGCGGCGCGCGAAACGGCCGCTGACGCCACTGCGACGGCTTGAAGCCGATGCGGCTCGCGGACAGTAGCGCGGCGGAGGCGAGCGCTTCGTCGTCGGTCATGGGCGGCAGCAAGCTGGGCAGGCGTGCCGCGAGCATCGACTTGCCGGCGCCGGGCGGTCCGATCAGCAGCACGTGATGGCCGCCGGCCGCCGCGACTTCGAGGGCGCGCCGAGCGGCGCGCTGGCCAATCACGTCGGCCATGTCCGGCGCCGGGGCGGTGGCGTGCTCGTTGTGCTCGGGCGCGACGACCGGACTAAGACGCGCGTCCGGCGAGCCTGCGAGATGCGCGCATAGCGACGGCAGATCGGCGGCGCCGAACACGTCGACGCCGGGCACGAGCGCCGCTTCCGCCGCGCTCGCGGCCGGCAGGTAAAGCTGTGGGGTACGGAAGGCCGGTGCGGCTAGTTGATCGAGGAGGGCGGGCAACGCGGAACGCGCTTCAGATGAGGCGTCGGCATCGCCGGCGTTCGCCAGAGCGCCGCGCGCGGTGCCGCAGGCCATCGCGAACGCGCCGCGCATCGGTCGCAGCGCGCCGGTCAGCGACAGCTCGCCGGCAAACTCGCGATGGAGCAGCGATTCGGCGGGAATCTGTCCGCTTGCGGCGAGGATGCCGAGCGCGATTGGCAGATCGAAACGACCGGATTCTTTCGGTAGATCGGCGGGCGCGAGGTTGACGGTGATGCGGCGGACTGGAAAATCGAAACCGCAGTTCTGCAGCGCCGCGCGCACGCGTTCGCGGCTCTCACGCACTTCCAGGTCGGGCAGGCCCACGATCGAAAAGGACGGCAGTCCATTGGCGAGGTGAACCTCGACGGTCACTTCGGGCGCACGGCCAGTGGCCGGCGCGCGGCTGCGCACCACGGCAAGCGACATATTCTCTCCCGTCGGACAGCGCGCTCACATCGCGCGCAAATCCCCTAAAACGCTGATGACGTCACGGCCCGCTTGCCTGTGATGTGCGGCACTGCGCAGCGCGAAGGCTGCGAGCAGCGCTTACGGCGTCTGCGTGAGCGGCAATTTCTGCTCGAGCTCGGCGACGCGGCGCTCGAGTTCTTCGAGGCGCGCGCGCGTACGCACGAGCACCTGGGTCTGCGTATCGAATTCCTCGCGCGTGACCAGATCGAGCTTCGAGAAGCCCTGCGACAGCATTGCCTTGACGTTGCGTTCGACATCCTTGGCCGGCGAATTCTTGAACAGATCGCTGACGCGAGCCTGGAAGTCGTTAAAAACGTCGTTCGGTTGTTTCATCGTGTTCCCCTTGGCGCACAAAAAATGTGCATGTTTCATTGCGCCCGTGCCCCGTTACGGCGAACGGGCGATCCTGGTGCGCGCGACGTATTGGTTGCCGCGGCCGCGTGAGCGTGTTTGGTGCGCGCCCTCGCGTTCAGAACGTTCGAACACTCTAGCAACGATCCCCCCGCCGCGCCACCGCCCGCCGCGCCGCTGGCCGTTCGGACAAGGCCGCTCGGGCGCGCTGCGCCACGCGCGCGAGGCGCGCTCCGACACAACATGGCATAGGAGTTGCTGTTACTGCCCCGCGCGCGCACTGCCAGGGTACTTTCCGGTAGCGCAGGAGACCGCCGTCACGGGTACGCCACGGGGCACAACGGATCAGCAACAACGAGGAGGATTTCATGAAACTCATTACCGCAATCATCAAGCCGTTCAAGCTGGATGAAGCGCGCGAAGCCCTGTCGGCGATCGGCGTGTCGGGCATCACGGTGACCGAAGTCAAAGGCTTCGGACGGCAGAAGGGCCACACCGAGCTGTATCGGGGCGCCGAATACGTCGTCGACTTTCTGCCGAAGGTGAAGATCGAAGCGGCGGTATCGGACGACATCGTCGATCAGGCGATCGAGGCGCTCGAGCGCGCCGCGCGTACCGGCAAGATCGGCGACGGCAAGATCTTCGTCACGCCGATCGAGCAGGTGGTTCGGATCCGCACCGGCGAGACCGGCGCGGACGCACTGTAAAAGACCAGAACATAGCGACACGGATAGCGATAAGAGGAAAACCAAGATGCGCAAACTAATGATGTCCCTGCTGATGGCCGGCTCGCTGCTCGCGGGCGGTGTCGGCACCGCCCTCGCGGACGATGCGTCCGCTCCCGCAGCCGCCTCCGCTCCCGATACGACGGCGAGCGCGCCCGCACCGGACGCCTCCGCCGCAGCCGCTGCCCCGGCGGCCTCGGCTCCCGCCGCCGATGCGTCCGCCGCGCCGGCCGCAAGCGCACCGGCCGCCGCCGATGCATCGGCCGCCGCCGCACCGGCCGCCCCAACCGCACCGTTCTCGGTCGATTCATCGAAGATCAACTCCGGCGACACCGCGTGGATGCTGACCTCCACCGCGCTCGTGCTGTTCATGACGATCCCGGGTCTCGCGCTGTTCTACGGCGGCATGGTCCGCAAGAAGAACGTGCTCGCGACGCTGATGCAAAGCTTCGCGATCACCTGTGTCGTGACGATCGTCTGGACCGTGGTCGGCTACAGCCTCGCGTTCACGCCGGGCGGCTCGTTCATCGGCGGCTTCTCGCGCGTGTTCATGACGGGCATGAACTACATCAAGGGCGACAAGGCCACGATGCTGACCGTCAGCCATCTCGCGCCGACGATTCCCGAGACGGTCTACTTCGTCTATCAGATGACCTTCGCGATCATCACGCCGGCGCTGATCACCGGTGCGTTCGCGGACCGCATGAAGTTCTCGGCGATGCTGGTGTTCATGACGCTGTGGTCGATCATCGTCTACTCGCCGATCGCGCACATGGTGTGGGAGCCGAGCGGCTGGCTGGCTAGCGCGGGCATCCTCGACTTCGCGGGCGGCACGGTGGTGCACATCAACGCCGGTATCGCGGGTCTGGTCTGCTGTCTGGTGCTCGGCAAGCGCGTCGGCTATGGCAAGGAAGCGATGGCGCCGCACAACCTGACGCTCACGCTGATCGGTGGCGCGATGCTGTGGGTCGGCTGGTTCGGCTTCAACGCGGGTTCGGCCGTGGCAGCGGACGGCCGTGCCGGCTTCGCGATGTTCGCGACGCAGGTGGCGACCGCCGCGGCGGCGCTTGCGTGGATGTTCGCCGAATGGGCAGCCAAGGGTAAGCCGTCGGTGCTCGGTATCGTGTCGGGCGCGGTCGCGGGTCTGGTGGCGATTACGCCGGCGTCGGGCTTCGTCGGCACGGTCGGCGCGCTCGTGATCGGTATCGTCGCGGGTGTGGTCTGCTTCTGGGCGGCCACGTGGCTCAAGCACAAGTTCGGGTACGACGATTCGCTCGACGCGTTCGGCGTGCACTGCATCGGCGGGATCATCGGTGCGCTGCTGACCGGCGTGTTCGCGGTCAAGGACATCGGCGGCTCGGACGGCAGCGTGATCCTGCAGGCGAAGGGCGTGCTGACGACGCTGATCTACAGCGGCGTGGTGAGCTTCGTGCTGCTGAAGATCATCGACATGGTGATAGGCCTCCGGGTGACCGAAGAGCAGGAGCGCGAAGGCCTCGACGTGAGCCTGCACGGCGAGAAAGTCGAATAACGGAGAACCTGTCCCGGTTCCGCCCGCGCTCGCGGGCCCGTCAGTAAGAAAAAATGGTTAAGCAAGCGCAGCAATTTCGCCCGCCTTCATGGCGGGCTTTTTTCTTGCTGATCGGGTTGCGAACGGCGATTTTCCGCGCCTATCATCGAGATAGGGAGAATGCATTCGAGTCTGCTTGCGAATGGAGAAACCGTCCCCAAATGGACAAAGCATTTGCTCTACAATCTTTTTTCTCCAGTCTGCGAGTGATCAATGGTTCCGCACCTAGTTACGGCGTTAAACGGCCCGCTGCTCGACCTCGAGCGGAAGATCCTCGACGCCACGCCCGCTATCGAACGCTGGTTCCGGCTCGAATGGCAGGAGCACACGCCACCGTTCTACTGTTCCGTCGATCTGCGTAACGCGGGCTTCAAGCTCGCGCCGGTCGACACCAATCTGTTTCCCGGCGCGTTCAACAATCTGCCGCAGGAAGTGCTGCCGCTCGCGGTGCAGGCCGCGATGGCCTCGATCGAAAAGATCTGCCCGGACGCGAAGAATCTGCTCGTCATTCCCGAGCGTCACACCCGCAACGCGTTCTACCTCGAAAACGTCGCCCGGCTTGCGTCGATCATGCGCCAGGCGGGTCTGAACGTACGCTTCGGCACGCTCGACGAAACCATCAACGGCCCGGTCACGATTGCGCTGTCGGACGGCCAGAAGCTGGTGCTCGAACCGCTCGAGCGCTCGCAGCGGCGCCTTGGTCTGAAGAACTTCGACCCGTGCTCGATCCTGCTGAACAACGATCTGTCCGGCGGTATTCCGCCCGTGCTCGAAAACCTGCACGAGCAGTACCTGCTGCCGCCGCTGCATGCGGGCTGGGCGGTGCGTCGCAAGTCGACGCATTTCTCGTGCTATGACGACGTCGCGAAGAAGTTCGCGAAGATGGTCGAGATCGATCCGTGGATGATCAATCCGTATTTCGCGCACGTCGAGGGCGTCGACTTCCAGCAGCGCACAGGCGAGGAAGCCCTTGCCGATGCGATCGACGGCGTGCTGAAGAAGATCGCGCGCAAGTATCGCGAGTACGGCATCTCCGAAAAACCGTATGTCGTGATCAAGTCCGATGCGGGCACCTACGGCATGGGCGTGATGACCGTGCACGACGCGTCGGAAGTCGCCGCGCTGACGAAGCGCGAACGCACGCGCATGGCCGCGACCAAAGACGGCCTCGAAGTGCACGACGTGATCGTGCAGGAAGGCGTCTACACGTTCGAGCGCATCGGCGAGGAAGTCGCCGAGCCGGTCGTCTACATGATCGACCGCTATGTGGTGGGCGGCTTCTATCGCGTGCACGGCAGCCGCGAGCGCGACCAGAACCTGAACGCGCCGGGCATGCACTTCGTGCCGCTCGGCTTCGAACACACGGCGCTGCCCGATGCGCACGCGAAGCCCGGCGCGGCACCGCCGAACCGCTTCTATATGTATGGCGTCGTGGCGCGGCTCGGGTTGCTGGCCGCATCGGTCGAACTCGAAAAGACCGATCCTGAAGCGATCCAGGTCTAGGCCACCGCGCGCGGGCAGGATGGCGGCATGCGTGCCGCCATCGCCGTCTTCAAAGACTATATTGACGAACAATGTCACGCCCCTCAGGGCGCACCGGGACTTTCATGGACATTCTTTTCATCGCCGATCCGCTCAGCCATTTCAAGATCTACAAAGACACGACCTACGCGATGATGGCCGAAGCGGCGCGGCGCGGTCACACGGTGTACACCTGCGAGCCGAAGCATCTGGCGTGGACGGGCGGCGATGTCGAGGCGAACGTGCAGCGCATTGCGATCGTCGGCGATACCACGGATCTGCATCGTGATGTCTGGTTCGCCGCCGATGCCGCCACGCCGCGCGCGCTCGCGAGCTTCGGCGCGGTCGTGATGCGCAAGGACCCGCCGTTCGACATGGAATACGTGACGTCGACGTGGCTTCTCGAACTGGCCGAGCGTGGCGGCGCGCGCATCTTCAACAAACCGCAGGCGATCCGCGATCATTCGGAGAAGCTCGCAATCGGCGAGTTCGCGCAGTTCGTCGCGCCGACGCTGGTCACTCGCGACCCGGCGCGTCTGCGCGCGTTCCACGAACAGCACGGCGACGTGATCCTGAAGCCGCTCGACGGCATGGGCGGCATGGGCGTATTCCGCGTGAAGGCGGACGGCATGAACCTCGGCTCGATCGTCGAAATGCTGAGCCACGACGGCGCGCGCTCGGTGATGGCGCAGAAATTCATCCCCGAGATCAAGGAAGGTGACAAGCGCATCCTGCTGATCGGCGGCGAAGTGGTGCCTTACTCGCTCGCTCGCATTCCTCAGGGTAATGAGGTGCGCGGCAATCTGGCGGCCGGCGGACTGGGCGTCGCGCGGCCGCTCAGCGAGCAGGATCGCAAGATCGCCGATACGCTCGCGCCGGTGCTGGCGGCGCGCGGCCTGCTGCTGGTCGGACTCGATGCGATCGGCGACTGGCTCACCGAAGTCAACGTCACGAGCCCGACGTGTTTCCGCGAGATCATGGACCAGACCGGCTTCGACGTCGCCGCGATGTTCGTCGACGCGCTGGAGCGCGGGGTCGGCTGACGCGTGGTGGCGCTCGCGTGGCGCGCCGACGCAGTGGCCTTGATTGCCCGGCTGCACCCCCAATCTGTGTAGTAAATCCGCATCAGGCGTGGCGTCGGGATTGGCGCGAAAATGAGGCTGCTACAATGCCCGCTCGCCCGGCGATGCATTCCCGCCCTCGCGACCCACGGCCGGTCCGCGGCGATGGCGAACCGGGCTCGAGTCCCGGTCCACGGTTTGGGGCCGTTCTTTTGCAGTAAGGCTGATATGGCAGGCATTCTGATCATTGCGCACGCTCCATTCGCCACCGCGTTGCGCGATTGCATTTCCCACATCTATGGCGGTTTGCCGGCGCGTATCGGCGTGATCGACGTGTCGCCGGATTGCGATCCTGCGCAGGTCGTCGCGTTCGCGAATTCGGAAGTCGTGCGGTTGAAGGAAGAGAACGGCGCGCTTGTGCTGACCGACATGTTCGGCGCGACGCCGGCCAACATCGCGGGCCGGCTCGCCACCGTGCCGGACGTGCGTGTACTGTGCGGCGTCAATCTGCCGATGCTGGTGCGCGCGGTCTGCTATCGCGCGACGCCGCTCGACACGCTCGTCGACAAGGCGCTCGCCGGCGCGACCAAGGGCGTGCACGCGATCGGACCGGCGATGCCGACACCGGTCACGCCGCCAGTGTGCGCTGCCGAGTGCCTGCCGGCGCTGCCGCCTGACGCGGCGGCCGCCGACTGTGTTCCCGCTTTGCCGGCCGATGCCGATCTGACGCAAAAGACGGACGCGCCCGGCCTGTAAGCCGGGCTGGTTACCAGGCAAGCTTCGACGGATTCAACCGGTTTCGCATCGGTGCCGATCGCATTGAAGCCGCTTTGCAGTAACACTTTTCACCATTTCATTCACCCGCGCTTCGGACCATCACATGCTGCAACAGGAAACGACAATTGTGAACAAGCTGGGGCTGCACGCGCGCGCGTCGGCCAAGTTGACGCAACTCGCAGGCAACTACCAGGCGGAAATCTGGATGAGCCGCAATGGCCGTCGTATCAACGCGAAGAGCATCATGGGCGTGATGATGCTGGCCGCGGGCATCGGCAGTACCGTGCTGATCGAAACGGAAGGCACCGACGAACAGGACGCGATGGACGCGCTCTTGAAACTGATCGCCGATAAATTTGGCGAAGGTCAATAAAGTCGCGCGCTCTGCGTTCGACAAACCCGAAAATGCCGCGGCTTAGTCCGCGGTTTTTTTCGCCGCCGACATCTGAATATCAGAAGAGGCGCGCTGTTAATCGACATTAAAGGGATCTAGAAGCGGCGCGAAAGCCATCGGGAAGAGTGCGTAAGACGACATGCGTTTTCAATGTTTAAACCATATGATTTGTGCGACGCGTATAAAGCGAAGCTTCGCCGGGTACGAGGGCACCTCATCGCGATAATCCGTGCTGCGCTGCACACACCGCCGACACACTTCAAAAAGGCGCGGAATTTATAATGCCCAGTACAGTCTGAGAGCATTGCAGCGGTTTGCCGCGGCATTACACAACTAGAGGAGGTGCGCGTGTCATTCACGCTGCATGGAATTCCCGTGTCACGCGGTATCGCCATCGGGCGGGCCTATCTGATCGCCCCGGCAGCACTCGACGTAGACCACTATCTGATCGAACCGCCCCAGATCGAAGGGGAGGTGGGGCGTTTTCGCGCGGCTCAGCAACGCGTGCATGAAGAACTCAACGTATTGCGCGCCGATCTCGCCGCGGATGCCCCGAGCGAAATGGGCGCGTTCATCGACGTTCACACGATGATCCTGAACGACGTCATGCTCGTTCAGGAAACCATCGACCTGATCCGCACGCGCCGCTACAACGTGGAATGGGCGCTGACCGAACAGCTCGAAAGACTGTCGCGCCATTTCGACACTATTGAAGACGAATACCTGCGCGAGCGCAAGGCCGATATCGAGCAGGTCGTCGAGCGCGTGCTGAAGGCGCTCGCGGGCGCGCCGGGCATCGTCGGCAACGTGCATGGCGCGTGCGACGAGATGATCGTGGTCGCGCACGACATCGCGCCGGCCGACATGATGCAGTTCAAGACACAGACGTTCCAGGGCTTCGTCACCGATCTCGGCGGGCGCACGTCGCATACCGCGATCGTCGCGCGCAGCCTCGGCATTCCGGCCGCGGTCGGCGTGCAGCATGCGAGCGCGCTGATCCGCCAGGACGATCTGATCATCGTCGATGGCGACCACGGCATCGTGATCGTCGATCCCGCGCCGATCGTGCTCGAGGAATACTCGTACCGGCAAAGCGAGAAGGAGCTCGAGCAGCGCAAGCTGCAACGGCTCAAGTTCTCGCCCACGCAAACGCTGTGCGGCACGCGCATCGAACTGTGCGCGAACATCGAGTTGCCGGACGACGCGCGCGCGGCGGTCGAATCGGGCGCGACCGGCGTGGGTCTGTTCCGCACCGAGTTTCTGTTCATGAATCACAAGCACCGGATGCCCGAAGAGGAGGCGCAGTTCAGCGCGTATCGTCGCGCGGTCGAACTGATGAACGGCTTGCCGGTCACGATCCGCACGATCGACGTCGGCGCCGACAAGCCGCTCGATTCGATGGGCGGCGACGGCTACGAGACTGCCGCGAATCCGGCGCTCGGTTTGCGCGCGATTCGCTGGAGTCTGTCCGAGCCGCAGATGTTCCTCACGCAGTTGCGCGCGATCCTGCGCGCGTCGGCGTTCGGCAGGGTGAAGATCCTGATCCCGATGCTCGCGCACGCGCAGGAAATCGACCAGACGCTCGATCTGATCCGCGAAGCGAAGCGTCAACTCGACGACGCGGGTATCGCTTACGATCCGAACGTGCAGGTGGGCGCGATGATCGAGATCCCGGCCGCCGCGATCGCGTTGCCGTTGTTTCTGAAGCGGCTCGATTTCCTGTCGATCGGCACTAACGATCTGATTCAGTACACGCTCGCGATCGATCGCGCGGACAACGCGGTCGCGCATCTGTACGACCCGCTGCATCCGGCCGTGCTGCATCTGATCGCGTTCACGCTGCGCGAGGCGAAACGCGCGGGCGTGCCCGTGTCGGTGTGCGGTGAGATGGCGGGCGATCCGGCGTTGACGCGTCTGCTGCTCGGCATGGGTCTGACCGAGTTTTCGATGCATCCGAGCCAACTCCTCGAGGTCAAGCAGGAGGTGCTGCGCTCGCATCTGAAGACGCTCGAAAAGCCCGTTGCCGACGTGCTGGCTTCGTTCGAGCCGGAGGAGGTGCAAGCGGCGCTCAAGCGGGTCGCGCTGGTTTGAATCTGACGCGCATCGTCGTGCCTCGTTGAACGAAAAACGCCGCACATGTGCGGCGTTCCGCTATTTCGGCGTCACGCGAACGGGCAGTGCAGAACCGCCTCAAGACCCGTGCGCGTGGCCGCACACCGGACAATCCAGCTGACGTCCGATGCGCATCGTGTTCCATTCCATCCGCAGCGAATCGAGCATCGTCAGGCGGCCCACGAGCGGCATGCCGATTGCGCCGATCACCTTCAGCGCTTCGGCAGCCTGCATCGAACCGATGATGCCGACCGTCGGCGCGAACACGCCCATCGTCGAGCATGCGACTTCTTCGAACGGCTGGTCTTCGGGAAACACGCACGCGTAGCACGGCGACGCTTCATCGCGGAAATCGAAAGTGCTGATCTGGCCGTCGAAGCGCAGCGCCGCGCCCGACACGAGCGGCACGCGATGCTTGACGCACGCGCGGTTGATCGCGTGACGCGTCGCGAAGTTGTCGGTGCAATCGAGCACGACACTCGCGTGCGGCACCTCGCGGTCGAGCCACGCATCGTCGACGCGCTCGGCCACCGCGTTAACGACGACCTCGGGATTGATCCGCGCGAGCATGTCGCGCCCGGACTCGACCTTCCTACGTCCAACCGACGCGCTCACGTGCAGGATCTGTCGTTGTAGATTAGTCAGGTCGACGGTATCGGCATCGACGAGCGTCAGACGGCCGACGCCCGCCGCCGCGAGATACAGCGCGGCTGGCGAACCGAGCCCGCCCGCGCCGACGATGATCGCGTGGGCGTCGATAAAACGCTGCTGCGCCTCGATGCCGATTTCATCGACGAGGATGTGGCGGGAGTAGCGAAGGAGTTGATCGTCATTCATGGCGGGGCGCGTGGGGTGTGTCGCTATGTCGCTGTGTCGCGCAAGGAGAGGCAGGCCGAGGGGCCGCGGCGCGCATTCGTGGCTGTTATTTTAATCGCGCGGGGAGGGTGGCGGTTGCGGCTTGCCGTGATGCGTCACCGGTTAGGCGGCGGCTTTTGCTGAAACTGTTGCGGCGTGTCTTCGCAGACTATCGTGCTGCGAAGACACGCGCGGGGTTCGCTGCCTGTTGGCCAGCGGCCAGCTTACTTGCCAGCGGGAGCCGGTGCCGAAGCCGGCGCCGGTCCCGATGCGCCCGGCACCGGTTGCGTCGGCTTCACCGCGACCGGCGCGGAGGCCGACGTGCCCGGCTTGTTCTGCGCGAGACGGCGTTCCATCAACGACTTCGATTCCTGAACCGGCTTGCCTTCGAGTTTGCCGACTGCCTGTTGCAGCATGAAGTCGTCAGCCGAACCGAACTCGACCGGCTTGCGTTCGCGCTCCTTCTGGCGCTGTTCCGGCGTCTTCTTGTCGTTCTGCTCTTCGAGCTGACGCAGTTGCTCCATGCGCTCCTGCTCGCGCTGCTCCGCTTCCTTCTTCTCGTTCGGGTCCTGCGTGTTCGCGAGGTGATTCGAGTAGTCGACTTCGCGGGTCACGAGCGCGTCGTCCGGATCGCCGTCCGCGTATTGGTCGACAGGAAGGTCGGGGCGGATGCCCTTGTTCTGGATCGAACGGCCGCTCGGCGTGTAGTAATACGCGGTGGTGAGGCGCAGTGCGGTGTCGGCCGTCATGGGGCGCACGGTTTGTACCGACCCCTTGCCGAACGTGGTCTTGCCGAGAATCAGCGCGCGGTGCTGATCCTGCAGCGCGCCCGCGACGATTTCCGACGCCGACGCCGAGTACGCGTTGGTCAGTACGACCATCGGCACGGTCTTGAAGATGGCCGGGACGTCCTTGAGCGGATCGCTGTCGAACGATTGCAGACGGTAGTTATCGTAGGTGTCGCGATAGATCTGCTTCGAATCCGGAATCTGACCGTTGGTCGACACCACCACCGAATTCGGCGGCAGGAACGCGCCCGCCACGCCGACCGCGCTTTGCAGCAGACCGCCGCCGTTGTTGCGCAGGTCGAGGATGAGGCCCTTCAGGTTCGGCTCCTGGCGCGCGAGATCCTGCAGCTTGGCCGCGAGGTCGGGCGTGGTGCGTTCCTGGAAGCTCGTGATGCGCACGTACGCGAAGCCCGGCGCGACGATCTTGCCCTTCACCGACTGCACCTTGATGATCGCGCGCGTGACGGTGAGCGGGAACGTGCGGTCGTCGGTCTTGCGGAAGATGGTCAGTGTGACCTTGGTGCCCGGGTCGCCGCGCATCTGCTTGACCGCCTGGTCGAGCGTCATGCCGCGCACGGGCTTGTCGTTGATGCGCGTGATCAGGTCGCCCGGACGGATGCCGGCGCGGAACGCGGGCGTGTCTTCGATTGGCGAAATCACCTTGATCAGGCCGTCTTCCGACGAAATTTCGATGCCGAGGCCCGCGAAGCGGCCCTTGGTCTGCTCCTGCAGCTCTTCGTAGTCGGTCTTGTCGAGGTACGACGAGTGCGGGTCGAGGCTCGACACCATGCCCTTGATCGCGGCGGTGAGGAGCTTCTTGTCGTCGACCGGTTCGACGTATTCGTGCTTGATCTGCCCGAACACTTCGGCGAAAAGCCTGAGCTGGTCTAGCGGCAGCGGGGCGACCGCGGCGCTAGCGGGTTGCTGGGCCGAGGCGGAGTATTGCAGTGTGGCAAAGACACCGGTAGCAAGGCCCGCGGCAATCAGGCCGATATTTTTCAGGTTCTTTCGCATAGAGTCTGTTGCGGTCGGAAGCGCGTGGCAGCGTCGATAAAGATTGGACGGACAAGTATAACTGCACACCCGCCTGCTCAGGGCGCGGTGCAGGCAATCGTGCTTCGACAGTACGGGAAGGCCCTGGTTTCTTGCGATCCGGCCCGCGGATGGCGAGCCCTATGACATGGCACTCGGCGGGTCGAAACTGACAGATGCCGCGCAAGGCCAGCGGATGCGGACGCCGCTACGGTGAACCCTGCAGCGGGCCTCTGAATCTGACCGCCGGGCGCAATACAGAATTTCTTGCCGGCCCGGTTGTCTGCGTGCGGCCCCGCGCGTTTTCGTGGCGTGGGGCCGCGCCCGGAAATGCCGGATCAGCCCGCCTTGCCCTGGCTCGCGACCGCGGCTTGCGCCTTGGCGATCGCGTCCTGGTCGCCGAGATAGTAGTGCTTGATCGGCTTCAGGTTGTCGTCGAGTTCATAGACGAGCGGCACGCCGTTCGGGATGTTGAGGCCGACGATGTCGCTGTCCGAGATGTTGTCGAGGTACTTGACCAGCGCGCGGATCGAGTTGCCGTGCGCGGAGATCAGGATGCTGCGCCCCGACTTGATGGCCGGCGCAATCGACTCGTTCCACAGCGGCAACACGCGCGCGACCGTGTCTTTCAGGCACTCGGTCAGCGGCAGTTGCTCGCGCGGCACCTTGGCGTAGCGCGGATCGGTGTACGGCGCGCGTTCGTCGGTGGGCTCGAGCGCGGGCGGCGGCGTGTCGTAGCTGCGGCGCCAGACCAGCACCTGCTCGTCGCCGAACTTCGCGGCGGTTTCGGCCTTGTTCAGACCCGACAGCGCGCCGTAGTGGCGTTCGTTCAGGCGCCACGAATGCACGACGGGCAGGTACATCAGATCCATCCGGTCCTGCACATGCCACAGCGTGCGGATCGCGCGCTTGAGCACCGACGTGTAGGCGATGTCGAACGTATAGCCGGATTCCTTGAGCAGCACGCCCGCCTGCTGCGCCTCGAGGTTGCCCTGCTCGGTGAGGTCGACGTCGACCCAGCCGGTGAAGCGGTTTTCCTTGTTCCAAGTCGATTCGCCGTGGCGGATGAGAACGAGTTTGTACATGAGAGTTGCCGGTCGGTAGTGAGGAAGCGGTCTCGCGCCGTGCGGCGCCTCGGGCGGCGCATCGCCATCGCGTCGAACGGTTATTTTATAATGCTCGGGTTGACCTTTTCGATTTCTCTCTTTCCGGCGGATCTTCCGTGAAGTTTTTCACCGAATACACAAACCTTGTCCTGATCGCAGTCGTCCTTATCTCTGGTGGGTTGCTGCTGTGGCCGACCATCAGTCGGCGTGGACGTGGCGGCCTGTCGGCCGCTGAAGCCACCCAACTGATCAACCGGCGCAACGCGGCGGTCATCGATCTGCGGCCGTCCGCCGATTACGCCAAGGGGCACCTGCCCTCGGCACGGCATTTCGAATTCGCAGAGTTGCAGGCGAAAGTCACGCAACTCGCGAAGAACAAGAGCAACCCGGTGCTGCTGGTGTGCCAGACCGGCCAGCAGTCGAACAAGGCCGCGCGTATCGTGCAGGAAGCGGGATACGCGGAAGTCCATGTTCTCGAGGGCGGCGTCGACGCCTGGCAGAAAGCCGGTATGCCGGTTGTGAAACAAGGAGCAGCCAAGTGAACAAAGTGATCATGTACAGCACCCAGGTGTGCCCGTATTGCCAGATGGCCGAACGTCTTTTAAAGTCGCGCGGCGTCGAGCACGTTGAGAAAGTACTGATCGACAAGGACCCGGGCCGTCGTGAGGAGATGATGACCCGGACCGGTCGTCGCACGGTGCCGCAGGTGTTCATCGGCGAGACGCATGTGGGCGGCTATGATGACCTTTCCGCGCTCGATCGCGCGGGCGGTCTGACGCCGCTGCTCGAAGCAGCCTGAGTTCGCGCGTTTCGCGCCGCGCGAGCGGGCGGACCGCTCGATAAGCCGGCGCACGCGCTCCTCGTGGAGCCGGCGAGCCGGCGCAATAATCTGGCGGCCCATGCGTGCATCGGCCGCCGCCACGCACACCTATCAGGAATCACCATCATGTCCGACGAGAATAACCAGCCGTTCTTCAACATCCAGCGCATCTATCTGAAGGACATGTCGCTCGAGCAGCCGAATTCGCCGGGTATCTTCCTCGAGCAGGAAATGCCGTCGGTCGAAGTCGAAGTCGACGTGAAGGCCGAGCGCCTCGCCGAATCCGTGTTCGAAATTCTCGTGACGGGCACAGTCACGGCCAAGGTGTCGGACAAGGTCGCGTTCCTGATCGAAGCGAAACAGGCCGGCATTTTTGACATTCGCAACATTCCTGCCGAGCAGATCGATCCGCTCGTCGGCATTGCCTGCCCGACCATCCTGTTCCCGTACCTGCGCTCGAACATCGCCGATGCGATCACCCGCGCCGGCTTCCCGCCGATCCACCTCGCCGAGATCAACTTCCAGGCGCTGTACGAGCAGCGTCTCGCTCAGATGGGCGCGGCCCAGCAGGACGGCGCGGCGCAAAAAGGCGTCACGCATTAAGGCGCCGCGCGCAGTGCCGGCTATGAAAGTCGCCGTTCTCGGCGCTGGCGCCTGGGGCACCGCCCTCGCCGGCCATCTGGCCTTAAGGCACCACACGGTGTTGTGGGCGCGCGAGTCCGCGCTCATCGCCGAGCTTTCCACTTCGCATGAAAACGCCCGCTATCTGGCGGGCGTCACATTGCCGCCCGCGCTTCGCTACGAAGCGGATCTCGGAGTGGCGCTCGATCACGCGCTCGACGACGATGCGCTGTGCGTGGTCGCGACGCCCGTGGCTGGCCTGCGCGGCCTGTTGCGCGCGATGCGCGATGCGGGCAAGGTGCCCGCGCATATCGTGTGGCTGTGCAAGGGGTTCGAAGCGGATTCGCAGTTGTTGCCGCATCAGGCGGTCGCGGCGGAATTGCCCGAGCATGCGAGCAACGGCGTGTTGTCCGGACCGAGCTTCGCGCGCGAAGTCGGGCAGGGGCTGCCGGTTGCGTTGACGATCGCGAGCCCGTCGGCAGCGTGCCGCGAACGCACGGTCGCGGCGTTCCATCACGGCGCGATGCGCATCTATACCGGCGACGACGTCGTCGGCGTCGAAGTGGGCGGCGCGGTGAAAAACGTGCTCGCCATCGCCACGGGCATCGCCGATGGCCTCGGCCTCGGTCTCAATGCACGCGCGGCGCTGATCACCCGCGGCCTCGCCGAAATGTCGCGCCTTGGCGTGACGCTCGGTGGGCGCGCGGAAACCTTTACCGGGTTGACCGGCCTCGGTGATCTGATTCTGACTGCTACCGGCGATCTGTCGCGCAACCGCACCGTGGGCCTGCAACTCGCCACGGGCCGCACGCTCGACGACATCCTCGGCGGTCTCGGTCACGTGGCCGAAGGCGTGCGCTGCGCGCGGGCGGTACTCTCGATCGCACGTGCTCATGCAATCGAAATGCCGATCACGCAGGCGGTCTGCGCGGTGCTGTTCGACGGCGTGGCGCCGCGCGATGCGGTTAGCGCGCTACTGCGGCGCGATTCGAAGGCGGAATAAAGCGTTTTCTCTCAGCCGGTTAGCGGAAATTCGCGTTGAACGGCTGTCTCGCCCGGTTGTCCACTTCGTTAACGAGACTCGGGTCAGCGAGGTTCCCATGCCAACCTTCAATCTCAGTCGAGGCACGTGCACGCTCGAAGCGCGCGTGGTCGATATCACGACGCTCGCCGTCGATGCGATCGTCAATGCCGCGAATACTTCGCTGCTCGGTGGCGGCGGTGTGGATGGCGCGATTCATCGCGCGGCCGGCAAGGAGTTGCTGCGCGAATGCGAAACGCTCGGCGGCTGCGCGACCGGCGACGCCAAAATCACCGCCGGCTATCGTCTGCCCGCGAAGCATGTGATTCATGCGGTCGGTCCAGTGTGGCGTGGCGGCGCGCATGGCGAAGCCGACCTGCTCGCATCGTGCTATCAGCGCTCACTTGAAGTCGCGCGCGAAACTCAGTGCACGAGCATCGCGTTTCCAGCGATCAGCTGCGGTATCTACCGTTTCCCCGCCGACGATGCGGTCAGCATCGCGGTCGCGACCGTACTCGACACGTTGCCGCGCACGCCACACATGAAGCACGTGACGTTCGCGTGCTTCGACGACGCGATGTTCGCACGCTACGAGGCCGAGCTCGAACACCGTCAGGCGCCGCCTTCGAAGCCGGCCTGACGCCACGCTTCGAACACCACGATCGCCACCGTATTCGACAGATTCAGACTGCGATTGCCGGGACGCATCGGCAGACGCACGCGCTGTTCGTTTGCAAAGCGCTCGAGCACCGTGCCGGGCAGGCCGCGCGTTTCGGCGCCGAACACGAACCAGTCGCCCGGTTGAAACGCGTGGTCGTGAAAGCGCCCCGAACCGCGCGTCGTGAATGCGAACATTCGCGACGCGTCGGGCGTTTCTTTCGCGATGAACGCGTCCCAATCGGCATGCACGTTCATTTCCGCGTACTCGTGATAGTCGAGGCCGGCGCGCCGCATCTTGGTGTCGTCGAGAGGGAAGCCGAGCGGCTCGATCAGGTGCAGCCGGGCGCCGGTGTTCGCGCACAGGCGAATCACGTTGCCGGTGTTGGGCGGAATTTCGGGTTCTACGAGAACGACGTTGAACATAAGAAGACCACGTAAAAGCTAGTTTTTCGGAGTGCGCAGCGCGACGAAGTTCGTAACCCGCCGCGCGCCGGCGGCCTTCAGCGTATGCGCGAGCGCTTCGAGCGTCGCGCCGCTCGTCATCACATCGTCGACGATGCCGACGTGCAGGCCGCGCACTGGGCGCGCGACGCGAAACGCGCGGCCGACGTTCTGCCGGCGCGAATCGAGATCGAGGCGCGATTGCGGCGCGGTGTCGAGCGTTCGTTCGAGCAGCGTGGCGTCGCCGCGCACGCCGAGCGCCCGGGCGAGCGGCCGCGCGATCTGCCAGGCCTGGTTGTAGCCGCGCTCGACCAGACGGCGACCGGCGAGCGGCACTGGCGCGATCACGTCGGGCCGCTCGGCCGCGTCGTGCCAATTGGCTTCCGCGAGCCGCGCGAGGCGTTGCGCGAAGTCTCGCGCGAGCATCAGCCGGGCGCGGAACTTCAGGCCGACCGCGAGCGTATCGAGCGGCGCGCGATAGTCGGCGAGCGCGAAGCTCGCGTCGAACGGCGGCGGCTCGGCCACGCAATCCGCGCAGCGATACCGCGCCTGAGCGACCCAGCGTGACGCCGGCAACGGCACCGCGCAAACGGTGCAGCGCAGCCGGCTCTCGTTCCAGTAGGCCGCGTCGCAACCGTCGCACAACGTCTTATGCGACAAATTGCCGCACAACGCGCACAGGTTCGGCAGCGCGGCGTTCAAGGCCCGCGGCCATGCCGAATGCAGACCGCGCGCAAAACGCGCCACCTGATTTCGACACGACGAAGAAAATGACTGAAATCGCACGACTGAGCGCCGGTAGAAAGCCGTTCTCGCTGAATGGAGGGGAACGAACGAGTATACTTCGAGCTCACGCCAGCACGACACACATGTCCCCAACATCCGCTCAATCTGGCCGTCCGGCCTACGATTCACGGCGCCTCAGGCGTATTTTCGACCGTCGTGCCGCTACCTTCGACGAGGTTGCGTTCCTGCCGCGCGAGATTGCGCAGCGCATGCGCGAGCGTCTCGATTACATCAAGGTGGCGCCCTCGAGCGTGCTCGACGCCGGTTGCGGCGCGGGCGAAGACCTCCCCGCATTGCGCGAACGCTTTCCCGAGGCGCCGGTGTTCGGCGCTGATCTGTCGCACGGCATGCTCCGCCGCGCGCTGCGTCACGATGCCGGCGACACCAGTTGGCGGCGCTTTCTTCCCGCCTCACTCGGCAAGGCGCTCGGCGCGCGTGGCCCGCGCTTCGCGCAAACCGATTTCTCCGCGCTGCCGTTCACGTCCGGCGCATTCGAATTCATCTGGTCTAACCTCGCGCTGCACTGGCACTCGCGGCCCGATCTGGTCTTTCCCGAATGGCAGCGCGTGCTGAAGGTCAACGGCCTGCTAATGTTCAGCACGCTCGGCCCCGATACGCTGAAGGAGTTGCGCGGTGCCTACGCCGAGATCGAGGCCGCGCGCGGCGTCGCGTCTCGCAAGCATGTGATCGACTTCGTCGACATGCACGATCTCGGCGACATGCTCGTCGAGGCGGGCTTCGAGATTCCGGTGATGGACCAGGAGACGCTGACGATCACCTACAAGTCGCCCGAGTCGCTGCTCGCGGACGTGCGTCGCTGGGGCGCGTACCCGTTCGAGCGCGATGCGCATGACGGCGTGCTCGCGCGTCGGTTGCACAAAGCCCTGCTCGCCGCGCTCGAAGCGCGTCGGCGCGCCGACGGCACGATCGCGCTGACCTTCGAGGTGATCTACGGACATGCATGGAAAGCCGTGCCGCGCACCACGGCGGAAGGATATGGCATCGTGCGGCTCGAGGACATCGGACGAGGTCCGGGCAAGCGTGGATAGCAGATTGCGGCGCTGTCATCAACTGCTTGCCGACGGTGCGGTTGACGTGTTGCAAAAGCGGTAAAGAGGACATCCGTTATGCCTGGGATTTGCCCTCCAAAAGAGCCGCAAAATGCCGGGCAAAATGGCGCGAAGGCTTGTCGCGCCTGGCTTGTGGGCCGATCGGGGCTTGCTTGTCGATGCTATGGATCGCGCCTATAATGCGTCAGTTTGTCACCCGAGGTTCCCACATTTGGGGTGGCAAGCCCGAGACGCGGGGCTGCAAAATGAAGTGATGCGGTAGGGGTTGGCGCGGTCGCGAGTGATGCTGGAAACAGTGGCACGAACGGCGACCGCGAGATGCATCCGGAAGTAAAAGAAGGCAGGCCGGACGCGACGATTCGCAGGAGGCAGCGATGGGCGCATCAGATCATCTGCTGGCGGATTCAGAACCTGTCCTCAGGGACTGGACCATGAAGCGCAACTGTTCGATATCGCCGCGGCAGTTCGTCTGTCTGTACGTGTCGCTTGCGTTGTTCTCGTTGGCAATTGCATTCATGCTGGTTCTGGTCGGCGCCTGGCTGGTGTTGCCGTTCACCGGAATCGAATTGCTGGCCGTAGGTATCGCCTTTGCAATATATGCGCGTCATGCTGTCGATTACGAGCGCATCCGGTTGTTTCCGAACCGGCTCGTGATCGAGCAGGTCAGCGCCGAGCAGATTACGCAGTTCGAATTCAATCCGCGCTGGGTGCGGATAGAGCCGGGCGCAACTCAGCGCGATCAGATCAAGCTGGTCTCGCGCGGGCAGACGATCATGATCGGGCAACATCTCGCGCAGAATCGGCGCGCGCAGTTCGCAGGCGAACTGCGTATGTGGCTGGCACGTTGTTAGATGGTGCCGGACGCGCGGCGTTCAAGGGGGCGCGACACGCTGCCAGCGGGGTCGAGGGGTTTGAATGGAAAATTTGGGTAAGGAAGCTATGAAAACAATCAAGCGAGCGCTCATGAGCGTGCTGGCGACGAGCGGACTGCTTTTCGCCGGTGCCGCCCTGGCAGTGGGCGATGCTCCGGGCGGCCCCGCCGTCAACGCGATCAATCTCCAGCCGCCTGCAACGAGAATCGCTGAGGAACTGTTCAGCCTCCACATGTTCATGCTGGGACTTTGCACCGTGATCTTCATCGGTGTGTTCGGCGTAATGTTCTATTCAATCTTCGCGCACCGCAAATCGAAAGGCCACAACGCAGCCAATTTCCACGAAAGCACCACCGTCGAAATCATCTGGACGATCGTGCCGTTCATCATCGTCGTGCTGATGGCGCTGCCCGCCACCAAGGCCGTCGTCGCGATGAAGGACACTTCGAACGCCGACCTCACGATCAAGGTCACCGGCTACCAATGGAAGTGGGGCTACGACTACGTGAAGGGTCCGGGCGAGGGCATCGGCTTCCTGTCCACGCTCGCCACGCCGCGCGCGCAAACCGAGGGCCGCGAGCCGATCTCCACGCTGTATCTGCAGGAAGTCGACAACCCGCTCGTGGTGCCGGTCGACAAGAAAATCCGCATCATCACCACCGCGAACGACGTGGTCCACTCCTGGTACGTGCCGGCCTTCGGCGTCAAGCAGGACGCGATTCCCGGCTTCGTGCGCGACACGTGGTTCAAGGCCAACCGCACCGGCACGTTCCGCGGCTTCTGTACCGAACTGTGCGGCAAGGAACACGCGTTCATGCCGGTCGTCGTCGAGGTGCTGTCTGCCGACGACTACGCGAAGTGGGTCGACGAGCAGAAGAAGAAAATGGCCGCCGGCCAGGACGATCCGAACAAGACCTACACGATGGCCGAGCTGATGGAACGCGGCGGCAAGGTCTACACGTCGAACTGCGCGGTCTGCCACCAGCCGACCGGCAAGGGCGCGGGCGCATTCCCGGCGCTCGATGGCAGCCAGATCGCCAACGGTCCGATCGGGCAGCACGTGAGCCTCGTGTTGAAGGGCAAGAACGCGATGCCTTCGTGGGCGCCGACGCTGAACGACGTCGAAATCGCCTCGGTGATCACGTACGAACGTAACTCGTGGGGCAACCACACGGGCGACATCCTGCAGCCGAAGCAGGTCGCCGACGCGCGCAACGGCAAGCTGCCGGAAGGCGGCGATCATCTGGCCAGCGCCGGTGCTGCCGCGAGCGGCGCCGTTGCGGCATCGGGCGCGGAAGCAGCGTCGGGCGCAGAAGCGGCGTCCGCACCGGCCGCATCGGGCAACGAGGCTGGCGCGGCTGCTTCGAACAACGCAGAGGCCGCGCTGCCGGCGAGCATCTACTTCGAGACCGGCAAGAGCACGCTGCCGGCCGACGCGAAAGCGGCGGTCGACGCGGCCGCGGCCTACGCGAAGGCGCATCCGGACGCGAAATTCACGCTGTCGGGCTTCACCGACGCAACCGGCTCCGCCGACGTCAACGCGAAGCTCGCGAAGAGTCGTGCCGAAGCCGTTCGCGACGCGCTGAAAGCAGCCGGCATTGCCGACGATCATATTATTTTGAAGAAGCCGGAAACGATCACCGGCGGCACCGACGCGAAGGAAGCCCGGCGCGTTCAGATCAGCCCGGCAGCCTGACGTGTTCATGGTCAGCACCGCAGAATTCGCTTTAGGAGATTGTCATGTCTAGCATCGGACACGATGTAGTCGCGGGCCACGAGCACGTGCACGGCGACCATGCCCACGAAACGCCGCACGGCTGGCGCCGTTGGCTGTTCGCAACCAACCATAAGGACATCGGTACGCTGTACCTGATCTTCTCGTTCACCATGTTCCTGTCCGGGGGCGTGATGGCGCTGATGATCCGTGCCGAACTGTTCGAGCCGGGTCTGCAAATCATGCGTCCCGAGTTCTTCAACCAGTTGACCACCATGCACGGGCTGATCATGGTGTTCGGCGCGATCATGCCGGCGTTCGTCGGCTTCGCGAACTGGATGGTGCCGCTGCAGATCGGCGCATCGGACATGGCTTTCGCGCGGATGAACAACTTCAGCTTCTGGCTGCTGCCGGTCGCCGCTGTGCTGCTGGTCGGCTCGTTCTTCGCACCGGGCGGCGCGACCGCCGCGGGCTGGACGCTGTACGCGCCGCTTTCCACGCAGATGGGCCCGGGCATGGACTTCGCGATTTTCGCGATCCACCTGATGGGTGCGTCGTCGATCATGGGCGGTATCAACATCGTCGTGACGATCCTGAACATGCGTGCACCCGGCCTCACGCTGATGAAGATGCCGATGTTCGTCTGGACCTGGCTGATCACCGCGTACCTGCTGATCGCCGTGATGCCAGTTCTGGCGGGCGCGATCACGATGGTGCTGTTCGACCGTCACTTCGGCACGTCGTTCTTCAATGCGGCAGGCGGCGGCGACCCGGTCATGTACCAGCACATCTTCTGGTTCTTCGGGCACCCCGAGGTGTACATCATGATCTTGCCGGCGTTCGGGATCGTCTCGCAGGTGATCCCGGCGTTCTCGCGCAAGCCGCTGTTCGGCTATAGCTCGATGGTGTACGCAACGGCATCGATCGCGATCCTGTCGTTCATGGTGTGGGCGCACCACATGTTCGTGACCGGCATGCCGGTCACGGGGCAGTTGTTCTTCATGTACGCGACGATGCTGATCGCGGTGCCGACCGGCGTGAAGGTGTTCAACTGGGTTGCGACGATGTGGCGCGGTTCGCTGTCCTTCGAAACGCCGATGCTGTTCGCGGTGGGCTTCCTGATCGTGTTCACGTTCGGTGGCCTGTCGGGTCTGATGCTCGCCATGGCGCCGCTCGACATCCAGTATCACGGCACTTATTTCGTGGTCGCGCACTTCCACTACGTGCTGGTGGCGGGGTCGCTGTTCGCGCTGTTCGCCGGCTGGTACTACTGGTCGCCGAAGTGGACCGGCTGGATGTACAACGAAACGCGCGGCAAGATCCACTTCTGGGCGTCGATGTTCTTCTTCAACCTCGCGTTCTTGCCGATGCACTTCGTCGGTCTCGCGGGCATGCCGCGTCGTTATGCCGACTACCCGGCGCAGTTCACCGACTGGAACCAGGTGATCTCGATCGGCGCGTTCGGCTTTGGTCTGTCACAGGTGTACTTTCTGTTCGCGGTGGCGCTGCCCGCCTACCGTGGTGGTGGCGAGCACGTAGAAGCGGGCGACAAGCCGTGGGACGGCGCAACGGGCCTCGAGTGGACCGTGCCGAGCCCGGCTCCGTTCCACACGTTCGAGCATCCGCCGACCGTCGAGTAAGCCTATCCCGGCGAGGTGTCGGGTTCCGGCGGCGCGACATGCCGCCACCGGACTCGGGCGCTTCGCGCGGCGGCCTCGCCAGTCAAGAACCGTACTCAGAAAGTCGAGCATGACGCGCAATCCACAGGAAAGACGTACGCCGGAGCAGATTCGCGCGGGCAACAGGCGGATAGGGTTGGTGATGTTCGCGATCGCCGCGGTGTTTTTCGCGAGCGCCATTCTGAAGCAGTGCTGGTTCAGCTAACGCCGCATTTGCAGTCCGTATGCAGGTTTGTTGAGGATTCAGATGTCGACGCAACCGTCGGCCGAGGCCGACCGCTCTTTCAACCGTTCGATGCTGATCAAGCTGTTCGTCGTCGCTTTGATGATGTTCGGTTTCGGTTTCGCGCTGGTACCGATGTATCGTGCGATCTGCCAGATCACCGGCGTGAACAACCTCGTGCAGCGCGACGTTTCAGCGCGCGAGGCGAAGAATACGCAGGTCGACATGAGCCGCACGATTTCGATCGAATTCGATGCGAACGCGCGGGGCCTGTTGGGTTTCAAGCCGGAGCAGCGCAGTCTCGACGTGCATCCGGGCGAAGTAACGACGGTCATGTACGACGTCAGCAACGAGCAGTCGCGCACGATCCGTGCGCAGGCCATTCCGAGCTACGCGCCGAAGCAGGCGACCGAGTACTTCAGGAAGATCGAGTGTTTCTGCTTCACGCAGCAGACGTTGAACGCGAACGAGACGAAGCGGATGCCGGTGGTGTTCGTCGTCGACCCGAAGTTGCCGAAGGACGTGAAGACGATCACGCTGTCGTACACGTTTTTCGAGTTGAACACGCCGGCGGCAGCTAGCGCGGATGATGCGGCGCCGAAGGCGAATGCAGTGAACGATGCAGTGACCAGCGCGGCAGCCACTCCCGCGAAGCCGGCCTGAAGCAGATTTGACGGCGCGAGCCGCGGACGAACGAAGGAAGACGAAGCGACATGAACGATAACGGCGGCAGTCCGCGCAAGAGCAGTTTCGGTCAATCGATGCGCGCGGTGTTCTGGTCGTTTTTCGGCGTGCGCAAGCGCCGCGATCTCGAGGCGGACGCGACGCAACTGAACCCGCTGCATGTGATCGTGGCGGCGCTGATCGGCGCGGCGGTTCTGATCGGGGTGCTGATTCTGGTCGTGCGCCTCGTGGTCGGTTGAGGCAGTAGCAGGGCACAGCAGCAGAGAAGAGCCCACGAATTAGAGAGAAGCGGTGCGGTATCGACGCGCCGCCGAAGATACAGCCGGAGATTCCGGAACAACTGGACTGAAGTGGAGAATCAAGAATGAGCGGTCAAAACGAGAGCCCGTACTATTTCGTACCGCATCCGTCGCGGCATCCGATCAGCGCCGCTACGGGGTTGCTGGTCATGCTCGGATCGCTTGCGGCCTGGATCAACGACCATACCTGGGCGCCGCTTGGCGTGCTCATCGGTCTGCTGTGGCTGCTCTTTACGCTGTGGCATTGGTTCGGCGACGCGATCGCCGAGTCGGAAGGCGGCATGTACGGCAAGAACGTCGACCGGTCGTACCGCTGGAGCATGAGCTGGTTCATATTCTCCGAAGTGATGTTCTTCGGTGCATTCTTCGGCGCGCTGTTCTATGCCCGCGAAATCGCGCTGCATCAACTCGGCAGCCTCGACTACAAACTGATCTGGCCGGATTTCACGGCGGTGTGGCCGAACAACGGCCCGGCCGAACTCGTGGGCACCTACAAGTCGATGCAGCCGTGGCCGGTGCCGACCATCAACACGGCGCTGCTGCTGTCGTCGGGTGCGACGCTGACGGTGTCGCACCACGCGCTGCGCGACAACCATCGCAAGAAGGCGATTGCGTGGCTCGCGGCGACCCTCGTGCTGGGCGTGAGCTTTCTGTTCCTGCAGGGCTTCGAATACTTCCATGCATACAACGAGCTGAACCTCACGCTGGCTTCGGGCATCTACGGTTCGACGTTCTTCCTGCTGACCGGCTTCCACGGCTTTCACGTGTTCCTCGGCGGCACGATGCTCGCCGTCGTGCTGGTGCGCCTGATCCGCGGCCACTTCACGCCGGAACATCACTTCGCGTTCGAAGGCGCGGCCTGGTACTGGCACTTCGTCGACGTCGTGTGGCTCGGTCTGTACGTCGTCGTGTACTGGCTGTAATGCGGCCAGATCCGTGCGCGCAACGCCGTTCAGGCGGCGCGCACGAGCAGTATGCAAGGCTGAATGCAGCGCCGCCCTCGACCTCTCAGGGCGGCGTTTTGTTTGGCGGCGAGGAAAATTTGCCGCTGACGGGGATGCGGCGGCGACCTATCCGCGAGCGTCAGCGCCCGTACGGAATCCCGGTCGACTGAATCCAGCCCATCCAGTGTGCGAACAGGATGAACAGGAACAGCGAGATCGACAGGCCCACCCGCGTGGCGAGTGACCAGACCATCCGCTTGGTCTTGCCTTTGTCGTGCATCATGAAATACAGCGCCGACACCATGCTGGCGATGATGAGAGCAAAGGCGATGGGAACGATAATGTGCATGGAACCAACTGAAACCGGAAAGCGCAGTGGCAAGACATTCATTATCGCACCGCGAGCGGGCGTCTGCCGCAGGTTCCCCGCGGCCCTGAGCGCGATGCCGGAGCGCCTGCAATGAAGTTTCGCCTGATTCCCGCGCTGCTGATCCTGCTGGTCGTCGTCGTGACGATGCGGCTCGGTTTCTGGCAGCGCGATCGCGCGCATCAGAAGGAAGCGCTCGAGGCGCACATCACGCAGTTCGAGAACGCGCCTGCGTTGCCGGTCGGCGCGGCGCCGCTCGCGCTGAAGAACGTCGAGTTTCATCGCGTGAAAGCGCGCGGCAGTTTCGTCACGGACAAGGTCGTGTACCTCGATAATCGTCCGTATAACGATCAGCCGGGCTTTTACGTCGTGATGCCTTTTAAACTCGCCGACGGCGGCTACGTGCTCATCAATCGCGGCTGGCTGCCGCGCAACCTGAGCAATCGCGAGACCATCGCGCCGTACACGACGCCGTCGGGCGAGGTCGAGATCGAAGGGATTGCGCGTGCCGACGCGTCGCGCGCGTTCGAGCTCGGCGAGGGCGGATCGGCCGCGCATCGCCTGATCCGGCAGAATCTCGATGTCGGCTCGTACGCCGCGGAGACCGGGCTGCCGCTGCAATCGTTCGTGATCCAGCAGACCGGCGATGCCGGCGATGGCCTGGTGCGCGACTGGCCCGCGCCGACCACCGGCGTCGAGCGCAACTACGGCTACATGCTGCAGTGGTGGGGCATGGCCGCCGCCGCGCTCGCCTTCGGTCTGTATGCGGCGCGCCGCGCGGGCAAAAAAGAGCACGCGCCGGGCGCGTGAGGAACGCAAGGCACGGCTCGCCGCCGTCCAAACATTGAAAGAGGTTCTGTAGTGTCGACTCAAACTCCCCGTTCGCCGGAAGCTGGCAAATCCAGCGGCAAACCCGCCGCGGCCAAAGCGATGCCCGGCCAACCGAACGGCCCGGGCTCGTGGCGGCGCGGCCGCTGGGTGCTGCTGCTGCTCGCGGTGATCTGCGCGGCGCCGATCGCGATCTCGTACTTCATGTACTACGTCGTGAAGCCGACCGGCGGCAGCACGAACTACGGCGCGCTGATCGAGCCGCAACGGCCGATCCCGGACTCGCTCATGGTCACCGGCGCGGACGGCAAACCGCTGAAGCTCGCCTCGCTGCATGGCCGCTGGCTCATGATCTCGGTGGACAACAGCGCGTGCGACCAAGCCTGCGTGACCAAGCTCTACTTCATGCGGCAAATCCGCGCAGCTCAGGGCCCGGAACGCGAGCGCGTCATGGAAGTGTGGCTGCGCACCGATGCAGACAAGGTCGCGGACGTGATACAAACCGCCTACCCCAACACCGACATGCTGATCGCCGATCCGGCGCAGGTCGCCGCGTGGCTGCCCGCCGACACCGCCACGCGGATCACCGACCACATCTACCTGGTCGATCCGAGCGGCAATCTGATGATGCGTTTTCCGAAAGACGCGAACCCGAGCAAGATCAAAGGCGACCTGACCAAGCTGCTCAAATGGTCGACCATCGGCTGACGTCCCAACCTGGGTAAATGAGATGTTCGTATTGCAACTGGGCCTGATCGGGTTGTGTATCGCGTTGCTGCCGTTGTCCTATGTGTGGGTCAAGGCCGACGACAACAAATTCCGCAAACTGGTCTGGCTCACCACCTTCCTGACGCTCGATCTCGTGATGTTCGGCGGCTTTACGCGCCTCACCGATTCGGGCCTCGGCTGCCCGGATTGGCCCGGCTGCTACGGCACGTCGTCGCCGTTCATCGCGCACGCGGCGATCTCCGCGGCCTATCAGGCGATGCCGAGCGGCCCCGTCAGCATGACGAAGGCGTGGATCGAAATGATCCATCGCTACTTCGCGATGGCGATCGGCGTGCTGATCATCGCGCAGACGATCATTGCCTGGACGGCGCGTATCAAGCGTCGTCCGCTGCATGTGTCACCGTGGTGGCCGACCTCGCTGCTGCTGCTGATCGTCGTGCAGGGCGTGTTCGGCGCGTGGACCGTGACCATGAGGCTGCAGCCGATCATCGTAACCACGCATCTGCTGCTCGGCCTGGCGCTGCTCGGCACGCTCGGCTGGCTTGCGGCGCGCTTGACGCCGCTGCCGGCCTACGAGCCCGAGGCCGCGCGCCGGCGCGTGGCCGCGCTCGCGGGTCTCGCGCTACTGGTGCTGCAAATCGCGCTCGGTGGCTGGGTCAGCACGAACTACGCGGTGCTCGCGTGCACCGACTTCCCGACCTGCAACGGCCAATGGATTCCGCCGATGAACTTCGCGCACGGCTTCCACCTGTGGCGCGCGCTCGGCATGACCGGCGACGGCGACGTGATCACGCAGGATGCGCTGGTCGCGATTCACTGGACGCATCGCACGTTCGCGTTCGCTGTGATCGCCTATCTGGTGTGGTTCGCGTTGAAGATGCGCCGCTTCGAGTCACTGCGGCGACCCGCCAACGGCGTGCTGCTGGTGGTGCTGATCCAGTTCGTCACGGGCTTGTCGAACATCGTGCTGCAATGGCCGTTACCGATTGCGGTCGCCCATAACGGCGGGGCCGCGATCCTGCTGCTGCTGCTCGTTATGTTAAACTTTCGGATCGCTTATAGCCGTCCCGGCCGCGCCGCGCTCCCTGCGCGCGAAGCCGCGCCAGCGTGACTCACATGGACAGCACAACACTCTCCCAAACGCCCGGCAGCCGGGTCTCCCAATATCTCGCACTGACCAAGCCGCGTGTTACGCAGCTTGCGGTGTTCTGCGCGGTCATCGGCATGTTCCTGTCGACGCCGGGCATGGTGCCATGGACCGTACTGATCGGCGGCACGGTCGGCATCTGGCTGCTGGCCGGCGCCGCGTTCGCGATCAACTGCCTCGTCGAGCAGCAGATCGACGCCAAAATGCGCCGCACGTCGTGGCGTCCGTCCGCGCGCGGCGAAATCACCACCCCGCAGATCCTGCTGTTCTCGGCCGTGCTCGGCGGCCTCGGCATGTGGACGCTGTACATGTTCGCCAATCCGCTGACCATGTGGCTCACGCTCGCCACGTTCGTCGGTTATGCGGTCATCTATACGCTGCTGCTGAAGCCAGCCACGCCGCAGAACATCGTGATCGGCGGCGCGTCGGGCGCGATGCCGCCCGCGCTCGGCTGGGCCGCGGTAACGGGCCACGTGCCCGGCGACGCGTGGATCCTCGTGCTGATCATCTTCGTGTGGACCCCGCCGCATTTCTGGGCGCTCGCGCTGTATCGCCGCAAGGACTACGAAAACGCCGGCCTGCCGATGCTGCCGAACACGCACGGCGAAAAGTACACGCGCCTGCATATCCTTCTCTACACGGTCATCCTGTTCGCGGTCACGCTGATGCCGTTCATCTCCGGCATGAGCGGCGTCGTGTATCTCGCGTCGGCGGTGCTGCTCGGCGCCGTGTTTCTCGCTTATGCGTGGAAGATCTTCCGGGAGTATTCGGACGAGCTCGCGCGCAAAACCTTCCGTTATTCGATCGTCTATCTGTCGCTGCTGTTCGCCGCGCTGCTGATCGACCACTACGCGCGCGTCGTGATAGGCGCGTAACACCATGCTCAACAATCGCTTTGCGCGCATTGCGCGCGCCGCTGTGATGGCTTGCGCGCTCGGCGCGACGCTGGGCGGCACACTGCTGATGACGGGTTGCGGCAAGCAGCCGCCGGCTTTTACGAATCTCGACATCACCGGCAATACGCAATTCGCCAGCGATTTCTCGTTGCCCGACACGTCCGGCAAGATCCGCACGCTTGCCGACTACAAAGGCAAGGTCGTCGTGCTGTTCTTCGGCTATACGCATTGCCCGGACGTCTGCCCGACTACGATGGCCGAGCTGTCACAGGCGTTGCAGCAACTCGGTCCTGAGGACGCGAAGCGCGTGCAGGTGCTGTTCGTCACCGTCGACCCCGAGCGCGATACGCCGCAGTTGCTCGCGCAATACGTGCCGGCGTTCAATCCGAGCTTCGTGGGCTTGCGTCCCGCCAGCGAAGAACAGCTCGCGAAGGTCGCGAAAGACTTCCGCGTGTACTACGCGAAGGTCCCGGGCAAGACGCCCGACAGCTACACGATGGACCACACGGCCGCGAGCTATGTGTTCGACACGGACGGCAAGCTGCGTCTGTTCGCGCGCGATGGCCAAGGCGCGACACCATGGGTGCATGACATCAAGCTGCTGCTTGATTGACGCGCATCGCAGGCGGTTTTTTAAAGCGGCGCCGCTCACGCCTCCCCGCATCCATCCCCTCTTCGCAACTCGCACTCAGACCGGAATCGGCAAATTCAGCCCCGGCGCGAGACGCGTCGTCTTGAACTCCGTCACCTCGTAACGCGCGAGCTGTTGCAGTGCGAACGGATCGCTCGCGAGAATGCGATCCAGCCTGTCGCGCTCAATACGAACCGCGAGGATGATGCCGCCGTCGCGCGGCACTTTCGGCCCGGCCGCGACGAAGATGCCCGCGTCGAACTGCTCCGCGAGAAACGCGCGATGCGCGTCGAGCGCGTCGTCGATACGATCGAGGGGGGCGGTGTAGATCAGGTTGATCACGTACATGGTCGTTCTCAGAGGCGGGTGAGTAGGCCGTGCGCGGCTACGGCTCTGGATTGTCGGTCAGCCGCGGGTTTTGCGTTGCGCTAGCCATTGCGCTTGCGCTCCGCATAACCATATGCGGTAAGGGTATTTCCCAACTTGCCGCCCATATGAAACAATTTTGGGCTTGGCCGACGGCGCGCCAGCACGAACCGGAGCGCCGCCCATTTCATCCGACTCCGACATCGATCGGAGCCATCGACTCAAACGTCGAACCGCAACAGCGAGAATTACATGCAGCGCAGAAATATCCTCAAAGCCCTCACCGCAGTCGTCGCCGGTGCGGCGATCCTGACCAGCTTCGGCGCACACGCCGACGACAAGGTCATCAAGGTCGGCACGATCGGCGGCCCGGACGCGCAGATCTGGGAAGTCGTCACCAAGGTCGCGAAGCGCGAAGGCCTGAACGTGAAGGTCGTCGAGTTCAACGACTACATTCAGCCGAACGCCGCGCTCGACGCGGGCGACCTCGACGCCAACAGCTTCCAGCACCAGCCGTACCTCGATAGCCAGATCAAGCAGCGCGGCTACAAGCTCGTCAACGCGGGCCTCACGTACATCTCGCCGCTCGGCGCGTACTCGAAGAAGCTGAAGTCGTTGAAGGACCTGCCGCAGGGCGCGAAGGTCGCGGTGCCGAACGATCCGTCGAACGAAAATCGCGCACTGCTGTTGCTGCAGGCGCAAGGGCTGATCAAGCTGAAGGACGGCGCGGCCACGGGCGGCAACAACGCGACGCCGCTCGATGTCGTCGACAATCCGAAGAAGATCAAGTTCGTCGAGCTCGACGCCGCGCAACTGCCGCGTTCGCTCGCCGACGTCGACGCCGCCGTCATCAATACGAACTTCGCGCTGGCCGCTGGCCTGCAGCCGACCAAGGACGCGATCGCGCTCGAAGACATCCACAGCCCGTACGCGAACCTGATCGCCGTGCGCGCGAAGGACAAGGATCAGTCATGGGTGAAGAAGCTGGTCGCGGCGTATCAGTCGGAAGACGTGCGCCAGTTCATCAAGACGCAGTTCAAGGGTTCGATGGTGCCGTCGTTCTAAGCGACGCGTTCAGCGCGATCGCAAGCGCAGCCGCATGGCATCAGGAAAAGCACGCGCCGTACAGGCGCGTGCTTTTTTTATAGCTCCAGCTCCCATCTTTCGATCGTCAGATCCTGGCCGAAGCGGCGCTGCGCCGCGCTGCCGGCCAACTCGAACCCAGCGCGCTCGCAAAGCCGCCGTGGCTCCGCCAATGCGCTCGCGGTGGTCAGCGTGAGCTTCGTGTAGCCCGCGCGCCGCGCGAAGCGCACGCATTCGCTGAGCAACTGCGTGCCGATGCCGAGCCTCCGCACGTCCGGTTCGACCCACAGCAGGCGCACGCCCGCGACCGTCGTCGAGACCCCGACGAGGCAAACCGAGCCGACCACCAGACCCTCCTGTTCGGCGATCCAGCACTTCTCGCGCAGCGGATCGTTGCGCTGCGCGTACTCGGCGACGACGCGCGCGAGCAAGCCCTCGAACGTGTGATCCCAGCCGTACTGCGCGGCGAACCACTGCGCCTGACGATGCACGAGCCAGCCACATTCGCCGGCGCGCGGCTGACGCAGCACCACGAGCTCGTGGTTCGGCTTGTCGCCGAGCAGGCGCTCGATCAGCTTCATCGCGGCGATCAACTGCTCCTGCGATAGCGCGCTGAGTCTGTCGAGCATGCCGAGTGCTTCGTGGATGGCGGCGGCGTCGAGCGGCGCGTAGATCGCGTGGCCGTGCTCGGTGAGCGCGATCAGCGACTGGCGCGCGTCGGTGTCGGATGGACGGCGCGTGATCAGCTCGCGTCGCTCGAAACTGGTCAGCAGGCGGCTCAGATAGCCGCTATCGAGCCCGAGCGCGCGCCCGAGCACCGACGCGGTCTGCGCGCGGGCGCGCGATAGCTCGTGCAACACGCGCACTTCCGTCAGCGAGAACTCGCTTCGAGCCAGATGCTCGTGCAGGGCGCCGATGCATTGGGTATAGAAGCGATTGAAATGGCGGACGGCCTGAGCGCGCCGCAGCGCCTCGGAATCTGTCAAGGGCGGCTCCCGGGGACTTTTTATGGTCGGTACAGCGCACTATATCGGCACGACCCTTATTTACAAAGCCGCTCCATTGCAGCGAGACGCCAACTGGTATTAAACAGGTATTGATCGTTTGGGCGGTTTTGATACCACTAGAAGCCGATAACGACTCGCTGGTATCGTCAAATACGTGCGATGCGGGAAAGTCCTGGTCTGCAATTTCCTCCGACGGAGCCTTTGAATCCCGCTGTGATCCCCACGCAGCAAGGTTTTCCGGGGATCCGGGTCGGCATGGAACCAGTCCGTTGACTGGTATTATGTTGGTTATATAATGGGCTCTCAATTTTCCGGGCCGTACTGCTCACGGCGTCCTTGGAGCCCCATGGAAACTCGCTGGTCCGCATTGATGCCTGACGTGCGCAACGTCACGCCGCTCTACCTGCAGCTCGCGCGCAACCTGGCGACGGCGATCCATTGCGGCGTCTGGTCGGCCGGCGAGGCGCTGCCCTCCGAGCGCACGCTGTCCGACGCGATCGGCGTGTCGCGCATCACCGCGCGCAAGGCGATCGAGCTATTGGTCGAGCAGGGGCTGATCCGGCGCTCGCGCGGCGCGGGCAGCTTCATCACGCCGCGCGTCGAAGATCCGCTGTCGCGTCTCACCGGCTTCACGAAAAAGATGCAGCAGCGCGGTTTCCGGCCCGATTCGGTCTGGCTCGAACGCGACGTGCGCGCCGCCAATCGCGACGAACTGCTGCACCTCGGCTTGTCGCCCGGCGCGGCCGTCACGAGCCTGCGGCGGCTGCGGCGCGCGGACGGCATCGTGATGGCGGTAGAACATTCGGCGCTGCCGGTCGCGATCGTGCCTGATCCGCTCGTGATCGGCGACTCGCTGTACAGCTATCTCGAGCAGCGCGGCGCGGCGGTCGTGCGCGCGTTGCAGCACTTCCGCGCGGTCAACGCGTCGAGCGAAATCTCCGCGCTGATGGACATCGAACCGCGCACCGCGCTGCTGGTCATCACCCGGATCGGCTACAGCGCGGATCAACGCGCGATCGAGCTGACCGACACCTATTGCCGCGACGACTACTACGACTTCGTCGCTGAATTGCGCAGCTGAGCTGCGCGGCCCTCGCAGGCCGCAAGTCCGGCGGATGCCATTTGCCGCATACGTATCACGCACCAGAGAGACTCATGCTGACCGGAAACATACTCACCACCGAAGGGTGGATCCACGGCACGCTCGAATACGAAAACGGCCGCATCACGACCCTGTCCGGCGAGCGCGTCGATCCGTCGACGAACGACGCACCGTACATCCTGCCCGGCTTCATCGATCTGCACGTGCATGGCGGCGGCGGCGCCGACGTGATGGAAGCTGGCGACGCGATCGAAACGATCACCCGCACGCATGCGCGCTACGGCACCACGAGCCTGCTCGCAACGACCATGACCGCGCCGCGCGACGAGCTGATGAACGTCGTCGCCGGGCTCGGCAACGTCACGCGGGTGCGCACGCCGGGTTGCGCGCGCGTGCTCGGCGTGCATCTGGAAGGACCGTACATCAACCCCGGCAAGCTCGGCGCGCAGCCCGACGCGGCGGTATCGGCGGTGTTGGACGAGGTGCTCAGGTATCTGTCGATCGCGCCGATCCGCGTCGTTACGCTGGCGCCCGAGATCGCCGGCCACATGGAGATCATCTCCGAGATGGCGGCGCGCGGCGTACGCGTGCAGCTCGGCCATTCGCTCGGCACCTACGACGACGCGGTCGCCGCGCTCAAGCACGGCGCGTGCGGCTTCACGCATCTGTTCAACGCGATGTCGCCGCTGCATCACCGCAACCCTGGCCTCGTCGGCGCCGCGCTTGCGCACGCCGAATACGCCGAAATTATTCCCGACCTGCTGCACGTGCATCCGGGGGCGATCCGCACCGCGCTGCGCGCGATTCCGCGCCTGTATGTGGTGACGGACAGCACGTCGGCTACCGGCATGCCCGACGGCGAATACCGCCTCGGCAGCCAGCACGTAACCAAGTGCCTCGGCGGCGTACGTCTGGCCGACGGCACGCTCGCGGGCAGCACGCTGACGATGGATCAGGCCCTGCGCAATCTCGTCTCGATCGGCCTGCCGATCGCCGATGTATCCCACCGTTTGTCACGCTACGCCGCCGACTATCTCGGCATCGAGGACCGCGGCCGCATCGTGCGCGGCGCGTGGGCCGACGTGGTCGTATTCGACCGCGAGCTGGCGCTGAGCGCGACCTATGTCGAAGGAGAAGCCATTGTCGAATATGCTTAAGGAAGCGCTCGCGTCCGCCGCAACGGTAGCCGAGCAGCTCAAGGACACCTCGCGCGTCGCGGCGCTCGCCGCGAAGCTCGCGCAACAGCCGCGCCATGTCGCGCTGACCGTCGCGCGCGGCAGCTCGGACCATGCCGCCAGCTACTTTGCATCCCTGACGATGAGCCGCCTCGGCGTGCCGGTTGCGTCGCTGCCGATGTCGGTCGCGACGCTGCAGCAGGCGCCGCTGCAGGTGCGCGACCAGCTTGCGCTCGCATTTTCGCAATCGGGCAAGAGCCCCGACCTCGTCGGCACGATGAACGCGTTGCGCGCGGCCGGCGCATTGACGGTCGCCGCAGTGAACGCACCGAGCTCGCCGCTCGCCGACGCGTGCGAATGGCATCTGCCGCTCGTAGCCGGTCCCGAGCTGAGCGTCGCGGCGACCAAGAGCTATATCGCCATGCTGTCGATCTCCGCGCAGCTGGTTGCGCATTGGCAGAACGACGCCGAGTTGCTCGATGGACTGAATACGCTGCCCGACGCGCTGGAACGCGCGGGCCGGCTCGACTGGTCGATGGCCGTGAACGAGTTGCGCGGTATCGAACGGATGATCGTGATTGGCCGCGGTCTTGGCCTCGCGATCGCGCAGGAAGCCGCGCTGAAGCTGAAGGAAACTTCCGGCATCCAGGCCGAAGCGTTTTCGAGCGCGGAAGTGCGTCATGGTCCGATGGAGCTGATCGACCGCGACTATCCGCTGCTCGTGTTCGCGCCGCGTGGCCCGGAGCAGGCGGGTCTGCTGCAACTCGCGCACGACATGAGCGCGCGCGGCGCGCGCGTGCTGCTCGCGGCGCCCGATGACGTCACGCAAGCCTCGCTGCCGCTCGTCGCCACCGCACACGCGGCGCTCGATCCGATCGCCGCCATCCTGTCCTTTTACGTGATGGCCGCGGATCTTGCCGCCGCGCGCGGGCGCAATCCCGACGCGCCTCGCCATCTCAACAAAGTCACCGAAACTCACTGACGAGAATGGCGATGCGACGTGTCGAGAAATCCAAACTGATGAGCCATTCCGAGAATCACATTGTTTTGCTTGCACCGCTGACCGGCCCGGTCGTGCCGCTCGCGAAGGTGCCGGACCCGGTGTTTTCGGGCGGCATGTTCGGCGACGGCATCGGCGTCGATCCGCTCGAGGGTCGGCTCGTCGCGCCATGCGACGGTGTCGTCACGCATCTCGCGCGCACCGGCCACGCGGTAACGCTCGAGAGCGCCGAGGGCGCGCAGATTCTGCTGCATATCGGTATCGACACCGTCGGGCTGAACGGCAAGGGTTTTGCGCCGATGGTCGGGCAGGGCGCGCACGTGCACGCCGGCGACGTGCTGATCGAGTTCGATCAGGATCAGATCGTGCTGAATGCGCCGAGCCTCGTCTCGGTGATCGCGATTGCGAATTCGGATGCGTTCGAGATCATCGAGCGGGCGCCGAACGGGCATGTCAAGGCCGGCGAAACGACGCTGCTGGTGCTGCGGGCGCGCGAGGGCGTCAGCCACGACGCGGTGCGCGAGGCGAGCGCCGCGCATGTGATGGACGAAGCGCGCCGGCAGATCACGCTGACGCATGCGGGCGGCCTGCATGCGCGGCCCGCGGCGCGGGCGCGCGAAGCGGCGCGCGGCTTCGACGCACGGGTCGAGGTGCGCTACGACGGGCGCAAGGCGCCGATCGAAAGCGTGGTGGGTCTGCTGGGACTCGGTGCCGGCGAAGGCGCAAGCGTCGAGTTGCTCGGCGTCGGTCCGCACGCGCAGGCGGCGGTCGATGCAATCGCTGACGAACTGACGCGCGAAGCGCACGGCGAGGTCGAACCGAAGCGCGAACAGAAAGCGGCGCGGCCAGCGGCCGCACCGGCGGCAGTCGTTGCGGCGCCCGCCGCGGGCGAGCCGCCCGCGCTGAACACGCTCGCGGGCGTGTGCGCCGCGCCGGGCATCGCGCTCGGCAAGCTGGTGCGCTGGGACGACGCGGATCTCGAGCCGCCGGAGCAGGCGAGCGGCACGTCGGCGGCGGAAAGCCGTCTGCTCGACAAGGCGATCGCGACTGTCGACGCCGATCTCGACATGATCGTGCGCGATGCGTCGCAACGCGGCTCGGTCGGCGAGGCGGGGATTTTCGCGGTGCATCGCGTGCTGCTCGAAGATCCGACACTGCTCGACGCCGCGCGCGATCTGATCAGCCTCGGCAAGAGCGCCGGTTTTGCGTGGCGTGAAGCGATCCGCGCGCAAGCAGGCATTCTGAGTAATGTGGAGGACGCACTGCTCGCCGAGCGGGCCGCCGATCTGCGCGACATCGAAAAGCGCGTGCAGCGCGCGCTCGGCTACACGAGCAGCGCGGCTCGCACGCTGCCGGACGAGGCGGTGCTCGCGGCCGACGAATTCACGCCGTCGGATCTGTCGTCGCTCGATCGCACGCGCGTGACCGCGCTCGTGATGGCACGCGGCGGCGCGACCTCGCACGCGGCGATTCTCGCGCGTCAGGCGGGCATTCCGGCGCTGGTCGCGGTCGGCGACGCGTTGCATGCGATACCCGAGGGCACTCAGGTGGTGGTGAACGCGAGCACCGGCCGGCTCGAATTCGCGCCGACCGAACTCGACGTCGAACGCGCGCGACGCGAACGCAGCCGCCTCGCCGACGTGCGCGAAGCGAATCGCCGCACCTCGCAGCAGGCAGCGGCGACCTCCGATGGTCGCGCGATCGAAGTGGCCGCCAACATCGCCACACTCGACGACGCGAACGCCGCGGTCGACAACGGCGCGGACGCGGTCGGCCTGCTGCGCACCGAGCTGCTGTTCATCCACCGCCCGGTCGCGCCGAGCGCGGACGAGCATCGCCACAGCTATCAGGCGATCGTCGATGCGTTACGCGGCCGCGCCGCGATCATCCGCACGCTCGACGTCGGCGCGGACAAGGAAGTCGATTATCTGACGCTGCCGCCCGAGCCGAACCCCGCGCTCGGCCTGCGCGGCGTGCGCCTCGCGCAGGTGCGCCCCGATCTGCTCGACGACCAGCTGCGTGGCCTGCTCGCGGTGCGTCCGGTCGGCGCCGTACGCATCCTGCTGCCGATGGTCACCGATGCGGGCGAACTGATCCGCATCCGCAAGCGTATCGACGAGCTTGCACGCGAAGCGGGTAGATCGGAGCCGGTCGAAGTTGGCGTGATGATCGAAGTGCCGTCGGCTGCATTGCTCGCCGATCAGCTCGCGCAGCACGCCGATTTCCTGTCGATCGGCACCAACGACCTGACCCAATACACGCTCGCGATGGACCGCTGCCAGCCCGATCTCGCGGCGCAGGCGGACGGCCTGCATCCGGCGGTGCTGCGCCTGATCGCGGCGACCGTCGAAGGTGCCGCGAAGCACGGCAAATGGGTCGGCGTGTGCGGCGCGCTCGCCGGCGACCCGCTCGCGATGCCGCTGCTGGTGGGCCTCGGTGTGACCGAGCTGTCGGTCGATCCGGTCTCCGTGCCAGGCATCAAGGCACGCGTGCGCAGGCTCGACTATCAGCTGTGTCGCCAGCGCGCCCGCGAAGCGCAAGCGCTCGACTCGGCGCAGGCGGTCAGAGCCGCAAGCCGCGCCACGTGGCCCCTCGATTGAAACACTAACGAATTTGAGAACCCGCACGCCGTGCGCCCGGCAGCACGTCTGCCTTCACGCGCGGCGCGATTCTCCGTATAGCTGCACCACTCAACCAAGACGTACCCCTACGAGACAAAATTGGAGATACCGATGGATGGAAATCCGTTGCTGAAGATTCAGCGCCTGGGACGCGCGCTGATGCTGCCGATCGCGGTGCTACCGGTGGCCGGCCTGTTGCTGCGGCTCGGCCAGCCCGACGTGTTCAACATCAAGATGATCGCCGATGCGGGCGGCGCGATCTTCGACAACCTGCCGCTCCTGTTCGCGATCGGCGTGGCGGTCGGCTTCGCGAAAGACAACAACGGCGTCGCGGGTCTGGCTGGCGCGATCGGCTATCTGGTGCAGATCGCGGTGATGAAGGACATTAACGACAAGCTCAACATGGGCGTGCTGTCGGGGATCATCGCGGGGATCGTCGCGGGGCTGCTGTACAACCGCTACAAGGACATCAAGCTGCCCGACTACCTGGCGTTCTTCGGCGGCAAACGCTTCGTGCCGATCGTGACAGGGGTGGTCTGCGTGGTACTAGGCATCGTATTCGGGCATGTGTGGGAGCCGGTGCAGAACGCGATCGACGTGGCCGGCCACTGGCTCACGACGGCCGGCGCGCTCGGCGCCTTCGTGTTCGGCGTGCTGAACCGGCTGCTGCTCGTCACGGGCTTGCATCACATCCTCAACTCGCTGACGTGGTTCGTGTTCGGTACCTTCACGCCGGCGGGCGGTGCGCCCGTCACGGGCGACCTGCATCGCTTCTTCGCTGGCGATCCGACCGCGGGCACCTTCATGACCGGCTTCTTCCCGGTGATGATGTTCGGCCTGCCGGCCGCATGTCTGGCGATGTATCACGAGGCGCCGAAAGAGCGTCGCGCGATGGTGTTCGGCCTGCTGTTCTCGATGGCGCTCACGTCGTTCCTGACCGGTGTGACCGAGCCGATCGAGTTCAGCTTCATGTTCCTCGCGCCGGTGCTGTATGCAATCCACGCGCTGCTGACAGGTCTGTCGCTCGCGATCTGCTCGGCGCTCGGGATTCACCTCGGCTTCACGTTCTCGGCGGGCTTCATCGACTACGTGCTGAACTTCGGTCTGTCGACGAAGGGCTGGTGGGCGATTCCGCTCGGCATCGTGTACTCGGTCGTGTACTACGGTCTGTTCCGCTTCTTCATCCGTAAGTTCAACATGGCGACGCCGAGCCGTGAGCCCGCTGCTGCCGACGAGCAGGTCGAGTCGTTCGCGGCGGGTGGATTCGTCGCGCCGGCGGCTGGTGCGGCCGTGCCGCGTGCGCAGCGCTATATCGCGGCGCTCGGTGGCGCGGCGAATCTGTCGGTCGTGGATGCGTGCACGACGCGTCTGCGTCTGTCTGTCGTCGATACGGACAAGGTCTCCGAAAGCGAACTGAAGTCGATCGGTGCGCGCGGTGTGCTCAAGCGCGGCACGAACAACGTGCAGGTGATCATCGGACCGGAGGCGGACATCATCGCCGATGAGATGCGTACGGCGATCGCGCAGGGTCGGGGCGACGCGGTGAAGGTGACGGGTGCTGCTGTGTCGGCGCCGGCTGCTGCCGCGGCGGCTACCGCTGCCGCGCCGGTCGCGCGAAACGCTGGGCACGCCGATGACGCGCAAGGCGGTCCGCTCGATCCCGATCCGCTGCGCTGGCTCGCCGTGCTCGGCGGCGCGGGCAACGTAGTGTCGCTCGATGCGGTCGCGGCGACGCGTCTGCGCGTGGTCGTGCGCGATCCGTCGGCGGTCGATCGTCAGCGCCTCGCGACGCTCGATACCGCGTGGGTGTCGACCGACACGTTCCATATCGTCGTCGGCGAGGCCGCGCAGCGCTATGCGCAGAAGCTGGCCGAGCGCCTGTCGTCGCAAGGCGGCGGCGCGGGCGCGGCGCCGGTGCCGGCATGATCGGTTGATGGCTGTCGAGCGCTGTTGAGTTGCACGGCGATCGCAGCACGCCAATAAAAAAGCGGCACCTTGGGACAAGGTGCCGCTTTCGCGTTTACGACCAGAGCGTGGCGCCTAGCGAGTCCCCCGCTTTGCCGAGCGCGCCACCTCGCGCGATTCGAGCCACATCACATTGATGACACCAAACGCCAGCGCGACGCCAACGCCGAGAATCCAGCTGAAATATCACATCACCACTCCTGTTTTCTGTTGAAGCGTCGTGCCGGTCAATACATCGAATGGTGGTTTTCCTTGATCGCCGCGGCGGTCACCTTGCCGCGCATCACGCGATACACCCAGCCCGTATAGAGCAGGATGATCGGCAGGAACACGATGACGGCGAACAGCATGATCTCGAGCGTCATGCGGCTCGATGTGGAATCCCACATGGTCAGGCTGCTGCGGCCGTCGAGCGACGAAGGCATGATGAACGGGAACATCGAAAAGCCCGCGGTCAAGATCAAGCCGACGATCATCAACGACGTCGACAGAAACGCCGTCGCCTCGAAGCGCGAACGCGCGAGCAGCACCGCGAGCACCCCGCCGACGAGACCCGCGAGCGGCGCAATCGCCATCCACGGGTAGAGCGCGTAGTTGTTCAGCCACAAACCCGGCGCGCCGATCACGGTCTTCATCAACGGATTGGAGACGGCGTCGAGCGGCGGCGCATCGACGATCTGATAGCCGCCGATCATCGTCGCGACGAACGCACCCGAGACGAGAAACAGCACCACCGTGCACAGCGCCGCGAGCCGCAGCGCCTTCGATGCGCGCTCGTGAACCACGCCATCGGTCTTCCACTTGACGAACGCGGCGCCGTGCGCGGCCAGCATCGACACGCTGACGAGTCCCGTCAGCAGAGCAAACGGATTGAGCAGGCCGAAGAAGCTGCCGTGATAGGTGACGCGCAGATCGGTATCGAACGAGAACGGTACGCCTTGCAGCAGATTGCCGAACGCGACACCGAACACCAGCGCCGGCACGAAGCCGCCGATAAAGAGGCCCCAGTCCCACGCGTTGCGCCAGCGCGGATCCTCGCGCTTGCCGCGATAGTCGAAGCCGACCGGGCGGAAGAACAGCGCGAACAGCACGAGCAGCATCGCGAAGTAGAATCCCGAGAAGGATGCCGCGTAGGCGAGCGGCCACGCGGCGAACATCGCGGCGGCTGCGGTCACGAACCAGACCTGATTGCCTTCCCACGTCGCGCCGACCGTGTTCACGACGATGCGGCGCTCGGAGTCGGTGTTGGCGATGAACGGCAGCAGGATCGCCGCGCCCATGTCGAAGCCGTCGGTGAGCGCGAAGGCGATCAGCAGTACACCTATCAATACCCACCAGATCAGTCTGAGAACTGCGTAGTCCATATGAGTTTCTCCTCCGGGGCGGTGCAGCGGTGCGTCATGCGGTCGTGTTCGACAGTGGCTGCGTCACCGGCTGTCCGATCTCGTGGTGATAGCGGCCCGTATGCAGCGACGAAGGGCCGAGCCGCGCGTACTTGAACATCAGCATGATCTCGATGACGAACAGCCCCGTGTAGAACAGCACGAAGCCGCCGATGCTCAGATACAGATCGCGCGGCGTCAGCGTCGACGCGGCCAGGTTGGTCGGCAGAATGCCCGCGATGCTCCACGGCTGGCGGCCCATTTCCGCGACGATCCAGCCGAGCTCGGCGGCGAGCCACGGCAGCGGAATCGCGATGACCGCCCAGCGCAGAAACCAGCGGCGCTTTTCGAGCAGCAACGTGCGCTGCGCGCAGAACCAGAAGGCGAGCACGAAGGTGGCGAGGAACAGCAGGCCAAGGCCGACCATCGTGCGGAACGAGAAGAACAGTGGCAACACCGGCGGAACCGTGCTTCTTGCCGCCGCGGCGATCTGGTCTGGCGTCGCGTCGATGACGTTCGGCGTGAACCGCTTGAGCAGCAGGGCGTAGCCGAGATCGTCCTTGTACTTGTCGAAATCCGCATGCGCCTCGTCGCTGGAGTCGCCGCCCTTTAACCGCTGCAACGCCGAATAGGCGAGCATGCCGTCCTTGATGCGACCTTCGTTTTCGGCGATCAGGTCGCGCAGGCCGACCACGGGTTCGTCGAGCGAGCGGGTCGCGATAATGCCGAGCGCGTACGGCACACGGATCGCATAGTCGGTGCGTTGCTCTTTCTGATTGGGGATGCCAAATATCGTGAACGGTGCTGGCGCGGGCGCGGTCTCCCATTCGGATTCGATCGCGGCGAGCTTGATCTGCTGGACTTCACCGGTGCGATAGCCGGATTCGTCGCCCAGCACGATCACGCACAGCGCCGACGCGAGGCCGAAGCCGGCGGCGATCGCGAACGAGCGCAGCGCGAACTCGGTGTCGCGGCGCTTCAACAGATACCACGACGACACGCCGAGTACGAACATCGCCGCGGTCACGTATCCAGCTGATACCGTGTGCACGAACTTGACCTGTGCAACCGGGTTGAAGATCACCGAGCCGATGCTGTCGAGCTCCATGCGCATCGTCTGATAGTTGAACTTCGCGCCGACCGGATTGTTCATCCAGCCGTTGGCAATCAGAATCCACAGCGCCGACAGGTTCGAACCGAGCGCGACACAGAACGTGACGATCAGATGCTGGATTTTTGACAATCTGTTCCAGCCGAAAAAGAACAGACCGACGAACGTCGATTCGAGGAAGAACGCCATCAGCCCTTCGACGGCGAGCGGCACGCCGAAAATGTCGCCGACGTAATGCGAGTAATAAGCCCAGTTGGTGCCGAACTGAAACTCGAGCGTGAGGCCGGTCGCGACGCCCATTGCAAAGTTGATGCCGAACAGCTTGCCCCAGAACTGCGTCATGTCCTTGTAGATCTGCTTGCCGGTCATCACGTAGACCGATTCCATGATGACGAGCAACCAGGCGAGACCGAGCGTGAGCGGCACGAACAGAAAGTGATAAAGCGCCGTGATGGCGAACTGGAACCGCGACAGTTCTACGACTTCGCTAACGGGCATGTTGATCACCTCGAGACGGATGCGGGGCGGGCACCGACAGCAGCGCCTGCGCGACCTGCTCAGGCGGCAGCATCATGTGCTGCGCCTGTGGATGATTGAAGAATGTGTACTTGAGCGCCATCAGTAGGACGAACTTGATGGCGAGGATGATGGCGATATCGCGCGCCAGCGTTGGACCGCGCACCCACCTGGTGAACCGGCCGCGCAAGCGCGACCGGACAGTGCTGCTGCGATTGAGGGCTATGGTCATGATCGGTCGAAGACGACTTCACGCCGGTGAGTCCGGCTGGATCCAGACCGCCCTGGCCGTCAGGCAGTCTGGCGAATGCATGCCGATTGTAGGAGGTGAACCTCGCGCGCTCAGGTTTAGCCATGCGGCAACACGTCGCGAAACTTGCCGCGTCTGTGCAGTATTGCTACCGGACTTGCGATACGTCAAGAAAGGCTTACCGGCCTCGACAGGCCGGCTTGCGGGTAGGCCGACGCGAAGCGCGGCCGCGGGGACGCAAGAAAGGGCGAAAAGAATGAAAAAGCCCCGCCGTCTTGCGAGGGCGGGGCTTGAGCGCGATGGTCGCTAAATGGCGCGACCGATTAACGCGTGTCGTTTTTACCTATGTCATGGGCGGGACACAATTGACGCGCGCATGGCTTCGACGCTTTACGCGTATTCGGTCAGCGCGCCGCGCATTTTCTTCATCGCGCTGGCTTCGATCTGGCGGATACGTTCGGCCGACACACCGAACTCGTCGGCCAGCTCGTGCAACGTGGAGCCGCCCGAGCCATCGTCGGCCACCTTCAGCCAGCGCGCTTCGATGATGCGGCGGCTGCGCGGATCGAGCGCGTCGAGCGCGCTTGCGATGCCGTCGCTTTGCAGCCGGTCGCGCTGACGCGAAGCCAGCACGGCAGTCGGCTCACTATGCGAGTCGGCCAGATAGGCGATTGGCGCGTACGACTCCTCGCCGTCTTCGACCTGACCTTCGAGCGCGATATCGCCGCCCGACAGACGCGTCTCCATCTCCGCGACCTCTTCGCGCTTCACGTTCAGCTCCTTCGCGAGACCGTCGATCTCGTCCGGCGTGAACGCGCCAAGCCCCTGTTTGTGGCTGCGCAGGTTGAAGAACAGCTTACGCTGCGCCTTGGTGGTGGCGACCTTCACCATACGCCAGTTGCGCAGGATGTACTCGTGGATCTCGGCCTTGATCCAGTGCATCGCGTATGACACGAGGCGCACGTTTTGTTCGGGATCGAAGCGCTTGACCGCTTTCATCAGGCCGATGTTGCCTTCCTGGATCAGGTCGGCGTGCGGCAACCCGTAACCGAGGTAGTTACGCGCGATGGACACGACGAGTCGCAAGTGCGACAGCACCAGGCGGCGCGCAGCCCCCAGATTGTCGTGTTCGCGCAATTCGGTGGCGAACTGGCGTTCCTCCGCCGGCGTCAGCATCGGAATCCGGTTGACCGCCTGAATGTAGGCGTCGATGTTGCCCAGGTGACCGGACAGCAGCGAGGAATGCGAGAGCGCCAGTGCACCTGCCGGAGCGGCCTTAGCCGACGACGGGCTCAAAGTACTCGGAAGGGTCATTGCATGGCTCACGTGTGAAGCTCCTTTGGAATCAGACAATAGCGTACTCAGTAAACGACTCCAGCGATGGATGTTAGCACTCAGATCTGCCGAGTGCTAATACTTAGAGGTCGCAGGGGTATCCGAGTTCCCGAAAATCCTATTGAGTTTTGACTTCTGATAGCCATCATACACTCTATTTGCCTTGCGCGTTAGACCTGTACAAAGTACCGCCCGGAGTAGTTGCACGCTCATGTTTGACTGACATCGTCCCGTTTTAAAGAGAATAATTGCTGGCCATGGGCATTCTCTGGGAAATACTTGCTCCTGAATTCGTGCCTGGAATAAAGGGGGCGCTCGCTTAATACTCGGCAGTATGGGGGACGGATGAACAGGCAGAATCTTGTGGTGCGTGGGCTTACTCTACTTACTCTAAAAGGCACGTTTGCCGTTTTGCTCGTTCTGCTGTTGGGTGCGGCGGGCGCGTCCCAAGCTGAGCAGTTCGGCGTGCAGGTGGCCGCCGGCGTCGGCGACCATCACGTCAGGACGCTCGATTTCGGCGTGGTTTGGGATCCGAACCTGACCTGGTGGCAGATCGGCGACTGGCATTTCGCGCTGCTCGGCGAGGCGCATGTCGCGTGGTGGCACACCAATGAAGGAAACGTTCACGACAACATCGGCGAGTTCGGCGTGACGCCGGTGATCCGCTTCATCAGGTCGTCGGGTTCGGTGCGGCCATTCATCGAGGTGGGTGCCGGCGTCCGGCTGCTGACCAGCCCGCGCATTTCTTCCGACTTCACGTTGGGCACCTCGTTCCAGTTCGCCGAGATGGCGGGCGTCGGGTTGCAGTTCGGCGCTCGTGAGCAGTATGTCGCCGGCTACCGCTTCCAGCATGTCTCCAATGGCGGTATCAAAGAGCCGAATCCTGGTATAAATTTCAGCCAGCTATATTTGCAATATCACTTCTGACCGTGGCCGCCTGCGGCTCGCGGTGTTCGAGGGGCTCTGCAATGGCGGCAAAGATGATCGAAGCGATCCGCGGGCTCGAGCGAGAGCGTTTTCGCGCGATGGTCGATGGCGATGGGCAGTCGCTCGACACGCTGCTCGCGGACAACGTGAGCTACGTCCATACGAATGGCAAGCGCGAGACGAAGCGGCAGTTCATCGACGGGATCACCGCGGGGCGCCGTCGTTATCGGCAAATCGAGGTGCAGTCGCAGGATGTCTTGCCGGCCGGGCGCGAGACCTACGTCGTCACGGGCCGCGCGCTGATCGAGATTGAGGCGAACAACGGCGCGCTCCTGTTTCCGATTGCCTATACCGCGATTCACACGCACGAAGACGGGCAGTGGCGACTGATCGCGTGGCAGGCGACCCGTTGCGCGCTCGAGTGAGATTCTCATCGGGCGGGCGCGCCTCGTGAGCGCGTCTCCAGCGGCAGCGGAATGCGGGTGTGCACTCCGCTGCAGCAGGCTCGAGGCCCAACGCGAATTCACGCGGTCGCGCATTCGCCAGCTTTGTCGCGGCTGTTTGCGCCGTGCTCGTCTACATCGGCATCCGCGTCGCGCGCCTCGCGCGTGCCGCGCATCGCTACCTCTCCCGCATACGGATGCCGCGCCGCAACCGGAAGCCGCGTGCAGCGTTCCGCCACGCGCCTGATCGTCGCGAGATCCGAGAAATCCAGACCGCTGTCGATACCCATCGCGTCGAGATTCATCGCGACTGTGACGAGATCGACGTTGCCGGTGCGCTCGCCATTGCCGAACAGACAGCCTTCGATGCGATCCGCGCCCGCCAGCAGCGCGAGTTGCGCCGCGGCCACGGCGGTGCCGCGATCGTTGTGCGGATGCACCGACAGCACGATGCTGTCGCGGTAACCGAGGTTGCGATGCATCCATTCGATCTGGTCGGCGAACACGTTCGGCGTGGCCGCTTCGACGCTTGCCGGCAGGTTGACGATCATCTTGTGATCGCGCGTAGGCCGCCACGTTTGCGCGAGCGCGTCGCACACCTCGCGCGCGAACGGCAGCTCGGTCGTGTTGAAGGTCTCGGGCGAGTACTGGAAGGTCCAGCGCGTGCCCGGCCGCGCCTGCGCGTGTTCCTTGATGAGGCCCGTGCCTTCGACGGCAAGCGCCTTGATCTCATCCTTCGGCTGCTGAAACACGATGCGCCGGAACGACGGGCAGATCGCGTTGTACAGATGCACAATCGCGCGCGGCGCGCCTTCGAGCGCGTCGAACGTGCGTGCGATCAGCTCCGCGCGCGACGGCACGAAGACTTCGATCGTGACGTCGTCGGGAATGCGTCGCTCGTCGATCAGCTTGCGCACGAAGTCGAAATCGGTGTGCGACGCCGACGGAAAGCCCACTTCGATTTCCTTGAAACCGATCGCGACCAGCATCTCGAAGTATTCGAGCTTCTGCGCAGCGTTCATCGGTTCGATCAGCGCCTGATTGCCGTCGCGCAGGTCCGTGCTCATCCAGACGGGTGCGGCGTCGACCGTGCGACTCGGCCATTTGCGGCCGGTCAGCCGGACGGCGGGAAAAGGGCGGTACTTTTCAGCGGGATTGCGCAACACGGTGAGGTGCCTCATTCGTGGTGTCGTCGGCGGAGGGTGGGGACGTCGAGCGGTTGGCCGACTGTGCACGCATGCACGCTGCGGATGCTGCCCATGCAACGTACATTTGATCCTCTCGCATCGTCCGCGCGGTAAACGGACGAATGCAAACGACGACAGGTTGTGGAGAACTACGACGGGGGCGAAGCGAAACTGCGGGAACTACGGGGAGGACCGCCGACGGCAACCGGAGCTGCCAGCGCGCGGCGCTACGCGAGACTTACGCCAGGCGTAGCGATAGGGGCCGCGCTAGGCGGCCGGAGATAATTCGGAGGGTGTTCGGAAGGGAACGCATGAGGCCAAATGTATGACGGCGTGCGTTGGCCTGTCAACCCGCGGCCGTCAGGCCGCCGTCTTCGCGATATCGACGATCAGCTCGACCTGCCGCTCGAGCGCGCCAGGCACCGGCGCTTCGCCGCGCAGCACGGCGTCGATCCAGGCGGCCGTGGTCGCCGCGTCGCGCGCTTCGGGCAGCTCGACTTCGGGCGCATCGGGCGACGAGCGCTCGTGCGGCAGCCGCGTCTCGCAGATGCCGTCATGCAGCCAGTCGACCTGCACCTGGCGGCGAGTATCGGCGACCGCCTCGCCTTCGGTGCCGCGCGCGAGTAGCGCACCGCCGACGGCCGCATCGGGATGCGTGATGAACAGCTGAGTGAGACTGTCGCGATACGGCGGATGCGTGTAGTTCACGAGCCGCAATCCCGCGGGCGCGAACGGCTGCAGCAGCTTCACAAGCGTATGCGTCGAATTGCGCACGCCCATGCGCCGGCGCAGCGCGAGCAGGCGCGCGAGCTTGGGAGCCAGTACGTCGATCGAGGCGAACGCGACGCGGCGCTCCGCAAGTCCAGCTTCGATCTGCGCGTGCGACTGCGCATGGGCGATGCGCAGATGTGTGAAGATTTCCGCGCTCGTCACCCGACCCAGATCCTCGGTGACGCCGTGTACCAGCACCGGCACGCCTTCGCGGGCGAGCAGCAGCGCGAGCAGCGGCACGAGGTTCGGCTGCTTGCGCGCGCCGTTGTACGACGGAATCGACACCGGCCGAAACGCGCCGTGCGGCAGCCGCACCGGCTCGAACGACGTATGCGCGGCGGCCAGCATCGCGGCGAGTTCGTCGGCGGTTTCGCCTTTCACGCGATACGCGAGCAGCACCGCGCCGAGTTCGAGATCGTCGACGCGGCCGTCGAGCATCGCGGTGTAGAGCGAGCGCGTGTCGTCGGCGGTCAGCGCGCGGGCGCCATTCGGGCCGCGGCCGATTTCCTTGATGAATCGGGCCCAGGGGAAGGGAGAAGTGGTATCGGTGGAGTCGGTCATCGTGCGCAAGAGGCGGGTGGCGTGCCGCGCTTGGCGGTTCGCTACGCCATTCGGGGAACAGTTCGGTGTGAGTATCGCATCTATGGCGAGCGGGCGAACAGCAACGAAGCGGGCACGCAGTGGCGCGCGACGGGCCGCCTGACATGCCCCCGCGCCGTGCCGCGCGTTAAACTCGATGTTTCTCGCCGCCTCGGCGGCGCACATCGGAAAACGGAGAACGGGATGAGTTACGTATTTGCACCCGCACCGCAGGTCGCGGTGCCGGTCGTGGGGTCGAGAGAGCAGTTCGCGGTGCGCCGCATCTACTGCGTGGGGCGCAACTACGAGGCGCACGCGCGTGAAATGGGCCACGACCCGGACCGCGAGCCGCCGTTCTTCTTCACGAAGCCGGCCGATGCGATCGTGTACGTCGCGCCGGGCACGACCGGCGAATTCCCGTATCCGTCGCAGACCAGGAACGTCCATTTCGAAATGGAAATGGTCGCGGCGATCGGCGAGGGCGGCAAAGACATCCCCGTCGACCGCGCGCTCGACCACGTCTACGGCTACGCGCTCGGTCTCGACATGACGCGCCGCGACCTGCAAGGCGAAGCGAAGAAAATGGGTCGTCCGTGGGATACCGCCAAGGGCTTCGATCACTCGGCGCCACTCGGCCCGATCCATCCGGCTTCGACGGTTGGTCACATCGGCAAAGGCGAGATCTGGCTGTCGGTGAATGGCGAGGACAAGCAGCGCGCGGATGTGTCGCAGCTGATCTGGTCGGTGGCCGAGACGATCGCGTATCTGTCGACGCTGTTCGAACTGCGGCCTGGCGACCTGATTTTCACCGGCACGCCGGAAGGCGTCGGCGCGGTCGTGAAGGGTGACCTGATGAAGGGCGGCGTGGATGGGCTCGGCGAGTTCAGCGTGCGCGTCGTCTGAGACGGCTTGCGTGCAGGTGGAGGAGGCAGACAACATGAAGCTCTACAGCTATTTCCGTAGCTCCGCGTCGTATCGCGTGCGCATCGCGCTGAACGTGAAGAACCTGTCGTACGACTACGTACCCGTGCACCTCGTGCGCGAAGGCGGCGAGCAACTGAAGCCCGAGTATCGCAAGATCAACCCCGACTGCACCGTGCCGACGCTCGCCGACGGCAGTCATTTGCTGCCGCAGTCGCTCGCGATCATCGAGTACCTCGAGGAGACGCACCCGGAGCCGCCGCTGCTGCCGAAGGCGCCGCTCGATCGCGCGTATGTGCGCTCGGTGGCGCTGCAGGTCGCGTGCGAGATTCATCCGTTGAACAATCTGCGCGTGCTGCGCTATCTGAAGCACACGCTGCGAGTCGACGACGACGCGAAGGACGCGTGGTACCGGCACTGGATCGACGCGGGCTTCGCGACGCTGGAGACGCATCTTGCCGGCGACGCGCGCACCGGCAAACTGTGTTTCGGCGACGCACCGACACTCGCCGACGCGTGCCTGATTCCGCAGGTATTCAACGCGCAGCGCTTCAAGGTCGACACCGCAAAGTTTCCGACGATCCAGCGCATCTACGATCACGCGATGCAACTCGATGCGTTCGCGCGCGCGGCGCCGGGCGTGCAGCCGGACGCGGAGTGAGCCCGGGATCGCCGACACATCGAGGGCAGCTTGAAACGAAAAAAGGGCGCTCCGCGGAGTGCCCTTTTCCTTGGGTTCGCCGCGAGCGCCGAGCGCCACAACGATCACGCGATCAGCCGCCCAGTAGCGCGTCCGAAAACTCCTCCGCGCTGAACGGCTGCAGATCCTCGACCTTTTCGCCGACGCCGATGAAATACACCGGAATCGGCCGCTGCCGCGCGATCGCCGCGAGGATGCCGCCCTTCGCGGTGCCGTCGAGCTTGGTGACGATCAGGCCGGTGAGCCCGAGCGCGTCGTCGAACGCCTTGACCTGTGTGAGCGCGTTCTGGCCGGTGTTCGCGTCGATCACGAGCAGCACTTCGTGCGGCGCGCCGTCCTGCGCCTTGCCAATCACGCGCTTCACCTTACGCAGTTCTTCCATCAGATGCAGTTGCGTGGGCAGGCGGCCGGCCGTGTCGGCCATCATCACGTCGATCTTGCGCGCGCGCGCGGCGCCGACCGCGTCGAAGATCACCGCGGCCGGGTCGCCGCTTTCCTGCGCGACCACGGTCACGTTGTTGCGCTGGCCCCACACGGCGAGTTGCTCGCGTGCGGCGGCGCGGAACGTGTCGCCGGCGGCGAGCAGCACCGATTGGTCAAAGCTCTGCAGATGCTTCGCGAGCTTGCCGATGCTCGTGGTTTTGCCCGCGCCGTTGACGCCGGCGATCATCATCACGAGCGGTTGCGCGCGGCCGAGCATCAGCGATTTTTCGAGCGGCTTGAGCAACTCGACGAGCAGTGTGCGCAAGGCGGTTTTGACCTGCAGGGGGGCCGTCAGGCGTTCGCCGCGCACTTTTTCGCGCAGCGCTTCGAGCAGGAATTCGGTCGCCTCGACGCCTGCGTCAGACATCAGCAGCGCGGTTTCCAGTTCCTCGTACAGGTCCTCGTCGATCTTCGTGCCGACGAAAATGCCGGTCAGGTTCGAACTGGTTTTCGCGAGGCCGCTCTTCAGACGCGTAAGCCACGAGCGCTTCGCGCCGGCATCCTGCTCGGGCGGCGGGACGATTTCGACGGTGTCGAGCATGGCGTCTGGCGGCTCGGGCTGCGGCTCGATGATCGTCGTGGCCACAGGAGGAACGGGGGGCGCGGTAGGCTCGATCGGTTCGGCGGGCGCAACGGGCGCAACCTCGGCCTCGGGTGCCGCGCCGTCTTGCGCCGCCAGCGATTCGTCTGCGGCGGTATCGGACTCTTTCGAGCCCTTGAATCGTTTGAAAAAGCTGAACATGATCTGACGTATGGGAGAGGGCGCCGATGCGCGCAGCCGGCACGGGACCGGCGAAGCGGTGGGCAGCGCCGGGATGCGAAAAGGCGGGGCGCTGGCAGCCGCACATTTTATCAGGCGTGCCGCGGCGCGTCGTATCGGCCGCTCGGCCAGGCTGGACGCGCGCCAACCCTGTGGTAACGTGAGCGCTCCGGCCCGCGCGCATCGACGCCGCGGGCGTGTTCATCACCTGGCTGAAACTGCACGATACTGCATGCCTCGTTTAGCACCTTCACGCGCCGCTGGCGCTTCGTCCAAAAGTGGCAAACCGCATGCCATTCGCATCATCGGCGGCGACTGGAAACGCACGCCGCTGCCCGTGCTCGATCTGGACGGCTTGCGCCCGACGCCCGACCGCGTCCGCGAAACGCTGTTCAACTGGCTCGGCCAGCGTCTGGACGGCCAGCACTGCCTCGATCTGTTCGCTGGTAGTGGGGCGCTCGGCTTCGAGGCCGCGTCGCGCGGCGCCGCTCGCGTGCTGATGGTGGAGCGCCATGCGCGCGCTGCCGGCCAGTTGCGCGCAAACCAGCAGCGGCTCGATGCACGCATGATCGAAATCGCCGAGGCGGACGGGCTGCGTCTTGCGGCGAGTCTCGCGCCAGGCTCGTTCGACGTCGTGTTCCTCGATCCGCCGTTCGATGCCGACCTGCTCGGCAAGGCGCTCGCGGTGGCCGTGCCGCTCGTGCGCGCCGACGGCTATCTTTATGTCGAGGCCGGCGAAGCGCTCGAACCGGCCGCTCACGAGCCGCTGTCAGGCTGGGAACTCGTGCGGCAGGGCAAAGCGGGCGCTGTGCACTTTCATTTGCTGCAGCGCGAAAATAAGGAATAATGCGCGTTCCAAAAAAGGGCCGGGCGGTTTATCGTCATCCGCGCCGGTGCGAAATGTGTCGCCCGGAAGTGCCCTTTTGTCTGAAGTGAGGAGAAGTCTCATGGTAGTCGCCGTGTACCCGGGCACGTTCGACCCGCTGACGCGCGGTCACGAAGACCTCGTTCGGCGCGCGTCGAGCATTTTCGACACGCTGGTGGTGGGTGTGGCCGACAGCCGTGCCAAGAAGCCGTTTTTCACTCTCCAGGAGCGCCTCGCGATTGCGCATGAGGTGCTCGGCCACTATCCGAACGTCCAGGTGATGAGCTTCAAGGGACTGCTGAAGGACTTCGTTCGGACCAACAACGCGCGGGTGATCGTCAGGGGGCTGCGCGCAGTGTCGGACTTCGAGTACGAGTTCCAGATGGCGGGCATGAACCGTTATCTGCTGCCCGACGTCGAGACGATGTTCATGACGCCGTCCGATCAGTATCAGTTCATCTCGGGCACGATCGTGCGCGAGATCGCGCAATTGGGCGGCGACGTCAGCAAGTTCGTGTTCCCGTCCGTCGAAAAATGGCTGAAGGAGAAGGTCGCTTCGCTGGATCCGCAGGACGGCGCTCAGGGGACCTGAGCCTGAGTCGCGCGAATGCCGGATTTGACGGATCAAGACCGGCCAGGCCTCGGTTATCGGCGCCAGGTGCATCGGTCGGCTGTTCTAAGTAATGTTGGCGAGCCGTATTGGCGGCGAACGTCGATCCTGTCGTTACGCAAGGGCATCACTGTATTCGATGGTTCGCGCAAGCTGCGATGTCAATGTTGATGCGAAGAACAAGAATTGTTTCTTCATCGCAAACGGGCCGATCATCAATAGTCACGCCGGCTTGTCAGGTTCCTGCGGAATCCTATCCGGAAAAAGTCACGGGCGTGGGCAATCGATATACCTTTGTCCAATTCGCCGAGTATGAACTGACGAAGCGCACCAGTACGGTACGATGGACTTCAACAGGGTGACAGGTGCCGCGTACGTGGAATTGCCGGGGCGGAGCAACCAGACGGGCATTGCAAGAGGAATGAGGAGTTTTTTCTAACCGGATAGTGCCGGCTTAACCGACGCTGAACAATGTCAGCTTCCCTTCGTGGCTTTGGCGAACGCCTCGGCAAGCTTGTCGAAGTGTCGGAGGGCCGCGGGCGTCAGCTCGACCTGTTTGCGGCGAGCGTCTTCGGTGTCGTTGAGCAGGAGCCAGCCCTTTTCGCGCATTGACGTGATACGGGCATGCAAGGTAGCCGGCGACCCCAGCGCACTTTGGGCCATCATGTCTCGAACCGACAGGCGTTCGTTTTTTTGCCTCATGCGAGCAACGAACTCCAGGATCTTTTCTTCGAGCGGATCGAGCGCGGGAAGTGAGGGAAGACCTCGCAGTGCTTCGGTCAATTGAAGAAATCGAAGATAGATATCAGCAGGGCGGGCCATGACCATCGCTCCAACGAAAACGCCGCTCACCCGAGCGCGGAAAGCGAACCTTGATGCTGCCCAGCGACAACCGGGCTTCCCTATTTTATCTCCATGTCCAGCTTACGTTTGCATTTGCTCCCGGTCGCGGGCACGGCCATCGCGTTCGCGCTGTCGCTCTCGATCGACCAGGAAGTCTTCACGCACATCGAGTTCGTCCGGGGCATGAACTGAATCTACCGGCCGTCAGGAGTCAGACTATTGAGCACCTTGCTTCTGGGGGGCGATGGCGCAATCGGCTTGCTATTAGCGAGCTGGCTCGTCGCCCTCTTCAATTTCTTCCCGCACGACCCTGTGCGGTCAATCGCCGGCGGAATTATCGCTACGGTGGCGCCGTATGCGGTGTATCGCCAAAGCTTCTTCTTGATGTGTGGCGGCGATTCGTCCGGCGCGCTCAGCGTACGGCCTCGTACTCTTTTGCACGGGTATAAAAGGGAAAAGCAGGTTGAGCATGGGCTTTTGCCGTTATGCAACCGATCAAACGTAACCGACCGGTCGGCGCGAGCCAGAAAACCGGTCGGTCCGGACAGCGCGTTCCACGCGAACCATTTCTCTCAGGTTTGGCCGTTACAAAAACTATAACGATAAAGTCGCGCGTTGGCAAGGTTCGTGCGGGTGGTCAGCTCGAGCCGTCGCTGGAGGACGATTGGCTGCTTTCCGAAGGCGGATTCAACCGGTCGATGCAACACTATGATCGTCGATCAAGTGGCGAAGGCTGTAGGGCGCTACGTGCTCGTGGAGGATCGGCCAATCTACCGCGAGTAGCGGAATCGTTGGGTCTTTCCGACACCAGTACGCAACAAACCGCGCCCAGCCCCCGAGAAACATTCCCTTGCCAGAACTCAGCAGACACGGAGGGCGAGCGACAGGCGGAACCAGCATCCGCGGCATTCCCGCCGCCAGGGTTTCAAGGGCGTCCGACGATTCGCGTGACGCCAGCAGACTGTCCTCGGTATCAGACAGGTATCGACGTACTTCTTCTGCGACGCATGTGCTGCGAAGTTCCAGGTAAGAGGCGCGAACTTCATCCAGTACTGAAGTGGGCACACACGAATAATTGGAGCCACCCAGCCTTTCCAAAGCAGCGCGCCTGACGAAGTCAGGAAGTGCCCCCAACCTTGTTTCGCAGCCGAGCAACGCATCTTGAAAGACGGGATAGCACGCGAGCCATTCAGCAGGCGGGCGGCCTACTGGTCGGCGTGCCGATAGCCACCGGTTCGTCCGGATAGCGCGTTCCGTTCCAGCCTGTTCTCTCAGGTTCATCGCTATAAAAAGCATATCAATATGGACGCGGCTCTGCATGCCTGTCGAGCCGGGCATAAAGCTATACATGGGTTTTCGGTCGCGTCGCGCGGAACTTGAGGGCCTCGCGAAATTTTTTCCGTGAGCGTCACGATATCTGTGACCGAAAGCCTGCTGCTTGTGCTCGCGGAACGCCATACGGGCACGCTATGATGCATTCGGCAAAAGCAACCGAGGATGGCTCACCGCAATGTCTAGCTTACGTTTGCATTTTTGGTCGATCGCTGGGACCCTGATCGCGTTCCTGGCGTCGCTGTGGATCAATCAGGAGGTGTTTACGCACACGTCTTTCGTGCGAGGCGTCAACTGGATTTTCCTGCCGTCCGGTGTTCGGCTTCTCAGCACGTTGCTGGTTGGGTTCGATGGTGCACTCGGCCTGCTGCTTGCCGGACTGATTACAGACTTTCTGTACTGGTTTCCGCATGACCCGGTGCGTGCAATAGCAGGCGCTTTGCTTGGGTCACTGGCACCGTATCTGGTCTACAGGTTTGCGCTCGAGTATTTCGATCTGCGCGCATCGCTGACGAACCTGACGCCGAAGCGGCTGCTTGTTCTGGCTGTCGCCTATTCGGGAGCAAATACGCTGTTTCACCACCTGTGGTTCGCGCTGGCCGGTACGACGAAGAACTGGTTCGAAAGCTTCTTCACGATGTTTGTGGGTGATCTGGCCGGCGCGCTAATCATTCTGTATGTGATCAAGGCACTGCTGGCCTTGTTGCCGAAACAGCCCGGCAATTCCCGCGTCTCGAATGGCATGTTCAGCATCCAGTTGGCGTTGAACAACGCATACGCCAACCAGTTTGCGACGAAGGCTACCTGGCCGAGAAGCGCAGCCGTCCATGATCCTGGCGTGGGATTGCATGGCCGTGCGGGGGCGAAAAAGCTATAATGTATTGTTTTCTCTAGCAAAGTTGGTGGCGGCATGGCCCTGATGATTACCGACGAGTGCATCAATTGCGACGTCTGCGAGCCCGAGTGCCCGAACGACGCGATTTCGATGGGCCCGGAAATCTATGTGATCGACCCGAAGAAGTGCACTGAGTGCGTCGGTCATTTCGACGAGCCGCAATGCGTTCAGGTGTGTCCGGTCGAGTGCATCCCGCGTGACCCGAACCACTTGGAAACGCGCGAAGGTTTGATGGCGAAATATCACGCGTTGCAGGCCGCCAAGGGCACCTGACGTTCGCGGGTGACGCGCAAAAGAAAACGGCGAAGGCCTGCGGGCCTTCGCCGTTTTTTTTGGGGGGCGGCGTTTCCGTTATCCGACGTAAGCGCTGAAAATGCCGCGCAAAGCGTCGAGCAGTATGTCGCATTCGGCGTCGGTGCCGACCGAGATCCGCAAATGCTGGTCGATGCGCGGCGCGTTGAAATGCCGCACGAAAATTTCTTTTTGCCGCAGCCGCGACGCGAGCGTCGCCGCGTCGTACCCCTCATGCCGCGCGAACAGCAGATTCGCCGCCGATGGCACCACCTCGAAGCCGAGCGCGGTCAATTCCGCCGCAAGCCGTTCGCGGCTCGCGATTACCTTCGCGCAGCATTCGCGAAACCACGCGTCGTCTTCATAGGCGGCGGTGGCCGCGACTTGCGCGAGGCGGTCGAGCGGGTACGAATTGAAGCTGTCCTTCACGCGATTGAGCGCATCGATCAACGCAGGATCGCCGAACGCAAAGCCGACGCGCATGCCGGCGAGCGAACGCGACTTCGACACGGTCTGCACGACGAGCAGATTCGGATAGCGCGCGATCAGCGCAATCGCCGACTCGGCGCCGAAGTCGACATACGCTTCGTCAATCACCACGACCGAATCAGGATGGCTCGCGACGAGGCGTTCGATTTCCGCGAGCGGCAGCGGCCGGCCGGTCGGCGCGTTCGGATTCGGAAATAGGATGCCGCTGTTGTGCACCGTGTAGTCGTCGACGTTGATCGCGAAGCTGTCGTCGAGGGGGATGGTCCGGTAGTCGACCTCGAACAGCTTCGCGTAGGTCGGATAGAAGCTGTAAGTGATGTCGGGAAAAAGCAGCGGCTTGTCGTGCTTGAGCAAGGCCTGGAACGTTAGCGCGAGTACCTCGTCCGAGCCGTTGCCCGCGAACACCTGCTCGGCGCGGATGCCGTGATACGCGGCGACCGTTTCGCGCAGCTTGCGTGCGCTCGGATCGGGATAGCGGCGCAGTGCGTCGGCCGTGTCGCCGAGCTCGCGGCGGATCGCGTCTAGCACGCGCGGCGACGGCGGATACGGATTCTCGTTGGTATTCAGCTTCACCGGATGCGCGAGCGCGGGCTGCTCGCCCGGCACGTACGGCGTCAGACGGTGAACGATGTCGCTCCAGTAGCGGCTCAAGCGATTCTCCTTGCGGGGCCGATTGCGGGTGTCGATGAGTGTGGCGCGCGTCAGCTGTTGTTGCGATGCAGTTGCATCATTGCGCGTTCGAGCTCGCCCTTGATGATCTGTGGCATCACCGCGAGCGCGCGTTCGATCGACGCGTCGATGACCGCCTGCTCTTCTCGCCGCGGCGGCTTCAGCACATAGTTCGCGACGTCCAGCTTCGCGCCGGCGCGCGCGCTTTCGGGAATCAGATCGCGCGGATGGCCGATGCCGATCCGCAGCCGCCAGTATTGCTGCGACGACAGATGCGCGCTGATGTCCTTCAGCCCATTATGCCCGCCGCTGCCGCCGCCGAGCTTCAGCTTGACGCTGCCGGGTGGCATGTCGAGCTCGTCGTGCGCGACGAGGATCTCGTCGGGAAGAATCTTGAAGAATTGCGCGAGCGCGACGACCGATTGACCAGAGCGGTTCATGTAGGTTTGCGGCTCGAGCAGATGCACTTCCTCGCCATGCAACCGCGCTTTCGCGTAAAAGCCGTGAAAGCGCCGCTCGTCGCGCAGCGCGGTGCCAGCCTCGCGCGCGAGTTGATCGACCAGCCAGCAGCCGGCGTTGTGACGCGTCGCGGTGTATTCGGCGCCCGGATTGCCGAGCCCGACGATCAGCTTGATCATGATTGCGTGAGTCCACCAAGTCCGGAAGTGAAACGTACCGGACTAGAAAAGCCGAAAAAAAACCCGCCAGGGCGAACCTCGGCGGGTCACATCGACCGTTTCATAGGAAACGGATCGAGAGGATTGCTTGCTTCGAACCGGAAGGCTCTTAAGCAGCCGGCGTTTCGCCGCCTTCAGCAGCAGCAGCGTCTTCAGCGATTGCGCCAGCGGGGATCGTTGCAGCAGCGACCACCGGGTTTTCCGCGTCGACGTGGGCCACGAGCGCCACACCTGCCGGCAACGGGATGTCCTTCGCGTGAACCGATTGACCTGCTTCGATCTTCGCGAGGTCGACTTCGATGAACTCCGGCAGTGCCGACGGCAAGCACTCGATTTCGATTTCGTTGAGGATGTGCGAAATCACCGCGCTCGACAGTTTCACTGCCGGGTTGGTTTCCTGGTTCATGAAGTGCAGCGGCACCTTGGTGTGCAGCTTCTTCGACGCGTCGACGCGCTGGAAGTCCACGTGCAGCACGAGCTGACGGAACGGGTGGTATTGCACGTCGCGCAGCAGAACCTGTTGCGACTTGCCTGCCACTTCCAGATCGAGGATCGACGAGTGGAAAACTTCTTTCTTCAGCGCGTGCCACAGGGCGTTGTGATCGAGTTCGATCAGTTGCGTGTCAGCGCCGGCGCCATAAACGATACCCGGGGTCTTGCCCGAGTTACGCAGGCGGCGGCTCGCACCCGTACCTTGCAGGGAACGCTCGAAAGCGACTACTTTCATTTTGAATCTCCAATGCACTGCCCGCGACCAGGCAGTAAAAACAGGGCCTCGAAGCCGTAATGGCTGAGGCCCAGGATAGCGGCAAGAACCTTCGTTCGTTCATGCCGATTGTGCAAAAACGCCGCGTGTCGCATGAAGCGGTACGCGGTGTCTTCGCAAATACTTAACTCTCAGCGAACAGCGACATCACCGAATCGCCGCGGCGGATGCGCGAGAACGTTTCGGCGAGCAAACCGGCGCTCGTCAGCGAACGGATCTTCGCGCACGAACGGGCTTCTTCGCCGAGCGGAATCGTGTCCGTGACAACGAGTTCGTCGAGTGCGGAAGCGGCGATACGCTCACCCGCGCCGCCCGACAGAACCGGGTGGGTGGCGTACGCGAATACCTGCTTCGCGCCGCGTTCCTTCAGAACCTGCGCGGCCTTGCACAGCGTGCCAGCCGTGTCGACCATGTCGTCCATGATCACGCAGGTGCGGCCTTCGACTTCACCGATGATGTTCATCACTTCGGCGACGTTCGCCTTCGGGCGACGCTTGTCGATGATCGCGAGATCGCAATTGAGTTGCTTCGCCAATGCACGGGCGCGGACCACACCGCCGACGTCCGGCGAAACTACCATCAGGTTGTCGTAGTTCTGCTTGCGCAGATCCCCGAGCAGCACGGGCGTTGCGTAGATGTTGTCGACCGGGATGTCGAAGAAGCCTTGAATCTGGTCGGCGTGCAGATCCATCGTGATGATCCGCTCGACACCGGCGATTTCCAGCATGTTCGCCACGACCTTAGCCGAGATGGCGACGCGCGCCGAACGCGGGCGACGATCCTGACGGGCATAACCGAAGTAGGGGATGGCTGCGGTGATCCGGCCTGCGGATGCGCGCTTGAGCGCATCGACCATGATCATCAGTTCCATCAGATTGTCGTTAGTCGGCGCACACGTGGATTGCAGGACGAAGACATCCTTGCCGCGCACGTTTTCCTGAATCTCGACTTGGATTTCACCGTCCGAGAAACGGCTAACCATTGCTTTGCCGAGGGGAATACCGAGGTTTTTGACGACTTCCTGTGCAAGCGCGGGATTTGCGTTGCCAGTAAAAACCATCAGGCCGTCATGGCTGCTCATCGTGCACCTACTTCAGGCTGGGGGCGGGAGAAATGCGATACAGCGAACTACGAGAATTTTTGGCAGGGGAGAAAGGATTCGAACCTTTGCATGCCGGAATCAAAATCCGGTGCCTTAACCAGCTTGGCGACTCCCCTACACTAACTTTGAGCTCCGCCGAACGTGGAGTTTCGTTCGACGATGCAAAACTTATGACGCGAAAGCAAAGAGTGGATGCTGATCCAAGCCCGCTGCTACTGCACTGTTCCACTCGCCGGGCAGTTTGGCTTGCGCCGCTTCTGCTTCAGCTTTGCTACGGAACGCTGCAAAAACACTGGCACCCGATCCGGACATCCGCGCTGGCGCGATGCTTCCAAACCACCGCAACACTTGCGCTACTTCCGCGTACTTTCCTACGACAACCTGCTGCATGTCATTCCGGCCGAAGCTTTCTGGCCACTCAGTGTTGCAGCTGAGTTCTGCGGGAAAGTCGGTAATTATGAGGGGCTTTGTATCTCTTGTCAACGCTTTTTCGGAAAAAATCGCTGCAGTCGGAACCTGCACCCTCGGCGTCACTATCAGGAAGTGACGCGGCGGCAATTGTACAACGTCTAATGATTCTCCGACACCCTCTGCAAACGCATTTTTTCCAAATACGAAGAAAGGCACGTCCGCGCCGAGTTTCAACGCAAGATCCTGCAACTCCTGACGTGGCAGATCGAGCTTCCACAGGCGATTGAGCGCGAGCAGCGTCGTCGCCGCATCGGAACTGCCGCCGCCGAGGCCCGCGCCCATCGGCAGGCGCTTGTCGATTTCGATATCGACGCCTTCGCGGGAGCCCGTATGTACCTTCAGCAACGTCGCGGCGCGTACGGTCAGGTCATGCTCGGGTGGCACGTCGGCGATTTCGGTGCGGCGCGTGATGAGACCGTCGTCGCGTCGCGTGAAGTGCAGCGTGTCGCCCCAGTCAAGCAACTGGAAGACCGTCTGCAGCGTGTGATAACCATCCGGCCGACGGCCGGTGATGTGCAGGAAGAGATTGAGTTTCGCTGGCGCGAGACAGTCGCGCAGCGAATTGGTTGTTTCGATCATGAGTGAAGGCTACATGCGCCACGGTGGTGCCAAACGGGTAGCAAGGTTACGTGAGCGGATGCTGGGACAAAAGGCCCAGCAAGAACGACTCACTGATCCAGCACGAGCTTGATGTCGAGTGGCGGCTCCGAGCGGCTCAGATTGAGGCGCTTCACGCCGGTGGCTGGTGCATCGGCATAGGCCACATAGTCGATCGTCCAGCCGTCCTGGGTGATCTGCTTCAGGCGCGACGGTTGCTCCGGATCCTTCTCGGTCTTCGCGCGCGAAGTCGGCGCCGGCGACGGTTGCAGCCAGTAGCGCAACCCTTCGACCGGCAGCGTGAAGCCGAGCGCGTTCTGCATCAGCGTCGACACGTTATCGGCGGTGAGCGGCTGGCGGTTCGGCAATTCGAGCGTGGCCGAAGCCGGCGACGAAGTCACGATGGCCAGCGTCTGGCCAAGCGGATTGCGCAACTGCAGCGTGACGGTGTCGCCCGTTTCGTGCCACGAGAAATTGCCGTAAGCGTTGCGCTGCTGGCCGTTCTGATCGTTGTATTGGATCGCGAAGCGGCCCTGATACGAGCGGCTCGTCTGCGCGGTGACTTCGGTGGCGGCGTTCGACGTGGACGGCCCCTGCGGCTTCACCGACGCGCAGCCGGCCAGCGCGACAACCGCCGCCGCCGCGAAACCAACCGCCATGCCGCGCGGCGCCCTGGAAAAAGAAATCAAACGGGAAAGACGCATCAAAGATCGTTTACCTGAAGACGTTGCAACGTTTTGACGAGAGTCTCGTTGTCGGGTTCGAGCTTGCGAGCCTCGCGAAACGCGGCGCGCGCCTGTTCCTGCTCGCCGGCCTTCCACAGCACTTCGCCGAGGTGCGCGCCGATTTCCGCGTTCGGCTGGAGGCTGTATGCCTTGCGCAGCAGCTTGATCGCATCGGCCGTGTTACCCATCCGGTACTTGACCCAGCCGACGCTGTCCATGATGAACGCATCGTTCGGTGCGAGCGCCGAGGCCTTCTCGACCAGCTTGTCCGCCTCTGGCAGGCGCTGGTTGCGATCTGCGAGCGAATAGCCGAGCGCGTTATACGCCTGCGGATTGTCCGGCTGCGTCTGCATCAGCTTGCGCAGCTGCGCTTCCATGATGTCGTAATGGCCGGTTTTCTCGGCGGCCATCGCGTAGTCGTAGGTGAGGTCGGGGTCGTCGGGAAAGCTCGCCGTGGCTTGCTGCAGACGCGCTTCGGCCTCCGGGTAGCGCTTCGCGTCGAACAGGATCGCCGCATCGGTGCGCGCGATCAGTGCCACATCACGCGGATCGGAGGTCTGCAAGTTGGAGAGCAACTGGCGCGCCTCCTCCGTCTTGCCCTGTTTCGCGAGCAGTTGTGCGTGGGTAATCTGCGCGGCCAGGTATTGTTGACTCGCTGGCGAGATCTTGTTCAGCCAGTCGCTCGCGGCCGCCTCATTCTTCTGTTCGAGCGCTAGCTGCGCGAGGTAGATGTAGCCCTGGCCCGCATCGGCACCGGGCGTCTTCTCGGCCTGCTGCGCGTACTGCACCAGATACGTCTGCGCTTCGGGGAGATTCTTCTGCTGGATCTTGATCAGCGCGAGCGCCATCAACGGTGTCAAGTCGTTGGGGTTTGCCTTGCGCATGAGCTCGAACTGCTTCTGCGCGTCGTCGAGACGGTCGCTGGCAAGATACATCTGCGCCAGCGCGAGCCGTGCGTCATGCGATTTCGGATTCTGCTGCACGTACTTTTCGAGCGACGCGATGCCTTCCTTGCGCTCCTCCGGACCCATTTGCGACAGCATCAACGCCGCCGGCAGATAGTCGGGCTTGATCGTGAGCGCCTGCTCGAGCGACTTGTGCGCGCCCGGCGCGTCGTCGGCCAGCAGCTGCTGACGTGCGAGGGCCAGTTGCGCCTCCGGCCGGTTCATGTCGTTCTTCAGCAGGTCCTGCAACACGTGCAGGCCACCGACGCGGTTCGGGCCGCGCGACAACAGCAGTTGCAGCGCGAGGATCGCGCTGCCGCGATTTTCCTCGGGTACGTTCGCCAGTTCTTGCGACAGGATCGGCGACGCATCGTCGGGCCTGCCAGACAGCACGAGCAGCGACGCGTCGAGCTGGGCGGCGCGTTCCGAACTCGGCGCGTACTGTTGCCACAGTTGCGCGGCGGCGAGCGCGTCCGACGGGCTCTGCGCCGCCAGCGCGATTTCGGTGGCGCGTTGCGCCATGCGCGGGTCGTGAGTATCGCGCGCGAGAGCGAGGTAGGTCTGATAGGCCGGTGCCGGCTGGTCGCGCTGCAGCGCGATCTCGGCGGCCAGCACCTGAAAGACGATCTGGCTCGACAGCGGTACGCCGGGCAGCGACTTTTCTTCTTCAGATGTTGCCGGACCCAGCGGGTCCGGCATCGTGACCGACGTGTCGTCGGAATCCGGCGACGGGTCCTGCGCATGCGCGGGCACGGCGGCCAGCGCCCACAATCCGAGCGCGGCTGCACCGAGCATCCGGCGAGCGAACACGGCGAGCGACACGTTGGACACGCGCGCGCGGCGCTTTGATAGCAGCTTCACGAAGGACACGTTCATGGAAATCCGTTCAATGTTTCAGTCGATTGTAACGCGCTCGCTACAATACGCGCACAACCACTCACGCAAGTAGCAGACCAATCAGCCATGCCAGAGTTGCCAGAAGTCGAGGTTACCCGACGGGGGATCGAACCGTATGTGTCCGGGCGCAAGGTTGAGCGCGTCGACGTGCGGACGGCCGCGCTGCGCTGGCCAATTCCGGCCGACCTTGCGAAAACCTTGCGCGGTCACGTGGTGCGCAAAGTCGAGCGACGCGGCAAGTATTTGCTGTTCGAAATCGACGCAGGGTGGTTCATCGTCCACCTCGGCATGACGGGCACGTTGCGCGTTCTGCGTCATGTGCCGCATCCGCCTGCCGCGGCGAAGCACGATCACGTCGACTGGATCTTCGACGACTTTATCCTGCGCTATCGTGATCCCCGCCGCTTCGGCGCGGTGCTGTGGCATCCGCGCGAAGCAGGCGACATCCTCGAACATCCGCTGCTCGCGAGCCTTGGCGTCGAGCCTTTCTCGCCGGCTTTTTCGGGCGCGCTGATGCATCGGGTGACGCGCGGGCGCAAGGTGTCGGTGAAGCAGGCGCTGCTGGCGGGGGACATCGTGGTCGGCGTGGGCAATATCTACGCGTCGGAGAGTCTGTTTCGCGCGGGCATCCGGCCGACCACCGCGGCGGGCCGCGTGTCGCTCGTGCGTTATGAACTGCTGGCCGATGCCGTGCGCGTGACGCTCGCCGCCGCGATCGACAAGGGCGGCAGCACGCTGCGCGATTTCGTAGGCAGCGACGGCGAAAGCGGCTATTTTCAGCTCGACTACTTCGTCTATGATCGCGCTGGCCTGCCATGCCGCGTGTGTGGAACGCCAATCAAACAGATCGTGCAGGGGCAACGCTCCACGTACTTCTGTCCCACTTGCCAGCGCTAGAGTCTCGATGCCTTCCCGCCTGACCCCAACGACCGGCGCGCGCTCGAGCGCGTCCGACACCACGCCCGCGTTTGCGCCGATGCCCGAGTTTTCCGCGCGGCTGATCGCGTGGCAGCGCCAGCACGGCCGCCACGATCTGCCGTGGCAGAACACGCGCGATCCGTATCGCATCTGGCTGTCCGAAATCATGCTGCAGCAGACCCAGGTGTCGACGGTGATTCCGTACTACGCGAAATTTCTCGCGCGTTTCCCGAATGTCGCCGCGCTCGCCGCCGCGCCGTCCGATGACGTGATGGCGCTGTGGGCCGGCCTCGGCTACTACACGCGCGCGCGCAATCTGCATCGCTGCGCGCAGGTCGTCGTCGAGCAGCATGGCGGCGCGTTTCCCGCGTCGGTCGATGAGCTCGCCGAGTTGCCCGGCATTGGCCGCTCGACGGCCGCGGCGATCGCATCGTTCGCGTTCGGCGCGCGCGCGACGATTCTCGACGGCAACGTGAAGCGCGTGCTTGCGCGCGTATTCGGCGTCGAAGGCTTTCCGGGCGAGAAGAAAGTCGAGAACGCAATGTGGACGCTCGCGGAGTCACTGCTGCCGTCGAATGCGTCGAACGCGGAGGTCAGCGGGTACACGCAGGGCTTGATGGATCTCGGCGCGACATTGTGCGTGCGTGGCAAACCCCATTGCTCGCGCTGTCCGTTCGCGCCGGACTGCGTTGCCAACGTCACCGGACGTCAACGTGAATTGCCGACCGCGCGCCCGAAGAAAGCGGTGCCGACACGCCGTACGTGGATGCTGGTGCTGCGCGACGGCAATGCGGTGATGCTCGAGCGGCGTCCACCGTCGGGCATCTGGGGTGGTCTGTGGAGTCTGCCCGAAGCTGCCGACGAAGCATCGCTGGCCGAGCGGGCGCGCGCGTTCGGCGGCGACGGCGAAGTGTCCGCGCTCGCGTCGTTCTCACACGTATTCACGCATTTCAAGCTCGATATCGAGCCGCGGCTTGCGGAGTTTGATCGCGGTGTCGGCGCCCTGGCCGCGCTCAACGATGCGGACACCGCATGGGTTGCGCTCAGCAATCTGGATTCGTTCGGCGTGCCGGCGCCGGTGCGCAAGCTGCTCGCCAGTCTGCATGGTTCGATGCTCTAGCGGAATGGATCGGAGGTGCTGAGCGGGCGACTTGGGTCCGGCGCGGCAGCATTCACGACTTCAGGATTTCACAGCAACTGATGCTGTTGCATGTAGTGATGCACGACGTCGATGCGCGCGCCGGCATCGGTTAATTCCATCAGCTTTTGCCGTGCGCGCAACGCGATTGGCAGCACCTCGGCGAGACGGTTCGACACCCACGACGGATCGTCGAGCCGGAACGGCTCGGCGAACGGTAGGCTGTCCGGATCGCGTTCGCGGATCGTTGCGATGATCCGCTCGAGCACTTCCGCGCACGCGCCGAATTTGGCCAATAGCTCATTGCCCTCGAGCGGGAGATCATCGGCGAGCGGCTCGGCCATGCCGACCAGCAGACCGCTCGCTTCGACGCGATGCGATAACAGACGAAAGCGCTTCGTGCCGCGTGCGCGAATCAGCAGCATGCCGAATGCTTCGACGTCGCACTCGTCGATTTCGGCGAGACAGCCGATCGTTTCGGGTACCGAAGGTTCTTCCTCGCGCGCGACTTCGGCGCCGCTTTTCAGCATACAAACGCCGAACGGTGTTTTTTCGCGCAGACAGTCGCGCGCCATGTCGAGGTAGCGTGCTTCGAAGATTTTGAGCGGCAGCAAGCCATCGGGAAATAGCACCGTATGCAGCGGAAACAGCGGCAAATCGGCGTACACAGTAGGCGTAGAGGACATGGCGCAACGCTTCGGGTTAAGGCCGCGCGATGCGGCCGGTTAAGCCACCAGCTTCGATGATTCGCCGACGTCGACCGGCGCATCGCGGTGCCGCACAATCACATTCGCCGATGTTGCGAGACGCGCGGCAAGCGTCTCTGCGATGAATACCGAGCGGTGCTGGCCGCCCGTGCAACCGATCGCGACGGTCAGGTAGCTGCGATTGTCGTCGCGGAAATGCGGCAGCCACTTGGACAGATACTTCTCGATGTCGTCGATCATCTCGTGGACGACCGGCTGCGCATCGAGAAAATCCATCACCGGTTTGTCGAGGCCGGTGAGCGGCCTCAATTCATGATCGTAGTATGGGTTCGGCAGCGTGCGGACGTCGAATACGAAATCCGCGTCGAGCGGTACGCCGCGCTTGAAGCCGAACGACTCGAACATCAGCACGAGCCCCGCGTCCTCCTGTTCGATGAAGCGCTTGACCCATGCGCGCAGCACGTTCGCGCGCAGATTGCTCGTGTCGATCTGATGGCCGAATTCGGCAAGTCCCGCGACCAGTTCGCGCTCGCGTTCGATCGCTTCGGCGAGCGACGTGAGCAGGCCAACGTCCGCGTCGTGCGCGGGCGAGCCGGACAGCGGATGGCGGCGACGCGTTTCGGAAAAGCGTTGAATCAGCGACTGCGTGCTCGCGCTCAGGAACAGCACGCGCACGTCGTGCGAGCGCTTGAGGTCGCGGATCATCGCGGGCATTTCGTCGAGCGACGAACCGGAGCGCGCGTCGATCGCGACCGCGAGACGATCCTGGCCGTCCGCGGCGAGGTAGGTGGCGAGTTGCTGCAGAAAACGCGGCGGCAGATTATCGACGCAGTAATAACCCGCGTCTTCGAGCGCGTTCAGGGCAACGGATTTGCCGGAGCCGGAGATACCGGTGATCAGGATTATGCGCATGGAGTCGTCGAAAGCGTAGATTTCATCATAGCATCTGGCCTCCATGCGCGTGCCCGCGGCCTGCCTTCTGCGGGCGCTTCATGGCGCTGTGGCGGGCTTCAGATCAGCTTGCCGGGAAACTGGCTATCGGGATCCTGCATGGCGAGACGTTGCCGATCCATGAAATCGCGCAGCGTGTCGATACCGCGCAGCTGCAGAATCGTGTTGCGCACGGCCGCTTCGACCAGCACCGCGAGGTTGCGGCCGGCGGCCACCTGGATCGTCACCTTGCTGATCGGTAGGCCGAGCACGTCGACGGTCTGGCTTTCCAGCGGCAGCCGCTGGAATTCGCCGTCGGGGCGGCGCACCAGTTGCACGATCAGCTTCAGTTTCATTTTGCGGCGAACCGCCGTTTCGCCGAAGATCGTCTTGATGTCGAGCAGACCGAGGCCGCGAACTTCGAGCAGGTTCTGCAGCAGCGGCGGACAGCGTCCTTCGACGAAGTCCGGGCCGAGGCGCACGAAGTCGACAGCGTCGTCGGCGACGAGACCGTGGCCTCGGCTAATCAGTTCGAGGCCGAGCTCGCTCTTGCCGAGGCCCGAGTCGCCGGTCAGCAACACGCCCATGCCGAGGATGTCGAGAAACACGCCGTGCAGCGTCGCGCGCGGCGCGAGAATGCGCGACATGTAAAGACGCAGACTATCGATGACTGCGGCCGCCGAGGTCGGCGTCGTGAACAGCGGCGTCGACGAGCGCGTGCAGCGCAGCACCAGCTCCGGCGGCGCCGCGACTCCGCCCGCGACGACGAGAAACGGCGGCTCCAGCGCGATCAACTCGGCCATGTGGCGCGAGCGGTCTTCGTCGGTCTGACGTTTGTAGTAGTCGATTTCAGCGTCGCCGAGCACCTGGATCCGGTTGGGGTGGATCAGGTTCAGGTGGCCGACGAGGTCGGCGCTCGACGTGGCATTGGCGACCGATTCCGAAGAAAAGCCGCGCTCCCAGCCTTCATGCCCCGTGAGCCAGCTGAGCTTCAGCATGGCGGCGTTGTCGTCGAAAATGCTCTGGGCGTTGATGCTGGACGTATCCATGAGTCAGTGACTCCAGTGTGAGCCGCTTACCGGGCCTTACCTGCGTGTATGTGCGTGCATGAACTACTGCCGCCGTTGCATCAAGGTTGCCACTGAGTAAGCAGGCGATGCAACGATTCGCGTTCTTCTTCCGTGTGCAGCCGCTCGCGGGCGTCGCGATCGGACAGCAATTGCGCAATCTCGGAAAGAATTTCGAGGTGCTGTTGAGTGGCCTGTTCGGGGACGAGCAGGAAGATCAGCAGCGAGACCGGCTGGCCGTCCGGCGCTTCGAAGGGGATCGGTTCGGCGAGTCTGACGAATGCAGCGAGCGGCTGCTTGAGGCCCTTGATCCGCCCATGCGGGATCGCGACGCCTTCGCCGAGCCCGGTCGAGCCGAGTCGTTCTCGCGCAAAAAGATTGTCTGTGACGGTACTGCGGGCGATGCCGTTCTGGTTCTCGAAGATCAGGCCCGCTTGCTCGAACACGCGTTTCTTGCTGGTGACCGATAGTCCGATGACGACGTTCTCGAGGGGAAGAAATTTGGCTAAACGATTCATTTTGACAGGCGAAAACGTGGCCTGAGTTCTCCCCACCGGGGCGGTTGAGTGACGTTCCATTCGTTCGATGCTGGCGAAGACGGACGGTCAGCGTCGATCGCGAAAGCGTTAGATTTCGATCGGCCGTACTTCATCAGAGCTGGCTTGACCCCGATGGTAACCGGAACATTATAGAACAGGGTGACGGCCGATGGTGCGGCGCGCCATCTATGCATATCAGGTTTTTCAGCGCTTGCGCCGCGGCACATGTCGCGCTGCGCAAACCTCTGCGGGAATGGTTGGGGTCGGCCTCGGCGAGACGCATCGGCGGTGAGCGGGAACCGGGGCGCTGAAACGAAAAACCGCCCGGTCGCGGGCGGCTCGACGAGTTCAAGGGAAATGAGGAATTTCCTCTAATTTCTCCTATTGCGGCGGCACGTCCAGTTGCGGCGCCGGCTGATACTTGATCGCTTCGTGCTGATGGCCTTGCAGACGATCCTTGTGGCGTATCACCTGCCTGTCGAGCTTGTCGATCATCAGATCGATTGCAGCGTACAAATCGCTGTCACAACTCTCGACGAAGATATCCTTACCCTTCAGATGGAGGTTGATTTCCACCTTTTGACGCTTGTCCTTTTCCTTATGGTTGTCGACCGAGAGGACCACACTGCCGTCGATGACCTGATCGAAATGTCTTAGCACCCTGTCCAGTTTGGTGATCACGTATTCGCGCAACGCAGGCGTTACTTCGAGGTGGTGTCCACTGATCTTGAGATTCATAGTGCTTCTCCAAGCTAATGGCCGCTTGGTCCGCACAATGACAGAGGTCCGGTCGATCTGACGGCTTGCCTGTGTCGCCCCCCGGTGACGGACATCTGGCAGGTCGCAGCGGCCGGCCTGTCCGCCAGGTGCGGAGCGGCCGGTAAATGCCCGCTGCAAAACGCGGCGGGCTACAGAGACTTGCGCAGGTTGACTGCCGGGATTCTGAGCGCCTCACGGTATTTCGCAACGGTACGCCGTGCGACCACGAAGCCCTGTTCCGCCAGCAGTTCGGCTATGCGACTGTCTGAAAGTGGCGATTTCGGGTTTTCCGCTCCTATCAGTTGTTTGATCAGCGCGCGAATGGCCGTGGAGGAGGCCGCGCCGCCGGTGTCCGTCGAAACGTGTGAGCCGAAAAAGTACTTGAATTCCAGCGTCCCGAATGGGGTCAGCATGTATTTGCCGGTTGTCACACGCGAGACAGTCGACTCGTGTAGGCCCAGCGTATCAGCTATTTCCCGCAAAACCAAGGGGCGCATGGCAATTTCGCCGTGCACAAAAAAGCTCTTTTGACGCTCGACAATTGCCTGCGCAACCCGCAGGATCGTCTCGAAACGCTGCTGGATATTTTTGATCAGCCAGCGTGCTTCCTGCAGTTGCTGGCGCAACGAACCACTGCCCGGATCGCCGCGGTTATTGCGCAGAATATTCGCGTATAGATGGTTAATCCGCAGCTTCGGCACTACCTCGGGATTCAGCTCCGCCTGCCAGCCCTGTGCCGTTTTGCGCACCATGATGTCAGGCACCACGTAGTCCGCTTCGGCCTTGCCATAGGCCGCGCCCGGAAATGGTTCGAGCGAGCGGATCAGCACATGCGCGTCGCGCAGATCGTCGTCGCTGGCCTTAAGGTACTTGCGCAGCCGCGTGAAATCGCGCGCGGCGAGCAGTTCCAGGTAATGGCTGACAATGTCTAGCGCAAGCGTGCGCGTGGGCGATGGCTCGAGCCGCAGCAACTGCAGCTTCAGACATTCGGACGCGGAGCGCGCGCCGACACCTGATGGGTCGAAGCTATGCAGCAGCGCAAGCGCGGCGTTCAGTTCGTCGACGTCGACTTCGAGTTCTTCGGGCAGGTCAGCCAGCACTTCTTCGAGCGTGGCGGCGAGATAGCCGTCGTCGTCCAGCGATTCGATCAGGAACGTGATGAGCGCGCGGTCGCGCTGGCTCGCCTGGGTGACGCGCAGTTGCGCCATCAGGTGGTCGCGCAGCGACGTGCTCGATTCGTGGATTTGCAGCGGGGGCAGGTCGTCGTCGTCCGACGCGTTGCCGGAGCGGCCGTAGTCGTCCAGGTTCCACTGCGAGGTATCGCCGCCGCCGTCGCCCGAAAGGCCATTGTATTCGTCGACACCCTGCGGCTCGCCGCTTTCGGCTCGCTCGCCGTTGCCCTCGGACGATGCCGAACCGTTGCCGGCCATCGGATCGGCCGGCGCCGAGGAGCCCGGTGTCTGGGCGATCACGGAACCGTCGCCTGCCACCCGCAACGGGCTCGCGATCCACTCGTCTTCGTTTTCGAGGAGAGGATTCTGCGAGATCGCCATGGCGACTTCCTGCTGCAGTTCGAGCGTCGACAACTGAAGCAGTCGGATGGACTGTTGCAGTTGCGGCGTGAGCGCAAGATGCTGCGATAGGCGGAGTTGGAGGCTGGCTTTCATGGCAAGTTGAGATTCATTGTAGAGAGTTTGCCACGACCGCGATACCTTGCGGCACTCGCAATTTTTGGGTACGCCCAATTTGGCGCGCCGCGCGGCGCCACCTTGCGCCGCCTGACAACGAATGTGCGGGTGCCGCAATAATGGCGCCGCGGCCGGCCGCGCGCGCTCGCGTGGCCGGGGACGCCGTGTGTGCTTACATGCGGAAGTGCTCGCCCAGATAGACGCGCCGCACGCTTTCGTTTTCGATGATGTCGCTAGGCGCGCCGGCGGCCAGCACGCTGCCGTCGCTGATGATGTACGCGTGATCGCAGATACCTAGCGTTTCGCGCACGTTGTGGTCGGTGATCAGGACGCCGATATTGCGCTGCTTCAAGAACTTGACGATTTTCTGGATTTCCAGCACCGCGATCGGGTCGACGCCGGCGAACGGTTCGTCGAGCAGAATGAAGCTAGGATTGGTTGCCAGCGCGCGCGCAATTTCAACCCGACGACGCTCGCCGCCCGACAGCGAGAGCGCCGGATTTTCACGCAGATGCGCGATCTGAAGCTCGTCGAGCAGCGCTTCGGTGCGTGACGTGATCACGTCTTTGCCGAGGCGCTTGCCGTTTTCGTCGTGCTGCAATTCCAGCACCGCGCGAATATTCTGCTCGACGCTCAACTTACGGAACACCGACGCTTCCTGCGGCAGATATGACAGGCCGAGCGATGCGCGTTTGTGAATGGGCAGCAGGCTGATCGACTTGCCGTCCAGATCGATTTCGCCGGCGTCGAGCGGCACGAGGCCGACGATCATGTAGAACGACGTGGTCTTGCCGGCGCCGTTCGGGCCGAGCAGGCCGACCACTTCGCCGCTCTTCACGTCGAGCGACACGTCCTTGACAACCGTGCGCGAGCCATAGCGCTTCTTCAGATTGCGCACGACCAGCGAACTGCTGGTGCCGGCCGGCTTCCGATGGGGGAGGGGCGCGATGGTGCTGCTCATGGTGCTCACTGGTTCGGCGCTCCCTGGATCGAGTTGGACGGCGTGAGCGTGGCCGACGCGCCGGTCAGCGGCGCGGCGCCGGCGTTGCGCGGCGAGAGCATGGCGCGCACGCGGCCGGTCGGGTTGCCCGGACCTGCGACGTCCTTGCCTGCCTTCGCGGTGTAGAAATCGTTCTGGCCGTCGTAGGTGATCACGCTACCGTGCACCTGGTCGAGCAGCGTCGTCATGCTCTGCAGGCGGCGCACCGTCGCGTTGGTGGTCAGCGTGGTCAGATCCTGCTTGCCGTCGTAGTCGATACGGATCGCCGTACCCTCGATGTATTCGTCGAGCCCTTCGCGCTTCTGGCGGAAATACGACAGATTGCCGCCGCTCGAGGTGCCGGTCGCGAATTGGTAGCCCTGCGGGTCTTGCGACACTTCGACGCGATCGGCCTTGATCAGGATCGTCCCTTTGGTGGCCACCACGTGGCCGGTGAAGATGCTGACCTGCCGCAGGTCGTCGTAAGTCATGTTGTCCGCTTCGATGTTCAGCGGCTTGTCTTTGTCGGCGCGGTCCGCGTGCGCAAGCGGCGCGAAGCCGACGAGCGGCAGCGCGACGACGAGCGCAGCGAGTGCGGCGCGGCACGCGGACAGCGCGCGCGAACGGCCGGTATCAAAACGGGGGTGCGATTCGTTCATGCAGTCACGCCTGGAATGGATTACCCGGTATGCGTTGGCTTAGTGGCCGGAATCGGACGCGGCGATTGCGCCTCTTACATTGCCGAACAGTTGCATAAACCGGGTGACATTGTTGTATTTCATGCCGCTGGCAGTCATCACGGACATGCCGCGCTGAAGTTTAACTGGCTTTTCAGTCTCGATCACATCGTCGTTGACGAGGACCCTGAAATGCTCGGAATCGGCCTGCATCTGCGGGTCGCCGCCGCCGGGCGCGCGCAGGATGCGCGCGTTCTGGTACAGATTGACGATCGACGCATCCGCGTTGACCGTGCCCGTGTCGCCGGTCGCGGTGACGATCGGCTTGCCGGGCTGGAACGCACGCATCGCCGGCTTGACGAGGTCGCTCATTTCGTCGTCCTCGTAATGGACCAGCGACTTCGCGGTCAGCCGGTACTGCGTCGCGCCCGACTGGTCGAGCTCGGACACCGAAAAGTCGTCGGCGAAGTAGTCCGGCGTGTGTTCCTTCGGGCGCACCTCGTCGTCGGTCTTGCGCGGCAACGTGGCTTGCAGCAGCCACCACGTGATGCCGGCGAGCGCCGCCATCGCGATGAGCGGGATCAGCGAAGTCAGGCGAAACTGGTTCATCCCACGAGGCCCCGTTGCTCGCCGCTGCACGCCGCCGCGAGCAGTGCTTCATATTTGTGCTGGGCACGCAGCAGCGTGTCGCACACTTCGCGCGCCGCGCCGTAACCGCCGCGCGCCTCGCTGACCCAGTGGGCGCGCGCGATCACTTCGGGATGCGAATTGGCCGGCGCGGCCGCGAAGCCGACGCGCAGCATCACCGCGAGATCGACCCAGTCGTCGCCCATGTAGCCGCAGTCCTCGGCGGTGAGGCCGGTTTGCCGCAGCAGGTCGGCGAACGCCTGTGGCTTGTCCTGCACGCCCTGGTAGACATGCGCGATGTTCATTTCTTTCGCCCGCGCGGCCACGATGCCGGACTTGCGCCCGGTGATGAGCGCCGTTTCGATGCCGGCCTGGCGCAGCAGCTTCATGCCGTGGCCGTCCATCGAGTTGAAGCCTTTCATCGTGTCGCCTTCCGCCGTGAACAGCAGGCCGCCGTCGGTCAGTACGCCGTCGACGTCGAAAATCATCAGCTTCACGCGGCTTGCGCGTTCGGTAGCGGTAGGGGGAGCAACGGCCATCAGATCACCTTCTTCGAAAACAGGTCGTGCATGTTGAGCGCGCCGATCAGCTTGCCCGTTTCGTCGACGACCAGCATCTGATTGATGCGATAACGCTCCATCAGTTCCACGGCTTCGACCGCGAGATGATCCGGCCCGATCGTGCGCGGGCCCGCGGTCATCACCGAGGCGATCGGCAGCTGGCGGAAATCGCCGTCGCGTTCGAGCACGCGGCGCAGGTCGCCATCGGTGAAGATGCCCGTCACACGGCCCTCGCGGTCGACGACCGAGGTCATGCCCATGCGCTTCGCGGTCAGTTGAAAGAGGGCATCGCTGACGGTTGCCTCAGGGGTGACCTGCGGCAACTGGTCGCCGGTGCGCATGACGTCGCGCACGTAGGTGAGCAGGCGTCGGCCGAGCGCGCCGCCCGGATGCGAGCGCGCGAAGTCGTCGCGGCCGAAGCCGCGCGCGTCGAGCACCGCGACCGCGAGCGCATCGCCGAGCGCGAGCGCGGCGGTGGTGCTGGCGGTGGGCGCGAGATTCATCGGACAGGCTTCCTTCGCGACGCCGGAATTCAGATGCACATCCGCGAGTTGCGCGAGGCTAGAGCCAGGACGGCCCGTCATCGCGATCAGCTTCGCGCCGATCCGCTTGATGAGCGGCAGGATCGCCATCAGCTCCTCGGTTTCGCCCGAATTGGACAGCGCGAGAAATACGTCGTCGGCGGTCACCATGCCGAGGTCGCCGTGGCTTGCTTCCGCCGGATGCACGAAGAACGCGGGTGTGCCGGTGCTTGCCAGCGTGGCCGCGAGTTTGCGGGCCACGTGGCCGGATTTACCGATGCCGGAGACGACCACGCGTCCACGGCAACCCAGGATGAAATCGACCGCGCCGACGAAACTGCCGTCGAGCTGGTCGCGAAGCGCGCGCACGGCGTCCGCTTCGATGTCGAGTACGTCGCGAGCAAGCGTGAGTGCCCTGTCGCCATTGATTTTCGCTATCATTCGCGGAGTATAGCAAAGGCGCCTGTTCGCCGCCCCTGGCCTGCTGTGCCGAGCCGCTGTCTGCATCGGCCTGTCGACAATCCCTTTTTCAGCTGCTTTGCCGCCTTTTTGCAGCTTTTTTGCCGGCCCAATCAATCATGTCGCACGGCGTTCTCGTGCGCGGTTCCGCTGACGAACGAGGACGCTTGACCCATGCGTTTTTGCCGATGATTTCCCCGCTCGAAATGACGCTGTTTCTGCTGCTGGCATCGGTGGCGGGCGTGGTGATCTTTCGCTTCCTGAATCTGCCGCCGATGCTCGGCTACCTGACGGTCGGCATCGTCGTCGGGCCGCATGCGTTCGGGCTGATTCCCGATTCGGCGGGGGCGCAGAATCTCGCGGAATTCGGTGTCGTGTTCCTGATGTTCTCGATCGGGCTCGAGTTTTCGTTAGCCAAGCTGCGCACGATGCGCCGGCTCGTGTTCGGACTCGGCTTGCTGCAGGTGATCGGCACGGTCGCGGTGGCGGTGTCGCTCGGCTTCGTGCTCGAGCGTTGGGTGCATATCACGTGGCAGGCGAGCGTCGCGCTGGGCGGCGCGCTGGCGATGTCGTCGACGGCAATCGTCAGCAAGATGCTCGCGGAGCGGCTCGAAATCGAAACCGAGCACGGCCGCAATATCTTCGGCGTGCTGCTGTTTCAGGATCTCGCGGTGGTGCCGCTGTTGATCATCATTTCGGCGCTCGGCGGCCGCTCCGAGAATCTGGTCAGCGCGCTCGGCGTCGCGGCGATCAAGATCGTCGTGGCCCTCGCGCTGCTGCTGATCGTCGGGCAGCGCTTCATGACGCGCTGGTTCAACGTGGTCGCGCGGCGGCGCTCGCAGGAGCTGTTCGTCCTCAATCTGCTGCTGGTGACGCTCGGCGCCGCGTTCATCACCGACAAATTCGGACTGTCGCTCGCGCTCGGCGCGTTCATCGCCGGCATGCTGATCGCCGAGACGCCGTACCGGCATCAGGTCGAAGAGGACATCAAGCCGTTTCGCGACGTGCTGCTCGGGCTCTTCTTCGTGACCACCGGCATGCTGCTCAATCCGCGCGTGATCTGGGAGCATCCGCTCGTCGTGCTGGCCTTTTTCCTCGGCCCCGTGCTGCTGAAAGCAGTCATGATCACCGGCCTTGCGCGGCTCTTCGGCGCGACGCCGGGCGTCGCGATGCGCACCGGTATCGGTCTCGCGCAGGCGGGCGAATTCGGCTTCGTGCTGCTGAACCTGATTCTCGACCGGCATCTCGTCGACGCGACGCTATTGCAGGCGATTCTCGCCGCGATGCTGCTGTCGATGCTCGCCGCGCCGTTCATGATCCAGAACGCGGACCGCGTCGTGCTGCGGCTGTCGTCGACCGAATGGATGATGCAGTCGTTGCAGATGACGCGCATCGCCACGCAAAGCCTGAAGCAGAGCGGCCACGTAATCATCTGCGGCTACGGCCGCGCCGGGCAGAACCTCGCACGAATGCTCGAGCATGAAGGGCTCTCGTATGTCGCGCTCGATCTCGATCCCGACCGTGTCGCGGCGGCCGCGGCAGCCGGCGAATCGGTCGTGTTCGGCGACGCGGGGCGGCGCGAGTCGCTGCTGGCCGCCGGCCTGCATCGCGCAGCCGCGATCGCGATCACCTACGCGAACACGCCGTCGGCACTGCGCGTGCTGCACAACATTCACGAGATGGAGCCGACGCTGCCGGTCATCGTGCGCACCGTCGACGATGCCGATCTGGAGAAACTGCTCGCCGCCGGCGCGACGGAGGTGATTCCGGAGATCGTCGAGGGCAGCCTGATGCTCGCGTCGCATACGCTCGTCGTGATGGGTGTGCCGATGCGGCGCGTGGTGCGGCGCGTCGAGGAGATGCGCGACGAACGTTATTCGCTGTTGCGCGGCTATTTCCACGGCGCCGACGACATCGACGACGACGACGGCCACGAGCAGGTGCGGCTACAATCGGTGCCGGTCGACGAGAGCGCCGACGCGGTGGGCCGTACGCTCGCCGAGGTGGGCCTGTACGAACTCGGTGTCGAAGTGACCGCGATCCGCCGGCACGGCATCCGCGGCGTCGAACCGGACCCGTCGACGAAACTGCGCGCGAGCGACATCGTGGTGCTGCGCGGTCTGCCCGAACAACTGGCGCAAGCCGAGGAGCGGCTGTCGAAGCATCGCCGCGCCGCTGCGGCCTGAACCCGTGAGCCTGGCCCGTTCTGGCGGGCGACCCTGATTCAAGCTTTTCACCGGACCTGTCGAGGTCCATCCGGAGACATCATGTCCAAGGCGCTCGCGAGCGCGCCGCTCGATGCGGCCGACTACATCAGAAGTCACATTCGCACGGTGCCCGACTGGCCGCAGCCGGGCGTGCAGTTCCGCGACATCACGCCGCTGCTGCGCGAACCGAAGTCGCTGCGTGTGCTGATCGACCTGTTCGTGCAGCGCTATATCGACGCGAAGCTCGACTACATTGCCGGGCTCGATGCGCGCGGCTTCATCATCGGGCCGATCGTCGCCCATGAGTTGAGCGTTGGCTTCATCCCGATTCGCAAGGCGGGCAAGCTGCCGTACAAGCGGATCTCGCAATCGTATGAACTGGAATACGGTACCGCGACCGTCGAGATTCACGAGGATGCGTGCGAGCCGGGCGACCGCGTCGTGATCATCGACGATCTGATCGCGACCGGCGGCACGATGATGGCCGGCAAACTGCTGCTCGAGCGGCTCGGCGCGGTCGTCGTGGAAGGTGCGGCGATCGTCGATCTGCCGGAGCTGGGCGGCTCGAAGCTGCTGGGCGAGGGCGGTCTTGCGCTCTATACCGTGACGAGTTTCGACGGTCATTGAACCGGGAGGTAGTCACGGCGCGTGCCGTGACGCGCGGTAGCGTTTCCCGCCGTACCAGCGGCTAAAGTCGCACGAGCCGCACAAGCCCTGTTGGCCGAGCAAAACCAACCGGGCTCAACGATATGGCTCACCCATCATGGTTCACCAGTCGCCCAACCAGAAGGCCACCACGATGCCCAACTTCCTGCTGTTTCTTGCCACCTCGATCGCGATCACCGTGGCGCCCGGCCCGGACAATCTGCAGGTGCTCGCGCGCGGCATCTCGCAGGGCCGCGCAGCCGGCCTGGTCGCCGCGCTCGGCTTTGCCGCCGGCATCACGTTTCATACGACACTCGCGGCGCTCGGCGTCGCCGCGCTGCTGCGCTCGTCGCCGCTCGCGTTCGAAGCGATCAAGCTCGCCGGCGCCGCGTATCTGGTGTGGATCGGCATCAAGGCGCTGCGCAGCCAGGGCCTCGCGACCGCGCACGAGCGTGCGCCGCAGCCGCTTTCGACGGTGTTTCGCCAGAGCGTGCTCGGCAATCTGATGAATCCGAAGGTCACGCTGTTCTTCGTCGTGTTTCTGCCGCAGTTCGTGCAGCCGGACGGCGCGCAGAGCGTCACCGTGCAAATGCTGGAGCTCGGCGCGCTGTTCATGCTGCAGACCGTCGTGGTGTTTTCGCTATTCGGCGTGTGCGCGGGGATCATCGGCGGCTGGCTCAGTCGGCGGCCGCGCGTGGGCCTGTGGCTCGATCGCGTGGCCGGCGCGACGTTCATCGCGATCGGGATTCGCGTCGCCTTGCGCGACTGACAGTCGTCACGCAATCCGCCCGCTTCTGCTTTGCCCCGGTTCGCCACGACGGCGGACAGTTTGGAGTTTTCCGATGACTTTGCCCTGCATCACCGCCGCGCGCCGCTTCGACGCGAGCGCGCATCGGCCGTTTCTGATCTGCGCCGAACAGGTCGGGTGGATTCGCGAGCGCGACGTGCCGCTGCTCGCGCGCTGGCCCGACGTGTTCGAGATGGCGAACGAAGGCGTGACGCTCTCCGCCACGTTCGATACCGTCGATCTGCGCAGCGCGGCGCTCGCTTCTGTGATCGGCGCGCTCGCCGCCGATGGTCGCATCCCCGGCTGGCGCAACGAGACGTACGCGATCCGCAATGCGTTCGACGCGCCGCCGCTCGCGTATATCGAGCGCGCGGCGTCGCGCTTCTTCGGCACGATGACCTACGCGGTGCATCTGAACGGCGTCGTAGAATATGCGGATGGCGGAGCGCACTTTGGCGGAGCGCCGCGTGGCGCACCGCAATTGTGGATCGCGCGCCGCAGCGATACCAAGGCGACCGACCCCGGCATGCTCGACAACGTCGTCGCAGGCGGGATCGGCTGGGGCTTCGGCATCGCCGAGACGATCGTCAAGGAATGCTGGGAAGAAGCGGGCATTCCGCCGCAGATCGCGGCGAGTGCGGTCGCCGGCCGCACCGCGCACGTGCTGCAATCGCTGCCGGAAGGCACGCAGGCCGAGCAGATTTTCATCTACGACCTCGCGCTGCCCGCCGACTTCGCGCCGCGCAACCAGGACGGCGAAGTGGGCGAACACCGGCTCGCGCGAATCGACGAAGTCGCGCGCTGGATCGAGGAAGGCGCGTTGACCGTCGATGCCAGCCTCGCGACGCTCGATTGCCTGCTGCGCCGCCGCTGGATCGACGAGGACGCGTGCGAGGGCATCGACGCGCTGTTCGCGCCGCCGGCGCTGGCCTAGCTCAGGCTCATCAGTCGAGCTCAACCCGTGCAGCCAGTACCCACTGAAACAAACCACGCATTGAAGAAGGGAGTCACCGAGGTCATGTCGACCGATCACAGCTTTATCCTCAAACTGTCGTGCGCCGACCGGCCCGGCATCGTTCACGCCGTGTCAGGCTTTCTGTTCGAGCGGGGCAGCAATATTCTCGACTCCGCGCAGTTCGGCGACAGCCGCACCGGCGAGTTCTTCATGCGCGTGCATTTTCAGCAGGTGGGCGGCGATCCGGGGCTTGACGCGCTGCGCGCGTCGTTCGTGACACTCGCCGAGCAGTTCGGCATGAGCTGGGAATTGCACGACGCGAACGTGAAGCCGCGCGTCGTGATCATGGTGTCGAAGTTCGGCCACTGCCTGAACGATCTGCTGTTCCGCTACCGCACCGGTCAGTTGAACATCGACATCCCGGCGATCATCTCGAACCACAAGGAGTTCTACCAGCTCGCCGCGAGTTACGACATCCCGTTCCATCACTTCCCGCTGCTCGGCGGCACGCCCGAAGCGAAAACCGCGCAGGAAGCGCGCGTGCTCGAAGTGATCAACGAGCATCAGGCCGACCTCGTGGTGCTCGCGCGCTACATGCAGATCCTGTCGCCGAATCTGTGCGAGGCGCTCGCCGGCCGCGCGATCAACATCCACCACTCGTTCCTGCCGAGCTTCAAGGGCGCGAAGCCGTACTACCAGGCGTTCGACCGCGGCGTGAAGCTGATCGGCGCAACCGCCCACTATGTGACGACCGATCTCGACGAAGGTCCGATCATCGAGCAGGAAGTCGAGCGCGTGGACCACAGCATGACGCCGGAACAACTGACGGCGATCGGCCGCGACGTCGAGTGCGTGACGCTCGCGCGCGCGGTGAAGTGGCACGTGGAGCATCGCGTCGTGCTGAACGGCAGCAAGACGGTGGTGTTCCGCTAGGAGCCGCGCCAGTAACGCTGCGACGGTCGAGGTCGGCGCGGTCCTTTACCTGCTCGTGTTACGAACGCGCTGCCGCGCCGCCCGTGCTTCTCGCGAGATTCGCGTTTTGCGCGGAATGACGGCGCGCGTTCAGCTTCTTCAGCCAGATCAGCAGGCCCGTGACGCTCAGCATGGCCACCGCCACCCCCACCGCGCTGATCAGGATCCGCCCCCCGAGACCGAGGATGCGCCCCGAGTGCAGCGGAAACTGCACCTGCAGGAAGATGTCGCCGGCTGTGCCTTGGCCGGGAATCCGCGCTGCGAGCCGCTTGCCGGTGGCGGCGTCCCAATACATCCACGGGTTGCCGAGGCCGGTGTCGCCGTGGTCGTTGCCGGGCGCGTAGAAGCCGACGCCGTACGCGTGCATGAATTCGGCATAGTAGAGCCCGCCCGGCGGCGCGGCGACATGCATTTCCTTGCCGGCTTGCCCGGCGAGTTCGACGATGCGCTCGCGGCTCAGCACCTGATCGCCGGGTTGCGGCGCGCGCAGGATTTCTGGGTCGCCGAACGGATCGGGTGTCAGCGTCGACAGTCGTGACACGATCGGCCGCACCACCTGGGACGACAGATTCATCGAAATCGACGTCAGCGCGACGATCGCCAGCAGGCTCCAGATCCATACGCCGCCGGAGCGGTGCAGATCGAACGTCAACGCATAGCCGCCGCGTTTCAGGCGGAACGTGAACGACTTGCGCCAGGCCTTCGGCTCGGAAACGACAGGCACAGCGCAATCACGCTGTCAAAGAGCCACACGATGCCGACGATCCCCATCAGCCAGGTGCCAAGGTCGACACCGCCGGTAAACGGCAACTGCAGCGTGTAGTGCAGCTTGTAGATGAACGGAATCAGGTTGAGTCGCGCGAGCGACACGGCGCCCCACTCGCGGCGTCCCTGGATCTCGCCGGTGACGGGATCGACGGCGATCTGATTGAAATCGAGCGGATAGGGCTGCTTCGTCGCCGGATCGGTGCGCGGCAGCACCATCATCTGCAGCGTGTGGCCCGGTTCGACCGCGAGCGGCAGATAGGTCACCCGAAGACGCGGATCGGCGGCTTCGACGCGATTCGCCAGTTCGAGGCCGGACAGCGTCGGCCCGACCGTGCGAGCCTGGTAAAACGACGGGTTCAGCGCGGCATCGAGCTCGTGGTCCCACGCGATGATCGCGCCCGTAAGGCCCGCGACGAACAGAAACAGTGCGGTCGCGACGCCGAACCAACGGTGCAGGCGGACAAGCTGGCGTCTCATGCGCGAGCCGGCAACGCACAACAGGGACCCAGACGGAGACGCGGGTGGGCGATCAGGTGAAACGTCACGATGCGGACGGTGTGTAAATAGGAATTGTTCGCATCTTGGGGGTTGACGCGGTCGGCTGCAAGTTTTCTGTCAGCAAGAGGCGACGCTGCAGGGTCGCGGAAGCAAAAAAAAGCGGCACCGAAGTGCCGCTTGTGCTTTCGTCGCCTGCATGGACTGCCGCGTGTGCTGCGGAGCGCTAGTGAGTGCTGACTTTTGCTACTCGATTCGGCCCAACTCACACCAACCGCAAATAAATGAGCTCCCGCTTGATGTACGCATAAAAAATCGGCGCCGCGATGACCCCGGCGAGACCGAACGCCGCTTCCATCACCAGCATCGCGATCAGCAGCTCCCACGCGCGCGCCTCGATCTGCCCGCCGACGATCCGCGCGTTCAGGAAGTACTCGAGCTTGTGAATCAGGATCAGGAACACAAGTGACATGATCGCCGCCGGAAAACTCACCGACAACGCGACCGCGACGATGATCGTGTTCGAGATCAGATTGCCGATCACCGGCAGCAGACCCACGATGAACGTGACGAGCACGAGCGTCTTCGACAGCGGCAGCCGGTCATGGAAAACCGGCAGGATCACGAGCAGGAAGATCGCGGTGAACACCGTGTTCAGCGCGGAGATCTTCACCTGCGCGAACACGATGCGGCGAAACGCGTCGGCAAAACGCGTGACGCGCGTGACGAACGCGGTGGACAGCGGCAGCCGCTGGATATGCTTTTGCGCGCCGACCGCGATGATCGCGCCGATGATCATGCCGAGCAGCACGTGCGTGAACGCGCGCGCCACGGTCGTGCCGCTTTGCTGCAGCATGTTCGCGTGCGTGTGCATCAGTTCGGCGGCCTTCGTCTTCATCTGCTCGGTGTCGACCGGCAGATAGTTCGCGACGAATTGGGGAATCCTGCCGCGCGCCTGGTCGATCAGTTGCATGGCCTGATCGAGCAGAGCCTGCACGCTCGGCACGTCGTTCTCGAAATGCGAGATGATGCCGAGCGTGAGTCCCGTCAGCGCGCCGACGATCAGCGTCGACAGAATCACCACCGCGAGCCAGCGCGCCCGCTTGCTCGACATGTGACGCTCGATGCGCGGCGCGATCATATGCACGAGCTGAAACACCAGCAGCCCGGCGAGCAGCGCGCCGAGCAGCTTCAGTTCGATCACCGCCCACATGCCGAACAGCATCACCACGTAGCTGCCGATCTCGACCGCCGACAGCTTCGGCAGACTCATGTCGCTGGTCAGCCTGACCGGGCGCGGGCGCAGGTCCTGCACCCGATCTTCTTCGCGCGCCTGATTACGCTTGGTCATGGCTTATCCCGTCTCCAACCTCGGTAGTGCAGCGTTACTTTGTGGTGGCGGCGCGCTTGAGCAGCGGCGCCAGATATTTGCCGGTAAAACTGGCCTTCGACTTCGCGACCTGCTCGGGCGTGCCCTGGGCGATGATCTGCCCGCCGCCGGCGCCGCCTTCGGGGCCGAGATCGATGACCCAGTCCGCAGTTTTGATTACATCGAGATTATGTTCGATGATCACGACGGTATTACCCTGGTCACGCAACCGGTGTATGACTTCCAGCAACTGCGCGATATCGTGAAAGTGCAGGCCGGTAGTCGGTTCGTCAAGGATGTATAGCGTGCGACCGGTATCACGCTTGCTCAGTTCCAGCGACAGTTTCACACGCTGCGCCTCGCCGCCCGACAGCGTGGTGGCCGACTGACCCAGGCGAATATAGCCGAGACCCACGTCCAGCAGGGTTTTCAGCTTGCGCGCGACGACCGGCACGGCCTTGAAGAACTCGTACGCGTGTTCGACCGTCATGTCGAGCACTTCGCTGATGTTGCTGCCTTTGTACTGGATATCGAGCGTTTCGCGGTTGTAGCGCTTGCCGTGGCACACGTCGCACGGCACGTACACGTCGGGCAGGAAGTGCATTTCGACCTTCAGCACGCCGTCGCCCTGGCACGATTCGCAGCGCCCGCCCTTCACGTTGAACGAGAAGCGCCCCGGATCGTAGCCGCGCTCCTTGGCGGCCGGCACGCCCGCGAACAGCTCGCGGATCGGCGTGAACAGGCCCGTGTAGGTGGCCGGATTCGAGCGCGGCGTGCGGCCGATCGGCGACTGATCGACGTTGATCACCTTGTCGAAGTGCTCGAGGCCCTCGATCGACTCGTACGGCGCAGGCTCCGTGGCCGAGCCGTACAGATGATGCGCGACCGCGTGATACAGCGTGTCGTTGATCAGCGTCGACTTGCCCGAGCCGGACACGCCGGTCACGCAGGTCAAAAGACCCACCGGCAGATCGAGCGTGACGTTGTGCAGATTGTTGCCGTACGCCTCGACGATGCGCAGGCGCCGCTCGTCGGGATCCTTGCGCTCGTCGGGGTATTCGATCGTGCGCGCGCCGGACATGTATTGGCCCGTCAGCGACGCCGCGTTCTTCTGCACCTCTTTCGGCGTGCCCTCGGCGATCACCATGCCGCCGTGCTCGCCGGCGCCCGGGCCCATGTCGACCACATAGTCGGCCATGCGGATCATGTCCTCGTCGTGCTCGACGACGATCACCGAGTTGCCGAGATCGCGCAGATGCTTGAGCGTCGAGATCAGCCGGTCGTTGTCGCGCTGATGCAGGCCGATCGACGGTTCGTCGAGCACGTACATCACGCCGGTCAGCCCCGAGCCGATCTGGGAAGCGAGGCGAATGCGCTGCGCTTCGCCGCCCGACAGCGTTTCGGCGCTGCGTTCGAGCGACAGGTAATCGAGTCCGACGTTGTTCAGGAACATCAGACGCGCGACGATTTCCTTGACGACCTTGTCGGCGATCTCGCGCTTCGAGCCTTCGAGGCGCAGGGTCTGGAAGTAGCCGAGCGCATCGCGCAACGGCCAGCCGCTGATCTCGAAGATGCCGCGCGCGTCGCTGTCCGCGCCGATGCGCACGAAGCGCGCCTCGCGACGCAGCCGCGTGCCCGCGCACGCCGGGCATGGCTGGTTATTCTGGTATTTGGCGAGTTCTTCGCGCACCGCGGACGAATCGGTTTCGCGGTAGCGCCGCTCCAGATTCGGGATGATCCCTTCGAACACGTGCTCGCGCACCGACGTGCGGCCGCGCTCGTTGATGTACGAGAACGGAATTTCCTGCTTGCCCGAACCGTACAGCAGGATCTTGCGGACTTTCTCCGGCAGGTCCTCGAGCGCGGTGTCGATGTCGAAGTCGTAGAACGCTGCGAGGCTCTGCAGCATCTGGAAGTAGAACTGGTTGCGCCGGTCCCAGCCCTTCACCGCGCCCGCCGCTAGCGATAGCGATGGATGCGCGACCACCCGCTTCGGATCGAAGAACGTAATCTGGCCGAGGCCGTCGCATTCGGGGCACGCGCCCATCGGATTGTTGAACGAGAACAGGCGCGGCTCGAGTTCCTGCAGCGAATAGGAGCAGATCGGGCAGGCGAACTTCGAGCTGAACAGGTGCTCCTTGTCCGTATCCATTTCGAGCGCGATCGCGCGGCCGTCGGCGAGACGCAGCGCCGTTTCGAACGATTCGGCAAGGCGCTGCTTCATGTCGGGGCGCACGCGCAGACGATCGATCACGACGTCGATCGTGTGCTTGTCGTTTTTCTTCAGCTTCGGCAGAGAGTCGACATCATAGATTTTCGCGGTGCCTTCGTTGGCGGTGCCGCCGCCCGAGCGCACGCGAAAGCGCACGAAGCCTTGCGCCTGCATGTCCTCGAACAGATCCGTGTGCTCGCCCTTGCGATCGCTGACGACGGGCGCGAGGATCATCACGCGCGTTTCCTCGGGCAGCGCGAGCGCCGCGTCGACCATCTGCGACACGCTTTGCGCTTCGAGCGGAATCTCGTGATCGGGGCAGTAGGGCGTGCCGACGCGCGCGAACAGCAGACGCAGATAATCGTGGATTTCGGTGACGGTGCCGACCGTCGAGCGCGGATTGTGCGAGGTCGCCTTCTGTTCGATCGAGATAGCCGGCGACAAGCCTTCGATCAGGTCGACGTCCGGCTTTTCCATCAGTTGCAGGAACTGCCGCGCATAGGCGGACAGACTTTCGACGTAGCGCCGCTGTCCTTCCGCATACAGCGTATCGAACGCCAGCGACGATTTGCCGGAGCCCGAAAGCCCCGTGATAACGACGAGCTTGTGACGCGGTAGGTCGAGATTGACGTTCTTCAGGTTGTGGGTGCGAGCCCCACGAATACGGATTTGTTCCACGGATTTATTCCATGAACTGCGGAAAGGGAAAGAGGCCAAACCTGCTACTATAACGACTTTTCCAGACCGCCGTTACGGTGTGCTGATAGCGGGAAAAAGGCGTAACTGGGGCCGTTTTCCGTGAGTACAAGATGCCGCGAGGGGCGAGCGGGGGCGATGGGGCACGGGCTTTGCGCGTCTCGTCGGCGCGGACCCGCCGATATGCCGGGGCTAGCCGCCTGCCTGTTCGTTCTGCTCCACTGTGCCGGCGGCCAAGGCTGTCCCCACGGGCTCGCCGCCCGGTTCATTCAAACAACGCTTCGATGTCCAATCCGTCCGCCATCTCCACACGCATGAGCGCGCCCGAATTGCGCGCGACCGTGTCGCTTGCCGCCATCTTCGCGCTGCGCATGCTGGGTCTCTTCATGATCATGCCGGTGTTCTCGATCTACGCGAAGACCATTCCCGGCGGCGAAAACGTGCTGCTCGTCGGCATCGCGCTCGGCGCGTACGGCGTCACGCAGTCGATGCTCTACATCTTCTATGGCTGGATCTCCGACAAGGTCGGCCGCAAGCCGGTGATCGCGACGGGCCTGCTGATCTTCGCGATCGGCAGCTTCGTCGCGGCGGCCGCGCACGACATGACGTGGATCATCGTCGGCCGGGTGATTCAGGGGATGGGTGCGGTGTCGTCGGCGGTGATCGCGTTCATCGCCGATCTGACCTCGGAGGAACATCGCACGAAGGCGATGGCGATGGTCGGCGGCAGCATCGGCGTGTCGTTCGCGGTCGCGATCGTCGGCGCGCCGATCGTGTTCCACTGGCTCGGCATGAGCGGGCTCTTCACGCTGGTCGGCGTGTTCTCGATTCTCGCGATCGGCGTCGTGATATGGGTCGTGCCCGATGCGCCGAAGCCGGTGCATGTGCGCGCGCCGTTCGCCGAAGTGCTGCACAACGTCGAGTTGCTGCGTTTGAATTTCGGCGTGCTCGTGCTGCACGCCACGCAAACCGCGCTGTTCCTCGTCGTGCCGCGCATTCTCGAAGCGGGCGGGCTGCCGGTCGCTTCACACTGGAAGGTGTATCTGCCGGTGATGGGGCTGTCGTTCGTGATGATGGTGCCGGCGATCATCGCCGCCGAGAAGCGCGGCAAGATGAAGTTCGTGCTGCTGTCGGCGATCGCTCTTATCCTGATCGGCCAGTTGTTATTGGGCGTTGCTCCGCATACGATTCTGAGTGTGGCGGCGATCCTGTTCGTGTACTTTCTCGGCTTCAATATTCTCGAGGCCTCGCAGCCTTCGCTGGTGTCGAAGCTCGCGCCCGGTACCCGCAAGGGAGCCGCGGCCGGCGTGTACAACACCACGCAGTCGATCGGTCTTGCGCTGGGCGGAATGATCGGCGGCTGGCTCCTGAAGGTTAACGGCCAGAGCGCGGTTTTCTTCGCCTGCTCCGGGCTGGTATTTTGCTGGCTTATAATCGCCGCAAAGATGAAACAGCCGCCGCGCAAGGCGTAACAGAGCGTGCTCGGGGCACCTCCCGAATCATCCAGAACTCACCCGGCGGCGGGCAGAGGCGCTCTTCTGGTCTCGGGCCTGCCGGCCGTGAGACGCGAACCGCGTAGTGCCGCGCCGCCTGCAACAGGAATCAACAGGAGAAATTCATGGCATCCGTGAACAAGGTCATTCTGGTCGGCAACCTCGGCGCCGATCCGGAAGTCCGCTATCTTCCGAGCGGCGACGCAGTGGCGAACATCCGCCTTGCGACGACGGACCGCTACAAGGACAAGGCGTCGGGCGAGATGAAGGAAGCGACCGAGTGGCACCGCGTCGCGTTCTTCGGCCGCCTAGCGGAAATCGTGGCGGAATATCTGAAGAAGGGCTCGTCGGTGTACCTCGAAGGGCGCATCCGCACGCGCAAGTGGCAGGCGCAGGACGGCACCGATCGCTATTCGACTGAGATCGTCGCGGAGCAGATGCAGATGCTCGGCGGCCGCGGCGGCGCGTCGATGGGTGGCGGCGATGAAGGCGGTTATAGCCGTGGCGAGCCGTCGGAGCGTAGCGGCGGCGGTGGTGGTCGCGCGATGTCGTCGGGCGGCGGTTCGCGTGGCGGTAGCGGCGGTGGCGGTGCGAGCCGTCCGAGCGCGCCGGCTGGCGGTGGCTTCGACGAGATGGACGACGATATTCCGTTCTGATCGTTGCGGCTCGATGCCGAGCCGACCAGCGTCCCGCTGATCGACACAAAAACAGAGGCCCGCTTTCTGCCAGGAAAGCGGGCTTTTCTGCCTTCTGTTTGCCGGCTTTTTTTACGTCACGCGCGCGGACGGGGCATTCCGTCAGAAACTCACCGACTCAAATGCTCCAACGTATCCGCAACGGCAGACTCGAAATCACGATCGGCCCGGTGAACGGCGTGTCGAGATCGACGATCACATAAACCGCCGAAGCAATCGACACCGCTCCCAGCGATATCGTCACCAGCGCCAACGCATTGCGCGGCGCGATCAACCCGAAGCTCAGAAAGATCACGCCTAGCCAGAACGTCAGCGTCCTGAAGAACGGCTGCGAAATCGAGCTGTGCGCTTCCTCGATGATTTTCCAGCGCGCATCGATGACGCGCCGGTACTGCGTCAACGCGTCATCGAGCGCACGTTGCTGCAATGCATCCTGCGTGCGCAGCTGTCGCAATTGCCGCCCCACCGTGGTCAGCATATCGCCCAGACGCACGTTTTCGAGTTGCTGCGGATTGTCCGGCGGCCCGAGATCGTGCGGATAGTCGCCGCTCGGCGCGGGCTCGCGCGGCCATGTCGAAGCGATCGCCGCCGCCGTGTACTGGCGCAACAGGCGCCGCGATTCGTCGGCCGCGCTGCCGAGCTCGCGCAGCGTCGAGTCGAATTCGATCAGTTCGGCCGCATAGCTGCGCATATCGTTCGACGCGGTGTCGAAGCTCGCTTTCGCCGATGCCGTCATCAATCCCAGCACCAGCGCGGCGAACGTCACCAGCATGCCGATCACGAGCTGCACGAGCTGTACGGTCTCGTGTGCCTTGTGCTCTTCCGGCAGCAGCGGCCGCACCCCGACGCCGAGGCCGGTGGCGATCAGCAGCAGCGCGAACACGAGTACGGCCGAACCGATTTCCGACATGGGCGCGCCCCGGGCAGGAAGGGGCTTCGACAGAAGGGCTTCAGCAGACGGGCTTCGAGACTCTATTGATGTAACGCAAGCCGGACGAGCGATCAACCATAAAGTTTTCGGCCGATACGCCGTTGTCCCGAATGTGCTGTTTGCTTAATTTTCAGACAAGTTGCGGACCGGGCCGAACGGCGTGGGCGCAGCCTGCGTGGCCGTGCAGCTATCGTCAACGATACGGAACCATCGGCCGGGCAGCCCAAGGAGACCAGTCCGATGTTGAAAAAGCTGTCGATTCGCACCAGCCTTACCCTGATGATCGTGTTCTTCGGCATCGTGCTGCTGCTCGGTGCGGCCGCGGGATTGTTGTCGCTGCGCTCGTCGAACGCGTCGCTGCAACAGATGTACACGGTCGACACGCCCGCCGTCGCCGACCTCGAAGGCAGCGCCGGCCAACTGCTGCGCCTGCGGCTCGCGCTCGCGACGTACGCGTCGCTCGTCGCGCTGAACGATCAGGACGGCGCGAGCGCCGTGCTCAAGCGCTTCGATCAGTACCGCAAAGCCTCTGACGAGCGGCTTGCCCACTATTTGAGCCATGCGGGCACGGATGCCGATGAGCAGCGTCTGATCGCCGACATGCAGCAGAAGCGCGACGCGTTCCTGCACGACGGCGTCGACCCGACGCTCGCCGCGCTGAAGTCGAGCGACACCAACGCCTTCCAGCAATCGCAGGCGCATAAACTGCCGTCGCTGTACAGCGCGTACGAGAAGGCCATGCTCGCGCTCGAGCAGTTGCAACTCGATCACGGCGCACAGCGCTACAAGGATGCGCAGGACCTGTTCTACGCGATCAGCACGGCGGTGGCGATCGGCATTGCGCTGTCGCTGGTCGGCGGCCTGCTCGCCCGCTTCGTGCTCGTGCGCGCGATCGTCACGCCGGTCGATGCGACGATCGCGCGGTTCCAGCGCATCGCCGATGGCGACCTGAGCGGCCGCATCGAGGTGCTCAGCGACAACGAAATGGGCCGTCTCGCGGCCGCGCTGCGCAAGATGCAGGAGTCGCTGATCGCGACCGTCAACGCGGTTCGTCAAGGTACCGATTCGATCGATACCGGCGTCAGCGAGATCGCGGCCGGCAACGCCGATCTGTCGCAACGCACCGAGGAGCAGGCGGCGGCGCTCGAGGAAACGGCCGCGAGCATCGAAGAGCTGACCACGACGGTCAAGCAGACGGCCGACAACGCGAAAGAGGCGAGCTCGCTCGCGCAGGGCGCCTCGACGCTGGCCGCGCGGGGCGGCGAGCTGACCGAGCAGGTGGTCGGCACGATGCACGGCATCGTCGACGATTCGCGGCGGATTGCCGATATCGTCGGCGTGATCGAGGGCATCGCGTTCCAGACCAACATCCTCGCGCTGAACGCCGCAGTCGAGGCGGCGCGAGCGGGCGAGCAGGGACGCGGCTTCGCGGTCGTCGCGAGCGAAGTGCGCTCGCTCGCGCAGCGCAGCGCGGCGGCGGCCAAGGAGATCAAGGGCTTGATCGACGCGTCGACCACCCGCGTGGAGCAGGGCTCGCAGCTCGTCGAGCGCTCGGGCACGACGATGAACGACATCGTCGGGGCGATCGCGCGCGTCAGTTCCATCATGAACGAGATCGCGGCGGCGGCGCTCGAACAGAGCACCGGCATCGATCAGGTCAATCGCGCGGTCGGTCAGATGGACGAGGTCACGCAGCAGAACGCGGCGCTCGTCGAGCAGGCGGCCGCGGCGGCGAGTTCGCTGGAAGATCAGGCGCGGCGCCTGTCGACGGCGGTGGCGGTGTTCCGGACCGGCAGCGAATCGCGCAGCCGTGCTCCGGCGCCCGGCGCGAAGCTGGCCGGTGTTGTCGGCGAGCGGAGACTGGACAGCGAGTTTGTCGCGGCGTAACGCGAGCCGTTGCGCTGCGTCAACCCGCGACCTCTCACCGTCCCACTACTGCATGGCCGCGTAATACTTCGCCACGGCATCGATTTCCTCGGGCGTCATCTGCCGCGCGACATTGCGCATCTGCTCGTTGATGTCGTTGCGCCGCGCGCCCGAAGCGAACGCCTGCAACTGCGCGGCCAGATAGGCCGCCGACTGTCCGCCGAGCCACGGCGCCGCGCCCTTGCGATCGAGTTGGCCATGACACGCCGCGCACGGTGCGATATTGCGTTGCGGGTCGCCCTGCATCACGAGCCTGGTTGCGGTCGCATCGGGTCCTTCGCCGGCTCGGGTCTTCTCGGCCGCCGCGGGGAGCGGGAGCGACGCGTAGTACACCGCCAGATCGTGCAGATCCTGGTCGCTGCGTCCCGCGATGATTGCCTGCATGACCGCGCTTTGCCGCTGGCCGCTCTGGAAGTCGCGCAATTCCTTGTAGGTCACGTCGGCGTACTGCCCGGCGAGCGCCGGCGCGGTGACCTGCACGGTGCCGAGTACGCCGTGGCACATCGAGCAGTGCTGCGTCGCGATCGTCGCGCCGCGGCCGATCGCGTCGGCTATCGCGTGATTCGTGCCCGAAGGCGGCAAGACGACGACGTCGCTCGGCACGTGGCTGGTCTCGTTGCCGCTGTACCAGCTCGACGGCACGCCGGCGGCGCCGCAAATTCTCGCCCACAGGCTGAGGTCGCCGAACGCGCTGCTCGCCGACGGCAGCCATACGAAGCCGATCAGGATCGCGACGATCGCAATCGCGAGCGTGCTGCCGACGCTCCACACGAACCACGGGTTGCGCAGGGTGAACAGGCGTTCTTCGTTCATCGCTGCGCTCCGATGACGACCGCCGGTACGGAGGTCTGCGGCAGTCTGAGCAACTGGACGATCGGCACGCTGTAGTTGACGACCGTGAGCCCGATCATCAGCGCGACCCACAGGCCGAAGCTATTGAGCGCGACGGGCACGCGCTCGACAGGGTGCGCGGCGCTCGCGAAGCGGAACGTCTGCGGCTCCACCACGGGGCCGAATTGCGACTTCGCGAGGATATAGACGAACAGCAGGCCGGACACCGTCAGGATCAGCCCGCCCACCGCGGACATGACGACCCACGCACCCTGACCCTGCACGCCCGCCATCGCGTAGTCGTAGAAGGCCATGCGGCGCGGTGCGCCGAGCAGGCCGACGTAATGCCACGGAATCGTGACCACCATCATGCCGATGAACCACAGCCACAATTGCGTGCGCACCAGTTTCGCCGACACGATCGCGCGGCCGGTCAGCTGCGGCCACAGCTCGTACGCGATCGCGAAGTACATGATGACGATCGCGCCGCCGAAAATCAGGTGGAAGTGGCCGGTCACCCACTGCGTGTTGTGCACGGTCGAGTTCAGCTGATAGCTCATGTTGATGAGGCCGCCCGCGCCGCCGAAGCCGAGCATCACGAACGAGAACGCGACGACCAGCATCATCGGATTGCGCCACGGCAGCGCGGTGAGCCAGCCGAGCGCGCCCTTGCCGCCGTGCAGCCGGCCGGCGATTTCCACCGACGCGCAGATCGTGAACACGGTCAGCAGCGTCGGCACCGACACCATGCCGGTGAACACCGCATGCACGAACTTGAAGCCTGCGCCGACCTGCGGATCGACGAACAGGTGATGGATGCCGATCGGCATCGCGAACACGAGAAACAGGATGAACGACACGCGCGCCATCGAATCGCTGTAGAGCCGTCCGCCGATCGCGCGCGGCACCAGGGTGTAGTACGCGATGTACGCCGGAATCAGCCAGAAGTAGACGATCGCGTGCAGCGTCCATGAGAACAGCACGCGCGCGAGGCCGGCGTCGATCGTATGGGCGAGACCGAGCGCGACGGGCAGGATCTGGAACAGGATTTCGAGCGCCGCGCCGACCGCGGTCCACGCCCACAGGTAGGCGCCCGCGACGTTCGCGAACATCGCGAGCGGCACCGGCTTGCCGGGGTTCGCGCGCTTCCAGATGCGCAGGTTCACGTGCATCAGCGCGACCCAGATCCACGAGCCGACCACCACGAGCACGACGCCGAGGTAGTAGAACGGACTGCCGATCATCGGCGGATAGAACGTGTAGAGCACCGACGCCTTGCCGAGCGCGACCGGCACCATCGCCATCACGGCGCCGACCAGCAGCGTGACGAGCGCGGCCCACGCCCATTTGAGACCGACGAGGCGCTGCGCGAGCGCGAGCTCGACGATCGCGTAGCCGAACCCCATCGAGACGAGCGTCGGCATTACGTAGGCCATCACGGTGCCGTGCGCGGTCACCGAACGATAGTACAGCTCAGGATCGGCGATCCACGGCAACAGGGGACTGCGCACCAGCATTTGCCACGCGCCGAGGCACAACGCGATCGCGAACATGATGAAGGCGAGCCAGAAATGCGCGAGTACGAGTCGCTTAGCGTGGAACACAGCTCAGTCTCCGTGATTGTCGGGCCTGGTCGAAGAAGGCGGCTTTGTCGATCACCTTCACGTTCGCCCACATGGTCTGATGGCCGAAGCCGCAGTATTCGTGGCACGGCATCGCGTGATCGGCGGGATGGTCGAACTGCGTGTTCAGCGTCGCGACGTAGCCGGGCACGACCATCGTGTTGATGTTGGTGTCGGTGACGAGCAGGCCGTGCACGACGTCGGCGCTGGTGGTGCGGATCGTGATCGGCGTATCGGCGGGCACGAGCAGACACTGCGGCGTGAACGAGTACTGCTGCGCGACGAAGCGCACGATTACCGAGCCGTCCGGCTGCACCGCGCTGCCGAGATTGTCCTCGGCGAATTCGCCGGACAGCTGCAGACGCGACGGATCGATCGTCTCGACGCGCGACGGCGGCATCATCGCCCAATGCACGCCCGAGAACACGATCACGGCGAGCATCAGCACGATCAGCGCGACCGCGAAGATGGCCCAGCGCCGCTCGGCGCGCAATGCGACCGCGTGGCCGCTACCGGGTTGATGAGAAGAGTCGGTCGACATGGTCAGTGGATGATGCCGCGCGGCAGAAACGCGAAAAAGTAGAAGGCGAACCAGATCGCCATCACGATGACCGTGGCGATGCCGGCCAGCGCGATCGCGCCGCGCGGACCGGCCGCGACGACGCGTTCGACTTCGCCGTCGGTCGGCGGGGCGGCGCTGGGCGGGTCGTTCGCTTTCATGTCGATGGTTCTCCTATGCGACGTTTTGGTACGGCCCTTCGGTGCGGCGCCTCAATGCAGCGGCGCCTTGCGCAACTCGTTGACCTCGTGGGCCGTGACCGGCAGGCCGTGATTGCCCCACGCCGTGCGGATGAAGGTGACGACGGCGGCCGCCTCGGTGTCGTTCAGCTCCTGGCCGAACGGCGGCATGCCGAACGGCTGCGGATTCTGTTTGGTGCCGGGCGGGAAGCCGCCGTTCAGCACGATGCGGATCGGATTGACGTTCGAGTCCATTTCGATCGACTGGTTGCCCGCGAGCGGCGGGTAATGCGGCACCTGCCCTTCGCCATTGTCGCCGTGGCAGATCGCGCATTTCTCAGCGTAAATCCGCTTGCCGAGCGCGAACACCGTCGGGTCCGGCGTTGCGCTCGGCCCGGTCTTGCGGCCGCCCTGGTCGGGCAGCGACTTCAGATAGACGGCCATCGCGCGGATGTCTTCGTCGCTCAGATGCTGGAGGCTGTGATAGGTGACTTCGGCCATCGGGCCGTAGACCGCGCCGCGATCGGAGATGCCCGTCTGCAGCAGATCGACGATGTCCTTGATGCTCCAGTCGCCAAGGCCGCCGTCCTTGTCGGAGGTCAGCGATGGCGCATACCAGTTCTGCAACGGAATCAGCCCGCCCGCGAACTGCTCGCGCGGCGACGAGCCGCCGAGCATATTGATGCGCGTGTGGCACATCGTGCAGTGCCCGAGCCCTTCGACCAGATACGCGCCGCGATTCCATTCGACCGATTTGGTCGGGTCGGGCTGGAACTCACCCTCGTGGAAATACAGCGTGCGCCAGCCGTACAGCAGATCGCGCTGATTGAACGGGAAGCGCAGCGTGTGCGGGCGATTCGGCTGACGCACCGGCTCGACCGTCTTCAGGAACGCGAAGATCGCGTTCGAGTCCTCGCGCGTGACCTTCGTGTACTGGGCGATCGGCATCGCCGGATAGATCGGCGCGCCGTCCGGCTTGCGGCCGGTGCGCATCATTTTGAAGAACGCTTCCTCGCTCCACGTGCCGATGCCGTACTGCGGGTCCGGCGTGATGTTCGGCGAGTACAGCGTGCCGAACGGCGTTTCCATCGCGAGGCCGCCGGCGAACAGCCGCCCGCGCGGCGCGGTGTGACACGCGATGCAGTCGCCCGCGCGAGCGAGGTATTCACCGCGTCTGACGATCTCCGGGCGGGTGTCGGCGCCGCCTCCAGTTGTGGCTGCCGTGGCGGTCGCTTCCGCGCCTTGAGGTGCGGCGGTCGCCGCATGCGCCGTCGTCGCGAGCGGTGCATGGAGCAGCGACGCGAGCGCGAGGCTGCCGATCGCAAGGACGCTAGCCATGCTTGCCGGGCGCAGCCAACCGGGCGGGCGAAGTGTCGGCTTCATTGCGGTTGGCTCCCGCAAGCGAGGGGCAGCCGCTCGGCGGATGCCGGTGCGGGCCGGGGATCGGCGGGACGCGGCTGGCGCGCGAGCCAGTTCGATACCGCGGCGATGTCGTTGTCGTTCAGCTTGAGCGCGATCGTCCGCATGCAGTCCGGTGCGAGCGCGTGGCGGGTGCCTGAGCGCCAGGTGCCCATCTGTCCGGCGATATAGCTCGCGTGCAAGCCGAGCAGGCCCGGAATGCCCGGCTGCGTGCCGGTCATGCGCGCGCCGTGACAGGCGATGCACGCCGGTATGCCGCGCGCCGCGTCGCCATGCATCACGAGCTTTTCGCCGGCGGCGAGCAGCTTCGGCGGCAGGGCAGCGTGGTCGGATTCGGGATAGGGCGGCTGCAAGGCCGCGAAATACTCGCTGATCTGACGCAGGTAGTCGTCGGGCAGGAACGCGAGCAGATAGCCCATCGGCGGATAGGTGCGGCCGCCGTCGCGAAATGCGATCAGCTGGTTGAACAGGTACTCGGCCGGTTTGCCGGCGATGCGCGGGAAGTAGTCGTTTTTGCGGCCTTGGCCCTGCTCGCCGTGACACGACGTGCAGGCGCGTATGCGCTGGTCCATCGACGGGGGCATCGCGCCGGCCGCGTCGGCGGCCGCGAACGCCGCGCCGCTCCATAGCGCGTGAAGCGCGCACAGCACGAACAGGACCGCAGCGCCGATAGTTTTGCGATACACACCGGGCCTCGTTGTGGAACGTTCTTATCGCTCGATTTATATACCCGGCGCGCGTGTGCGGATTGCCTTATGAATCCGGAAACGATGCATCTCGGGACTAGCTGCTTTTAATTGAGTTGCTATTAACCGCTATTCGGAACGGGCTTGTTCGGGACCGCGAAGTACGGAAGCGCAATGATGATGCAATTGTCCGGCCAAAACCTTGATCTGCGACAATGATTCGCGCTGGATGCGCCTGGGACGGCGGCTTTCTGGCTGCAAAGAGCGACGCGTGAGGCGCTGAAAACGCCCGGTAGCCAGCAGCAGCGTGCAACAATTTATCGGACGCGTCAATAGAGAATACAAAGGAAAACAGGCGTTCCAATAATCGTGGACCAGCATGGATGCAGGCCCCAGCGCGCCGGATTTTGCGGCGCCGCGGCTTATCGATCGCAATGCATCATGTAAATGTGATTAGCTGATGTCGATCGATAAATTTTGCTGTGAATTTGATTTGTGCGTCATGCGAAGAGCCGCACGAGCGCATCACGTGCATTGCTGACCAACTCGCTTTCGCCCGGACGCCGGGGCAGCAGATGAAACTCGATGGCGGGCAGCGGTGGCAAGCCGAAGTTCGCGGCACACGCCACCACGCCGCCGCCGAGCGACGACTCGTTCAGACAGGAAATCCCGAGCCCCGCCTTCAAGGCAAGCTGCAGGCCCGCGACGCCCGATGCCGAATGCGACACCACGTACGGTACCTTGTGTTCGTCGAGCAGCTTGACGACGAAGCGCTGCAACTGACACGTCGACGGCAGCAGCACCAGTTGATACGGCGCGGTGGGGCGGGTGGCGGCATCGGCGCAACTGGCCCATAGCAGCCTTTCGCGCCGCACGACGATGCTCGCGGCACCGGCACCGGCGCCGCGCGCACGCAGCTGGCCTGTGACTAGCCGCGCCGACAAACCGATGTCGAACGAGGCGTGATCGTCCGCGCCGCTGTCGATCACCGCGCTCGGCAGCACCGTCACGTGCAGCTTCAGCCGCGGATGCTGTTCCGAAAACGTCTTGAGGATGCGCGCGATGTCGTGCGGCCGGTAGTAATCGGTGATCGCGATGCGCAGCTCGCCGTCGAGCGAGCGGCCTTGCAGGTCGTCGAAGGCCGCTTCGCTCATCGCGATGATGCGGCGCGCATGCTCGAGCAGGCGCTCGCCCGCGGACGTCGGACTCACACCCTGCCGGCCGCGCACGAGGAGCGGCTGGCCGGCGCGCTCCTCGAGCTTCTTCAGCTGCTCGCTTACCGACGACTGCGACAGGAACACGCGCTGCGCGCCAGCCGACACCCCGCCCGATTCGGCGACGGCGACGAAGGTCCGCAACTGCGCAAGGTCGAAACCACGCTGGCTCATGATTCGGTTTTTCCGATGGTAGCGATCTAAATTTCTGGCTTTGCCGATGGAATGCCCAGCCGTAGCATACCCCCGAATGACACACGGAGGGTGTGATGGAAAACGGATCGATGACAGCGTCGGGCGGCACCGGCGAGCGCGGCGCGCGGCATCGCTGGAAGGTGCTGGGCGTTGGTTTTGCCGCGAATGCGAGCTTTTCGGCGGCATTTTCGGGGATTCCGACGACAGCGGTGTTCCTGCGCTCGGACTACCACTTGGGCAACCACGGGCTCGGCCTCGTGCTCGGCATGCTCGGCCTGGGCATTGCGATCAGCGAGTTGCCGTGGGGGCTGCTAACCGACCGCTGGGGCGATCGCCGGGTGCTGCTGCTCGGCTTGCTGTCGACCGCGGTCGCGCTCGCCGGTCTCGCGCTGTTCGTGTCGCCGGGCGGCGCGCATGTGCCCGGCATCGTCCCGCTCGCGCTCGGGCTGCTGTTGGTCGGACTGCTGGGCGGCAGCGTCAACGGATCGAGCGGCCGAGCGGTGATGGCGTGGTTTCGCGAAGGCGAGCGCGGCCTCGCGATGAGCATCCGCCAAACCGCCGTGCCGGCGGGTGGTGGACTCGGCGCATTGGTCCTGCCGGTGCTCACCTCGCACTTTGGTTTTGCGAGCGCCTATGCGGTGCTGGCGTTGGCGTGCGCGATCACCGCATGGTTCGCGTGGCGCTGGCTGCACGAGCCCGCACACGCGGACGATACGCCGGCGCCCAAAGGGGCGCGCGCGGCTGCGACGGCCCGTGCTGCGGCGGCCAACGGTCGGAGGATGGACTCCTCGAACGTCAGCGCACCGCCGCCGATGATCTCCCCATTGCGCGACATCGCGATCTGGCGCGTCGCGCTCGGCGCGGGCGCGCTGTGCATGCCGCAGATTGCCGTGATCACATTCGGCACGGTGTTCCTGCACGACTTCGGGCGTGCCGGCGTGTTCGCGATCAGCGCGACGATGGCCGCGGTGCAGACTGGCGCCGCGATCGCGCGGGTCTGGAGCGGCGCGTGGACCGACCGGCGCGGCAACCGCCGCGCGTATATGCGGGCATGCAGTCTGTTGACCGCCGTGCTCTTCGTGCTGCTCGCGCTCGCGACCGGGCTCATCGGCCCGCGTCGCGCCGGGGCGGTCGCGCCGTTCGCGCTGATGATCGTACTCGGCGGAGTTAGCGCGTCGGCGTGGCACGGCGTCGCGTTCACCGAACTCGCGACGCTCGCCGGTACTCGCCGCGCGGGCACCGCGCTCGCGATGGGCAACACCTGCGTGTTCCTCACGCTGTTCGTGACGCCGCTCGCGATTCCGGCGCTGCTGTCTATCGGAGCATGGCCGCTGGTGTGGACGGTGGCGAGCGCTTGCGCGTTGCTCGCATTGCCGGTGTTTCCGCGCGCCGCGTCGACGCGTGCGATGCGCGCGACGCGTGCTTGCGATGCGGCGTGAGACATGGGGCGAACAGCGCCCGCTTTGCGTTGCCGAATTGATTTTGATTCGATTCGAATCACGGTGCGCATATTGCTTGGTAGAACTATAAATTATCCCGATTATTGATTTGGATTAGGAACGCTCCGATTGTCGTGAATTTGCGAGGGTGATCAGATGGCTTTTCCGGCACGTCGCTTGAGTGTCGCGACGCAGGTCGATGCCTGCCGCCTGCACAGCCACTGCCGCGCGCATTTCGACCATCCTTATAACGAGCGAGACTAATCGTGACAAATCTTCGAATCATTCTGGCGGACGATCACCCGTTCGTCCTGCTTGGCCTGAAATCGACACTGGAGGCGCACGAAGGTCTGTCCGTCGTCGGTCAGGCGCAGATGCCCACTGCGTTGATCGCATTGCTGCAACACACACCGTGCGACGTGCTCGTCGTCGATCTTTCCATGCCGGAGCCCGCCGGCGAGATTGGCGACGGACTCGGCCTGATCCGGCGCATTCGTGGCGAGTGGCCGTCATTGCGCGTCGTCGTCGTGACCGGGCAGACGAATGCCGCGATGTTGCGTGTCGTCGTCGCCGATGCCGCGGTCAGTGTGATCGGCAAAGCCGATTCGCTCGAGGAACTGCCGCAAGCGGTCTGCGACAGTGCGCGCGGCGCGCGCTACCTGGGCCGCTCGGTAGTCGATACGCTCGCGCGTTTGCAGCCGGACAACGGTCGGTTCGTGTCGGCCCTGCTGCTGTCGAAGCGGCAGACCGACATCCTGCGCAGGCTCGTGAGCGGCGAGTCCATCGTGCAGATCGCGGCGGCGCTCGGCTGCCATCGCCGCACGGTGAGCCGGCACAAGCGCGAAGCGATGGCGCGGCTTGGCGTCAACGACGACCCCGCGCTTTTTTCCTGTGTGCGCGCCTGCGGCACGGTCCTCCTCGAATCGGAAGACTAAGCATCAGGCATACGGTTGTTCGTTCCATTTCAGAGCGCTCTGATGTTTGTCGCAATAGAAATGCTCGACCATTGCGTGAGCGCCGGTCACACATAACAAGGTGTCGAGAAATGAAAGTATCGAGGAGCGCCAGACGATGAACCTCATGGCTGCATCAGGCTCGCCTGTTCGAACGATCATTGCGGATGATCATCCGCTGGTTCTGCTGGCTATAGAAAATCTGATTGGCAACTATCCAGACCTGAAGGTGGTTGGCCGTGCGGCGGATGTCGCCGAACTGTTCATCGAAGTCGATCGCAGTCCTTGCGATATCGTGCTGATGGACCTTTACATGCCAGGAGGGCACAACGACAACCGGTTCGACGTCGTCAGGCAGTTGAAGGCGCGCTATCCCAACGTGGCGCTCGTCATTCTGACAATGGAAACGGAGGCGGCGACGCTGCGCAAAGTGATGTCGCTCGGCGTGGATGGGCTGCTGAGCAAACGTGATCGTATCGATCTGATCCATGTGGCGGTGGTCATGGCGCTGGCGCGCGAATGTTTTGTCGGTCCGGCGGTGCGCGCCATGCTGGCCGATGTCACGCTGACGAAACGTCTCGACTTCGTGCGCGCCACCCTGTCTCGCCGAGAGTTCGAGGTTTTTACGCAATACGCGTCAGGACTCGGCGTCACGGAAATCGCCACGCGGCTGGGACGTAGTGTGAAGACGATCAGCGCGCAGAAGTGCATGGCCATGCGCAAGCTGTCGCTGAATAGCGACGCCGAACTGTTCCGCTTCGCAGTCGAGTATGGCGTAGTGCCAGAAGGGCTTGGTCAAAGCCGTTAAGCGGGCGGCAACATACTGCGCAGGCGCGCGGCGAATATATCGGCATAACCGGGGGACACATTTCGTGCGGTATGCCCGATCGACACCATAAAAAAGTCACGGAAAAGAATGCCAAACAAGATTCACGTCGTCGTGGCGGACGATCACGACTCCATTCGCGCGGGCGTCCGATCTCTGCTGCGCGACAAGCCGAATATCGAAATTGTCGGCGAAGCTGCCGACACCCGTGGTCTCGCGAAGCTGCTCGATGCCTGCGCATGCGACGTCGTCGTGTCGGACATCGGCATGCCTGGACTCGACGGAGACACCAGCGCGGTGCCGCTATTGCGCCGGCTGCTACGGCGCACGCCGCATCCCCACGTGGTCGTGCTGACCATGATTGGGCGCGCGCATGTGTTGGCCGGCTTGCGCAATATCGGCGTGACTGGAATCGTCGACAAGCGCGACGCCGTGGACGCATTGATCGACGCAATCGAAGCCGTTGCCGCTGGGGGCACCCATCTATCGGAACAGGTTCGGGCCGCACTCGCGACCGCGGAGCCTGCGCCGCCGCGGCGCGGCGGTGTGATGAGCGCACGCGAGTGGGAGGTGTTTCAACTCTATGTGCGAGGCCTCGCGGTGCACGAGATCGCCACACGTCTGCGACGTAGCGACAAAACCATCAGCACGCAAAAACGCAGCGCGATGCGCAAGCTCGGACTGGAAACAGAAGCCGACCTGATCAACTACGCCACTCAGATTGGGCTGATATGAGGCGCAGCAACGGTCACAAATTCTTTCTCGATGGCTTTGAGGTAGCCCTTATCAGACTTATCTGATTGCCGTGGCGTGGGTGGCACCCAATAATCCTGGCCGCCTGTCATTGCGCGCCTTGCGCCGCAACTGCCAAGTGGCTGGTTCGTGATCCGATTACCAATGGATCAGGGGAATCCGGTGCAGACCTCTTCGCGCGATCGTTTGGCGTCTGTGCCTCATACTTGATGGACGGGATAGAGATGGTTGCGCTAGGCAAGCGATTGTGCAGCGAGGGTGTGGGTACGGCTTGGCTCGTGTTCGTCGGCTGCGGCAGTACGGTGCTAGACACCACAGGCGTGCTGCAGGGCACTGGCGCGTTGCAAATGTCGTTGGCGTTCGGTCTTGCGCTCGCCACCGGCAGCTATGCCTTCGGCAAGATTTCCGGCGCGCATTTCAATCCTGCCGTCACCATCGGCCTGACGATCGCGCAGCGCTTTCCCGTGCGTGATGTCTTGCCCTATATCGCTGCGCAAATCTGGGGCGCAATAGTCGCCGCGGCGCTGCTCGCCTGCCTCGCCAGCGGCCGGCCAGGTTTCGAACTCTCCGCGAGTGAATTCGCGGCGAACGGCTTCGGCGCTCATTCGCCCGCCGACTATCCATTGCATACGGCGCTCGTCGTGGAATTCGTGCTGTCGTTCGTGTTTGTCGGAGCATGCCTGCTGGTCGTCGTTCGAAAAGAGGTGGCAACGATTGCGCCGTTCATCACCGGCGCATGTCTGATGCTCGTCTACCTGGTGTCCATTCCGATCACCAATGGAGCGGTCAATCCCGCACGCTCGACCGCGCAGGCGCTGTTCGTCGGCAACTGGGCGCTGGATCAGTTGTGGCTGTTCTGGGCCGCGCCGTTGGCCGGAGCAATCGCGGCTGGCGTGCTGTTCTCGTTTCTGGACGGCGGAGCCGATTCGTCTTCGGTGTCGTTGGTGGACGGGCAGGGTGACGTTTCGTGAGCGAGGGACGGTACTCACCGCTTCCGGTCGATGCGGTGCTGACATTGGGGCTGCGGCGTTTGTTGCGGTGTCTTTGGCCGCGCTCGCCGCGCCACTCAATGACGCATTGGCTCGCGTTTTTTCTGCTGGCGGTTACGGATGCGGTCTGCATGGCCGGACCTGCCGGCGCTGCGTCACAGCCACCCGTAATTTCCGCAGTGGGAGCGGGTTCTTCCGCGTCGTCATCCATTGCATTTCCTGCCAGATTGACGGTCGGCATTCTCGAAGGAGGCTGGGCGCCGTTCGACATTCCGCTGGGCGGCCGGCTCGCCGGCGTCAGCGGCGACCTGTTGCGCGCGCTCGTGGGGCCGAACGTCGTCATCGAGACGAAGAGCTTTTCCGACATGGCCAAGCTGGTCGCCGCGGCTTGCGCCGGCGAGGTCGACCTGCTGATGAGCATAGCGCGCACGCCGGAGCGCGAGCGCTGCCTCAGCTTTACGGCTCCTTACTTCCACTCGTTCGCCTCGGCCGTCGTGCGTCGCGACGACGCCCGGCATGTGAACCCCACCGACCTCGCTGGCGCGCGTATCGCGATCGAGCGCGGTTTTGCGCGTGAGCGTTTGTTGCGCGCAGGTTTTCCTCGCGCGAGTATCGTCTCGTTCGCGAGCACGCACGAAGCGCTGAACGCGCTACTGCATGGCGATGCAGACGTCTACTTCGGCTTCACGCCGGTCGTGCAATACGAACTGGCGACCGACGCGTATCGCAATCTGCGCGTAGCGTTCGAGCAAGGCGGCAAAGCGCTCGACCTGCGCTTTGCCGTATCGCCTCGCCAGCCTGCTTTGCGCGATCAGTTGAACCGCGCGCTCGTGTCGATGAATCCTGCCGAGGCCGCCGCGATACGCGCGCGCTGGCTGTCCGGCAACTTCAACGCGGCGCCCACGCCGCATGCAGCACGCTTCACGTTGACGCCGGAAGAGAAGAACTGGCTGCGTTCGCTGCCGCCGTTGCAGGTCGGCTTCGACAACGACTGGGCGCCGTTCAGCTATGTTGATTCCGCAGGTCGCCCCGTCGGTCTGACCGCCGATTACCTCGCGTACCTGAGCAGCACGCTCGGTGTCGTGTTCAACCGCGCGCGCATGGCCGACTGGGCCGCCGCCGTCGAAGCGTTCCAGCGTGGCGACCTCGCGATGCTGTCCTCCACATCGAGTCGCGGCGCGCTTCTGGTAGGCGCCGACCATAGCCGTGTGTACGAGAGCGATCCGCTGGTGATCGTCGGGCGGAGCGGCGCGCCGCCCCCGTGCTCGTTCGACGACATCACGTCGTGCCGCGTCGTGATGTCGCCGCATGTGGCCGGCTCGGTGCCGCTCGCGTTGGAAACGGTGCCGGTCGATCACATCGTCGTCGCGGCGAGCCTGGGCGAGGCGATGCGCATGGTCGCGAGCGGCGAGGCCGACGTGCTGGTCGGCAACGCTGCCGCGATCAACGTGCAACTGCGGCAGCACTACGTCGGCGCGCTCAGGGTGCTCGACTCGCTCGGCGAATCCGACTCGTTGTATTTTGCTGTGCGCGAGGATCTGAGCCCGCTCGTCGAACTGATCGATCGCGCGTTGCAGGCGATGCCGGCAGCCGAAAAGCAGCGCATCCGGCGCAAGTGGGTGAGTCCCGCCGCGCCGGACAACGCCGTATGGAGCGTGACTGCGGTGCGGCTGCTGCCGGTGCTGATCGGCATCGGCGTCGTGCTGCTGGTCACGTTGCGCGCGTACGTGCTGCTGCAACGCGAAGTCCGGCTACGCAAGCAGACCGAGCGCGAACTCGCACTGCAATTGAACTTCCAGGAAACGATGATGAAGACGGTGCCGTATCCGCTCATCGCGAAAGGCCTGGACGGACGGTACATCGCGATCAACGAGGCCTATGAGAAAGCGTGCGGACTGGAGCGGAAGGACGTGCTCGGGCGCACGACGACCGAGGTCGGCACATGGGGCGACGCAAACAGCCGCGTGCTCGACGACATCACGGGCGAGATCCTGCGCGGCGGCGGCATCGCGAAAGTCGAACTCGAGTTCGAGGACGGCGCTGGCGAGACGCGGCATGGAATTTTCTGGACGAGCGTCTGCGAGGCCAGCGATGGGCAGCCGGCGTACGTGCTTGGCACGATGGTCGACATCACCGACATCCGGCGCGCTGAAATGCGCGCGCGCGAAACCGAACGGCGCCTGTTCGACGTCACGCGCTCGTTGCCCGCCGTCGTGTTCCAGTTGCGGCGCTCGCCGTCCGGCGCGTATTCCTTCCCGTACATCGGCGGCGACACGCGGCATCTGCTCGGCGAGGGTGATTGGCAGGGGCGAGCACGAGTCGATTTCCAACGAGTGTCGGAGCTGGATCGGCCGCGCGTTCTCGCCGAACTCGAGCGTTCCGCGAGCTGCGCCTGCCCAGTGCATATGGAGTTCCGCCTCGAAAACGCCGGTCAACTAAAGTGGGTGCGGGCTGAGCTGGTGCCGCGGCGAGAAGCCGATGGCAGCGTCGTTTGGAGCGGCTATTGGGTCGATGCGAGCGTCGAGCGCGCGCGTTCGGAGGAACTCGCGCGGGCACGCGATGTGGTCGAGGCGGCCTCGCGCGCGAAGGACGACTTCTTCGCGATGATGAGCCACGAGATCCGCACCCCGATGAACGGTGTGCTCGGTCTCGTCGAAGTGCTCGAGCGCACGCCGCTCAGTACCGATCAGAGCGAAATGCTCGGCATGATCCATGAGTCGGCGGGCGCGCTGCTGCAGATTCTCGATGATTTGCTCGATTATTCGAAGATCGAGGCGGGGCGGCTCACGCTCGAAGCCGAGCCGATCGATCTGCGCGAGCTCGTCGATAACGCGGTCGGCCTGCTCGCGGGGCGCGCCCACGAAAAAGGGCTGAAAGTGCGCGTCAACATCGCGACCGACGCCGCCGCGACGCTCCGTGGCGACAGCGTGCGTCTGCGCCAGATTTTGTTCAATCTGCTCGGCAATGCGATCAAGTTCACGCCGAAGGGCGAGGTGGGTGTGAGCGTAGCGGTCGTCCAGGATCGCGCGGACTCGCAGACGTTGGAGCTGACCGTTGAGGACACCGGCATCGGCATCGCGCCGGATGTGCAGGCGGGCCTGTTCGAGCCGTTCGTGCAGGCTGAGTCGTCCACCACGCGGCGCTTCGGCGGCACGGGCCTTGGGCTGACGATCTGCCGCAAGCTGATCGACCTGATGAACGGCACGCTCGCGCTGCGCAGCGAACCCGGCCACGGCACGAGGATGATCGTGCGGCTGACGATGCCGATCGTCGAACGGCGTTATTCGATCAACGGTCTGCGCGGCAAACGCGCCGTCGTGATCACGCGAGATCCGCGCATCGGCCGCGCTCTCGCACACTTCGGCGAGGCGCTCGGGCTCGAACTGCGCCGCCTCTCGGCCGCTGCGGCGACGCAGGGCAAAAGCGACGTGCTGAGCCGCGCGGATATGATGTTCGTCGGCGAGGACGTCACGTTGCCCGTACAGATCGGCGCAAATGCGCGTGTCGTCACGCTGACCGAAAAGCCGATGCCGACGGGTTACCGCATCCTCGACGACAAGGTGCGCGTGAGCATCAATCCGATTTCGTGGCGCGGCCTCGGCGCCGCATGCGCGGCCGCGATGACGGGCCTGTCGTCGATGTCCCCGATGGTACCGCGAGCGCCAGGCGTGCCGTTCTCGACCGATGGCGTCGCGCCGCCGCCTGATCGTGAACGCGCGATCGCGAGCGGGCGACTGATTCTTGTCGCGGAAGATCACCCAGTCAATCAGGAGTTGATCCGCCATCAACTCGCCCTGCTGGGGTTCGCGTGCGACGTCGCGAACGACGGCGCCGAAGCGCTTCTCGCGCTCGAGCGCACGAGCTATGGCTGCCTGATCACGGACTGTCACATGCCGAACCTGTCCGGTTACGAACTGACTCGCCGTATCCGCGAAGCGGAGGCACTGCGCGGCGGCGCGCAGCGTCTGCCGATACTCGGCATCACGGCCAACACCGCGCCCGACGACCTGAGGCTGTGCCGCGAAGCCGGCATGGACGACAGTCTGATCAAGCCGACTCGGCTCGCCACGTTGCGCGACTACCTGAGCCGCTGGTTTGGCACCGACACCGTTCGGCACCCCGTGCCGGCAGAAACATGCGGTCGCGAATCGTCTGCGCCGGCCGGCGAGCGGCAGATCACGCAGCGCGTCGGTGTCGAACCGTACGTGCCCATCGAACTGGCACACATGACGCAGTTATGGGGAAGCGAGTCGACGGTCAAGGCGTTGCTCGGTTCATTCGTCTCGTCGATGCGCGAAGACTTCAACGCGCTTGCGACGTTACTCGAACGCGCGGACACGGGGCGGGTGCCCGAGTGGCTGCATCGGGTGATGGGGGCGGCCAGCGTGCTGCAGTATCAGCCGCTCGTACACGTGCTCGAAGCCTATCGTCGCGACATTGTCGCGAAGTCGCCCGAGCAGTTGCGTAACGAGGGGCATGCGCTAATCCGCCAATGCGAGGCGATGCTCGATGGCATCGAACAGCAGGCCGCATTGCTCGCCTAGCTGCGGCGGGCGGTGACCTCGTGCGAATACGCGGCCGATTCAAACGGCCGCGACCAAAATCGGGACGAAAAAAAAACGCGGCCGAAGCCGCGTTAAAGATTTGGAGACATCCTTCGATGAAGGAGTCACTTCTCGCAAATCGAAGCATACCAGGAACAGCGTCATTTATTCATTACAAATCGCGCAATTAACTTTTCGATTAAATCGATTAAAACGATTTCGCACTACGTTTTTGCCGGTATTTTAGGCATATCGTGACGAACGCCTGTGCGCAATGCGCACGTTGCCCATCAGGCCTTCTGTTTCAATCACAGTCCGGTTCGAATTAAAGCGGCCCGCGCAAGCCACCATCCCAACCTCACCGGCTCCAAATGATTTGCACTAGTATGTGGAAGCTCCGCACGGCCGACACGGGTGCCGCGGCGGCGCGTCAATGTCCGGAGAAGACCATGATTTCGCTGCGAAAATTGAATCTGGCCGTGGTGGTGTGGGCGCTTGCGTCGGGCGCTGCGTTCGCGGATACGGTTGCGCTGAAGGCGGATCTCCAGCCGTCGAGCGAAGTGCCGCCGCGCGTGAGTCACGGGCACGGCGTGCTGAATGCGACCTTCGACACATCCACCCAATCGCTGCAGTGGACTGCTACTTACGAAGGCTTGAGCGGTCCGGTCACCGCCGCGCATTTCCACGGTCCCGCGCCGGTTGGCCAGAACGCGAAGGTCCAGGTGCCGATCGAGAAGAATGGCCTCGCGAGTCCGATCAAAGGCACGGCGAAGCTGACTGAGCAGCAGGTCACGGATCTGATGGCGGGGCAGTGGTACTTCAATGTTCATACCGCGCAGAATCCGACGGGCGAAATTCGCGGGCAGGTGTTGCCGGCGAACTAGGCGTGGGCCTCGCGTGTGCGTCGCGTGGGCCGAGCGCGAGTGCCGCGGCCAAAAGCAGCTTCACACCGTTAGAACCCGCCAACCAACGGCGCCCCCGCCACCGCCCGTACCATGACGGGACTTCAACGAAGGAGCATGTCCCGATGAGCTGGCAAAGCGCGCTCGCTTGCTGGTATTTGCGCAGGCAGTTCCGGCCCGAAACCCTCAAGCCGTCTATCAACGTCGAGCGGGCGCGCGCGCTGACCTCGAAGCGGGTGTGGTCGCCACGCGTGCCGCGCGGCTGGCATCTTCGCGAAACGTATGGCGCGGGCGAGGCGCCGCTCGTCGGCGAATGGCTGGAACGCGTGGACGGCGGCACGGCCGGCGGCGCGGAGCCGACGGTGCTGTATTGCCACGGCGGAGGCTACTACTTCTGCTCGCCGCGCACGCATCGGTCGCTAACGTTTGCTCTCGCTACCCGCGCAGACGCGCGGCTCTTCTCCCTCGACTACCGCCTCGCGCCCGAGCATCGCTTTCCGGCCGCGCTTGACGACGCCACCGCCGCCTATCGACAGCTGCTCGCGATGGGCATCGCGCCGAGCTCGATCGTGGTCGCCGGCGACTCGGCCGGCGGCGGCCTCGCGCTCGCCACGCTGGTCGCGCTGCGCGACGCCGGCGCACCGATGCCCGCTGGCGGCCTGCTGTTCTCGCCGTGGACCGATCTGGCAACGACCGGCGCGAGCCTGCGCACCAACGACAGCGTCGATCCGATGTTCTGTGGCGCCTCGATCGAGCGCGCGGCCAAGGTCTATCTCGGCGACGCGCCGGCCACGCATCCGTACGCGTCGCCGGTCTACGCGGACCTACGCGGTCTGCCGCCGCTGTTCTTGCAGGCGGGCAGCACCGAGGTGCTGCTCGACGACGCGCGCCGCGTCGCCGACCATGCACACGCGGCAGGAGTCGATTGTGAATGCGAAGTGTGGAAAAACCTGCCGCACGTGTGGCCGATGTTCGCGCCGTTCATGCCGGAGGCGAACCGCGCGCTCGATCGCGCGGCGGCGTTCGTGCGACGTGCGACGAGCCGCGCCGCGAACAGGGCTCAGGCGTCGAGCGTGACGTCGAGCGTCCGATAGACGGCTTCGATCGTTTGCTGGCCGTATTGCCGCTCGAGCCGCCGCACGGTGAAGTGCCCGTGCGCGACCTGCTGGAAGCGATCGATAAACACGGTGTTGACCATCGCGCCGAGCACCGCGCCGATCGCGGGAATCGATTTGGCGGCGATCTGTTCGCTGACCTGCACCGAAAAGCGCGCGGCGATCGCGTTGAGTAGCCGCAGCAGCGCCGCCGAGCCGTGGGTCGTGAAGCCCTTGCTGGCCACCTCGGACGACGCCTTCGACACCGCCTGCGCTAGCGCGCCGCGCATGAAGAAGTAGCCGAGGTCGGCGTCGTCGTCCTCGCTCGATGTACCGCCCATGCCGAGCACGGTCAGGCATTGCAGCTGCGTGTCGACCGAGGTCAGGTCCTCGCCCTCGCTGCGCGCGATGTCGCAGATCGAGCGGAACATCAGCGTAGTCGTGACCGGCAGCTCGACCGGCAGCGCGACCAATCCAAACGCGCCGCCGGCCGCGCCGGTGGTCGCGACCGCGAACTTGTGCAGCAGGTTGTTCGGCTTGTCGGGCGCGAGAAGCTTGGCGTCGTCGCGCCGGCCGAGCGTGCGTAGCGCGATCGACAGACATTTGCGCAACGCGGCCTGCGTCGCATCGGACACTTTTTGATTGGCGAACGCCGGAATGCGCGACAGCAGCTTCTCGATCGGCGCGCCGACGACGCTCGCGAGCTTCATCGTGAGCGCGGGGCTTTCGAGCTGGTGTTTCGCGCGCCGCAGCGCGGCGAGATCCTGCTCCGATAAGGATGGTGCTGCGAGCGAACTCAGCTGCATGGGCCTCCCTGGCATGTCGTGTCTTGGGTACGTGGAGTCAGTCTACCGCGTTGCAAGACGCGTTCCGTCCCGCTTGGAGCGTCGCACCATGGTATGATCCCCAATCTTTTGACATGTCAACTTTTGCTCCATCAAAAATGGCTGTCCATACCGCCGCCCACCATTCGAGTGGGCAAGTCTTACCGTTCCGCGAATCCCTGCTGGCCATGCTCGGCATCTCGTTCGTCACGATGCTGGTCGCGCTCGACCAGACCGTGGTCGGCACCGCGCTGCCCACCATCGTGTCCGAACTCCGAGGCTTCGAGTTGTACGCATGGGTCGCAACCTCGTATCTGCTGACCTCGGTGATCACCGTGCCGATTTTCGGGCGGCTTGGCGATTATTACGGGCGCAAGCCGTTCGTGATTGCGTCGATCGTCGTGTTTACCGCCGCCTCGGTGCTGTGCGGCGCGGCCAACAGCATGCTGTTTCTCGTGCTCGCGCGCGGGTTGCAGGGCATTGGCGGCGGCATGCTCGTCGGCACCGCGTTCGCATGCATTCCCGATCTGTTCCCCGATTCCGTCGTGCGGCTGCGCTGGCAGGTGCTGATGAGCTCGGCGTTCGGCATCGCCAATGCGGTCGGCCCGTCGCTCGGCGGTTTTCTCACGCAGTACTACGGCTGGCGCTCGGTGTTCTATGTGAATTTGCCGGTCGGGCTGCTGTCGCTGTTTTTCGTCTGGCGTTTCCTGCCGCATCTGCGGCACGTCGAACATACCGGCAAAATGCGGCTCGACTGGCCCGGCGCGCTGCTGATCGCGATCGCGCTCGGCTCACTGCAACTGTTCGTCGAATTGCTGCCGAAGCACGGCATCACGCTGAGCGCGTTCGCGCTGCTCGGGCTCGCCGTCGCGTCGGCCGTCACGCTGTGGAAATGGGAAAAGCGTTGCCCGACCGCGATCCTGCCCGTCGACATGTTCCGCAACCGCAGTCTGGCCGCGCTGTTCACGCTGGCCGTGCTCGGCGGCTTCACGATGTTCTCGCTGCTGTTCTACGCACCGCTGCTGTTCCAGGGCGGCTTCGGCATGTCGCCGAAAGAGGCGGGCCTCGTGATCACGCCGCTCGTCGTGTTCATCACGATCGGCAGTATCGCGAACGGGCGCGTCGTGTCGCGGGTGAAGAATCCGAACCTGATGCTGTACATCGGCTTTGCGATGGTCGCGCTGTCATGCCTTGGCATCGTCGTCGCGACCCGTTCGATGCAGCAATGGGTGCTGATGTCGTTCATGGTCGTCGGCGGCCTCGGGCTCGGCTTCGTGATGCCGAACCTGACGATCTTCGCGCAGCAGACCGCAGGCCGCGAACACCTCGGCATCGCGACCGCGCTGCTGCAGTCGCTGCGGATGATCGGTGGCATGATCGGCACGGCGCTGACCGGCACGCTCGTGACCCACATGTACAAGAGCGGTGTGCGCAATGCGCTCGAAGGCGCGGGCGCGTCGCACTGGTTCGCCGATCTCGGCGATCCGCAGATCCTGATCAACCGCGATGCGCAGACCACGCTCGTCGACCAGTTGACCCATGCTGGCCACAACGGCGCGATGTTGCTCGAAAGTGCGCGCGAGGCGCTGGTCGGGGCGATTCATCTGGGTCTCGCGATGGCCGCGGTGATCGCCGTCGTGTCGGTGTGGCAAACCCGCCGCGTGCCGCCGATCAAGCTGCAGCGCAAGCTCGAGCCGGTGATTCACGCAGACTGATTTTTGAACTTGGTGTTGGACAGGCAGATTATGGAAGAACAGGACCGCGTCGCCGTCATGCAGCAATTTGGTCGCACGTATCGGGCGTTCATGTCGGCATTCGAGGCCCAGGTGGGGCATCCGTTGCCACGCTGGCGCATTCTGCTCGCGCTGCGCGAGCAGGCCGGCGAGTCGTCGCAGAAGCGGCTCGTCGAGCGGTTGCGCGTCGATCCTGGCGCGCTCACGCGACAGCTGAAGGCGCTCGAAGGGTTGGGCTGGATCGCGCGCAGCATGGATACGCGCGATAACCGCGTGACCAACGTGCGCCTGACCGAAGCGGGCCACGCCGCGACTGAAGCGAGCCTGCCGCGTCGCAACGCGTTCTTGCACAACACGATGGCCGGGTTGCCGGATGAGGCGCTCGCGGCGTTGTCGAGCGCGCTGAAAATGTTGGAGACGCGGATCGGCGAGGTGACGGCCAACGCCGGCGCCGCGACTGTGGCCGCCGCGCCGCAGGAGACCGCTGGCGACGAGGCGGCGCAGCGCATGTGATTTTTAGTCCGCGCGTGGCGATAAAAAAGGCTGTGAGCCCAAGGGCGAACAGCCTTTTTGTTTAGTGGAACAGATCGCGCTTCAGTCAGCGCGGCGTGGTCCGATCAGAAGAACGTCTCGATCACTTCCTTCACGCGATACTGCGGATCGACGACCAGCACCTGCTTCCACTTGTCGAACGTCAGGCACGGATGCGAGATGTCGAACGCGATCATGTCGCCCACTTTCAGATCGGCGCCGGCGGGAATCCGCAGATACGCGTGCTGATCCATCAGACCGAAGATTTCCCAGCCCTCGCTCGCGGCGATGTCGCGCGGCGCTTGCTGGCCCGGGCGATAGTGGCGCGCCGGCTCCGGCATGCCCGCGTCGAACGCGGAGTCGCGTTTGCCGAGGCCGATGATCGCGCGATCCGGCTCGGGAATGGACTGCACGTACGCCCACAATTGCAGCGCCGGCAGCAAGCCTTCGCCCATTTTCTTCGCGACCGGATTGCGCTTGAAGATGTCGGTCTGCGCCTTGCGATAGATGCCGACGTCGTGCGTCAGATAGCAGCCGGGACGCAGCACGACCTCGACCTTGCCGGATTGCGTCGCCTGCGCGAACTCTTCGGCGACCACGTCGTACCATGCCGATCCCGCGCCCGAGAGCACCGCCGGCGAGCGCGCAAAACGCCCCTGCTCAACAAGTTCGCGAGTGACCGCAACCGCGCCTTGCAGGAACGCGCGCACTTCGGGTTCTTCCTTCAGCACGCCTTCGTACAGTTCGACCCCCGCGAGCTTCAGCACGTCCGGATAACGCGCGATCGCGTCCAGCACCGCGTTGCGCTGCGCATCGTCGCGCACGCCGGTGCGTCCACCCGGCACGCCGAGTTCGAGCAGCACCTGCAGCGGCTTCTTCACCGAGGTGAAGAATTCGCCGAGTTGCTCGACGCCTTCAGCCGAATCGACGAGGCAGAAGAATTCGAAATCCGGATCGCTGAGCAATTCGGCGATCATCGTCATGTTGTGACGGCCGACCAGTTGATTCGCCATCAGGATGCGCGAGACGCCGCCGTGGTACGCCGCGCGCACCTGATGAGCGGTGGCGAGCGTGATGCCCCACGCACCGGTTTCGAGCTGACGGCGAAACAGTTGCGGCGCCATCGTGGTCTTACCGTGAGGCGCGAGCTTGACGCCGTATTCGGCAACGAACGCCTGCATCCACTTCAGGTTGTGCTCGACGCGATCCTCGTACAGTACGGCAGCCGGCAGGCTGACGTCCTCGGCGAGCAGGTTCCACTCGAGGCGCGCGGCGTCCTTCAGCTGGACGCTCGTGCCCGGAACCATGCCCAAGCCCTTGCTATAAGGATCAATCGTCGCGCCCTGATAGTTTGTAACTTTCATGTCTCCGTGCTCCATCGTCCGGGTAAATTGAGTCAGATTTGACTTTACCATGTTACCGAAAGTACGATGTCTGAAAGAATGTTATTTAGTACCATGGGTTTCGAAGGCCGCCGCAAAGGGCCGCGAAAGCCGTGCCGCGAACCCCACCGCCTGCCATGAACCGTAGCGCCGAACCGCTCGCTTTCGACATCGTCGCGCGCATTGCCGAGTGCGCGCCGGAGTTGCGCTCGGCCGAACGCAAGGTCGCCGCGCTGATCCTCGACGATCTGACCGGCGCGTCGCGCGCGAGCATCGGCGCGCTGGCACAGCAGGCCGAGGTCAGCATCGCGACCGTCACGCGCTTCGCGAAGGCGGTCGGCTGCCGCGACGTGCGCGAACTCAAGCTGCGACTCGCGCAGGCGGCCGCGGTCGGTCAGCGGTTTCTCGAGCGCGACTCCGCAAGCGACGCACCCGAGCCGATCGCCACGCGCGTCTTCGACGAGCTGCAAACGGCGCTCGCGCACAATCATCAACTGCTGCGCCAGGCGCCGCTCGCCGAAGCGGCGACCGCGCTGCGCAATGCGCGCATGATCTACGTGTTCGGCATGGGCGGCGGCTCGACCGCGCTCGCTGACGAAATGCGTTTCAGGCTCGTGCGCCTCGGCCGCCCGGTCGCAACCTATCAGGACGGGCTGTTGCAGCGCATGGTGGCGAGCACGGTGTCGCGCGAGTGCGTCGTGATCGCGCTGTCTACCACGGGGCGCGTGCCCGAGATGGTCGAGAACTGCAAGATCGCGCGCAGCTACGGTGCGACGGTGGTCGCGCTGACGGCGCCCGCGTCGCCGCTGGCGAAGCTCGCCAACTGGCTGATCCCGATCGTCGCGTTCGAAACCGATTTCATCTACAAGCCGTCGTCGTCCCGTTACGCGATGATGATGGCGCTCGATGTGCTCGTCACCGAACTCGCCGTCAGTCAGGGCGACGAGAGCCGCGAATTGCTGCGCCGCATGAAGCACGCGCTCGACGCGCACCGCGGCGGCGGCGATCGACAACCGTTAGGAGATTGATCCATGCATTCGCATCCCGAAGCCGCCGACACGCTGATCGTCGGCGCGCAACTGTACGACGGCACGGGCGCGGCTCCCGTCGAGCGCGACGTGGCGATCCGCGACGGGCGCATCGCCGCGATCGGCAATCTGTCGAACTGGCTCGCCGAAGAGGTGATCGAGGCCGAGGGGCGCGCGCTCGCGCCGGGCTTCATCGACGTACACACGCACGACGACACGCATGTGATCCGCTCGCCGCAGATGCTGCCGAAGATCACCCAGGGCGTGACGACGGTGATCGTCGGCAATTGCGGGATCAGCGCGTCGCCGGTATCGCTGAAGGGCGATCCGCCCGATCCGATGAACCTGCTCGGCGAGCGCGACGCGTTCCAGTACCCGACCTTCGCCGACTATGTGAACGCGGTGAACGCCGCGCGGCCGGCGGTGAACGTCGGCGCGCTGATCGGCCACACGGCGTTGCGCAACAACCAGATGGACCGGCTCGATCGCGCGGCGACTGCCGAGGAAATCGAGCGCATGTGCGTGCAGTTGGAGGAAGCGCTCGCGCACGGCGCGCTCGGTCTCAGCTCGGGGCTCGCATACGGTTCGGCGTTCGCCGCGCCGACCGAGGAAGTGATGGCGCTCGCCGAGCCGCTCGCGGCCGCGGGCGCGCTGTACACGACCCATATGCGCACCGAGTTCGACGCGATTCTCGACGCGATGGACGAGGCCTACCGCGTCGGTCGTCATGCGCGTGTGCCGGTCGTGATCTCGCATCTGAAGTGCGCGGGGCCGTCGAACTGGGGGCGCAGCGTCGAGGTGCTGAAGTCGCTCGAAGGCGCGCGCGGCGGGCAGCCGGTCGGTTGCGACTGCTATCCGTACAACCGCAGCTCGTCGACGCTTGATCTGAAGCAGGTGACAGGCGACATCGACATCACGATCACGTGGTCCGAGCCGCATCCGGAAATGGCGGGCAAGCTGATCAAGGAAGTCGCGGCCGAATGGGGCGTCTCGCAGCAGGAGGCGGGCAAGCGCCTGCAGCCGGCCGGCGCGGTCTATCACAACATGTCCGAAGACGACGTGCGGCGCATCCTGTCGCATCCGGCGACGATGGTCGGTTCCGACGGCCTGCCGAACGATCCGCTGCCGCATCCGCGGCTGTGGGGCGCGTTTCCGCGCGTGCTCGGTCACTATGCGCGCGATGCCGCTTTGCTGCCGCTCGAGGAAGCGGTGCGCAAGATGACGAGCCTGTCCGCGCGCCGCTTCGGACTCGCGCAACGCGGCGAAGTGCATATCGGCTATCACGCCGACCTCGTGCTGTTCGATCCGGCGAAAGTGCATGACGTGGCGACGTTCGACAAGCCCCAGCAGCCCGCTGCCGGTATCGACGCGGTGTGGGTCAACGGCGTGCTGTCGTATCGCGATGGCGCGGTGACGGGCGAGCGGGCTGGCCGGTTCGTCACGCGCGGCGCGCCGTCGAAGGGCGATGCGCAGGGCGCGTTCTGATTTTTTATCGATTGATGGCGGCACGCGCGGCGAGGGCGCCGCGCGTGCCCGACTTTTTAAGGAGTGTGACGATGAAGCGATATGGCGTGGAAGGCGGAAAGGGAACGGGCGGTCAGGTGATGCCGTTCGCGCGCGCGGTCGAGGCGGACGGCTGGCTGTTCGTGTCGGGCCAGACGCCGATGGAAAACGGCGAAGTGATCAACGGCGGCATCGTCGAGCAATCGCACAAGGCGATCCAGAATGTGTTCGCGATCCTGAAGGAAGCGGGCTATGGCGCCGAGCACGTCGTGCGTTGCGGCGTGTGGCTCGACGATCCGCGCGACTTCGCGTCGTTCAACAAGGTGTTTCGCGAGTATTTCGGCGAGAATCCGCCGGCGCGCGCGTGCGTGGTGTCGTCGATGGTGATTGACTGCAAGGTCGAGGTGGATTGCGTCGCTTATAAGAAGCCGGCGGCCTGATCGCTTTGATGGCTTTCATGTGACGAGGGCGCCGCAGGTCGTGATGGCCTGCGGCGCCCTCGTCGCGTTTACCGCTGTTTTTTGTGTTGGAGTTACTGCCGCGCGAGCCGCATGTTGTCCGGCATCGGCAGGTTGTAGTTGGTGCGGAACGGGTTGATGTCGAGCCCGCCGCGGCGCGTGTAGCGCGCATACACGGCGAGCTTCAGCGGTTTGCACATCTTCATGATGTCGACGAAGATTCGCTCGACGCATTGCTCATGAAACCCGGTGTGATTGCGGTACGAGATGATGTATCGCAAGAGGCCCGCGTGATCGATCTGCGGGCCGGTGTAGTGGATCTGCACGCTGCCCCAGTCCGGCTGACCGGTCACCGGGCAGTTCGACTTCAGCAGGTTCGAGAACAGCGTTTCCGCGACCGGCGCTTCGTCGCGCGCCGCGCTCAAAAGTGACGCGTCCGGCTGATAGACGCTCGCCTCGAGTTCGAGCCGGTCGAGCGACAGACCGTCGAATTCTTCCATTTTCAGCTTGCCGAATTCGTGCGGCGTGCTCAGATGTACCGACACGGTCGCGCCGCACGACGCGGACACGTCGCGCCTGATCGTGTCGCGCACGCTCTCGGCCGAGTCGAACGCGGTCTGCGCGAACGAGCCCAGATACAGCTTGAACGATTTCGACTCGACGATGTTCGGCGAGTCGGCCGGCACGAAGAACGTCGCGACGGCGATCTGCGGCTTGCCGCGCGCGTTCAGCCACGACAGCTCGTAGGCGTTCCAGATGTCGGTGCCGAAAAACGGCAGTCGCGCGGTAATGCCGATCGCCTCGCGCGCATTGCTGCGCGCAATCGGAAACAGCAGCGTCGGATCGTATTGTTCGGTGTAAGTCGAGGACTTGCCGAGCGGGGATTGTTCGGGTGTCATGATGCGTTCACGATGCCACTCAGCACGTGCCCGGTCGCAGTTACGACGCGGGCCGATTCGCAGTGGCCGATCTGGTCGTCGAAGAAAAAGTCGGGCTCGAACTCGCGCAGAAATGCGCTTTTGTCGAGGCCGCCGAGGAACATCGCTTCGTCGATTTCGATGTTCCATGCCATCAGGGTGCGGATCGCGCGCTCATGCGCGGGAGCCGAGCGCGCCGTCACCAGCGCCGTGCGAATGCGCATCGGCGCCGCCGCGTCCGCGAGTTTTTGCAGCCGGTGCAGTGCTTCGAGCAGCGGTTTGAGCGGACCGTCCGCGAGCGGCAGATGCTTGTTGTCGATCTCGTGACCGACGAACGCGCGCAGGCCGTCTTGCTGGAAGATACGTTCCGCTTCGTCGGAAAACAAGACCGCGTCGCCGTCGAACGCAATGCGGATTTCGTCCGGGTATTTGCTCGCCATCTTCGCCGATTCCGGCAACACGCGTGCGGCTGGGAAGCCAGCGGCGAGCGCATCGCGCACGTCCTGCTGATTCGCCGACAGAAACAGCGAAGCGTTCAGCGGCTTCAGATAAGCGAACGGCGCGCGGCCGCGCGTGAACACACCGCGCTCGATCGCGAGCCCGTGTTCGCGGCAGGAATGAAACGCGCGCAGACCGCTGATCGGATCGCTGCGCGACAGGATCACCACTTCGACGCGATGACCGCCGGCGTTCAGCGCAAGCAGCTTGCGGATCAGCGGAAACGCGACGCCCGGTTTCGCGGGCACGTTCAGACGCTCGCGCTGCAACGCTTCGTAAGCCTTCAGGTCGCCGGCCTCGTAGACACGGTTCTCTTCCTCGAAGTCGAACAGTGCGCGCGACGAGATTGCGACCACCAGTTTGTCGACGAGCGAAAGCGCCATCGTTGCGTTCCGGTTCGAAGAGATCAGGCGAGGAAGAGACGATAGACCGGATTTTTCGTCTCTTCCCAGCACGGATAGCCGAGCGTTTCGATGAAGCGCTCGAACGCCGCGTGGTCGCTCCCGGGCACCTGAATGCCGACCAGAATCGAGCTGTAGTCCGCGCCCTGGTTGCGGTAGTGGAACAGACTGATGTTCCAGTTCGGCGCCATCGACGACAGGAATTTCATCAGCGCGCCCGGACGTTCCGGAAACTCGAAGCGAAACAGTCGTTCGTCGCGCGCGAGCGGCGAGCGGCCGCCGACCATGTAGCGGATGTGCTGCTTCGACAGTTCGTCGAAGGTCAGGTCGACGGTGGCAAAACCGTGCGCTTCGAAGGCGCCGGCGATCTGCGCCGATTCGCTGCGATTGCGGATCTGCACGCCGACGAAAATATGCGCCGAGTTCGCGTCGGCGATCCGGTAGTTGAACTCGGTGACGCTGCGCGTGCCGAGCAGCTCGCAGAAGCGCTTGAAGCTGCCGCGCTCTTCGGGGATCGTCACCGCGAAGACCGCTTCGCGCGCTTCGCCCACTTCCGCGCGTTCGGCGACGAAGCGCATGCGGTCGAAGTTCATGTTCGCGCCCGACGTGATCGCGATCAGCGTCTGGTTCTCGATGCCTTCCCGTTCGGCATACTGCTTGGCGCCGGCCACCGCGAGTGAGCCCGCCGGTTCGAGCACGCTGCGCGTGTCCTGGAACACGTCCTTGATCGCGGCGCACAGCGCATCGGTGTTCACGAGCAGCACTTCGTCGAGATATTCGCGGCACAGACGGAAGGTTTCTTCGCCGACGAGCTTCACCGCGGTGCCGTCGGAGAACAGGCCCACTTCGTTCAGCGTCACGCGCTCGCCCGCCTTCAACGACGCGGCCATCGCGCATGAATCGTCGGTCTGCACGCCGATCACCTTGATCTCGGGGCGCACCGATTTCACGTATGCGGCGACACCGGCCGCGAGACCGCCGCCGCCGATCGGCACGAAGATCGCGTGAATCGGCCCCTGGTGCTGGCTGAGGATTTCCATCGCGACGGTGCCCTGGCCGGCGATCACGTAGGGGTCATCAAACGGATGCACGAAGGTCAGGCCGCGCTCTTCCCGCAGCTTGACCGCGTGACCATAGGCGTCGCTATACGACTCACCGAACTGCACGACCTCGACGGTCGGCCCGCCGTGCGTGCGGATCGCGTCGACCTTGAGCTGCGGCGTCGTCACCGGCACGACGATGATCGCCTTCACGCCCATGCGTGCCGCCGATAACGCCACGCCCTGCGCATGATTGCCCGCCGACGCGGTGATCACGCCGCGACTGAGCGCCTCGGCCGGAATATGCGCCATCTTGTTGTATGCGCCGCGCAGCTTGAACGAGAACACCGGCTGGTTGTCCTCGCGCTTCAGATAGACCGGGTTGCGCAGCCGCGCCGACAGGTTCGGCGCGCGTTCGAGTTCGGTCTCGCGCGCCACGTCGTAAACGCGCGCGGTCAGAGTCTTTTTCAGGTAATCGTGGGAAGCCATGCGGGTGGCGCGGTGCGCTGTGTAAAACGGGAAGACGTCAATGATAGCGCCAACGGTGCCCGCTCTGGCCGTTGCGCGCGCTCCGCGGACGGGTGCCGTGCACTTAACCGGGCCGTATCGGAATCGCGCGATCGAAGCTCGGCCAACCGTCCGGCCGGTCAATGGACGGTATGCGAAAACGCCGCCGGATTCATCGCCAAAACCTCCGAACCCCCGCCGCCGCCCGATTCCCACCGTCAACGCGTGGGGGAATGATGCGGTAGAATTTCGTTTTGGAATAAGGATCGGAAGATGCACTGGCAGCCTCGGATCGCCCATTTAATGCCCGTCCCGCGCGAATCCTGCCCCGCGGCGGAACGGCATGTCCGCCACGCGCGATCGTGTAGCTGTCTCTGAGTGCCGCGAAGCGACCGCCGTGAGTTGGCCGCCGGTCGTGCTCGCTCCCCTTGAAGCACTAGAAGATTTCAAGCATTGCGCCCCACGCGCATTGTCCGCCGACGCCTCGTGACGAGTGCGCCAGGCTGACCTACCGAGTCGTCCAACCATGAACGCACCTCAAGTTTTCGATCCGCACGGCGCCGCCGGCGCGGTGGCCGCCGATCCCGAAGCGCGTCTGCGCGAAATTCCCTACAACTACACGTCGTTCTCCGACCGCGAAATCGTCATCCGCCTGCTCGGCAACGACGCCTGGGACGCGCTCGCCGTACTGCGCGCCGAACGCCGTACCGGCCGCTCGGCGCGCATGCTGTACGAAGTGCTCGGCGATATCTGGGTCGTGCGTCGCAATCCGTATCTGCAGGACGACCTGCTCGACAACCCGAAGCGCCGCGCGCTTCTGATCGAGGCGCTCAATCACCGTCTCGCCGAAATCGAGAAGCGCCGCCGCGCCGATCTGCGCGAACACGGCGACGAAGCCGGCGTCGAGCGCGCCGCGCGCGTCGAAAAGCTGGTGCAGGCCGCGCGCCGCGCGATCGACGAGTTCGCCAGCGAATTCCAGCAGACCTACGACCTGCGCCGCCGTTCTACGCGCGTGCTCGGCAAGGTCACGCAGAAAGACAACATCAAGTTCGACGGCCTGTCGCGCGTCTCGCACGTGACCGACGCGACCGACTGGCGCGTCGAATACCCGTTCGTCGTGCTGACGCCGGACTCCGAGGCCGAAATCGCCGGCATGGTCAAGGCCTGCTTCGAACTCGGGCTGACGGTGATTCCGCGCGGCGGCGGCACCGGCTACACGGGCGGCGCGGTGCCGCTCACGCCGTTCTCGGCCGTCATCAACACCGAAAAGCTCGAACAGCTCGGCCCGGTCGAAATGACCCAGCTGCCGGGCGTCGATCGCAAGGTCGCGACGATTTTCTCGGGCGCGGGCGTCGTCACGCGCCGCGTGACCGAAGCGGCCGAGCAGGCCGGCTTCGTGTTCGCGGTCGACCCGACCTCGCTCGACGCGTCCTGCGTCGGCGGCAACGTCGCGATGAACGCGGGTGGCAAGAAGGCGGTGCTGTGGGGCACGGCGCTTGACAACCTCGCGTGGTGGCGCATGGTCGACCCGGAAGGGAACTGGCTCGAAGTCACGCGTCTCGAGCACAACATGGGCAAGATCCACGACATCGAAGTCGCGCGTTTCGAGCTCAAATGGTTCGACGGCAACTACGCGGCGGGCGAGAAGCTGCTGCGCACCGAAGCGCTGGACATCAAGGGCCGCGTGTTCCGCAAGGAAGGCCTCGGCAAGGACGTCACCGACAAATTCCTCGCCGGTCTGCCGGGCGTGCAGAAGGAAGGCTGCGACGGCCTCATCACGTCCGCGCGCTGGGTGCTGCACAAGATGCCCGCGCATACGCGCACAGTCTGTCTCGAGTTCTTCGGCCAGGCGCGCGAGGCGATTCCGAGCATCGTCGAGATCAAGGACTATCTGTTCGAGACGTCGCGCCAGGGCGGCGCGATTCTCGCGGGTCTCGAGCATCTGGACGAGCGCTATCTGCGCGCGGTCGGCTATGCGACCAAGAGCAAACGCAACGCGTTCCCGAAGATGGTGCTGATCGGCGATATCGTCGGTAACGACGCGGACGCGGTCGCGCAGGCCACCTCGGAAGTCGTGCGCATGGCCAACGGCAAGAGCGGCGAAGGTTTCGTCGCCATCAGCGCCGAGGCCCGCAAGCGCTTCTGGCTCGACCGCAGCCGCACCGCCGCGATCGCCAAGCACACCAACGCGTTCAAGATCAACGAAGACGTCGTGATTCCGCTCGACCGCATGGGCGAATATACGGACGGCATCGAGCGCATCAACATCGAGCTGTCGCTGAAGAACAAGCTGCAACTGGTCGACGCGCTCGAAGTGTTCTTCAAGGGCGGCAAGCTGCCGCTCGGCAGGAGCGACGACGCGAACGAAATCCCGAGCGCCGAGCTGCTCGAAGACCGCGTGCAGCAGGCGCTCGATCTACTCGCGCGTGTGCGCACGCGCTGGCAATTCGTGCGCGGCAAGCTCGACCTGTCGCTGCGCGAGGCGCAGCACTACCTGGTCGGCCTCGGCTACGAATCGCTCGCCGAAAAGTTCGCCGACCGCGTCGACGCGCAACCCGACGCAACCGTGTTCCACCTCGCGCAGGACCGCACGATTCGCGTGTCGTGGAAGCAGGAAATCCGCGCCGAATTGCGGCAGATTTTCAACGGCGGCGAGTTCGAGCCGATCCTCGACGAAGCCCAGGCGATCCACAAGCAGGTGCTGCGCGGGCGCGTGTTCGTCGCGCTGCACATGCACGCGGGCGACGGCAACGTCCACACGAACCTGCCGGTCAACTCCGATAACTACGAGATGCTGCAGGACGCGCACACGGCGGTCGCGCGCATCATGAAGCTCGCGCGTTCGCTCGACGGTGTGATCTCCGGCGAGCACGGCATCGGCATCACGAAGCTCGAATTCCTGACCGACGACGAGATCGGCGAATTCCGCAAGTACAAGCAGCGCGTCGATCCGCATGGCCGCTTCAACGCGGGCAAGCTGCTCGAAGGCGCGGACCTGCGCAACGCGTACACGCCGAGCTTCGGCCTGATGGGCTACGAATCGCTGATCATGCAGCAGTCCGATATCGGCGCGATTTCCGAGTCGATCAAGGACTGTCTGCGCTGCGGCAAGTGCAAGCCCGTCTGCGCGACCCACGTGCCGCGCGCGAACCTGCTGTACAGCCCGCGCAACAAGATTCTCGCCACGTCCTTGCTGGTCGAGGCATTCCTGTACGAAGAGCAGACGCGCCGCGGCGTGTCGATCAAGCACTGGGACGAGTTCAACGACGTCGCCGATCACTGCACTGTCTGCCACAAGTGCGTGACGCCGTGCCCGGTGAAGATCGACTTCGGCGACGTGACGATGAACATGCGCAACCTGTTGCGCAAGATGGGCAAGAAGAAGTTCAACCCGGGCAACGCCGCGGGCATGTTTTTCCTGAACGCGACCAACCCGCAGACCATCAACCTCGCGCGCACCGCGATGATGGGCGTCGGCTACAAGGCGCAGCGCCTCGGCAATGAAGTGCTGAAGAAGTTCGCGAAGAAGCAGACCGCGCATCCGCCCGCCACGGTCGGCAAGCCGGTGATCACGCAGCAGGTGATCCACTTCATGAACAAGAAGATGCCGGGCAACCTGCCGAAGAAGACCGCGCGCGCCTTGCTCGATATCGAGGACAACAAGATCGTCCCGATCATCCGCAATCCGAAGACGACCACCGCCGACACCGAAGCGGTGTTCTACTTCCCGGGCTGCGGCTCCGAGCGGCTGTTCTCGCAGGTTGGTCTCGCGACCCAGGCAATGCTGTGGGAGGCGGGCGTGCAGACCGTGCTGCCGCCGGGCTACCTGTGCTGTGGCTATCCGCAGCGCGGCTCGGGGCAGTACGACAAAGCCGAGCAGATCGTCACCGACAACCGCGTGCTGTTCCACCGCGTCGCCAATACGCTGAACTACCTCGACATCAAGACGGTGGTGGTGTCGTGCGGCACGTGCTACGACCAGCTCGCCGGTTACGAATTCGAAAAGATCTTCCCGGGCTGCCGGATCATCGACATCCACGAGTATCTGCTGGAAAAAGGCATCAAGCTCGATGGCGTGAACGGCGTGCGCTACATGTATCACGACCCGTGCCATTCGCCGATCAAGACGATGGACCCGGTCAAGCTCGTCAATCAGCTGATGGGTTCGGAGCAGGACGGCTACAAGATCGAGAAGAACGACCGCTGCTGCGGCGAATCGGGCACGCTCGCGGTCACGCGTCCCGACATCTCGACTCAGGTGCGCTTCCGCAAGGAAGAAGAGATCCGCAAGGGCGCGGCGAAGCTGCGCGGCATTCCTCTCGTCGCCGAAGCGGGCGCGAACGCGATCAATCCGGCCAATGCATCGGCCGGCGCCGCGGGCGCGTCGAACGGTTCGGTGCTGAAGGCCGGCGACGGTCCGCAGCCCAATTCCGGAAACGCGGGCGTGACCGACGTGAAGATCCTCACGAGTTGCCCGTCGTGCCTGCAAGGGCTGTCGCGCTACAACGAAGACGCGGGTACCGAGGCGGACTACATCGTGGTCGAGATGGCACGTCACGTGCTGGGCGAAAACTGGATGGCGGACTACGTTCAACGGGCGAACAATGGCGGAATCGAGCGCGTGCTGGTTTAATGGCACGACCAAGGATTTTTGCCGAGGACGACGATGGACTGCGTTTTTTGCCGTGAAGACGGCGGCGATGTGCTGTGGCAGGACGACGCGCTGCGAGTCGTCCTCGCCGACGAACACGACTACCCGGGCTTTTGCCGGGTCATCTGGAACGCTCACGTCGCCGAGTTTTCGGATCTTTCTGCCGACGAGCGCGATCACGTGATGAAGGCCGTGTACGCGGTCGAGCGTGCGCAGCGACGCGTGATGCAGCCCGCGAAGGTCAATCTCGCGAGCCTCGGCAACCAGGTGCCGCACGTGCACTGGCACGTGATTCCGCGTTTCTCGAACGACGCGCATTTCCCCCTGCCGATCTGGGCGCCGCGCCAGCGCACGGTGTCCGAAGCGATGTTGTCGTCGCGCCGCGCGCAAGCCACGCTGCTGCGCGAAGCCGTGCGGCAGGAAATCGAACAGGTGCTGGGCTGAGCGTCGCTGAACCCGTCGCCGCGTATCGCCGGACTGCCGTCGGCGTGCGAGGCGGCCAATCCGACGTTATCACCCGCCGTTATCTGATGAGGCCAACATGAGCGGATTGACTCCCGAGACGCCGGTGCCGACAGGCGTGATCGTGCATTCGAAGTCGCGCGTGCTCGAACTGCAGTACGCGAACGGCGGAGCGTATCGGCTACCGTTCGAACTGCTGCGCGTATATTCGCCGTCGGCGGAAGTGATGGGCCACGGGCCCGGCCAGGAAACCCTGCAGACCGGCAAGCGCGACGTGACGATCACGATGATCGAAGGCGTCGGCAATTACGCGCTGCAACCGACCTTCTCCGATGGACACGCCACCGGCATCTACTCGTGGGACCTGCTGTACGACATGGCCGTGCGTCAGGATGAACTCTGGCGCGCGTATCTCGCCAAACTGGCAGCGGCCGGCATCGACCGCGACACGCCGATGGTGCCCGCCGCGGCTGCGCACGGGCACTGTCACTGATACGATTCGCCCCCGAACGCCGCTCGAGCGGCGCAACATTCAAGAACACGCGAAAGGACGAGCGCGATGAGCAAAACCCACTTCGGCTTTCAATCGGTCGACGAACAGGACAAGGCGCAGAAGGTGGCGGGGGTGTTCCACTCGGTGGCCGCCAACTACGACCTGATGAACGACCTGATGTCGGGCGGATTGCACCGGGCGTGGAAGGTGTTCACGATCGCCCAGGCGAACGTGCGGCCGGGCTACAAGGTGCTCGACATCGCGGGCGGCACGGGCGACCTGTCGAAAGCATTCGCGAAACAGGCGGGCGAAACGGGCGAGGTCTGGCATACCGACATCAATGAATCGATGCTGCGCGTGGGCCGCGACCGGCTGCTCGACAAGGGCATCATCACGCCGACGCTGCTGTGCGATGCCGAGAAAATCCCGTTTCCGGACAACTACTTCGACGTCGTGACGGTCGCGTTCGGCTTGCGCAACATGACACATAAGGACATCGCGCTCGCCGAGATGCGTCGTGTGCTGAAACCGGCCGGGCGGCTGCTCGTGCTCGAGTTCTCGAAGGTATGGGATCCGCTGAAGAAGGTCTACGATCTGTATTCGTTCAAGGTGTTGCCGTGGCTCGGCGAGCGCTTCGCCAAGGACGCGGAAAGCTACCAGTACCTGGCGGAATCGATCCGCATGCATCCGGACCAGCAAACTTTGAAAACCATGATGGAACAAGCTGGTCTCGACGGCGTCAAATATTACAATTTGTCAGCTGGCGTGGTAGCTTTGCATGTGGGGATCAAATACTAGAGTCCCTAACCCATCGATTTTTAAAGGAAAGTGCGAAATGTCCGATTCGAATTTGTTATCTACTCGTAAGGTTAAGGGGTCGCTGGCGAGAAGAATCGGACTGATCGCGATGGTCGGTCTGCTGATGGCCGGCACTCTTGCCTCTCTCGACGCCGAAGCACGCCGCATGGGCGGAGGCCGCAGCTTCGGCCGTCAATCGAACAGTCTGCAGCAGCAGCGCCAGACGCCGCCGCCGTCCCAGCCGGCGCAGAACAATCAGGCCACGCAGCAAAGCGCGCAGCCGGGGCCTGCGACTAAGCCCACGCCGCCCGCCGCACCGAACCGCAATCGCTGGCTCGGGCCAATCGCCGGTCTCGCGGCCGGTCTCGGCATCGCCGCATTGCTGTCGCATTTCGGGCTCGGCGAGGCGTTCGCCGGCATGCTCGCGAACGTGATCGTGATCGCGTTGATCGCAATTGTGGTGATCTGGCTCATCCGCCGCTTCACCGGCCGTAAGCGCGATGCGGCGCAGCCTGCCTACGCGGGCACGGCGCCGTCGCTGAACACGAAAGGCACTGACTATATTCAGGAGCCGCGTTACACGGCGCCGCCCACCGGCTCGTATCTCGAACCGCAGGGCAACCCGTTGACCACGCCATCGCTCGGCGCGACGCCGTCGGTGCCGGCCGGCTTCGATTCGGAAGCGTTTCTGCGTAACGCGAAGGTGTACTTCGTGCGTCTGCAGGCCGCGTGGGACGTCGGCAACGTCGAGGACATCCGCGAATTCACGACGCCGGAAATGTTCGCCGAAGTGCGCGTCGATCTCGCGTCGCGCGGCACGCAGCCGACCCAGACCGACGTCGTGCAGTTGAACGCCGAGCTGCTCGGCGTCGAGGAGCGCGCGAACGAATACTTCGCGAGCGTGCGCTTCTCCGGTTTGATCCGCGAGGAGCCGGGCGCGGCGGCCGAGCCGTTCGTCGAAGTCTGGAATCTGACGAAGGCGAACCGCACTGGCGAAGGCTGGCTGCTTGCCGGCATCCAGCAGGTCGAGCAACACTGACATGCCGAAGCATCGAGTCGCGTTTGCCTCGAAAAGAGCCGGCCACGGCATAGCGATTCGTGACCTCGCGCATGGCTTAGGCCGTTCGGCATAGCAGGCCGCGAAGCGAACGGACGTTACAATGGGAGCCCGCGCAAGCACCTTGCTCGCGCGGGTTTTTTCTTGCCACCTTCGATGACCCTCGCCGCCAAGCCCTTCGCTGCTGCTGTCAATCATCTGCTCGCCCGCGAATCGTGGGCCCGCGAGCGCCTCGCCCCGTACGCGGGCAAGACCGCTCGCCTGTCATGTCCGCCGGTTGTGCTCGCGCTGCTCGTGCAGCCCGACGGCTATCTCGGTACGCTCGACGAAGCCGATGCGCATCAGTTCGACGTGACGATCTCGGTGCCGTCCGACGCACTGCCGGCCTTCCTGCAAGGTGGCCAGGCCGCGGTGATGAAGCACGTGAAGATCGAGGGCGACGCCGAGTTCGCGACCGTGATCGCGAAGCTCGCCGAGCATCTGCGCTGGGAGCCGGAGGAAGATCTCGCGAAGCTGATCGGTGATGGACCCGCGTGGCGCATCACGTCACTAGTCCGCTCGGTCGGCGAGCATGTGCAGCGCACCGGTCGCAATCTGCTCGACACCGCCGCCGAGTACCTGCTCGACGAAAATCCGCAGCTGGTGCGCCGCACCGCGCTCGCGGACTTCAACGTCGAGCTGGCGCGCGCGCGCGATTCGCTCGCGCGCGTCGAAAAGCGCATCGAGCGCATCGAACAGAAGGTCGAAGTCCGCGGCGCGCAAACGCCGGGCGGCGCCGCCACGTCGCGCGGCACGCGCTAGTCACCGGGCCCAGCCATGCGTTTTCTGCGTTTTCTCAAGATATTTTTCACGGTCATCCGCTTCGGCCTCGACGAAATGATGTTGAGCCGCATCAACGACCGGCGCGTGCGTCTGCTGCTGCGCATCACGACGCTCGGCCGCAAGTTCGATGCGCCGCGGGGCGTGCGTCTGCGGCTCGCGCTCGAAAGCCTCGGGCCGATCTTCGTCAAGTTCGGCCAGGTGCTGTCGACCCGTCGCGATCTGCTGCCGGTCGATATCGCCAACGAACTTGCCAAGCTGCAAGACCAGGTGCCGCCGTTCGATTCGGCGGTCGCGATCGCGCTCGTCGAGAAGTCGCTCGGCGCGCCGGTCGACGTGCTATTCGACGATTTCGAGCGGGTGCCGGTCGCGAGCGCGTCGATCGCACAGGTCCACTTCGCGAAGGTGAAGGCCGGCCAGCATGCGGGCAAGGCGGTCGCGGTGAAGGTGCTGCGCCCCAAGATGCTGCCGGTGATCGATTCCGACCTCGCGCTGTTGCGCGACATCGCCGTGTGGGCCGAGCGTCTGTGGGCCGACGGCAAGCGCCTGAAGCCGCGCGAGGTGGTCGCCGAATTCGACAAATACCTGCACGACGAACTCGACCTGATGCGCGAGGCCGCCAACGGCAGCCAGTTGCGGCGCAACTTCCTGGGGCTCGACCTGCTGCTCGTGCCCGAGATGTACTGGGAGTTCTGCACGCCCACGGTGCTCGTGATGGAGCGCATGGTCGGCGTGCCGATCAGCCAGGTCGATACGTTGCGCGCGGCGGGTGTCGACATCCCGAAGCTCGCGCGCGAGGGCGTCGAAATTTTCTTCACGCAGGTGTTCCGCGACGGCTTTTTCCACGCCGACATGCACCCCGGCAACATCCAGGTGAGCCTCGATCCCGCGCACTTCGGCCGTTATATCGCGCTCGACTTCGGCATCATCGGCGCGCTGTCGGACTTCGACAAAAACTACCTCGCGCAGAACTTCCTCGCGTTCTTCAAGCGTGACTACCATCGCGTCGCGACGTTGCATCTGGAGTCGGGCTGGGTGCCGCCGACCACCCGTGTCGAGGAGCTCGAAAGCGCGATCCGCGCCGTCTGCGAACCGTATTTCGATCGCGCGCTGAAGGACATTTCTCTCGGCCAGGTGCTGCTGCGTCTGTTCTCGACGTCGCGGCGCTTCAACGTCGAGATCCAGCCGCAGCTCGTGTTGCTGCAAAAGACGATGCTGAACGTGGAAGGCCTAGGCCGTTCGCTCGATCCCGAACTGGATCTGTGGAAGACCGCGAAGCCCTATCTCGAGCGCTGGATGAACGAGCAGATCGGCTTGCGCGGCTGGTACGAGCGTCTGAAGATCGAGGCGCCGCAGTGGAGCAAGACGCTGCCGCAGTTGCCGCGCCTCGTCCATAACATGCTGGCCGAGCGCCATCATCCGGTGGGCGGCGCGAACGACGACGTGATCCGCCAGATCCTGCTCGAGCAAAAGCGCACCAACCGTCTGCTGCAAGGCCTGCTGCTGTTCGGCGTGGCGGTCGGCGTCGGCGCGATGCTGGCGCGTGCGTTCCTGGTACTGGCTTATGGAGGATAGATTCCGATGAGCGATCCGACCCAACCCGCCGCGCCCGATTTCGCAACCCGCGATCCCGGCTCGCCCGAGTTCTGGGACGAACGCTTCGAGCGCCATTTCACGCCGTGGGATCAGGCGGGCGTGCCATCCGCGTTTCGCGCATTCGCCGAACGGCACCGCGACGTGGCCGTGCTGATTCCAGGCTGCGGCAGCGCGCACGAAGCGGTATGGCTCGCGCGCCAGGGCAACCCGGTACGCGCGATCGACTTCTCGGCAGCCGCCGTGGCGGCGGCACGCGAGCAGCTCGGCGCGCATGCATCGCTGGTCGAACAGGCGGATTTCTTCACCTATGCGCCACCGTTCGCACCGGCATGGATCTATGAGCGCGCATTCTTCTGCGCGCTGCCGCCGGCGCGCCGCGCCGACTACGCGCAGCGCATGAGCGAACTGCTACCGGCCGGCGGGTTGCTGGCGGGCATCTTTTTCATCGGCGCGACGCCGAAAGGGCCGCCGTTCGGCATCGAACGCGGCGAGCTCGATGCGCTGCTCACGCCACACTTCGAGCTGGTCGAAGACGAAGCGGTCGACGACTCGATCGCCGTATTCGCCGGACGCGAGCGCTGGCTCACCTGGCGGCGTCGCGGCTAACGCCACGCGCGCCGCTCTTGAGAGGTCCGGGGGTCGTCCCCATCTGGCGCGGTGGCGGGCGCGTCGTGCGTCCGCTTCCCGAAATCCGGGGAACGGACATTGTTTGCGGCTATAATTCAAGGCTTTGCAAGCGTTTACAAGATTTCAGTAGGATTTGGAGTAAGAAAGGATCATGCCGATCTACGCTTATCGTTGCGGGTCATGCGGTTTCGGGAAGGACGTGCTCCAGAAGATGAGCGATCCCCAGTTGACGCAGTGTCCCGAGTGCGGAAAAGACACCTTTAGCAAACAACTCACCGCCGCCGGCTTCCAGTTGAAGGGCTCCGGCTGGTACGTGACCGATTTCCGCGGCGGCACGAGCGCGCCGGCCGCGTCGGAAGCGAAGTCCGAGCCGGCCGCAGTCGCTGCCCCGGCTGCGTCGGCTGCCGCGCCCGCGGCCCCCGCCGCAGCGCCCGCCGCCACGAGCCCGAGCGGTTCCGGCAGCGCCTAGTGGGACTCCCGCCCCGCGCGGGCGGCGTATCTACCGCGCATGGGCTTCGGCCCGCGCAGCTTTCTGGCGGTACACATGACGACGAAGAAATTCACGCTCAAATCGGTGTTTCTGACCGGCCTGCTGGTGCTGGTGCCTCTGGCCATCACACTGTGGGTGCTCGGCCTGGTCATCGGCACGATGGACCAGACGCTGTTGCTGCTGCCTACCTCGTGGCAGCCGGAACGCACGATCGGCTATCGCTTGCCGGGCCTCGGCGCGGTGCTCACGCTCGCGTTCATCTTCGTCGTCGGGCTGTTGACGCAGAACTTCATTGGGCAGAAGCTCGTGAAGTGGTGGGAACTGCTGGTCGCGCACATTCCGGTGGTCGGCCCGCTCTACACCAGCGTGAAGCAGGTGTCCGACACGCTGCTGTCGAGCAGTGGCAATGCATTCCGCAAGGCGCTGCTGATCGAGTACCCGCGCCGCGGGTCCTATACGATCGCATTTCTGACCGGCATCCCGGGCGGCGACGTGGCCAACCATCTGAAGGAAGATTACGTCAGCGTATACGTGCCGACCACGCCGAACCCGACGTCCGGCTTCTTCCTGATGGTGCCGAAAAGCGAAGTGATCGAGCTCGACATGACGGTCGACGCTGCGCTCAAGTACATTGTCTCGATGGGCGTCGTGGCGCCGTCCGCGCCGCCGCCGGCGCCGGTGCGCCGCGCCACCGTCGAGCCTCCGCTCTAATGCCGGCGCGCAACGCTTCATGCAGGATCGTCTGCGGCGCGCCGTTCAACCAATGCAAAACGAAAGACAAACATCATGTCGATGAGATCTGAATACTGCGGTCTGGTGACCGAAGAACTGCTGGGCCAATCCGTCTCGCTGTGCGGCTGGGTAAGCCGCCGCCGCGACCATGGCGGCGTCATCTTCATCGACCTGCGCGATCGCGAAGGGCTCGTTCAGGTCGTCTGCGATCCGGATCGCGCTGACATGTTCAAGGTCGCCGAAGGCGTGCGCAACGAGTTCTGCGTGCAGGTCAAGGGCATCGTGCGCGGCCGTCCGGAAGGCACGACCAATGCCTCGCTGAAGAGCGGCAAGATCGAAGTGCTGTGCCACGAGCTGATCGTGCTGAACGCGTCGGTCACGCCGCCGTTCCAGCTCGACGATGACAACCTGTCGGAAACCACGCGCCTCACGCATCGCGTGCTCGACCTGCGCCGTCCGCAGATGCAGCACAACCTGCGTCTGCGCTACCGCGTCGCGATCGAAGTGCGCAAGTACCTCGACGAGCAGGGCTTCATCGACATCGAAACGCCGATGCTCACGAAGAGCACGCCGGAAGGCGCGCGCGACTACCTCGTGCCGTCGCGTACGAACCCGGGCCAGTTCTTCGCGCTGCCGCAGTCGCCGCAGCTGTTCAAGCAGCTGCTGATGGTCGCGAACTTCGACCGTTACTACCAGATCACCAAGTGCTTCCGCGACGAAGACCTGCGCGCCGACCGTCAGCCGGAATTCACGCAGATCGACTGCGAGACCTCGTTCCTTTCGGAACAGGAAATCCGCGATCTGTTCGAGGCGATGATCCGTCACGTGTTCAAGACGACGATCGGCGTCGAGCTCGACCAGAAATTCCCGGTCATGGAATACGCGGAAGCGATGCGCCGCTTCGGTTCGGACAAGCCGGACCTGCGCGTGAAGCTCGAGTTCACCGAGTTGACCGATGCGATGCGCGACGTCGACTTCAAGGTGTTCAGCACCCCGGCCAACACGAAGGACGGTCGCGTCGCAGCGCTGCGCGTGCCGAAGGGCGGCGAGCTGTCGCGTGGCGACATCGACAGCTACACGGAATTCGTGCGCATCTACGGGGCGAAGGGTCTCGCGTGGATCAAGGTCAATGAAGCGGCGAAGGGCCGTGACGGTCTGCAAAGCCCGATCGTGAAGAACCTGCACGACGAAGCGCTGAAGGCGATCATCGAGCGCACCGGCGCACAAGACGGCGACATCATCTTCTTCGCGGCGGATCGCGCAAAGGTCGTCAACGACAGCCTCGGCGCGCTGCGTCTGAAGATCGGTCATTCGGAATTCGGCAAGGCCAACGGCCTGGCCGAGTCCGGCTGGAAGCCGCTGTGGGTCGTCGACTTTCCGATGTTCGAATACGACGAGGAAGACAACCGCTACGTCGCCGCGCATCACCCGTTCACGAGCCCCAAGGACGAGCACCTCGAGTACCTCGAAACGGACCCCGCGCGCTGCCTCGCGAAGGCCTACGACATGGTGCTGAACGGCTGGGAAATCGGCGGCGGCTCGGTGCGTATCTACCGTGAGGAAGTGCAGAGCAAGGTGTTCCGCGCGCTGAAGATCAACGCGGAAGAAGCGCAGGCGAAGTTCGGCTTCCTGCTCGACGCGCTGCAATACGGCGCGCCCCCGCACGGCGGTATCGCGTTCGGTCTGGACCGCATCGTCACGATGATGGCCGGCGCCGACTCGATCCGCGACGTGATCGCGTTCCCGAAGACGCAACGCGCGCAGGATCTGCTCACGCAGGCGCCGAGCGAAGTCGACGAGCGTCAGCTGCGCGAACTGCACATCCGTCTGCGTACGCCGGAACCGAAGGCATAAAGCCGCGGCCGCTGCGCGCGGCCGGCAAGCGGTCTTGCGTGTGCCGGCCGGCGGGGCGGCGGCCGCAAAAAAACCACACGAGCGAAACGAAAAGGCGCTGAGGTGATCTCCACCTCAGCGCCTTTTTCATTTTTTGCGTTACAGTGAAGCCACCGCTTTCCAGACCCTTTCGACCGTCATCCGACATGTACCGCGCGTATCGTCGCGCCCAGTTTGAGCCATGCCGAAACCGCCGAAAATTCCGCAGTCCGTCCTCGTCATCATTCATACGCCTGCGCTCGACGTGCTGCTGCTCGAGCGCGCCGATCATGCGGCGTTCTGGCAGTCGGTGACGGGTTCGAAAGACCGGCTCGACGAACCGCTCGCCGACACGGCGGTGCGCGAAGTCGGCGAGGAAACCGGCATCATGATCGGCGGCGCACTGGTGCCGCGCAGCGGGTTGTTCGACTGGCACTACTCGATCGACTACGAGATCTACCCGGAATTTCGTTACCGCTACGAAGCGGGCGTGCTCTACAACACCGAGCACTGGTTCAGCCTGCAGGTCCCCGAGTGCATCGACGTGACGCTCGCGCCGCGCGAACACACCGCGTATATGTGGCTGCCATATGAAGAGGCCGCATCGCGCTGCTTTTCGTCGTCGAATGCCGATGCGATCCTGCAGTTGCCGCGGCGGCTCGCCGCACGCCCGGTCGACCCGCAATCCGGCCCGCTGGCCGGGGAGCGTGGCCAGTGAGCGCAGGCGGCTCGGGCCGTTTCGCGCTTCTGCGGCACACGTTGCTCGGCCGTCGTTACTGGCAGCGCTACCGCTTCACCAGTAACAACGAGGTCGAGCTGCTGCGCTCCGGCGACGATTTCTTCGATGCGCTGATCGAGCGCATCGACGCGGCCGAGCACAACGTCGCGCTCGAAACCTACATCTTCTGCGACGACGAAGCCGGCCACGCGGTCAGCGAGGCGCTGCTTCGCGCTGCCGCACGCGGCGTCAGAGTGCGCGTGATCACCGATGGCGTCGGCACCGCGCGCCTGACGATGTTCGAGCAATGGCCGGCCGGCGGCATCGAGCATCGCATCTACAACCCGCATCTGTTCGGCCGCTTCGGCTTTTCGCGCACGCACCGCAAGCTCGCGGTGATCGACGATCAGATCGCATATTGCGGCGGCATCAATATCGTCGACGATTACGAGAACAACGGCGAGAAGCTGCCGTACCGGCGCTGGGACTTCGCGGTCGAACTGCGCGGGCCGGTGGTCGCCGACGTGCGCGATGCGATCGAAGTGCAGTGGCGGCGGATTCGCGTCGGCCATCGGCCGCTCGATTCGATGAAGCCCGACCTGTCGTCGCAGGACGCCAACTCGCTTGGCAGTCTGCGCAGACGCCGGCGACGCCGCAACGAGGCACTGTGGGCCGGCGGCGAGCCGTGCGTCGCATTCGTCGCGCGCGATAACCTGATCAACCGCCGCGCGATCGAAAAAGCTTATCTGGCCGCGATCGGCCAGGCGCGCCATGAAATCCTGCTCGCGAATCCGTACTTCATGCCGGGACGCAAGCTGCGTCGCGCGCTGGTGTTCGCGGCGCGGCGCGGCGTGGTCGTGAAGCTGATCATCGGGCGCAAGGAGTTCAAGGCGCTCGATTACGCCGTGCCGTTCCTGTACCACGCGCTGTTGCGCGCAGGCGTGCAGATCGCCGAATACGAGAAGACGCTGCTACACGGCAAGGTCGCGGTGGTCGATTCGAACTGGGGCACGGTCGGTTCGTCGAATCTCGATGCGCTCAGCCTGATGCTGAACAACGAAGCGAACGTCGTGCTCGTGAACGATCCGTCGATCCCCAAACTGCGCGACGCGATTCTCGACGCGTTCACGGACGCGCGCCCAATCGATGAAGCGCACTACGAATCGCGACCGGCGCGCGTGCGCGCGCTGAGCTGGATCGCGTACACGAGCTACCGCGTCGCGATGAAGCTGCTGACGGTGGGCGGCTACGACTAATACCGCTCGCACGAGAGCCCGCGCTTGCCGCATCATGTCGGCCATCAATCGGCGCCAGCGAACCGGGGCAAAGAAATAGAACACGCGCGAGAACACGCGCGCGCCGATCGGCACCCATCGATTCAAGGCAAACGCCTCTAAAAATCTGATTGATCTGATGGTCGAAAGCCGCAAAATTAGAAGCCGGTTAGAAACCAGTTTCTAATAAAGTCCTTGTTTCGCGGACGGCAAGCACTCAATAATAGTACGGCCGTTCGATTTTCAATTCGGTCACATTAGAACGGTAAAACAGCTATGCGAAAAGGCGAACAAACCCGAGCCGCGATTCTCGACGCAGCACTCGATCTGGCAGGCCGAGACGGACTGGAAGGTCTGACGATTGGTCTGCTGGCCGAGCGCATGCAGATGAGCAAGAGCGGTGTGTTCGCGCATTTCGGGTCGCGCGAGGATCTGCAGATCGAGGTCGTGCGCGAATACCACCGCCGTTTCGAAGACGAGGTGTTTTTCCCGAGCCTGCGCGAGCCGCGTGGTCTGCCGCGCTTGCGCGCGATGATTTCCCGCTGGATCGAGAAACGCATTCAGGAAGTCACGACCGGATGCATCTACATCAGCGGCGCCGTCGAATACGACGACCGCGCGGATAGCCAGGTGCGCGAGCAGTTGGTGTCGAGCGTGACGACGTGGCGTGCGGCGCTCACGCGCGCGATCTCGCAAGCAATGGAAGAAGGGCATCTGCGCGCCGATACCGACCCGCAGCTGATGCTGTTCGAACTGTATAGCGTCACGCTCGGCCTGCATCACGACGCGCGCTTTCTGCATCTGCCGGATGCGGTGCGTCTCACGTGGGCCGCACTGGAAAAACTGATTAATTCGTATCAAAGCGAAAGCCGTTAGCGGCGTCGCCGGAATCTACCGGAAACGCGCGGCGCAGAAGGTCCGACCACGGACCCGGCCAACGGCCTGGCTTTTTGTCAAACCAGGGAGAGAGAGTCATGGGACAGTACGCCGCGCCGCTGCGCGACATGCAATTCGTGTTGCACGAACTGCTCAACGTCGAGGCCGAACTTCGGCAAATGCCGAAGCACGCCGAACTCGACGCCGACACGATCAACGCGGTGCTCGAGGAAGCCGGCAAGTTCTGCTCCGAAGTGCTGTTCCCGCTCAACCTCAGCGGCGACCAGGAAGGCTGTACGTATGCCGGCGACGGCGTCGTGACCACGCCGAAGGGCTTCAAGGAAGCCTACCGGCAATACGTCGAAGCCGGCTGGCCGGCGCTCGGTTGCGACCCGGAATTCGGCGGCCAGGGACTGCCCGCGTTCGTCAACAACGCGCTCTATGAAATGCTGAACTCGGCGAATCAGGCGTGGACGATGTATCCGGGCCTGTCGCACGGCGCGTACGAATGCCTGCACGCGCACGGCACGCCGGAACTGCAGCAGCGCTATCTGCCGAAGCTCGTCGCAGGCGTCTGGACCGGCACGATGTGTCTGACCGAGCCGCATTGCGGCACCGACCTCGGCATTCTGCGCACGAAGGCCGAACCGAATGGCGACGGCTCGTACTCGATCAGCGGCACGAAGATTTTCATTTCGAGCGGCGAGCATGACATGGCGGAGAACATCGTTCACCTCGTGCTCGCGCGTCTGCCGGATGCGCCGAAGGGCACCAAGGGCATTTCGCTGTTCATCGTGCCGAAGTTCGTGCCGAACGAAGCGGGCGAGCCCGGTGAGCGCAACGGCGTCAAGTGCGGTTCGATCGAGCACAAGATGGGCATTCACGGCAACGCGACCTGCGTGATCAATCTCGACAACGCGAAGGGCTGGATGGTCGGCGAGCCGAACAAGGGCCTGAACGCGATGTTCGTCATGATGAACGCCGCGCGTCTCGGCGTCGGCATGCAGAGCCTCGGTCTCACCGAAGTCGCATATCAGAACTCGCTCACGTACGCGAAAGAGCGGCTGCAGATGCGTTCGCTGACCGGCCCGAAGGCGCCGGAAAAGGCCGCCGATCCGATCATCGTGCACCCGGACGTGCGCCGCATGCTGCTCACGCAAAAGGCCTACGCCGAAGCCGGCCGCGCGTTCTCGTACTGGTCGGCGCTGCAGATCGACAAGGAGTTGTCGCACGCCGACGAAGCCGAGCGCAAGGAAGCCGCCGACCTGGTCGCGCTGCTCACGCCGATCCTGAAGGCGTTCCTGTCGGACAACGCGTTCGAAGGCACCAATCACGCGATGCAGATCTACGGCGGCCACGGCTTCATCGCCGAATGGGGCATGGAGCAGTACGTGCGTGACGCGCGCATCAACATGATCTACGAAGGCACCAACGGCATCCAGTCGCTCGATCTGCTCGGCCGCAAGGTGCTCGGCGACATGGGCGCGAAGATGAAGAAGTTCGGCAAGCTCGTCGCCGGGTTCGTCGAAGCGGAAGGCATCAAGCCGGAAATGCAGGAGTTCGTGAACCCGCTCGCCGAGATCGGCGAAAAGGTGCAGAAGCTGACGATGGAAATCGGCATGAAGGCGATGCAGAACCCCGACGAAGTCGGCGCCGCGGCCGTGCCGTACCTGCGCACGGTCGGCCATCTGGTGTTCTCGTATTTCTGGGCGCGCATGGCGCGCATCGCGCTGGACAAGGAGGCATCGGGCGATCCGTTCTACAAGGCGAAGCTCGCGACCGCGCGCTTCTACTTCGCGAAGCTTCTACCCGAAACGGCGATGACGATCCGCCAGGCGCGCGCAGGTTCGAAGCCGATGATGGACGTCGAAGAAGCGTTGTTCTGACGCTCGCACATCGAGCGAGGCGCCTGCGCGTACTGAACCCAAGGTGCCTCGCTGCCGACCACACACATCGCGCGAAGCATGGCTGACGCTTCGCGCCATCGCACAACTCTCCGGAGAAACGACGTGAGCAATCTGATCATTCGCAAGGTAGCCGTGCTCGGCGCCGGCGTGATGGGCGCGCAGATCGCCGCGCACCTGATCAACGCCAAGGTGCCCGTGCTGCTGTTCGACCTGCCCGCCAGGGAAGGCCCGAAGAACGGGATCGCGCTGAAGGCGATCGAAAATCTGAAGAAGCTGTCGCCGGCGCCGTTCGGCGTGAAGGACGACGCGCAATACATCCAGCCCGCGAACTACGACGACGACATCGACAAGCTCGCCGAGTGCGACGTCGTGATCGAAGCAATCGCCGAACGCATGGACTGGAAGCACGACCTGTACAAGAAGGTCGCGCCGCACATCGGCCCGAACGCGATTTTCGCGACCAACACGTCGGGGCTGTCGATCACCGCACTGTCCGAAGGTTTCGCGGACGAACTGAAGGCGCGCTTCTGCGGCGTGCACTTCTTCAATCCGCCGCGCTACATGCATCTGGTCGAACTGATCCCGACCGCGACGACGCGTCCGGAAATTCTCGATCAGCTCGAAACCTTCCTGACCAGCGTGGTCGGCAAGGGCGTCGTGCGCGCGAAAGATACGCCGAACTTCATTGCGAACCGCGTCGGCGTGTTCTCGATCCTTGCGGTTATTGCCGAAGCCGCGAAGTTCGGCCTGCGTTTCGACGAAGTGGACGACCTGACCGGCGCGCGCCTCGGCCGCGCGAAGTCGGCGACGTTCCGCACCGCCGACGTGGTCGGTCTCGACACGATGGCGCACGTGATCAAGACGATGCAGGACACGCTGCCGGACGATCCGTTTCTGCCGGTCTACGAAACACCGGCCGTGCTCGCCGAACTGGTGAAGAAGGGCGCGCTCGGTCAGAAGACCGGCGGCGGCTTCTACAGGAAGGAAGGCAAGGCGATCAAGGTGCTCGATCCGAACACGGGTGCATATATCGACGGCGGCGGGAAGGCGGACGAACTCGTCGGCCGCATTCTGAAGCGTCCGGCCGCCGAGCGTCTGAAGCTGCTGCGTGAAACGCAGCACCCGCAGGCGCAGTTCCTGTGGTCGATCTTCCGTGACGTCTATCACTACATCGCCGTGCATCTGGAATCGATCGCCGACAATGCGCGCGACGTCGACCTCGCGATCCGCTGGGGCTTCGGCTGGAACGAAGGCCCGTTCGAAGGCTGGCAGACGGCCGGCTGGAAGCAGGTCGCCGAATGGGTGCAGGAAGACATCGCCGCGGGCAAGGCGCTCGCCAACGTGCCGCTGCCGTCGTGGGTGCTCGAAGGCGCGGTTGACGAGAAGGGCGGCGTGCACACGGCCGAAGGCTCGTGGTCACCGGCCACGCAGACCTTCGTGCCGCGCTCGTCGCTCGACGTGTACCGCAAGCAGGTGTTCCGCGCGCCGCTCGTCGGCGAAACCGGCGCCGATCCGAAGACCTACGGCAAGACGCTGTTCGAGACCGATGCGGTGCGCGCATGGGTCGACGATCGCGCGGGCGAGGACGACGTGCTGATCGTGTCGTTCAAGAGCAAGATGAACACGATCGGACCGGCGGTGATCGAAGGGCTCACGCAGGCGATCGAACTGGCCGAGAAGGACTACAAGGGCCTCGTCGTGTGGCAGCCCACATCGCTGAAGCTCGGCACGCCGGGCGGTCCGTTCTCGGCGGGCGCGAACCTCGAAGAAGCGATGCCCGCGTTCATGATGGGCGGCGCGAAGGGCATCGAGCCGTTCGTGAAGAATTTCCAGCAGGGCATGCTGCGCGTCAAGTATGCGAACGTGCCGGTGATCTCGGCGATCTCGGGCATCGCGCTCGGCGGCGGCTGCGAACTCGCACTGCACAGCGCGAAGCGCGTCGCGCACATCGAGAGCTATCTGGGTCTCGTCGAAGTCGGCGTGGGTCTCGTGCCGGCGGGCGGCGGCCTGAAGGAAGCGGCGCTGCGCGCGGCCGAAGCGGCAAGCCAGGTCGGCGCGACGAACGATCTGCTGAAGTTCCTGCAGAAGTCGTTCGAGAACGCGGCGATGGCGAAGGTGTCGGCCTCCGCGCTCGACGCCCGCGCGATGGGCTACCTGAAGCCTTCCGACACGATCGTCTTCAATGTGTTCGAACTGCTCGACGTCGCGAAGAAGGAAGCGCGCGCGCTCGCCGCGGCGGGCTACCGTGCGCCGCTACGCGCGACCCAGGTGCCGGTCGCGGGCCGCTCGGCGATTTCGACGATCAAGGCGTCGCTCGTCAACATGCGCGACGGCCGCTTCATCAGCGAGCACGATTTCCTGATCGCGAGCCGCATCGCGGAAGCGGTGTGCGGCGGCGACGTCGAAGCGGGCAGCCTCGTCGACGAAGATTGGCTGCTGCAACTCGAGCGTCGCGCGTTCGTCGAGCTGCTCGGCACGCAGAAGACGCAGGAACGGATCATGGGCATGCTGCAGACCGGCAAGCCGGTGCGCAACTAAGCGGCGACCGCACAATGTGCATGGGACCAGAGTAAGAGCTTTGCATGGGACCGGAGTAAGCGCTAAAGCGCCAACTCCGGATCGACAGCTAAAGCGCCAACTCTGGTCGACAAAGGAGATTCCCAAATGGCAAAGCAATTGCAAGACGCATACATCGTCGCCGCGAGCCGTACGCCGATCGGCAAGGCGCCGCGCGGCATGTTCAGGAACACACGTCCGGATGAGCTGCTGGTTCACGCGATCAGGTCGGCCGTCGCTCAGGTGCCCGGCCTCGACACCGGCGTGATCGAAGACGCGATCGTCGGTTGCGCTATTCCGGAAGCGGAGCAGGGCCTGAACGTCGCACGGATCGGCGCGCTACTGGCAGGTCTGCCGAACACGGTCGGCGGCGTCACGGTGAACCGCTTCTGCGCGTCGGGTCTGACCGCGCTCGCGATGGCCGCGGACCGCATTCGCGTCGGCGAGGCGGATGCGATGATCGCGGGCGGCTGCGAATCGATGAGCATGGTGCCGATGATGGGCAATAAGCCGTCGCTGTCGCCGCATATCTTCGATCGCAACGAAGACGTCGGCATCGCGTACGGCATGGGCCTGACCGCGGAGAAAGTCGCCGAGCGCTGGAAGATCAGCCGCGAAGCGCAGGACGCGTTCTCGGTCGAATCGCACCGCCGCGCGATGGCCGCGCAGCAAGCCGGCGAATTCAACGACGAAATCGCCGCGTACACGATCGTCGATCGCGTCCCCGATCTCGCGACCGGCGAGATCAACGTGAAAACGCGCGAGGTGTCGCTCGACGAAGGTCCGCGCGCGGACACCTCGATGCAAGGCCTCGCGAAGCTGCGCGCGGTGTTCGCGAACAAAGGCTCGGTCACGGCCGGCAACAGCTCGCAGACGTCGGACGGCGCGGGTGCGTTGATCGTCGTATCGGAAAAGATCCTCAAGCAGTTCAACCTGACGCCGCTCGCGCGCTTCGTCAGCTTCGCGGTGCGCGGCGTGCCGCCGGAAATCATGGGCATCGGCCCGAAGGAAGCGATTCCGGCCGCGCTGAAAGCCGCGGGCCTGAAGCAGGACGACCTCGACTGGATCGAGCTGAACGAGGCGTTTGCCGCGCAGTCGCTCGCGGTGATCCAGGACCTCAGCCTCGATACGTCGAAGATCAACCCGCTCGGCGGCGCGATCGCACTGGGCCATCCGCTCGGCGCGACCGGCGCGATTCGTGCGGCGACCGTGGTGCACGGCCTGCGCCGCCGCAACTACAAGTACGGCATGGTGACGATGTGCGTCGGTACTGGCATGGGCGCGGCGGGCATCATCGAGCGTCTGTGAGCCGCTGATCGAACGGGGGTCCTTCTGTGATCCACCAAGGACCGCGCAACGGTTCGCAGGCCGCCCGGCTTGCGAACCGTTTTTACATTCAGCAGGAGCACAAGGAGATGAACGGGATGACGACGGATATTCTGGTCGAGCGCGCCGACGCGTTGCTGACCATCAGCTTCAACCGGCCCGGCAGGAAAAACGCGTTCACGGCCGCGATGTATCAGACGATGGCCGACGCGCTCGTAGAAGCGCAGGGCGACGCGTCGGTGCGCGCGATCCTGATTCGCGGCAGCGCGGGCATGTTCAGCGCGGGCAACGATCTCGAGGACTTCATGAAGTCGCCGCCGGTTGGCGAAACCCCGCCGGTGTTCCAGTTCCTGCGCGCGCTATGTTCGGCGGAAAAACCGGTGGTGGCGGCGGTCGCGGGGCCGGCGGTCGGCGTCGGCACGACGCTGCTGCTGCATTGCGATCTGGTCTACGCGGCCGACACCGCGAGCTTTTCGCTGCCGTTCACGCAACTCGGGCTGTGCCCGGAAGCAGCGTCGAGCCTGTTGCTGCAGCGCGTGGCCGGCTATCAGGCGGCGGCGGAAAAACTGCTGCTCGGCGAGGCGTTCGACGCCGCCGAAGCGCACCGCATGGGCTTCGTGAATCGCGTGCTGCCGGCGGGCGAAGTCGACGCGTTCGCGGCGTCGCAGGCCGCGAAGCTGGCGGCGCTGCCGGCGTCGTCGTTGCGCGTGACGAAGAGCCTGATGAAGCGCGCGAGCCAGCAGGAACTGCAGACCCAGATGACCGAGGAAGCCGTGCACTTCGGCAAGATGCTGCTTGCGCCCGAAGCGCGCGAGGCGTTCAAGGCGTTCTTCGAGAAGCGCAAGCCGGATTTCCGGCGGTTCGACTGAGGGGTGTGCGACGCAGGCGGGCTTCGGGTGGGTTAGCCGTGAATCGTCGCTGCGCCGCGTCAATCGCTCAAACTTGCTGCTGCCACGTGTCGTAATCGACGTAGCTGCCTTCGCGGCAGAAGCTCACGAGCCGCACGCCCGCCTCACGCGCGATCGCAATCGCGAGCGACGACGGCGCCGAGATCGTCGCGACCATCGGCACGTCGACGCGCGCGGCCTTGCGCACCAGCTCGTAGCTCGCGCGGCTCGACAGAAACACGAAACCGTCGCGCGTATCGGCGCGGTCGAGCACGAGCTGGCCGATCAGCTTGTCGAGCGCGTTGTGGCGGCCGACGTCCTCGAACGCATAGTGGATCGCGCCTTGCGCATCACACCACGCGGCCGCGTGGAGGCCGCCCGTCAAACGAGTGAGCGCCTGGTGTTCGGGCAGCGCGCGCGCGGCGCGTGCGATCGCATCGGGCGCGAGCCGCTGCAAGAAGCCAGTGTCGAGTACACGCTGCGGTTTCAGATCCAGCAGATCGATGCTTTCGATGCCGCACACGCCGCAGCCGGTGCGCCCGGCGAGCGCGCGGCGCTTTTCCTTCAAACCGGCGAACGCCTGCTGCACGACCTGCAATTGCACCTCGGCATGCGGCAGCTCGCCGTGCTCATGCAGTTCGACCTCGATGTCCTGAATGTCGCTGCCGCGCTCGACGATCCCCTCCGAAATCGAGAAGCCGACCGCGAACGCTTCGAGATCGCGCGGCGTGCACATCATCACCGCGTGCGAGATGCCGTTGAACACGAGCGCGACCGGCCACTCCTGGCCGACGTGATCGGTGGCGGTTTCAACCGCCGCGCCGCGATGGCGGCGCACTTCGAGTTGCACTACGCCGGGTTGTTCGTCGCTGTCGAGGGCGTTGGGCTGGCCGTCCGCCCGCTCGGTTGCGCGCCCGTTTTCCTGTCCGTTCAAGCTGCTTCACTCCTGTACCATGCCGCGCGTCAAAGGGTGCGCCGGCCTCGCCGTATGCTTCGCGGCGGCTGCCGCGCGGGGCGCCGTCGCGCGAATAAGTTCTAAAATACCTCAAGCGACGCCCGCACGCTGTCCGCCACCGACAAGGAGCACTGACATGGGACTCAACGAAGCACCGCTTCTGTTCGACTTCGAAGTCGCGTCTTCGGAGAATTTCACTTATATCCCGATGTCGGTGCGCTTCAATCTCGACCGTTTCGGGCTGCGCATCACGCTCGTGCAGTGGCAGCAACTGCCGCTCGAAGATCGTAAGCTGCTCGCGCGTTTCCCGGTCGAAGAAGACACGCAGATCGAACCGAATTTCGATCACGCGCTGTTCGAGATGCTGCGCACGCACGCGAACGTCGAACCGGAGTGGTTTACGCCGGAGGAGTCGCCGGCCTGGCGTCAAACCGACAGCGTGCCCGACGGTGTCGCGCATCAGGCGGGGCTGGCCGGTCTCGCCGCGCCGAGCGTCGCGCGCTGGGCCGAGCTCGATCCTTTCAAGCGCTATGTGCTCGCGAAGCTGTCGCGCAAGCCCGAGGCGAGCCACGATTTCGTCCCGGCGATGAAGGAATTTGGAGCGGCCGGCTAGGCGCGGCCGGCTAGGCGCGGCCGGCCAGCCGCTCCCAGCCAGGCGCCCCCACCAACTCGCAGCCTTCCCCCAAATCATCAGATTTTTTTCACGCCGACCCTCAACCCGCTTCCGGTCGCTGCCGATATCCAAAGGATGGCGCGTAAAAGACTTGCATCGATGCGGCCCGACGCACCGGCAGCGAGCGCGCTCTCCCGCCCTCGGAACGATTGACGTTCGGAACCCATGAATCCTTTTCTATCGAAGCGACTGCTGATCAATATTGCGGTCGTGGTCGTCGCGGTCGGTGCAAACGCGTTCGTCGCGTACACGCAGATTCGCGGGCAGCGCGACGCCGATGCGCGCCTCGCGCGCTCGACCAGCGTGCGCCAGAACCTCGATGCGTATCACGCCGCGCTCGATAACGCGCTCGCCGCTCTGCACCGCCTGAAAGAATCGGGCAAGCCGGTGCCGCCCGACGCGGCCGCTTCGATGACGAACACACTCGCGAGCCGCGAGCAATCACTGCGCGACGAGCTCGCGAGCGAGCCGTACATGTCGGGGGCGCTCGCCAGCCTGAGCGCGGCGCGGCACGCGTTGCAGCACGATCTCGAGGACACGCTGCGCAACCATGCGAGTGACCTGCCCGGAGCGGCAAGCGCGGCGTCGGGCGTGGCGCACGCGGCATCGACCGAAGCACCAGGGGCGGCCCCCCTCGACGCGCCATTCGAGGCATCCCTCGACCTTGCGCCGTCGAACTCGCATCTTGCCCCCGCGCTAGAACGTGTCGACGCCGCGCTCGCCACGTTGCGCAGCGAGGAGAACCGCTCGTTGCAGACCTCGCTCGCGGCATCGGCGAGCGACAGCGAGCGCGCGATGTTCGTGCTGCTCGTGACGATGCTCACCGGCAGCGTGCTGCTGTTCCTCACGTTCGGCGTGCGCGAGAACAGCGCGCGCGAAAAGCTGCGCAGCGCCCGCGCGCTGGTGCGCAACGACGAGCGTTTTCGCAGCCTGTTCGACGATCACACCGTGCCGATGTACATCTTCGATCGCGACACGCTGTGCTTTCTCGCCGTCAACAAGGCCGCGATCCAGCAATACGGCTACACGGAAGACGAGTTTCTCGGCATGACGATCCGCGCGATCCGCCCGAACTCGGAAATCGGCCGCCTGGAGACGCATCTGCAGCGTAGCGCCGGCCTCCGCCAGAGCCACACGATGGCGGGCATCTGGCGGCATCGGCGCAAGGACGGCTCGATCCTCAGCGTCAACGTGTCCTATCACGCACTGAACTTCATGGGCCGCGACGCCTCGTTCGTGCTGGCGGACGACGTGACCGACCAGATCAACGCCGAAGCCGAAGCGCAGCGCTCGAATCAGATGCTCGAAGCGGTGATCGACAACATTCCGCAGCGCATCTTCTGGAAGGACCTGAACTCGCGCTATCTCGGCTGCAACATGGCATTCGCGCGCGACGCGGGGCTCGCGTATCCCGAACAGGTGGTCGGCAAGAGCGACGCCGACCTGGCGTGGCGCGCGTTCGCCGACCTGTTGACCGAGCACGATCGCGAAGTCGCGAGCACCGGCGTGCCCAAGATGAACTTCGAGGTCGACTTCGTGATCGACGGCGTGCATCGTACGACGGTCACGAGCAAGCTGCCGTTCACCGACGGCGATGGTCAGGTGATCGGCGTGCTCGGCTCGTACACCGACATCACCGAGCGCAAGCGCGCCGATCTCGCGCTGCGTCTGCAAAGCCGGGCGCTCGACGCGAGCGTCAACGCGATCCTGATCACCGCGCCGTCGCCGTCGGGCAATCTGATCGAATACGTGAATCCGGCGTTCATGCGCATCACCGGCTACGATCCCGCCGAGGTGATCGGCCACGACTGCCGCGTGCTGCAACGCGACGACCGTGACCAGGAAGGCGTCGCGTTGATCCGCGAGGCGCTCGCGGCGAATCGCGAGGTCAGCGCGGTGGTGCGCAACTATCGCAAGGACGGCGCACTGTTCTGGAATCAGCTGTTCATCGCGCCGGTGCCGAACGCGGAAGGCGTGATCACCCATCATATCGGCGTCATCAACGACGTGACCGAGCTGATCCGCTATCAGGAGCAGCTCGAATACCAGGCCAACTACGACGGCCTTACGCGGCTGCCGAACCGCAACCTGCTGCGCGACCGGCTCGAACATGCGCTCGTCGTCGCGCAGCGGCATCATTCGGGCGTCGCGGTCGTGTTCCTCGATCTCGACGGCTTCAAGAACGTCAACGACAGCCTCGGCCATAGCGTCGGCGACCGGCTGCTCGGGGTGGTCGCCGAACGGCTCGCGCGCTGCTCGCGCACCAGCGACACGGTTGCGCGTCACGGCGGCGACGAGTTCGTGATCGTGATGACCGACACCGTCGACGAGCAATCGCTGATCACGTGGATGGAGCGCGTGCGCGCGTCGATCGCCGAGCCGGTGTGGCTCGACGGCACCGAGCTGTACGTCGGCTGCAGCATGGGCGCGAGCCTGTTCCCGCAGGACGGCGAGGATGCCGAAACGCTGATGAAGAAGGCCGACGTCGCGATGTATCGCGCGAAGGACATGGGGCGCAACACTTTCCAGTTCTATCAGCCGGAGATGAACGCGAGCGCGGGCGCGCGCCTGAATCTCGAACGACGCCTGCGCCGCGCGCTGCGCGACAACGAGTTCCTGCTGCACTATCAGCCGCAGGTCGATATCGGCAGCGGACAGATCGTCGGCATCGAGGCGCTGGTGCGCTGGCACGATCCCGAGGTCGGGCTCGTGCTGCCGTCGTCGTTCATTCCGCTCGCCGAGGAAAGCGGGCTGATCGGGCCGCTGTCGGAGTGGGTGCTGCGCGAGGCGTGCCGGCAGAACAAGGCGTGGCAGGATCAGGGCTTGCGGCCGGCGCGCGTGTCGGTGAATCTGTCGGCGCGGGTGTTCCAGCAGCGTGACATCGCGAAGCTCGTGATGCAGGTGCTCGACGAGACCGGACTCGAACCGAAGTACCTCGAACTCGAGCTGACCGAAAGCACGATCATGCGCAACGCGGAAGAAGCAGTGTCGATGCTCAACGAACTGCACGCGCTCGGCATCGGTCTCGCGATCGACGACTTCGGCACCGGCTATTCGAGCCTCAGCTATCTGAAGCGCTTCCCGGTGGACCGCTTGAAGATCGACCGCTCGTTCGTGTCGGATATCGGTGTATCGGGCGACGATGAGACGATCACGTCGGCGATCATCGCGCTCGCCCATTCGCTGAAGTTGCAGGTGATCGCGGAGGGCGTGGAAACGTCGGCGCAACTCGACTTCCTGAAGGAACGCGCGTGCGACGAAATGCAGGGCTTCTATTTCGCGAAGCCGCTATCGACGGAAGCGATTTCCGAACTGCTGCACGGCGGGTTGGTGCCGGAGCTGGAGCCGGCGTGAGGGGAGCGTGACGCGGCGACGGGTGTCGCCGCGCGTCGCCGTGTGCCGCGTCCAACGCTGGTCACTGAGCCGGCGTGTCCTTGAACACCGGCAGGCTTTCCGCGAACGCGGAAAACTTCTCGAGCCGCGGATGATCGGCCTTGCTGACCGCCTCCGGCAGCATCATGTGCGTGAACTGCCAGGCTACGGCGACGGCCACGTCCGCCGCGCTGAACTGCTGCTGCTTGTCGGGCAGCGGCCCTTCGCCCAACTCGCGTTCGAGTTCGGCATAGGCGGCGAGCAGTTGCGCGCGCACGCGCTCGACCCACGGTTCATGCTGCTTCTCCTGAGGCCGCAGATTGCGCTCGTAGACGATCTGCACGCTCTTTTCGCACGCGGCGAGCGCGAGACCCGTCAGACGCGCGGCGCGCAACGCCGCGTCGGCTTGCGTCGGGAACAGCGGGGTGGGGCCGCAGAGCGCTGCCAGATACTGCAGGATCACCGTCGAGTCCATCAGGATCGCGCCGTTGTCGGCGACGAGCGTCGGCGCCTTGACGACCGGGTTGATCTTCGCGAACTGGTCGTAGGTGCGGAATACCGAAATCGACTCGTGTTCGAAGTCGAGCGCGAGCAGCTTCATGCAGATGGCGACGCGCCGCACGTAGGGCGAGTCGAGCATTCCGATCAGTTTCATCTCGTTTCCATGATAAGAGCGACTATGGGGCGCCCCGGGCCTCGTGCGCTGATCGGCTGGAACGGCTAGCGGGTGGCGCGGCGCGTGACGCGTGGAATCGCTAGCTTAAGCATCCTCGCCGGCTCAGTCCAGCACGGGCAGCGCGCGCGGACGGCGGTCGCTGTCGGTGGCAACGTAGGTGAGGATCGCTTCCGTGACCTTGACGACTTCCTGCGAGAGCCTCAACCGCTGCGCGTAGACCTCGACCGACACTGTCACCGACGTATTGCCGGTCTTCACGATATCCGCGTAAAAGCTCAGCAGATCGCCGACGAACACCGGTTGCTTGAACAGAAAAGAATTAACCGCGATCGTCGCGACCCGCCCATTCGCGCGACGGCTTGCCGGAATCGAGCCGGCGATGTCGACCTGCGCCATGATCCAGCCGCCGAACACGTCGCCATGAATGTTCGCGTCCGATGGCTGCGGCATTACGCGCAGCGCGCACGGCTTGGACGGAAGTTGAAGAAGATCGGTCATCGGGACATCCTTGGGAAACGTGTTCGAGTGTATTGACGCACATTGACGCAATGGCTGGGCCAGTTCGACAGTAGGCCATGCAAAGCGCCGCCAGCCGGCTTCTGCGACAATAGAAAGATCAGGAATTGTACGGGAAAGCACCCAGCGAAGCGCGCGAGCCGCGCGCCGCTGCGAACTCCGGCAGCCCCACACTCTCCCCACGATTTATGCGCCGCGCTCCTTCGTCCGAACCCTCGCCGATTTCCACCACACCCCGCAACGACTGGCAAACGATCCTGTCGCTGCTGCCATACCTTGCCACCTACAAATGGCGAGTCGGCTTCGCGCTCAGTTGCCTGATCGGCGCGAAGGTCGCGAACCTCGGCGTGCCGATCGTGATGAAGCGCATCGTCGACAGTCTCGCGTCGGTCCGGCATCTGACCGCGCTCGGCCGCGCGCAGGACTCGCCCGGCATCGTGCTGCTCGGCGGCGTCGGCTTGCTGGTGGTCGCGTATGCGGTGGTGCGGCTGTCCACGTCGTTTTTCACCGAGCTGCGCGAAGTCCTCTTTTCGAAAGTGACGGAAAGCGCGGTGCGCCAACTCGCGCTGAAAGTATTCCGCCACCTGCACGGACTGTCGCTGCGCTTTCATCTGGAGCGGCAGACGGGCGGCATGTCGCGCGATATCGAACGCGGCACGCGCGGCATCACGCAGCTGATTTCCTATTCGCTGTACAGCATCCTGCCGACGCTCGTCGAAGTCGGTCTCGTGCTCGGCTTTTTCGTCGTCAAATACGAGGCCTATTACGCGATCGTCACGTTCGTCGCGCTCGCGGTGTACATCGCGTTCACGGTGAAGGTCACCGAGTGGCGCACGCACTTTCGCCGCACGATGAACGAGCTCGATTCGAAGGCGAATTCGCGCGCGATCGACTCGCTGCTCAACTACGAGACCGTCAAGTACTTCGGCAACGAGGAGTGGGAAGCGAGCCGCTACGACGAGAACCTGAAGCGCTATCGCGCGGCGGCGATCAAGTCGCAGCGTTCGCTGTCGGCGCTGAACTTCGGGCAGCAGGCGATCATCGGCACGGGGCTCGTGTTCATCCTGTGGCGCGCCACCCAGGGCGTGATGGCCGGGCGTCTGACGCTCGGCGACCTGGTGCTGATCAACACGTTCATGCTGCAGCTGTATATTCCGTTGAATTTTCTCGGCGTGGTCTATCGCGAGCTGAAGCAGAGCCTGACCGACATGGACCGCATGTTCTCGCTGCTCGGCGCACCGCGGGAAGTGCCCGACGCGCCCAATGCGGTGGCTTTGCAAGTGAGCGGCGCGCAGGTGCGCTTCGACGACGTGAGCTTCGCGTACGAGCCTTCGCGGCAGATTCTGCACGGCGTGAGCTTCACGATCGCGGCCGGCACGACGACGGCGGTGGTCGGCCACAGCGGCTCGGGCAAATCGACGCTCGCGCGGCTGCTGTTCCGCTTCTACGATCTCGACCGCGCGACGGGCGGCGCGATCCGCATCGACGGCCAGGATATTCGCGACGTCACGCAGGATTCGCTGCGCGCGTCGATCGGCATCGTGCCGCAGGACACGGTGCTGTTCAACGACTCTATCTACTACAACATCGCGTACGGTCGGCCGTCGGCGACGCGCGACGAAGTGATCGCGGCGGCGCGCGCCGCGCATATCCACGAGTTCATCGAGAGTCTGCCGAAGGGCTACGACACGCCGGTCGGCGAGCGCGGGCTCAAGCTGTCCGGCGGCGAAAAGCAGCGCGTCGCGATCGCGCGGACCATACTCAAGAATCCGCCGATCCTGTTGTTCGACGAAGCGACGTCCGCGCTCGATTCACGCTCCGAGCGCGCGATCCAGCATGAGCTCGACCTGATCGCGCGCGAACGCACGACGCTAATCATCGCGCACCGGCTGTCGACGGTCGTGCACGCGCAGCAGATCATCGTGATGGACAAAGGGCGCATCGTCGAGCGCGGCACGCACGCGGAGCTGTTGCGCGCGAACGGTTTGTTCGCGCAGATGTGGGCGCTGCAGCAGCGCGCCGCGCAGACCACGGATGCGGTGGAAAGAGCGGAAGCAGTCGGGGCAGGTGAGAGCCCGGCGAAGTAAAGCTCAGCGCGCGCGCAGCAGCCGATCGAGCGCTTCCAGCTGCGCCTGGGTGCCGATGTTCTCCCACAAGCCTTCGTACAGCTCGCCGCTCGCGAGCCCACGCGCGATGGTCGCGCGGTAATACGGGCTCAGCGCGCGCCGGGTGCCACGCGGCAGATCGCGGAACATGCGCGTGTCGTACAGCCCGAAACTGCCGAACGTGAGGCGCGGCTGCGCATCGAGCGACAGCACGCCGTCGACGAGACCAAAGTCGCCGTTCGGGTGAAACGCCGGATTCGGCACCATCACCAGATGCATGCCGGGCACGGGCAGCGCCTTCAGCCGGCCGGCGTGCGCGTGCAGCGCGGCGTAGTCGTAATCGGTGTACACGTCGCCGGCCACCCCGACGAACAACTGATCCGCGCCGTCGTCGGTCAGTAGCGGCAGCGCCTGCGCGATGCCGCCCGCGGTCTCCAGCGCCTCGTGCTCGGGCGAGTAGCGCAGCTCGACCTGCCAGCGCGAACCGTCGCCGAGCGCGGCTTCGAGCTGCGCGCCGAGCCACGCATGATTGATCACGATGCTACGGATGCCGGCCCGCGCGAGCCGTTCGATCTGCCATGCGATCAGCGGCTTGCCGCCCACTTCGAGCAAGGGCTTCGGGCACGCGTCGGTCAACGGACGCATGCGCTCGCCGCGGCCCGCGGCGAAAATCATCGCTTTTTTTACGGACATCGTCATCGGTCAGAAGGTGTAGCCGATTTCCTGCGCGCGGCCGTCGAGGTCGTCGAGCAGTTTCGCGAACCCGCGCAGCGGCGCGTAACGCTCCGCCACCTTGCGTGCATAGCCGATGAAGCGCGGCAGGTCGTTCATGTAATGCGCCTTGCCGTCGCGGTAGTTGATGCGGCAGAACAGGCCGAGCACCTTGATGTGCCGCTGCAGCCCCATCCATTCGAGCTGGCGGTAAAACTCGCCGAAATCGGCATCGACCGGCAGGCCGGCTTTTTTGGCGCGCTCCCAGTAGTACGCGAAGCAGTCGAGCTCGAACTCCTCGTCCCAGCTGAGGAACGCGTCGCGCAGCAGCGACACGACGTCGTACGTGATCGGCCCGTACACCGCGTCCTGGAAGTCGAGCACGCCTGGGTTCGGCTCGGCGATCATCAGATTGCGCGGCATGAAATCTCGCAGCATGAAGCTTTGCGGCTGCGCGCGTGCGCTCGCGATCAGCAGCGCGAACGTGCGATCGAGCAGCGCGCGCGTAGCGGCATCGACCTCGCGGCCAAGGTGCCGGCCGATGAACCACTCGGGCATCAGCTCCAGCTCGCGGTGCAGGAACGCTTCGTCGAACGGCGGCAGCACGTCTTCGCGCGAGCTGAGCTGCCAGCGGATCAGCGCGTCGAGCGCGTCGCGCATCAGCGCGCGAGCCGCGCGCGTGTCGCCCGCGGCCTGCGCGTCGGTCAGCGCGCCCAGATACGACGCGGTGCCGAGATCGGTGACGAGCATGAAGCCCGCGTCGAAGTCGACCTCGAGCACGCGTGGCACGTGCACGCCGGCGGCGGCGAGCAATTGCGCGATCTGTGCGAATTCGCGGCATTTTTCGGGCGGCGGCGCGTCGACGGCGATCAGCGTGGCCGCGCCATTGCCTTGCGCCGCCTTACCGGCGAGCCGGAAATAACGGCGGAAACTGGCGTCGGACGAGGCCGGAACGAGGGTGTCGGGCTCGAGCGCATGGCGCGCCGCGTGGCCTTGCAGCCAGGCCTTGAGCAGGGAGAGACGGGTGTCGGTGAAATCTTGGGTGGAAGGCAGCGTCATGAAAAGCGGCGGCAAATTCTTGGGGACAACGTCTTGCCATATAATACCCCACGACTTTTTTGACGCGACTCACACGCCAGCTTTCGCGTGCTCCGTTTTACCGCCCGCCTTATCACTCGGCAAATTGGGAATCCAGACGTGCAGCCGACTCTAACGGTCGCGGTGTGCAGGCGGTGGATCGTGACGACGGAAGCTTGCGCACGGGTCGACTCGCCAAACGATACATGCCGCCCAGACAGCTTTCCGATACCACTCCTTCCTGTGCAGTAGTGCCGCGCAAAAGGCGGCTCGTCGCGGCGCTGATCGCCGTTCCGGGCCTGATGCCCGCGCTTGCGCACGCCCAGCTGGTGGGGGAAGCTGCGCAACCGCAGGCGGTCTACCCGCCGTGGGGCATGCAGCTTGCGCCGCAGCTCGAGGATCATCCGTTGCAAACGGGCCAGCGGCCGGCCACCTTTGTGCTCGGCGACCACGCGAGCGGCACGATCGACCAGGATCTGGCCGCCAAGGGCTCGGCGGAAGTGCGGCACAACACGTCCGTGATCAAGGCCGACGACCTGCACTACGATCAGGACACGGACATGGCCGATGCGTACGGCAATGTCCACGTGATCAATACCGGCAATACCTTCATCGGACCCGAAGCGCATCTGCGCGTCGATTCGACCGAAGGCTTCATGACCGCGCCGAAATACCACTTCACGCTGACGGGCGGCTCGGGTAGCGCGCAGCGCGTCGACCTGCTCGACGCCGAGCGCTCCGTGTTCACGAAGGGCACCTACACGGCGTGCGCGTGCACGGACAATCCGGCCTGGTACATCAAGGGCAGCGAGTTCGATTTCGACACCGGCGCCGACGAAGGCGTCGCCTACAACAGCGTGCTGTTCTTCCAGGGCGTGCCGGTGTTCGCCTCGCCGTGGCTGTCGTTCCCGCTGTCGGGCGATCGGCGCAGCGGCCTGTTGCCGCCCACGTTCTCGCTGAGCTCGACGAACGGTTTCGAGCTGTCGGTACCGTATTACTTCAACATCGCGCCGAATCGCGATTTGACGGTCACGCCGCGTCTGATCTCGAAGCGCGGTGTGCAGTTGCAGAGCACGTTCCGCTATCTGTCGCCGACGTATTCCGGGTCGATCACCGGTGAATTTCTGCCCGACGATCGCCTGACGAAGACCAACCGCTACGCGCTGTACATCCAGCACAACCAGAATTTCGGTAACGGCTTCGGCGGCTACATCTATTACAACAAGGTTTCGGACAACACCTATCCGGAAGACCTGTCGTCGTCGGTCAACCAGTTCATGAACGGCACCCAGCTCCTGTATCAGCAGGAAGCCGGGTTGACCTACAACAACGGACCGTGGTCCGTGCTCGCGCGTGAGCAGCACTGGCAGACGCTGGAGCCGTCGGTCGCGCCGTACGGCCGCGAGCCGCAGTTGAACGTCAAGTACGCGAAGTACAACATCGGCGGCTTCGATTTCGGCGCCGAAGCCGACTACACGAACTTCCGCATCACCACCGCGGATCTGAGCGAAGGCCAGCGGGTACTGTTCAACCCGTACCTGTCGTATTCGGTGGTGGGGCCGGGCTACTTCGTCACGCCGAAGGTGCAGTGGCACTTTGCGTCGTACAACCTGAACAACATCGGCACCGATCTGGCGAACGTGCCGGGGGCGCAGAAGAATTTCACCGAGTCGATTCCGACCTTCACGTTCGACACGGGACTGACGTTCGAGCGCTCGGTGCGCATTTTCGGCGCGGACTATATCCAGACGCTGGAGCCGCGCCTGTACTACGTGTACACGCCGTACCGCAACCAGAACAACGCGCCGCTGTTCGATACCGCCGAATCCGACTTCGGTCTCGCGGAAATCTTCACGCCGAATACGTTCGTCGGTAACGACCGGATCGCCGACGCGAACCGCTTGACCGCCGGTCTCACCACGCGCTTCATCAACCCGTCCACTGGCGACGAGCGCGCGCGCTTCGTGATCGCGCAGCAGTATTACTTCCGGGATCAGCGCGTCACGCTGACGCCGACCCAGACCAGTACCCAGGCCACGCACTCGGACCTGATCGCGGGCGCGTCGATCAAGCTGGGCGCCGGTTTCGCTTCGGAAACGGCGTTCCAATATAATGCGGACAATAACCAGCTCACGAAGACGAGTGTCGGCTTCGGGTTCAGTCCGGAGACCGGCAAGGTCATCAACGTCGCGTACCGCTACACGCGCGCCAACACCACGCTCGACAACCAGCCGATCAATCAGGTGCTGATTTCGGGCCAATGGCCGCTGACGCACCGGATGTACGGTGTCGGCCGGTTCAACTACGACCTGGGTGGCCACCGTGTCGTCGACGGCCTGGTCGGCCTGCAATACGACGCGGACTGCTGGACGCTCGGCGCCGGCATCCAGCGCTACGCGAACGGCCTGAACTCGTCGGGACAGAATCAGTCGAGCACACGGTTTCTGGCGCAGTTGACGTTCAAGGGCTTGTCGAGCGTCGACAACGGGCTGATGACCGCGTTCCGCAGCAGTGTGGCCGGCTACATGCCGTTGCCGCCACCGCCACCGCCGGAGTCGCGGTTCACCAACTACGAATGACGGTCGCCCGGTCATTCACGGCTTGCGAAAAGACGGGCGAAGCGCCCGACATCATTGGAGTATCTGTGGCAATCATGAAACAGCTTCGCTTGGCAATACTCGCGGCGGGTCTCGTCGCCGCGGCGTCCTTCGTTCCAGTCGCGTCGGTACAGGCGCAGGCATTGGCCGGCAATAGCGGCCAGACGGTGGACACCATCGCCGCAGTGGTCAACAACGGTGTCATCACGCAGCGCGAGCTCGACGAGCGGGTCGGTCTGATCGCGCACCGGCTGAACCAGCAGAACGCTCCGGTGCCGCCGACGGACCAGTTGCGCCAGCAGGTGCTCACGCAGATGGTGCTGGAGCGCATCCAGCTGCAGAAGGCCAAGGAAGACGGCATCACCATCGACGACGCGGCCGTGCAGCGCACGCTCGAGCGTCTCGCGCAGGCGAACAACATGTCGCTCGCCATGTACCGCGCGCGCATCGAAGCGCAAGGAGTGCCCTGGACCACCTTCTCGAGCGACGCGCGCACGGAGTTGACGCTGTCGCGTCTGCGCGAAAAGGAAGTGGACAGCAAGATCACGGTGACGGACGCCGAGGTCGCGAACTATATCGCCAGCCAGCGCGGCCCGGGCGCTGGCCAGACGAACGACCTGCACGTCCAGCACATTTTCGTGAAGGCGCCGCTGAACGCGTCCGAGACCGACATCGAGGCGGCGCAGAAGAAGGCCGAGGGTTTGCTCGCCGAAGCGAAGGGCGGCGCGGATTTCGAAAAGCTCGCGAAAGCCAATTCGCAGGCGCCGGACGCGTCGAAGAACGGCGGCGATCTCGGCTTCCTCGCGCCGTCGAAGCTGCCGCCCGAGTTCGTGAAGGCCGCGTCGGCACTGCGTCCGGGTGAGATCAATCCGGATTTGATCCGCACCAACGACGGCTTCGAGATCGTGCGTCTGGTCGAGCGCCGTGCCGGCCAGGGCACCAGCGCGGAGGCGCCGAAGCTCGTGCAGACGCACGTGCGCCATATTCTGCTGCGCGTCGGCGACGGTCTGTCCGAACCGCAGGCACGCCAGAAGCTGCTCGACATCCGCAACCAGATCGCCGCCGGCGGCGACTTCGCGAAGTTCGCGCGCACCTACTCGCAGGACGGCTCGTCGTCGCAAGGCGGTGACCTCGGCTGGGTCAGCCCGGGCGAGACGGTGCCCGAGTTCGAGCGCGCAATGAACTCGCTGCAGGACGGTCAGATCAGCGACCCGGTGCGCAGCGAATACGGCTACCACCTGATTCAGGTGCTCGGCCGCCGCGATGCGGAAGGCTCGATTGCGCAGCAGATGGATCTCGCGCGTCAGGCCATCGGCCAGCGCAAGGCGGAACAGGCGTATGCCGACTGGCTGCGCGAGCTGCGCGATACCGCGTACGTCGAAGTGAAGCCGGCCACGGCGAACGTGCAATAACAGAGCCAATGCGATGACGAGCGCTGCCCAGCCCCCCCACCGCCCGCTGCAGATCGCGATCACGACCGGCGAACCCGCCGGCGTCGGTCCCGAGCTGACCGCGCAGGCGCTGGCCGGCGCGGCGGCGCACTGGCCTCACGCGCAGTTCACCGTGCTCGGTGATGCGCAACTGCTCGCTGAGCGCGCGCGCGCGGTCGGCGTCGATTGGGCGGCGCTGCTCGCGCCAGGCCCGCGCGTGCGGCTCGAACATCACTCGCTGGGCGCACCAGCGCAGGCAGGCAAGCTCGACGCCGCGAACGGCCGCTATGTGCTCGATCTGCTCGATGCGGCGATCGACGGCGCGGTGGCCGGCAGGTTCGACGCGATCGTCACCGCGCCGCTGCAAAAAAGCACGATCAACGACGCCGGTGTGCCGTTTACCGGCCACACCGAATATCTGGCCGAGCGCACCCATACGCCGCGCGTCGTGATGATGCTCGCGGGCACCGGCAAGCGGCCGCTGCGCGTCGCGCTTGCGACCACGCATCTGCCGTTGAAGGACGTGTCGGCGGCTTTGACGATCGAAAGCCTCGTTGCAACGCTGCGCATCATCGATCACGACCTGCGTCACCACTTCGGTTTGCCCGCGCCGCGCATCCTCGTGACGGGGCTCAATCCGCACGCTGGCGAAAACGGCTATCTGGGCCGGGAGGAAATCGACGTGATCATGCCGGCGTTGCGGCAGGTGAACGGCGAGGGCGTCGACGCGCGCGGTCCGTATCCGGCCGACACGCTGTTCCAGCCGCGTTATCTCGACGAAGCCGACTGCGTGCTCGCGATGTTCCACGACCAGGGCCTGCCGGTGCTGAAATTCGCGACGTTCGGCGAAGGGATCAACGTGACGCTCGGCCTGCCGATCATCCGCACGTCGGTCGATCACGGCACCGCGCTCGATCTGGCCGGCACCGGCCGCGCCGACGCGGGTAGCCTGATGGCCGCCATCGACACGGCGGTGTCGATGGCGCAGCATCGTCGCGCGGGCTGAGGCGTGAGTAGCGTGGGCGGTCGCGGTGCTCGTGACGCGCCGCGTGGCGTCGTGTTTCCACCGTGACGTCTTTCATTCTCAAGCAGTTTTCTTTCTAGCGTTTCTCCGATGTCCACCAGCAGACAGCAAGGCCGGCACCAGGGCCATCTCGCGCGCAAGCGTTTCGGTCAGAACTTCCTGGTCGACATGGGCGTGATCGATTCGATCGTCGACGTGATCCGGCCGCAGCGCGGCGAGCGCATGGTCGAGATCGGGCCGGGCCTCGGCGCCCTGACCGAGCCGCTGATCGAGCGGCTCGCGACGCCCGAGACGCCGCTGCACGCGGTCGAACTCGACCGCGATCTGATCGGCCGTCTGAAGACGAAGTTCGGCAACCTGCTCGAACTGCACGCGGGCGACGCGCTCGAGTTCGACTTCGGCTCGCTCGCGGCACCGGGCGACAAGGCGTCGCTGCGCATCGTCGGCAATCTGCCGTACAACATTTCGAGCCCGCTGCTGTTTCATCTGGCGACGTTCGCGGAGCGCGTGATCGATCAGCACTTCATGCTGCAGAACGAGGTGGTCGAGCGGATGGTGGCGGAGCCGGGCACGAAGGCGTTCAGTCGCCTGTCGGTGATGCTGCAGTACCGCTACGTGATCGACAAGCAGCTCGACGTGCCGCCCGAGTCGTTCCAGCCGCCACCGAAAGTCGATTCGGCGATCGTGCGGATGATTCCGTACGAGCGGCACGAACTGCCGGTGGTCGACGAAAGCGTGCTCGGCGGGGTGGTGACGGCGGCGTTCTCGCAGCGTCGCAAGATGTTGCGCAACACGCTTGCCGCGCTGCGCGACACCGTCGATTTCGACGCGCTCGGCTTCGATCTGCAACGCCGCGCGGAGGACGTGCCGGTCGCCGAATACGTGAGTGTGGCGCAGGCGGTGGCGGCGCGCTCGGCCGCTGCGCCGGAATAGACTCGACGCTCGACGGCGGCAGGGCGCCGCCGTCGAGCCCGCTTACCGTTTCGCCGGCGCGTTGACGAGCGCGATGCCGGTCAGCACCAGCAGCGCGGCGATCAGAAAGCGCGCGCTGAACGACTCGCCGAGCAGCAGCACGCCGAAGGTGACGCCGAACAGCGGCGTCAGAAACGAAAACACCGACAGCCTCGACGCGATGTAACGCGTCAACAGCCAGAACCACAACAGATAGCTGACGAACGCGACGATCACAGCTTGATACGCGAGGCTTGCGAGCGCGAGCGGCGTCACGCTTTCCACGCGCACCTCGCCGAGCCCCAGCGCCAGCGCGAGCAGCACCACCGCCGACACAGTCAGCTGATAGAACAGCGTCTTGCTCGCGCTCGTCCGCGCGAGCCGCGAGCCGCGCACGATCACCGTGGTCGCGGCCCACGCGATGCCGCCGAGCACGCCGAGCGCATCGCCGGCCGCGCCCGCGAACGTCGAGCCGTGGGCCGCGCTTGCAGCCGTGCCCGCGTCCGTGTGCAGGAAGCCGTCCGCGAACGCGAGCGCCATCCCCGCGAACGCGACGACGATGCCGAGCCACTGGATGCGCCGCATGCGTTCGCCATCGACGAACCAGTGCAGGCCGAGTGCCGTGAAACACGGCGCCGTGTACAGAAAGACCGCCATGCGCGACGCGCTCGTCAGCGTCAGACCGAGAAAGATGCAGACGAATTCGGCCGCGAAAAGCACGCCCGCGAGCAGGCCCGCGCCGAGCGTGCCGTCATCGCGAAAGAGCGGCGTGCCGCGCGAGCGTGCCCATGCCCACACGAGCAGCGCCGCGATCGTCGAGCGCAGTCCCGCCTGAAAGACCGGCGGCACCGCCGCATTGGTGGTCTTGATCGCGACTTGCTGCAGCCCCCAGATTGCGCACAGGCCGATCATCAACAGGATCGCGAAGCTATCCGGGGCGCGGCGCGCGGGCAAGGCGGTGGTCGTGCTCATGGCGGTGGGTGAAGAGGTGGAGAGTGCACGCCGAGCCGGTCGGTCCGGTGCGCGGCGAAGGCCATACGATAGCAAACCTGCCTGCGCGAGCCGAAGCCCTGTCTTCTGTGAGCGTGCGCCGAGCCGTAGAGATTTCGGTGGGCGCGCTCGGATGCCGGTCGTTGATGCGTCTGAGTTGCCTGATTTTCTTGCGGGCAACGCCGAGCGTCAGTCGTCGGCGTTTTTTAATGGTGTCGGCACGAGGCAAGATTGCCGGGCGAATTCGCCCGGCGTCAATTCGCCGGGTGCAACGTGAAGCCGGGCTGTGTTTTCATCGTTCTGGCTGCCAGCGCGACTCGTGCCCGCCACCGGACGTCAGTCGACTCGCCCCTTCTTCTGTATCAACTCGATCTTGTACCCGTCCGGATCGGCGACGAAGGCGATGACAGTCGTGCCGTGTTTCATGGGCCCAGCTTCGCGTGTAACGACACCGCCGCGTTTCTTCACTTCTTCGCATGCCGCATAGGCGTCGTCGACTTCGAGGGCGATGTGACCGTAGCCGGTTCCGAGGTCGTACTTGCTCGTGTCCCAGTTGTATGTCAGTTCGATCGCCGCGCCTTCGGATTCGTCCTCGTAACCGACGAATGCGAGGGTGAACTTCCCGTCCGGGTAGTCGTTCTTTCGAAGCAGGCGCATTCCTAGAACTTCGGTGTAGAACCGGATCGATGCGTCCAGATCACCGACTCGAAGCATAGTATGCAAGATTCGCATGAGGACTCCTTTGATAGTTTGTGGATAAATGCGTCGACCTGCGGCAATTGTAAATGATTGCCGTATAGCTTGAGCCCGAAGCCGCGCCGCCCGCCCGGCCCACCGCGGACTCGATGCGCCTCGTGGAATTCGATCCGACTTATTTGAACAAAAAAGTATAGGCAATAAGGGTTTGTGTGCGGTTGCCGGTTTGATATTAGTGTCCAACACTCAGCATCAATCCGGTTTGTCAGATAGCAGTCTGATATATCGGACAATCGATGCGTGACCCGGCGATTCGTTGAGCGTGCACACAGGCGCTGAAGCCGATTCGTCCGCTCCGGACCACTCTTCTCCGCTTAGGACCCTGCCATGAAGCTTGCCAAACGAGGCGCCCAAGCCGCCTTTCTGTTCGCTGTTGCTGGATTGCTCGCAATCACCGGCTGCACCAAGGTTGCCACGCCAGGGCAGAGCGCGGCGGCATCCCCCTCGACGCTTCAGGCCGTGCTGCAGCGAGGCACGCTGCGCGTCGGCGACTGCCTGACGTTCGCGCCGTTCGGGTTCTATAACAAGGACGGCCAACCAGACGGCTATGACGTGGATCTCGCGAAGGAACTCGCGAAGCAGATGGGCGTGAAGCTCGAGGTCGTGAATACGACGAGCGCGAATCGGATTCCGAATCTGCAGACCAGCAAAGTGGATGTCGTGTTCTGCAACTTCACGCGTAATCTGGAGCGCGCGAAGGTAATCGAATTCACGACCCCCTACGTGGTTGCCAGCGAAGCACTGCTGGTCAGAAAAAATAGTGGCGTTCAGTCGATCAAGGACATGGGCGGTCGCACGATTGCGACGGTCAAGGGCTCGACCAATGGCGACGAAGTGCGCTCGCTGAATATCCCGATCAAGATCCAGGAATACGACAGCTCGCAGGCTGCGATTCTTGCCGTCAAGCAGGGGCAGGCCGACGCGATGATCGAGGACAACAACTTTCTCGCGTATCAGGCCAAGCTCGATCCTGAACTTGCCGTCACGAACGAAGCGCTGGTCCCGCTCGAATACAACGCGTTCGGTGTCAAGGCCGGCGATCAGGAATGGCTCACCTACCTGAATCTGTTCCTCTTCAACGTCAATGCGTCGAAGCTCAACGCGCAGCTCTACAACAAGTGGTTCGGCACCGATCCGCGCTACCCGCTCAATCCGCAGTTTTGAGGAGCGGGAGATGCCGATATCCATTGAAACCCGAACGATGCGGAGGGTGAGATGAGTTACGAGTGGCTCACTCTGTGGGGCTACGTGCCCGAGTTTTTGAGCGCGAGCTGGCTAACGTTGCAAGTGACCGTGCTGGCATTCGTACTGGCGCTAGTCCTCGGTTTGTTGACCGCGCTTGCCAGCGCTTCTCCGCTCGCGCCATTTCGGTTGATTGCTCGTGGCTACGTTGAAATCATCCGCAACACGCCTGTTCTCCTGCAGATTTTCATCGTTTTCTTCGGTCTGCCGTCGGCGGGTATTTCGCTCGACGCATACTGGGCGGGCGTCATTGCGCTCGGCGTCAACGTCGGTGCTTATCTATCGGAAGTGTTCCGCGCCGGCATACAGTCGGTGCCGCGCGGCCAACTCGAGGCCGCCGGCATTCTCGGTCTCGAACGCGCGCAGATCTTCGTCGAGGTCGTGCTACCGCAGGCGACGCGCGCGGTCTATCCGGCCATCGTCAACTACCTGATCCAGTTGCTGCTCGGTACGTCGCTGCTATCCGCCATTGCGTTGCCGGAGTTGACCGGCACTGCGACCGTGATCAACTCGCGGACGCTTCTCTACCTTCAGACGTTCAGCGTGACGCTCGTCGCGTATCTCGTGCTCAGTAACGTACTGTCCTGGCTTGCGGGCCAGCTCGGAGCGCGGATCTTTCATCCTCCCCTCGTCATGCCGGCGCGCACCGGTTTCGGGACCGGCATTATGCGCCGGACGAAACGGGCCTGATTCCCGGATTGGAGTTGGATCATGTCAGTCGAATTGCTGAAAACCAGTTTCTCAATCCTGCTGCAGGGTCTGGTGACGACGCTGTTGCTTTCCATTGCGTCCATCGTGGGCAGCACGCTGATCGGCCTTTTCGCCGCGGTCTTGCGGTCGTTCGGACCGTGGGGCACAGCCCGCATTGCCAGACTCTATACGGAGCTGTTTCGCGGCACGCCGGTACTCATCACGCTGATGTTCATCTATTTCGGCGTGTCGTACTTCGGTTACGCGATCGACGTCTTCGCAGCCGGCGTCATCGGCTTGAGCGTTTATCAGGGCGCCTACATCGCCGAAATCTTCCGCTCAGGGATCGAGGCGGTACCCAAAGGTCAATGGGAGGTATCTCAGATCCTCGGCCTCACGCGGGCTCAGTCGTTCTCGTTCGTCGTGCTGCCTCAGACGGGAAAGATCGTGTTGCCGCCTCTCGTCGGTCAGTATCTGTCGCTCATCAAGGACACGTCGATCGTCAGCATGATCGGAATGTCCGAGTTGATGCATGGTGGCCAGGCCATCGTCGACCGGGTCGGAAAGCCCGTGGAAATCTACGGACTCGTCGCCCTCATTTACTTCGCCGTGTGCTTCCCGCTCTCGCAATGGGTGCGCCACCATGACCGAAGGAGATTGTCGTGAGTAACCAAAGCCAAACCAGACCCATCATTTCACTGACGGGCGTCAGCAAAGCATTCGGTTCGACTCGGGTGTTGAACGAAATCAATCTCGAGGTTCGCTCGGGCGAGGTGCTGGTGCTCATTGGCGCGTCCGGCTCGGGTAAGAGCACCGTCTTGCGAATCATGGCGGGATTGGAGACCACCGATTCCGGCGAGGTCTGGGTCAACGATGTGCCCATGCATGATCCGCGCCGAGCGCGAGAGATTCGTGGCCATGTCGGCATGGTCTTCCAGCAGTTCAATCTGTTTCCTCACAAGACCGCGCTCGGCAATGTCACGCTCGCGCTTATCAAGGCACGCCGCATGAGTCTGGACGACGCGCGCAAGCGCGCCATGGACACACTTGACCGCGTCGGGCTCGCGGACCGCGCGGCACACTATCCAAGCCAGTTGTCGGGCGGTCAGCAGCAACGCGTGGCGATTGCGCGAGCGCTCGCGGTCGAGCCCGGCATCATGTTCTTCGACGAGGCGACGTCCGCGCTGGATCCGGAGCTGGTCGGCGAGGTCACCGAGGTGATGCGTGGGCTCGCGCGCGACGGCATGACGATGGTCGTCGTCACGCATGAAATGGGCTTTGCCCGCAAGACCGCCGACCGCGTGGTCTTCATGGACAAGGGCGTCATCGCCGAGCAGGGCGATCCGGAACAGATCTTCGTCAATCCCGCGAACGAACGCACGCGGCAATTTCTGCACAGAGTTCTCGACCATTGACCTGTCGCGGCCTGAAAGTCGCTTTCGCGGGTCTGCCGCGCGATAAACTCACGTCGCTTGAAAGACAACCGCTCGGATGAACGCTTTACGGAGTGAACGCATGGCTGTAACAGAATCGTCTCGGGCGAGAGGCGTGGATCGCGTCATCGCGATGTTCCGGCAATTGCACGTCGCCCAACGCCCGCTGACCATGCGCGAATTAATCGAGGCGACTGGCGCGCCGCGTTCGAGCATTTACGAGCTGGTCGCGATTCTCGCGGAAGTGGGCTGGCTCGAGACGGCCGCGGATGGGAGCGTGTTCTTCGGGCGCGAGATGCACTACTACGGGTCCGACTATGCAACGCACAACGATCTGATTAGCCGCGCGCATCAATCCATTCTGGCATTGGTACGGAAGTACGATGAGACCACGCAGCTGTGCATGCTGGAAGGCAACAAGTACACGGTCGTGTTATCCGAGAACAGTGCCCGGCCATTCAACATCAGTTCGGACATCGGCGTGAGAGTGCCGATTCCGTGGACCGCCACGGGACGTCTGCTGCTAGGTCACCTGAATGCCGACGAGATTCGCGCGCTCATTCCGGCCGAAGATTTCATCCTCGACAACGGGGTGAATATCGAATTCGACGAATTCCTGAACGACGTGCAGGCCGCAAAAGAACGAGGCTACTGCTGCACCGAAGGACTCTCGAATGCGTTCAGGCTTTGTATGGCAGCGCCGATTCGCGACCGTGCGGGACTGCCGATTGCGGCGCTGTGTTTCATGACCGGCCGCGACACGAGCCCGGACAGGCGCGGCGTGATGCTCGACGATCTGTTGCAGTCCGCGAAAGCGCTCTCGCATAGATAGCGCCCAGCCTCAAAGCGTCGGCAACAGCTCCGGCGGATGCGACTTCAATGTCTGCCGCGCCTCGCGGAACTCCGGAAAAATCGATTCGACCGTCTGCCAGAAGCGCGGACTGTGATTCATCTCGCGCAGATGCGACAGCTCGTGCGCGACGACGTAGTCGATGATCGACAGCGGAAAGTGGATGAGCCGCCAGTTCAGGCGGATCTTGCCGTCGCTCGAACAACTGCCCCAGCGCGTCGCCGCCGAAGACAAGGCATACGCGCGATAGTTGACGTCCAGCTTCTGCGCGTAGATCGCCAGACGCTCGCCGAACAGCCGCTTCGCTTCGCCTTGCAGCCAGCCCTGCACGCGATCCTTGATCTGCTGCGGGTCGGCTTGCAACGGCAGCGGCAATTGCAGCGACCCATGTTCGGCGCTGAACGCGAGCATGCCTTGCGGCGCGCCGAGCGTCACGCGCACCGGCTGACCGAGGTAGGGCACTTCGGCGCCGTCTTTCCAGTCGATCTTCGGCAATGCACGCTGCTCGACGCGCGTTTGCCATTCGATCAGCTTCGTAAAAATCCAACGCTGTTTTTCGGTGATCGCGGTTTCGATATCGGCGAGCGTGACCCAGCGCGGCGCGGTGATCGTGAGGCCGGTGCTGTCGATCGCAAAGCCGATCGAGCGGCGCGCGGAACGCTTGAGCGCGTAATGCAGCGTGCGTGAACCGATGGTGAGACTGCGCAGCTTGCTGCCGTCCGGCGCGAGCGGCGCGACGGGCGGCCTGACCGGCGTTGAGCCCAATGAACCCGGCGCGGAAGGTGACGGAGACGACGACGTCGACCCCGGCTCGGCGAAGAGCGGGAGATCGAGCTGCCGGTTTTCGAGCGCCGCGGCGGACTGCGGCGTAGGAGACTTCTGCATCGGCTTCGCTTCGCGCAATACGCCTTCGGAGTTCGAGGGCGTGGCGCGTCAGATGGGAGCGGCGGCGGAATCGTTAGCCGCCGCGCTGTAGGCAGTCGGATCGATGCGGCGCATCTCGGCTTCGATCCACTGCTCGACGCGCGTGTTCACTTCGTCGGGCGTGAGCCCCGTCGTGTCGATCGGCTTGCCAATCGACACCGTGACTATACCCGGATATTTAAGAAACGAGTTGCGCGGCCACACGCGGCCCGCGTTGTGCGCGATCGGCACGACGGGCGCACCGGTCGCGATCGCGAAGCGCGCGCCGCCGGTCTTGTACTTGCCCTGCTTGCCGGTCGGCGTGCGCGTGCCTTCCGGAAACATGATGACCCATGCGCCTTCGGCCATGCGGGCCTTGCCCTGGTTCGTGACCGATACGAACGCGTATTTGCCTTCCTTGCGGTTGATGTGAACCATCTTCAGCATGCCGAGCGCCCAGCCGAAGAACGGCACATACAAGAGCTCGCGCTTGAACACGTAGCACAGCGGGCGCGGCATGATCGCCGGAAACGCGAGCGTTTCCCACGCCGACTGATGCTTCGACAGCAGCACGGCCGGGCCGTTGGGCAGATTCTCGAAACCTTCGATGCGGTAGCGGATGCCGTTCAGGTAGCGCACCGTCCACAGCGTCAGACGACACCAGCCGGCCGCCATCCAGTAGCGGTTTTCCGCGCGCAGGAACGGAAACGCGATGAAGCACGCGGTCGCGTACGGCACCGTGAACACAACGAAATAAATCAGCAGCAGCAGGGAACGGATAAAGCGCATCGGCGTGGTCGGTGGGGGGTGGGAGCGCGGTGCGCGCGTTTATTCCTGAGCGTCGGCGAGAAAGTCGAGCGCGAACGCGCGCAGGTCGTCGTGCACGATCGTGCCTTCGGGCAAGCCGCCCGCGGCGAGGGTCTTGCGGCCCTTGCCGGTCAGCACCAGATGCACCGGGTGACCGAGCGCAGCGCCCGCCTGCAGATCGCGCAGAGAATCGCCGACCGTCGGCGTATGCGCCGGATCGACCTCGAATCGCTCGGTGATCATCTTCAGCATGCCGGGCTTCGGCTTGCGGCATTCGCATTGATCTTCCGCCGTGTGCGGGCAGAAGAACACCGCTTCGATGCGCGCGCCGACCGCTGCCGCCATCCGGTGCATCTTCAGATGCATCGCGTTCAACGCATCCATGTCGAACAGACCGCGGCCGATGCCCGACTGGTTCGTCGCTATTGCGACGCGATAGCCGGCCTGGTTCAGGCGTGCGATCGCTTCCAGCGAGCCGGGCAGCGCGACCCATTCGTCCGGCGACTTGATGAACGCGTCGGAGTCGACGTTGATCACACCGTCGCGGTCGAGGATCACCACTTTCTTGATCGGCATGGCGCGGTGCTCAGGCGGCGAGTCGGGAAATATCGGCGACGCAGTTCATCTGCTGATGCAGCGCGCCAAGCAGAGCCAGACGGTTCGCGCGCAACGCGGGGTCTTCGGCGTTGACCATCACGTCGTTGAAGAACGTGTCCACCGGTTCGCGCAGCGCGGCCAGCGCCGTCAGCGCGCCGGTGTAGTCGCGCACGGCCAGTTGCGATTGCACGCGCGGCGTGACCTGTTCGAGCTGCGCGTTGAGCGCCTTCTCCGCTGCCTCGGTGAGCAAGCTGGGCTGCACGCCGCCATTCGTCACGCCTTCCGACTTCTTCAGGATGTTCGAGATACGCTTGTTGGCCGCCGCGAGCGACGCCGCTTCGGCGAGTGACGCGAACTCGCGCACCGCGTCGAGGCGCGCGACGAGGTCGTCGAGCCGCGTCGGGTTCAGCGCGAGCACCGCGTCGATTTCTCCAGCCGCGTATCCGCGTTCGCGCAGCAGGCCGCGCAGGCGGTCCATGCTGAATTCGTAGATCGCGTCGGTCGAATCGGCAACGTTCGGCACGCCGGCGAATTGCGCATAAGCGATGCGCAGCAGCTCGACGAAGTCGACGTTCAACTGTTTCTCGACCAGAATGCGCAGCACGCCGAGCGCATGACGGCGCAGCGCGAACGGGTCTTTCTCGCCGGTGGGCTGCAGGCCGATGCCCCAGATGCCGACCAGCGTTTCGAGCTTGTCGGCGAGCGCGACGACGGTGCCGGTCGCAGTGGTGGGCAAGGCGTCGCCCGAGAAGCGCGGCTGGTAGTGTTCCGAGCATGCGAGCGCGACTTCTTCCGGCTCGCCGTCGTGGCGCGCGTAGTACGTGCCCATAGTGCCTTGCAGCTCGGGGAATTCGCCGACCATGTCGGTGATCAGGTCGGCCTTCGCGAGGCGCGCGGCGCGCGTCGCGAGCGCGACGTTGGCGCCGGTCAGTGCGGCGATCGCGCCGGCCAGCCCTTCGAGCCGCTCCACGCGTTGCAGCGCCGAGCCGAGCTTGTTGTGATAAACGACGTTCGCGAGCAGTGGCACGCGATCCGCGAGCGGCTTCTTCTTGTCTTGCGTGAAGAAGAACTTCGCATCGGCGAGACGCGGACGCACCACGCGCTCATTGCCTTCGACGATCTCGACCGGCGTCGCCGTCTCGATGTTCGACACGATCAGGAAGCGCGAGCGCAGCTTGCCGTTCGCATCGGTCAGCGCGAAGTACTTCTGGTTCGTCTGCATCGTCAGGATCAGGCATTCCTGCGGCACTTGCAGGAATTCGTCCTCGAAGCGGCACTCATAGACGACCGGCCATTCGACCAGCGACGTCACTTCGTCGAGCAGCGCTTCGGGCATCACGACCTTGTCGTCACCGGCTTGCGCGAGCAGTTGCGAGCGGATTGCTTCCTTGCGCTTCGCGAAGCTCGCGACCACGCGGCCTCTGTGTTCGAGCGTTTCGGCATACGACTGCGCGTGCTGGATCTGCACGAAGCCTTCGGACAGGAAGCGGTGGCCGAGCGTGGTGTCGTCGGCGTCGATGCCGAGCGCGCTGACCGGCACGATTTCCTCGCCGTGCAGCGCGGTCAGACGATGCACCGGGCGCACGAACTTCACGCTCGAACCGTCGGGGCGCTGATACGTCATCGGATTCGGAATCGGCAGCTTCGCGAGCGTTTCGTCGAGCGCGCCCTGCAAGCCGTCGGCGAGCGTCGCGCCCGGCGCCGCGTAGCGCAGGAAGAACGCTTCGGCTTTACCGTCCTGGGCGCGTTCGAGGTCGTTCACCGTGAAGTCGGGGAAGCCGAGCGCGGCGAGTTTCTTCGCGAGCGGCGCGGTGGGCTGGCCGTCTTTATCGAGCGCGACGGAAACCGGCAGCACTTTTTCGCGCACGTGTTTTTCCGGCGCGACCGCGCGCACGTTGTGAATCGTCACCGCGAGACGACGCGGCGTAGCAAAGCGTTCGAACGACGGCTCGCCTTCGATCAGGTCGCGCGCCGCGAGGCGCTGCGCAATACCTTCGGCGAAGGCGTCGCCGAGACGGGCGAGCGCCTTCGGCGGCAGTTCTTCGGTCAGCAGCTCGACGAGCAGGGTAGCGTGTTGAGATTGAGTCATTGGTTGAAGTTCTCGTCAGTCCTGGTCGATCTTGCGTTCGACTTTCAGCGGCGGCGCCCACGCGGGCATCGCGGCTTCCTGCTCGTCGGTGGTGAGGCCGGGCACGCCGTGCACCGGATTGCCGAGCATCGGGAAGCCGAGCTTTTCGCGCGAGTCGTAGTAGGCCTGCGCGACCAGACGCGACAGCGCGCGAATCCGGCCGATGTACGCCGCGCGTTCCGTGACCGAAATCGCGCCGCGCGCGTCGAGCAGGTTGAACGTGTGGCCGGCCTTCAGCACGAGCTCATAGGCGGGCAGTGCGATCTGCGCGTCGATCATGCGCTTCGCTTCCGCTTCGTAGCTGTTGAAGAAAGTGAACAGCAGATCGACGTTCGCGTGCTCGAAGTTGTAGGTGGACTGCTCGACCTCGTTCTGGTGATACACGTCGCCGTAGGTCAGGCGGCGCAATTCGGGGCCGTTCGGGCCTTGTTCTTCCCACTCGGTCCAGACGAGGTCGTAGACGTTCTCGACCTTCTGCAGATACATCGCGAGGCGCTCGAGTCCGTAGGTGATTTCGCCGAGCACCGGCTTGCAGTCGAGACCGCCGACCTGCTGGAAGTACGTGAACTGCGTCACTTCCATGCCGTTCAGCCACACTTCCCAGCCCAGCCCCCATGCGCCGAGCGTCGGGTTTTCCCAGTCGTCCTCGACGAAACGCACGTCGTTCTGCTTCAGGTCGAAGCCGAGCGCTTCGAGCGAGCCGAGGTACAGGTCGAGAATGTTTTCCGGCGCGGGCTTGAGCACCACCTGATATTGGTAGTAGTGCTGCAGACGGTTCGGGTTCTCGCCGTAGCGGCCATCTTTCGGGCGGCGCGACGGCTGCACGTAGGCGGCGCGCCACGGCTCGGGGCCGATCGCGCGCAGGAACGTATGGACGTGGGACGTGCCCGCGCCGACTTCCATGTCGATCGGCTGGAGCAACGCGCAGCCCTGCTTGTCCCAGTAGGACTGCAAGGTCAGGATGATTTGCTGAAACGTGAGCATGAAGTGCCTTTCGGGCATGGGGCCATGCCGCGTGCGCCTAAGCGCGCGAGGGGGCCGTGGAGCGAAGTGCTAAACCCGAGATTTTAACGGAAAGGAAGGGGGGCGGCCCGTTTTGCGGGTCGGACGGGCCGCGATGCGGTTTTTGGGCGACGGGCGACGCGGCAAGGGCCGCGCGTACGTTCAGCTCGCCGCCAGCTCCGCCTTCGGCGAGAACGAATCGCTTTGCGCGATCGGCCAGTACGTCTCGAACAGCGTATAGCGATAGTTGCCGTTGAGTAGGTCGTTCGGTTCGAGATATTTGAGCAGATCCGACATCAGCCGCACCTCATGCGAGGACACGCGCCGCACGATGTGATGCGCGCGCAACTCAGCCGGATGCCGGAGCCCGGCGGCCTGGATGATTTCCTGCAACGCGTGCAGCGTGTTGTGGTGGAAGTTGAACACGCGATCGGCCTTGTCCGGCACCACCAGCGCGCGCTGGCGCACCGGGTCCTGGGTCGCGACGCCGGTCGGGCAGCGGCCGGTATGGCAGGTCTGCGCCTGGATGCAGCCGACCGCGAACATGAAGCCGCGCGCCGCGTTGACCCAGTCCGCGCCGATCGCGAGCGTCTTCGCGATATCGAACGCGGTGATCATCTTGCCGCTCGCGCCGATGCGGATGCGTTGCCGCAGACCGATGCCGACCAGCGTGTTGTGCACGAGCAGCAGCCCCTCCTGCAACGGCACGCCGACGTGATCGGTGAATTCGAGCGGTGCCGCGCCGGTGCCGCCTTCCGCGCCGTCCACGACGATGAAGTCCGGCAGAATGCCCGTTTCCAGCATCGCCTTCGCGATACCGAAGAATTCCCACGGATGCCCGATGCACAGCTTGAAGCCGGTCGGCTTGCCGCCCGACAGCGTGCGCAGCCGCTCGACGAATTCGAGCAGCTCGCGCGGTGTCGAGAACTCGGAGTGCGTCGCCGGCGAGATGCAGTCGCGGCCCATCGGCACGCCGCGCGTCTCGGCGATTTCGGGCGTGATCTTCGCGCCCGGCAGCACGCCGCCGTGACCGGGCTTCGCGCCTTGCGACAGCTTCACCTCGATCATCTTCACCTGCGGTTCGGCGGCCTGCTTCGCGAACTTCCCGGCGTTGAAGGTGCCGTCGTCGTTACGGCATCCAAAATAGCCGGACCCGATTTCCCAGATGATGTCGCCGCCATGTTCGCGATGATATTTCGACATCGAACCTTCGCCGGTGTCGTGCGCGAAGTTGCCTTTCTTCGCGCCGAGGTTCAGCGCCATGATCGCATTGGCCGATAGCGAGCCGAAGCTCATCGCCGACACGTTGAAGATCGACATCGAATACGGCCGCGCGCGATCGGGGCCGACGACGATGCGAAAGTCGTGACCGTCGAGCGTGGTCGGCGCGAGCGAGTGGCTGATCCATTCGTGCGCGACCGCCTTCACGTCGATCCGCGTGCCGTATGGGCGGCTGTCGACATCGTTCTTCGAGCGCTGATAGACGATGCTGCGTTGCGCGCGCGAGAACGGCTGCTCGTCGGTATCGTCTTCGACGAAATACTGACGGATCTCCGGGCGGATGGATTCGAAAATGAAACGCAGATGGCCCCACAGCGGGTAATTGCGCAGGATTGCATGGCGCTGTTGGCTCAGGTCGAACACGCCGAGCGCGACGAGCGCGGCCGGCACGAGGATCCAGAACCACGACAGGCGATGCGTCGCGGCGAGCGCGGCACATACCGCGGTGAGGGCGATTGCGCACCACATGGCCAGATAGCGTCGAGAAAACATGGGGACTCCAGTGCAGTGAAGATCATTGCGGCGGCATCGTCCGCACGGGAGCGCGGGCGGTATCGGTCGCGAAGGAAAACTGGCGGTTGCGGGTCTCGGTGCGACGCGGACCGGCGAAGCCCGAAGATAAGGCCTGCGAATGGAAGCCAGGCGTCGCACGCGAAGGTGAAGTGTGTGTGAATTCGCCAGGCGGGGGAAATATGGTGAACGGCGCGAACCTGTCGGAATGGTACGACCCGCCGCGCCCGCCGTTATGCATCGCTCAACGCGCGCCGAGCAGAGCCGCTTTTTGCCGCGGAGTTTGCGGCTCGTCCTGCGCCTGGCCTTGCGGCTGCTTTGGCCTGTGCGCTTGCTTGCGACGCTGCGCGCGAGTTTGCTTCGGCGCCTGATCCTGCGGCAGCTCGGCCGGTTGCCCGGTCATCGCGCGTTCGATGATGCCGCCGCCGAGGCACACGTCGCCATCATACAGCACCGCCGATTGGCCCGGCGTGACGGCCCATTGCGCGGCGTCGAAGGTCAGTTCGAAGATGCCTTCGCCCGAACCGCCTCCCGCCGAGGCGTTGAACGTGCACGCCGCGTCGGCCTGCCGGTAGCGCGTCTTCGCGCCGCACGCGAAGCCGTCGGCCGGCGGCTCGCCCGCGACCCAGCTCGTGTTGCCCGCCGACAGCGTATGGCACAGCAGCCACGGATGGTCGTGTCCCTGCGCGACGTACAGCGTATTCGTCGGAATATCCTTGCCGGCGGCGAACCAGGGCTCGCCGCTGCCGTCCTTGCTGCCGCCGAGACCGATGCCCTTGCGCTGGCCGAACGTGTAGAACGCGAGGCCGATGTGCTCGCCGACGATCTTGCCGTCGGTGGTCTTCATCGGGCCCGGCCTGGTCGGCAGATAGCGGTTCAGGAAGTCGCGGAAAGGCCGCTCGCCGATGAAGCAGATGCCGGTCGAATCCTTCTTCTTCGCGTTCGGCAGGCCGATCTGCGCGGCGATCTCGCGGACCTTCGTCTTGGGAATTTCGCCGAGCGGGAACAGTGTTTTCGACAGCTGCGCCTGGTTCAGCCGATGCAGGAAGTACGACTGGTCCTTCGTATGGTCGAGCGCCTTCAGCAGCTCGAAGCGGCCATCGTTCTCGCGCACGCGCGCGTAGTGGCCGGTCGCGATCGTTTCCGCGCCGAGCGACATCGCGTGATCGAGGAAGGCCTTGAACTTGATCTCGGCGTTGCACAGCACGTCCGGGTTCGGCGTGCGGCCGGCCGAATATTCGCGCAGGAATTCGGCGAACACGCGGTCCTTGTACGCGGCCGCGAAGTTGACCGCCTCGACGTCGATGCCGATCAGGTCCGCCACCGACACCACGTCGATCCAGTCCTGGCGCGTCGAGCAGTATTCGCTGTCGTCGTCGTCTTCCCAGTTCTTCATGAACAGGCCGACCACGTCGTAGCCCTGTTCCTTTAGCAGCCACGCGGTGACCGACGAATCGACGCCGCCCGACATGCCTACTACGACTTTACGCTTGCTCATAAGGTACTCACTGGGTGCTGCATGACTGCATGGATCTATGGGGCCGCTCGTGACGGCCCTATTGCTTCGGCCCAACCGAATGCGTATGGACGAAGTCGAGCGGGAAACGCCGGCCGGCCAGGTAATCGTCGATGCACTGCATCACGAGCGGCGTGCGATGCCGCTCGGGGCACGCGCGCAACTCATCGGCGCTCATCCACAGCGCGCGGACGATGTCGGGATCGAGCGAATTCGCCGGGTCCGGTTCGCCGCCCGCGCCGCAATAGGTGAAGCGCAGGTACGTGGTGCCCGCGCGGTTCGGCCGCTCGAAGTGGGTCATGTACATGCCGACGAGCGCCTCGGGCGCGAACGGATGCGCGGTTTCCTCGAACGTTTCGCGGACCACCGCTTCCAGCAGCGTTTCGCCCGCCTCGAGGTGGCCGGCGGGCTGGTTCAGGCGCAGGCCGGCGGCCGTGTGTTCCTCGACTAGCAGGAAGCGCCCGTCACGCTCGACGATCGCCGCGACGGTCACGTGCGGCAGCCAGGTTTCCGGTTTCATGGGTGCGCATTTTACCGGTTATGCGCGCCGGCTGCCGGACGGCGGACGGGCGCTGGGCCGGGCTACGGCCGGTGACCGCTGGCAGCCGGTTCGCAGCATGTTCGAGGTGGAATCGCGACCGATCCGTAACAGTTTGGCGGTCTGCCGCGCATTCGCATCGACCCCGATATTTGTGATGTGGCGGTTTCCGGTTAAAGTGGGGCCTGCGTTAGCCGTTGCATGTGCAAGCCGGCGAGCCTCGTCGGCAGATCTGTCGTCAAACAGGAAGTCGAGGAGGAACAACGATGCACATCGGAGTGCCAGCCGAGACGCGCGCGCATGAAACCCGCGTTGCCGCGACGCCCGAGACGGTCAGGAAGTACGTGGCGCAAGGCCACCGGGTCACGCTCCAGAGCGGTGCCGGCGCCGGCGCGAGCTTTCCCGATGACGCCTATACGGCCGTGGGCGCGGAAATCGTCGATGCCGTCACTGCCTTCGGCGCAGATCTCGTCCTCAAAGTCCAATCCCCTATCGATTCCGAATTGCCGCTGCTCAAGCGCGGCGCGACGCTCGTCGGCATGCTCGATCCGTTCAACGCCGACAACGCGGGCAAGCTCGCCGCGGCCGGCGTCACCGCGTTCGCGCTCGAAGCCGCGCCTCGCACGACGCGCGCGCAGAGCCTCGACGTGCTGTCGTCGCAGGCCAATATCGCCGGCTACAAGGCGGTGCTGCTCGCGGCGACGCTCTATCCGCGCTTCATGCCGATGCTGATGACCGCGGCCGGCACCGTGAAGGCCGCGCGCGTGCTGATTCTCGGCGCGGGCGTGGCTGGCCTGCAGGCGATCGCCACCGCGAAGCGCCTCGGCGCCGTGCTGGAGGCGTCCGACGTGCGCCCGGCCGTCAAGGAGCAGATCGAATCGCTCGGTGCGAAGTTTCTCGACGTGCCCTACGAGACCGACGAGGAGCGCGAGGCCGCGCAAGGCGTGGGCGGCTATGCACGGCCGATGCCGCCGTCGTGGCTCGCGCGCCAGTCGGCGCTCGTGCACGAGCGCGCGAGGCAGGCCGACGTGGTGATCTCGACCGCATTGATTCCAGGCCGCCCCGCGCCGACGCTGCTGTCGGTCGAAACCGTGCAGGCGATGAAACCGGGCTCGGTGCTCGTCGACCTCGCGGCCGGCCGCGGCCCCGAAGTCGACGGCCGGCGCGGCGGCAATTGTCCGCTGACCGAGGCGGACCAGGTGGTGGTGCGCTATGGCGTGCAGATCGTCGGCTATACGAATCTCGCCGCGATGGTGCCCGCCGACGCGTCGTCGCTATACGCGCGCAACGTGCTCGACTTCCTGAAGCTGATTATCGCCAAGGAAGGCACGCTGAACATCGATCTCGCGGACGACATCGTCGCGGCCACGCTGCTGGCTCGCGATGGCCAGGTCACGCGCAACGCATAGGAGGCCGAAGATGGAAGTCATCAATCACACGGTGATCAACCTGATCATCTTCGTGCTGGCGATCTACGTCGGCTATCACGTGGTCTGGAACGTCACGCCCGCGCTGCATACGCCGCTGATGGCGGTGACCAATGCGATCTCGGCGATCGTGATCGTCGGCGCGATGCTCGCGGCGGGTCTCACCGTCGGCAGCGCCGGGAAGTTCTTCGGCACGATCGCGGTCGCGCTCGCGGCCGTCAACGTGTTCGGCGGATTCCTCGTCACGCGGCGAATGCTCGAGATGTTCAAGAAGAAGGAACCCAGGAAACTACCGGCTGGCGGCAAGGAGGGTACGTAAATGAGCCTGAACGTCGTCACGCTGCTGTATCTGGTCGCGTCGGTCTGCTTCATCCAGGCGCTCAAGGGGCTGTCGAATCCGAAGACCGCGCGCGTCGGCAATACCTTCGGCATGGTCGGCATGGCGATCGCGATTCTGACGACCATCGCGCTGATCTCGCGGCAGGCCGAAGCACTTGGCTCCAATCTCGGTCTCGGGCTCGGCCTGCTGCTGTTCGGGCTCGTGATCGGCGGCGCGATCGGCGCGTTCGTCGCCGCGCGCGTCGAGATGACCAGGATGCCTGAACTGGTCGCGGCGATGCACTCGCTGATCGGTCTCGCGGCTGTGTGCATCGCGTATGGGGTGGTGTCGGAGCCGGCCGCGTTCGGCCTCGTCGATCCCGACGTGCCGATCGAGGGCTTCCTGCCGTACGGCAACCGCATCGAGCTGTTCATCGGCACGTTCGTCGGTGCGATTACTTTTAGCGGCTCGGTGATCGCGTTCGGCAAGCTGTCGGGCAAGTACAAGTTCCGGTTGTTTCAGGGTGCGCCGGTCGTCTACGGCGGCCAGCATCTGATCAACCTGATGCTCGCGCTCGCGATGCTCGGCTTCGGCGTCCTCTTCTTCCTCACGCAGTCGTGGCTGCCGTTCATCATCATGACGATCATCGCGTTCGTGCTCGGCGTGCTGATCATCATTCCGATCGGCGGCGCGGACATGCCGGTCGTCGTGTCGATGCTGAACTCGTACTCGGGCTGGGCCGCGGCGGGCATCGGCTTCTCGCTGAACAATCCGATGCTGATCATTGCCGGCTCGCTGGTGGGGTCGTCGGGTGCGATCCTGTCGTACATCATGTGCCGCGCGATGAACCGCTCGTTCTTCAACGTGATCCTCGGCGGCTTCGGCAACGAGCCGGGCGCGGCCGCGGGCGGCGCGGCGGAGCAGCGTCCGGTGAAATCGGGTTCGGCCGATGACGCGTCGTTCATGATGGGCAACGCGGAAACGGTCGTGATCGTGCCGGGCTACGGGCTGGCCGTCGCGCGCGCGCAGCATGCGTTGAAGGAGCTGACCGACAAGCTGGTCGAGAAGGGCATCGAGGTGAAGTACGCCATTCACCCGGTGGCCGGCCGCATGCCGGGTCACATGAACGTGCTGCTCGCCGAGGCCGAAGTGCCGTACGACATGGTGTACGAGATGGAGGACATCAACGGCGAGTTCGGCCAGGTCGACGTGGTGCTCGTGCTCGGCGCGAACGACGTGGTGAATCCGGCGGCGAAGAACGATCCGAAGTCGCCGATCGCGGGCATGCCGATCATCGAGGCGTACAAGGCGCGCACCGTGATCGTCAACAAGCGCTCGATGGCGGCGGGCTACGCCGGGCTCGACAACGACCTGTTCTACATGGACAAGACGATGATGGTGTTCGGCGACGCGAAGAAGGTGATCGAGGATATGGTGAAGGCGGTCGACTAGATCGCTAGCGGTGAATAGGCGTCAGGATCGCGGTGGGTCACCGCGATCCTTTGCCGCGATCCTTTTCATCTGTTCGGCTTCGCGTTCAGATGCCGCAGCAGATCCGCGAGCCGCCTGCCTTCCTGATCCGGATACGTCTCGAGCGCTTCGAGATCGCGCATCTTCTCCAGTCCGAAGTTGCGGAAATCAGCACGCAGCTCGCACCATGCGCCGAGCGTCCAGCGCGCGCCCCAGTACGCGAGCGCGAGCGGCCAGACGCGGCGCTCGGTGTCGGCGCCGTTGGCGTCGGTGTACGCGAAGCGCACCACCTGGCGCGCATCGATTGCGCGATGCAGCGTGTCGAGCTGCGTCGAAAAATCCCCCTTGATGTGAAACGACGGCGCGAAGATTGCAAGCCGTTCGAGCGTCGCGCGCTTGTCGGCGGGCATCGCCGATGCGATTTTGGCCAGCGCGCCCCGCGCGCCGCTCGCGAAGCCCGCGCCACCCCATGATTCGAGCATGCGCGCGCCGGCGGCGAGCGCGGCGAGTTCGTCGGCGGTGAAGGTGAGCGGCGGCAGACTCGCCGAGCGCGACAGCCGATAACCGATGCCCGCTTCGCCTTCGATCGGCACCCCTGACAATTGCAGATCGCGCACGTCGCGATAGACCGTGCGCGGCGAGATGTTCAGCCAGTCGGCCAGTTGCTGAGCGGTGGTCAGGCGCCGGCCGCGCAGCAGTTCGGCGATCTGGAACAGGCGGTCGGCGCGGCGCGTCATCGTGGGCGTCGGGTAGAGGAGGAGGGGGACGGTCCCGCGATGATAGCGCCGCATGGCGGCCTTCGGTCGGGGCGCGGCGGCTTCAGGTGCGCGCTTAGCCGTTGGTGCGCGAATGCAGGCCGAGGCGGTTGCCTTCGGTATCGGTGAAGAACGCGATATAGCCGATGTCCTGCGGCAGCTTGATCACCGGGCCGTCGGTCTTGCCGCCCGCCCGTTCGATGCGCGCAAGCGCCGCGTCGACGGTGGGCAGCGCGTTCAGGTAGACAGTGACGCCGTCGACGCCGGGGGTCATCGACGGATTGTGAACGATCGCGCCGCCAGTCGCGGGCTCCTCGTAGCTGAACACGGCGATCGGCTGGCCGCCGATCTCCTGTCGATTCAACGGGGCGTCGAGCGCGGCTTCGTAAAAGCGCACCGCGCGATCGAAATCGACGGACGGGATTTCGAACCAGGCAACGAGTTTGGGCAATGCGGACATGACACTCTCCTTCGGTTGGCAGTAGGCCGTTCAAGCGCCGGATGGCGTGAGAAGGAGTGTGCGGGGGTGCTGCTGACAGCGTGGTGGCAGCAGGGTTGGGAAAGGCGACAGCCTCACTCCGCCGGCAACTGAAACATCCCCACCACATCGCTCATGCGCGTGGCCTGTTCTTCGAGCGACGCCGCCGCGGCCGCGGCCTGCTCGACGAGCGCCGCGTTGCGCTGCGTGACTTCGTCCATCTGCGAGACGGTGCGGTTGACCTGCTCGATGCCGTCGCTCTGTTCTTCCGATGCGGCCGCGATCTCGGTCATCAGCTCGGTCACGCGGCGCACCGCGTCGTTGATCTCCGTCATGGTTTTGCCGGCCCGGCCAACGAGTTCGGTGCCGTTGCCGACGCGGTCCACCGATTCGCTGATCAGTGTCTTTATTTCCTTCGCCGCCGAGGCGCTGCGTTGCGCGAGCGTGCGCACTTCGCCCGCCACCACCGCGAAGCCGCGGCCCTGTTCGCCGGCGCGCGCGGCTTCGACGGCGGCGTTCAACGCGAGGATGTTGGTCTGGAAAGCGATGCCCTCGATCACGCCGATGATCTCGGCGATCTGCTTCGAGCTTGCGTCGATCTCGCCCATCGTCATCACGACCCGCGAGACGACGTCGCTGCCTTCGGTGGTCACACCGACCGCGGCCCGCGCGAGTTCGCTCGCCTGACGCGCGTTGTCGGCGTTCTGACGAACCGTCGTGGTCAGCTCGGCCATGCTCGATGCGGTTTCTTCGAGCGACGCGGCCTGTTCTTCGGTGCGTTGCGACAGATCGGTGTTGCCCGCCGAAATCTGGGCGGTCGTCGTCGAAATGGACTGCGTGCCGTCGCGCACCGACAGCAGCGCCTGCCTGAGGCGCGTCTGCATCATGCGCAGGTGTTCCATCATGCGCCCCATTTCGTCGCGCGAACGCACGTCGATACGTCGGCCCAGATCGCCATTGGCGATCGCGCGGAAGTGCCCGGTGGCTTCTTCGAGAGGACCGGCGATCGACTTGCGCAGCGCATGCCATGCGAACGCGGCCGTCGCCAGTCCAATCAGAAGGCCGACCCCGGCGATCGCGAGAATCGCGTGGAAGCGGTCCTGCGCCGCTTCGTAGCGGCTGCGCGCGTTGTCACTCTGGATCTTCTCGAGCTTCGCGGAGCGGTCCGTGATTTCGTTGAACGGGTCCGTCATCCTGTTCGAGATCAGGTCGGCAAGCGGCGTGGTGTCGCGCCGTTCGATCGCGGCGAACGCCTGTGCAACCGGACCGTTGATCGCCAGGGCGCGTTTGGCCTCCACCGCGTCGGCGAGTTGCCGCTCCTGCGCATCGGAGGGCAGCGCGCGATAAGCCTGCCAGGCCTTGTCGCCGATCGCGAACTGCTCGCGCGCATGCTGTTCGAGGCTCGCGATGTCCGCGCGATCCGGCTGCGCAGCGATGCGATCGAGCACGAGCCTGCCGCGCGCGTAGAAGAAGTTGAACTTGCCGAGCGCACTCGCCGACGCGAGCTCGTCGGTGTACAGCTCCTTCTGGTCGGCGTTGCTCAACGCGATGCCGGTGACGCCGAGCGCCGCGCCGATCGCCATCAGCAAGCCGAGGAAGCCCATCGCGAGGGCCAGACGCGTACGAATCGTGAGGTTCGAAAACATGGATGCCTCGAAACAACGGAACGGGAAAGCGGCGCACCGGGAAAGTACGCGGGGTCGTTAGGGTTTACGGCAAACGTTTGCAAATATGAAGGGGCGGGATCGAATGCGGGCGCTTTCGAAGGAAGGGAAGCAGTGGGATAGAGGTGCGGCGGAGGGGTGTTGCGGGACCGACAGAAAGTCGGTCCCGCGACGGACGACGAGGTGAACGCAGTGCGCGTTGCTGCTATCGCTCAGTCTCGCCAGGCGACTCGGCGCCGTCGCGCAATAAAAAACCGCGGCACGAGGTCCGCGGTTTTCATGTCGACTACGACGACAGCGCGCCGCCCAACCGACGCAGCCTCAGCCCGCCTGCGTATCGCCCTGCGGACGCTGCCGCACGCTGCCCGCGATCAGATCGAAGCGGAACAGCCGGCATTCGAGCGCACCGTTGAACAGCGGCGTCTTGGTCGATTCGCGCAGCCGCAGTTGCCCCGGAAGCTTGCGATCCGACGTCAGGATGAACGCATGCCATCCGGCAAAGCGCTGCTTCAACGCATTGCCGAGCAACTGGAAAAACTCGCTGTCGGGCGCTTCTTCCTGAATGCGGCGGAAGCCGTCGTCGCGATTGCCGCGGCCTTCGCGAAGCTCGCCGCGCGCATTGCGGCCGCGCACTTCGATCCGCTCGCCATACGGCGGATTCGCGACGAGGATGCCCGGCGCCGAGCCAGGCGGCGTCATGTCGCGCGCATCGAGCTGCTTGAGCGAAATGGGCGGCAAGCCGGCGCGCTCGAAGTTGGCGCGCGCTTTTTCGAGCATGTCGCCGGAGATGTCGCTGCCGAAAATCTGCAGATCCGCGCCGCGCGAGCCGCGCGCCGCGTTTTTCGCTTCGAGCGCGGCGCCCTTCAGCGCTTGCCAGCTCCGCGAGTCGAACTGTTTGAGCTTCTCGAAGCCGAAACGCCGCTCGACGCCCGGCGCGATGTTCAACGCGACCTGCGCCGCTTCCGCGAGGAACGTGCCGCTGCCGCACATCGGATCGTAGAGCGGCGTGCCGGCCTGCCAGCCAGTCAGACGCAAAATGCCAGCCGCGAGGTTTTCGCGCAGCGGCGCCGCGCCCTTGTCGAGACGCCAGCCGCGCTTGAATAGCGGATCGCCGGAAGTGTCGAGGTACAGCGTGCAGTCGGTCGCGCTCAGGAACGCGAACACGCGCACGTCGGGCATCGCGGTGTCGATGCTCGGCCGCGCGCCGCTTTTTTCGCGCAGACGATCGCAGATCGCGTCCTTCACGCGCAGCGTCGCGAACTCGAGACTGCGCAGTGGCGACTTGATCGCGGTGACGTCGACGCGCAGCGTCTCGTCCGCGGAGAACCACTGCTCCCAGCGCTGCTCGAGCGCGAGCGCGTAGATGTCCTGCTCGCTGCGGTAGGGCCGCTCCGCGATTTTCAGCAGCACGCGGCTCGCGAGACGCGAGTGCAGATTGGCGGCCATGCCGGCGGCCCAGCCGCCGCGAAAATGCACGCCGCCCGGTACCTGGGCCCCGGCCGTGAAGGCGGCGCCGTTCAGATGTTTGGCGGCAATTTCGGCGAGTTCGGCCGCGAGCGGAGCTTCGAGCCCGCGCGGGCAAGGAAGGAAGAAATCGAAGGACATTGAGGTTGCCGCAAGGCGTTGGATAAGGCGCTATTGTACGCGGTCGAGATCGGCGGGCCGGCGCGATTGGCGCGCCGGCGGCCCGTCGTCTGTCGTCGCGTCATCTCGCCTCGCGTCCCGCTTTGGCCCGCGACGCCCGCCGGCATGCCGACACCGTTGAGCTCGCCGCGCCAGCCGGGCCTGTCAGGCGCCGGCTCCCGCGGCCGTTCCCGCCGAAGGACAGGGCGGCACGGCCGGCGCCGCGGCCGGTTTGGCCGAAGACAAAGGCCGGCCCGTCGTGTTCGTGGAAGCGACGGCCGTTGCCGCCATCGCGCGCACGCCCATCGCGATCTGTGTCGACACTTCCGCGAGCGCGCGCCGATGTCCATCGACGAGCGCGTCGTACCCGCCGCCAACCGTCTCGCTGACCACGCTGCGACACGTCATCACCGCATTGCTGCGCACGGCCCGCACGCTCCACACCGCATCGATCAACGCATGCGAGCCGGGCCACGACTCGAAGCGCTGCACGTTCATGGCGATCCGGTAGACGGCCGCGTCGTCGGGGTGCGCGGTGCCGAACGTATCGATGGTGCCGAGCTGTTGCGTCAGATTCGTCGACAGCGCGCGGCGGATTTCATCGCCGGGCAGCGACGCCCAACGCTCCTGTTCGAGCAACTGCACCTGAGTCGGCCCGGTCTGCACGACCAGCTGATTTCTCGCCACCTGCGGCGGCACGTTGACCGGCGCGACTTCGATCAGCCAGGCAGGCGCGGCGCTCGTGCGCGCGACGGCCGGCGCGGCGCCATTCGCGGCGGTGCTTGCGCTATCCGCGCCACCCAGCGTATAGAAACGGCTCGACGGCGACGAGCACGCCGCGATGGCGAGAGCCGCAGCCAGTGCGGTGCCGTACGCGACGCCGCGTACGGCACCGCGCACGAGCGCGCGCGGCGGACGGGGGAGCCGGGCAAACATCATGGTTTATCTCCTGATTTACCGCGCAACAGCGATTCGGGATGACGCTCGAGGTAGTCCGACAGCGCGTTCAGCGACTGCAACGTGCGCGTCAGTTCCTGCAACGCCTGATGAACGTCGGACTGCATCGGCGAATCCTGCTGCAAGGTTGCCTGGGCCGAACTGAAGGTCTGCTTCGCGGCCGTCAGCGTGTCGCGCGCTTGCGGCACGACTTCCTTGTCGAGACGCGAGAACAGCTGGTCGGCGTTCTTCAGCGCGGTGTTCAGATTTGCGCCGATCTGGTCGAACGGCACCTTGTCGAGCTTCTTCGCGATGTCGGCGACCTGCAGCTGCAATTCGTCGAGCGTGTTCGGAATGGTCGGCAGCTCGAGCGGATCGGTCGTCACGTCGACCTTGGCCGGCGGCGCTTTCGGGAAGATATCGAGCGCCACGTACAGCTGGCTCGTGATCAGGTTGCCGGTGCGCAACTGGCCGCGCAGGCCGTGCCTGACGAGTTCCTGCAGCAGGTTCTCGCCGGCGAGCGTGCCCGGCTGCGGCGAGCTCTCGCGGAAGCGCTTGCCGAGGCGGTCCGGGTACAGGTTCATCGTGACCGGCATCGTGAAGCTCTGAGTCTTCGGATCGTAGTCGATGCCGATATTGGTCACCTGGCCGAGCACGATGCCGCGGAAATCGATCGGCGCGCCGATCGACAGCCCGCGCAGCGACTGGTTGAAGTTCATCACGACGCGCAAGGGCACGCCGTCCGGTTCGCGCATCGCGTCCGCTTCGTCCGAGCCGAGGTGGAAGGTCTGGTTGTTCGGCGCCTGCGGGCCCATGTTCTGGCCGGGCGGCGACTGGAAAGACAGACCGCCGACGATCACCGTCGCGAGCGACTGCGTGTTCAGCTTGAAGCCGCTCGAATCGAGCCGCAGATCGACGCCGCTCGCATGCCACCAGCGCGTGTTGGTGCCGACGTACTGGTCGAACGGCGCCGACACGAACACCTGCATCGTCACGCCGGTGCCGCTCTTGTCGAGCGAAAAGCCGACCACCTGGCCGACCTGTACGCGCCGATAGAAGATCGGCGAGCCGATGTCGATCGAACCGAGCGAATCGCCGTGCAGCGTGTACTGATGGCCTTTCTGGTCGCCGGTGATGGGCGGGGGCGTTTCGAGGCCGACGAAGTTGCTCTCGCTATCGGACGAACGGCCCGCGTCGGCGCCGATGTACGGGCCCGACAGCAGCGTCGTCAGACCCGACACGCCGCTCGCGCCGACGCGCGGACGCACCACCCAGAAGCGCGAGTCCTTGACCGCGAACTTTCCGCCTTCCTTGGTGAGCTGCACCTGCACGAGCACGTGCGACAGATCCGGCGACAGCGTGATCGTCTTCACCGCACCAACGTCGACGTCCTTGTACTTGACCTTGGTCTTGCCCGGCTCGAGCCCTTCCGCGCTGATGAAGCTGATCGTGATCACGGGTCCGCGCTCGGTCACCGACCTGATCACGAGCGCGATGCCGATCAACGCGGCGATCAGCGGAATCACCCAGACGAGCGACGGCAGCCAGCGGCTGCGTGGTTCGATGTCGGGTTCGGGCAGTTGGGGCGGCAGTCTGGGTCCGTTCGAATCGTTGCGCGGCGCGTCATCGGAAGCGGGCGTCGGTCCTTGCGGGCTAGTCATGGTCGAGATCCTGAGGCGTTGAGGTACTGCTTTCCACGGGGTCCCAGATGAGGCGTGGATCGAATTGCATGGAGGCCAGCATCGTCAGGATCACGACCGAGCCGAACGCGATCGCGCCCGGCCCGGCCGTGATCACGGCTAGCGATTTGAAACGCACGAGCGCCACGGTGAGCGTGACGACGAACACGTCGAGCATCGACCAGCGGCCGATCCGCTCGACCATCCGGTACAGCGTCGTGCGCTGTTGCGGACGCCAGCGCGAGCGGCGCTGCGCGGTGACGGTGAGCAGCACGAGCACCGAGAGCTTCAGCATCGGCACCAGGATGCTGGCGATGAACACGATCATCGCGAGCGGCCAGTCGCCGGAGGTCCAGAAATAGACGACGCCGCTCATGATGGTGTCGTCCTCGGAGCCGAGCAGCGACGACGTGTGCATCACCGGCAGCAGGTTCGCCGGGATATACAGCAGCGCCGCGGCGATCAGCAGTGCCCATGTGCGCATCAGGCTGTCGGGGTTGCGCGAGTGCAGATGCGCGCCGCAGCGGCCGCAGTGCTGCGGCGTGACCGAGCGGATGCGCGGTTCGACGCGCCCGCACGAATGGCAGGACAGCAGGCCCGCGCGTTTCGCGGTGACGTATTTCATCGCGGGCTCATCCTTCGCGCGACGTGGGCGGCAAGCCGGGCGGGGTGCCGTCCGCCGTACTGTTGGTTGTGCCACCAGCGCTGCCGCTGGTCGAGCCCGCGACGCGCGCGGACGGCGCCGGCGGACCGGCGAGCGAGCCGACCGCGACCGCCGCGCTGTCGGCCGACGTGCGCGGCAACGGCCGATCGCCGCTCGCGTCGATCTCGTCGGCGACATCCCACAGCACGCGCGGATCGAATGTGACGACGACCGCGAACATCAGCGTCAGCGCGCCGAACGCGAACAGCGCCGCCTCGGGAATCACGCGCGCGAGGCTCACCATCTTCACGATCGTGATCAGCACGCCGAGCATGAACACTTCGATCATGCCCCACGGCCGCACGAACTGGATCGCGCGCAGCACGCGATTGAAGTGCGCGGGCACGTAGCCGGCGCGTAGCGGCACCAGCACGTACAGCAGCGCGACGAGTTCGGTGAACGGAAAGAGGATCGTCGAGCAGAACACCATCACGGCGACGATCTCCATGTCCTCGCCCCACAGCGCGACGAGCGCGCCGAACAGCGTAGTTTGTGACGTGATGCCGTTGGTTTCGAGTTCGACGATCGGAAAGCCCTGCGCGATCACGAACGTGATCAGCGCGGCGAGCGTCAGTGCGCAGATCGCGTCGAGCTTGCGCGAGACGCCGCGATAGAGCGTCGCGCCGCAGCGCGGACAACGCGCGGCGACGCGCCCGACAAGCCGTGGCTTGCGGAACAGCGTATCGCATTCATGGCACGCGATCAGGTTGTCATGTTCCATGCGGCAGATGGGCTAACGACGTAGTAGCGGCGTGCAAGGCCTGCTCTTTACGAGGGGTCGGGCGGCGGTGAGCAGCAATAGTACCAAACGCGGCCTCGCGACCGACGCGAGCCGCGCGCGCGGCGCGGGGCGTGACGCCGTCCCCCCGCGCGCTGGTCCGGGCCTGAGATGGCGTCGCTTCGGGGCTTTCCGTCCCCGAATCGTTCAACGCAAGGGCGGTGACGCGACGCCGTGGGGCCATTGCAGCGCAAAATTCGGGCCCGTTCCGCCGACGCGCTCCGGCCAGCTTTTCGCGCTTGGGGTAGCATGGCGCCCGTGGCATGCCCGGCGGCCTTTTGTGGCGATGATGTCCGCCGCATCGGCCGCGCGCGCCGCGCCGATGCGCGGCGGCGATCGCGGAATAGCTGGCCGCGGCGCGCCGTTAACTTCTAACTGCCTGCGTTGATCTGTCATGACACTCAATCCATCGTTCGGTACCCGGGAGTCGTACACGCGGACCGCCATCGCGTTTCACTGGCTGATCGCACTGCTGATCGTCTGCGGCTTTGCGCTCGGCTGGGTGATGACCGACATCCCGGGCTTCACGCCCACCAAGCTGCGCTATTTCTCGTGGCACAAATGGATCGGTGTGACCGTGTTCGCGCTCGCGATCGTGCGCATCCTGTGGCGCGCGACCCACGCCTCGCCGCCGATGCCGCGCCGCATGCCCACCTGGCAGCGTGGCGCCGCGCATGTCACACATCTGTTGCTGTACGTGCTGATGATCGTGATTCCCGTGTCCGGCTATCTGTATAGCTCGGCGGCGAACGTGCCGGTCGTCTACCTCGGGCTGATTCCGCTGCCGCGAATCATCGCGCCCGATCCGCACCTGAAGGAACTGCTGAAGAACCTGCACATCGCGTTGAATTACACGTTGCTCGTGCTGGTCGCGCTACACACCGCGGCGGCGCTCAAGCATCAATGGTTCGATCGCGACGGCCTGCTGTCTCGCATGCTCCCTTTCCTCAAATAAGGACATCCATGAAGGTTTCGTTTTATCGCTACATGCTGGCCGCGTTCGCGGCGGCGTCGCTGAGCGCCGCGGGCGCGGCGCTCGCGCAGGTCGACGTCGCGAAGAGTTCGGTGACGGCTACCTCGAAGCAGATGAACGTGCCGGTCGAAGGCAAGTTCAATAAGTTCACGGCGCAAGTCAGCTTCGATCCGGCCAAACCGACGGCCGGCAGCGCGCTGCTCAACATCGACGTCGCCAGCTACGATCTCGGCGACGAGAGCTACAACGAGCAGGTGCGCGGCAAGGAATGGTTCGACGCGAAGACCTTTCCGAGCGCGACGTTCGTGTCGAGCGCGATCGCGCCGGCCGGCGGCAACCAGTTCAAGGTGACCGGTAATCTGACCATCAAGGGCAAGTCGGAGACGGTCGTGGTGCCGGTCACGGTCGGCCAGCAGGGCGCGATGCAGACCTTCGACGGCGCGCTGCCGATCAAGCGCTCGCAGTTCGACATCGGCACCGGCGAATGGAAGGACGCATCGGTCGTCGCCGACGAGGTCGTGATCAGGTTTCATATCGTCGCCGCGCGCAGGTAACGCGCACGGCGCTCGCGAGGTCCGCCGCGCCACGTGGGGCGCGGCCGCTTTCCCACCGCAGGTTGCACCGCGATTTTCAACGCAAAACAGGAGCACGAATTGAAAACGTCCATGTTGATCGCTGTTGGCGCGCTGGCTTCGTCGCTGTCGCTCGGCGCCTTCGCCGCCGATACCTATCTGCTTGATCCGATGCATACGTTTCCGAGCTTCGAGGCCGACCACTTCGGCGGTCTGTCGATCTGGCGCGGCAAATTCACGAAGACCACGGGAACGGTGACGCTCGATCGCGCGGCCAAAACCGGCACCATCGACGTCACCGTCGATCCCGCTTCGGTGCAGACCGGCAACCCGAAGCTCGACGATCACCTGAGGGCCGCCGAGTTCTTCGACGTCGAGAAGTATCCGACCGTGACCTACAAGGGCACCGAGATCAAGTTCGACGGCGACAAGCCCGTCGAGGTGATCGGCGCGCTGACGATTCGCGGCATCACGAAGCCGGTGAATCTGAAGATCGATTCGTTCAAGTGCATGCAACACCCGGTCCTCAAGCGCGAAGTATGCGGCGTCGAGGCAAGCACCGAATTCAATCGCGCCGATTACGGCATGGAGTTCGGCGCGAAGTACGGCTTCAGCATGCAGACGCGCCTGCATATCCAGTCGGAAGGTATCAAGCAGCAGTAGGGGCGCCGGCAGCTTCGCGGCCGGCGCCGCGCGCGGGCCGCTGTTGCGATTCGATCCGCGCTGCGTCGCAATACGAAAACCGCTTCGGTCGTTCACCGACGAAGCGGTTTTTTGTCGCCCGTAGCGAACGCCTCGGCCATGGTGGCGCGCCTCGGCCATCTGTCGCTCGCATCACTTTTATTTTTCAGTTAAATAGAGTGCAAGCAGTCATGCCGGTGCTGCGCGTTGCCGGGATGGCCTGGGCGGACGTTATGCGTTCGTGTCGATAAATATTTCGCGCCGTACAGGAGATCTGGATGAATGCAACGACAGCAGCAAGCGTCGCGGGAAGCCGGCAGAATTCGTGGCGCGCGGTGGTGGCCGCCTCGATCGGCAACGCGCTCGAATGGTTCGACCTCGTGGTGTACGGTTTTTTCGCCGTGACCATCTCCAAACTGTTTTTTCCGGCCGGCAACGAGACCGTATCGCTGCTGCTCACGCTCGGCACGTTCGGCGTGTCATTCTTCATGCGGCCGCTCGGCGCGATCGTGATCGGCGCGTACTCGGACCGCGCCGGGCGCAAGGGGGCGCTCACGCTTTCCATCCTGCTGATGATGAGCGGCACGCTGATCATCGCGATTTTGCCGACCTACCAGAGCATCGGTCTCGCCGCGCCGCTGATCCTCGTGCTCGCGCGGCTGATGCAAGGCTTCTCGGCCGGCGGCGAATTCGGCAGCGCGACTGCGTTTCTCGCCGAGCACGTGCCGGGCCGGCGCGGCTTCTACGCGAGCTGGCAGATGGCGAGCCAGGGTCTGACGACGCTGCTCGCGGCCGGTTTCGGCGCGTTGCTGACCGGCCAGCTGTCGCCGGAACAGATGGCATCGTGGGGCTGGCGCGTGCCGTTCTTCTTCGGTCTGCTGATTGGGCCCGTTGCGTTCTACATCCGCACCAGGCTCGACGAGACGCCCGAATTCCTCGCCGCCGAAACGACGCAGACGCCGCTGCGCGATACGTTCGCGACGCAGAAGCTGCGGCTCGTGATCGCGATGGGCGTGGTGATCCTCGGGACCGTGTCCGCGTATCTGATGCTGTTCATGCCGACCTATGGCGTGCGGCAACTGGGGCTCGCGCCGTCGGTCGCGTTCTCGGCGATCGCGCTGACGGGTCTGATCCAGATGGTGTTCTCGCCGGTGGCCGGGCATTGGTCGGACCTGCATGGACGCACACGCATCATGCTGGGCGCGGCCGTGCTGCTGTTCGTGCTCGTCTATCCGGCGTTCGCGTTTCTGATCGCGCATCCGAGCTTCGGCACGCTGATCGTGTGGCAGATCGTGTTCGGTTTTCTCGTCAGCGGCTACTTCGGCGCGACGCCGGGACTGCTGTCGGAGATATTCCCGGTGCAGACGCGCACGACCGGCATGTCGCTCGCGTATAACATCGCGGTGACGATCTTCGGCGGCTTCGGGCCGTTCATCATCGCGTGGCTGATCAGCGCGACCGGTTCGAAGGCAGCGCCGAGCTACTACGTGATGTTTGCCGCGCTGCTGAGCATCGCGGCGCTGATCGGCGCACGGCGCAAGCTGGGGTTCCGCTAGGAACGAGGCGGTAACGACGGCGTACGTAAATGCAAAAGGCCGGTTCGACAGAACCGGCCTTTTTTATTCCGCGCATCCTCAGCGGTTACGCGCGCGTCAAACCTGGGCGCCCGCGTTCGGATCGTCCGGATCGACGCGTTCCTTCTTGTCCTTGATCAGGTCTTCGCGCTTGACGCCGAACCACATGGCAAGAGCCGCGGCGACGAACACCGACGAGTAGATACCGAACAGAATACCGACCGTCAGCGCGAGCGCGAAGTAGTGCAGCGTCGGGCCGCCGAACAGGAACATCGACAGCACCATCATCTGCGTACAACCGTGCGTGATGATGGTTCGCGACATCGTGCTGGTGATTGCGTGGTTGATCACTTCGATCACGGTCATCTTGCGTTCGCGGCGGAAGGTTTCGCGAATCCGGTCGAAGATAACGACCGACTCGTTGACCGAATAGCCGAGCACCGCGAGCACCGCGGCCAGCACCGACAGCGAGAACTCCCACTGGAAGAACGCGAAGAAGCCGAGAATGATGACGACGTCGTGCAGGTTGGCGATCACGCCGGCGACCGCGTACTTCCATTCGAAGCGGAACGACAGGTAGATCACGATGCCGGCCACCACGCAGGCGAGCGCGAGCAGACCGTCGGTGGCGAGTTCCTTGCCGACCTGCGGACCGACGAACTCGACGCGCTGCAACTGCACTTCCGGCGTGTCGGCTTTCAGCGCGCCCATCACCTGCTCGCTCTGCTGCGCGGACGTGTAGCCCGACTTCAGCGGCAGACGGATCAGCACGTCGCGCGAGGAGCCGAAGTTCTGCACCTGCGCGTCGGCATAGCCGAGCTTGCCGAGCGTGTTACGCACCGGGTCGAGCGGCACCGCGCCCGGATACTGCACCTCGATCACGGTACCGCCGGTGAATTCCACCGACAGATGCAGCCCGCGATGCACGAGGAAGAACACGGCGGCGAGGAAGGTGATCAGCGAGATCGCGTTGAAGATCAACGCGCGCTGCATGAACGGAATGTCTTTACGGAAACGGAAAAATTCCATGGTCTTTTCTCCGGGACTCAGCGGGATGAACCCGGTTTCTGCGGCGTCGAGTCATTCGACGTCGACGTGCCCGGCGCATTGCGGCGGCGCACGGTCGGCTTCGCGCGACCCTTTGCGCCGGCCGCGGCCGGTGCCTTCGAGCTTGCCTTCGCGCTCGCCTTCGCCGTGGCGATGGCCTGCGCGGTGTCGGTCGCGGCGTCGCTGCTGCCGAGGCTGTTGCCGCCGGCGTACGCAGCCGATCCGGCGGCCGCCGCTTGCGGACGCCACACCTGGCCGATGGACAGCGACTTCAGCTTCTTCTTGCCGCCGTACCAGAAGTTGACCAGGCCGCGCGAGAAGAACACCGCCGAGAACATCGACGTCAGTATGCCGATACAGTGGACGATCGCGAAGCCGCGCACCGGACCGGAGCCGAACGCGAGCAGCGCGAGGCCGGCGATCAGCGTGGTCACGTTCGAGTCGAGAATCGTCGCCCATGCATGCGCGTAGCCGTTCTGGATGGCCAGTTGCGGCGGCGCGCCGTGGCGCAGTTCCTCGCGCACTCGCTCGTTGATCAGCACGTTCGCGTCGATCGCCATACCGAGCGCGAGCGCGATAGCGGCGATACCCGGCAGCGTGAGCGTGGCCTGCAGCATCGACAGCACCGCGACCAGCAGCAACAGGTTCACGGACAGGCCGATCATCGAGATCACGCCGAACAGCATGTAGTACGCGATCATGAACACGGCGATCGCCGCGAAGCCCCACACGACCGAGTGGAAGCCCTTCTTGATGTTGTCGGCGCCGAGGCTCGGGCCGATCGTGCGTTCCTCGATGATTTCCATCGGCGCGGCGAGCGAACCGGCGCGCAGCAGCAGCGCGAGGTCGGCGGCCGCTTGCGGGGTCGGCTGGCCGGTGATCTGGAAGCGGTCGCCCAGTTCCGACTGAATGGTCGCGACCGTCAGCACTTCGCCCTTGCCGCGTTCGAACAGCACCATCGCCATCGGCTTGCCGATGTTGTCGCGCGACACTGCGCGCACCGCGCGGCCGCCGGCCGAATCGAGACGGATGTTGACCGACGGACGCTGATGCTCGTCGAAGCCCGCCGATGCGTCGATGATGCGGTCGCCGGTGAAGATCACCTGCTTGCGCAGCAGCACCGGCGCCTGGTTGCCTTGCGTGAAGAGTTCATCGCCCGGCGGCACCGGGTCGTTCGGGTTCGGATGCGTGTTGACCGGGTCGGCGAGGCGCGCTTCGAGCGTCGCCGTGCGGCCGATGATGTCCTTCGCCTTCGCGGTGTCCTGCACGCCCGGCAGCTCGACCACGATGCGGTCCGCGCCCTGTTGCTGGATCACCGGCTCGGCCACGCCGAGTTCGTTCACGCGGTTATGCAGCGTCGTGATGTTCTGCTTGAGCGCGGCGTCCTGCACCGCGCGCTGCACGGCCGGCGTAAAGGTGCCGACGAGCTGCACGCCGCCGTCCGCGCCGGTGTTCGGCTGCGACACCCACTGCAGTTCGCTGACGCTGCGGCCGAGCAGCTTGAGCGCTGCGTCCGCCGTGGCCTGGTCGGCCAGATTCACGACCACCGACTGGTTCACGCGATTCACGCCGCCGTCGCGGACGTTGTTGTCGCGCAGCAGCGTGCGCACGTCCGAGGCGTCCGAATCGAGCTTCTTGTTTAGCGCGCCGGCCATGTCGACCTGCAGCAGGAAGTGCACGCCGCCGCGCAGGTCGAGACCGAGGTACATCGGCAGTGCGCGCAACGCGGTCATCCAGGTCGGCGACGCGCTTTGCAGGTTCAGTGCGACGATGTACTGCGGATCGTTCGGGTCGCTATTGAGCGACTTCTGCAGCAGGTCTTTCACGCGCAACTGCGTGTCCGTGTCCGTCAGGCGCACGCGGATGTTCGCGTTGTTCTGCGAGTTGTCGAACGTGACCGCGGTCGGCTTGATCTGATTGCCCGCGAGCGCGGCTTCGATCGACGCCAGCGTGGTGGCGTCGAGTCTGACCGTGGCCTTGCCGCTCGACACCTGCACCGCCGGCGCTTCGCCGTACAGATTGGGCAGCGTGTACACGAGGCCGATGACCAGAGCCACCAGCATCACGGCGTATTTCCAGAGGGGGTAGCGATTCATGAGTGGTCCAACGGGAAGGTTGGCTTGGATGCGATGCGTCCGGCGATGAGCGCGGGCCGTTCAGCGAAGTGACGGAACCGCCGGCGAGGCCGCACCGGACGCGGGGAGTGCAGGCCTTACAGCGACTTGATCGTGCCCTTCGGGAGAATTGTCGTGACCGACGCCTTTTGCACGGTGATTTCCGTGCCTTCCGAGATTTCGATGCCGACGTAGGCTTCGCCCACCTTCGTCACCTTGCCGACGATGCCACCGTTCGTCACGACTTCATCGCCCCTGGCCATCGCTGCGAGCATGTTGCGATGTTCCTTCTGACGCTTCATTTGCGGGCGAATCATGATGAAGTACAGCACGCCGAACATCAGGATCAGCGGCAGGAAGCTCATCAGGTTCGATTCGATACCACCTGCTGCTGCGCCTTGCGCGAAGGCATTGGAAATGAACGACACGTTGGTCTCTCCGTTATCAGTCAAACGATCAAAAAAATCAGCCGATTATTCTACCACCGGCCACACGCGCGCCGGCGCGGCGAATCGCTTTGCGATCAACCGTTTAAAGGTCCGAATCGGGGCAAATTCAGCGGCCGGCGAAAGTAAATTGTAAGTTGTCCGCGTGCGGTATGCGCAATCCATGTGGCGGGCCGTCAGGACGACGGTTCGACGCCGCGCGCGCGGTCTTCGTGGAAACGCTTGCGGAATGTGTCGAACAGTTTCGCCTCGATCGCATCGCGCATTTCCTGCATCAGTTCCAGGTAGTAATGCAGGTTGTGGATCGTGTTCAGCTGCGCGCCGAGAATTTCGCCGACGCGATGCAGGTGGTGCAGATAGCCGCGCGTGAAGTTGCGGCAGGTGTAGCAGCCGCATTGCTCGTCGAGCCGGGCGCAGCGAGTTCCTGTGCGTCGCGTTGCGGATCTTGATGTCGCCGAAACGCGTGAAGAGCCAGCCGTTGCGCGCGTTGCGCGTGGGCATCACGCAGTCGAACATGTCGACGCCGGCCGCGACGCCGGCCACCAGGTCTTCCGGCGTGCCGACGCCCATCAGGTAGTGCGGCTTGTCGGCCGGCAGCTTCGGGCCGATGTGGTTCAGGATCCGCATCATGTCTTCCTTCGGCTCGCCGACCGACAGACCGCCGATCGCGAGGCCGTGGAAGGTCTTCTCCGCGAGGCCGGCGAGCGACTCGTCGCGCAGATCCTCGAACATGCCGCCCTGCACGATGCCGAACAGTGCATTCGGATTGCCGAGGCGCTCGAATTCGTCGATCGAGCGTTGCGCCCAGCGCATCGACATGCGCATCGATCCGGCGGCTTCCTTGTGCGAGGTCGGGATGTTGTTGGTCGCGTATGGCGTGCATTCGTCGAATTGCATCACGATGTCCGAGTTCAACACCTTCTGGATCTGCATCGACACTTCCGGCGACAGGAACAGCCGGTCGCCGTTGATCGGCGACGCGAACGTGACGCCGTCCTCGGTGATCTTGCGCAGATCGCCGAGCGAGAACACCTGGAAGCCGCCCGAGTCGGTCAGGATCGGCTTCTTCCAGCCCATGAAGCCGTGCAGGCCGCCGTGCGCCTCGATGGTTTCGAGGCCGGGTCGCAGCCACAGGTGAAACGTATTGCCGAGGATGATCTGCGCGTGCATTTCGTCGAGCTCGCGCGGCTGGACCGCCTTCACGGTGCCGTAGGTGCCGACCGGCATGAAGATCGGCGTCTCCACCACGCCGTGATTGAGCGTGACGCGGCCGCGGCGCGCGAGGCCGTCGGTGCCGAGCAGTTCGAATTTGAGGCCGTTCTCCGGGCGCTCATGGGCAGGATGTTGCGAGAGATGACCAAGGGTCATGGGGATCACTCCTGGGCTACCGGAAAACAGTCCGGCGCAATCAATGAAAACCGCCACGAGGGATCGCGGCGGCTAGGAAGACTGCCAATACGCTGAAGCAGTGCTCGAACCGGCTCATGCATCGCGCCGCGTGAGCAGCATCGCGTCACCGTAGCTGAAAAAACGATAGCGCTCGTCGATCGCATGACGGTACGCGGCGCGAATCGTCTCGACGCCCGCGAACGCCGACACCAGCATCAGCAGCGTAGATTTTGGCAAATGGAAGTTCGTGACCAGCCGGTCGACCACGCGGAACCGGTAGCCCGGCGTGATGAAGATGTCGGTTTCCGCGCTCGCCGCGCCGAGCGGATGGCCGGCGGCTTCGGCGTCGCGCGCGGCGGCTTCGAGCGCGCGCATCGACGTCGTGCCGACCGCGATCACGCGGTTGCCGCGCGCTTTGGTCGCGGCGATCTTGTCCGCGAGCGCTTGCGGCAGGTGATACCACTCGCTGTGCATCTTGTGCTCGGCGATGTTTTCGACGCGCACCGGCTGAAACGTGCCCGCGCCGACGTGCAGCGTCAGCGTCGCGCGGTCGATGCCGAGGGCGTCGAGGCGGGCGAGCAGCGTGTCGTCGAAGTGCAGGCCGGCGGTCGGCGCGGCGACCGCGCCCGGGTTCTGCGCGAATACGGTCTGATAGCGGGTTTCGTCGGTCGCGTCGGGGTCGTGCTCGATGTACGGCGGCAGCGGCAGACGGCCGTACTGCTCGATCAGCGTCAGGCAGTCGTCGGGGAAATGCAGCGTGTAGAACTGATCGACGCGCTCGCCGACGGTGACGTCGAACGCATCCGCGAGACGGATCGTCGTGCCCGCCTGCGGGCTCTTGCTCGCCCGGATCTGCGCGAGCGCGCTGCGCTCGCCAGTCAGGCGCTCGACCAGCACTTCGATCTTGCCACCGCTTGACTTCTGGCCGAAGAAGCGCGCCTTCAGCACTTTGGTATCGTTGAAGACGAGCAGATCGCCCGGCGCGAGGCACTCGGGCAGTTCGGTGAAGCGGCGGTCGATCAGGCGCGCGGCGCCGTCGGCGGCGCCTGCGGCGTCCACGTCGAGCAGACGGCTTGCGCTGCGCTCGGGCAGCGCGGCTTGCGCGATCAGATCGGGCGGCAGATCGAAATCGAAATCGGAAAGCGTAAACATGCGAACGACTGGAAGCGGGTTGGGACTGATTTGGGACTGAATTGAGCCGAAGCCGGAGCCGGGCGGCTATGATGGCGGGACGCCGAAGCGGCCCGCGCGCTTTGTGCCGCATCCTGCCTACGCTGGACGCGCGAAGGGCGGCACGACCTCTTTTCGACAGCACCCGATATTGTACTTGCGAAGCAGCCTATGCCTTTGTCCGACCGCCGATCGTCCGTTGCCACCCTCGAAGCGGGCGCCGAACCGCGGCGCCGCGGTGCGCGGGCGGAGGCGGGGGAGCTGGATGCGGCGGAAGATGGCGCGCAAGGTGGCATGATGTCCGCTGGCCACGATGCCGGGCGCGACGGCGACAAGCCCGGCGGCAACGCGGGCGACCCGCCGGATCAATTCGCCGCCGACCACGCGAGCGACGACAAACCCGCCGCCAAAACCAAAGGCGTGGCAAAAGCCGCCGCCAAAGCCCCGGTCAAAACCGCCGACAAGCTCGCCAAACTCGGCCTCACGCGCGACATCGACCTCGTGCTGCATCTGCCGATGCGCTACGAAGACGAAACCTCCCTGACACCGATCGGTCACTTGCTGCCCGGCGGCATCGCGCAAACCGAAGGCGTGGTGTTCGACAATGAGATCGCCTATCGCCCGCGCCGGCAGCTGCTCGTGAAGCTGCGCGACGCCGACGGCGACGAGCTCATGCTGCGCTTTCTGAATTTCTACGGCTCGCAGGTCAAGCAGATGGCGCCCGGCGCGCGCCTGCGCGTGCGCGGCGACGTGCGGGGCGGCTTCTTCGGCATGGAGATGGTGCATCCGAGCGTGCGCGTCGTCGATGAAGACACGCCGCTGCCGCAGGCGCTGACGCCGGTCTATCCGAGCACGGCGGGCGTATCGCAGGCGTATCTGCGCAAGGCGATCGACAACGCGCTCGCGCGCACGTCGCTGCCGGAGCTGCTGCCCGCGCCGGTCGCGCGCGCGTTTCTCGAACCGCTCGGGGTGCCGGCGCTGATGGACGCGGTGCGCACGCTGCATCATCCGGACCCGCAGTCGGACGAAACGGCGCTGATCGACGGCACGCATCCGGCCTGGGTGCGCATCAAGTTCGAGGAGCTGCTCGCGCAGCAGATGTCGCTGAAGCGCGCGCACGACGAGCGGCGCACGCGCGCCGCGCCGGCCATGCCGCGCCGCAAGCTCGGCGACGAATCGGCGCTGGTCGCGCGGCTGCTGAAGGCGCTGCCATTTTCGCTGACGGCCGCGCAGCAGCGCGTCGGCGGCGAGATTGCACTCGATCTGACGCAGCCGCATCCGATGCAGCGGCTGTTGCAGGGCGACGTCGGCAGCGGCAAGACGATCGTCGCGGCGCTCGCCGCCGCGCAGGCGATCGACGCCGGCTACCAGGCCGCGCTGATGGCGCCGACCGAAATTCTCGCCGAGCAGCACGCGCGCAAATTGCGCGGCTGGCTCGAGCCGCTCGGCGTGAATGTCGCGTGGCTCGCGGGCAGTCTGAAGACGAAGGAGAAGCGCGCCGCGATCGAAGCGGCCGCGCTCGGCACCGCGCAGCTCGTGATCGGCACGCACGCGATCATTCAGGACGCAGTCGAGTTCGCGCGCCTCGGACTCGTGATCGTCGACGAGCAGCATCGCTTCGGCGTCGCGCAACGGCTCGCGTTGCGCGCGAAGGCGCAGGGCGCCGCCGACGGCGCGGCCGACTTCCAGCCGCATCAACTCATGATGTCCGCGACGCCGATTCCGCGCACACTCGCCATGACCTACTACGCGGACCTCGACGTCTCCACGATCGACGAACTGCCGCCCGGCCGCACCCCGATCCTCACGAAGCTCGTGTCCGATGCGCGCCGCGAAGAGGTGATCGGCCGCGTGCGCGAGGCGGCGTTGACGGGGCGCCAGGTGTACTGGGTGTGTCCGCTGATCGAGGAAAGCGAGACCCTGCAGTTGCAAACCGCGGTCGAGACCTACGAGACGCTGGTGGCCGCGCTGCCCGAGCTGAAGGTCGGGCTGGTGCACGGGCGCCTCGCGCCCGCCGAAAAGACCACGGTGATGGACGCGTTCTCGCGCAACGAGATCCAGCTGCTGGTTGCGACCACGGTGATCGAAGTCGGCGTCGACGTGCCGAACGCATCGTTGATGGTGATCGAGCATGCGGAGCGCTTCGGTCTCGCGCAGCTGCATCAGTTGCGCGGACGCGTGGGGCGCGGCAGCGCCGCGTCGGTCTGCGTGCTGCTCTACACCGGACCGCTGTCGATGACCGCGCGCGCGCGCCTGCAAACGATGCGCGAAACCACAGACGGCTTCGAGATCGCCCGCCGCGACCTCGAAATCCGCGGACCTGGCGAGTTCCTCGGCGCGCGGCAGTCAGGCGCCGCGATGCTGCGTTTCGCCGACCTGCAGAACGATCAGCACCTGATCGAGCCGGCACGCGAAGCCGCCGCGACGCTGCTCGACCAATATCCGGACGTGGTCATTCAGCATCTGGCGCGCTGGCTCGGCGCGCGCGAGCAGTATCTGAAAGCCTGACCGCCGTCCCCGCCGCAAGCACAACGGCTAAAAAGTTGGCGAACCGACCCTATAGGTGTATAACTAGAACCTATCGAATCCATCGGACTGATTGATCCCCGAATGACGCTCACCGAATTGAAATACATCGTGGCGGTGGCCCGCGAGCGGCACTTCGGCCGGGCCGCCGAAGCGTGTTTCGTCAGCCAGCCCACGCTGTCCGTCGCCATCAAGAAGCTCGAAGACGAGCTGAACGTGCAGATTTTCGAGCGCGGAACCAGCGAGGTCAGCGTGACGCCGATCGGCGAACAGATCGTTACGCAGGCGCAACGCGTGCTCGAGCAGACGCTCGCGATCAAGGAAATCGCCAAGCAGGGCAAGGACCCGCTGCTCGGTCCGCTGCGCCTCGGCGTGATCTACACGATCGGACCGTACCTGCTGCCGACGCTCGTCAAGCAGATGATCCAGCGCGTGCCGCAAATGCCGCTGATGCTGCAGGAAAACTTCACGCTGAAGCTGATCGAGCTGCTCAAGCAGGGCGAAATCGACGTGGCGATCATGGCGCTGCCGTTTCCCGAAACCGGGCTGATGCTGCGTCCGCTGTACGACGAGCCGTTCGTCGTCGCGCTGCCGTCCGGCCACGCATGGGAAAGCCGCCCGAAGATCGACCCCGACGACCTGAAGCAGGAAACCATGCTGCTGCTCGGCAGCGGCCACTGCTTCCGCGATCACGTGCTCGGCGTGTGTCCCGAGCTGATGCGCTTTTCGCAGAACGCCGACGGCATCCAGAAGACCTTCGAGGGCTCGTCGCTCGAAACGATTCGTCATATGGTCGCAAGCGGCGTGGGCATTACCGTGCTGCCCGCGCATGTCGGTGCACGAGGTCAAGCCACATGCGGGCGGTATCGACGCGGGCCTGCTCAGCTATGTCGCATTCGACGAGCCGGTGCCCGATCGCCGCGTCGTGCTGGCATGGCGCAAGAGCTTCACGCGCATGCCCGCGATCGACGCGATCTGCGAAGCAATCGCCGCGTGCGACCTGCCGGGCGTCAAAAAGCTCGATCTGCCCGCCGCCGTCAACTGACTCGCCATCATCCGCAGCCGCGCCGGACACCGGTGCGGCCTACCGCAAAAAGGGCGCAAGCCCTATCGAATAGATGAAATTAATCAAATACGAATATTCGATAGATGTTGCTATAGTTTCCTCCACGGATCGCCCGATCCCCTTATTCGATAAGGCTCAGCGCCCAGACTCCGAGTCGGGGCGCGAGACAAGCCAGGAGGAAAACACCATGCAAGCGCTTTCACAGCCCATCCACGCTTTTCCCGCGCAACCGGCCACGACGGCCGCCGCGCCGAGTATCCGTACGGTCGCCGTGTCGTTGCTGGCCGACCGGGTGCTGGCCGCCTGACGTGCCTACCCGTGACGGCGTCCGTCGCGCACGGATGCCGCACGCTTTTCCCCCGATTCGATAGAAACCATGCAGGAGTGCCCATGTCCGAACGTAAGCTCACCAATGCCGCCGGCGCGCCCGTCGCCGATAACCAGAACTCGATGACCGCCGGTCCGCGTGGCCCCGTGGTGCTGCAGGACGTCTGGCTGCTCGAAAAGCTCGCGCACTTCGATCGCGAAGTGATTCCCGAGCGGCGCGTTCACGCGAAGGGTTCGGGCGCGTTCGGAACGCTGACGGTGACGCACGACATTTCGCGCTACACGAAGGCGAAGGTATTCGCGCAGGTCGGCCAGGAAACGCCGCTCTTCATGCGCTTTTCGACGGTGGCCGGCGAGCGTGGCGCGGCCGACGCCGAGCGCGACGTGCGCGGCTTCTCGATCAAGTTCTACACCGAGGAAGGCAACTGGGACGTGGTCGGCAACAACACGCCGGTGTTCTTCATTCGCGATCCGCTCAAGTTTCCGGACTTCATTCATACGCAGAAGCGTGATCCGTACACGAATCTGCGCAGCAACGTCGCCGCGTGGGACTTCTGGTCGAGTCATCCGGAGTCGCTGCATCAGGTGACGATTCTGATGAGCGATCGCGGCATTCCGAAGAACTACCGGCAGATGCACGGCTTCGGCTCGCACACGTACTCGTTCATCAACGCGAGCAACGAGCGTTTCTGGGTCAAGTTCCATTTCAAGTCGCTGCAAGGCATCGAGAACTTCACCGACGCCGATGCCGCGCAGGTAGTCGCCAATGACCGCGAAAGCGCGCAGCGCGATCTGGTGAACAGCATCGACGCGGGCAACTTTCCGAAGTGGCGCTTCGCAATTCAGGTGATGCCGGAAGCGGATGCGGCGAACTACCGCTTCAATCCGTTCGACATCACGAAGGTGTGGTCGCAGAAGGACTATCCGTTGATCGACGTCGGCACGCTCGAACTGAATCGCAACGCGGCGAACTATTTCGCGGACGTCGAGCAGGCGGCGTTCACGCCGGCGAACGTGGTGCCGGGCATCGGATTTTCGCCGGACCGTCTGTTGCAGGGGCGGCTGTTCTCGTACGGCGATACGCAGCGTTACCGGCTCGGCATCAATCATCACCAGATTCCGGTGAATGCGCCGCGCGTGCCGAACCCGCATTCGTTTCATCGCGATGGCGCGATGCGCACCGACGGCAATCGCGGCGGCAACGTGAATTACGAGCCGAATCGCTTCGGCGACTTCGTGCAGGACGAGAACGCGTCCGAGCCGCCGCTCGCGGCGGGCGCGGTCGCGCGTTACGAGCATCGCGAGGACGACGACTACTACACGCAGCCGCGCATGTTGTTCGCGCTGTTCGACGACGCGCAGCGTCAGCGTCTGTTCGGCAATATCGCGCGACATATCGACGGCGTGCCGCAGGAGATCGTCGCGCGTCAGATCGAGCATTTCCGCCGCGCCGATCCGGCTTACGCGGAAGGTGTGATCGCGGCGCTCGCCGCGTTGCGGGAAGGCGGGAACCGCTAGGCGTCATATACGCGGCGGATGGTAAAGCAGTGGCAAAGTAATCGACGGCGCGGCGCATTGCTGCGGTCCGTCACGAGACGAACCCGGAGTACGATCATGATTCGGATGATAATGGCAAGCATCGGCGGTCCGGCCGCCGCGCCGAGCATGCAGGCGCAATGGCAGGCGTTGATGTTTCGCAAGGCGGTGGGCTTTGCGATCGTCGCGAGCGGCTTTGCGGTAATCGCCGCGCAGGCGTTGCAACGCGCGCTGGGAGGCTGAGCGCAGTACCGCCAGAATGGCTGCGCAGCAAGGCTCGCGGGCACGTGTAGCGCGAACCTTGCGGCATTCACGCTACACTGTCGAACGTTTTATTCGTGTTTTCGCTGACCGTCATCTGCCGACCGGTTCGTATCACTCTTCAAAGGAGTCATCATGGCCAAGAAAGAAGCCGCCGCAGCAGTACAGCACGTCAACATCGGGATCAGCGACAAGGATCGCAAGAAGATCGCCGAAGGGCTGTCGCGTCTGCTCGCCGACACCTACACGCTGTACCTGAAGACCCACAACTTCCACTGGAACGTCACGGGTCCGATGTTCAATACGCTGCACCTGATGTTCGAAACGCAGTACAGCGAACTCGCGCTCGCGGTCGACTCGATCGCCGAACGCATCCGTGCATTGGGCGTGCATGCGCCGGGCAGCTACAAGGATTTCGCGAAGCTGTCGTCGATCCCCGAAGCGGACGGCGTGCCGCCCGCGGAAGACATGATCCGTCAGCTGGTCGAAGGTCAGGAAGCGGTGGTGCGCACCGCGCGCGCGATTTTCCCGTCGACGGAAGCCGCCAACGACGAGCCGACCGCCGACCTGCTCACGCAACGCATGCAGACACACGAAAAGACCGCATGGATGCTGCGCTCGCTGCTCGCCTGATTTGGCGCAGCTGAGCCGGTCGAGTCGAGTCCGATGCCGGCGCCGGCATCGCCCGCGCCGTGCTAAAAAACGCACAAGCCTCTCTGCACGGGAGGCTTTGTTTTTTGCGCCGCTGCCGCGTGACGCGCAGATTCGAGCGCGTGGCACTTCAATACGCGGCCGCGCGAATCCTGGGCCGCCGTGCGCTTCCCGTAAAATAGGCGCACCGTGTTCGCACTTCACCGAATTCGTCCCATGTTCGCCCGATTTCCCCTGTATCTGCGCCTCGTGCGCATGGACAAGCCGATCGGCAGCCTGCTGCTGCTGTGGCCGACGCTCAACGCACTGTGGATCGCGTCCGGCGGTCATCCGTCGTGGCAATTGCTGGTGATCTTCACGCTCGGCACGGTGCTGATGCGCTCGGCCGGCTGCGCGATCAACGACTACGCGGACCGCGATTTCGACCGTCACGTGAAGCGCACCGAGAACCGGCCGATCACGTCCGGCAAGATCAATGCGTGGGAAGCGGTCGTGTTGGCAACCGTGCTGTCGCTGATCGCGTTTCTGCTGATTCAGCCGCTCAATGCATTGACCAAGGAGTTGTCGGTGGTCGCGCTGTTCGTCGCCGGCACGTATCCGTTCATGAAGCGCTTCTTCGCGATTCCGCAGGCGTATCTGGGCATCGCGTTCGGCTTCGGTATTCCGATGGCGTTCGCCGCGGTGCAGGATCACGTGCCGCTGCTCGCGTGGGTGATGCTGGTCGCGAATATCTTCTGGGCCGTTGCGTACGACACCGAATACGCGATGGTCGATCGCGACGACGACATCAAGATCGGCATCCGGACGTCGGCGCTCACATTCGGCCGTTTCGACGTGGCCGCGGTCATGCTGTGCTATGCGGTGACGCTCGCGATTTACGTCGGCATCGGCGTGACGCTCGGGTTTGGTCCGCTGTACTGGCTCGGCTGGGCGGTCGCGGTGGGTTGCGCGATCTATCACTACACGCTGATCCGCCATCGCGAGCGCATGGCGTGCTTTGCCGCGTTCCGTCACAACAACTGGCTCGGCGGCGCGTTGTTCGCGGGGATCGCCGCGCATTACGTGGTGGCTTCGTTTTAATTCGCGTCAGCGCTTTTCGGGCTTCAGACCGCTGCATTTCTACACGCCGTAGGCGCCTGCCCTGATGAGAAGAAGGACAGTCGCGCTACGGCGTGTCTGTTTCCGTTGTTTCTTTTCGACGCCGGTTCGCGTTACTGCTTGCCGAATTCGTCGCCCATCTCGCGCGCCCGCGCGTCGGCGGCCAGTGCGCCGCGCACGATCGCGTCCTTGATGCCGCTCGCTTCGAACGAGGCGAGCGCTGCCGCGGTCGTGCCGCCTTTAGATGTCACGCGCTCGCGCAGCACGCTCGGCGGCTCGTCGGAATTGGCCGCGAGTTGCGCGGCGCCCGTGAAGGTCGCGACCGCCAGCGCGCGGCCCTGCGCTTCGTCCATACCGAGTTGGCGCGCGGCTTCCTGCAGCGCTTCGATGAAATAGAACACGTAGGCCGGCCCGCTGCCCGAGATCGCGGTGACCGCGTCGATCTTCGCTTCGTCGTCGAACCAGACGGTTTCGCCGACCGCGCCGAGCACCTGTGACGCGAGCGCGCGGCCCGCTTCGTCGACGCTGCCGCTGGCGACGAGACCCGTGACGCCCATGCCGATCAGCGCCGGCGTATTCGGCATCACGCGCACGACGCGGTTGTGGCCAGCGAGCCAGCGCGACATGTCGCCGATGCGAATGCCCGCGACGATGCTGACGACGAGTTGCGACGCGCGCAGATGCGGCGCCAGCGTCCCGGCGACGCTCTTCAGGATCTGCGGTTTCACCGCGAGCACGACCGCGTCGTAGTCGGCGAGCGTGGCGTCGGCGGCCGCGCCGGTGCGGATGCCGAATTGCTGCTCGTTGCGCTGGCGCGCGTCTTCGTTCGGATCGACCGCGTACAGGTCCGCGGGCGCGACGCCCCGCTTGATGAGGCCGCCGATCAACGCCGCGGCCATGTTGCCGCCGCCTATAAACGCAATTTTCATGATGGTCCGGGTAGGTTCAGATGAGATGCGGTGAGGTCTTCGCGCAGCCACGTTCGCGCAAGGCCCGTGGAAATGCTCAGCGCGAATAATCGCGGGCGCCGAAGATCGCGGTGCCGACGCGCACGATCGTCGCGCCTTCGAGCACGGCTGCTTCGAGATCGGCCGACATGCCCATCGACAGCGTATCGAGCGCGAGCCCGTCGTTACGCAAGCGCTCGAACAGCTCGCGCAATTGGCGATGCGGCGCGCGTTGTTCTGCGAGATCGCCGCCCGGTTCGGGAATCGACATCAGTCCGCGCAGCTTCAGCTTCGGCAGCGCGGCGATCTGCTGCGCGATAGCGGCCGCCTCGGCGATGGCGACGCCACTCTTCGACGCTTCACCGCTGACGTTGACCTGCAGGCACACGTTGAGCGGCGGCAGGTTGTCCGGGCGCTGCTCCGACAGCCGCTGCGCGATCTTCAGCCGATCGACCGAATGTACCCAGTCGAAATGCTCGGCGACGGGCCGCGTCTTGTTCGATTGCAGCGGCCCGATGAAATGCCATTCGAGCGACGCACGCAGATCGGCAAGTGCCTGGATCTTGTCGAGCGCTTCCTGCACGTAGTTCTCGCCGAATGCGCGTTGACCGGCCGCATGAGCGGCGCGCACGGCATCGGCGGGAAACGTCTTGGAGACCGCGAGCAGCGTCACGGACTGCGCGTCGCGGTGGGCCGCTTGCGCGGCCCTGGCGATGCGCTCGTGCACGTCGGCGAGATTGTGAGGCAGATAGGACATGGAACGAACCGGTGTTCAGCGAAGACGATGCCCCGATTATACGGACAGCATGTGCTCGACCAATTCTATCCAGTGCGCGACCGGCGTCGACGTACCGCTTTGCAGATGCGCGATGCAACCGACGTTCGCCGACACGATCACCTGCGGCTCCTGCGCCTGCAAACGCTCGAGCTTCTGGTCGCGCAGCGCGTACGACAGGCGCGGCTGCAGCAGCGAGTAGGTGCCGGCCGAGCCGCAGCACAGATGGCTGTCGGCGGGCAGGCGCACTTCGACGCCGAGCGCGCTGAGCAGTTGCTCGACCTTGCCGCGGATCTGCTGGCCATGCTGCAGCGTGCAGGGTGGATGAAATGCGACCGTGTGTACCGAGCGGCGGCGCGTGATGGCGACGAGCTTTTCTTCGAACTCGGGCAGGATCTCCGAGACGTCGCGCGTCAATTCGACGATGCGGCGCGCCTTCTCGGCATAGTTCGGATCGAGGCGCAGCAGATGCGCGTATTCCTTGACCGTCGCGCCGCAGCCCGACGCGTTCATCACGATCGCTTCAACGCCCTGTTCGACGTAGGGCCACCATGCGTCGATGTTCGCGCGCAGGTCGTCGAGCGCTTCGTCGTGGTAGCCGAGGTGCAGGCGGATCGCGCCGCAGCAGCCGGCGTCGGGCGCGATCAGCGTTTCGATGCCGAGCGCATCGAACACGCGCGCGGTCGCGATGTTGACGTTCGGCATCATCGACGGTTGCACGCAGCCCGCCAGCATCAGCACCTTGCGTTCGTGTTTTGCGCTCGGCCATTCGAGCGGGCGTTGGCGCGCGGGCACCTTGTCGCGCAGCTTCTTCGGCAGCAGGCCACGCACGTGCTGACCCAGTCGCATCGCCGGCGTGAAGAACGCGCTGTTCGGCAGCACGCTCGCGAGCAGGCGCCGCATCAGCCGCTGATTGAGCGGACGCGTGACTTTCTCTTCGGTGAGCTTGCGGCCGATTTCGACGAGCCGCCCATATTGCACGCCCGACGGGCAGGTCGACTCGCAATTGCGGCAGGTCAGGCAGCGGTCGAGGTGAACCTGCGTACTGCGCGTGACCGGCGCGCCTTCGACCATCTGCTTGATCAGATAGATGCGCCCGCGCGGGCCGTCGAGTTCGTCGCCAAGCAGTTGGTAGGTTGGGCAGGTGGCGGTGCAAAAACCGCAATGCACGCATTTGCGCAGGATGGCGTCCGCTTCGTTGCCATCGGGCGTATTACGAATGAAGTCCGCGAGGTTGGTTTGCATCGCGTCGCTCAGAAGTCGGAGTAGAGACGGCCGGGGTTGAAGATGCGGGCCGGGTCGAATGCATGTTTGAGGCCGCGATGGATTTTCATCAGCGGCGCGGGCAGCGGTGTGAATACGCCGGCGCTGCGGTCGTAGCCTTGGCCGCTGCGGAAGATGGTCGCGTGGCCGCCGGCCTGTTTCGCGCTGATGCGCACGGTTTGCGCGTCGGTGTCGGTGATCCACCAGCGCTGGCCGCCGCCCCATTCCATCAGTTGCGCGCCGGGCAACTGCAGCGGCTCGGTGATCGACGGTAGCGCGAGACGCCACAGCGCGGCCTTCGGTGGAATGCCCGCGAAAAACGAATCGGTCTGTTCGCGCAGGCCGGCCCAGAAGCGTTCAGCTTCGACCGCATCGACGACTTCGCCGCCGAGCCCGGTGCGCGCTGCCTTGACCGCGGCTTCCGCGCCGCCCAGGCGCACCGCGAGCGTGCCGTTGCGCCATGCGCTCGCGGTGATCGGCAGGGGCCGGCCGCCCCATTCGTTGAGCTTGCGTACCGCGTCGGTGCCGTTCATGTCGAACTTCAGCGTGGCTTCGACCTGCGGCCGCGGCAGCACTTTGACCGACAGCTCGAGGATCAGCCCGAGCGTGCCGAGCGAGCCCGCGAGCAGCCGCGACACGTCGTAACCCGCGACGTTCTTGACGACCTGGCCGCCGAAGTGCAGCACCTGCCCCTGGCCGTTCATCACGACGGCGCCGAGCACGAAGTCGCGCGCGGCGCCGACGGCCGGCCTGCGCGGCCCCGAAATGCCAGCGGCGATGCAGCCGCCGAAGGTGGCCTGCGACCCGAAGTGCGGCGGCTCGAACGGCAGCATCTGGTCGTGCTCGGCGAGCGCGGCTTCGATTTCCAGCAGCGGTGTTCCCGCGCGCGCGGTAATCACGAGTTCGGCCGGATCGTACGCGATGATGCCGCGATAAGCGCGCGTGTCGAGGATCTCACCTTCCAGCGTCTGGCCATACCAGTCTTTGGTGCCGCCGCCGCGGATGCGCACCGCGCGTCCCTCGGCGCTGGCCGACCGCACGCGTTCGGACCATACGGCGACGATGTCGTCCTCTTCCATGGTGTCCTGCTCGTTGTGTTTCGTTTGATTGTACCGGGCGGCGGCTCGCTGGCAAGCCGGAGCGCACCCGCATGACGGGGCGCGGCATCGGTCTGGAGGGGAGGGCGCAAAGCGCCGCGCAGGCCGCGCCAGCATCAGCGCGGGCGCGGCGAACGGTGGATGCGCGCTACAAACGCCAGCCGCTAGAAGCGCGGCAGCTCGGGATGAGGCAGCAGGCCGCCGCGCACGTGCATCTTGCCGTATTCGGCACAGCGCGCCCGCGTCGGGATGCCCTTGTCGGGATTCAACAGGCCGGGCGCGTCGAATGCTCGCTTGACCGCGTGGAACGTGTCGCGCTCTTCGGGCGAGAACTGCACGCACATCGAATTGATCTTCTCGATGCCGACGCCATGCTCGCCCGTCACCGTGCCGCCCAGCTCGACGCAAGCTTCGAGGATGTCGCAACCGAACAACTCGGCGCGATGCCACTCGTCCTGGTCGTTGCCGTTGAACAGGATCAGCGGGTGCATGTTGCCGTCGCCGGCATGGAATACGTTGATGCAGCGCAACTGGTAGGTCTTCTCCATCTCCTCGATGCGCGCGAGCAGCGGCCCGATACTGCGGCGCGGCACGGTACCGTCCATGCAGTAGTAGTCCGGCGAAATGCGGCCGGCGGCCGGAAACGCGTTCTTGCGCCCGGACCAGAAGCGCAGGCGCTCGGCTTCCGTGCGTGAAATCTGGATACGGGTCGCGCCGTGCTCGCGCAGCACCGCGGTCATGCGCACGATCTCGGCCGCGACTTCCTCGGGCGTGCCGTCCGATTCGCACAGCAGGATCGCCGCCGCGTCGAGGTCGTAGCCCGCGTTGACGAACTCCTCGACCGCGCGCGTGGCGGGCTTGTCCATCATCTCGAGGCCGGCCGGAATGATGCCCGCCGCGATGATGCCCGCAACGGCGTCGCCGCCTTTGACGACGTCGTCGAAGCTGGCCATGATGACCTGCGCGGTTTGCGGCTTCGGGATCAGCTTGACGGTGACCTCGGTGACGATCGCGAACATGCCTTCGCTGCCAATCAGCACCGCGAGCAGATCGAGCCCCGGCGCGTCAGGCGCGAGCGAGCCGAATTCGACGATCTCGCCTTCCATCGTGACCGCGCGCACGCGCAGCACGTTGTGCACGGTGAGGCCGTACTTCAGACAATGCACGCCGCCCGAATTCTCTGACACGTTGCCACCGATCGTGCAGGCAATCTGCGACGACGGATCCGGCGCATAGTAAAGACCATACGGCGCCGCGGCTTCGGAGATCGCCAGATTGCGCACGCCCGGCTGCACGGTCGCGATGCGCGCGTACGAGTCGACTTCGACGATCTTGCGAAAGCGCGCGAGCGATACCACCACGCCGTGCCGAATCGGCATCGCGCCGCCGGACAGCCCGGTGCCCGCGCCGCGCGGCACGATGGGCACCTCGAGGCGATGGCAGATCTGCACGATGCGCTGCACCTGCGATTCGGTTTCCGGCAACACGACCGCGAGCGGCAAACGCCGGTACGCGGCGAGTCCGTCGCATTCGTACGCGACGGTGTCTTCTTCGCGATACAGCAGACAGTGGGTCGGCAACACGGCCATCAGCGCCTGCACGACTTCGCGCTGACGCTTCGCGAGGACTTCGGCCGACAGTTCAGCGGGTGCGTTCATGTGAGTTGTCTCCTCGTGGCTTGCGCCGGTCCGGCTTCCTGGTTCGAGCCGGCTGTTTCGTGCTGCCTGCTTCGCATCACTTGCGTGTTCAGCCTGGCGCGGTTGCCACTGGGCGTGTCAGCGGTTTGCCGCGGCCGGCATGCGCAGTGTCGATCAGGCCGCCGCCCAGGCGAAAATCTTGCCCGGGTTCATCAGATTGCGAGGGTCTAGCGCGTGCTTGATGGAGCGCATCGTGTCGACCGCGCCGTCGCCGTGCTCCTCGAGCAGAAAGCCCATCTTGTGCAGGCCAATGCCATGCTCGCCGGTGCAGGTGCCGTCCATCCGCAGCGCGCGCTGCACGATGCGATGGTTCAGGCGCTCGGCTTCCTCGAGCTCTTCGGGCTTTTCCGGGTCGATCAGGATCGCGACGTGAAAGTTTCCGTCGCCGACATGGCCGACGATCGGGCAGGGCAGCGGCGACGCCAACAGATCCTGCTCCGTTTCGACCACACACTCCGCGAGACGCGAGATCGGCACGCAGACGTCGGTGGTGACCGCGCGCGAGCCGGGCTTCAGTTGCAGCATCGCGAAATAGGCGTTGTGACGCGCGTTCCACAGACGGCTGCGGTCTTCGGGGCGGGTCGCCCATTCGAAGCCTTCACCGGCATTCTGTGCGGCGATTTCCTGCACGAGTTCGGCCTGTTCCTTGACGCCGGCCTCGGTGCCGTGAAATTCGAAGAACAATGTGGGCGCTTCGCGCAGTGTCAGATTCGAATGGCGATTGATCGAGCGGATCGCAAGTGAATCGACGAACTCGACACGCGCGATCGGCACGCCGATCTGAATCGTCTCGATGACCGCGCGCACCGCATCGCCCATCGACGGGAACGTGCACACCGCGGCCGACACCGCCTCCGGCTGCGGATAGAGGCGCAGCGTGATTTCCGCTATCACGCCGAGCGTGCCTTCCGAGCCGACGAACAGGCGCGTGAGGTCGTACCCCGCCGACGATTTGCGTGCGCGCGAGCCGGTCTTGATCACGCGGCCATCGGCGAGCACGACCGTCAGGCCGAGCACGTTCTCGCGCATCGTGCCGTAGCGCACGGCGTTGGTACCCGACGCGCGGGTTGCCGACATCCCGCCGATGCTCGCGTCCGCGCCGGGGTCGATCGGGAAGAACAGGCCGGTGTCGCGCAGCGCTTCGTTCAGTTGCTTGCGCGAGATGCCGGGCTCGACGGTGACGGTCAGGTCTTCGGCGTTGATCGACAACACCCGGTTCATTTCCGACAGATCGATCGACACGCCGCCTTGCACGGCAAGCAGATGTCCTTCGAGCGACGAGCCATTGCCGTACGGAATGATCGGCACGTCGTACTGGCCGCACAGCTTGACGGCGGTTTGCACGTCTTCGGTTGTACGCGCGAACACGACGGCGTCAGGCAGTTGCGGATCGAACGGCGATTCGTCGCGACCGTGGTGCGCACGCACGGCTTCGGCAACGGAAACCCGATCGCCGAAAGCGGCTTTGAGCTGGTTCAGCAATTCGGCGGGAAACGGCCGGCGTAGCGGCGCCGGCGGCACGGGATGGTTCACGCATGTCTCCTGTGTCGACCGGAGTTAGCGCTACAGCGCTTACTCCGGTCCCATGCTTTAGCTCGATCGGAGTTGGCGCTTCAACGCGTGCTCCGGTCCCATGAAAGTTTCTTTAAATAACGGTCTGTTTGCAGCAAGTATTTCATTTTACGCCGTTCGCCCGCCAGGCAGCGCCGGGTCGGCTTCCGCTCATATAATGGCGGCGATTTCGCGATGCGTGCAATATGGACAAACCAGCTGACAGCATCGTCACTAATGCATGGGAGACGTCATGGGCAATCGCCTCAGCAAGATCGCCACTCGCACCGGCGACGACGGCACCACCGGTCTCGGCGACGGCCGCCGCGTGCGCAAGGACAGCGCGCGTATCGCCGCGATTGGCGACGTCGACGAACTCAATTCGAATCTCGGCGTGCTGTTGTGCGAGAACCTGCCCGAGAACGTACGCGCGGCGCTGGTCGCAATCCAGCACGACCTGTTCGATCTGGGCGGCGAGCTGTGCATTCCCGGTCACACGATGATTACCGAACAGCATCTCGCGCAGCTCGACGGCTGGCTCGCCGACTACAACGCCACGCTGCCGCCGCTGAAGGAATTCATTCTGCCGGGCGGTTCGCGCGCGGCCGCGCTCTCGCATGTGTGCCGTACCGTTTGCCGCCGCGCGGAGCGGGCGATCGTCGCGCTTGGCGAACACGAGGCGCTGAACGCGGCGCCACGTCAGTACGTGAACCGGCTGTCGGATCTGCTGTTCGTGCTGGCGCGCGTGCTCAATCGCGCGGACGGCGGCACCGACGTACTGTGGCAGCACGATCGCGGCGCGCCGTGAATGGCGACGCACATGTGCGCATGGACACGCACGGTGCTTCGCACGAGCCGACGCTCAACCGACGGCGAGCGTGACCGGCTTGCCGATGCGGCTCAGCATTTCCACGAGCGTGTCGATCGTGAACTTGGTGGTTTTCTTGTTGACGACGTCGGACACGCGCGGGCGCGACACCATCAGAATTTCGGCCGCCTCGGCCTGCTTCAGATGATGCTGTTCGATCCACGTGGACAGTTCGGTCATCAGCTGTTCCTTGAGCAGCCGCGTGTCGTTGATCTGCTTTTGCGACGCATTGTGAAGGCGCTTCGCTTCCTCGGTGGAAAAACCGAGTTCGAGGAACACGTTCGCGCCGGCTCGCGTTACGTGACGAATGTTGGTGTCGATCGTCATGGCTGGGTGGTCCTGTAATGGGTGATGGCGCGGTAGCGCGTTTCGGCAATTTTTCTGTCGCACGGTCCGAGCCTCTGCGTTTTCTTCTGAAAGCAATGCAGCACGTACAGCGCTTCGGCGTATTTGGTCACGTACATCACGCGAAAAATGCCGTCCTGGTCTCTGATGCGAATTTCGCGCGTTCCCGCGCCGATAGACTCGAACGGTTTCCAGTCGTCGGGGTCGAGTCCTGACTGAATCTTGTGAAGCTGAAACCCTGCGAGACGACGCGCTTCGTTGGGAAAAGCGAGCAGATCACGGTAGCTGGAGCCTAACCAGCGAATTTCCTTTTCCTGCTCCATCGCCACCTCATGTATAAAATCTTATACGCATTCTCCAACCTGGTCAAGCGTGTAAGCGACCAGGCAACGAGCTATGACGATATCGAGGCGGCAGGCTGAGTACCATTCGTCCGAATGGCCAATAAAAAACCCCGGTTCGAAATTGAACCGAGGTTTTTTCTACGGACGGCTGACAAGCCCCCGCCGTGGTGGCGGGGCAGGCGTTCAGTTGCCGCTGCCGCGCGCGACGCGGCGCTGCCTGACCGCTTCGGCAAGGCCTTCGAGCACCGCGACGCTTTCGTCCCAGCCGATACACGCATCGGTAATGCTCTGCCCGTACGTGAGCTCGCAGCCTTCCTGCAGATCCTGGCGACCCGCGACGAGGTGCGACTCCACCATCACGCCGACGATCCGCTCGTCACCCGCGGCGATCTGACGGCCGATGTCCGCGCACACCGGAATCTGGTTTTCGTGCTTCTTCGAACTGTTCGCGTGGCTCGCATCGATCATCAGACGCGCGGCGAGGCCCGCCTTGCCGATGTCCGCGCAGGCCGCGTTGACGCTGTCGGCGTCGTAGTTCGGCGTTTTGCCGCCGCGCAGAATCACGTGGCAGTCCTCGTTGCCCGCGGTCGATACGATCGCCGAGTGGCCGCCCTTCGTGACCGACAGGAAATGGTGCGGCTGCGAGGCGGCCTTGATCGCGTCGACGGCGATCTTCACGTTGCCGTCCGTGCCGTTCTTGAAGCCGACCGGGCAAGACAGTCCCGAAGCCAGCTCCCGGTGCACCTGCGATTCGGTCGTGCGCGCGCCGATGGCACCCCAGGAGATCAGATCCGCGATGTACTGCGGGCTGATCATGTCGAGGTACTCGGTGCCGGCCGGCAGGCCGAGTTCGTTGATCCGCAGAAGCAGCTCGCGCGCGGTGCGCAGACCTTCGTTGATCTTGAAGCTGTTGTCCATATGCGGGTCGTTGATGAGACCCTTCCAGCCCACCGTCGTACGCGGCTTTTCGAAGTACACGCGCATCACGACTTCGAGTTCGCCGGCAAAGCGCTTGCGCTGCTCGATCAGACGCCCCGCGTATTCGATCGCGGCCTTCGGATCGTGAATCGAGCACGGGCCGATCACGACGATCAGACGATCGTCCATGCCGTGCAGAATGCGATGCATCGCGGTGCGCGAGTCGTAGATCACGTTGGAAACCGTCTCGTCGCAGGCAAATTCGCGGATCAGGTGAGCGGGCGGCGTGAGTTCCTTCAATTCGCGAATGCGGACATCATCGGTATTGTGCGGGGGCATGTTGTTCTCCTGAATCGGTTCGTAGCGTGTTCGCGCGGGCAACGGGGGCGATCAGTCAGTGATCAAACAGCGAGGCCAGAGCGGACGACGATCAAAAAATGGTCAACGACAAAATGTCAGTCAGGTATCGAAAAGCGTGAGACGAAAAAAAACCGCCAGGCTGGCTGGCGGTTTTTCGGGAATTCTCGGTGTCCTGCGTGCACTAACACCCCTCTCGATCCGCCAGCGGTCTGAGATACCAAAAAAAGTAAAAATAAAACTTGGCGGACATGGCGAAGTGAATGCGTCGCTGGTCAAAAAGGGTGAGTGACTTTATAACCCGGTACAGGCTCGGTTGACAAGCTGGAGCGTCGAAAAATGCGAAAAATCCGCACACTTTGCGCCTTGCGTGCGCGAAGCGTGCATCCGTGACGAAATCAGGCCGTGCCGCCGACCGTCATCCGCTCGATGCGCAGCGTCGGTTGACCGACGCCCACCGGCACGCTCTGGCCTTCCTTGCCGCACACGCCCACGCCCGAATCGAGCTTCATGTCGTTGCCGATCATCGTGACGTACTTCAGCGATTCCGGTCCGCTGCCGATCAGCGTCGCGCCCTTGACCGGATACGTGATCTTGCCGTTCTCGATCATGTACGCCTCGGAGGCCGAGAACACGAATTTGCCGTTCGTGATGTCGACCTGACCGCCGCCGAAGTTCACCGCATACAGGCCGTTCTTCACGGACGCGAGGATTTCTTGCGGGTCCTTGTCGCCGTTCAGCATGTACGTGTTGGTCATGCGCGGCATCGGCAGCGCCGCGTACGATTCGCGTCGAGCGTTGCCGGTGACCGGCATCTTCATCAGACGCGCGTTCAGCGTGTCCTGGATGTAGCCCTTCAGGATGCCGTCCTCGATCAGCGTCGTGCACTGGGTCGGATTACCTTCGTCGTCGATATTGAGCGAGCCGCGACGATTCGGCAGCGTGCCGTCGTCGACCACGGTGACGCCCTTCGCGGCGACCTGCTCGCCGATGCGTCCCGCGAATGCCGACGACCCTTTGCGGTTGAAGTCGCCCTCGAGCCCGTGGCCGATCGCCTCGTGCAGCAGCACGCCGGGCCAGCCCGGCCCGAGCACGACGGTCATCGCGCCGGCCGGTGCCGGACGCGCGTCGAGATTGACGAGAGCGGCGTGCACCGCATCGTCGACATAGCGCGACAGCACTTCATCGGTGAAATAGCCGTAGTCGAAACGGCCGCCGCCGCCGCCGCTGCCGATTTCGCGGCGGCCGTTCTGCTCGGCGATCACCGTCACCGACACACGCACGAGGGGCCGGATGTCGGCCGCGAAGCCGCCGTCGCTGCGCGCGACCAGCACCACGTCGTATTCGCCGGCGAGGCCCGCCATCACCTGCTGGATGCGCGGGTCGCGGCCGCGCGCCATCTGCTCGATGCGCTCGAGCAGCTTGACCTTGGCGGTGGCGTCGAGCGAATGCAGCGGGTCGGACGGCAGGTACAGATCGCGCCCAGCGATGCCGGTCAGCGACGACGCCACCTTGATCTTCTGCTTGCCGCCGCCTGCCTTGGCGATCGCGCGCGTGGCGGTGGCCGCCTGGCGGATCGCTTCGGGCGACAGGTCGTCCGAGTAGGCGAACGCGGTGCGGTCGCCCGACACGGCGCGCACGCCGACACCCTGATCGATGCTGAAGCTGCCCGACTTCACGATGCCTTCCTCGAGACTCCACGCTTCGCTGCGGGTGGTCTGGAAGTACAGGTCCGCGTAGTCGACGCGGTGCGTGAAGATCTCGGCGAGCGTGCGCGTGAGCAGCGATTCGTCGAGACCATAGGGCGTGAGGAGGATGTCCTTGGCGGCGGCGAGATTACGGATACCGGGTTCGATGATGTTCATGCGAAGTATGTTCTGCTCGATACGAAGGGGTCGGGGAGCGCCTGCGTCGCTATATGCGTGGCAGGCGCCGCAGTTTCAATGTCGGTTTCAGGTCAGCACGCGATGACGCCATGCCGGCAGGCTCTGCCGCACTTCGTCGATGCGCGCGCGTTCGAGGTTGCCCGCGACCACGCCGGCGCCCTCGTCGCGCACCGCGACGATCTCGCCCCACGGGTCGATCAGCATGCTGTGGCCCCAGGTGCGGCGGCCGTTTTCATGTTTGCCGCCTTGCGCCGCGGCGAGCACGTAGCACTGGTTTTCGATCGCGCGAGTGCGCAGCAGCAGTTCCCAATGCGCGCGGCCGGTCGTGTAGGTAAACGCGGACGGCACCACGATCAGCGCGCAGTCGCCCATGCGCCGGTACAGTTCGGGAAAGCGCAGATCGTAGCAGACCGACAGGCCGACCCGGCCGAATGGCGCCTCGAAGCTTTGCACCGAGGTGCCGGGTCGAATCGTGCGCGCTTCGTCGAACGATTCTTCGCCCTTTTCGAAGTTGAACAGGTGGATCTTGTCGTAGCGCGCGGCCTCGTTGCCGTTCGGGTCGAACACCAGCGTCGTGTTCAGTACGCGCGACGGCTCCGGTGCGTTCAGCGGCAGGGTGCCGCCGATCACCCAGATCTGGTGACGGCGCGCGGCGTCGGCGAGAAAGCGTTGGATCGGGCCGTCCTGATGTGGCTCGCGCACGGCGAGCTTGTCGGTGTCCTTGAAGCCCATGAAACAGAAATACTCGGGAAGCAGCACGAGTTGCGCGCCGTCGGCGGCGGCTTCGGCGATCAGGCGCTCTGCGTCGGCGAGATTGCGATCGCGATCCGGCGAGCTGACCATCTGCAGCGCGGCGACCCGGAAGGGGCTGGCTACAAGGCCGCTGGACGTTGCGGCGGATGCGGATGAAGTGAGGTGTGTTTCGCTCATGAGCGTGTCGAAAGACTCCCGGCGGGCGGCGGTGTGAAGCGCGGGCGCCGCATGCATGGTTCTGGGCTGGCTCGGCCCCGTTGGCGCATTGAGTCGATAGAGCGGCACGAGCGGCCGCGTGGTTCGAGACGGCGGCGCCAGGGAAACCGGAGCTCAGTGCGCTTCCACGGTCGAAGCCGGAGCGTCAATCTTACCCCGTTCGCCCGTCACCCGCTCGACGTGCGGTTTCGACCACGAGCCGGTGATCGCGTAGTCGCGCGCGAATACGTGCGACACCCCATGCGTGAACGCGATATCGGCGATCAGCGCGCCGAGGCCGATCAGCGGATTGATGACCGTCGCGGCGATCACCGCGGAGCCGGCGCTGACGGTCGGCACTACGTGCAGGTGCAGGTCCTGGCTCTTCTGCGCGATGTCGACCGAGCCCACCATCTCGGCGCGGGCCGGCGCGGTCACCATCCTGAAGTTGTCGGTGCGGGCGATGCCGTCATGAATCTGCGCGGTACCCGTCACGCTCGAGAACGGCAGGCCCTCGCCGATCACATCGCGGAAATCGAGTGTGGCGATGCGCGCGAGGCTTTGCAGGCTCAGCACGCCGAGCAGCGTCGCGACGCCCGGATCGACCTTCAGGATCTGACCGTGGCGCAGATCCAGCGCGAGGTTGCCGTTCAGCGTCGAATAGTCGATCGTGGTCGGGCCGCCCTGCCACACGGCCTTGCCCTGAATCGAGCCGGTGCCGCCCCTGAGCGTCCTCGGCAGACCGAAGCGCTCGAGCATCGCGCCGGCATCCTTGATGTCGAGCTTGAAATCGAACACGGTGCGGCGCGGCATGGCTTCGTCGGCCGAGGTGGGCAGTTCGGTCGAGGTGCGCCAGTTCGCGGTCGCGGTCAGCGTCGCGGTGGGGTTCGTCACGTCGAGCTTGTCGAGCTGCCAGACCGGCACGCCGTTTTCTTTGAAGTTGTGCGCGTCGACCTCGAGCCGGCCGACGTTGCGATCGTGCACGATCAGCTCGTCGACGACCAGATCGATCGACGGCATGTTCAGCGCGGGCGCCGACATCGCCGGACCGAGCAGGTCCTTGTCCGCGACCGACGGAATCACGACGCGCGCGAAGCGCGCCTGCAGTTCGCCCGGCGATTCGCGGGTCGCTCCCGGCAGCCACGACACGTGGCCTGACACCTGATTTGACGCGACGTTCGCCTGCCACGTGCGGTCCGTGTGCGACGCGCCGACGATCACGTTGTCCCAGTGACGCTTGAGCAGCGTAAGCATGTCGATGTGCAGCGCGAAGCGGTTCGGCAGGAACTGCGTGAGCATGGGATTCGGCGGGGCCGCGGGTGTGGCCGCGCTGCTGGCGGTATTGCCGCCGTTCGCACCGCCGTTCACGCCATTCGCCCCGCCCGCGCTCACGCCCGCGCGCAGCTGCGCGGCGAGCGCGCGCCAGGCGTCGGCATCGAACTCCTTGATGTCCACCGCGGCGACCACGCCCTCGGACGACAGGTCGACCGGCCGGTTCACGCCGATCGCGCCGCGCACGACGGTCGGTGACGTACGCGGCTGCGCGTTCGGCCGATAGCGCAGCAGATACGCGGCGGCGACCGGCCCCAACGTCAGATCGGCGCGTTCGAGGCCGGCTTCGCCCGGCACCGTCGACGGATTGACCGAGAAGTGCAGCGGCATCGGCGTGCCGGCCGTCTTTTTGAATGGCGCTGGAAAATCGAGCCCGAGGCCGCTCAGATCAGAGTTGGCGCTGACCTCCGGCAGGCGGCCCTTCGCGCCGGTGACGCGCAATGCATAAGGCGCGCTGCCGCTCATATGCGTGAGCACCTGTGCGGCCGGGCCATGCAGATGCAGTTCGCGCGCGGCATCGACGGCGATGTGGCCGTTGAGCCCGAGCGCGTACGTGCCGTCTTGCCGCAAGCCGCCGTTCGCATGCACGTCGCCACCGAGAAACTGGCCTGAGAGCCGCTCGACCTCGGCCGTGCGTTCGGTGAAGCGCACCCGGCCGTTCAGCTGCGACAGCGACGGCGCATTGCTCACGCTCAGGCGATTGTTCTGGAAGCCGAGCGCACCTTCCACGCCGATATGCGGCTTCGGCGTACGCGGGATCGTCAGCTTCAGCGCGAGCGACGCGGGCCCTTCCGCGCGAATCTTTTCGGTCTGGTGCCGCGCCATGATGCCGAGCGAGCTGCCGTTCACGTAGTCGAGCATATCGGCGAGCGGGCCGCGGCCGTTGCCCTCTATGGTGAGGTTCGAGCCTTTGGTGCCGAGGTCGTCGATGCGGCCGTTCACGCCGGTCAGCGCGACGCGCTTGTAACGGCCGCGGTCGATGTCGAAGCGCAGCACGTTCTGCTTGAGCTCGAACACGCCGTCGATGCCGTCGAGCGGCGGCCAAACGTTTGGCGTGCCGTTGCGCATGTTGCGCGGCGGGAACGGCGTCGGATCGAACTTGCCGCCGGTGAACGGCGCGACGATGCGGAAGATGCCGGCGTCGGGGTCGCGCGCGTAGGGGAACCTGGTCAGGTCGCCGTGCACTTCGATCGTGCCGCCATGCGACACGCCAGCCTGCAAGCCGTGGCCGAGGTAAATGCGCAGCTTTTCGCTGACCGCGGTCGGCAGATAGCGGGCGATGCGCGTCACCTGCGCGCGCTGGAAGTCGGCTTTCAGGTCGAGCGAGCCGCGGCCGTGGCCGGGATTGCTGTAGCTCGCAGTCGCGCTCGCCTCGACGTCAGGGTTCGATACGCTGAAATCGTTGAGCTTGACCGCGAACGCGGGACGCGTGTCGCCCGGTGCCTTCGTGCCCATCGTCCAGTCGGCGCGGCCGTGCAGACGCGCAAGCGTGAGACGCGGATCGTCGAACACGCCCGGCAGCGTGATCGCCACGTTGGTCGTATCGAGGTTCGCGTGGCCGCCTTTTTCATCGGCGTCGACGTTGCCCCACAGGTTTTCGATGCCGGGAACGCCGGCGCGCGGGTGGCCGCGCGGCGTCAGGCCCGGCCCCGGCTCCTGGGCGGCAAAGCTGATGCCCTGCAAATCGCCCTTGAAGCGATAACGCTCGATCGGTTCAGCACCCGTCGGCCGACGGTCGCTGCCCACTTCTCCGGATTCCGGCTTGCCGCGCTCGACCTCGATCACGTAGTTCGCGACGAGCCCGCGCGGATTGATGCGCACGAGTTCATTGAGAAAGTGCCGCGGCAGCGGCAGCGCGCGGCTGAATTCGGCGAGGATGCCGAGATCGACGCGATCGCCGCTGATGCTCAAAAGCTGCCCATGCTGCTGCGACGCCATCCGGTAGCGGCTGTCGAGGGTCCGGAAGCGCAGGATGCGCGTGAGCGGCGTGCCGTCTTCGAGCGGCGGCTGGCCGAGCTCGGCACGCAGGTCCGACAGCTGCAGCCGGTACTCGCCTTCGTTTGCCTCGACGCGCCACAGAAAGTGGGTGATCGGCACGAGCAGCCTTGGCTGGGTCGGGCGCACGCGCATCGCGACGTCGTAACCGCTCAACTGGCCGGTCGCCTCGGTCATGCGGCCTTCGCTGAAGTCGATCCAGATTGCATTGTCGATGCGGCCGGCGAACGTCTCGATCGGGAACTGGATGTAGCGCGCGAGCGTCGGCAGATCGACCGGGCCCGTCGACATGTACACCTGCCCGCTCCAGTTGATCGGCTTGCCGAGCGCCGAGAGCGGCGCGTGGCGGAAGTGTGTGCGGAAGTCGAGCGGGCCTTTCAGCACCTGGCCGTCGGGTGGCGCCTGCAGCGCCATGCGGTGGTCGCGGCCGTCATTGAGGATCGCGATGCGGATGTCGCGCAGCGCCAGTTCGGGTTCGTTGCGCGTCGCGTCGCGCCAGCGCAGCACGCCGCCGCGCACGACGATCGCCTGCTGACGCAACAACCAGGTGGACAGCGCGTCGTTGCCGCTGTGGCGCGTCGGCACCGGCACGCCCGCGACCGACAGCACGCCGTCCTCGCTGCGCGACACCAGCACGTCCGGCTCATCGACGATCAGGCTCGACAGCGCCAGATGAAACTCCCACAGCGAGCGCCAGGACACCGACGCGGTGGCGTGCGGAATCGTCAGCGCGGGTTGGCCGTCGTGATCGCGGATGACGAGATTCGTGACATCGAGCCCTGGCTGGAAGCCGCTCCAGTGCGGCGCGAGCCGGCCGATCGTGAATTGGGTGCGCAGCTTGTCGGAGACCGCGGCTTCGATGCGCGGCCGGAACATGTCGGCGCGCGGCAGCACCAAGTAGCGCAAACCCAGAAACAGTCCGCCCGCGATGAAATAGAGGACGAGCGCGAGCGCGGTGAGCACGCGCAACGTCCGACGCAGCACGATGTGGTCGCTTCCGCTCACATGCCGGACCTGCGGTGGGGCTTGCGGGTCGGCGGATTCGTTTCGCTCGGACATGCTGCGGCGGCTGGGCGTATGGTAGTTTTGCGTGTTAACGACGAAATGTAACACACGGGAAAGCGTCGGCGGACCTCCTGCAAACCCTGTCCGACGGCCCGTGACGGCGATTGGCGAGACCATCCGGCACGGGGTCCGGCACGCTTGTCGCCGCATGCCGATGGGACGACGGAACGACACGACAACGACCCCGGAACGACACCCGGACACCGTCAGGATACCGCCGGACAAATTCGATCAAGCAACGAGCGAGCCAGATTTTTGATGACTGACGCCACCCTCCTGAGTTCCAGCTATTCGCACTATGCCGCGCGCGCCGCCGCGGCCCGCCCGCAACTGGTCGCGCATGTCGGCGCGCTGGCCGACGAACCGCTGACGCGCGAGCGCATCGACGCGCGTCTCGACGAACTGTGCGCCGAGGCGGCGGCCCCAGCCGGTGCGCCGGTCAACGAAGATGCGCTGAAGCGCGCGCTGCGCCAGCTGCGCACCGAAGTATTCTGCGCGGTGATGGAGCGCGACCTGGCCGGCGAGGCCGATATCGCCGAAGTCACCGGCGCGATGACCGATCTCGCGGAAACCACGATCCAGCGCGCGCTGACGGTGCTGAGCGCCGAGCTCGAAGCGCTGTATGGCGAGCCGCGCGACCAGCAGGGCGAACGGCTCACGCTCGGCGTGGTCGGTATGGGCAAGCTCGGCGGGCGCGAGCTGAACGTGTCGTCGGATATCGACCTGATCTTCGTCTATGAGGACGACGGCGAGACCGCCGGCGGCCAGCGCTCGCCGCTCGCGACCCAGGAGTTCTTCACGCGGCTCGGCAAGCGGCTGATCGGCGCGCTCGCCGAAGTCACCGCCGACGGCTACGTGTTTCGCGTCGATATGCGTCTGCGGCCGAACGGCGATTCGGGGCCGCTCGTATGCAGCCTCGGCATGCTCGAAGAGTATTTCTACGTGCAGGGCCGCGAGTGGGAGCGCTACGCGTGGATCAAGGGCCGGCTCGTGTCCGAGGGCGCGAGCGCCTCGGCGCAGCGGCTGCAGAAGCAGCTCGGGGCGATCGTCACGCCGTTCGTCTATCGACGCTATCTGGATTTCGGCGTGATCAGCGCGATTCGCGCGCTGCATCTGCAGATCCGCCAGGAGGCGCAGCGCCGCGCGTCGATGCGCCCCGACAAGGCCGACGACATCAAGCTCGGCCGTGGCGGCATCCGTGAAATCGAATTCAGCGCGCAGGTGTTCCAACTGATCCGCGGCGGCCAGGACGCCGGCTTTCGCGTGCGGCCGACGCTCGCCGTGCTGCGCCACGCGGCCACGCATGGGTTGATGGACCCGTCGGTGTGCGTGAAGCTGTCGCAGGCGTATCGCTTTCTGCGGGAGCTCGAGCATCGTTTGCAATATCGCAACGACGCGCAGACCCACGCGATGCCCGTCGATGCCGAAGACCGCATGGCGCTCGCGCGCGCGATGGGCTGCGACGACTACCCGCAATTGATGACGAAGCTCGACGCGCATCGCGAGTTCGTCGAACGGCAGTTCGACCAGATTTTCGCCGACAAGGTGGGCGGCCGCGACGGTTGCGGCGCGCCCGAGGACGGCGCGGCCGCGTGGGTATGGAGCAGCGCGCTCGCCGACGATAGCGCCGACGACGCACTGCGCGCGCGCCTCGTCGAACTGGGGGTGGCCGAGCCCGGTGAGCTGCTCGCCCGGCTGCAGGCGGTGTGGCGCTCGTCGCGCTACACGGGCCTGAACGAGCGCAGCCGGCAGCGTTTCGACATCGTCGCGCAGCGCGCGCTCGAAGCCGCGCGCACGCTGGAGCCTGCCGGGCGGCGCGGCGATACGGTCGCGCGCCTGTTCGATCTGCTCGAAGCGGTGAGCCGGCGCGGCGCGTATCTGGCGCTTCTGACCGAGTATCCGCAGGCGCTGCACCAGGTGCTGTCGGTGCTGGGCGGCTCGCGCTGGGCGGCCGGCTATCTGATCCGCCATCCGCAGCTGCTCGACGAGCTGCTCGACGCCGAGGCGATCAACAGTCCGTTCGACTGGGCTGAATTCAAGCGTACGTTGCGTTTGCGGCTCGCCGCCGCCGATGGCGTCGAGCAGCAGATGGATCTGCTGCGTCACGCGCATCAGGCCGAGGTGTTCCGCATTCTGCTGATCGATCTTGCCGGCAAGCTGTCCGTCGAGCACGTCAGCGACCGGCTGTCCGAGCTCGCCGACGCAGTGCTCGACGTGACGATCGAAGCCGTGTGGAAGCAGTTGGCCAAACGTCATCGCGACGTGCCGCGCTTCGCGGTGATCGCCTACGGCAAGCTCGGCGGCAAGGAGCTCGGCTACGCGTCGGACCTCGACCTGATCTTCCTGTACGACGATCCCGGCGATGCCGCCGCCGACGTCTACGCAACCTACACACGGCGTCTGATCACATGGCTGACCACCGCGACCGGCGCCGGCACATTGTTCGACATCGACCTGCGGCTGCGACCCAACGGCGAGTCGGGCCTGCTCGTCACCGACCTCGATGCGTTCCGCCGCTACCAGCTGCGCGAGGGCGACGCGGCGAATACCGCGTGGGTGTGGGAGCATCAGGCGCTGACGCGTGCGCGCTACTGCGCGGGCGATCCGGAGATCGGCGCGAAGTTCGAGGCGATCCGCGAACAGGTGCTGACGACGCCGCGCGAAGCGGCGCCGCTCGCGAAAGAGATCGTCGAGATGCGCGCGCGTGTCGAGGCGGGACACCCGAACCATACGCCGGCGCTGTTCGACCTGAAGCACGACCGCGGCGGCATGGTCGATATCGAGTTCACCGTGCAGTACTGGGTGCTGCTGCATGCGGCGCGCGATCCCGAGCTGATCCGCAATACCGGCAATATCGCGCTGCTGCGTGAGGTGTCGCGTTTCGGGCTGATGAGCGAAGCGGAAGCGGAGACGGTCGGCGCCGCCTATCGGCGCTATCGCAAGCTGCAGCACACGCTGCGGCTCGATGGGATGGAGAAGGCGCGGGTCGATCCGGCGCTGGTCGCAGCCGAGCGCGAGGCGGTGCTGGCGTTGTGGAAGAGGGTGTTTGGGTAAGGGCGCTCACGCACTTCGCGTAGCGCATCATGCGCGGCCGGGATCGGTGTGACGTCCCGGCCAAGCCGACTCAGCCGTGTGCGGCCGCCTATGCGCGGCGCAATTTCAGGCGGCCAGCATTTCCTTCGCGTGCTTGCGCGTGGTCGCCGTGATTTCGAGGCCACCGAGCATGCGTGCGACTTCCTCGATGCGGCTCGCCTTGTCGAGCGAGCTCACGCTGCTGAGCGTGCCGCCGGTGCCGTTGCTCATCTTTGCGACCTGGAAATGATGATCGCCGCGCGCGGCGACCTGCGGCAGATGGGTCACGCACAGCACCTGGCGCGCCTCGCCGAGCTGATGCAATAGCCGTCCGACCACTTCGGCCACGCCGCCGCCGATGCCCGTATCCACTTCGTCGAAGATCAGCGTCGGTGTCGGGCTGGCCGTGCTCGCGATCACTGCGAGCGCGAGACTGATACGCGCGAGTTCGCCGCCCGACGCGACCTTCGCGAGCGGCCGCAGCGGCACGCCGGCATGACCGGCGACGCGGAACTCGATCTGCTCGAGCCCGTGCGCGCCGCCTTCGGGCAGCGGCACCAGCGCGACCTCGAAGCTGCCGCCTTTCATCGACAGTTCCTGCATGCCGGTCGTGACCGCCTGGCCGAGCGCCTTGCCTGCTTTCGCGCGTGCCTTCGACAGCTTTTTCGCCTCGGCGACGAACACTTCCTTCGCTTGCGCTTCGGCGGCGCGCAGGCCGTCGAGGTCGGCGGCGGCGTCGAGCGCGGCCAATTGCTTGCGCCGCTCTGCGTGTTCTTCCGGCAGCGTCTCAGGCTGCAGGCGGAACTTGCGCGCAGCCGAGTGCAGCGTGTCGAGGCGCTTTTCGACCTGCGCGAGCCGCTCCGGATCGAGCTCGAGCTTCTGCGCGTAGTGGCTCAGCGAATACGCGGCTTCCTGCAACTGGATTTCGGCCGGTTCGAGCGCGGCGAGCACGTCGTTCAGCGCGGGGTCGATCTCCGCGAGGTCGCGCACCTTCGACACGATCGAGCCGAGATGCGTGATCATCGCGTCGTCCGATTCGGACAGCGCGCCGAGCGCTCCCTGCACGCCGTCGATCAGATTCGCGGAATGCGACAGCCGCCGATGCTCGGTGTTGACTTCTTCCCATTCGCCCGGCTGTGGCGCGAGCTTGTCGAGTTCGGTGAGTTGCCACGCGAGTCGCTCGCGTTCGAGTTGCAGCTCGCGATCGCGCGTTTGCGCGTGCTCGACGACCTGCGCCTTGTCGCGCCACGTGCGCCACGCGCGCGTGACGGCGGCGGCCAGGTCGGACAGGCCCGCGTGCGTGTCGAACAGCTCGCGCTGCGCGTCCGGGCGCATCAGCAACTGGTGCGCGTGCTGGCCGTGAATATCGACGAGCATCTCGCCGACCTCGCGCAGCTGCGCGAGCGTGGCCGCCGTACCGTTGATGAACGCGCGCGAGCGGCCGTTCGCGTCGACCACCCGCCGCAGCATCACGGTGCCGCCGTGCTGGCTGTCGTCGGCCGCGCCGAGCGCCTGCGTGTCGAGCCATTGATCGACCTGTGCGTGCGTCTCGAACTCCGCGGTGATGTCGGCGCGGCTCTCGCCGGTGCGCACGACGCTCGCCTCGGCGCGCGCGCCTAGTGCCAGCGCGAGCGCGTCGATCAGGATCGATTTGCCGGCGCCGGTTTCGCCCGAGAAAACGGTAAAGCCGCTGTCGAATTCGAGGTCGAGCGCGGCGACGATGACGAAGTCGCGTATCGAGAGGTGGCGAAGCATGGAGGTCGTCGGGTGAGCTTGGGATTCGGGTGGCGGCCGCGGCGGCGTGCGAAATCAAAGTGCCGCTTACGGCCTCGGGTCTTCTTCGTGCGACGGGTACTCGTGCCAGTGCAGCTTCTTGCGTAGCGTCGCGTAGTAGCTGTAGCCGACCGGATGCAGCATCGGCACCGTGTGGCGCGAACGGCGCACCTCGATCGTGTCGCCGAGCTCCAGCGACGTGAACGACTGCATGTCGAAATTGACGTTCACCTCGCGCCCGGAAACGATCTGGATGCTGACCTTCGATTCGTCCGGCAGCACGATCGGCCGGTTCGACAGCGCGTGCGGCGCGATCGGCACGAGCACGATGCCCTGTAGTTGCGGATGCAGGATCGGCCCCTGCGAAGACAGCGCGTACGCGGTCGAGCCGGTCGGCGTCGCGACGATCAGGCCGTCCGAGCGCTGGTTGTACATGAAGCGGCCGTCGACCGACACGCGCAACTCCGCCATGCCCGAGAAGCCGCTGCGGTTGACCACCACGTCGTTGAACGCGAGCGCGTGGTAGATCGGCGTGCCGTCGCGCACGATGCGCGCTTCGAGCAGCACGCGCTCCTCGCGCTCGAAATTGCCGGACAGCATCTGCGGCACGATCTCGCGCATGTCGGAGATCGGAATGTCCGTGATGAAGCCGAGCCGCCCGTGGTTGATGCCGATCAAGGGCGTGCGATACGGCGCGAGCTGGCGGCCGATGCCGAGCATCGTGCCGTCGCCGCCGAGCACCACGGCGACGTCGGCGCGCGCGCCGATCTCGGCGAGACGCAGCGCCGGATAGTCGGTCACGCCGATTTCGGCGGCGGTGTCGGCTTCGAACACGACTTCGAGGCCGAGCTTCGCGATGCACGCGGCGAGCGCGGTCAGCGGCTCGCCGATGCCTGGCGTATTGCTGCGCCCGACGAGCGCGACGGTCTTGAACTGGCTGGTCACTTGCATGCCGGCATTACACCATAGGTAGGGCCTGAAAAGAACCGCAGACCAACCCGGTTGTGGGGCGGCGCACGCAGGGCGTCTGCGTATGTCGCGATTATCGTTAGAATGGTGAAGACCCGATGACATGCGAGCCCGCCGACGGCGGCGCATTCGCCGGGAGCGGGCGCCGCGGGCGCTCCCGGCTGCGATGCCATTGAGCTAAAATTTTTCTTCATGCTAGATCCTCGCGCACAAACCCTCCTCAAAACGCTGATTGAGCGCTACATCGCCGAAGGTCAGCCGGTCGGCTCGCGCACGCTGTCACGTTATTCGGGCCTCGAACTGAGTCCGGCCACGATCCGCAACGTGATGTCGGACCTCGAGGATCTGGGGCTCGTGATCAGTCCGCATACGTCGGCAGGGCGCATTCCGACGCCACGCGGCTACCGCCTGTTCGTCGACACGATGCTGACCGTCGAATCCGCCGCCGACGAGGAGGCGGTGACGCGCACCGTCAAGACCACGCTGCAGGTGGGCGAGCCGCAGAAGATCGTCGCCGCAGCGGCGAGCGTGCTGTCAAATCTGTCGCAGTTCGCCGGCGTCGTGCTCACGCCGCGTCGCAGCCACGTGTTCAAGCAGATCGAATTCATGCGCCTGTCCGACCAGCGCATTCTGCTGATCATCGTGACGCCCGAAGGCGACGTGCAAAACCGCATCCTCGCCACCCAGCGCGACTTTTCGCCTTCGCAGCTGGTGGAAGCCTCCAATTACATCAATGCGCACTTCGCGGGCCTCTCGTTCGACGAGGTGCGCCGCCGCCTGCGGGAGGAAATCGACGAGCTGCGTGGCGACATGACCTCGCTGATGCACGCGGCCGTCACCGCGAGCACCGACGAATCCGACACCGGCGAGACCGTGTTGATCTCGGGCGAGCGCAATCTGCTCGAAGTCGCCGATCTTTCGTCGGACATGGCGCGCCTGCGCAAACTGTTCGATGTGTTCGACCAGAAGACCAGCCTCCTTCAGTTGCTCGACGTGTCGAGTCACGCGGCGGGCGTGCAAATATTCATTGGCGGCGAATCGAATCTGGTACCGATCGAGGAAATGAGCGTCGTCACCGCGCCGTACGAGGTGAACGGCAAGATCGTCGGCACGCTCGGGGTGATCGGACCGACCCGCATGGCCTACAACCGCGTGATTCCGATCGTGGACATAACCGCTCGGCTGTTGTCCATGACGCTCAGCCAGCAGTAGTCCTCGGGCTCCGCGGAACTGGCGTCATCGCAGTCCGTGGCGACCATGATGCGCGAACAACCGGCGTCTGCCAATCGTCCGAATGGCCAGGGGTCTCTGGCGGCGCCGGGCAGAACCTGCGCCGCTATAATGAATCTCCATTGAATCGACTCGCCGCATGATGCGGTGATTTCTGCTACCTATGCGCTTCGACCTCGAGCGGCCTTCACAGAACGCCACGTCGCATCGCGTCGCCGTGTTGCTGATCAATCTCGGCACGCCCGACGCGCCGACGCCGCGCGCGGTGCGCCGCTACCTCGCGCAGTTCCTGTCCGATCCTCGCGTGGTCGAAATTCCGGCGCTGCTGTGGCAGCTGATTCTGCGTCTGCTGATTCTGCCGTTTCGCGGCCGCAGCTCTGCGAAGAAGTATGCGGCGGTGTGGATGCCCGAGGGCTCACCGCTGCGCGTCCACACCGAAAAGCAGGTCGAGGGCCTGCGCCATCTGCTGCAACTGAACGACTACACGGTGCTGGTCGACTACGCGATGCGCTACGGCACGCCCGGCATTCCGGCAATGCTGAACCAGCTGAAGCTCGCGGGCGCCGAGCGCGTGTTGCTGATGCCGATGTATCCGCAGTATTCGGCGTCGACCACCGCGACCGCGTTCGACGAAGCCTTTTCCGCGCTCGAGCGCATGCGCAACCAGCCGGAAGTCCGCACCGTGCGCCAGTACGCCGATCACCCGGCGTACATCGCGGCGCTCGCCGCACAGGTGCACCACTACTGGCATCTGCACGGCCGCCCCGATTTCGCGGCGGGCGACAAGCTCGTGCTCAGTTTCCACGGCGTGCCCAAGCGCACGCTCGACCTCGGTGACCCGTACCACGAGCAATGCCAGCAGACCGGCGCGCTGCTGATGCAGGCGCTCGATTTGACGTCGGTCGAATGCCGCATCACGTTCCAGTCGCGCTTCGGCAAGGCCGAATGGCTGCAGCCCTATACGGCGCCGACGTTGAAGGAACTCGGCGCGGCAGGCGTGCGGCGTGCTGACGTGTTTTGCCCGGGTTTCACCGCCGACTGCCTCGAAACGATCGAGGAAATCGGCATGGAAGTGCGCCGCGAATTTCTGCAGGCGGGTGGCAAGGAGTTTCACCGGATCGCCTGTCTGAACGCGTCGCAGCCGTGGGTTGCCGCGCTTGGCGAAATCGTTGCGCAGCATCTGCAGGGCTGGCCCGTGCAGGCGGTGCCGGTGCCGCACACGACAGGAGCTTGAATACGCAGATGAACTACCGCATTTCAACCGAACCGGGCGCGAAACTGCGCATCGATAAATGGCTGTGGGCCGCGCGCTTCTTCAAGACGCGTTCGCTGGCCGCGGAGGCGGTCGACAAGGGGCGGGTGCGTATCGGCGGCGTGGCTGTGAAGCCGGCGAAGGACGTGCGTGTCGGCGATCTGGTCGAAATCGAGATCGAGCGCTACGTGTGGCAGGTGGAGGTGCTGGGCGTATGCGACGTACGCGGTCCCGCGAGCGTCGCGCAGACGCTCTATGTGGAAACCGCGCAGAGCAAGGCGAAGCGGCAGGTCGAGCAGGAGCGGCGCAAGGTGTACCACGAGCCGGCCGCCGCGCTGCACGGCCGACCGACCAAACGCGACCGGCGCACTATCGACAGATTTTCAGGTGGGGATTGAAAAACTGCTCCACGGTGGCGTGTGCGCCGCCGTACTCAGTGGTGTGGTCGTTGACCGCACCGGACATGCAGATGGTCGTGGTGCCCGCGATCAGTACCAGTGCGACCACCCCGATTGCAAAGGTCAGTTTCACGGTACTCCCCTTGATGGGCTGAAACAGGCTATCGGAACGACTGTCAGGTGTCGGTAACGCTTACGTCAGATTAGGGTTAACGTGGCGTTGCCGCTCCATGACTGGAGAATAGGTCAGTTGCGGGCTGCACTCAATCTCTATCTGATTGCGCCACGTTGAGGCTTGTTACGGCGCATTTCGCCTGCACGTCGGTGGTGCGAAAAAATTCTCGGAGCCGCTTGAAACGGCTTTTTCAGGCCCCATCTGGGGTGCGGTCTGGCGGATCGGCGCGAAGACGCGTGTCGCGATTTTGCAAAGCATGAATCGTACTGTGTCGGAATGGCTTGCACCGCCTTTGGCTTTTACTTTTTAACGACTTTCAGCGACATGGAAAACACGCAAGAGAACCCGACGAGCCAGAATCCCACGCCCGCCGACGAAGCCGCGCGCCAGGCCGCCGAGGCGGGCGAGGCCGCTGTTCAACAGCCGGACACCGGCGCCCCCGCGGAACCGGCCCAGAGTGCCGCCGAGCAGGCGCTGGCCGACGCTCAGGCGAAGATCGCCGAGTTGCAGGAAAGCTTCCTGCGCGCGAAGGCCGAAACCGAAAATGTGCGCCGTCGCGCTCAGGAAGACGTCGCCAAGGCGCACAAGTTTGCGATCGAGAGCTTCGCCGAGCATCTGCTGCCGGTGGTCGACAGTCTCGAAGCGGCCATCGCCCATTCGTCCGACGACTTGCAGAAGGTCCGCGAAGGCGTCGAGCTCACGCTGCGGCAGTTGAGCGGCGCGCTCGAGAAGGGGCGCGTCGTGGCGATCAATCCGGTCGGCGAAAAGTTCGATCCGCATCGCCATCAGGCCATTTCGATGGTGCCGGCCGACCAGGAGCCGAACACCGTCGTCGCGGTGCTGCAAAAGGGCTTTGTGATCGCGGATCGCGTGCTGCGTCCCGCGCTCGTGACCGTCGCGGCGCCGAAGTAATCACGTCGACACTCGCTCCGGGAGTTTGCACCGGTGGCGTCTGCTGCGTCGCTTCGCATCGCTACGTGCCGCAAAGATCCCATCGATTCAGGCACTTCCGGCGAACCACGCCGGGGGCGCCGCGCAGACTGACGGAGCGGGCTCGCAGCGAAGATTCAGGCGCCTCGCCCCGTGATTGAAAAAAATTAAAGACCGCATCGCAAAAGAGGTCTTGAAAACGATGCGGCCGCACTTATTTTGAGTGCAGGTATGAGTTGAGAGCGGATCGTCCCGCCGCCAGATGGGCCAACCGGGCGCTTTCCGCAGCGATCAAAGTCAGGAGATTTGTAAAAATGGGCAAAATCATCGGTATCGACCTCGGCACGACCAACTCGTGCGTGGCGATCATGGAAGGCAACTCGGTCAAGGTCATCGAGAACTCGGAAGGCGCGCGCACCACGCCGTCGATCATCGCTTACATGGATGACAGCGAGATCCTGGTCGGCGCGCCGGCCAAGCGTCAGTCGGTCACGAACCCGAAGAACACGCTGTTCGCGGTCAAGCGCCTGATCGGCCGCCGCTTCGAAGAGAAGGAAGTGCAGAAGGACATCGGCCTGATGCCCTACAAGATCATCAAGGCCGACAACGGTGACGCATGGATCGAAGTGCGCGACCAGAAGCTCGCGCCGCCGCAAATCTCCGCCGAAGTGCTGCGCAAGATGAAGAAGACCGCTGAGGACTACCTCGGCGAGACCGTCACGGAAGCCGTGATCACGGTGCCGGCGTACTTCAACGACAGCCAGCGTCAGGCAACCAAGGACGCCGGCCGCATCGCCGGTCTGGAAGTCAAGCGGATCATCAACGAACCGACCGCAGCCGCATTGGCATTCGGCCTGGACAAGGCTGAAAAGGGTGACCGCAAGATCGCCGTGTTCGACCTCGGCGGCGGCACGTTCGACATCTCGATCATCGAAATCGCGGACGTTGACGGTGAAATGCAGTTCGAAGTGCTGTCCACGAACGGCGACACGTTCCTCGGCGGCGAGGACTTCGACCAGCGCATCATCGACTACATCATCGGCGAGTTCAAGAAGGAGCAGGGCGTCGATCTGTCGAAAGACGTGCTCGCGCTGCAGCGCCTGAAGGAATCGGCTGAAAAGGCGAAGATCGAGCTGTCGTCGAGCCAGCAGACCGAAATCAACCTGCCGTACATCACGGCCGACGCATCGGGTCCGAAGCACCTGAACCTGAAGATCACGCGCGCCAAGCTCGAAGCGCTGGTTGAAGAGCTGATCGAACGCACGATCGAGCCGTGCCGCGTCGCGATCAAGGACGCAGGCGTGAAGGTCGGCGAAATCGACGACGTGATCCTGGTCGGCGGTATGACCCGTATGCCGAAGGTGCAGGAAAAGGTGAAGGAATTCTTCGGCAAGGATCCGCGCCGTGACGTGAACCCGGACGAAGCCGTGGCCGTTGGTGCCGCGATCCAGGGCCAGGTTCTTTCGGGCGACCGCAAGGACGTGCTGCTGCTCGACGTGACCCCGCTGTCGCTCGGCATCGAAACGCTCGGCGGCGTGATGACGAAGATGATCAACAAGAACACCACGATCCCGACCAAGCACGCGCAGGTCTACTCGACGGCTGACGACAATCAAGGCGCCGTGACGATCAAGGTGTTCCAGGGCGAACGCGAAATGGCAGCGGGCAACAAGCTGCTCGGCGAGTTCAACCTCGAAGGCATTCCGCCGGCACCGCGCGGCGTGCCGCAGATCGAAGTGAGCTTCGACATCGACGCGAACGGCATTCTGCACGTCGGCGCGAAGGACAAGGCGACCGGCAAGGAGAACCGCATCACGATCAAGGCGAACTCGGGTCTGTCCGAAGCCGAAATCGAGAAGATGGTGAAGGACGCCGAAGCGAACGCGGAAGAAGATCACAAGCTGCGTGAGCTGGCCGACGCCCGCAACCAGGGTGATGCGCTCGTCCACAGCACGAAGAAGGCGCTGACCGAGTACGGCGACAAGCTCGAAGCTGGCGAGAAGGACAAGATCGAAGCCGCGTTGAAGGACCTCGAAGACACGCTGAAGAGCAACTCGAGCGACAAGGCCGCGATCGAAGCGAAGATCGAAGCGGTGGCCACGGCGTCGCAGAAGATGGGCGAGAAGATGTACGCCGACATGCAGGCTGCGCAAGGTGCCGAAGCGGCGGCGGGCGCGGCGGGCGGTGCCGGTGCATCGGCGGGTGCGAGCCAGCAGGCCGACGATGTGGTCGACGCTGACTTCAAGGAAGTGAAGAAAGACTAAAGCCAGGTCGGCATCCGACCGTAAAGCCGTGCACAGCAATGTGCGCGGCCCGGCTGCACGAGAACGGCGCCCCCGGGGCGCCCAAAGTGCAAGAGCGGTTTTCGCGCCTGGCGAGCCTTTTTGGGGCTCTCCGGGCACGTTCGTTTTATGGAGGGCGTTGTTTTGAACCGTGCCCTGGCGCGGCGCAGACAGCGGCCGGACGAGTCGTGAGACTCCACAGCATTCACAAGGAGCTACCGCGTCGCTTTGCGCGGCGGCGTTGAACCGATATGGCGAAACGGGATTACTACGAGGTTCTGGGCGTCGCAAAGAACGCGAGCGACGACGAAATCAAGAAGGCTTATCGCAAGCTCGCGATGAAGCACCACCCCGACCGCAATCCGGGCCACAAGGATGCGGAAGAGCATTTCAAGGAGGTAAAGGAAGCCTATGAAATGCTGTCGGATTCGCAAAAGCGCGCCGCGTACGATCAGTACGGTCACGCGGGCGTCGATCCGAACATGGGTGGGGCCGGCGCGCAAGGTTTCGGCGGCTTTGCCGATGCATTCGGCGACATCTTCGGCGACATTTTCGGCCAGGCGGCCGGCGGCGGCGCCCGCGCAGGCGGCCGCGCGGGCCCGCAGGTGTATCGCGGCGCCGATCTGCGCTACAGCATGGAAATCACGCTCGAGCAGGCCGCACACGGCTACGACACGCAGATTCGCGTGCCGAGCTGGGTTTCGTGCGAAGTCTGCCATGGCTCGGGCGCGAAGCCGGGCACCAAGCCGGAAACCTGCCCGACCTGTAGCGGCTCGGGTTCGGTGCGCATGTCGCAGGGCTTCTTCAGCATCCAGCAGACTTGCCCGAAGTGCCACGGCACCGGCACCTACATCCCTGAGCCGTGTAATCACTGCCACGGCGCGGGCAAGGTGAAGGAAACCAAGACGCTCGAAGTGAAGATCCCGGCCGGTATCGACGACGGCATGCGCATCCGCTCGGCCGGCAACGGCGAGCCGGGCATCAACGGCGGTCCGTCGGGCGATCTGTACGTCGAGATTCATATCAAGCAGCACTCGGTGTTCGAGCGTGACGGCGACGATCTGCATTGCCAGATGCCGATCCCGTTCACTACCGCGGCGCTCGGCGGCGATATCGAGGTGCCGACGCTCGCCGGTCGCGCCAGCTTCACGGTGCCGGAAGGCACGCAGTCCGGCAAAACGTTCCGTTTGCGCGGCAAGGGCATCAAGGGGCTGCGTTCGAGCATCGCCGGCGATCTGTACGTACACGTGCAGGTTGAAACGCCGGTCAAGCTCACCGAAGCGCAGCGCGATCTGCTCAAGCAGTTCGAAAAGGCGCTCGTGGAAGGCGGTTCGCGGCATAGTCCGCAAAGCAAGAGCTGGTTCGATCGCGTAAAGAGCTTTTTCGATTGATTTGATTCGGCGGTCAGTATGACGGTGGACAGTCGCGGCGCGGCGTTCGCGCTGCTCGACGATTGCGGTGCAACGGCGGCGCTTCCGTCGAGCCGCTTGTACACGGGTTTCGTGCGCGAGCGGGTCTGCACGGAGGCGGCGCAGCTCGAAGCCGTGTGCGACAGCGTCGCGGCGGATACCCGGAGCGGTTTGCACGCCGTCGTGCTCGCCGATTATGAATTTGGCCGCGCGCTGATGGGTTTCGATGCGCGCCGGTCTTCTGAAACGCAGCGTGGCAATGCCACGCTGCGTTTTTTATTGTTCGAGCGTTGTGCGAAGCTTTCGCGCGACGAGGTCGACGCGTGGCTGACGGCGCGGGACAACGGCGCTCTCGAGCCGTCGGTCGCGGGCACCGCGAACGTGCGCGAGAGCGTCGATCGCGCCGAGTTCGACGCGGCGATCGACGCGATTCACGCCGCCCTGTGCGCGGGCGATTCCTATCAGGTCAACTACACGTACCGCCTCGGCTTCGACGTGTTCGGCTCGCCGCTCGCGTTCTATCGGCGGTTGCGCGCGCGCCAGCCCGTGTCGTTCGGCGCGCTGATCGCGTTGCCGGACGATGCGTGGGTGCTGTCGTGTTCGCCCGAACTATTCGTCGAAAAGCACGGCCCGACGTTGCGCGCGCGGCCGATGAAGGGCACGGCGCCGCGCTCGCAAGATCCCGCCGTCGACCGGGGTAACGCCGAGTTCCTCGCGACCGATCTGAAGAACCGCGCCGAGAACGTCATGATCGTCGATCTGTTGCGCAACGATCTGTCGCGAGTCGCGCGGATCGGCTCGGTCAGCGTGCCGGCGTTGTTTTCGGTCGAGCCGTATGCGTCGGTGTGGCAGATGACGTCGACTGTCGAGGCGACGTTGCTCGATGGCACCTCGTTCGCGACGATCTTGCGCGCGCTGTTTCCCTGCGGCTCGATTACCGGTGCGCCGAAGCATCGCACGATGCAGTTGATCGACGAACTGGAAAGCACGCCGCGCGGGCTCTATACCGGCGCGATCGGCTGGCTCGATGCGCCGGGCGATGATCACGATTGCGGCGACTTTTGCATGTCGGTCGCGATTCGCACGTTGACGTTGACTGCGTCGTCGGCGTCAGACGGTGGCACGAACGGTCTGCGCGGCAGCATGGGCATCGGCGCGGGCATCGTGCTCGACAGCGTGGCCGCCGACGAGCACGAGGAGTGTCGATTGAAAGCACGTTTTCTGATGGGCGCCGAGCCGGGTTTCGAACTGTTCGAAACGATGTACGCGACGCGGGAAGACGGCGTGCGGCACGTCGAGCGGCATCTGCGGCGCTTGTCGTCGAGCGCCGCGACGCTTGGCTTCGGGTTCGACGAAGCGCGCATTCGTGAGGAGATTTCAGCGCGGTGCGCCACGCTCCCGGCGCAGATGCCGCATCGGATGCGGCTTGCTTTGAGCAAGAGCGGGGTGACCCAGATCTCGGCCGCGATACTTGCGCCGTTGGCGGATGCGATCGTTGGTGTTCTGCTCGGCCCCGAAGCGCAGTTCGCGCCGACCCACGCCGCCGATCCGCTGCTGCGCCACAAGACCACGCGCCGAGCAGACTACGACCGCGGCTGGCGCGAAGCCGAAGCGAAGGGCGCCTTCGATACGCTGTTTTTCAACGAACGGGGCGAACTGACCGAAGGCGGCAGGTCGAACGTGTTCGTGAAGCTCGCGGGACAATGGTGGACGCCGCCGCTCGCGTCAGGCGTGCTGCCAGGTGTAATGCGAAGCGTGTTGCTCGACGACGCGTCGGGCTTGCGGGCAGGTGAAAAAGTGCTGACGCGGGCGGATGTGCTGAACGCCGAAGCGCTGCTCGTGTGCAACGCGTTGCGCGGCGCGGTGCCGGCACGGCTTGTTGGTTAGAGCACTGAAAAATACGGGAATGCCGCGCGCTCGCGCGGCAATGAAACATCAGAACGTGTGCTCGGCGCCGGGAAACGTGCCGTCCTTTACCGCCCGCACATACGCCTCGACGGCCGCCTGAATATTCGGCTGTCCCTGCATGAAATCCTTCACGAAGCGCGGTCGCTTGCCAGGAAAAATCCCGAGCATGTCGTGCAGCACCAGCACCTGACCCGAGCAGCCGAGGCCCGCGCCGATACCAATCGTCGGAATGCGCAACTGCTGCGTGACCTCGCCCGCGAGTTGCGACGGGATCGCTTCCATCACGATCAATTGCGCGCCGGCTTCCTGCACGGCGAGCGAATCGCGCAGCAGCTGGCTCGCGCCCGCTTCGGTCTTGGCCTGCACCTTGAAGCCGCCGAACGCATGCACCGACTGCGGCGTGAGACCCACATGCGCGCACACCGGAATCGAGCGCTCGACCAGAAACCGCACCGTGTCGGCGAGCCATTCGCCGCCTTCGAGCTTGACCATCTGCGCGCCCGCGCGCATCAGTTCGACCGAGCTCCTGAATGCGTCTTCGCGCGTGCCGTAGGTGCCGAACGGCAGGTCCGCGACGATCAGCGCCGACGGCCGCGCGCGCGCGACGCTCGCCGTGTGATACGCGATGTCGGCAAGCGACACCGGCAGCGTGGTCGCCTGGCCTTGCAGGACGTTGCCGAGCGAGTCGCCGATCAGCAGCACGTCGACGCCCGCGCGATCGAGCAGCGCGGCGAAGCTCGCGTCGTAACAGGTGAGCATGGCGATCTTTTCGCCAGCGTCGCGCATTGCCTGCAGTTTCGGCACGGTGATCGCGCTCCGGCTCGCTTCCTGCAAATAAGTCATGGTCAATCCAGTGAAAAAAATGAACTAGCCGCGCCGCTCACAGCGACGTGGCTTTGACAAAGAATTCCTTGCGGCCGCGCATCGTCTCGATGCGTTCGGCGAGCAGCGCAAGGTCCGCGTCGGAGTCGAGCGGATTCAGGTGTTCGGCGTTGACCGTCAGCACGGGCGTGCGGTCGTAGTGGTAGAAGAATTCGTTGTACGCGTCGCACAGCGCGCGCAGATAGGCATCGGAAATCTGCAGCTCCATCGGCACCGCGCGCTTCTGGATGCGCGCGAACAGCACCTCTGGGCTCGCCTGCAGATAAACGACGAAGTCCGGCTCCGGCGCGCTGACGTCGAGCCGCACGGCAAGCGCGCGGTACAACTGCCACTCGTCTTCCTGCAAGGTCAGACGCGCGAAGATGTCGTTTCGCTGCGTGATGAAGTCGGCGATCAGCGGCGTGCCGCTCGCCTGCGCGGCGCTGACTTCCTGCGCCTGCTGCGCGCGTTGCAGTGCGAAGTGCAACTGCACCGGTAGCGCATAGCGCGTGGTGTCGCGATAGAAGCGTTCAAGAAACGGATTGTCTTGCGAGCGTTCGAACAGTTCGTGCATCGACCAGCGTTGCGCGAGGCGCCGCGCGAGTGAGGTTTTGCCGACGCCGATCGGCCCTTCGATCGCGATATAGCCGAACGGCGGGCGCAGTTGCGGCGCGGTGACCGTGAGCGGCGGCGAACTCATTCGCAGCGGCCTTTCTCGGCGGAATTGCCGGTCAGCGCATTGAGCATCGGGCACTGGCAGGGCGACTTCACCTTCTCGATGCGCTGATCGCTGACGCTGTCGAGCAGCGCGGCGGCCCGGCCATGCAGCGGAATGACGATCGCCGCGTCGATCTCGACGAGCGGCACCAGCGCAAACGCGCGCTCGACGAGGCGTGGATGCGGCACGATCAGATCGGCTTCGTCGATCGATTGATCGCCATACAGCAGGATGTCGAGATCGAGCGTGCGCGGCGCATTGCGGAACGGCCGCTCACGGCCGAACTGATGCTCGATCTTGTGGCACAGCGCGAGCAGATGCCGCACGGGGAGCGTCGTTTCCAGCTTCACGACGCAGTTGAAATAGTCGTCGCCGCCCGCGTCGATCGGGGCAGTACGATACAGGCTCGATTTGGCGAGCACGGTGATGGTGTGCTGTTGTGCGAGGCACACCACCGCGTCTTTCAGGGTCTGGCGCGCGTCCCCGAGATTCGCGCCGAGGCCGAGATAAGCAACCGTCATGGCATAACTTCCTGCAACTATCGTTTTGACGGCTTTTCCGCGAACGCCGCGTCAGTCTTCGTGCGAGCCTTCGAGGCCCGCGTCGTTGTCCGTGCGTTCGGCGGACGAGCCGCCCTCCACTCCGTCACCTGATTTGCGGCTTCTGGCGCCACCGCGCCGCCGTCGTTTTCTTGGGCTCCGGTCCTTCCCGCCTTGCGTGAGCAATGTCTCGCGCGCGGCGACGTCACCTTCGATGAACTCCGTCCACCACGCACCGACCGACTCGTCGAGTTCGCCCGATGCGCAGCGCAACAGGAGGAAATCATACCCCGCTCTAAATCTTTGGTGTTCGAGCAGCTTCAGCGCGCTGCGCCCCGAGCGTTTTTCGAGGCGCAGCTGCAGGCCCCAGATCTCGCGCATGTCGGCCGAGAAGCGCTTGTGGATCGCGAGCTTTTCGGTCTGCATGTCGAGCACTTCGTCCATCGCGCGATGCAGCGCGGGCACCGGATACTCGCCTTCGGCCTCGAACTTCTGCCAGCGCTGCTGCACGTCGTGCCACAACAGCGTCGCGAACAGGAAGCCCGGCGACACCGGCTTGCCGGCGAGCACGCGTGCATCTGTGTTAGAGAGTGCCAGAGAAATGAATTTTTCGCCGGTCGGCTGCTCGAGCACGACGTCGAGCAGCGGCAACAGCCCGTGATGCAGGCCTTCCTGGCGCAGCCGCGTCAGGCACGCGAGCGCGTGACCCGACAGCATCAGCTTTAGCATTTCGTCGAACAGACGCGCGGCGGGCACGTTGTTGATCAGATCGGCCATCTTCTCGATCGGCGCGCGCGTGGCGTCGTCGATGTCGAAGTCGAGCTTGGCGGCGAAGCGCACGACGCGCAGCATGCGCACCGGATCCTCGCGATAGCGCGTGGCCGGGTCGCCGATCATGCGCAACAGGCGCGCGCGCATGTCGGCCATGCCGTTGTGGTAGTCCAGCACTGTTTGTGTGGCCGGATCGTAGTACATCGCGTTGATCGTGAAGTCGCGGCGCGTGGCGTCCTCGTGCTGCTCGCCCCACACGTTGTCGCGCAGCACGCGGCCGCTCGCATCGACCGCGTGGGTGCGGCGGTCGAGCTCGTCGCGCTTCAGACGCTTCGGCGGCGGCGCGTCGGCCGCGGGCGGATCGACCAGCGCGCGGAACGTCGAGGTTTCGATGATTTCCTGGCCGAACTGCACGTGCACGATCTGGAAGCGCCGGCCGATGATGCGCGCGCGGCGGAACAGCTTCTGCACCTGTTCGGGAGTCGCGTCGGTCGCGACGTCGAAGTCTTTCGGCTTGACGCCGAGCAGCAGGTCGCGCACCGCGCCGCCGACGATGAACGCACGGAAGCCCGCCTGTTGCAGGCCCTCGGTCACGCGGATCGCATTGCGCGAGATCAGCGTGGGGTCGATGCCGTGCACGTCGTGCGGAATGATGACGGGTACGTCCGGCTCGCGCGGCGCTTGCGCGGCAGCAGCGGCACCTGCGGACTTGCGGCGCGGCCGCGCGGCCGTGCCGGAAGCGGTCGTGCCGGATACGGACTTGCCGCGCGCCGGCGGCTTGCCATTGGCATTGACGTCGACGCTGGCGGCGGCGGAGAGCGTGTTGTCAGCGGTCGCCGTGTCCTGGCCGAATAGCTTGCGGATGAGTTTCTTGATCACGAGGGTTGGAAGAGTTCGAGGATGCGCCAGCCTTTGGCCTGCGCATGGGCGCGCAACGTGTCGTCCGGATTGGTCGCGATGGGATCGGTGACTTTTTCGAGCAGCGGGATGTCGTTGTGCGAATCGCTATAGAAATAGCTGTGCTCGAAGTCGCTCCAGCTCTTGCCGAGCGACGTGAGCCACATTTCGGTGCGCACGATCTTGCCTTCTTTGTAGCTCGGCGTGCCGGTCGGACGACCGGTGTAGGCGCCGTGCGGCTCCCCGCCGACGGTCTCGGCCTCGCACGCGATCAGCGTGTCGACGCCGAACGCCTGCGCGATCGGCCGCGTGATGAACTCGTTGGTCGCGGTGACGACGCAGCACAGGTCGCCCGCTTCACGATGCTGTTTCACGAGCTCGAGCGCCACCGGCTGGATGGCCGGCGTGATGACCTCGTGCATGTACTGCGCGTGAAAGTCAGCGAGCTGCGCGCGTGTGTACTTCGCGAGCGGCGTCAGCATGGCGATCAGATAAGCGTGAATGTCGAGCTTGCCGGCCTTGTAGTCGGCGTAAAAGCGATCGTTTTCACGGGCGAAATTTTCGGCGTCGACCATGCCTTTTTTCACCATGAAGCGGCCCCATTCGTGGTCGCTGTCGGTGGGAATGAGCGTGTGGTCGAGATCGAAGAGTGCAAGGTTAGCCATGGGCGCCTATTTTACTTGAAGCGGGAAGAGCGGCGTGTGAACCCGGCGCGGCGGCGGGGTCCGGCGACGCGAGCATCGTGCGCAACAGCGGCAGCGTGACCGCGCGTTTCTGTTCGAGCGAGAAGCGGTCGAGCGCGTCGAGCAGCGCCATCAGGCTCGGCATGTCGCGGCGAAAGTGCGTGAGCAGGTAGGCCGGCACGTCGTCGGCGAGCATGATGCCGCGCTCGCGCGCCGCGCGTTTCAACACCACGGCCTTCGCGTCGTCGGGCAACGGCGCAAGGTGAAACACCAGTCCCCAGCCGAGGCGCGTGCGCAAATCTTCGCGCACCGTCATGCCGATCGGCGCCGCGTTGCCCGCGGCGACGAGCGCGCTGGTCGGATGCGCGCGCACCTCGTTGAACAGGTTGAACACGGCGATCTGCTGCGCGGCCGACAGCGCGTCGCAGTCGTCGATTGCATAGAGCGCGACGCGCGGATCGAAGCCGAAGGCGGCGAGGCTGCTTTGCGGCCCGGCGAAGCGCGCATGCCCCGGCGGCGCTTCGTGCACGAGCGCCTGCAGCAGGTGCGTGCGGCCGCTGCCGGCTTCGCCCCAGATGTAGAAGGTGCGATCGGCGACCGGTCCGGAGGCGAGCGCGTCGTCGAGCTCACGCAGGCGCGTGACCAGCTCGGCGTTCGCGCCGGCGAAGAAATTGTCGAATGTCGATGGCGGCGGGGTGCCGAGATCGAGCGTCAGTTGACGAAGCACAGTAGGTTAATGCCGAAAATGAGGCTCAGGCCGCGAGTGGCCCGGACCTCGGGGCCTGGAAGGTTGCCAGGCGCTCAGTTGTCGTGAAGCGTGCTCGCCGGGTCGTGAGGCCGCGCGTCGCGAAGCACGGCTGGCGCAATTGCGCGGGTCGGCGGCGCCGGAATCGGGGTGTCGTGTTGCAATGTCGTTTCCAGGATATCGTCGGAACGCGTGAATTCCAGCCAGGCGGCCAGCATCGGGTAAAATCGTATTTTACCGACCTTCGAGCTTTTCCCCATGAATCAACCGAAATCCGCCGAGCATTCAACCGATTCGGCCCAAGGTTTGTCGTATCGCGACGCCGGCGTGGACATCGATGCGGGTGACGCCCTCGTCGACGCCATCAAGCCCTTTGCCAAGAAAACCCTGCGCGACGGCGTGCTGGGCGGCATCGGTGGATTCGGCGCGTTGTTCGAAGTGCCGAAGAAGTACAAGGAACCGGTGCTCGTGTCCGGCACTGACGGCGTCGGCACCAAGCTGCGTCTGGCGTTCCAGCTGAACAAGCACGACACGGTCGGCCAGGATCTGGTCGCGATGAGCGTCAACGACATCCTCGTGCAGGGCGCCGAGCCGCTGTTCTTCCTCGACTATTTCGCCTGCGGCAAGCTCGACGTCGGCACGGCGGCGACCGTCGTGAAGGGCATTGCGCACGGCTGCGAGCTGTCGGGCTGCGCGCTGATCGGCGGCGAAACCGCGGAAATGCCGGGCATGTACCCGGACGGCGAATACGACCTGGCTGGTTTCGCGGTCGGCGCGGTGGAAAAGAGCAAGATTATCGACGGCAGCAAGATCGCGTCGGGCGACGTGGTGCTCGGGCTCGCGTCGAGCGGCATCCATTCGAACGGCTTTTCGCTCGTGCGCAAGATCATCGAGCGTGCCAATCCCGATCTGAACGCGGACTTCGACGGCCGCCCGCTCGCCGACGCGCTGATGGCGCCGACGCGCATCTATGTGAAGCCGCTGCTCGCGCTGATGCAGCAGATCGAGGTCAAGGGTATGGCGCACATCACGGGGGGCGGCCTGGTCGAGAACATTCCGCGCGTGCTGCGCGAAGGCCTGACGGCCGAGCTCGACCATCGCGCGTGGCCGCTGCCGCCGCTGTTCTCGTGGCTGCAGAAGCACGGCGGCGTCGCCGATGCGGAGATGCATCGCGTGTTCAACTGCGGTATCGGTATGGCGGTAATCGTGTCGGCCGCGGATGCCGAAGCGGCGATTGGTCTGCTGTCCGCGGCGGGCGAGCAGGTCTGGAAGATCGGCACGGTCCGTGAGAGCGCAGCGGGTGAAGCGCAGACAGTCGTGGTCTAAAGGTTGACGAGGGCGGCGTGCCGCAATGGTGCGCCGCGCGGGCTTCAAATCCTTTGCTTCACATTTCCCGCTTCAAATTCCCGCTTTACGTCCCTCCGATTCCCCCACGCTGATCGGCGCCTCAAACCAGCGTTTCGATCAACTCCACCACCCGCGCCGTCGCGTGCGGATCGCAGCAATCCACCACCTGTCTTTCCGGCATGCTGCGCAGCCACGTGAGCTGCCGCTTGCAGAGTTGCCGCGTCGCAAAGACGCCCTTATCGCGCATGGTCCGATAGTCGACCGCGCCATCGAGGTATTCCCACACCTGCCGATACCCGACGCAGCGCATCGACGGCATCTCGGGCAGCAGGTCGTCGCGCGCGCGCAGCTTCACCACTTCATCGACGAAACCGTGCGCGAGCATCGAATCGAAGCGCTGCTCGATGCGCGCGTGCAGCACGCCACGCTCGGACGGCTCCAGCGCGATCGGCACGAAGCTTGCCAATGCGGCGTCGTCGGTGCGCGCGGGCGCGGCGAGCAGCGTCGACATCGGCTGGCCGGTCAGCATGAACACTTCCAGCGCGCGCTGGATGCGCTGCGAATCGTTCGGCGCGAGACGCGCGGCCGTGACCGGATCGAGCGCGGCGAGCCGCGCGTGAAGCGCCGGCCAGCCGTCGCGGGCGGCGTCGGCGTCGAGCCTCGCGCGTACTTCGGCATCGGCGGCGGGCAGGTCATTGAGCCCCTGCGTGAGCGCCTTGTAGTACAGCATCGTGCCGCCGACCAGCAGCGGCAGCCGGCCGCGTGCATGAATTTCTCCGACGAGCCGCAGCGTATCCGCGCGAAACTGCGCGGCCGAGTACGAGTCGGCCGGATCGACGATATCGATCAGATGATGCGGCGCAACCGCGCGTTCTTCCGCGGTCGGCTTCGCGGTGCCGATGTCCATCTCGCGATAGACGAGCGCCGAGTCGACGCTGATGATTTCGACCGGCCGCCGCGCGGCGAGCGCGAGCGCGGCGGCGGTCTTGCCGGACGCGGTCGGGCCGAGCAGGCACGGGATGGGAGTAGGGCGTGACGTCATGGGCAAGCGGGCGCGCGGCGCAACGGTGTGATCGAAACGCAGCGGCGTTACTGCCCGCGCATGAACAGCCGATCGAGATCGGCCAGCGTCAGCTGATACCAGGTCGGCCGGCCGTGGTTGCACTGATCGGCGCGCTCGGTCGCTTCCATCTGGCGCAGCAGCGCGTTCATTTCGTCGAGCGTCAGACGCCGGTTCGCGCGCACCGCGTGATGGCACGCGAGCGTGCCGAGCAGTTCGTGCTGACGCTCGGTCAGCACGCGCGAGCCGCCGAATGCATGCAGGTCGGACAGCACCGCGCGCGCAAGCGCTTGCAGGTCGGCGTCCTTCAGCAACGCGGGGACTGCGCGGATCGCGAGCGTGGTCGGCGACAACACCGCGAGGTCGAAGCCGAGCGCATCGAGCGTATCGCGCTCTTCCTCGACCGTGCCGATTTCGACCGGATCGGCCTGCATCGTCTGCGGGATCAGCAGCGGCTGCACGGCGATCGTGCGGTCGGCGAGCGCGTTCTTGAACTGCTCGTACAGGATGCGCTCGTGCGCGGCATGCATGTCGACGATTACGAGCCCGTGGCGGTTCTGCGCGAGCACGTAGATGCCGTGGACCTGGCCGAGCGCGAAGCCGAGCGGCTGGTCGTCGGTGGTGTCGAATGCGGGGGAAGCGGGTGAAGCGGGGGAAGCGGGGCGCGGCGCGAACGGCGCCGCGTCGTATGGCGACGTCGTGTCGGTTGCGGAGTCGCGCGCTTCGAACAGCGACGCGCCTTCGACCCGGCCGGCAAGCGGATCCTTGCGGCCGAACAGCGCGTCGTAACCGGCGAGCGGTTGCGCGACCGGCAGCGTGCCTTGCGTCATGCGTGCCTGGCGCATCCACGTGTTGCCAGGCTGCGAGGCGCCCGGGGCGCCGAAGCTGCTGCCGCCGCCAAGGCCGCCGCGGCTTCCCGCGCCGAAGCCCGCGCCGCTCGAAAGACCGGCGCCCGCGCCAATGCCGTCGCCTACGCCGCTTGTGACACCCGGCGGCGTCGAACCAGATGAAGCCGGTCCACCGGCCGACGGTTCCAGACGCGCCGCATGCCCGCCCGCCGTCGTGTCAGGCGACGCGCCCGCGTGCCGAGCGAGCGCGCGCTGCACCGCATGGAACACGAACTGGTGGATCGAGCGCGAATCGCGGAAACGCACCTCGATTTTCGACGGATGTACGTTCACGTCGACGCCTTCTGGCGGCAAATCGAGGAACAGCACGTACGACGGATAACGCTCACCGTGCAGCACGTCTTCATACGCGGCGCGCACCGCGTGCGTGAGCAGCTTGTCACGCACGAAGCGGCCGTTGACGAAGAAATACTGTTGATCGGCGCGACCGCGGCTCGCGGTCGGCAGACCGGCGCAGCCGTAGATCGCAAGCGGACCGGCGGATTCGTTGAGCGGCAGATGAGCGGTCGCGAACGTCTCGCCGAGAATCTTCGCAACCCGCGCGGGCGGCTCGCTCGCGTTCCAGTGCTCGACGGCCTTGCCGTTGTGCAGCACCGAGATCGCGACGTCCGGCCGCGCGAGCGCGGCGCGGCGGATCTGTTCAAGACAGTGGCCGAGTTCGGTCTGTTCGCTTTTCAGGAATTTGCGGCGTGCCGGGGTGTTGAAGTACAGCTCGCGGACTTCGATCGTCGTGCCCTGTGTGCCGGCGGCGGGACTCAGCACGCCGGTTTCCGCGTCGATGCGCACCGCGTGCGGCACGTCTGCGGTGCGGCTCGTGATGCTCATCTGCGCGACCGACGCGATCGACGCCAGCGCTTCGCCGCGGAACCCGAGCGTCGCGACCGCTTCGAGCTCGGCGAGCGAGCGGATCTTGCTGGTCGCATGGCGCGTCAGGGCGAGCACGAGTTCGTTCTCGGGGATGCCGCAGCCGTCGTCGGTGATCGAGATGCGTTTGACGCCGCCTTCGTCGAGCAGGATGCGCAGCGTCTGCGCGCCCGCGTCGAGCGCATTCTCGAGCAGCTCCTTGACTACCGACGCCGGCCGCTCGACCACTTCGCCGGCGGCGATCTGGCTGATCAATTGATCGGGGAGCGGCTGGATGGCGCGCAACGGACGCGGCGCGGGCGCCGCGCGAGAGGCGTCGGAAGGTGCGGCCGCGGCCGCGGTGCCCGCAGGCGTTTCGGAGAATTCGGACATGGCGAAATTATAGCGACTTGGCGCACGCCGCCCGCGCAGACGCCCAACCAGCAGATTTTCATTCGACCCGAGGCACTTTCGGTATCATGTCGCGGTCAATTCGCAGCGGTCGGCTCGCCGCTTGCTGCCCCTGTTGCCGGGTCGCGCGGCGGCCGTTTTCCCTCTACGCACATACTGGTTTAAAAGGACGTCCCTTGGATACGTTGCTACATTTCGCCAACCTTGTCCTGCACATCGACAAGTTTCTCGGGGACTTCATTCAGGTCTACGGCGCCTGGGTCTACGCGGTGCTGTTCGCGATCGTGTTCGCCGAAACCGGGCTCGTGGTGCTGCCGTTTCTGCCGGGCGATTCGCTGCTGTTCATCGGCGGCGCGTTCTGCGCGACCGGGCAGATGCATCTCGGGCTGCTGATCCTGTTGCTGCTGGTGGCGGCGGTCTCGGGCAATACGACCAACTATCTGATCGGCCGCGCGATCGGACCGCGCGTGTTCAATACGCACATTCCGGTGCTCGAGCGTTTTCTCGATCGCGCCGCGCTGCAGAAGACTCACAACTTCTATGAGAAACACGGCGGCAAGACGATCGTGCTCGCGCGTTTCATCCCTGTCGTGCGGACGTTTGCGCCATTCGTCGCGGGCGCGTCGTCGATGACGTGGAGCCGCTTCCAGATGTTCAACGTCGTCGGCGCGCTGTTGTGGGTGCTGCTGCTGACACTGCTCGGCTATTTCTTCGGCAACATCCCGTTCATCCGTCAGTATCTGAACGTGATCGTGCTTGTCGGTATCGGCGCGGCGATCGTACCGATCGTGCTCGGCGCGCTGTGGAAGATGCTGCGCCAAGAATGGCGCGAACGCGAGTACGCGTTGATGACGAGTTGTTTGCTGTATTTCGGGCCTTGAAAACACGAAGGGCGTCGCGAATCTCGCGACGCCTTTTTTCATGCCGCCATGCCGACGACCCGGGTCGGGTGCGCGCGGAGGTTCGATCAGATCAATCGCGCGTGATCGCGCGCGGTGCGAGTGGCGTTTCCGGCGTCGGATAGCCGGCTTCCTTGAAGGTCTGAACGATCGCGCGATTGGTGTCGAAGTAGACCTGCCAGTAGTTCTGGTTGGACGAGTAAGGGCGCACGCACAGCAGCGGTCCTTCTGGCGTGAAGCTCAAGACCTCGATATCCGGCGCGGGGTTTTCGGCCACGTTCGGAATCTTCGCGACGGCGGCTTTCAAACGCGCGATCGCATCGGTCGGATCGACGCCATTGGCGATCTTCGCGGTCAGCTCGACGCGCCGGAACGGCAGCACGCTGTAGTTCGAGATCGTGTCGGAGAAGATCTTGTTGTTGCCGATGATGGTCGTCACGTTGTCCGGCGTCACGATCGTGGTGCCAAACAGGCCCAATTCCGTGACGGTGCCGGTGACGCCCGCGGCCATGACGAAATCGCCGACCTTGAACGGCCGCAGCACCTGCATGAACACGCCGGCCGCGAAGTGCGCGAGCAGGCCGCCCCACGCAGTACCGATCGCGAGGCCGAGGCCGGCGAGCAACGCTGCGAACGACGTCGTCTGCACACCGAAGATTTGCAGGATCGCGAGGACGAGCAGCAGGTTCAGCAACCCGGCGAGAATCGACGCGAGGTAGTGGGCGAGCGTCGGGTCGACCCGGCCGTTGCGTGCGAGCATCTTGCGCAACAGGCGGGAGATCAGCCCGATGACCCAGCGGCCGACGATCCACAGCACGATTGCGCCGATGACCTTGGTGCCGATGTCGATGCCACGGGTCATGATGAATGCACGTACGGTTTCGATATCCAAGATGTTTCCTCGTTATAGGTTGCCATCAACGGATTGAACGACGGTGGTGCCATGACCCACAACGCGCGGTCTTCGGGAGTTATAGCCGACGGCGCCCGCATGCGCAAGGACCGTTCCTGCCCTGCTCGCGGCGGCAATACAGAGATGAAACATGGCGGGGCGTACGTGAAAAGCCGGTCGGGGCGTGCCGGGCTCACATGCGCAGCCGCGATTCGGAATACGGTGACGTCTGGATGACAACCGCGTCGTCCGGGGCGCTTTTCACGGCGCACCGGCGCCTCGACATCCGATGCCACGAGAACGCGATCACGATCGCGAGCGCATACGCGCCAGCACGCCGAAGAAACGACGTCGGCAGGGCGAATTGTCCATAGCGGTTCTGCGCGTCGGCGAACACGACAAACGTCAACAAGCCGTCGAGCATGCACGTGGCCAGCGCGATCACGATGAAAATCGCAGGGCCGCTCAGCGCGGCACCCGACCCGAACCGGTTATACAGTCGACAGGCCATCGATACGATGGCGAACAAGGCGAGGTTCGACAGCAGATCGAACAGGAAGGTGGTCATTATCGGTTCAATGAAAAAGCAATGGGCCGTGGGGTTGCCGGAACGTATGCTCGCGCAAGGTTCAGACATGCTCCGCTAATTCGGCGGCGATCATTGCATATCTTTTCATCTCGATAAATAACCAGAAAAAGCGAAGGTCGTATCGCTCTTTCTTTCGTTTGTTTTTATAGGCAATCGGGATGCGAAAAGTCCTTTGCAAATTTATAGTACTGCGACGGATTCCGTGCGCTGCGCCTCAGAAGCGATAAGAAATGCCGATCTGCAACGTCGGATACCATCGATAAGGCGAGACCTTATCGCGCAGTTGCTGCAATCCGGTGTTGATGATCTGCTGACTCATCTCCGGTCCCGCGGCCTGCGACAGTGCCGGCGACAGTGTGTACGAGGTCTTCGGAATGCCGTAGGCGACACCGAGATCGACCACGAGCCCCCAGCCTTTGGCTCTCGCGTGCAAGCCATAGCCGACGCCAAGGTAGGGCATCGCGGTCGGGTATCGGGCGGTCGCCGTCGCGTACTCGTCAGGAAAGGCCGGCGAGGCTTTGCCCTCGAATACGTACATGCCGTTGGTCGGAACCGAGTTGCCGCTGACTTCGTTGTCGGTCAGACGCAGGCCCGCTGTCACGCGAAAGCCGGTGCCGGCCCACGGAAAGAAATCGCCGTAGAGACCGCCCTGGCGCAGCCGTATGCCGTCTTCGTAGCGATTGCCGCCGACCTCGAAGTTGTGCGACAGATTGATCGCGTTGAAGTCCGCGTGCACGCCGAACCACGACGTGACGCTCCACGCCGCGCCAACCCCGATGCCCAGCGTGCCGCCTTGCAGATAGACCTCCTGCGCATGCGACGTTTCGATCAGACACGGCAAAGCCACTACCCAGATTACCTTTCCAGCTTTCATGGGTACCCCTGCGCGGCGGGCAGCCCGATCGTTGCGGGACGCGCTCGCCGTTTTGTCGTCTCTTCTTTTGCTCTCTTTGTCGCGAACGCTCTAAGGCGTCGTGAAGCGATCATGCGAGCAGAGGGCGTAGACGGTCTGTGAGGTGGCGAACCATACGGTCAAATGAATGGGGTCGGAGTGCGCGACGATGTCGCCGCGTCGCCGTTCAGTTCGAGCGACGGCAGATGTCAATCGCGGGGCATTGGCGAGGAGCGCCGCCTCGCTTTGGATGTGGCCGGTCGGTAAGGAAGCTTAGGGAACTGCGCATCGCCGATGACGCTTGCCCACGCCTTCATCCAGCAGGTGGCGAGTGTCTTTTCAGCTTCCGACTCAGCGCGCATAAGGCGGCTCGTGGCAAGAAGCAAACGAGCCAACGCATATTCCTTGCGTGTGGATTCCCGACGCAAAAGCGAATGATTCTTCTGCATGGCCGGCCACCGAAAAGTCAGCGAGAAGCGTGGCAAATTAAATCGGGCCGCATTGCATTCGTACCCGACGAACGACCGCGCGGCGCAAGCGACGGGCTGCTGTCGAGTAAGGATTCGCTCCAGATTGGTGCGTCGTCGATCAATGGGGCGTTGCGTCGCAACACCTGCCACTGTGGTGAAAACGACAAATCAACCTTGTTTAATTTTGACAAGTCGCGCCGTGCGTTTATCCGTGCGACGATGAAATTGTCAATGTTCCTGACATGAAGATCCAGTTACGGGGGCTCCATGAGTAGCATTCCGCTTATCTGGGCAGCGGTGCCGCACAACAGCGATGGTGTTGTCTTTCAGATCCGGCTTGGCCGCGGACTTCAGCGTTTTCATGTGTCGCGGCGCGTGCTCGAGGATGTGTTCGAACTCGAACGAAAAGCGTCCGACGCGCGCCAACTCGAATTCTTCTATATGCACGAGCAGCGCATCCTCGCGCGCGCTAGCGCAAAGCGTGCGACGGCCTGCTCGGCCACCGTTTCACTACGGGCCGCCGATTTCGGCGTGTCGAACGACAGCGAGCGCTGGGCGACGCCGAGCGGCGTCGCGCACGGCCTCATCTAGGCGAACCGATGTTTGATGCACCGCCGCGATCAACGGGCGGCCGTGCGTCGATGCCGCGCGTCAGGGTGCCTTGAGCTGCGCCTCGAGCACTTCGAACGTGCCGGGGATCACCGTCGCGCGCGGATGAGAATTGGCAGCCGTGGCCGGGTCGGCCGCGCCGAACTTCGACGACACCAGATAGATCCGGTGCTGCTGTTCATCGAGCGCCATCGTTTTCGCGCCTTCCAGCGTTGGCATGTTCTGCGCGACCGTGTAATGGTCCGCATCGTCTTCATGCACGATCGTCAGCGTGCCGTCCGCGCCGTTCGAACTGAACGCGAGCTTCAAGGCCGGATCGAAAGCCGCCGCGTCGGGGTGACCCCCTATCAGCACCTCGGCCACGCGACGGCCCGACGTCGCATCGACGATCATCATGCGGTGATTGGCGCAAACCGAAAACAGGCGCTCGCTCGCCGGATCGATCGCGAGTCCGGTCGGCGACTCGCACCGTGCGAGCGGCCAATGCGCCAGCACCGTCGCGGACCGACCGTCCATCTCGACGATCTCGGCGCGATCTTCCACGTTGACGAACACGTGCCCGTGGCTGTCCGCCGCGAGCGCCTCCGGCTTGCCGCCGACGCTCATCGTGGCGACCACCTTGCGCGTCGCGACGTCGATTGCGCTGACGCTGCCGTCGTGGCCATTGCTCACGAAGATGCGCCGCAAGGCCGGCACGTAGAGGATGCCGTCCGGGTCGGGGCCCGCGGCCTTGATGCTGTCGACGACCTTGAGTGTGTCGAGATCGACGACGCTCACCGTATTGGCGCGGCCGTTGGTGACGAAGCCGAGCTTGAGGTCCTCCACGAACGCGAAGCCGTGCACGCCGTCGGTGTTGGCGATCTCGCCCACCCGTTTGCCGGTGCGCGTATCGATCACCTGCACGTGCGTGTCGCGGCTGATGAAGAGGTGCTGGCGAACAGCGTCGTACGCCACGTAATCCCAACGCTCGCCGCCTTCGAGGCCATAGCGTTTCGTGATTTCGAATTGATTGGCGTTGGCGCCCGTCGCCGCATGGACGTTCGACAGCGCGAGCAGGGAAGCGAGGCCGCCGGCGATCAAGGCGGACAGGATATTTTTCAGTTTCACGTTGAGTAGATTCATATTAGTACTGCGTATAGATTGGGAAGAGGAACGCCATTCCGGTGGGCGGATGACGTCCCTCGTGCGGTTGGGCGTTAGCGGATCATCATTCGTGGTCGTCGAGTTTGAAGTCGACCCACAATTGCTCCGAGAGCGTTTTGCCCACGAATGCGGACTCGGGTTTCGGGTAAGCGCCGTCGCGCACGGCTGCGAGCGCTGCGCGGTCCAGCAGTCCGATACCGCTCGACACCACGACGCTGAGGTCGGACACGACGCCGTCGCGATACCGGAACGCGACGCGTGTGCGGCCCGTCATGCCAGCCATGCGGGCCGACTCGGGATAGCGCAGCGCGGCCTGAATCGCCGCGCGCAGCGCACCCTCGAAGCTTGGCGTAGGCGCGGCTGCAACCGGCGCCGCAGCGGGTGCGGGCGGTTGCCGCGCGGGCTGAGCTGGCGGTTGCGGCGCGGGCGCGGATGGCGGCTCGGTCGGTGTCGCCGCGGGCTGCACCGGCACCGGAGTCGGCAGGCGCTTCGGCACCGCGGCCGTCACGGGCTTCGCGGGCGAGTGCGCAGCATGGCGCACGGGTACGACCGGCCGCGCGGGAGGCGGCACGGGCTTCGCAGGCGGCCGCGGCGGTTGCGGCGCGGGAGCCGGTGCCGCCAGCGTCAGCAGCGTTGGCGGCGCTTCATGCGACACGGAAGACACCCGGGTCGTATGCGTGAGCAGCGCAATCGTCGCGCCGAGCACCAGCGCTTCCGCGACGAGCGCGATGGCGGCGGCCGGCAATAGGCGCGTTCGTTCCTGCACGATCCCGGAGGCGGGTACGGTTGCCATATCAGTTCGCCACGGGCTGCGCGGCGAGCGCGATTTGCGATACGCCCGCGGCGCGGCACGCGTCCATCACCGAGACGAGGTGCTGGATCTGCGCCTGCTTCGAGCCGGCAATCGTCACGACCGTATGCGCGACGTCCGTGCGGGCGGCGAGCAGGGTGGTCAATTGCGCAAGGCTCAGCGTGCGGCCGTCGACCGACAGACTGCCGTCGGTCGCGAGCGTTACCGTGACCTGCGGCGGCGGCAGCGCTTGCGCCGTGGCGCTCGACGGCAGCTGCGAGCGCAGCCCCGCGTTCGGGATCATGTGCAGCGTGATCATGATGAAGAACACCAGTAGAAAGAACATGATGTCGATCATCGGGATGATCTCGATGCGCGCCTTTCGCGCCTCGAAATACTTCATCGTCAGACTCCCTGCGAAGCGAATTTGCCGACCACCGGGCGCGGCACTTCATGCACCGGCTTGACCGACTCATGCGTTCTGGCCGCAAGCCGGTTCACGAGCGCCGCCTTCAGGGTTTCGAGCTGATGGACGACGCCTCTTACGCGGTTGTGCAGACCGTTGAAGAACACGAGGCCGATCATCGCGACGAACAGACCCGACGCCGTAGCGATGAGTGCCTCGGCCACGCCGCCCGTGACCTGGGTCGGTGCGTTGCCCGGATTCGACAGCACCTGGAACGCGTTGAACATACCGACGATCGTGCCGAACAGACCGAGCAACGGCGCGAGCGTGACGATCGTGTCGAGCACCCACAGGAAGCGGTCGATGTTCGGTGCTTCGCGCATGATCGCTTCGTCGAGACACGCATCGAGCTCATCGCGCGACGTCTGACCGGCAAGCCGGCCGGCGACCTTCAGCAGGCTCGCCATCGGCAGCGCCTGAAACTGTTCGGCGCATGCCGTCAGCGAGGCGGCGTTCAGTTGTTCGAGGCGGTCGACCTGGTCGAGCACCGCGCGGCTGCCGCTCGATGCGCGCTGCAGGAACCACGAGCGCTCGATGATGATCGTCAGGGCAACGAACAGCATGGCGGCAATCACATACAACACGCCTCCGGAATTGTTCGCGAGGTGCAGCAGGTTATCGACAGTCATGAAAGAAGCTCCGTTCAGAAATCGGTGGACAGCGTCGCGACGAACGCGCGGCCCGGGATGGTCCAGTAAAGCGGTGTGTTGTCCGCGGCGGTGTAGCCGGCCAGCGCATTGATGCTGGTGCGGTTGAAAAGGTTGTCGATCTGGAAACCGAGGCGCGTGTTATGCGTCCACGGTGCGAGTCGGGCAAAAGTGTACGAGCTGGCGAAGTTGGTGATCGCATAGCCGCCGATCGGCTGGGTGTTGCCGGTATCGCCATACTGATGGCCGACGAACTTCATCAGCAACGAACCGTTGAGCGGCCCGCGTTCGTAGAGCACGCCGGCGGCGGCCGTCGATTGCGGCGCGTTGGGCATCCACGTATTGGTGCTCTTCTGTTTGGCCGAATTGAAGGTCAGATTGCCGTACAGGCTGAAGCCGTCGCCGACCGACAAGGTCGCTTCGGTTTCGACGCCCTTGTAGGTCGCACCACCCGCATTCGAGAAGATCACGTTGTTGCCGACCGTGCGGCTCGTTACCGCGTTGCGGAAGTTGATGTAGTACAGATCGGCGGCGACGGTCAGACGCCCCGTTTTGTACGTCGTGCCGATCTGGTAGTTGTCGGTCTGTTCCGGATCGGGTTGTCCCGAGACGGTCGGATCGTTGACATAGAACACGTTCAGGTTCGGCGCGAGAAAGCCCTGCGCGTACTGCGCATACGCGCTCCATTGCGGGGTGATCTGCTGGTGCAGCGTCAACGACGGCAGCACCTTGTCCCACGTGTGGCTGAAATCGAGCGGCTCACCGGTCTTCTGGTTCATCGGCGTATCGATGCTGCGGTTGAACGACACGTACTTGAGTCCCGGCGTGATCGTCAAACCGTTCTGCAGTTGCCAGGCGTATTGCAGATACGGCTGAAACGTCAGCATCGTGTCGTTCATCGTGAAGTTTTGCGAGATGAACGCGAAGTTCAGCGACGAATCGACATTGAAGTTGTCGCGGAAGTTGGACTGGTGCGCGATCCACATGCCGGTCTGCAGCTTGCCGGGACCGAGTTGGCGCTCGAGCGCGAGGACGTCGCCGAACGCGCGGTAGTTGTTGTTCATCTCCTGGCCGGGCACGTTGTTCGGCCCGAAGATCGTGCCGTTCGGCGTTTCACCGTTCGGGTCGAGCCCGTTGAAGCCGTTGTGGTAGTAGCCGTACGTATAGAGCTTGTTGTCGATCACCCACTCGGCGACCTTGGTCTTCACGCCGATGTATTCGAAGTCCGTATTGATCTTGTCGAAGTTGTAGCCGGCATAGGCCTGGCTCGTCGGATCGGCGCTAAGACCGAAGTTGGGACCGAACTGCTGGATCTGCGCGGCCGTCGCGCCGAGCGGCACGTTCTGGTGGATGTTGTTGTAAGTCGCGAACAGCGTGAGCAGCGTGTTGTCGCCGATCGGCTTGTCGAGCTTGAAGTAGACGTTCTGACGGCGCTGGTCCGCGTTGGTCAGATAACCGTCGCTGCTGCTCTGCGCATAGCCGACCATCGCGCGCGCATCGCCCCATTGCTGCAGATAGCCGGTATTGAACTCGGCGCCGGCCTGCCATGTGTCGAAGCTGCCGTACGAGCCGAGCACCGAGAATGCCGGCGATGCCGACGGATCCCTCGACTGCAGGCTGATCGTTCCGCCGAAGGTGGCGAAGCCGATCTGCGAAGCGTCGCCGGGACCGCGGTCGACGACGATATTGCCGAGCACCCGGTTCGAGAAAAACGACGTCGAATGATGGGTGAAGTCGTTGGTATCGCCAAACGGGATGCCGTCGAATGTCACGTTGTACTGACCGTCCTGAAAGCCGCGAATGGACAGGCTCTGCGATTCCATCAGGCCGGAGCCGTTCGGGGAAACATTCGACACGCTTGGCGCGATCTGCACGATCTCGCTGTAGTTCGCGGTCGGAGCGGTACTGTTTTCGATGTAACGCCGGCTGATCACCGACTGCGGTTGGGTTGCGGTGAGCGAGCCTTGCGAAGGCGCCTGCGCCGGTGCCGACTGCGCGTTGGTGCTGGTGGCCGTGCCGCTGTTCGATGACGAGACGGCCGTGCTTTGCACGGAGCCGAGATCGCCCGAGGTCTGGGCATGCGAGATCTGTGCGCCGGCCGCGCACAGTGTGGCAAGAACGAATTGCGTCAGCGGCTTCTTTCTAAGGGGAAAACTAACCCGTTGCATGTTGCTGCATCCTTTCGCGAGTGGGGCGATGAACTGGGAGTCGAACGAGGCGGGATGCTATCAACCGTCCGTTAATGCGAAGTGATCGGTATCTTACGAATCTAAAGTTGCTATTACGGATGCCCCACAACAGCGCGATCCTCACTGACGCTACGCGACGCGCTCAGGTTTGTAAGTTTGTGGACACCGCGCATTCATACGTGCGCACTAGCATCGGCAGCACTGTTCAGGCGGTGAATCACGCCTTTTTTCCTGGCGGCGATAGCGCCGTGCCACTTCGCTGCAATCTCTCTTCATTTCTCGCACACGATGAAACGCTTTACCTACTTGCCGCTCGCGGCTTCCCTACTCGTCGCTGCAAGCGCGGCGAGTTACGCCGCACCGTCCGCGGAGGCGAGCTATCTCGACGCTCGTCAAATTCCGCTTGGCGTGCTGCTCGCGCCACCTGCCGCCGATGGTTCCGAGCGTCAGCAAGCCGATCTCGATGCCGTGCTGAACGCGCAGCGCAGCCGCACGCCGGAGCAGGTGGCGCGCGCGAAGGCGGACGCCACCAAGTCCGTGTTCCGTTTCGCGGATGTGCTCGGACCGGACTTCAAAGAAGCCGGTCTGCCGAAAACCACTGCGCTGTTCGAAGCCGTCGATCACGATGCCGAGCGGGTCGCAAAAGGCGGCAAGCATGTCTTTAGCCGCGCGCGGCCCTTCATCGCGAGCCGCGACGTGCAACCGATCGTGCCGAAGCGGCCCGGCGACGACTACAACTCGTACCCGAGCGGTCATGCGACCTTCGGCTATCTGTGCGCGATCCTGCTCGCGCAGATGGTCCCCGAGAAGCGCGATGCGCTATTCGCGCGTGGGCGCGAATTCGGCATGAACCGCGTCGTCGACGGCGTCCACTATCCGAGCGATGTCGAAGCGGGTCGCATCGACGGAACGCTCGTCGCGGCGGCGCTGATGGCCAATCCGGATTTTCAGCGCGACTTTGCCGATGCGAAGGCGGAAGTGCGCGCGGCACTGAAGCTCGACTAGTTGCACGTGTGAACGGTTTTCGGCTCCGCGCGGGACGCGTCATGAGGCAGCAACATGGCCATGTCATACTCCGCGCCCGCATAGGCGGCCCCCGCTATTGACGTCGCCGTTCATGCGGCGACGCACGACCACAGGAAACGACGTCCTCTTGGAAAGCAGAGCAGCGATCAACTACCCCGCGGGGCGCAGACCCCGCATTCTCGTCGTCGAAGATGACGAGCGTGTGAGGCTCGAAGTCTCCACCGCGCTCGAGGACTACGAATTCGCCGTGGAAAGCGTGCCGAGCGGCCATGCCGGCCTGCTGCGCGCGCTCAACGGCGATTTCGACGCAGTCGTGCTCGACCGGATGCTGCCCGACGTGGATGGTCTGTCGATCCTCTCCACGTTGCGCAACGTCGGCAAAGAGACCCCGGTGCTGATACTGAGCGCGCTTTCGGCGGTCGACGAACGCGTACGCGGCCTGCGCGCCGGCGGCGATGATTACCTGACCAAACCATTCGACAGTCTCGAGTTGACCGCGCGCCTCAATGCGCTGCTGCGCCGCCGCTCTTCTTCTGAGCAACCGCTGGTGCTGAGCGTCGGCGATCTCGTGCTCGATATGGGCACGCATCAGGTCCGGCGCGCGGGCGAGTCGATCGAGTTGAAGCCCCGCGAGTACCAGTTGCTCAAATACCTGATGCTGCATACGGAGCAGCCGGTGACGCGCGCGATGCTGTTCGAGTCAGTCTGGAATTACCACTTCAATGTGCAGACCAACGTGATCGATATGCACATCGGTCAGCTGCGCCGCAAGATCAGTATGAACGGACGGTTTTCGCTCATGATCCACACGGTTCGAAATGTCGGCTATGTCCTCCGTGCCAGCGAATAGGCGCTGGCCGCGGCTGCCGGCCAACAACGTCACCTGGCCGCTGATGGTGTTCGTCAGTTGCGCGGTCGTGCTGTTCGCCATGCTCTACTGGATGATGCACACGTATCTGCTGCACGAGGTCGATGAACGGCTGCGAGGAGAAGTGGCCGAGTTCAGTTCGATCGGCCGCGCCGAGGCGATTGCCGATATCGCGGCGCTCAGCCGGCGCGACGTCGCGAGCAGCCGACCCTATGGTGTGTTCGATGAGGACGGCCGCTGGCTCGCCGGCAATATCCATGCGTTGCCGACCGAGCGCGAACGCCGGCCGTTCTACTACACGCAGTCGATGGACGACGGACCGCCGTCGCTGGACAGTCATTTCCGCGGCATCATCGTGCCGACGCGTAACGGTTTGCGGATCGTCGTCGGCCACTCGATCGACGAGATCATTTATTTCGACCATACGCTCGTGAAGATCCTGTGCCTCGGGCTCACGCTGACGATTCTGCTCGCCGTGGGCTGCGGCGCCGCGCTGCACGCGCTGTCGAACCGGCGCATCCGCTCGATGAGTCTGACGGCGCGCGAGATCATGGCGGGCCAACTGAACCGGCGTCTGCCGAGTCGCGGCACGCATCACGATCTCGATCGTCTCGCGGAAATCGTCAACCTGATGCTCGATGAAATCGAGCGGCTCGTGGCCGAAGTCCGCTGCGTGTGCGCGGGCATCGCGCACGATCTGCGCACGCCGATGACGCATCTGCGCGCGGGCCTCGAACGCGCGCGGCGGCGCTCGCATACCGTCGACGACTACACGAGCGCCGTCGACACCGCGATCGCGCAGTCGGACGTCATGCTGAACCGTTTCACCGCGCTATTGAGGATCGCGGAGGTCGAAGCGGATGTCAGACGCGCGAGCTTCTGCGACGTGTCGCTGGACACCATCCTGCGCGACGTCGCGGAGTTGTACGAGCCGGTCGCGGAAAGCCGTCGTTTGTCGGTCGCGGTGCTTGCGTCCGAACCAGTTTTCGCGCGCGGCGACGTGGATCTGCTGTTCGGCGCTATCGAGAATCTGCTCGATAACGCGCTGAAGTTCACGCCCGGTGGCGGCGCGGTGACGCTGCAAGCAACGCTCGAAGCGGGAAGGCCCGTCGTGCAGGTCGCGGATACTGGACCCGGTATCGAAGCAGGTGAGCGCGACGCAGTCTTGCGTCCGTTCTATCGCAGCAGGAACGGGCAGGAGGCGGCGACTTCGGGGCATGGCGTCGGCTTGAGTCTCGTGGCCGCGATCGCGCGGGTGCACGAGGCCGTCGTGGAGATTCACGACAACACGCCAGGCTGCAGGATCGCGTTGCGGTTCAATGCGGGACTGCCGGCGCGTTGAGGCGAGACGGCGATTGCTCGCGGCGGATTTTACGTTGGAGCATGCAAGAAAAAACGACCGGCCGGATGGCAGGTCGTTTCTTTGAATCTACTAACCCGCTCAGGACTTCGGCACGAGGGCGACGCCGCGCAGCGCCTGGCCATACGGCGCGGTCTGCATCACGGTGAAGCCCTGCGTCGAGGTCACCGTCGAACCGCTGATGCTGACCGTGATCTTGACGAGTTGGTTCGAGTCGGCACCTGCATCGAACACGGTGCCGAGGCTGTTGCCGATCGTCGAGGTCACCGCGTAGATCGTGAACGAACCGTCGCTGTTGACCTGGCCCGTGATGTTGCGCAAGCCGTCAGGCGTCGTCGTATAGCTCGCGCCCTTCGTACCGTACGCGCCGGTCGTGTCCGTCACCGTGTAGGCCGTGCCGAGGTTCAGGCCGGTCGTCAGGTTGGAGAGCGGCTTCCACGTGCCGTTCTGGTTCTGATAGACCCACAGGCCGCCGCTGCCGCTCACCTGGTCGCCCGGCGTGCCGTCGCCTTCGTCGGCGACGAACATGATCGACGGATTCGACGCGGGGATCCACATGCCGAACGGATAGACCGTGCCGGTCACCTGGCTAGGCGACGTGAGCGCCGTCAGGTTGGTCGCGAGGGCCGTCGTGAAGCCCGGCACGATCGCCATCGCGGCGTTTTGCGGCAACTTGCCGCCGTTGGCGAGCGCAGCGGTCGCGCCGACCTGGTACACGGTGTTCACGCCGTTGCCGCCGCTGCCCTTGGAGACATACATCGTGCCGTCCGGGCCGACGAAGAGGCCGCGCAGGTTGACGTCCTTGCCGGTTTTGTCGGCGGCGGTCGCGGGGGTCGTTGGCAGGCTCGCGATCGAGAAGCCGAACTGGTCGCCGGTCGAGCTGCCGCCGCCCGTGATCGAACCCATCGATGCCAGCGAGCACGCCGTTCCCGCCGGTGCGACCGCGTACGTGCCGGTGCCCGTGCCGGACTGGAATGCCGCCGATCACTTGCGTGAACGCGCATTGGCTGCCCGGAGCGATGCTTTGCACGCCGGTGTTCATCGTCAGCATGTCGAGCTGGGCCGTCGTCGGCTTCGGATTCTTGCCCGAATTGCCGGCATTGCCGACGATGTAGTACATGCCGTTGGCGAGCACGGCCGCGCGGCTGTTGTTGCCGGCGTACGCGTTGGTGTTCGTGAACGACAGGCTGTTATCGGCGAAATTCAGCTGCGCGACGGTACGGTAGGTCGGCGTTGCGACGTCGGTATTCGTCGTGTCGACCACGCCCGGCGTGTTCGAGTTCGAGATATCGGCCTGGTCGATCGACGTGTTGTAGCCGGTGAAGGTTAGCGATTTCTGATCCAGCGACACGTTCAGCGCGAGCTCCGACTTCGAGGCGAAGCTGGTGGCGAAATTCACGTTGCTTTTCGCGGCCTGCGCGGTGATGTCCAGCGTTTGCGACGGGCTCGTCGCGTTCGGTGCCCACTGATCCAGATACGCTTCCGACGTCACGCCGAAGTTGGCGTCGTTCGCGTCGTTGGTGAACACATTCGGAAAGGTGCCCGGCGTGACTGCGGTCACGGGGGCTGCATTGGTGGTCGTGGGCGTCGCGTTATAAGGCAGTGTGCCGCTCAGAGCGAACGCCGGGTCATAGGCTGTGCGCGAGACCAGCAGGTTGCCAGCCGTGTAGTTGCTGGCGGAAGTCGAGGGCGTCGTCGTCGTGGCCGGGGTGCTGCTCGTGGTGCCTTGCGGCGCCGTTGTGCTCGTGTTTTGGGTGCCGCCGCCGCAGCCGTAGATGGCGGAGATCAGAACCGCGATCGGAAGCGCCTTCAGGGTGGTTTGCATTCTGTGTGTTTGAGTAGGGTGGGTGAAATTTTTTGAAAGTTGCAGCCGGTATTGCAAGTCGCGAGGCTACAAACCACCCGTGGCACAAACATGAATCGAAAATTACTAAAAAGATAAGAATGCGCTGGCGCGTTGGCGCGATTTCGTTGGGGGATGCATGGTTTTTTGGGGCGGCGTTGGAGGGCGGAGGGCAGTGCCTGAACGGAAGGCTACGTTGAGGCGGACGGGAAGAGGCGGCTCGTTTGCCGCGCGTACCTGTTTGCACACGCGGGCAAAGGAAAAAGAAAAGGGCTGACATGCTTTCGCATGTCAGCCCTCGAATCTTTTGGTAGGCCGTACGGGATTCGAACCTGTGACCAACGGATTAAAAGTCCGCTGCTCTACCAGCTGAGCTAACGACCCAAAAGAGAAGCGAAATTATATCGGCGCACCAATGCCCTGTCAACTCTGCAAGACCGTCGCCCAAAATGAAAAGCCCGGGCATCACTACCCGGGCTTTCCAGCGAGAGGCGCGCGTGGCTATCACTTCGGACACTGCGCGTTACTGCCAACTACATCAAAACGTGATCAATCCAACACCACGATCTACTTGATCTGCGACAGCTTGTTCTGCGCCGACTGCGCGACGTCCGAGCCGGCGTATTGCGCGACGATCTGCTCGAGCGTCTTTTTCGCCGCGGCCTTCTGGCCTTGTTCGAGCTGATTGTTCGCGATCGCGAGCAGCGCTTCCGGTGCACGCGGATGCTGCGGATAGTTCTTCACGACACCTTGCCAGACAGTCGTCGAACCCTTGTAGTCGCGCAGTGCATACAGCGCGTTGCCGAGCCAGTATTGCGCGGTCGGCTGATAGGGGCTGTTCGGATATTTGGAGATGAAGCTGCGGAACGATGCCGCCGCGTTCTTGAAGTCGCCGCTGCGGAATTGCTGTGAAGCCGCGTTGAACGCATCGGTTTCACCCGGCTGCACCTCGCCCTGGACGCCGTCCACCGTCTGTTGCTGCGGCTCGAATTTCTTCAGGCGCGTGTCGAGATCGGTGTAGTAGTCCTTCTGCTGCTTTTGCAGCGTCGTGAGCTGGTTTGCCATGTCCTCGTTCTGTCCGCGCAGCGTCGCGACCTGCTGGTTGAGCTGGTCGAGACGGTTGGACTGATCGAGGATCGTGCGTTGCGCCGCCGATAGCTGGCTCGACAGACTATCGGTCTTCGAGCGCAGATCGAGAATGGCCTGGCGGGCCTGATCGTCGTCGAACATGCCCGCATGGGCGGGCACGGCCGTGAGGGCCGTGCCTGCGACGCAGGCCGCTGCGGCAAACCGCAGCCAGGAGAAACGATGCGTCATTCGGCTCATCACCCGTTGACTTACTGTTGATACGCGAGGTCGGCGCGGCGGTTCTGTGCCCACGACGCTTCGTCATGACCCGTTGCCAGCGGCTTTTCCTTGCCGAGGCTCACGGCCTCCATTTGCGAATCCGACACGCCCATCAGCGACAGCGAACGACGCACGGCTTCAGCACGCTTCTGGCCGAGTGCGAGGTTGTATTCGCTGGTGCCGCGCTCGTCGGTGTTGCCCTGGATCAGCACGTGACGCTGCGGGTGGCTCTTCAGATATTGCGCGTGTTGTTGCAGCAGCGGTTGATAGTCATCCTTCACCGAGTAGCTGTCGAAGTCGAAGTAGATGCTGCGCTTCGCGAGCGGGCTGTTCGGATCGTTCAGCGGGTCGACGTTGACCGTCGCGACGTCGTTCGGATTCGGTTGGGCCGAGCCTGCGCCCTTGTTGGCGTTTTCGTCGAGCTTGACGCCCGAGTGACATGCGGCCAGTGCACCGACCATCACGACGGCGAATGCGAAACGAAGTTTGGACATCATTTGATTACTCTCCTTGTGTTATTGCATCAACGTTATTGCATAAACGGGCCCCAGGACGGCTCGCGTACGCTGCCCCCCTGAACGGACAGGACCTGCCGAGTGCGACCGTCGGTCGATACTGCGGCCAACACGCCACGGCCGTTCACCTGAGTGGCGTAAAGAATGTACTGACCGTTCGCCGCGAAGCTCGGCGATTCGTCATGTGTCGTGTCCGTCAGGCCCGTGGCGGATCCGCCTTGCAGGTCCTGGATGTACAGCTTGAATGCACCGCCGACGCGCGAGATGTAGGCAAGCTCCTTGCCGTCAGGACTCACACGCGGGCTGGTGTTGTAGCTGCCCGTAAACGTGACGCGTTGCGCGCCGCCCGCGCTTTCACCTTGCGCCGGCATCTTGTAGATCTGCGGTGCGCCGCCGCGGTCGCTCGTGAAATAGATCCATTGACCGTCAGGAGAGTAGGTCGGCTCAGTGTCGATCGAGCTGCCTTGCGTCAGACGACGCAGACCGCTGCCGTCCGCGTTGACCGCGAAAATCTGCGTATTGCCGGTACGCGACAGCGCGACGGCGAGCGTGCGGCCATCCGGCGACCACGCCGGCGCACTGTTGTTGCCCTTCTGGTCCGATACGACGATGCGCCGGCCCGTGGGCAGGTCGTGGATATAGACGATCGGCTTCTTCTTCTCGAACGACACGTAAGCGACCTTGGTGCCGTCGGGCGACCAGGCCGGCGAGATGATCGGCTCGGGGCTCGACAGCGCGATGTGCGCGTCCTGACCGTCCGAATCCGAGATCTGCAGCTGATAGCGGTTGCCCGACTTGATCACATACGACAGGCGCGTGGCGAACACGCCGCGATTGCCCATCAGCTTGGCGTAAATGTAGTCCGCGACCTTGTGCGCGCTCATGCGCAGACCGCTTTCCGGGCTCACCAGCACGAGGCCGCCGAGGCTTTCGCCCTTGACCGTGTCGTACAGCTTGAAGCGCACTTCGTACTGGCCGTTCGGCAGGCGGTTCACGCTGCCCGCGACGAACGCGTTGGCGCCCTTCGCCTTCCATGCGCCGAGGTCGACGGAATCGGTCTCGGACACCGGCGTCGAGCCTGCGTCGATATTCGTGAATTTGCCGCTGCGTTGCAGATCCTGACGCACGATCGTGCTGACCTGCTGCGGGGAGTTCGCTTCATTGGCGAAATTCGCCGTTGCGATCGGAAACTGAGTGGATCCGACGCCCGTCACGAGGACGTTGAGTTGTGCGTTGGCGGCGCCGCCGACGGCGATCAGGCACGTTGCCACGAGTGTTCGCAGGCCTAGCTTGGTCATCAAACTCATGCTGTATGGGTTCCTCAAAACGGTTTTACTTAATACTCGAAGACAGCAGACAGACCGGAAAACGGCTATTTCGTTCCCGCGCAACGCCGCGCCGGGTGGGGCGCGGCGTTGGCCGCTGGTCGGCTGTCAGCCTGCGCATCAAGCCGCCGGACGCAGCGTGATAGTGAAGTAGTCCGGCGTCTTGCCATTGACGTCCCGAGGCATCGGATCGGAGGCTTTCACCGCCCGCAACGCGGCGGCGTCCCACCCGGCGTTGCCGCTGCTGTGGGTAATGTTTGCGCTCAGCTGATTGCCGTCCGGCGAACAACGCACGGCGATCACGGTCTCGAGACCTTCCGTTTCGCCGCCCCAGTTCACATGCTGAAGCACCAGCCGTCGTACCTTGTCCGCGTAACCCGGCGATGCCGCCGTGCCGCCCGAGCCGCTACCCGTTCCGCTCTTGCCCAGTCCGTTGCTGCTCGAACTGCTGCCGCCCACGCCGCCAGCCAGACCCTGCATCTGCGCAAGCCGCGCGCGACGTTCGTTGTCGAGCTGCTTTTTCGCCTGCGCGGCCGCATCGGCTTGCGCCTTGGCCTTCGCCGCTTTCTCCGCCTCAGCCTTCTTCTGCGCTTCTGCCTGAGCCTGCTTTTGCTGCTGCTCCTGCTGTTCTCTCAGTTGCTGTTGCTTCTGCTGCTCGGCGAGCTGCTGTTGCTTGAGCTTCTCGGCCTGCTGCTGTTGCTGCTGTTGCGCCTGCTGCTGCTTGAGCTTCGCGGCCTTCTGCGCCGCGAGCTGGGCCGCCTGTTCGGCCGCCAGCTGTTGCTGACGCTTCGCTTCCGCTTCCTGCTGCTCTTTCAGCTTCAGCTGGCGCTGCTGTTCGGCCAGTTGGGCCGCGCGAGCCGCTTCCTGCTGCTGGCGCTTCTTTTCCTGCAGCGCGATGTCGGCCTGTTCGTCGCGCACGGGCGGAGCAGGGGCGACAGGCGTGGGCGGCGGCGTGACGACGGGACGCGGAATCGCTGAATCCGGCACCTCTGTCCACAGTTCCGCTTGCTCGCCCTCGGGCGTGCTGTTCTGCCATTGGATGCCGTGATAGAGGAAGAATCCGAGCAGCGCATGCATCACCAGCGCGAACAGAAAAGCTCGCCCGGTGCCGCGTTCACGCGGCGGCTGAAGCGGGTATTCGGAGTTCTTGCGGATCATTGCGATTTGACGAGCAATCCGACGCGCTTGACGCCCCGAGCCTTCAGCTCGGACATCACGTTCATCACGACTTCGTATTTCACGGTTTTGTCGGCGGCGATCACGACGGGCTGATCGGGGTGCGATTGTGCCCGATCGGCGATGAAACCGTTGAGGCCAGCCTTCGTCATGTCTTCCTGCTGCTGCGCGCCGGAGTCGTCCTTGTACTTGACGCTCATATTGCCGTCCGCGCGGATGTTGACGATGACGGGCGGCGTCTGCTGTTGGGGCGCCGCGCCGCCGACGGTCGGCAGATTGACGATCGACGGCGCGACGAGCGGCGCCGTGACCATGAAGATCACTAGCAGCACGAGCATCACGTCGATGTACGGCACGACGTTGATGTCGGCCATTGCGCGACGCGAGCGCGAGCCGCGCATGCTGGAGGAACGGGAGCCTGCCATCATGGCCTCCTCAGTGTGCCTGGCGCTGCAGGATGTTCGAGAACTCTTCGATGAAGGTTTCGAAACGGATCGCCAGACGATCGATGTCGTGCGCGTAGCGGTTGTAGGCGACCACGGCCGGAATTGCGGCGAACAGGCCGATCGCGGTGGCGGTCAGGGCCTCGGCGATGCCCGGCGCGACGTTCGCGAGCGTGGCCTGCTGCACGTTGGCGAGGCCGCGGAACGCATTCATGATCCCCCACACCGTGCCGAACAGACCGATATACGGGCTGACCGAACCGACCGACGCGAGGAACGCCAGATTCGCTTCGAGCACGTCCATTTCGCGTTGGAACGCCGCGCGCATCGCGCGCCGGGCGCCGTCGAGAATCGCGCCCGAATCGTTCAGGCGCTTCTCTTTGCCCTTCAGGAATTCCCGCATGCCGGACTCGAAAATCCGCTCGAGAGCGCCGATCCTGTGACGGTTGTTCGCGGCGCTCTGATACAGCGCCTGTAGGTCGCCGCCCGACCAGAAATCACGCTCGAAGCGTTCAGTTTGCGCGCGCGCCCGGCGAATCGCAAACCACTTGCGGAAGATGAAAGTCCAGGAGAGTAGCGACAGCAACAGCAGCAGAGCCATGACGGCCTGGGCCAGCAGGCTCGCGTTGAGTACGAGTGAAACGATCGACAGATCTTGTGTAGTGTTCATAAAGGTTCGTTTTAACGTCCCGGGAAGGGGGCGTCCGGCTGCAAGGCCGCTTCAAGCTTGCCGTGGGCAAAACGGAAGCTTCGGCGATATCGAAGCCGAACCATGCTTTGTATTACCTGACCGGTGTGAGTTCACTGGCCCCGTAACAACGAGGCTCAGGGATCGTCCGTTGACATGCCGCCGTCGTTCAGTCAGCGCTCTCGCTAGTGCCCGGCCCGTGCCGCAGCGCGGCGAGAACCGACGGCGGGATCGCGGCTGGCCGCAGCGTCGCGCGGTCCACACAGCCAATCCGGACCGAACCGGCCGCAAGCAGCGTGCCTTCGCGCCATGCTTCCTGCACGAAGTCTACCGAAGCTCGGCCAAGACGCTCGATCCGGCTGATAATTTTCACGATGTCGTCGAGTCGGGCCGGAGCCCGGTAATCGACCGCGGTACTGCGCACGATGAAAATCGCGTCGTTTTCTTCCGCAAGCCGGTGCTGGTCGACGCCGCACGCGCGCAGCCATTCGGTGCGAGCGCGTTCGAAAAACTTCAGGTAATTGGCGTAAAACACGATGCCGCCGGCGTCGGTATCTTCGTAGTACACGCGGATGGGCCACGTATAGCCGATTTCCGTGCCTGGCTGGCTGGTCGACATATTCATGCGGCGCATTCTACCGGAACGCACAACCCGGGGTCTGTTTCGAAGTGTGAGTTGCTTGTGGCGGGCGTCGGCGGCGATAGGAGCTGGCTTTGCCGGCCGGGCCGGGACTGGCGGAGCGGGCTATCGACGTGCCGCAGGAAAAGCCAGCACGATGATGGGCGGTGGCGCGACCAGTGGTAGCGGCGGCCGCCGTCGCCCGCCTTCAAACTCAGCCGCGATGCACGGACAGACCGGCGAACGACTGCGCGACCGGCATCAGCTCGATCGTGTTGATGTTGACGTGGGCTGGGCGCGTGGCGATCCAGTAGATGGAATCGGCGATGTCTTCGGCCGTCAGCGGCTGCACGTTTTCGTACACCTTGGCGGCCTTGTCGTCGTCGCCGCGATAACGCACGTTCGAGAATTCGGTGCCGCCGCACAGTCCCGGTTCGATGTCGGTCACGCGCAGCGCCGTGCCGGCGAGGTCGGCGCGCAGGTTCAGGCTGAACTGGCGCACGAACGCCTTGGTCGCGCCGTACACGTTGCCGCCCGCGTACGGCCAGCGGCCCGCCACCGAACCCAGATTGAAGATATGCCCGCGGTTGCGCTCGACCATGCCGGGCAACAGCGCATGCGTGACCTGCGCGAGGCCCGTGCAATTGGTCTCGATCATGGTGTTCCATTCATCGAGACTTGCCTTGTGAGCCGGCTCGGTGCCGAGCGCGAGGCCGGCGTTGTTGACGAGCACGTCGATCGCGGCGAAGTCCGCCGGCAGCGAGGCGGGCACGGCTTCGACGGCGGCGCGATCGCGCACGTCGAGCTCGTACGGCAGCAGCGCGTCGCCGAGCTCGTCGGCGAGTGCTTGCAGACGGTCCTTGCGGCGTGCAGTGGCGACGACACGATGGCCGCCCTTGACGAACGAGCGGGCGATGGCGGCGCCGAATCCGGCCGACGCTCCTGTGACAAACACGATCATTGCAGTTCCCTGGTCGGTAAGAGACAAAGGCCCAAAGCCTACTTCCAATGGCACGCTGCGGCAAGGATGCACGAGCCGGATCGGCGGCCGCCGCGGCGGCGCGCAACGGGTGCGCGGTGCGACCGGCGCGCTTTCCTCAGATGGTTGCGCAGCGGGGCCGCCAAACCGTCCGGAGGCCCCGCCAGCGGCCGCCGGAGCGCCCGCAAGTCGGTTGCCTATTCGGGCCTCTTCCAATACACTAACGCGCTCGACCCTGCGTGACTGGCGATAGAACCGAGTCGTCCGACTCAGCCGATTCAACCAATCGGGTTCAAGGTGGAACAACCCACCGTGAAGCGCAGGGTGCCGTTTTGCCGTTCGCCTGGGCAGCCGTGAACCGCGCGCGTTGATCTGCGCTGACGGTGGCTGGCCCGCCTCGCGTGTGCGGCGACTCTCCACTCGCCGCGTCAGGGCAAGCCTCGCCGCCCAAAGCGCTGCGTACCCCGCTGTGTACCCTCTACGCAGGATTCGGCGCACGATCCGGTCAACCTGAAAACACTCAACGGAACCCGTATGTTTGACAGAGCCCAAAGCACCATCGCCAACGTCGATCCTGAACTCTGGAAGGTCATCGAGCAGGAAAACCGCCGTCAGGAAGAGCACATCGAACTGATCGCGTCGGAAAACTACACGAGCCCGGCCGTGATGGCCGCGCAAGGCTCGCAACTCACGAACAAGTACGCCGAAGGGTATCCGGGCAAGCGCTATTACGGCGGCTGTGAATACGTCGACGTTGCCGAGCAGCTGGCGATCGACCGCGTGAAGCAGCTGTTCGGCGCCGAAGCCGCGAACGTGCAGCCGAACTCGGGCTCGCAGGCGAACCAGGGCGTGTTCTTCGCGATGCTCAAGCCGGGCGACACGATCATGGGCATGAGCCTCGCGCACGGCGGCCACCTCACGCACGGCTCGCCGGTCAACATGTCGGGCAAGTGGTTCAACGTGGTCAGCTACGGCTTGAACGAAGCCGAAGACATCGACTACGACGCCGCCGAGAAGCTCGCGCAAGAACACAAGCCGAAGCTGATCGTAGCGGGCGCGTCCGCGTTCGCGCTGCGCATTGATTTCGAACGCATGTCGAAGATCGCGAAGTCGGTCGGCGCGTACTTCATGGTCGACATGGCGCACTACGCCGGTCTCGTCGCCGCGGGCGTTTATCCGAATCCGGTGCCGCACGCCGATTTCGTCACCACCACTACGCACAAGAGCCTGCGCGGCCCGCGCGGCGGCGTGATCCTGATGAAGGCCGAGTTCGAGAAGGCGATCAACTCGGCGATTTTCCCGGGCATCCAGGGCGGTCCGTTGATGCACGTGATCGCCGCGAAGGCCGTCGCGTTCAAGGAAGCGCTTTCGCCGGAATTCAAGGCGTATCAGCAGCAGGTCGTCGAGAACGCGCGTGTGCTTGCTGAAACGCTGGTCAAGCGCGGTCTGCGCATCGTGTCGGGTCGCACCGAAAGCCACGTGATGCTGGTCGACCTGCGCGCGAAGAAGATCACCGGCAAGGCTGCGGAAGCGGCACTCGGCGCGGCACACATCACGGTCAACAAGAACGCGATCCCGAACGATCCGGAAAAGCCGTTCGTGACCTCGGGTATCCGCCTCGGTTCTCCGGCCATGACCACGCGCGGCTTCGGCGTGAAGGAAGCCGAGCAGGTCGGCAACCTGATCGCCGACGTGCTGGACAACCCGGAAGATGCCGCGACGATCGAGCGCGTGAAGGTTCAGGTCGCCGATCTGACCAGGCGCTTTCCGGTTTACGGCTAAACCATGCATTGCCCCTTCTGCCGCCATGCCGATACGCAAGTCGTCGACTCGCGCGTATCCGAAGACGGCGCGACGATCCGCCGGCGCCGCCGCTGCCCGGCCTGCGACAAGCGTTTCACGACGTATGAGCGGGTCGAGCTGGCGTTGCCGTCGGTCGTCAAGAAGGACGGCACGCGCACGGAATTCGATCGCCGCAAGATTGTCGCGAGCATGCAACTGGCGCTGCGCAAGCGCCCGGTTGCGGTGGACGCGATCGAAGCGGCTGTCGCCCGTATCGAGTATCAGCTGCTCGGCAGCGGCGAGCGCGAGGTGCGTAGCGAGCGCCTCGGCGAACTCGTGATGAACGAGTTGCGCGCGCTCGACACGATCGCTTACGTCCGTTTTGCTTCCGTGTACCGGCGCTTCGAAGACGTCTCCGAATTCGAGGACGTGATCGAGGAATTCCGCCGCGCCTCTTCCCCGCCCAAGCCTTCCCGCAAGCGCTGAGCGCACGCGTGTCGCAGCTGAGCTGCGGTCATTCGCATTCATCGCCTCGCGCATTTCGCGCTTTTTTTCCCGCATCGCTTCTCCCGCCTCCGTGATCGATCGTCACGTGCATTGTTGCGCGCGCTAACGTCTGAATGCCACCTGGCCATTCGGACGATGGTCGGCGCGCTCGCAAATCGCTAGATTGGCTGCATCCTTTCGTAACGCTCAGGGGTGCAGATGAAATTCAAGGGGATTTACGGGCCATCGCGCGCCGGTTTCACACTCGTCGAAACGCTGGCGGTGATAGCGCTCGTGATGCTGATGGCCGTGATGGCGGTGCCGTCGTTCGCCGCATGGCATATGCGCGATCAGGTCGACGCGCGCTCGAAGGCGCTGCTGTCCACGTTCGCCTACGCACGCAGCGAGGCGCTGCGGCGCGGTGCGCGCATCACGGTGTGCCGCGTCGATGCGGCGCGCGTCTGTCTCGCGTCGGGCCAACCTTGCGCCGGCGGCATCGCCGACTGGGCCTGCGGCTGGGCCGTATTCGCCGAACGTGGCGGCAAGCCGTCCTTGTTGCGCGCGCAGCCGGCGCTCGCGGCGGTGAGCATCACCGGCGTGCAGACGGATATGACGTTCACGCCGCCGGCTGGGCAGGTGATCGGCGCGTTTCGAAGTTTTGATATCGCGCCGCGAAGCCCATCGAAATCGATGCAGGGGAACCCGTGGCGGCGCTGCATCAGTGTCGCGGCAGGAGGTCGCGCGCGGATCTCGGAGGGCGCGTGCGGAGCGACGTCGTGAGACAGCCCGCATTCAAGACCGGTTTGCGTGCGCACGCATCGGCTTGTGATGGCAGCTCGTTGATCGAGGTGATGCTGGCGGTCGCGTTGGTCGCGGTGAGCGCGCTGGGTTTGATCGCGGTTCAGGTGTGGACCGCACGCGAAGCGCGCGCGATGACGCTGCGCGAGAGCGCCGCGTGGATAGCCGACTCGATTGCCGAAGCGACGCGCACGCCTTCCACGGGCGATGTCGCGCTCAATCAATGGCGCACCTGGGCGAGCGTTCTGCTGCCGCACGGCGACGCATCGATTGGCGAGAGCGGCGCGGTCGCGGCGGCGCGCGTGACGTGGGCGTCCGTGCGGGACCGGCCCGCTTTGGGCGATGCGAGCGCCCAGCCGGCGGAGCCTTGCGGCGACGTCGATGCACCGGCTGGATCGTCGTGTGTCGCGTTGGCGTTCGCGAAATGAAGCGGCCGCATTGCCCACTCGGTCATACGCTAATCGAATTCCTGATCGCGATGGCGCTCGGGTTGCTCGTGATCGCGGGCGCCGTGTCCCTTTACACGGCGCAGCGCAACGCGTTCGTGCAGGCGAGCAACGCGACCCGGATTCGCGAAGCGGGCTTGACCGCGCTGATGCTGATCGGCCAGCAATTGCAGATGGCCGGCTTCGTCCCTGCCAATGTCATTGGCTACAACGCGGCGCCTGCGCTATTCGGCTGCTCGGGCGGTCGTCCGACCGGCGCCGACGACAGCCTCGCTTGCACCACGTTGAGCACCGGCTCGGATGGTGTCGCGATCCGTTACGTCGCAGACGTCGTATCGACATGGCCATCGTCGAGCGGTCAGGTCACCGACTGTGTCGGACAGGCCGTCAAAAGCAGCGACGCGGTCCTTGGCGATGAGGGCGCGCCGGTGGTCAATCGCTACTTCGCCAACGTCAGCGGCTCGACCGGCGAGCCGGAGCTTTACTGCGTCGGCAGCGGCAATGCGGGGTCCGCGCAGCCGCTGATCGAAGGCGTCGAGCGCGTGCGGTTGCGCTACTGGCTGGACGGCGCGGCGGATGCGGTGAATGCGTCAGCCGTGGCGGCGGATCAATGGGCGAACGTCGTTGCGGTCGATGTCTGCGTGCTGGTGCGCGGCGCGCCGCAAGGACAGCGTTCGAAGTACATCGACTGCGATGGCGTGAGTACACTCGGTACCGACCTGCGGCCTCGACAGGTGTTTTCCCGCCGCGTTGCGCTGCGTAATCGCGCGGAGGTGCCGTCGTGATGGATCGCGGCACAGCAACGCAACGCGGCCGCGCGTACGACATATGCGGCGGGCCAGGCGCAACAGCGAAACACTTAGGTAGGCGAAATTGTCAGGGCGGTGCCCGAGGGGCACATCAACGCGGCGTCGTGCTAGCCATCGTGCTGTTGATCTCGGCCATGATGCTCGCCACGTCCGCGATATGGTTCGAAACATCGCTCGCGGCCGCTCGCGCGGCGACCAATGTGCGCGACTATCTGCAGGCTTTCCACGCGGCGGATTCGGCGCTGAGCTGGTGCGAGCGCAACGTGCTATCGGCAAGTGGCGACGCGCGCGATGCACCGCTCACATCCGGCGAGCCGACTCAATGGAGGCTTGAAACCGCGTTCGACGCAGGCGCCATCACGCCTGTCGCGCAATGGCCGGGATCATCGCGCGCGCCGCAATGCCTGATCGAGCCTTGGCGTCTCGCGAGTCGACCCAACGCCAGCGCTTATCTGCTGACAGCGCGCGGCTTCGGGCGGAGCAGCGAGTCGCAGATCTGGTTGCAGATGGAGGTCGTGACCGAAGATGGCGCGATCGAACGTCATTGGCGGCGCGTTGCAGCAAGACCATTCTGAGGAACGCACCGACTGGACACGTATGAAAAGGCCGAACACATCCGCATTCACGCTGCTCGAACTCGTGATCGCGCTCGCGATTGCCGCCACGCTCGCCGCGTTTGCGATCCCTTCGTATCGCAGCCACATTGCGCGCACGCATCGCATCGATGCGGCGTCGGCGTTATATCGGGCTGCGCAATTCGTCGAGACCGCGGCGAGCGATGGGGCGCCGGCCTTGCCACCGGGTATCGATCAGGCGCCGCAGTTCGGCGCCCCGGTGTATCGAGTGCGCGTGCTGCCCGCGGACGATACGAACGGCGGCTATTCGATCGAAGCGGCGCCCGCGGAAGCGGGCCCGATGCGCGACGACCCGTGCGGCACGTTCACGCTAGATGCGACGGGTCAGCGAGGCAATAGAAACGATGCGAGCGGCGCGACGCCCACAAGCAGCGAATGCTGGAATACCAGTTAGCGGGTGATTGAAGTCCGACACACGCAACCTTGCGAGCGGGAGGTCCGCCAGATCGCTGCCACTCGCAGCGGCCACGACGTCAATAGCCGCTTCGCAACGAATCGTCCCGCGCAGCCGGCGACCGCGCCGTAGCGGAAGCCGCCGCGGCCGCCCGCGCCGCCGCCGACTCGTTCTTCATCTGTTGCCAGATCCGGAACGCTTCCCACGCGCCGAGCGCAAGGCTGCCCCACTTGAGCGCGGGCTTCGCGCTCGCGACGACCCTCGCGCGCAGCGGTTTGGCGAGCAACAGCGAAGCGATCGAGCTGATGAGCGGGTACTGCTTGAGCAACGCGCCGATCGTGCCCGCGTTGAGCACGCTCGCCTTTGGCCCTTTACCGACGCGCACGCCGCCGAAGCCGGGGATCACGAACCTGAGCCAGCTGAAATGCGTGACGGCCTGGCGCAGTTCGAAGGCGGCCTGTGCGAGCTCGACGCGCTCGACGTCGGCGCGCACGAGCAGCAATTCCTTGCGCAGCGCCCGCAGATGCGGCGCGCTCAGATCCTTCGACGGATGGCGCTTGTTACGAAAGGCGGTATCAGGACGGGAAGGGCTCATGGCGTGTCGGCGGCGGTGAAGGTGAGGTGATGGATCGGATGCAGACGAACTTTCCCATCAGTCGCGGCTGCGAAACGCTTCGCGATCCTTTTCGAACTCCGCGAGGGTCGCTTCGAATACCATCGGCGCGTTGCGCAAACCGCTGCGCGCCTTCAGCGCACAGGCGAGCCCGGCAATCGCGTAGACCGCGGTGATGCCGGCAAGCGCCTGCCATCGGTAGGTGTCCCAGAAGGCAATGGCGACGAGTGCGGTCAACGCGATCAAGGCCATCGTGGCGAGCATCATCGCGGCAAGACCGAGAAACAGGACGCCGAGCAGGCGGTCTTTTTCCTCGGCGAGTTCGATGCCCACCAGTTCGAGCCGCGTCTGCAGGATCGCAAACACGGAACTGAGAATACGGCGCAACGGGCTGTGTTCTGCGCGCTGCGAGTGTGTTTCGGTCGTCATGGCTGTGGGCGTTGCGCGTGAGGGCCTAGCCGGCGCGCGCGCGCCAGCAGAAGGGGACCGGCGAGGCTCGCGCCGGTCCGCCCGTGTCGCCGGTGCGCCGGACCTGCCTGCTCCGGCGGCCTCACCGGCCTTTACTTGCGATTGATCAGCAGACCGACCACCACGCCGATGCCCGCGGCGATGCCGATCGACGCCCACGGATGCTCGTGCACGTAGTCGTCGGTGGCGCGGGCGGCCTTCTTGCCTTTTTCGACGACCACGACCTGAACGTCGGCTGCCTTTTCTTTCGCCTGCTTCAGGCGCGTCAGCGCGGTTTCGCGCAGTTCCGACGCGCGTTCGCCGGTAGCGCTCGCGGCCTGTTTCAGCAGGTCTTCAGCGTCCGCGAGGACGGTTTTGATATCCGACATCAATCTCTCCTTGTTGACTTCCGACATTGACAGCTCCCTTTGTCTCACGCTACGCGTAAATCGTAACCAAAGAAACGGTCGCTGGCGAGCATAGTGCCGGTTGCATGCCGCCGCTGCACGATCCGTTCCCGCCAGCGCGTGGCGCCAGACACCCGTTTGAGGGCACTCTGCTCCAGACCGGTATCTGGATTGAGTTGATCTGTCCCGCAAAGTTTCCGTCAAACGGGAGAAAATTACAAAAACACATAAAGTACTGACGCGATGTTGGTTCGCCATGTACCACCGCGGCCTTATGCTTTATCGTGACTGGCCGCCGCGGGCACACGCCCGCGACCTTATCCGGATACCTTCCGAATACCTACAGGAGATGCACTATGAGTCTACGTCTTGGCGACATTGCGCCGGATTTCGAACAGGAGTCGAGCATTGGCCGCATCAGGTTTCACGAGTGGCTCGGCACTAGCTGGGGCGTGCTGTTCTCGCATCCGGCCGACTTCACGCCGGTCTGCACGACCGAGCTGGGCCTGACCGCGAAGCTCGCGGGCGAGTTCGAAAAGCGCAACGTGAAGACGATCGCGTTGTCGGTCGACAGCGCGGAGTCGCACAAGGAGTGGATCAAGGACATCAACGAGACGCAGGCCGCCAACATCGGTTTTCCGATTCTCGCGGACGGCGATCGCAAGGTCTCCGGGCTGTACGACATGATTCACCCGAACGCGAACGAAACGTTCACGGTGCGCTCGCTGTTCGTCATCGATCCGAACCGGAAGGTGCGTCTGATCATCACGTACCCGGCGAGCACCGGCCGCAACTTCGACGAAGTGCTGCGCGTGATCGATTCGCTGCAACTGACCGACAGTCACTCGGTCGCGACGCCGGGCAACTGGACGCATGGCGATGACGTCGTGATCGTGCCGTCGCTGAAGGACGAGGAAGTCATCAGGCAGAAATTCCCGAAGGGCTACAAGGCGTTGCGTCCGTACCTGCGCCTGACGCCGCAGCCGAACCGGTAAGCGGCGCGGCATGAACCAAAAAGCCGGTTCGAAGGAACCGGCTTTTTTGCATTATCGATACACCAGCATCGGAATCAGAAGAACGCCTGAATACCGGTCTGCGCACGGCCGAGAATCAGCGCGTGAACGTCGTGGGTGCCTTCGTAGGTGTTGACGACCTCGAGGTTCACCAGATGACGCGCGACGCCGAACTCGTCCGAAATGCCGTTGCCGCCGAGCATGTCGCGCGCGAGGCGGGCGATGTCGAGCGCTTTGCCGCACGAATTGCGCTTCATGATCGAGGTGATTTCGACCGCGGCCGTGCCTTCGTCCTTCATGCGGCCGAGGCGCAGTACGCCTTGCAGCCCGAGCGTGATTTCGGTCTGCATGTCGGCGAGCTTCTTCTGGATCAGCTGGTTCGCGGCGAGCGGCCGGCCAAATTGCTTGCGATCGAGCACGTACTGACGCGCGATGTGCCAGCATGCTTCGGCCGCGCCGAGCGCGCCCCAGGCGATGCCGTAGCGCGCCGAGTTCAGACACGTGAACGGACCGCGCAGGCCGCTGACATCCGGCATGATGTTCTCTTCCGGCACGAACGCTTCGTCGAGCACGATTTCGCCGGTGATCGACGCGCGCAGACCCACCTTGCCGTGGATCGCCGGTGCCGACAGACCCTTCCAGCCCTTCTCGAGAATGAAGCCGCGGATGTTGTCCTTGCCGTCTTCCTCGAGCTTCGCCCATACAACGAAGACGTCGGCGATCGGCGAATTGGTGATCCACATCTTCGAGCCCGACAACGAGTAGCCGCCATCGACTTTCTTCGCGCGCGTGACCATGCTGCCTGGATCGGAGCCGTGGTTCGGCTCGGTCAGGCCGAAGCAGCCGATCCACTCGCCGCGCGCGAGCTTCGGCAGATATTTTTCCTTCTGCGCGTCCGAGCCGAATTCGTAGATCGGCACCATCACCAGTGACGACTGCACCGACATCATCGAGCGATAGCCGGAGTCGACGCGTTCCACTTCACGCGCGATCAGCCCGTACGCGACATAGTTCAGACCGGGGCCCCCGTACTGTTCGGGAATCGTCGGACCGAGCAGGCCAAGCTCGCCCATTTCGCGAAAGATCCCGATATCGGTCTTTTCGTGGCGGAACGCCTCCAGCACGCGCGGCAGCAGCTTGTCCTGCGAGTAAGCCGCAGCGGCATCGCGCACCATACGTTCGTCTTCGGTGAGTTGCTGATCCAGCAGCAACGGGTCTTCCCAGTGAAACTGCGCGGCTACGGCCATGACGTATCTCCTGATTTCTCGCTCAGAACCAGCTTGACTAGAGTTCCGCTTTGCGAAACAATGTTTTGCAAATATCGTTCGAGTGTATCACCCTATGACGCTGCCATCCACTTTCTCCGCTCCGCTCGACGAACGCAAATTCGTCGTCGCCCTTGCTCGCGGGCTGGACCTGTTGCGCGCGTTCCGGCCAGGCGAGACGATGCTCGGCAATCGAGATTTCGTCGAACGCACGGGTCTGCCGAAGGCAACCGTGAACCGGCTCGCCTACACGCTGACCGTGCTCGGCTATCTGCGGCTGGACGAAAGACACGGCAAATATGCGCTCGACGCGGGCGTGCTGTCGCTCGGTTTCGCGCTGCTGTCGGGCACCGACATGCTCGAACTGGCACGCCCGCACCTGCGCAGCCTGGCGCGCGAGGTCGGCGCGGCGGTCTCGCTCGGGTGCCGGGACGGGCTCGACATGGTGTATCTGGAGACGATTCGCAGCGAAACCGCATTGACGCTCGGCCTCGCATCCGGCTCGAAACTGTCGATGCTGACGAGTTCGATGGGCCGCGCCTATCTCGCCGTGCAGTCGCCCGACGCGCGTACCGCGTTACTCGCGGAACTGAAAAAAGCGGCTGGCAGAGTGGGGGCGATGCTCGTCGCCGAAGCCGAACAGGAGATCGCCGCATTCGCGACCGAGCGATGCTGCTACTCGTTTCGTGCGTGGCATGACGACGTGAACGCAGTCGCGGTGCCGTTTCGCGAGCCGCGCGAAAAGCGCTGGCTCGTGCTCAGTTGCAGCGGGCCGGCGTCGTCAATGGGGGAGGAAGTGTTTCGCGAGAATGTCGCGCCGCGCCTGAAGGCGCTCGCGGCGCGGCTGGGGGAGCCGGGCTGAGGTAATGCCGCAGCGCCCCGGCTAACCGGGCCCACACTGTGTCACGCCGCCCGGTCGTGATAATGCGCGTTGAATAATGGCCCTTGCACGAACCGCACGTCGTACTGCTGTAGCGCGGAGAATTGCGCCTCATCCGTCACGCGATTGAAAATCAGCGGCACCCGCAGCCGGCCCGCGTAACCCACGAGCGGCTTCACGGTCGCGTCGCGCAATGCGGCTGCCGCATCCATCTTGATGAAGTCGAGCCGCGCGGTTTCGGATACCGACAGGATCTGCCCCGCGTTCGACAGATTGCCCGCCACCTTGAACCCGTAGTGCTGATAGCTGCGCGTCAGATAGCCCAGGAACGTCTTGTGTGCGACCGCCGCCGCCGGCAACTCGATCACGATGCGCGTCGGACTCAAATTGAACGAGGTCAGCACGCTCGAAAAATGCCGGCCGTGGTCGTACTTCACGCTCTTCAACAGCCTCTCGTGCACCCGCAGAAACAGCAATCCATGTCGCTGCGGGCCGAAGAAGTTGATTGCGTGCAGCGCGCGCGACATGCGGTCTAGCGCGACCAGCTGCTGATCGTCGGCGATGTTGTCGAACGGATCGAACACCTCGAATGGCGGCGCGTCGAGCCGGTGCGTGACCGCCTGAAAGCCGAGTTCATCACCGAAGCGGTCGACCCCTTCCGCGCCGCATGACAGCGACTGCGCAAGCCCGTGCACGCTGATGTCGAAGATCGGCTCGTAGGCACTCGTGAGCTCGATGCCATCGAAATGTGCGAGCGCGATGCCGGCGTGCCCGCCTTGTCCCATTGCCAGATGCTCGCCGAGAAACGGGTGATGAGCGGCGCGGGCGATCAGATCGGGGATGGTCGGCGAAATCATGAAGGCAGATGAAAGGCGACGATGAACGCGCACCGGGCGCGTGGCAGCGCGACGCGATGGCCGCATTCATTGATGGTAGCAGTACGCGCCCTGCGCAGATTAACAAAAAATGCTCATATCGTTATTGGCCTCACGCTTATCGGCCGGGGATGAGCGCGGAATGACGAGGTTCGCGGGCGTGTTTCCAAGGGTATACGTTAGTTTCACTATTCGTAATTCGTTTTACTATTCGTAAAACGCAATTTTAGAGGGAACGACCCAATGAGTGACCAACCCGCCGCCAATGTGATCGAAGTCGAGCGCGTGCTCGCCGAAACCGATCGCCCGACTTTTCAGGCGATGCTGCTTGCGCTGTGCGGGCTGTGTCTGCTGATCGACGGTTTCGACGCGCAGGCGATGGGCTATGTCGCGCCCAGCGTGATCGCCGAATGGCGCGTCGCGAAAACCGCGCTTGGCCCGGTCTTCAGCGCGAGCCTGTTCGGCATGCTGTTGGGCGCGCTCGGGCTGTCGGTGCTGGCCGACCGCATCGGTCGCCGGCCGGTGCTGATCGGCGCGACGTTCTTCTTCTCGCTGTCGATGCTCGTCACGCCGTTCGTAGCGACGATTCCCGCGCTGATCACGCTGCGTTTCATCACGGGTCTCGGGCTCGGCTGCATCATGCCGAACGCGATGGCGCTGGTCGGCGAATTCTCGACGCCCGCGCATCGCGTCAAGCGCATGATGTTGGTGTCGTGCGGCTTCACGCTCGGCGCGGCGGTCGGCGGCTTCGTCAGCGCTGCGCTGATTCCGGCCTATGGCTGGCGCGGGGTGTTCTGGGTCGGTGGCGCCGTGCCGTTGCTGCTCGCGTTCGCGATGCTGGCGATGCTGCCGGAGTCGCTGCAGTTCCTGGTGCTGAAGGGCCGCAGCGAGCGCGCGGTGAGGTGGCTGGCAAGGTTCAACCCGGCTCTGCGGATCGACGCGAACACGCGGCTCGTCGTCAGCGAAAAGCGCAGCGACGGCGCGCCGGTCGCCGAGTTGTTCCGAGCGGGCCGCGGTCCGGTCACGCTGATTCTGTGGGCGATCAGCTTCATGAACCTGATCGTGCTGTACTTCCTGTCGAACTGGCTGCCCACCGTCATGCGCGACGCCGGCTACACGCCGGGCACGGCCGTGATCGTCGGCACGGTGCTGCAGACGGGCGGTGTGATCGGCACGCTGCTGCTCGGCTGGTTCATCGAGCGCGTGGGTTTCGTGCGCGTGCTGTTCGCGTGCTTCGCGCTCGCCGCGTTCGCGGTCGGCACGATCGGCGCGGTCGCGCATGCGCTGCCGTGGCTGCTCGTCGTCGTTTTCGCGGGGGGCTTCTGTGTGGTCGGCGGACAGCCGGCCGTCAATGCGCTTGCCGGGCATTTCTATCCGACCGCGCTGCGCTCGACCGGCATCGGCTGGAGTCTCGGCATTGGCCGGATCGGTTCGGTGATCGGGCCGCTCGTCGGCGGACACCTGATCGCGTTGAACTGGTCGAATGCCGCGCTGTTTCATGCAGCGGCGCTGCCGGTGCTGTGCTCGGCGCTGCTGGTGGTCGTGCTCGCCGGTGCGACGCGGCAACCCAACCGCGCGTCCGAAGCGGAGCCGGCCTGAGCCTGACAGCAAAGATCACGTATCAACCGGGAAAGAATCGGGCAACTCGCGGAGAACCTTGTATGGATACCTCAACACGTACGCCGGCCGACGAACGCCTGCGTCCTGAAATCGAGCCCGGCTATCAGTCGGGTTTCGCGAATGAATTCGCGACCGAGGCATTGCCGGGCGCGCTGCCGACCGGCCGCAATTCGCCGCAACGCGCGGCCTATGGTTTGTATGCCGAACAGATTTCGGGCACGGCGTTTACGGCGCCACGCGGTCACAACCGTCGCTCGTGGCTGTACCGGATTCGTCCGGCGGCCATGCACAAGCCGTTCACTTCGATGCCGTCGGAGCGGCTCGTCGCGAACTTCGCCGAGGTGCCGCCGACGCCGCCGAACCAACTGCGCTGGGACCCCCTGCCGATGCCCGGCGAACCGACCGATTTCATCGACGGCTGGGTCACGATGGCGGGCAACGGCTCGGCCGAAGCGATGAGCGGTTGCGCGATCCATCTGTATGCGGCGAACCGCTCGATGCACGATCGCTTCTTCTACAGCGCCGACGGCGAACTGCTGATCGTGCCGCAACAGGGGCGCCTGCATATCGCGACCGAAATGGGCCGAGTCGATGTCGAGCCGTTCGAGATCGCGGTGATTCCACGCGGCGTGCGCTTCGCGGTCAGCCTGCCGGACGGCAGCGCGCGCGGGTATATCTGCGAGAACTTCGGCGCGCTGCTGCGTCTGCCGGAACTGGGGCCGATCGGCTCCAACGGTCTCGCGAATCCGCGCGATTTCCTGACGCCGCACGCCGCATACGACGACCGCGAAGGCGCATTCGAACTCGTCGCGAAGATGAACGGCAATCTGTGGCGCGCGGACATCGGCCATTCGCCGCTCGACGTGGTCGCATGGCACGGCAACTACGCGCCGTACAAATACGACCTGCGCCGCTTCAACACGATCGGCTCGATCAGCTTCGACCATCCGGATCCGTCGATCTTCCTCGTGCTGCAATCGCAAAGCGACACGCCGGGCGTCGATACGATCGACTTCGTGATCTTCCCGCCGCGCTGGCTCGCCGCCGAAGATACGTTCCGGCCGCCCTGGTTCCATCGCAACGTCGCGAGCGAGTTCATGGGCCTCGTGCATGGCGTCTACGACGCGAAGGCCGAGGGCTTCGTGCCCGGCGGCGCGAGCCTGCACAACTGCATGACGGGCCACGGCCCGGACGCGGACACGTTCGAGAAGGCGTCGCATATCGATACCTCGGTGCCGAAGAAGGTCGACGACACGATGGCCTTCATGTTCGAGACCCGCACGCTGATCAAGCCGACGCGCTTCGCGCTCGAAACCGCGCAACTGCAGGCGCATTACTACGAGTGCTGGCAAGGCCTCGAGAAACACTTCAATCCGGAGCAACGATGAACGCGGTGAACGATCTCCAGGCGACGCTCGATGCGTCGCGCAAGAGCTGGATCGAGTCGGCCAACGACCCGGCTGGCGACTTCCCGATCCAGAACCTGCCGTTCGGCATTTTCAGCGACCGTGGCAACGACGCGCGTCGCGTGGGCGTCGCGCTCGGCGATCAGATCGTCGATCTCGCCGGATTGCAGGCCGCGGGTCTGCTGAACGTGCCGGCGCACAACGTGTTCGCGCGCGATGCGCTGAACGATTTCATCGCGCTTGGCCGCGACGTGTGGCGCAGCGTGCGTATCCAGTTGAGCCAACTGCTCGCGCGCGACACCGCGACGCTGCGCGACGATGCCGCGTTGCGCGCGAAGGTGCTCGTGCGCGCGGCCGATGCGCGTCTGCATCTGCCGGTGCAGATTCCGGGCTACACGGATTTCTATTCATCGAAGGAACACGCGACCAATGTCGGCGCGATGTTCCGCGATCCGAAGAATGCGCTGCTGCCGAACTGGTCGGAGATGCCGATCGGCTACAACGGACGGGCATCGTCGGTGGTCGTGAGCGGGACGCCGGTGCGTCGTCCCAATGGTCAGCTGAAGTTGCCCGACGAGGAGCGTCCGGTGTTCGGCGCGAGCCGCAAGCTCGATATCGAACTGGAGACGGGTTTCATCATCGGCGGCGGCAATGCGCTGGGCGAGCCGATCGCGTGCGAGGACGCGGAGGCGCACATTTTCGGCATGGTGCTGCTGAACGACTGGAGCGCGCGCGACATCCAGCAATGGGAATACGTGCCGCTCGGCCCATTCAATGCGAAGACCTTCGCGACGACGATCTCACCGTGGGTCGTCACGCTCGATGCGCTCGAACCCTTCCGCGTCGCGCAACCGGTGCAGGAGCCAGAGCCGCTCGCCTATCTGCGGCATCGAGGAAAGCATGCGTTCGACATTCACCTCGAAGTGACATTGCGTGCGCAACCCGCGCGGCAAGCGAGCACGATCGCGCGGACCAACTTCAAATACATGTACTGGACGATGGCGCAGCAGCTCGCGCATCACACGGTGGCGGGCTGCAATACGCGGGTGGGCGACCTGATGGGCTCGGGGACGATCAGCGGGCCGACCGAGGATTCGTACGGCAGCCTGCTGGAGCTGACGTGGAACGGCAAGAAGCCGCTGGCGTTGAAAGAGGGCGGCACGCGCACATTCATCGAGGACGGCGATGAGTTGACGCTCGTCGGCTGGTGCCAGGGCGACGGGTATCGCGTGGGGTTCGGCGCGTGTGCCGCAGAGATTCTGCCGGCGCGAGGGTGAGCGCGCGGCAGTCACGATGAGCGAGGGCCGGCGCGCAATGCCGGCCCTCGTCGTTTGTGCGAGACCTTGGGCGTACGGGTCGAAATGAATCGGCGCGTCGTCCGCTTCACCCACCCAGCAACCCGAATACGGCCACCCCATTCGTCGTGCCGACATACACCTTGCCGTTTGCGATCAATGGTGTGATGAACTTGTTGCCCGTGCCGAACTGATCGCGCGTGCCCATCTGGTTGCTGTTGTACAGCTCGTTGAGCGCGATCGGGTCGAACGCATGCAAGGCCGCGATGGTGCCGTTTTCGGCGGCCCACACGATGCCGTTCGTGGTGCCGTTCGCCGAGATGCTCGGCGTCGTCCCGGGATAGGCGAACGTCATCGCGCTTTGCGCGGTCGGTGTGATCGACAGCTTCGCGTTGGTCACGGTGAACGCCTTCAGATGATCGCCGACCGAGCCGAAATACACGCGCCCGTTGAAATAGGCGGGCATGCCGAACTCGCCGCCGGCCAGCTGCGCGGGAATCTCCTGATAGATGTTGTCGGCCATCGGGTTGAACTTGCCCATCGAGTCGCGATTCAGCACGTAGATGGTGCTGTCCTTGCCCGCGCCGAGCGTCAGATGCTGTACGGTGCCGCTCGCGTCGGTCAGGTCCGGCAGCACCAGTGCGCCGCCGGAGCCGAGGTCGATGTCGTCGTTGGACTCCTGCACGACGTTCGTCATCGCGAAGTAGTCCGCCACCGACAGGCCTCCCGCCGTGCCGAGCTTCAGGAACGTATTGCCGAAATCCTTGCTGGCGGGGAAGCCGCTCGACGTCATCGTCGTGTCGAACGTGCCGTTGGCATCGAGCAGATAGATCGACGAGCCGTCCGACGCCGGTCCCGCGCCGCTCATCCAGATCGCGCCGCCGATGCCGTTAGGCGCCAGGTTGAGCAAGGTGGTCTGCTGCAACGTGTCGGCGCCGTAGCCCATGATCCAGCCCGTATAGCCGCCGTGGTCGCAGTGCGAGGTCCATGACGTGTAGACCGTGTTGCCGAGCAACAGCAGCCCCGCGCGCTCCGCGTACAACGACGTGGTGAACGGCAAGACGCCGTTCGTATTGCCCGCGCCGCTGCCCGGGTAAGAGGCGGCGACTTCGGTGGGACCGTTCAGCAGCTCGGCGCCGGTCGCGAGGTCGAGCGCGTGAATGCGATGATGGTAGCCGCCGGCCGCGTCCTTCGACATCGCGACCACGTAGATCGTGCCGTGCGTGCCGCGCGAACGGTCGATCACCGGTGTCGAGGTGATGCCGATGGTGTTCACGATCTGGCTGCAGCCGAGGTTGTCGCTCGGGGTTTCGCCGGTGCCGAGTGTGCGCACCTGCCACAGGGTCGCGCCGGTGTCGGCATCGAATGCGTACACACTGTCGTTCTCGGTCGCGACGTACAGCACGTTGTGCGTGCCGCCCGCGATCGCCAGCGCAGCGACGAACAGCGGCTGCGCGTCGACCTTGCCGTCGACGCTAAAGAAGCCGACCTTGCCGAACGTCGAAGCCGCCACGTTGGCGGGCGTCAGCGTGGTTTCGCCGAGGTTCTGGCCGGTGCGCGCGATGTCGTCGTGATAGGTGAGCACGTCGCGCACGGCTGCCGCCGATGTGCCGCCCATCGGGGTGCCCGAGCCGCCGGTGCTACCGGTGGTGGTGCCGCCGCTCGTGGTGCCACCGCTGGTGGTGCTGCCGCCGCTCGCTGCGGCCGGGGCCGATGCGCCGCTGCCGCCGGCGCCGACGCTCGCGCCCGTCGGGGCACTGCTGTTTCCGCCTCCGCCGCCTCCACAGTTCGCCGCGAGGATCGCGGCTACCGCGATCGCCGTGCCCAACAGGCTGGCACGGAGCAACAGGCGCATCGAGACCATGGCGGACTCCCCGTTGCTTGCGGCGGCGCCACGAAATATGGGCCGTTCGTCGAGTGTCCGCGCAACGTGGGTTGAGATTATCACCCTGCGTATAGATCGTAAAAGCCAGCAATTAGCGTCTAATCGTCAACTCGGCGCCCGCAGCGCGATCCGCGGACGCTCCCACCACGCCGCCGTCAGAAACGCGAGCGCCGCGCACAACAGCACGCCGACCACCGCATCGTGGCCGACCGTTTTCATCAACGCGCCGGCGACGAGCGGACCGCCAAAGCTCGCCGCGATCCACGACGCGCCGACCAGCGAACTCGCCGACACCAGCGCGACGCCGCGAAAGCGCTCGCCGCAGGCCACCACCGACAGCGTGTAGATCGCGCCCGCGGCCGCGCCGAGCACGACAACCTGGCACGATGGTCCGCACGCCGCGCCCGTCACTGCACGTCGCAAAAACTGCGTTCGCGGAAAAGCGTGAGTGGAAGCGGGTATTGGTCTCGGCGCCCGGCTCAAGATCTGTTGCAGATCGTTTCCACTCGCTGGCTGAAATGCTGTCGAACGAGGCCTTACCCTCAGAGCCGCTCGTCGTTGCTGGCGGACATCGAGCACTGGTGCATCGGCGCGGAACAGCGGCTGTCGCGCGCCGGAATGGAATACCCCATTTCGCGCATCGTCAAAATGCCTGGCAAGCTCACCCCGCCACCGCCACCCGCCGCTCGATCGACACCGACCACAACGTCAACAACAGCGCGCCGAGCGCGGTCGCGACGCCGACCCACGGCAGTGTCGTCAGCGGCGCGCCGGCGCCGATCGCCATGCCGCCGAGCCATGCGCCGGTCGCGTTGCCGAGGTTGAACGCCCCCTGATTCAGCGTCGACGCCAGATTCGGCGCGTGGCTCGCCCGATCGACGATCAGCATCTGCAGCGGCGGCACGATCGCGAATGCGAGCACCCCCCACACGAACACGGTCAGCATCGCCGGAGTGCGCGCGTGCATCGTGCCCGCGAACACGCACAGGATCACGACGATCGCCATCAGGAACGCGACCAGCGAGGGCATCAGCCGCCAGTCCGCGAGTTTACCGCCGAGCGTGCTGCCGACCGTCAGGCCGAGGCCGAACAAGAGCAGCACCAGGGTGACCGCGTGCGGCGTGAAGCCGGTCACGTCTTCGAGAATCGGCGTGATGTAGGTGAAGGTCGAAAACAGGCTCGCCGACGCGAGCACGCTGATACCGAGCACCATCAGCACCTGCGGGTTCTTCAGCACGCTGAATTCGCGCACGAGGCTCGCCTTGTGCATCTCGATCTTCGCGGGCAGGCACACCGCGAGCGCGGCCGCCGCCAGCACGCCGATGCCGGTCACGGCCCAGAAAGTAGCGCGCCAGCCGACCGCCTGGCCGAGCGCGGTGCCGAGCGGCACGCCGAGCACGTTGGCGAGCGTGAGGCCGGTGAACATCAGCGCGATTGCCTGCGCGCGGCGATTCGGCGCGACGAGCCCGGCCGCGACCACCGAGCCAATGCCGAAAAACGCGCCGTGGCAGAACGCGGTGACGATGCGCGCGGCCATCAGCACCGCGTAGCCCGGCGCGATCGCGCACAGCAGATTGCCGACGATGAACACGCCGATCAGGCTCATCAGGGCCTTTTTGCGCGGCATGTTGGCAACCGCGATCGCGACGATCGGCGCGCCGATCGTGACGCCGAGCGCATACGCGGACACCAGCATGCCAGCCGCCGGAATCGACACGGACAGATCGCGCGCGACATCGGGCAACAGGCCCATGATGACGAACTCGGTGGTACCGATTCCAAACGCGGCAACGGCAAGGGCAAGCAGAGGCAATGGCATGGCGATGATGGGGTGTGACGCGTGAAGCGGCGCGAAAAACGGCCGCCGGGCGGGCGATTCCGAAGGCGGAAACGCTGTCGCCGGCCAGGGGAAAACAGTAGGGGATTCTACCTAAGTCAAATCTGGCTTGCAGGCTGTCCGGAAAGCTGTTGTTTTTTGTGGAACGCGGCGGCGGGAGCCCGAGCCGCCGAGCGGCGTTCAGCGCCGCGCGAGGTTGCGCCCGAGTGCCGCGCAGCCCGCATCCGTCAGCGCTTCGACCACGTTGCTGCGATCGTCGGGCTTGAAGTCGGCGATCCAGATCACGCGGCAATGTGCGGACGTGTCGGCCACGACCTGCAGCGTCGCATGATGATGCTCGAAGCGCCCGCCGCCCACCGAGTAGGCGAGCCGCATGTGGGCATCGTCGACGGCAATCACGCGTTCCTCCACCACGGTACCGTCGGCGAAGGTAACCCAGCGCAGGTCGCCTTCCATGCGCGCCGCGATCAGCACGCCCGCGAATACGCGGGCGACCCCGGCGGGATCGCGCAGCGCGGCCCATGCATCGGCCGCGGTGGTTGCCACGGCGATTTCCCGGTAGATCGTAGCCATCGCATTTCCTCCTGTTCGTTTCGGGTAACCCAGGTCTCGTGCGCGCGGGAGTGTCGCGATCAGCGATTGCAAACCTGTCACCGATCGCGCGGCGCCGTCTTATCCGCGATCCGCGTCGAACGTGTCGCCATGACGGCCCGCGCCGGACACAAAGCGCGCCGCGCCCGCCACGCCCTCGGCGAAGACTGCCGCGTAGCCGCCCGCGCCTTCGCGCCGCAATGCCTCGGCGAGATCGTCCAGCGTGCTGTTCTCGAGCGTGGAGCGACGATCGGCGAGCAGCGCCGCCTGCGGAAACGCGGCGAGCTCCGCGGCCAGTTGCTCGGCGGCCGCGCGCGCTTCGCCCTTCGGCACCACGCGGTTGGCGAGCCCGAACGAAAGCGCCTCGCGCGCATCGACCGCGCGGCCGGTCAGGATCAGATCGAGCGCACGCGACAGACCGATCAGTCGCGGTAGCCGGATCGTGCCGCCGTCGATCAGCGGAATGCCAACACGCCGGCAGAACACGCCGAGCACCGCATCTTCCTCGACGACGCGCAGGTCGCACATCGCGGCAAGCTCGAGCCCACCCGCCACCGCATAGCCGGCGATCGCGGCGATCACCGGCTTGCTGAAGCATGTGCGTGTCGGTCCCATCGGCCCCGAGCCGCTGCCGTCCGCGTGCAGCTCATTGCGGCGCGTCGCGTCGGCGAGCGCGCCCAGGTCCGCGCCCGCGCAAAACGTGCCGCCCGCGCCGAACAGCACGGCCGCGTGCCACGCCGGCTCGGCCTCGAAGCGGCTGAACGCAGCGCTCAACGCCTCGGCCACCTGCCGATCGACCGCGTTGCGCCGCGCGGGCCTCTCCAGCACGATCGTAGCGACGCCGTTGCCGTCATTCGACTCGATTCGCACATGGTTATTGAAATGTTCGGTGGCTATCATCGTTATGTATACCTGAAGGGTATCTGAAGCTCCGTGTTTGCCTGTCGATCAGGCAGTGTTGCCATGCGCTCATGCAGCGTAATTAATCCGGTAGGCTGTCATGTTTCCGTCACATCCGACTCGTAGCGTTAGCGCTCTATTAATTCGCTGGCGTCCTGCGGCCAGCTTGCCGAGCCTGCCTTTGTCCCTGCCTTTGCCCAATTCATCGCCGGCCCCCGCCCCGAGCTGCGCCGAAACTGTCTGGATCGTGCCGTTGCACGAGCATTCGTGGTACGACCATGTGCGTCTGAAGCGCGTCTTCGTCACCGACGGCACACGTCATCAGGTCGTGCTCGTCGATCTGCGCAAGCTGCTCGTGTGCGCGAATCGCGACAACACCGATTACGTGCTGAAGCCGGTCGCCGAATGGCACGCGGGCAAGGTCCGCGGCATTCGCGAGTTTCTCGATCCCGACAGCCCACGGATTCCGCAGATGCCCTATGTGACGATCTCCACGCGTCGCGCGCCGGGATTGCTCGGCTGGGTCGGCATCGAGCGCGAGGGGGTGGTGGCGTTTCGCAACGGCCAGCATCGCGCGCGCTATCTGGCCGAGGCGGGCGCGCGCTGGTGTCCGGTCGAAGTGCACGAGCGCGAGGCGGGATTGCTGCGTGAGCTGTGCGGCGCGGCCGATGATGCCCGCACCGCGATTCGCGCGACCCAGTCGGGCAGCGACAGCGACGTCTAACTTTCGCGGTCCGCGGCAATTCGCGTACGCCACGGTTATCACGGCTACCCCGTCTGCACGACGTTGCGCGGCGTGCCCGCCTGCCACGCCGCGATGTTCGCGAGCGTGGTCTGCGCGATCTCGGTCATCGCCTCGCGCGTGAAGAACGCCTGGTGCGCGGTGACGATCACGTTCGGAAACATCAACAGACGCGCGAGCACGTCGTCCTGTAGCGGCAGATTCGAATGATCCTCGAAGAAGATGCCGCCTTCTTCCTCGTACACGTCGAGCCCGAGATGGCCGAGCTGGCCGTCCTTCAACGCGCCGATCAGTGCGTTCGCCTCGACGAGCCCGCCGCGCCCGGTGTTGATCAGCATCGCGCCGCGCTTCATCTTCGCCAGCGCGGCGCGGTCGATCAGGTGATAGGTGTCGGGCAACAGCGGGCAATGCAGACTGACGACGTCCGATTCGGCGAGCAAGGTATCGAGCGGCACGTAGCGCGTGCCGAGCGCGAGCAGTTCGTCGGCGGGCGGCCCCGGATCGTAGGCGAGCACCTGCATGCCGAAGCCCGCCATGATGCGCGCGAACACCCGGCCGATGATGCCCGTGCCGATCACGCCGACCGTCTTGCCATGCAGGTCGAAGCCGAGCAGCCCATGCAGCGAGAAGTCGCCTTCGCGCGTGCGCGCGACCGCACGCGGCAGGCGCCGGTTCAGCGCGAGAATCAGCCCGACCGCATGTTCGGCGACCGCATACGGCGAGTAGGCCGGCACGCGTGCGACCGGCATGCCGAGCCGCTCGGCCGCCGCGAGGTCGACGTGATTGAAGCCCGCCGAGCGCAGCGCGATCATGCGCGTGCCGCCCGCATGAAGCCGTTCGAGCGTGGCGGCGTCGACGCTGTCGTTGACGAACGGGCAGACCACGTCGTAGCCATGCGCGAGGATCGCGGTCTCGCTGTCGAGAGGGGATTCCTGGAAATGCAGTTCATAGCCATGCGCGGCATTGGCCTCGGTGAATGTATCGACGTCGTATTGACGACTGCTGAACAGGATCGTGCGCATATCGGGCTCCGAAGAAGCTGTTTCTCGATGTTAGGCGACTTCGCGAATGAAAGAGTAGGGTGATGTGGTGAACGCGGGTACCGCTTGCGCATGACGGCTGGCTACCTTGGCCAAAAAACTTGCGCAATCACACGGTTCAGTGAATGATCGGACGAACGGCCTCGAGCGGCGTGCCTGCCGCGAGGCCGTTCGTTCCTTTGCGCTTCACATTCATACACCGATCATGCCGACTTCAACCTCCACTACCATTGCTTCGTCCGTCCCCTGTCCGATAGTCGAATCACTCGACGCCATCCTTCCCGAAGAACCGCTGCTGATGATGGGCGCCGGCCCCGTGCCGATTCCCGCCGCGGTCGCGAAGGCCAATGCGATCGTGATCAACCATCTGGGCGGCACGATGGCGAAGGTGGTGAACCAGGTGAAAACGATGGCGCGCTACGTGTTCCAGACGCAGTCGAAGTGGGTGCTCGGCGTCGCGGGACCGGGATCGGGCGCGATGGAGATGGCGATCTCCAATCTCGCGTGGGAAGGCACGCGCATGCTGTGCATCAAGAACGGCTTCTTCAGCGACCGCATGGGCGAAATGGGCCGGCGCGTCGGCGCGCGCGTGAGCATGCTCGAAGTCGCGGACCGCACGGTCGCGAGTCTCGACCAGATCGCCGACGCGCTGCGCCGCGAGCGTCCCGAGGTCGTCACGGTCGTGCAGGGCGAGACCTCGAACACCGTGTGGAATCATCATCTGAAAGACATCGCCGCGCTTGCGAAGGAAGCGGGCGCGCTCGTGATCGTCGACGCTGTCTGCACGCTGAGCACGATGCCGCTCGAAATGGATACCTGGGGCATCGACGCGGTGATCACCGGCGGCCAGAAGGGCTTGTCATCGATTCCGGGCGTGTCGCTGATTGCGTTTTCAGACGCCGCCTGGGCGCGCGTCAAAGGCCGCACGGCGCCCAATACGCACTGGTGCCTCGATGCGTCGCTGGCGGAAAACTTCTGGCACAACGCCGGGTATCACTACACGGCGCCGGTGTCGGGCGTGCTCGCGCTGCACGAGGCGCTGCGGCTCGTCTGCGCGGAGACGCTGGAGAAGCGCTTCGCGCGCCATCTGAAATGTTCGCTCGCGTTGCAACAAGGCGTCACCGCGATGGGCCTGCAACTGTATGCGCCGGAGAATTGCCGCCTGAATTCGGTGGTCGGCATCGAAGTGCCGGACGGCCTCAGTCCCGCCGACGTCTGCGCGCATATCTCGCGGCAGCATCAGGTGGAAATCTCCGGCTCGTTCGGTCTGCCGATCGTGCGTATCGGCCAGATGGGCGAACAGTGCCGCGAGCACAACCTGTTTCGCACCGTGCATGCGCTGGGCCGCACGATGGTCGATCTCGGCGTCAAGGTCGATCTGCCGGCGGGTGTCGCGGCGCTCGAGCGCGGCTTGAGCGAAGGTAAATAAGCATTTTTCCGATGCGCTACGAATAGCATTCGCAGCGCATATCTTTTGTGCGATCCAGCACTTTATAGTTCCATTAGAAAGTCTTTCCCGCCGTTATCGCGTTGCAATAAATTAATGCTTCGCAACGTTTTTACATAACAATGGCGAAATCTTCGAAACCCTTACGGAATAAGGCTCTGCGCCTTTCTAAAAGGTTTTCTTCCTTTCTTGCTTTCTATTGTTCTCTGTGCGCCGGCGCACGTATCGAGATCAGGCCGAAACGTAAAGTAGGTCACGGCGAGAGCAGCGCAATGCTCACGCTGCGGTAAATCGCAAGACCATGATTCGACACACGGCGCGTGCCAGGACGTGCCTGCCGCGCTCATGCATGCATGCCGCCGGAACCAAGCTTTAACGCCAAAGCGCCCCCGCGAGGCAACAAAAAAGGATTTCTATCCGATTCGATAATTCGATTGCGTGGAGTCTCGAAGTCTGTCTTCGAGGGTCCGCGCACGTACGAAGCAAGGATATCGACACTATGGCGAGCGCATACGACTCAGGTCAATCGGCAGGGGTTATCGTTGGAGCAGAGTTGAACGGACTGGGGGTGGCGCGATCGCTCGCGCAGGCCCGCGTTCCGGTTATCGCAGTCGATACGAGGACCCGCGCGGCGACGTGGTGCCGACACGTTCATGCGCATCAGGTAAAGAGTTTTGTCGGGAAAATATTCGTTGATGAAATGATCGAACTCGGCAAGCGGTTCGATCGTCTGCCAGTTCTGATTCTGACCGACGAAGACGCGGTGCATGCGGTGTCGGAAAATCGGGCGGCTTTGTCGCACTGGTATCGGTTCCGCCTGCCGGCCGACGACACCGTCAAGATGTTGTCGAGCAAGGCGCGCTTTCACGAATTCGCGCAGCAGCATGGCTTTCCGGTGCCGCGCTCGGTCGTGCTCGACAAGCTTGCCGACATCGAACGGCTGGCCGAATTGCGCTACCCGTGCGTGCTGAAACCGGACGACAAGCGCAACGTGCTGCGCGGCGAGAAAGAACGCGCAGTGCGCGTCGACACGCTGCAGCATGCACGCGATCGCGCTATCGCGATGCTCGCGACGCCGGGCGGCATCATCGCGCAGGAGTGGATCGAGGGGCCTGACAGCAACATCCACTTCACGCTGTTCTATCGCGGCGCCGACGGCAACATGGTCAGCATGTTCACCGGCCGCAAGGTGTTGAGCTCGCCGCCGGGCGTTGGCAATACCGCGATCTGCGTGGCCGCGCCCGAAGCGCGCGGGACGCTCGAACCGCTGACGCGGCGCTTCGCCGAGCTGGCCGGTTTCGACGGCATGGGCAGCATCGAGTACAAGTGGGACGACAACTACAACGAGTTCGTGATGGTCGAGCCGACGGTCGGCCGCACGGACTGGCAGGAGGAGATCGCGACGCTGTGCGGCGTCAACATTCCGCTTGCCGCGTACCGCCATGAACTCGGCCTGCCATTGCCCGTCGAGCGCCTGAGCCGGCAACCGGTTGCGTGGCGCGCGACGTTTTCCGACCGGCCGCCGCCCGAATTGCTGAGCGAGCGCACAAAGATTTTCGATGGCTATTTCCGCTGGAACGATCCGTTCCCAGCGTTGCAGCACTATGTCGTGATGAATCCGCTGCGACGCATGAAGCGCAGCTGGAAAAAAGCGATCAGGGCGCCCGAGTCGCGTCAGGCCAAAGCCTGACGCTGGCGACGCAAGCCGTTCCCCCTGGAGACCAGCAATGTCTTTGACCGATACCATCATCATTGGCGCGGGGCCCTACGGGTCTTCTCTAGCCGCGCATCTGAAGGCCGCCGGCGTGGATCACCAGATCCTCGGGGAACCGATGGGAGCGTGGCGCAACTACATGCCGCCCGGCATGCTGCTGCGCTCCGAGGCTTTCGCGTCGAGCCTGCACGCGCCGCGCAGCGGCTTTACCGTCGAAGACTACTGCCGCCTGAAAGGACTGCCTTACCAACCGCTCGGCATGGCGCTGACGCTCGAAACCTTCGTCGAGTACGGGCTGTGGTTCCAGTCGAATCTGGTCGGCGAAATCCGGCCGGTCGACGTGCTCGCATTGCGCCGCGTCGGCGATCAGTTCCAGCTGTCGCTCAGCGACGGCCGCTCGCTCGGCGCGCGCAGAGTCGTGATCGCGCTCGGCCTGAAGGGCTTCGCGCAAACCCCGCCGGCGCTGCGGGACTTGCCGGCGCAATATGCGTCGCATTCGGAGCTGTATGGGAACCTCGAGTGGGCGCGCGGCAAGGACATTGCGATCGTCGGCGGCGGGCAGTCGGCGCTCGGGCTGTCCGCGCTGCTCAATGAACTCGGCGCGCGCGCGCACGTGCTGATGCGCGAGAGCAGCGTGGTGTGGCACGAGCGGCCGCAGGGCGGTCGCAACATCCTGTCGCGCATCAAGGGACCCGACGCGGGACTGGGGCGCGGCTGGCGCTCGCTGTTCCTGTCCGAGTTTCCGGGCGTGTTCCACATGCTCGACCCGCGACGCCGCAAGCAGATCATGGAGCACACGTACGGCGCGTCCGGCGCGTGGTGGCTGCACGATCGCGTGGTCGGCAAGGTGCAGATCTCGCATCGCACCGTGGTGCGCTCCGCGGCGATCGAAAACGACCGCGTCGTACTGAACGTGCTGAGCGATGGCAAGGAAGCGCGGGTGAGCGCCGATCACGTGATCGCCGCGACCGGTTTCAAAACCGACATGCGGCAGCACGCGTTCCTGTCCAAAGATCTGGCCGACACGATTTCGAATCAGGGCGGCATGCCCGACCTGACGTCGCACTACGAAACGCGCGTGCGCGGCCTCTATGTGATCGGGCCCGCGTGCGCGCACAGCTTCGGGCCCGTGATGCGCTTCGTCTATGGAACCAAGCACGCGTCGCCGACCGTGGCGCGGCACATTATCGGTTCGTTGAAAGCGGGTGCGCGGCAACGCACGTGGCCCGTCGCCCATGCACCCATGCCGGAGCGCTCAGGTGAATAAAACCCAGGCAACTGGCGCGCCTGCGCGCTCGCACCTGTCCGACAGCTACCGCGGGCGCCGCATGAAGCGCTACAAGATGCTCGTGAAGGAGATGCTTGCGGGCTTCGTCCTGATTTCGGGTCTCGCGTGGTTCACGCGCAAGGTGCTGTGGCGCGATCGCGTGGCCGTGCTGCTTTATCACGATCCCGATCCGGACACGCTCGACCGTCACCTGACTTATCTCGGCAAGCTGTGCGAGTTCGTGCCGTTGACCGACGTCAGCGCGCGCGGCCGCGGCCGGCCACGCGTGGCGATCACGCTCGACGACGGCCACGCGGGCAACGCGAAGCTGTTGCCGGTGTTCATCAGGCACAACGTGCGCCCGACGATCTTCCTGTGCAGCCGCATCGTCGGACGGCCGCGCAGTCACTGGTGGCTGCATCCGGGCTCGCTGCGCGTCGGCCATGAACGTCTGAAGCGGATGACGAACGACGAGCGCCTCGCCGCGCTGGCGGCCCAAGGCTACCAGCAGGACGGCGATGACCGGCCAACCGGCCTGTCGATCGAAGCGATGCAGGCGATGCGCGAGCACATCGACTTCCAGGCGCATACACGCTTCCATCCGATCCTCACGCATTGCAGCGACGCTGAAAGCGAGGCCGAAATCCGCGACAGCCGCCATGAGATCGCGGCGCTGCTGCAACAACCGTGCGAGCACTTCGCGTATCCGAACGGCAATTACGGCGAACGCGAAGTGGAGTTCGTGCGGGCCGCCGGCTTCAAAACCGCGCGCACCTGCGACATCGGCTGGAACGATCAGCACACCGATCCGTACCGGCTGCGCACGATCATCATCGACGATGCGGCATCGACGCTGCGCTTCGCGGCGCAATTGAGCGGCATTGCGCTGTTTCTGCGCTATCTGCGCGAGGGTGGAGGCTGGCGCGGCAAGTTTCCGCAGTTTTGAACAGAGGGAGCGCCTGGACGAAGCGATTCGTCCGGGCAACGCCGTCCGGGTTTTTCGCGAGACGGCACGAGGGGCATACGACAGGAGGGGACATGCAGCGCTGCAGGGTACTGGTGATCAACGATTACGCGCACATGGGCGGCGCGGAAGTGGTCTATCAACAATCGGCCGAGCTGTTGGGCACGCTGCCCGGCGTCGAGGTCGAGCGTTTCGACGATAGCCAGTTTTCCGCGCGCTCGACGATGCTGTCGCGCTCCTGGAACACGACCGCCGCGCGCGCGCTCGAAAGGGCGCTGCATCGTTTCCGGCCGCATCGGCTGATGGTGCACAACTACCACAACGTGCTGTCGCCTTCGATTCTCAGCGTGATCGCGCGGCACGAGCGTCAGTTCGGTTATCGCGCGTATCACACCTGCCACGACTATCACCTCGTCTACTACAACCCGTCGCTGCAGTACTTCGACAAGGATAGGCGTCCGATCATTCTGCCGCTCGACGTGCTGCGCACACGCGCGGTCTTCACGTTGCGGCCGACGCCGAAGGGCCTCGTGCACGATCTGATGACGAAGGCGTGGTGGCACGCGGTGCGCACGGCCTATCAGCCCGCGCGCGTGTTCGACAGGATCTTGTGCCCGAGCCTGTTCATGCAGCAGGCGCTGCATCGCGTCGGCATCGAGAATACGGTCATCGTGCACAATCCGTCGGCGGTGCCGAGCGCGATGCCAATCGTCACGGTGCGTGACAAGGAGCGCTTCAACATCGCGTTCGTCGGACGGATCTCGCCGGAGAAAGGCCTGCCGCAATTTCTGACGCTCTGCGAGGCGACGGGCTTCGAGCGCATCAATTGCATCGGCGTGTACGGCGACGGCCCGGACCGCGCGGCGATCGAGCAGCGCTACGCGTCGCTGATCGCACAGCGCAAGCTGATCCTGTTCGGCACGATGCCGCAGCAGCACTTGTTTCCCGCCATGCGCGAGTTCGCCGATGCGGTGGTCGTGCCGTCGGTGGGCGCGGAGAACGCGCCCCTTGTCGTGATCGAGGCGGCGATGCTCGGTCTGCCGGTGCTGGTTCGCGATGGCGGCAGCATGGCGGTGACCGCGGAATCGGTCGGCAACAAGATCAAGTTCAAGTTCGATCCGGGCAGTCTGAAACAGGCGCTCGGCGAACTCGCCATTCATCTGGCCGATGAGCACAGAAAGTACGACGTCGAAGAATATCTTCCCGAGCATTACGCGCGGCGTCTGGCTGAAATCATGCACATCGGCGAAAGTTCGACGCACGTCGCGCCGTCGCGCCTTCGCGCGCGCTATGCGGATAATCCGCGTCCGGCGCCCTGAAAATAGTCGGCGCTGATTGTGGCAAACGGCGTGTATATCCGTGCCGTTATCGTCGTTTTGAACACGTGTTTTTTTATCGCGTGATTGGTCTGAAGCAATCCTGTAGCAATCGGCTTTTGTGTGCGCTGCCGAACGTTGTAAGGACGGGCTCTCTGAATATTATGATCGTCAAGGAAAGGCATTTTATCGAGCGCTGAAGCGCGTGGCTCGACAGAGTAAACGAGGCCGCGGTGACGGCGCGGAGTTGGCGATGATCGACTCAATGGGTCGGCGAAAAAGCCAGACTCATTAGAACAAAAGCATGTGTATGTCGTGAGCGTTTGCGTGGAAAAACGGCGGACGAGACGCGGCTAATCGGGGAACCTTCGCTACCGGGCCCGGCAGTCAGTTCAACCAAACAGGAATGTGGCCGCAAGCGGCCACATCGGCGATACGGGGGTATCCAGACGGTGATGCGCTACAGCTCAGCGCACGCTGTATGGATCGGAGGTCTCGGGAGACGCGTAGGTCTGGTCTGAATTCCACAAATCGCTGCCGTAGGGGTCCGCTGAGTTCTTGCCGCGGACAGGCTGTGCAACGCTTGTACGTTTCTGCTTCGGAAGGCTGTTTTTCGTTTGGGTGTACACGTTGGGCGCGACATAGCGGTTCTTTTTAGCGTACGCGAAATCCGACGAGGAGCCGTAGAGCGTGGTGGAACTGGCCGCATGAGGCGTCATCGCGTCGAGTTGCGAGTGATTGGCCACATAACGCGGCGCATAAGCGGAAGAGGCGGCGGACACGATGCTCTGGGCGTAACCCACCTGGGCGGTCAGCAATACCGGCAATACGGCGGCAAGAAGTTTGTTCATTTCGGGGTCCGTAAGAAAGCATGTGGTGCGATGTTAGGGAAAAGAGCCGACCTCGCATAGGCGCTGTTACACACAAAGGTAGCCGATGTGGCGTAAATCGGCTACCCCCGTCCGATCGAGGCGGTCAGCTCGATGGACACAGGCATGACTGTATGCGGCGACGTGCCGGTCCCGGCGCTGAGAATAAGTGGCAAACCGTCGAGACTTTGGGAGAACTCGCATGAACCAAAGCAGTACACCGTTCGATAGCCGGAACAACAACAGCGAACATGCGCCGGCAGGCTTCGCGAATTATCTGGATGCGCTGTACGACAATCGCAAGCTGATTGCCATCACGACGGCCATCGCGGTCGCGCTCGGCATCGCTTATTCGGTGTTCTCCCAACCCGTGTATCGCGCGGACATTCTGGTGCAGGTCGAGGAGAACGCGGGTACCTCGTCCAAGAGCGTGATCGGCGACGTGTCCGCGATGTTCGACGTGAAGACCGCGACGTCAGGCGAGGCACAGGTGATCGGCTCGCGCATGGTGGTGGGCCGCGCGGTCGACAAGCTCAATCTCGACATCGAAGCGGCGCCGCGCTACTTCCCGCTGTTCGGCCGCTGGCTCGGCCGTCATTCCGATCATCTGTCGACGCCGGGACCGCACGGCTACGTGTACGGCAACGAGCGCATCACGGTGTCGAAATTCGACGTCCCCGAAGAGCTATTCGACCGTCCGTTCGTGCTGAAGATGGGCGAGGGATCGAGCTACGAGCTGCAATACGGCAAGCTGAAGCTCGAAGGCACGGTCGGCCAACCGCTGAGCGCGACGACCAACTACGGGCCGCTCACGCTCGTCGTCGACCGGATCGAGGCGAATCCCGGCGCGACCTTCGAAGTGCGGCGCCAGTCCGCGCTGACGACGACCGAAAAGCTGCGCAAGGAACTGACGATCTCGGAAAAAGGCAAGGAATCGGACATCCTCGGCGTGTCGCTCGAAGGCAGCGATCCTAAGAGGATCAGCGCGATTCTCGCGACCATCGCTGGCGAATACGTGAGCCAGAACCTGAAGCGCAAATCCGAGGAAGCGGAGCGTTCGATCCGTTTCCTCGAAATACAGCTTCCGGAAATGCGCCAGCAGCTTTCCGATTCGGAAACGCGCTTCAACGACTTCCGCGCGAAGCATGGCACCGTCGATCTCGGCGAGGAAGCGACCAACTTGCTGCAGCTGTCGGTTCAGGCGCAGACGCGGCTCGCGGAACTTCAACAGAAGCGCAATGAACTGCTGTCGCGCTTCACCGACCAGCATCCGGCCGTGCAGTCGGTCAACGCGCAGTTGCATGCGGCGCAACAGGAAGCGAAAGATCTCGCGAGCCGGACGCAATCGCTGCCGCCGCTCGAACAGAACGTGCTGCGCCTGCAGCGCGACGTGCAGGTCGGCACCGAGCTCGATACGTCGCTGCGCAATACGCTCGAACAGCTGAAGCTGATCAAGGCGGGTAAGTCCGGCAACGTGCGCATCGTCGACGGCGCCGTCGCGCCCGATACGCCGGTGCGGCCCAAGCCGCTGCTGATCATCATCGGCGCGCTGATGCTGGGCGTGTTCGTCGGCGCGGTGATCGCGCTCGTGCGTCAGCGTCTGTTCGACGCGATCGACGATCCGTACGAAGTCGAGCTGCGCACCGGTTTGCCGGTCTACGCGAGCGTGCCGTTCAGCCGTCAGGAAGAGCGGTTCGCGCATAGCCGTCGCCGTCCGGAATCGAAGGCGCTCGTGCTCGCGGGCGAAGCGGTGATCGATCCGGCCATCGAAAGTCTGCGTGGCTTTCGCACCGCGCTCGAATTCACGATGACCAAGGCGCGCAACCATATCGTGCTGATCACGGGCCCGACGCCGGGCATCGGCAAGTCGTTCGTGTCGCTGAATCTCGCCGCGGTAATCGGTGCGACCGGCAAGCGCGTCCTGCTGATCGACGGCGACCTGCGTCGCGGCTTCCTGCATCGGCATCTCGGCGGCGATCGCGGCCCTGGCCTCACCGATCTGATCCAGGGCGCGTACCGTCCCGAAGAGCTGATTCGCGCGACCCGTTTCCAGGGTGTCGACTTCATCGCGAGCGGCCGCCAGGTTGCGAGCCCGAGCGACGTGCTGTCGAACACACGGCTCGAAGCGGTGCTGCGCCAGGTCGCGACCGGCTACGACGTCGTGCTGCTCGACGGACCGCCGGTGCTGCTCGCCGCGGATGCGGTCCGGCTCGCCTGCGTGGCAGGTACGACGTTCTTCGTCGCGCGTCAGGGTGTCACGGGCATCGGCGAGCTGCGGGAGTCGGTCCGCCAGATGCAGAAGGTCGGCCTGCCGGTGCGCGGCGTGATCATGAACGGACTGCGGATGCGGCCGGGACGCTACAGCTACGGCTACGGACGCTATCGCTACGCGGCCTACATCTACAAACCGTACGACAGATAAGCACGGGCGCCTGGTTCGCGACGCGCCCGCAGTGCGGGGCGTCGCGCCCGACTGGACCGATCAGAACACCAACATGGCAATGCGAAGGGATCTTACGGCCGCGCTCGCCGAGCGCGTACCGTACAGGCAAGGGACTACTCGGATGAAACAGCTATTCGTCACGCCTTTTCTGCCTCAGAAAAACGCGCCGCAAGCTGGCCACCGTTTGGCCTACGACTACCTGATCAAACTGAGCGCGGAATCGGAGCTCGACGTGCTGATCGTGTCGCGCGTGCCGGTCGACGAAAAAGCCATCGAGTTCCGCGCGAACGTGCGCAACGTGTACATCCAGTACGTGAGCCGGTTCGACCTGATTCCGTCGTTCCTCGCGAATCCGCTGACTTTTTCACCGCGCCTGTTCTCGCGCTATAAGCCCGCGATCGGCAAGTACCTCTGCGAGCTCGTCGACCGGAACCGATACGACACCGTGCGGCTCGAGTTTTCGCAATGCTTTGCGTATGCCCAGAATCTGCGCGACCGTTTCCACGACCGCGTGAAGATCGTGATGTGCGCGCATGACGTGCAGATCCAGGTCATGTTGCGGGTCAAGTCCATCGAAGGATGGCTGTTCACCCGGCAGACGTTCATGCTCGAGCAGCGTCTGCTGAAGCTGGCCGACAAGGTGCTCGTGCTGTCCAGCAAGGACGCGCAGCTGATCAACGGCCTGTACCCCGGGGTCGGCACGTTGCAGGTCGTGCCGATCTCACTGCCGGCGTTTCTGAAGGAAGTGCGGCGCTCGAAAGACACGGTCGAGAAAGGCAACATCCTGTTCTGGGGGGCGATGCAACGCCGTGAAAACGAAGAGGCGCTGCTCAATTTCATCGACACGATTTTTCTGCCGCTGCGCCGGCGCGGCCTGCAACTGAAGCTGTTCGTGGTCGGCTCCGATCCGAGCGACCGCGTAAAGCGCCTGAATAGCGACGATATTTGCGTGACCGGCTTCGTCGAAAATCCGGGCAAGTACTTCGAGTCCGCCGATATCGGCGTGGTGCCGCTGCTGTCGGGCGCCGGCGTCAAGCTGAAGACGCTCGAAATGCTCGCGGCGAAACTGCCGGTCGTCTCGACGCCGCTCGGCGCGGAAGGCGTCGAGCACGACGGTACCTTGCTCAACGTCTGCGAAATCGATGAGTTCCAGGACGTGATCGAGCGCATCTACCACGGTGATCCGGTCAACCTCAACGCCTCCGTGGCGTATCAGGCCTGACGCCATGATCGCAACCATCGCCTATCTGCTGGCCGTCTTGCTGTGTGCCTCGCGCGGCGTGCTCGAGTATCTGATCGGCAAGGACGCCGCCTATCTGATCCAGGTCGGCGGTATCGTCGGGCTGCTCGTGTGGTACATCTCGCCGACGGCGATCGCCGCTTACTTCCGCGACGAAGGACGCCTGTCGTTCGGCTTCCTCGTGGGCATGCTGTTCTCGACCGGGCTGTCGATCGTCGCGACGCTCGCGCTCACCGGTGAGTTCGGGCCGTCCTATCTGTTCGTCTTCATCTTCACGCTGTTCATCTACTTCTACGCGATCTCGAACTATCAGAGGCGCTTCGTGCAGCCGCGCGTCGCCTATGCGGGGCTCGTGCTGATCGCGCTGATCGAGGCGGGCGTCGCGCTCGCGCAGCAGCAGAACGTCTTCCCGATCGATCTGCCCGGCGCGACGTACGGCTTCGACAATCTGCGCGCGCCGTCGCTGACCGGCAGCTATCTGCACTACCCGCTGTTCGTCGCGATTGCCGCGTCGCTGTGCGGCGTCGACTATCTGGTGCGCAAGAACGTGCTGTCGGGCCTCGCGTGCGTGGTGCTCAGCTTCGCGATTTTCTCGGCGCTGTCGCGCAGCGGCATGCTGATCATTCTCGGCACGTTCGGGCTCGCGTTCGTGCAGGCGCCGATCCAGTTCATCACGAGAAACGCGAAACTGATCGTTGCCACCGTGTTCGCGACGATGGCGATCATGATCTTCGGCGTCGCGGTGAGCAGTCAGAACGATAGTGTCGTCAACGTCGGCACCGAACGGATCATAGGCGCGACCGATCTGCAATCGGACGGCAACGACGGCCGCACCGAAGCATGGGAAAAGGCCAAGTCGCTCGTATTGCCGGTCAACGTGATCGCCGGCACGTACTTTGGGCTCGTCACGAACTCGGCACCCGAGCCGGTGAAACAGGAGTTCGGCATCGTCGAATCGAGCGTGCTGCAGCAGATTCTGAATATCGGCCTGATGGGCGCGATCTTCTATTACGGCGTGCTGATATCGGTGACGAAACTCGCGAGCAGCGCGAGCCGGATTTCGTTGTGCGTGTGGGCCGCTTTATTTCAAACGATCTTCTATCAATCGATCGAAGTGATTCCGTTTGTCTTCATCCTGATGACATTGCCAGTGTTCGATTACGTGGGCGGACCGCGTGCAAACAGCACGTAGCGAACGAGAAGGCAGTGCGCTCCAGATCGTCTGCATCGCGCGGACGAGCAGTGGGTAGTCGGTAGTGCGCGCGAACAGCGCGAAGCAAGGTGCAAGAACCAGAAAGCCGTGTTTGGGGGTAATTCCACAAACACCTGATGTAAAGCAGGAGGTGGGGATGAACCTGAAGGGAATGTTTAGCGTGGTGATCGTCAATTACAACACGCCAAAACTGGTCGGAAATTGCGTGCGCTCCGTGCTAGAACTTTCGATTGCGGATAAGGAGGACATCGTCGTGGTGGACAACGCTTCACCCGACAATTCGTTTTCCTATCTGAGGGAGACGCTTCCGACGGGAGTGAGGCTCGTCAAAACGTCGATCAATCGCGGCTTCGGAGCCGGCGTCAATTTCGGCATGGTCGGTTGTCTGCGCGAACTCGTGCTCGTGCTGAACCCGGACACCTATTTCGTCGATACATCGCTCGAAAACGCGGTGCAGTTGTTCAGAACGGAGAAGGATGTCGGCCTCGTCGGTCTCGATCTGATCTATCCGGATGGCGAGCGGCAGTTTTCCGCGCGGCGCTTTTATTCGGTGCTCGACATACTCGGCCGGCGTTCGCCGCTCGGGCGGCTCGGCGCGTTCAAGCGCCGCATCGACAACCACATGATGCGCGAAGCGTGGGCCGCGGGCACGCCGTTCGAGGCCGAGTGGGTGCTGGGCACGGGCTTTATCGTGCGGCGCGCGTTGTTCGGCGAACTCGGCGGCATGGACGAGCACTTCTTTCTCTATATGGAGGACGTCGATTTTTGCGCGCGCATCTGGCAGGCGGGCTACCGCGTGCTGTGCGTGCCGGGCGCGCGACTCACGCACGAGCATCAGCGTGCGTCGGCAGCGGGCTTCCTGAGCAAGGCGGGGCGCCGGCATATGAACAGCTTGTGGCGTTTCAGCCGCAAGTATCGTGTGCCGCTGTTCAGACCGCCAGGCGTGCAGGGCCTGAGTCGCAGCGCGAAGGCGCGTGCGGTGCCGGTCCCCATGACCGTGAGCGCGCGTCCGGCCGCCGAGCAGGGGCAAAGCATCACGGTGGACTGATGCCTGTCGATGTCTCGACGTGAAAAAAGAACGGAGTAACGCAATGGGGGAAGGCTAGATGAAAACCCGGCGACAGGCGCTCAAGACGTTCCTGCTCGGCGGCCTGGCCGGGGCCAGTGCAAGCACAGCCGATTTGGGCGTCGCGCGCGCGACGGGGCACGCGCCGCGCGAGCGCGGCGCGTTCGCGAGTATGGGTAACGGCGCGGGCGACGGCGCCGGCGGCATCCTGCGCGTCGCCGCGTCCGTGCCCGAGCGTGCCGCATCGGAACCGGTTGCGCCGAGCTATCTGAAGACGCTCAGCGATATCGTCGCGGGACTCGAGGTCAGCGTCGCGCGCTTCGTCGATCCGCACCGGCTGGCGGCGATCCAGCGCGGCGCGTCCGGTTACGACTGCGGCGCTGAACTCAGGGAAGCGTTCGCGAGCGGTGCGCGCGGGTTGTATCTGCCGCGCGGCATCTGGCGTTACACCGGCGACCTGGCCACCGCGAACGGCTCGAGACTGCGCGGCGACGGCGGCGGCGAATACGTGGTGATCACCGACATCGCGATGGGGGCAACCGTGCTGGAGAGACAGGACTCGGGCGGCCCGAGGTCGGCGGCGCTGACGCTGGGCGACTCGGCGTTCGTCGAGCATGTGCAGGTACGGCCCGCGCATTACGACAAGGTCATCTACTACCTCGCCAACTATCCGGCGCACACCGGCAACACGGCGATCGGCATCCACTTCGGTACGTCGGCCGGGGCTAGTCGTTGCACGGCGATCGGTTTTTCGCGCGCGGGCTACGAACTCGGCGTCACCTCGACGCTCGAGCGCTGTTATGCGTACATGTGCGAGCGCGGCTTCTACGCGACCGAGCACACCGACGGCTCGCTGATCAATTGCATCGGCATGTTCTGCCATACGGCCGGCGCCGATATCGTCGACAACTTCTGGCAGGTGATCGGCGGACGCTGGGAATGGAACGCGCGACACGGCGTGATTCTCGGCGCGGAGTCGCTGATCGTCGGCGCGGTGTTCGATCGCAATGGCTTTGCCGGCGTCTATATGAAGAGCGGCAACTGGGGCAAGGTGGTGAACGGCAATTACTTCTCGCGCAACGGTTGCGGCGGCGACGGCAAGATCGGCCGCTGGAAATTCTCGACGCGCGGCCATCCGTCGTACCTCGATGTTCCGGCCGGTCAGAGTTGCCACATCCAGATCGATTACCAGCAAGGGGCGACGATCGTCGGCAATCGCTACCGTCCCGGCCAGGACGACGAGAACGCCGGCTGCGACGGCCCGCAGTTCGTGTACGGCAGTTCGACCGCGCCGGGCAGCACACCGCTCGACGGCATCACGATTCAGGGCAATTTCGGCGATCGCGCGGGTGACACGATCGTCGGTTACGCCAAGGCGTATCCGGGCGGCGGCGCGATCGCGGGCGGCAAGGACGCGAGCCTCGTGCATGCGCTGAATCTCGGCGTCGGCTACGAACGCGGCGGCGTCGCGGCGGCGCTGCATTGCGGAAACCAGACCGTGTCGCAGGAGACGACGCGCATCGCGATCAACGTGCTGCGCTCGACCTCGGGCCGCGTGGTATTGCGCGCGGCCACACGCGGCCATGCTCTACTCGCCGAAATCCTGTTCGCAACCGACGCAAGCGACGCCAACTACAAGACCGTGGTAAGCAATCTGATCGGCAATGCGGTGAAGAGCGCGGTGTTGAACGCAAACGGCGAAGACGATCGCTACAACAAGATCGATATCGCACTAAGTGAACCTGCTTTCGTGTCGTATTCTGTTTTTTCGACCTGAGTTTTAACCGTCTACTGCAAACAGGACGATTGTGTCGACGAGAAACGTCATCATCGCGCTGTATTCGGTGTACGCACTGAACTACGTGCTGCCGCTCGTTACGTTGCCGTATCTGTCGCACGTACTTGGGCCGGCCGGGTTGGGCGTGATCGGTTACGCGCAATCGATTTCGCAGATTCTTCTCGTCATCGTCGACTTCGGCTTCGGCCTGTCGAGCGCGCGCAAGGTGGCGGTGCACATCGATAACCCGGAGGTCGTGAACCGCATCTACTGGTCGACCACGATCGGCCGCGCGATTCTCGCGTTGCTGTGCTCGCTGGTGCTGGTCGGCTGGGCCTTCGCCGCGCACATGTCGCCGCAGGAGCGCGGTGCGACGCTGCTGGGCTCGCTCGTGATCTGGGGCGGCGTGCTCACGCCCGGCTGCTTCTACGAAGGCACGCAGCGCTTGCCGGTGCTCGCGGGCACGCTGCTCGCGACGCGCGTGGGTCTGCTGATTCCGCTGTTCCTGTTCGTGAGGACTCGCGACGACGTGATGCTCGCGGCCGCTCTGCAATATGCGCCGACCTTCGTGTGCGGCGTGATCCTGATGGGCGCGCTGATCTGGAAGCGCGAGATCCTGCTGACCGTGCGGGTCAGTTGGGCCGACGTGATGGCCGAGGCGAAAGAGGCGTATCACATCTTTCTCGGTTCGGCGCTGACGTCCGTGTACATGTACGCGAACGTGATCATGCTGCGCATGATCAGCGGCCCGGGCGCGGTCGGCTATTACGTGGCGGCCGAGCGACTCACCAACGCGCTACGCGCGTGCACGGCGCCGGCCATCCAGGCGTTCTTTCCGAAGATCTGCGTCGCTTACGAGCGCAACGACATCGCCTATATCCACAAGGTCAACCGCGGCTTCATGGTCGCGTTCGCGGCGTCGGCGGTGCTGATTCTGGTTGGCTTTACGGTGCTCGGCGAATGGTTCGTCGGACGTTTTCTCGGCGAGGCGTTCGGCGAGACGTTCCGCATTTTGCGCATTCTCGTGTTCGTGCCGGCGATCGTCGGCATGACGACGACCCAGGTGATGCTGACGATCATCGCGTCGGGCAATCAGTCGTTGCTGAAGCGGATCTATGTCTACGGCGCGCTGTTCCATCTGGTGCAGGCACCGATCAGCATCTACTTCTGGGGCGGTGTCGGCACCGCATGCTCGGTGGCCGCCACCGAGCTGTTCATGCTGATCGGCGTGTACAACGTGTCGAGCCGAATCAATCACGGCCAGATCGCGGTGCGCGCGCAGACGACGATCGAGCAGGAGATGGCGGCGGAGAGAGATTAGCCGCGAGGATGGACAGCGGGATCGAATGGCCGCGGCGCGCGTCGTGAAGACTTTGCGCGTCGCGGCCTTGTTGCGTCTGCGCCGCGCGGTCGTTGCGCGCGTTCACTGCGAGTGCTTACTGCGCGGTAGACAGACTGGTTACTTTCGCGTTGCGCAGATACAGCACCGTCGACAGCACGACCGCCGCGGCAGCCGCGATCGCGGCAAACAGGAACACCGAGCCGTAACCGAACTCGCCGGCGATATACCCCGCCAGCGGCCCGGTAATGCCGAGCGACAGATCGAGAAACACCGAGTACGCGGACAGCGCCGCGCCGCGGCTCGCCGGCGGCACGAGCCCGACCGCCTCGACGCCGAGCGCCGGAAACACCAGCGCGAAGCCAAAGCCGGTCAGCGCGGCGCCCGCGAGCGCGATATGCGGCTCGGGCGCGAGCCACAGCATCAACAGACCCGCGCATTCGAACGAGAACGACGCGATTGCCACACGAAAGCCGCCGTAGGTCTTGATCGTGTTCGCGAACAGCAGGCGCGCGCCGATGAACAGCGTGCCGAACAGCGTCAGCGACAGCGCCGCATTCGGCCAGTGCTTCGCCGCATAGAACAGCGTGATGAAGGTCGCGATCGAACCGAAGCCGGCCGAGCCGAGCGCGAGACCCATACCGTGCGGCAGCACGCGCGTCAACACGCTGCGATACGACATCCGCTCGCCGTGCACGACCGGCACCGGCGCGATCAGACGCGCGAGGTAATAGCCGAGCCCCGCGAGCGCGATCACCAGAATGCCGAGCGCGGTAAAGCCGATCGAGCGCGAGATCATCACGCCGAGCGGTGCGCCGATCGCGAGTGCGCCGTAGGTCGCGATGCCGTTCCACGAAATCACGCGGGCGTTGTTGGAGGTGCCGACCCGGCCGATTCCCCACAGAATCGCGCCGGTGCCGCACAGGCTCTCGCCGAAGCCGAGCACGAGCCGGCTGCACACGAGCAGTGCGAGGCTCAGCCCCGGCCAGCGACCGGTCAGCGCGGCGAGCAACAGCAGCACGCCGCTCGCGCCGCAGCCGAGCAGACCGATCGACACCGTGCGCTTCGGCCCGAGCGTATCGGCCGAGCGGCCCGCGAGCGGCCGCGACGCGAGCGTCGCGAGGTACTGCACGCTGATCGCCGCGCCGGCCAGCACCGCGCTGTAGCCGAGGTCGGCGTGCACATAGCCGGGCAGCACCGCGAGCGGAATACCGATCGCGAGGTAGCAAAGAAAGGTGAAAAAGACGACCGGAATGATCTGCAGGGTCGTCGCAAATTCGCTGCGGGCGGACGCGGAGTCGGTGGACATCGGGAAAACGAGACTTGAATTCGGCGGGAAGGCGTGATTGTCCCATGGAACCGATTCCCTTGCAGGGTTTGCTTAAAAAATGGGGCGAATCAATGGCGGGTTGTGACGTGATAAAGGTCCGTTTTCACGCCACTAGCGCGCGATTGTTCGGCGAGGCGAGAGGGCATGCCAAAATCTGGAATGTCCGTTAAACCGTTAAGAGTCGATAAAAACGGCAAAATCGTCAGAGCAACATAAGCGCTGCCGTGCGCAAATCCACTTCGATATCGCGCGACGAATATGTCCCCCATGCGGTTCGAGCTATGGGTTGCCTTTATTGACGGTGATAGCTTTCAGACCATCGACGCGGCGTGTCCGCGCGAACACGGAACAGACGAGAGCACAGAGACATGACCGAGCCGATTCGTTTCTATCACCGCAACGCGATCCGCGAAATCGAGGACGCGCCCGTCACCCGCACGGTGCTGCAGTATCTGCGCGAGGACGCGCATTGCACCGGCACCAAGGAGGGCTGCGCCGAGGGCGACTGCGGCGCCTGCACCGTCGTGATCGGCGAGCGCGATCCGGCGGGCGGCGTCGACTTCAAGGCGGTCAACGCCTGCATCCAGTTCGTGCCGACCCTCGACGGCCGCGCGCTCTTCACGGTCGAAGACCTGCGCCAGCCGGACGGCTCGCTGCATCCGGTGCAGCAGGCAATGGTCGACTGCCACGGCTCGCAGTGCGGCTTCTGCACGCCGGGCTTCATCATGTCGATGTGGGCGCTCTACGAGAAGCACGGCCACGAGCATGGCTGCGCGAACCGCACGGTGCCGTCGCGCGAGGCGATCGGCAATGCGCTGACCGGAAACCTGTGCCGCTGCACCGGCTACCGGCCGATCGTCGACGCGGCCGAGCGCATGTTCGACGCGCCCGCGCCGCGAGCGCCAGTCGACGTAAAGGCGCTCGCCGACACGCTGGCGACGCTCGAACGCCGCGACACGTTTCAGTACGAGCACGCGGGCCAGCGCTTCGCCGCGCCGCGCACGGTCGCGGCGCTCGCGCGGATCAAACACCAGGAACCGGCCGCGCGCCTGCTCGCGGGCAGCACCGACATCGGCCTGTGGGTCACCAAGCAGATGCGCGAGCTCGGCAACCTCGTCTACGTCGGACAGATCGCCGAGCTGCAAAAGCTCGAAACCAATGACGACTGGATCGAGATCGGCGCCGGCGTCAGCGTCGAAAAAGCGTATGCCGAGATCGCGAAGCAGTACCCGGAGCTGACCGAAATGTGGCAGCGCTTCGCGTCGCTGCCGATCCGCAACGCCGGCACGCTCGGCGGCAACATCGCGAACGGCTCGCCGATCGGCGATTCGATGCCGGGGCTGATCGCGCTCGGCGCGCGCGTGATCGTGCGTGGTGGCGACATCGAGCGCGAGATGCCGCTCGAAGACCTGTACCTCGCGTATCAGAAGACGGACATGGCCGGGCACGAGTTCGTCGTCGGCCTGAAGGTGCCCGCGCGGGGCGGTGCGCGCGCGAACCTGCGCTTTCGTACCTACAAGCTGTCGAAGCGCTTCGATTCGGACATCTCGGCCGTCTGTGCGGCGTTCTCGTTCATCGCCGACGGCGACGCGATCCGCGAGCCGCGCATCGCGTTCGGCGGCATGGCCGCGACGCCGAAGCGCGCGCTCAATGCCGAAGCCGTGCTGCGCGACGCCGAATGGCACGAGGCGACCGCACAGGCCGCGATGCTCGCGCTCGGCAACGACTACGCGCCGCTCACCGACATGCGCGCGAGCAGCGACTACCGCCTCGAAGCGGCGAAGAACACGCTGTACCGCTTCTGGCTCGAAACGCGCGCGCGGCAGCCGCTGCCGAAGAGCGCGCTCGACGTGCGCGCGGTCGCGCCGGCCGGCGCGAGCGCCTGAGCGCCGCGCGTTCAAGGATACGGAGAACACAACCATGAACCAGCAAGCCGAACCGTTCCTGAAAGAGGTTCAGGAACTCGACGACTTCACCCAGGTGCACGTTTCGCGTCCGCACGAGTCCGCGCATCTGCACGTAAGCGGCCGCGCGACCTACACCGACGACATTCCCGAGCTGGCCGGCACGCTGCACGCGGCGCTGGGGCAGTCGTCGAAGGCGCACGCGAAGATCGTCTCGATCGCGCTCGACAGGGTGCGCGCGACGCCCGGCGTCGTCGCGGTCTTCACCGCCGACGACATCCCCGGCGTCAACGACGTCGGCCCGATCGTCCATGGCGGCGATCCGATCCTCGCCGACGGCGTCGTGCAATACGTCGGCCAGCCGATGTTCATCGTGGTCGCGACGTCGCACGAGGCGGCGCGTCTCGGCGCGCGGCGCGCCGACGTGGTCTACGAAGAACTGCCGGCGGTGCTGAGCGCGCAGCAGGCGCGCGCCGCGAACCAGTTCGTGCTGCCGCCGATGAAGCTCGCGCGCGGCGACGCTGGCACGAAGATCGCGCGTGCCGCGCATCGCGAGGCCGGTGAGATGTTGCTCGGCGGCCAGGAGCAGTTCTATCTGGAAGGGCAGATCTCGTACGCGGTGCCGAAGGACGACGACGGCATGCACGTCTACTGCTCGACCCAGCATCCGACCGAAATGCAGCAGCTCGTCGCGCACACGTTGGGCGTGGCTTCGCATAACGTAGTGATCGAATGCCGGCGCATGGGCGGCGGCTTCGGCGGCAAGGAATCGCAGTCGGCGCTGTTCGCGTGCTGCGCCGCGCTCGCCGCGTGGAAGCTGCTGTGCCCGGTCAAGCTGCGCCCGGATCGCGACGACGACATGATGGTGACCGGCAAGCGCCACGATTTCCACTACACGTACGAAGTCGGCTACGACGCAGAGGGCGTGATCGAAGGCGTCGCGGTCGACATGACCTCGCGCTGCGGCTTTTCCGCCGACCTGTCGGGCCCGGTGATGACGCGCGCGCTGTGCCACTTCGACAACGCGTACTGGCTGTCGGACGTCTCGATCGACGGCTTCTGCGGCAAGACCAACACGCAGTCGAACACGGCGTTTCGCGGCTTCGGCGGCCCGCAGGGCGCGTTCGCGATCGAGTACATTCTCGACAACGTCGCGCGCTCGTGCGGCATCGATGCGCTCGACGTGCGCCGCCGCAATCTCTACGGCAAGACCGAACGCAACCAGACGCCGTACGGCCAGGTGGTCGAAGACAACGTGATTCACGAGCTGATCGACGAGCTCGAAGCGACCAGCCACTATCGCGCGCGCCGCAAGGAGATCGACGCATTCAACGCGAACAACGAGATCCTGAAGAAGGGCCTGGCACTCACGCCGGTCAAGTTCGGCATCGCGTTCAACGTCACGCACTTCAACCAGGCCGGCGCGCTCGTGCATATCTACACCGACGGCTCGGTGCTCGTGAACCACGGCGGCACCGAAATGGGCCAGGGGCTGAACACGAAGGTCGCGCAGGTCGTCGCGCATGAACTCGGCGTCGGTTTCAACCGGATTCGGGTGACCGCGACCGATACCAGCAAGGTCGCCAATACGTCGGCGACGGCCGCGTCGACTGGGTCCGACCTGAACGGCAAAGCCGCGCAGGACGCCGCGCGCCAGTTGCGCGAGCGGCTCGCCGCGTTCGCGGCCGAGCGCTTCGGCGCGGGCAGCGTGAAGCCGCGGGACGTGCGCTTCGCGCATGATCGCGTGATGGTCGGCGAGGTCGCCGTGCGGTTCGAGGAAGTGGTCGCGAAGGCTTATCTCGCGCGCATCCAGTTGTGGTCCGACGGCTTCTACGCGACACCGAAGCTCTACTGGGACCAGTCGAAGCTGCAAGGACGGCCGTTCTACTACTACTCGTATGGCGCGGCGGTATCGGAAGTCGTGATCGACACGCTGACCGGCGAAATGCGCGTGCTGCGCGCCGATGCGCTGCACGACGTCGGCGCATCGCTGAATCCGGCGCTCGACGTCGGCCAGGTGGAAGGCGCGTTCATTCAGGGCATGGGCTGGCTCACCACCGAGGAGCTGTGGTGGGACGCCGGCGGCAAGCTAATGACGCACGCGCCCTCGACGTACAAGATCCCGACCGTCAACGACGTGCCGCCGGTTTTTAATGTCAGGCTGTTCAGGAACCGTAACGCGGAGGACAGCATCCATCGTTCGAAAGCGACCGGCGAGCCGCCGCTGCTGCTGCCGTTCTCGGTGTTTTTCGCGGTGCGCGACGCGGTGTCTGCGGTCGGCGGCCATCAGGTCAATCCGCCGCTCAATGCGCCCGCGACCAACGAGGAAATCCTGAAAGCGGTCGGCGCGGTGCGGGCCGCGACGGCGGCCGCGCGGCAGGCGTGATGGCAAGTGGCAAACGAGTTGGGAGCGCAATATGGAAGCACGCCTGAATTATTGTCCGGGCGGTACCGGGTCCGAGCTTGCACCGCGGCCGGCGCCGATGCACATCGTGCTGTTCGGCGCGGGACACGTCGGTCATGCGCTCGTGCACCTGCTTGGCAGCCTGCCGTGCGTGGTCCAGTGGGTCGACGAACGCGACGAGCTGTTCCCCGACGAAACGCCGCCCAACGTGCAGATCGAAGCGACCGACACGCCCGAGGCGATCGTCGACGCGGCGCCGCCCGGCGCGTGGTTTCTGGTGATGACGCACAACCATGCGCTCGATTTTTCGCTGGCCTTGCGCATCATGCGACGGCGTGATTTCAGCTACTTCGGCATGATCGGCTCGAACACGAAGCGCGTGAAGTTCGAGCGGCGACTGCTCGAACGAGGCGTGGAGTTGGAGCGGCTCGCGGAGATGACCTGCCCGATCGGCGTCGAAGGGATCATCGACAAGGCGCCCGCCGCGATCGCGATTGCGGTGTGCGCGCAACTACTGCGACTGAGGACACGGCAGGCCGCGACGGTTCATGCGTTGGGGCAGGCCGCGAACCACGTCCGCGCAACGGAGCAGATCACGGTTTAGGCCATACGGCGCAACGGGGGCTTGCGCGCGACCAGCTCACCCGACACCTCGGACATCAACGTCCTCAGCCAGCCGATATCGCTCGGCCGATCCGGCTGCGGATGCCACAACTGATAGCAGCGGATGCGCGGAAACGCGATCGGCACGTCGACGACCGCGAGCGGCAACATGCTCGCGTAGTGCATCGCGAAACGCCGCGTCGTCGTGAAGATCAGATCCGATTGCAGTAGCGTCTGCGCGACGAGGCCGAAGTAGGGCAGCGTCGCGACGATGCGCCGGCTCGCCTTCGCCCGAGCGAAGCCGGTATCGATCGCGCCGCCGCGCGCGCCGCTGTAGGGTGTCGGCGCGAGATGCGGCGCGGCCAGATAGGCTTCGCGGCTGAGCGGCTCGTGTGTCAGCGGATGGTCCGCGCGCATCATGCACACGACGGTATCGGCGAACAGGTCGCTGCGCTCGAAGCGCGGATCGGGCTTCGGCCAGTTGCCGATCACCAGATCGAGTTCGCCGGCGTCGAGCGCGGCCGAATGATCGAGCAGCGGCCCCAGCGATTCGATTTCGAGCCGCGCATGCGGCGCCGCTTCGCGAAAACGCGCGATCACGGTCGGCATGAAGAAGTCGTTCAGATAGTCGGGCGCGGCGACGCGAAAAGTGCGGCGCGAGCGGCCCGGGTCGAAATCGCCATGCGGCGTCGCGACGAAATCGACATCGCGCAGCACGCGCTGCGCGGCCGCGAGCAGCGACTCGCCGTATTCGGTCGGCACCATGCCCGACTTGCCGCGCACCAGAATCGGATCGCCGAGCGTTTCGCGCAGCTTGCGCAGCGCGGTGCTGATCGCGGGCTGGGTCTGGTTCAGCCGCAACGCGGTCTGCGTGACGCTGCGCTCGACGAGCAGCGTGCGCAGCACGCGCACGAGCCAGATATCGAGGGAGGCGGCGGTGTCGTCCATGATCGAAGCGTGGCGGCGCGGGCGCTGCCGATGAGCTCGCCGCGCGGCGAGCGGGGGATGCGAAAGCTTAACCTTAGGCCCGTTTGCGCTTCGGCGGCATAGTGGGCACGGTATGGCCGGCATCAGCGCGACGCCTGCCGGCATCGATTCGTTCGGGCCGAAGCCGCAACCAGGACGCGGTCCGCAGCGGCCACCGTGTTATGCCGGTGTTGGTTTGTCCGGCAGCCCCCATGGCAGCGAACTGATCCGCTTCACCTCGCGCGATTCGAGCCAGTTCGGCGTGCGCGCGCAGTACAGCACCATCGGCAGCGCGTCCTCGCCCCAGAACAGCTGATCGTTCAGACGAAACGTCGGCACGCCATATACGCCGAGTTCGATCGCATCGGCGGTATTGCGCTGCAATTGCGCCTGCACGGCTTCGTCCTGGATCAGTTCCGGGCCGTCCGGCTTGCCGACGCGCTCGCACAGCTCGGCGAACGCTTCGTCGCTCGACGGATCGCGCCCCTCGCGCCAGATGAAGCGGAAAATCTCGCGCACGAATTGCACGTCGCCGTTCGCGGCGGTCGCGAGCAGCAGCGGTTTGATCGAATCGAACGGATGGGCGGGCGGCATTTTGTACGGGATACCGAGCTGCTCCGCGCGAAACAGCGCGTGCCGGTACATGAAGGTGCGCTTGGCGGGCACGCTGTACGCGGAGCGCTGGCCCCAGTGGCGATACAGATCGTTCAGCACGACCGGCGTGAACGCGAAGTCGAAGCCGGGCCATTTGTCGTATTGCTCGAGCAACAGGTAGGTGAACGGCGAGACGAAATCGTAAAACCACTGCCGCTGTTGGGCGTCGATGCCAACGGTCATAAATGTCTCCCGGGAGGGTGCCTGTGTCGGACGATGCGGACGGTGCGTCCGTTATCTCATCAAAATTGTAGCGATCTTACGCGGTGCGGTCCCGGCTTGCACCGGTCGATATCCCCTGGTGGCGGCAGGTGGGCGTAGTTCCGGCGGTATCGTCAGAGGCGCTCAGCCTTTGACTTTATCGGCCACCTGCTCGTCGGCCTCGTCCAGCCCACCCCGCGTGTCGCGGCTTTCCGTGAGCCGCCGCCGCACGAAGCCGATGTGCTCGCGCAGCACGTAGAACTGGTCCGCGTACGCGAGCGGCATCTTCATGCCGTTGACCGAGTCTTCGATCGCGTCGAGCCGCTCGATCAGCGACGCGCGTTCGGCCGACGAATGTTCGCTGAGCGCGCTGCGTTCGATCGCGATCAGCGCGCCGTACCAGCGATAGATGCGCGATTTGACGCGCCACGCGTACAACCCGGGCACGACGCGCAGCGCCGGCACCAGCAGCACGATCAGCGGCACGACGATCACCAGCAGGCGGTCCGCGAGACTCGCGATCCAGAACGGCAGCGTCCGGTAAAGGAAGCTCTTGCCCGACTTGTAGTAGCGCGCGGCGTCGTCGGAAAGCGGGAAGTCGTGCGCGAGCGGGGCGGGAAATTCGCCGGCGCGCTGCATCGTCGTCGCGCCGCCATGCACCTCGCGCGCGGCTTCGACCAGCAGATCGGACAGCGCCGGATGCAGCGAATCGCGCGCGATCAGCTCGGCGGTCGGCGCGACGATGCTGATTGAGTTCGCCGGCAGGTTCTTGCCGAGGTCGAAGGCGCCCATCGGCACCTTCAGCTGCGTCAGGTACGGAAAGCGGCGCGTGTACGCGTCGGCCTGCGAAAAATCGTAGAAGCGCACGTTCTGCGTGCGGTAGAGCTTGCCCATCACGGCCGGCTGCGCCGAGTCGCCCGCAAGGAAGGTCGCGTCGATCGTGCCGTCGATCAGCGCGTCGGCGGCTGCGTCGCCCGTCAGCGGCAGCAGTTGGGTCGGACCGCCCGGCACGATGCCGTTGGCCTTCAGCAGCGCGAGCGCGAGCTCGCGCGTGCCGCTGCCTTCGGGGCCGATCGCGAGGCGTTCGCCCTTGAACCCGGACAGCCAGTCGACGGGGGCGCCGCGGTAGAAGATCGCGAGCGGCACGTAAGCGACGCTGCCGAGCGACATCAGGCTTTTGTCCTTGTCGAGCCCGGCGGGCGCGATGCCGCTCTGCACGAAGCCGACGTCGACGTTTGCGTTCGGGTCCAACAGCCGCTTCAGATTTTCCTGCGAGCCCTGCGAGGCCAGCACGTTCAGCGTGATGCGGTTGCGCTCGAGGATCGTCTTGTACTTCTGCGCGGCGATCCAGAATGTGCTGCCGACGGGACCGGCGCTAATCGTCAGCGTATTCGGCGGGGCGGGCTGGATCAGCCGCACGGCGGCCCAGATTGCGACGATCACGAGCAGCACGAGCGGGCCGAACGAGACCGCCAGGTCGCGCCACGAGATCGCGACAAAACGGGCAACGAGATGGGTAGGGCGGGTGCGGCCGGTGTCAGGCTTCATCGGATCATCTGAAAGCGGCAGTCGATCGGGCTCGAATGCGCGAAGGCGGCTTGGGGGGCTTGGGCGGCGCGCCAGCACGCGTCGCGCCGATGGTACCTGAGATTGGCGCGGCCGCGAAACGCGTAGCCGCCCGTCACGCCGACAAACGCGTAACAAATGGTGAGCGCCGCGGTGAACGCCAGCATGAGCGCTGGCATGACGGCCGTGCAAATGCTTGCGCGACCGCGGAGAGTGTCTGCTTCTATCCGGCACGCATGATGCATCCGCTGTCGGCGCGCCACGCCGCACGCTAAACCCTTTGCGCTTCTGTGCCGGCTAGATTAAATTGTGCATCGCTACCGCGATCCAACGTTTGCGCGCGACCCCGGCAAGACGGACAAGAACCGGGTGCGTCGGCGGACGTCGCGGTTTGCCGGTTACCGGTAATCAGCCTCTCTCGCCTCTTGCACATCGTGTCACAGCCGTTGATGGCCGTCGCTCACGCGCGCGTTCGCGCGATGACGGCCGCCCGTAGTCGTAACGATGCCGCTTGTTCATGCGGTCCAATGTGAAACCAAGGAGAAGAGAGCTATGAAGACGGTCGGTTTTCTGAAAGCACTGGGTCCGGTTGTGGCGATGGTGGTGGCGTGCAACGTCTACGCCCAAAACGCTCCGGCAACCGATACGGCGTCGGCGGCAGCCGCAGTCAAGGCCGGCAAGCACGCGAATCACGAACTCGGCCGCAAGGTGCGCGCCGCGCTGGCCAAGACCCAAGGTCTCGACGTATCGAGCATCGCCGTGCGCGCGCGCGGCGGCGCGGTGACGCTGACCGGCACGGTGCCGGACCAGGGTCAGATCGATTCGGCCGGCGAAGCCGCCAAGGGTGTCGCGGGAGTGACGTCGGTGTCGAACAAGCTGACCGTGATGCAGCAGTAAGCGATGCGCGTGCGCGCGCGGCGCCGCAAGGGCCGCGTCGCGCCGCGGCTTGGTGCATGGGCGCCGTCACCGGCGTCGCGTAGACGGTTTGACGCCGCGCTTGCATCGCGGCGCGAGGTCTATCTATCAACCTGGAGGCTCCGGCATGATCGCCGGAGCTTTTTTTTCGCAGCCGGTTTTAAGGCGTGGCACTCGCGAGGTTTGCGGGACCGCAGCAATGCGGCTTGCCGCACGCACAGGTCCTGATGGAGGCGCGGCCGTCGCGGATTCGTGCGCTGCGACACATTACCGACGCATCGCGAGGCGTACTGTGACCAAGAGGGAAGAGGGAGCCAAGGTCATGGAAACCACGCTGTTTCGCTATATCGATCTGCCGATCGGCGATCGCGCGGCATTCGAACTGGTGTGCGCGCGACACGGTTTCGCGCCCGCGCATTTCGACATCAGCGCGAGCGCGGCACCCGGTGAGCCGGCGCACGAGCGGGTCGTCACCGTGCGGCGCGGCAGCTGGTCACAGTCGTATTACGACCGCCACGGTCAGTGGGTCAGGCAGTTCGAGGCGGATCTGACCTGCCGGTTTTTCAAATAGACACGGGTTGCGGTGTGCGCGCTTGACGCGTCTTCAGCGCCTCACGACAACACCAGCCGCACGCCGACCAGCGTCAGCGTCGCGGCGAGCAGATTGCGCAGCAGCGCGTCCGGCGCGCGCGAGGCCAGATAGCTGCCGATCGCGATGCCGGGCAGCGATCCCACCAGCAGCGACAGCAGCATCGACCAGTCGATCGAGCCGAGCAGCCAATGTCCGGCGCCCGCGAGCAAGGTCAGCGGCACCGCGTGCGCGATGTCGGAGCCGACGATGCGCGTCGTCGGCAGCATCGGATACAGCAGCAACAACACCGTGACGCCGATCGCACCCGCGCCCACCGACGTCAACGACACCAGCACGCCGAGGGTCGCGCCGGTCAGCATGGTCAGCGCGAGCGTGCGTGCCTGGCTCGGCGCGCGTTGCTTGCGCGCGCCGAGCGCCGCGAGCTGCGGACGGAACACCAGCGCGATCGCGGTAATCAGCAGCGCCGCGCCGAGCACGACCTGGATCAGCCGGCCCGCGCCGGGCGTATCCATTCCATAGCGATGCAGCAGGATCAGCGTGACGGTCGCCGCGGGCACGCTGCCGGCCGCGAGGCGCAGCGTGACCTGCCAGTCGACCGAGCCCTTCAGCCCGTGCACCAGCGTGCCGGTCGCCTTGGTGGCGGCCGCGTACAGCAGGTCGGTACCGACCGCGGTGGCAGGGTGCACCTTGAACAGCAGGACGAGGATCGGCGTCATCAGCGAGCCGCCGCCGACGCCCGTCAGCCCGACCAGAAAGCCGACGAACAGGCCGGAGACGGAGTACAGCAGATCGATGTGGGGTAGAGCCATTGAACGGACAGCTGACGCAGCGCGGGTGAAGGGTTGGGGCGGCAAGGCCGGCGTACGCGCCGGGCGGGTGGGTGCGGCGGCGTGCGGTGCGCTGCACGGCCGCGTCGGCCGGCGCCTCAGCGGCGAAAGGCGCTATTGTCGCAAAACTGCCGCGCCAGCGTGCGGCACTTGTTCAGGGGGAGCGCGTCGCGGCTGGCAGCGGGCCGCGTTCGGCGTGTACGGCGCTGATGTGCCGCATGGCGTGTGAGGTGCCGCTCAGAGCGCGCGGCGGATTTCGACGACGCCGAACGCCGCGAGCGTGAAGCCGACCACGCGATCGATCGCGACGCGTAGCCTGCTGCCGATCGCATGACGCGCGAGCGACACCATGGTCACCAGACAGCACCACCACGCGATCGAGCCGGCGAACACACCGCCGACCGTCGTCAGCGCGATGGCCGGCGAGAACGCGCCGCGTGGCGCGAGCGTCGTGAATAGCGCCGCGAACATGATGACGGTCTGCGGATTGGTCAGCGTCAACAGCAGCGCGCTCGCGTACGCACGCAGCGCGCCGGCGCGGCCGATCTGCGCGAGCTTGCCGTTGCCATTGCCATTGCCATTGCCATTGCCGTCGGCGGTTTCAGCGGGCGGCTTCTGCAGCAGCGCGCGCACGCCGAGATACAGCAGGAACAGGCCCGCGAGCAGATGCAGCGGGCGGTCGTACGCGAGCATGAACTGCGAAATGCCGACGAGGCCGAGCGCCGCGATCAGCCCGTAGGCCGCGTCGCCGCTGGCGATGCCGAAGCCGATCGCGAGTCCCGCTCGCGGACCGCCGCTCAGCGTTCGGCGGATGCACAGCATGCCCATCGGGCCGACCGGCGCGGCGATCGCGAGGCCGACGCCGGCGGCCGTGAAAAACAGACTGGTGGTGGACATGGGCAGGTTCTCGAGCGTTGTTCTGGTTGGGGCGGTCGCCTGCGGGCAGCCGGCGCACCCGCCAGCATAGCCAGACCGAAAATCGCGGGCAAGGGCGGGGATGGGTGAGACTCGACGCGCGATGACTCGCTTCAGCGCATCGGCCAGCATGGCGATGAAAGCTAACATCGCCATGCTCGCTTACAACGGCTTTTTTGTCAGAAAAACCAAAATGCCGCTCAGTTGCTTAACTGAACGGCATTGCGGCTCAATGCCGCTTTTTTGTTTGGCCGTGATATCGGGAAAAATTTGCCTAAAAATGAGATGGCCAGAGCAATCGTTAATATCTGTCAAAGAAGTTTTGTCTCAAATTAAAATCATTGACCGTGCCCCCGTTTAGATGCTTAATTCGCCGGGTGTTTTCTGGAAAATCAAAAGAGGTCAAATGGGACAACAGAAAAAGGAAGGTGCCGTGGGCGAGGAAGAGTGCCAGGTTTGTCGTGTCACCTATTCAATATACTCAAACTTCCCGCCAATGCCGTCTGCAATGGCGATGAACGTCGAAACCGGCGAATGGTTTCCGCAGGATAGGCTTCGGTCGTATTCGACCGGTTACGAAATGGCCGACGCCCTGGGTTATGCATGGGCGTGCGATTGCCGCGGTCGCACGGCAGCCTCAGCGCTGACGTCGAAAATTCGCACTCACGACGAGTATTACGTGCTCAAAAAAAGCGATGGCCAACCCCTCGCCAACGTGCGTTACAGAATTGTCGTTGACGGTAAACGGGTGATAACGGGAACCACAAGCCAGAGCGGACACACTGTGCGCGTAGTTACTCGCGGAATAGCAAACCTCAAACTTCAATTGGAGAAATAGGAATGCCGGAAAGTCCGGATTGGCTAACGGTTCACGACACCGCGTGTACAAACACGAACCCGAACTCATGCGTTGAAGTTCGGATTGCAGTGAACCTGTTGTCGTGGAATATTCCAGACAACAGTTACGGGGACAAGTTGCCTATCATTCCCTCATCCTCGCGTGTGATGCACGGAAAGATTCTGTACCGTCTGGCTATCAAAGTCACAATGAAAAGTCGTCGACGAAATTCTGTTTTCGGTCGCACCGTATCTATCAGCAGTAGCCGTCCCAACGACACAGTACAGGTCTCGGGCCCGACCGATTTAGACGGTTGCGCGACAGTTATTCTCGAATCGCGCGAATCAGGAGACTTGACACTTGCGGTCGCCGACGAAGATATAACGACGGTCCCTCTGCGGATAAACTGAAGGAAGCATGGTACGAAGCTGGCTTTCAGGTTACGCATTACATCATTGCAGACGAACGTGATGCGCACGGCCCAATGGTTCAGGCGCCTGGCGTGTCTGGAAGTCATCGGCAAGACTTCCTATATGGTGCAGCCGGCGTACCAATGCAGGGAACAGGCGAGACGTTGGATCATCGTTTCGTCCGGTGGAATGGCGGCGGCGGCGGGTGGCATAAAAATGCAGCCGGAAATCCGGATATCCTCAACAAGCCTGCACAAGCGCGCCTGAGTGAAACTGACGCCGCACATGGTCGGTTTGCTGATGTAGTGGCGAATCGTTCGATAGCTACTGATCCTACCGTTATTCCCGGGCGTTCGCGGGTTTATATTGCCTCTAGCGATGGTAGGCGAATAGTCGGCGAGCGGTCTGCCGATGATACGGGCGGTGGCATTCGCGGCGCACATATCGACCACTTCAGTGGTCCCGGAAGCGCGGCGACGCGCGCATGGCAAGCATCGGGAGGGGATCTCCAAAACGCCCGTGTCAAATTCCTGGATTATTAAATGAAAAAAGCTTTTCCTCTCCTGTTGTTTTTTCCATTTGTCTCTTTCGCGCTAGATGGGACGGGATCGGTCGATTTTGATTCGACAATAATTCCGCTATTGAATAAAAACTCCGTTTTGAGAGAACTCGTGCTGTGTAATTTCGATATCGTTGGCGATCCGATGGGGACGCGAATCGGCGACATTCAATCGAAGGCTCTAGGAGGGGATAGAATCGGGCCTTACTCAATGTGGGCAAATTGGCACGGGAATTCAGGTGTAAAGCCAGTGATTCTCACTATAAATACGCACACTGATTTTATCGACGCGCGCGGGAAGAAGGTGGGAGGCGATTTGAAAAAGGCGATTCGCATTCAAGAATACATCGAGAGTGTAACGATAGAGCCGCCGGAAAAAGACCAGCCGGAATCTGTCCCCGGTGGACTGAAGCACAGTATCGAGCCACAGACGTGCTCGGAAAAAAATGGCCAACGCGGCAGATAGCGCGATGCTGCCTCGTTCAGGCGGGGCTCCATACAGCCGGGTCACGCAAACCGGCACCACCATTGAGCAATAGGGTTATGGATAAACAACGTTTAGCACGGGCACTCAGCGCCTGGTTGTTCTGTACGTTGCTTGTCCCGACTGCCTACGCAGGAGGGTCGGTTAGCTTCAACGATAACATCGTGCCAATGCTGAAGGATCACCCGCAATTCAAGGAATTTATATTGCAATCGTTTTCGGTTACAGATACGGGATGGGGAGTCCGAATAGATAGTCCGACAATGCCCCATATGAGCGGCGCGCGAATGGGGCCATACAGGTTCCAGGCTATCTGGCATAGTCCGCATGGCGGCACTCCTATTACGCTTGTAATCGATACTAAGACGGAGTTTTTTGATAGCCACCGTCGGCAAATAACCGGCAGCGATCTACGCGAAACCACCTCAATTACGGAAACGCTGGACTCTATCGGAGGCGAGCCACCCGAAGCCCAATAGCTTCCGAACGGTACGGCTGCAATAATCGCCTCGCTTTGCGGGGCTTTCCATTCGAGCGTCAAGCGTGGGAAGCGTGAACGCACCGAAGGTGTGGTTCGTTGATGCGTGGCCGCGAGCACCTCCTTCAGTTGGACGATCCAGCAATTTCCTCCCAACTCCCCAGAATCCAGGTGCCAGCTTACGCAAGCGACCGAAATCACTCCACAGTTTTCAACGATCAACCATAATTTCCCCCAACCCCAAACCCACAAATCCGCTGCGCCGATGTGGCAAATCGATCAGGTGACGCTGCGCTTGTTCATCGCCGTGTGCGAGGAAGGCACGATCGCGCGCGCGGCCGAGCGTGAGTTCATCGCGCCGTCGGCGGTCAGCAAGCGGCTCGCCGATCTCGAAGCGCTCGTCGATGTCGCGTTGCTGTCGCGCAGCCAGCGCGGCGTGCGCGCCACCGCCGCCGGCGAAGCGCTGTTGCGCCACGCGCGGCTCATCATGCGCGGCCACGAACGCCTGCAGGCCGAGCTCAGCGAGTACGCGGCCGGCGCGCGTGGGCATGTGCGCGTGCTGGCCAACGTGTCGTCGATGGTGGAGTTTTTGCCCGAGGCGTTGTCGGCGTTTCTGCAGGCGAATCCGGCGATTCGCGTCGACGTCGAGGAGCGCGTCAGCGCGGACATCGTGCGCGGACTCGAAGAGGGTGTGGCCGATCTGGGCATCTGCCGCGACACCGTGCCGCTCGGCAGTCTCGACACGTTGCCATATCGCGCCGACCATCTCGCGCTGATCGTGCCGCGCGCGCATCCGCTCGCGGGCGAGACGCAGATCGGCTTCGAGCAGACGCTCGGGCTCGATCATCTGGGGCTCGCATCGAATGCGTCGGTCAACGCGCTGATGCAGCGCATCGCGCTGGAGAAGGGCAGCGAGTTGACTTACCGCACCTATGTATCGACGTTCGACGCCGCCTATCGCTTCATCCAGGCGGGTCTCGCGGTCGCGATCCTGCCGCGCGAGGCGCTGCCGCGCCATGCGGCCGACGAGTACGGCATCGTCGCCGTGCCGTTGCGCGAGGCTTGGGCCGCGCGGCGCTTCGTGATCTGCATGCGCGATCGCGCGGCGTTGACGCTGGCGGCCGCGCGATTGCTCGAGCATCTGCTGGGCGCCAGATAAGACGGGCGACGCACCTCGTCACCCGCGCCTTCGCCACCACCCCAGACAAACCCCTAAGCATTTCACCCAGGCGAGCGCCAAAGCCCGCCCCATCGGCCTGAGCGGCCATCGCGAGCGGCGATGGTGTGCTTCGTCAAAGCAGACTTTGCCGCGCGTCGTCACGCGGGCACGCTGTGACCCAGTCAGCGCATCACTTCCATCCAACGGGCCCTGAAGCCCGCGTCCACGACCAGGATTCCAACCAATGAATGAAACCCGCGAGCGCGTCGTCGTGACCGAAGTCGGTCTGCGCGACGGTCTGCAAAGCATTGCCCGCATCATGTCCACCGACGACAAGCGGCGTTGGATCGACGCCGCCTACGCGGCCGGCGTGCGCCACATGGAAGTCGCGTCGTTCGTGCCGGCGAAGCTACTGCCGCAAATGGCGGACGCCGCCGACGTGGTCGCCCACGCCCGTAGCTACGACGATCTCAGCGTGAGCGCGCTCGTGCCGAACCTGAAGGGCGCGCAGCACGCGCTCGCGGCTGGCGTAGAGCGCATCGTCGTGCCGATTTCGGTGAGCGCCGCGCATAGCGCCGCGAACGTGCGCAAGACACCCGCCGAGATGATCGACGCGTTCGCCGCGATGCGCGAGCTGATCGATGGCGCGTCCCCGGCAGGTGGGCGCCGCGTCGAGTTGATCGCCGGTTTGTCGACGGTGTTCGGCTGCACGCTGCAGGGCGCCGTGCCGTACGCGGATATCGCCGCGATCGCGCGCGCCGCGGTGCAGGCCGGCGCCGACGTAATCGCGCTCGGCGATACGACCGGCGAAGCGACGCCGCGTCAGGTCGGCGAGGTCATCGAGCTGGTGCGCGACGTCGCGGGCGACAGGCTGCGCTCGCTGCATTTCCACGACACGCGCGGTCTCGGGCTCGCCAACACGCTGGTCGCGCTGCAGCACGGGATCCGCGAGTTCGATGCGTCGCTGGCTGGTCTCGGCGGCTGTCCGCATGCGCCGGGCGCAACCGGCAACGTCAATACCGAAGACCTCGTGTTCATGCTCCACAACATGGGCTACGACACCGGCATCGACATCGCGCGGCTACTCGCATCGCGCGCGGTGCTGGCGCAAGCGCTGCCGGGCGAGCCGCTGTACGGCTATCTCGCGCGAGCGGGATTGCCGAAACAGTTCGCGCACGCGCAAGCGGTCGCGCGCGACTCCGCCAGCTACGCCGAATCTTTGCGTTGTCCCCATTCTTCCCTTCCGCAGGTGCCGCAATGACTCCGCTCTCCTCCGCTGCTTCAGCTTCGTCGTCGACGTCTTCGCCGCAGCCGGGTACCTTGCCGCTCGCGGGCATCCGCGTGATCGAGTTGTCGCATATGGTGATGGGTCCGACCTGCGGCATGATTCTCGCCGACCTCGGCGCCGAAGTGATCAAGGTCGAGCCGCCGCGCGGCGACAGCACGCGCCGGCTGCTCGGCACCGGAGCGGGCTTTTTCCGCACCTTCAATCGCAACAAGAAGAGCGTCGCGCTCGATCTCGACACTGAAGCCGGTCTCGCCGCGCTGAAGCAACTCGTCGATAGCGCCGACGTCTTCGTCGAAAACTTCAAGCCCGGCCGCATGGCGAGTCTCGGCCTCGATTACGCGACGCTGCGCGAGCGCAATCCCAGGCTGATTTACGTGTCCCACAAGGGCTTTCTCAATGGTCCGTACGAACATCGTCTGGCACTCGACGAAGTCGTGCAGATGATGGCGGGCCTCGCGTACATGACCGGTCCGGTGGGCCGTCCGCTACGCGCGGGCAGCTCGGTCAACGACATCATGGGCGGCATGTTCGGCGCGATCGGCGTGCTGGCGGCGCTGCACGAACGGCACGCGAGCGGCCGCGGCAAGGAGGTGCAGAGCGCGCTGTTCGAGAACTGCGTGCTGCTCTCGGCGCAGCACATGCAGCAGTTCGCGGCGACCGGCGTGGCCGCCGCGCCGATGCCCGAGCGCATCAGCGCCTGGGCCGTCTACGACGTGTTTACGCTCGCGCACGGCGAGCAGATGTTCATCGCCGCGACCGGCGACGCGCAGTGGCGCGCGCTGTGCGCGATTCTCGAACGCGACGATCTGCTCGCCGATGCGCGCCTCGCGACCAACAACGACCGCGTGCTCGCGCGCGGCTGGCTGCTGCAGACGCTCGGCGAAAGCCTGAGCCGTCTCGACGGCGCGACGCTCTTGCCGCTGTTCGAGCGCAATCACATTCCGTTCGCGTCGATCACGAAGCCCGAGGAGTTGTTCGACGATCCGCACCTGAACGCGAGCGGCGGCCTCGTACCGCTGAAGCTCGACGACGGCAGCGAAACCGCGATGCCGTTGCTGCCGATTTCTCTCGACGGTGCGCGTCTCGGGCCGCGTCGGCCGATCGCGAAGATCGGCGAGCACACCGTCGAGGTGCTGCGCGAACTCGGGTTCGACGACGCGCGGATCGCGGAGCTCGGCGGTGGCGTGGAATCGCGGGCGCCGCGCGCGGCTGCGTGAGCGTCGTGCCGCGCTTGACCCGGTGCAGCGGGCAATAGACCAATAATTCTGGAGACAGACGATGAAATCGTCGAATCAGGCGATGTACGCAACGGCGCTCGGCGATGCCGGCGCGCTGGGCGACTCACCCACGGACGCGGGCGCGGATGCGGCGGGCTCGGACCGCGCCGGCGCGATCGCGCTCGACGGCGCGCGCATTTCCGCGCGGCTCGACCGGCTACCCGCGACTCGCACGATCTGGCAGCTCGTGATGCTGCTGAGCTTCGGCATGTTCTTCGAACTCTACGACCTGATGTACTCCGGCTATATCGCGCCGGGACTCGTGCACAGCGGCCTGCTGACGGCCACGACGCGCGGCCTGTTCGGCACGAGCGGCGTCGCGAGTTTCATCGCCGCGCTGTTCGCGGGCCTGTTCATCGGCACGGCGGCCTGCGGCTTTCTCGCCGACCGCTTCGGCCGGCGCGCGATCTTCACCTGGTCGCTGCTGTGGTACACGGCGGCCAACGTCGTGATGGCGTTCCAGCACTCGGCGCTCGGATTGAACTGCTGGCGCTTTATCGCGGGGATTGGCATCGGCGTCGAGATCGTCACGATCGGCACGTATATTTCCGAACTCGTGCCGAAGCACATTCGCGGGCGCGCTTCGGCGTGCTCGCAGGCGGTCGGCTTCTGCGCGGTGCCGATCGTCGCGTTCCTGTCGTATCTGCTGGTGCCGCAACGCCTGTTCGGTCTCGACGGGTGGCGTGTGGTCGTGCTGATCGGCGCGATTGGCGCGATTGTGGTGTGGTGGATTCGCCGCGGCTTGCCGGAGAGCCCGCGGTGGCTCGCGCAAAAAGGCCGCCTCGACGAAGCCGACGCGGTGATGACGCGTCTCGAAGCACGCGTCGCGCGCGAGTATCGGCGCCAATGCGGCCTGCCGTTGCCCGAGCCGGCGCTGCCCGAACCGGTGCGCGCGCGCGCGGCGTTTCGCGATCTGCTGGTGCCGCCGTATCGTAAGCGCACGCTGATGCTGATCATCTTTCACGTGTTCCAGACGATGGGCTACTACGGCTTCGCGAACTGGATTCCGACGCTGCTGATCAGGCAGGGCATCACGGTGACGACGAGTCTGATGTACGCGAGCATCATCGCGATCGCGGCGCCGCTCGGGCCGTTGCTGGGGCTGCTGATCGCCGATCGCTTCGAGCGCAAGACCGTCATCATCTGCATGGCGGCGGTCAACGTCGTGTGCGGACTCGCGTTCAGCCAGGCGCGCGAGACGGCGCTGCTCGTGAGTCTCGGCGTGTGCCTCGTGCTCGCGGGCAACATCATTTCATACAGCTATCACGCGTACCAGGCCGAACTGTTTCCGACCGGCATCCGCGCGCGCGCGGTCGGCTTCGTTTACTCGTGGAGCCGGATTTCGGCGATGTTCTCGGCGTTCGTGATCGCCGCCTGCCTCGGTCGCTTCGGCGTGAACGGCGTGTTCGTGTTCATCTCGGGGGCAATGGCGATCGTCATGGTCGCGATCGGTACGCTGGGACCGAAGACGCGCGATGTCGCGCTCGAGGATCTTTCGAAGTAGCTAGGGCCCGTTATTGGCGTGAACGGGCCCTAGGCCGTGTTCACATTTGAAAGCGGCCCGAACGAGCAGGCAAGGGACGCGAACACGAGATAGCTGTCAGCGAGCTTGTCATACCGAGTGGAGACACGGCGAAAATGCTTGATACGGTTGAAGAAACGCTCGACCAGGTTGCGTGTGCGGTACAGCGCTCGACTGTAGCGGCGCTTTGTCTTGCGATTCGAGCGCGGAGGAATGACAGCCTTTGCACGAGCGGCCCGAATCTGATTCACGAAGGCATCGGAATCGTAGCCCTTGTCCGCGATGACTGCTTCGGTGCGCAGATGCTCGACCAGTTCTGCGGCGCACGAGATGTCGGCAACCTGTCCTTCAGTGATGATCAGTCGCAACGGACGACCTGCCGAGTCCACGGCCAGATGCAGTTTGGTACTCAATCCGCCCCGGGAACGCCCGAGCGCTTGCGGCCCACTTTTTTTGAGGCTCCGGCCGAATGCTGGTGCGCTCGCACGACGGTCGAATCGATCAGGACGCGGTCGATTTCCGTCTCGCCTGCCAGTGCATTCACCACCCGTTGCCAGACACCTGTTCGCCGCCAGCGTGAGAAGCGCATGTACACCGTATGCCATCGGCCGAATTCCGAGGGAAGATCGCGCCATGGACTGCCAGTGCGGGCAATCCACAGCACCGCTTCGACAAACCAGCGATTGTCGGCCGCCGTGCGACCCCGATCGCCTTCCTTGCCCGGCAGGATGGGTTCGATCTTTTCCCATACCTTGTCGCTTAGTAACGTGCGAATCATCCCGTCTTGCAATTGCAAAAAACAAGATGTAAACACATTTCGTCAAATGTAAACAGACCCTAGGAGTCCTGGCGAGTCTCGTCGTTGCTCGACAGCCGGTCCGATACGTTGCCGAGCAGCAGCGCGAGCAGCACCACGCCGATCATCGCGAACAGGAACCCGCCGATCATCGTGGCAAGTATCAGCGTGATCCATGAAATGCCGTTCATGTGTGCGGTTCCAGCGCGTTTGTCGGGGGCATCGTAACCCGTTCAGAACCACTTCTATGTGCGCTTGCCCGCCGTAAACCTGTCAGGCGACGCCGAACTATCGTCGCGTCGTGCCATTTCGCGGCGCGTTTTGCACGGGTGTCACAGTCATTGCGTAGGGATGGCGGACTTCGTTCGCTGTCCCCGACCCCCCTTGCGGAAACCCCGTAGTCCATTTTCGCAACCGGTTGGCGGAAATGCACCCGCTCGCACCCGACTTATTCCGCCATTGGCCCGCCTATTGCGGGGCGCTAAAGTCGTCCGATATCCGTGTTTCAGGTTTGAAACGTTAATCGCCACGTTTATATTCCCGCCATCAAGAAAAATGGATTAAATAATCTTTTCTGGCGCGTTGAGTGCTTGCATTTGGCGGCGGAAGGGTCGGTTGCGCGGGCGCTTGCGCGGATCGTCAGGGGACGTTGTCGATGGAGTCGGGCCCGCTTGGTGGGGGCGGGGGTGTTCCACTCATCAATAGCCAATTCCGGCAAAAAATCTCTTTTAAAATACGCCTCGGTGGGTACATAAGGCAGGGGACACGCCGTTTTTCGAGTAGCCGCGCAGTGTGCGCTGGCGTACACGTTCATTCTTTAAATTGCATTAAGATTTGCGAGTACATATTCAACCATATGCGGTTAGACGATTAATCCAGTGAAAAGACGATCGTTTCGGTATTGTGCCGAATTGCACTGGCCGATCACGTATTCATAGTGCCAATATGTCTGCACTTTCGGACATGACGGCAGAGCGCCGGAGGCCGTCGCTATGATGCACTGCGCGGAGTTCGCATTGTGCGTGATCGTAAAAGGTGTAGTAGATCGTTTTCTGTCGAGAGGATGACTATGACCTGCGCGAGTCTCGAGTCTGCAATGCTGCGCTGGGTGCATGCTCCGAATAAGGGCGTGCGTCGTGTCGCGATTCTGTTGTTCAACGACTGCTCGCTGCAAGGGGCGGGAGTTATCGCCGAGGTGTTCCAGGCTGCCAACGAACTTGCCACTTCCGGTTCGGGCGCGTGGCTGTACGACGTATCGTTCTTGTCCGCCGGCGGCGGCATGGTGACTTCGTCGTCGGGTTTGCGCGTCTGGACCGACGGACTCGACGCGCGCCATTACGGCGGCTTCGACGCGCTCTATGTGGCGGGCGGCAAGGGTGCGGCGGCGGCGGCGTGCGATGAGCGTCTGCTTGGATGGCTGCGGCGCGTGCGGCGCAACACCGCGATGATCCGGCCGATCGCCGAAGGGCGCGCGGTGCTCGACGCGGCGGCCCTGCCCGAGGACAAGGACGGGAGCGACCCGCGCGAGCCGGCCTTGGCCAGAAATGGCGTGGGCTCGGTGGAGCAGGGCGTCGTCGACCTTACCGACCGGCTGGAATCGATGCGCAGCGCGCTCGCGATGATCAAGCGCGATCTGGGCAACGCGACCGCGCGCTCGGCTGCCGAGCGGCTGCTGTCCGACTCGTGCGCGAACCTCGCGCCGCTGCTCGGCGAGGACGGCGGCATGAGTCCCGGCGACAAGGTTCGCGCGGCGGCGCGCTGGCTGCAGGAAAACTGCCAGCAGTCGATTTCGATTGCGGATGCCGCGCAGTTCGCGGCGATGAGCGAGCGCAACTTTCTGCGCCGCTTCAAGATGGAAATGGGTATCACGCCGTCGAGTTTCCTGTTGCACGAGCGCCTCGCGGTGACGTGCAGTCTGTTGACCGAATCGGAATTGCCGGTCGACAAGATCGCCCGGCGCACCGGGATGGGCAACGGCGACCGGCTCGCGAAAGTGTTTCGCAAGCGGATGAGGATTTCGCCGACCGAGTTCAGGATTCAAAGCCGCCGCATGGCAGGCGAGTAGCACCGACGGAGCCAGCCCGGTAACCGCGCATGACAGGCGGGGACCGGTCCGTTGTTCGCCGTACCTTGCAGATCGAAAAGGATTCCCGATATGTTGACGCAGGCAGGTGTGAGCGCCCGATCCGTCGAGCCGAACGGCGCAAGCGCCGGGGTTGCTGGCGCGCGCTGCGCGCACATCGTCCCGGTCATTCTCGCGGGCGGCTCGGGCACGCGGCTTTGGCCGGTGTCGCGCGAAAACTTTCCGAAGCAGCTGATCGACGTGGTCGGCTCCGACTCGCTGCTGCAGGCGACCGCGCGGCGGCTCGAGGGCTTCCCGGCGGGCTGGAGCGTCGACGCTTCGCCGATCGTCGTGTGCGGCGAGGAGCATCGCTTCGTGATCGCCGAACAGTTGCATGAAAACGGCGTCGACGCGCGTCTGATCGTCGAGCCCGCGCGCCGCGACACGGCGCCCGCGCTGACGCTCGCGGCATCGCTCGCGTGCGCGGCCGGCGACGACGCGATCCTGATCGTGATGCCGGCCGACCACGCGATCGCGGACGTGCCTGCCCTGCAGCGCGCGCTGGCGTGCGCGGCGCACCACGCGAGCGAGGGCGCGATTGCGACGCTCGGTGTGCCGCCGACGCGTCCCGACACCGGCTTCGGCTATATCCGGATCGGCCCGGCATTGGCCGCTGGCGGCCACGCGATCGACGGTTTCGTCGAGAAGCCCGCCGAGGAAATCGCGAGGCAATACCTGGCGGCCGGCACCTACTGGTGGAATAGCGGCATCTTCATCGTGCGTGCGCGCGTGTGGCTCGACACGCTCGCGGCGCTGCGGCCCGACATGCATGCGCCGTGCGCAACCGCGTTCGCGAGCGGCAAGCAGGACGGCGACGTATTCCGGCCATCGCACGACGCGTTCCTCGACGTGCCCGCCGATTCGATCGACTACGCGGTGATGGAGCGTTTGACCGAACCGGCGCCGGCGCAAGACGACAGCGCGAGCAACGTCGAAGCGCAAGGCGCGGCACAGAACGCTTTGCAAGCTCAAAGTCGAGCCGCGATCATTCCCCCCGGCGTCGTGATCCCGCTCGAAGCCGGCTGGTCCGACCTCGGCTCATGGGACGCGGTATGGGCCGCGATGGAGAAGGACCCGAACGGCAACGCCGGGCGCGGCCGCGTGGCGTTCGAAGGCGCGGTGTCCTGCTATGCGCATTCGGAAGGGCGGCTCGTCGCGTGCGTCGGCACCGCGAACGTCGTCGTGGTCGAGACCGCCGACGCGGTGCTCGTGGTGGATCGCTCGCATGTGCAGGACGTCAAGGGGCTCGTGTCGCGCATCAAGGCGCAGCACGCGCCGGAGGCCGACGCGCATCGCAAGGTGCGGCGCCCGTGGGGCTTCTACGACTCGATCGATCGCGGCGAGCGCTTCCAGGTCAAGCGCATCGTCGTGACGCCCGGCGCAAAGCTGTCGCTGCAACTCCATCATCATCGCGCTGAGCATTGGGTGGTCGTGCGCGGCACCGCGCTCGTCACGCGCGGCGAAGAGCAGTTCCTGCTCAGCGAAAACGAATCGACCTACATTCCGCTCGGCACGCGTCACCGGCTCGAAAACCCCGGCAGGGTGCCGCTCGAAATCATCGAAATCCAGTCGGGTACCTATCTCGGCGAAGACGACATCGTGAGGTTTGACGACAACTACGGCCGCTGCCCGTAGGCAGCCCATGCACGCCCCTTTTTGCGTACAGGAACGGCAGAACGAGGTAAGTAAAATGCGCAAGTTTCAGGATCTGCTCGCGCGGATTTTCGATGTCGCTCTGGTATTGGCGGGTGCGACCGCGGCGTCGCGGATCCGCTTTGATTATCTCGGCCAGTCGGGTTTCTACTGGGCGCTGGTGATGTTTTCGGCTGCGTTCGCGCTCGCGATCTTCCCCGCGTTCGGCGTCTACGAATCATGGCGCGGCCGCTCGAAGCTCGGGCTTGCCGGTCAGGTGTCGCTCGCGTGGCTGATCGTGCAGGCCTGCGCGCTCGTGTTGATGTACTCGCTGCATCGCATCGATATCGTGTCGCGGCTGTGGTTCTCGTACTGGACCGCGACCACGGGTGGCCTGCTGATCGCGAATCGGGTGATCGCGCACGCGGTGCTCGCGCGGGCGCGCGGCGCGGGCATGAACCTGCATCAGGTGGCGATCGTCGGCAGCGGTTCGCAGTGCGATGCACTCCTGCGCCGCATCGAGTCGGCGCCGACTGCGGGCTTTCGCGCGACCGCCGTCTACAACACACGCCCGGACGACTCCGGCGTGACGAATCCGCGCGTGCCGGTGTTCGATCGCGTGGATCTGCTGGCCGACTACATTCGCACCAACGACGTGCACGAGTTATGGCTGATGCTGTCGCTGTCCGAGGAACCGCTGATCTGCGCGCTGATCGACGAGTTCCGCGACGACCTCGTGAATATCCGCTTCATGCCGGACGTGCGCAGCCATGCGCTGTTCGAAGGCAGTGGCGTGGTCGATCTGCTCGGCGTGCCGGCGATCAATCTGGTCGCCTCGCCGCTGTCGGCCAACGCGATGCTGAAAAAGGAAATCTTTGACCGGCTGTTCGCCGCGGCCGCGATCGTTGCCCTCGCGCCGCTGCTGCTGGGCATCGCGATCGCGATCAAGCTGTCCTCGCGCGGACCGGTGCTGTTCAAACAGAAGCGCAAGGGCGCGGACGGCCGTGTGTTTACGATCTACAAGTTCCGCTCGATGCGCGTGCATACCGAAGCGAAGGGCACCTTGAGCCAGGCGACGCGCAACGACAAGCGCGTGACGAAAGTGGGCGCGTTTCTGCGCCGCACGAGCCTCGACGAGCTGCCGCAATTTTTCAACGTGTTGCGTGGCGACATGTCGGTCGTAGGACCGCGTCCCCATGCGCTCGAGCACGACGACCTCTATCAGAAGGTGGTCGCGGGCTATATCAATCGCTACCGGATCAAACCGGGAATCACGGGCTGGGCGCAAATCAACGGCTTCCGTGGCGAAACCGACCGCATTGAGAAGATGGAGCGTCGCGTCGAACATGACCTGTACTACCTGGGTCACTGGTCGTTCGCACTCGACATGCGGATCATCGGCGCGACGATTGTCGCCGGACTGGTGCATCGAAACGCTTACTAGAAAGTCGATAACAACGCCTCGGGGCGAAGGAGTAAAGATCATGAGCTCACTTGGTTTTCGCACAGGAAGTCTTGTGGTTTTCGCAAGCGCAGCATTGCTTTCCGGATGTCAGATCGTACCGGGACAACGGATGATCACGCCGGCCGCGATTCAGGACACGGGTGGCGAATTCAGTACCGAAGCCTCGCAGCAGAAGCAGATTCCGATCACCGATATCAATCTGGAACTGCTGAAGAAGATGAATGCCGACCAGACTGCCTCGGCGTTGCCGCCGACGACGACGGGTCTGTTCGGCAAGCCGGCCGTCTACAGGGTCGGCCCCGGAGACGTGCTGCAGATCGTCGTGTGGGATCACCCGGAACTCGCGGCCGCGCTGGGACAGCCGCCGACGACCTCGCGCCCTTCCGATGCAAGTCCGGGCTTCCTGATCGACGAGAACGGCGACATCCAGTTTCCGTACGCGGGCAACCTGCACGTCGCCGGCAAGGACGTCGCGACGATCCAGCGCGAGCTGCATTCGCGGCTGAGCAAGGTCTATCAGAAGCCCGAGGTGACGGTGCGCGTCGCGTCGTTCCGTAACGCGACGGTGTATATCGACGGCGAAGTGCGCACACCGGGCACGCAATCGATCAACGACGTTCCGATGTCGCTGACGAACGCGATCGGCCTGAGCGGCGGCTTCAACACGACCGCGGATCGCAGCCGGGTCGATCTGATCCGCAACGGCACGACCTATAGGCTGAACATCGACGACCTCGTCAAGCGCGGCCGCAATCCGTCGGATATCTATCTGCAGCCGGGCGATACCGTGCGCGTGAACGGGCGCGAAGACAGCGGCGTCTACGTGATGGGCGAAGTCAACAAGCCGGCCACGGTGCTGCCGTTGCGCAACGGCTCGCTGACGCTGTCGCAGGCAGTCTCCGACGGCGGCAGCTTCGACTCGAATACGGCCTCGGGGCAGCAGCTGTTCGTGATCCGCAATTCGACCAGCGACTCGCCGCAGATCTATCACCTCGATGCGACCTCGCCGGTGGCGATGCTGCTTGCGAACCAGTTCGAGCTGCAGCCGAAGGACATCGTGTACGTCGGTCAGGGCGGTCTGGTTCGCTTCAACCGTGTGTTGAACCTGCTGTTGCCTGCGATCAACGCGGCGGTGACGGGAGTCGTCGTGTCGAAGTGACGAATGCGTGACGCGACATCTGAACCGGCAGGCCTTGTTGGGTGAAAACATGGCAATCAATTACGAAAACCGTTACGCCGGCGTGTATGAACCGGGGCAGTTGCATCTGTCTGACTACGTGCGCACGATCGTGCGCGGTTGGCGCACGATCCTCACCGTGACGCTGATCGCGCTCGCGCTCGGTTGCGCGTACGCGTTCCTCACGCCGCCGGTCTATCGTTCGGACGTGCTGTTTCACGTCCAGGACAGGACGGCGAACGCGGTGAACGTCAATGCGAACGGCCGGGACGCGGCGGCGCCGCTTCCCGGCGCGTACGATTCGAAGCCGTCGACCGCGGCGCAGATCGAGCTTTTGAAGTCGCGTCTCGTCACCGAGGAGGCGGTCCGCGCGCTGCACCTCGACATCACGGCGAAGCCGCGTTATCTGCCTGTGATCGGCAGCAAGATCGCCGGACTCGTGAACGGGCACTGGTGGTTCCGGCTGCCGTCGTTCGTCAACCTGCGCGGGTTCGCGTGGGGCAACGAGAGCATCGCGGTGTCGCGCTTCGACACGTCGAAGGACTTGTATGGCGAGACCTTCACGCTGGTCGCGGGCGCCGGCGACACCTTCATGCTGCGCGATCCTCACGGCAGCGCGATCCTGTCGGGGCGCGTCGGCGAGACCGTGCAAACCGATACCGCGGTCGGCCCGGTCACGCTGCACGTCGACACACTGGTCGGCGCGCCCGGCTCGCGTTTCGAGCTGACGCGCGCGTCGACGCTCGGCACGGTGGAGCGTCTGGCGAAGACGATGGTCGTGCAGGAAACGGCGGAGGACTCCGGCGTGATCCGCGTGAGTCTCGAAGGCGCCGATCCGGCGCTGACCGCGGCGATCGTCAACAACGTGGCGCGCCAGTTCGTGCGGCAGGATCTCGCGAGCCGTTCGACCGAATCCGACCACACGCTCGCGTATCTCGAACAGCAACTGCCCGACGCGCGCAAGGCGCTCGACGACGCGGAAGAGCGCTACGGCAAGTTCCGCAATACACATGGCACCGTCGATCTCGGTGAAGAAAGCAAGCTGCTGCTGCAGCAGATCGTCGACAACAAGACGAAGCTGCTCGATCTGCAGCAGCAGCGCGCGGAGCTGTTGCAGCGTTTTACGCCGAATCATCCGATGGTCGCCGCGCTCGATGCGCAGATCGCCGCGTTGCAGGGCGCGCAGAGCACAATGAACCACAGCGTCTCGACGATGCCCGACACCGAGCAGACCGCGCTGCGTCTGCAGCGCGACGTGCACGTGAACACCGATCTGTACACGAACCTGCTCAACAGCGTGCAGCGACTGCGGGTCGCGCAGGCGGGGCAGGTGGGCGGCGTGCGCGTGGTGGACTTCGCCGAAACGCCCGACGATCCGGTGTGGCCGAAGCGCATGCTGGTGATCCTGATCTCGCTCGGCGGCGGCCTCGCGCTCGGCTTGCTGCTGGTCTTCTTGCGGCGCGCGATGCGCGGCGGCGTGGAGCGCCCGGACGAACTCGAGGGGATGCTCGGCGTGCCGGTATTCGCGGTGGTGCCGCGCAGCCAGACGCAATTGCGCCTGCAGGAAAAGGTGTCGCTGCGCCAGCGCGGGCAGCATGTGCTCGCGCAGCAGGCGCCCGAAGATATCGCGGTGGAAGGCGTGCGCAACCTGCGCACCTCGTTGCAGTTGTCGCTCGATCATGCGGCCAACAACGTCGTGATGATCACCGGCTCGCGGCCCGATGCGGGCAAGTCGTTCCTGTCGGTGAATCTGGCGACGCTGGTCGCGTCGGCGAACAAGCGCGTGCTGATCATCGACGGCGACATGCGACGCGGCGACGTGCATTCGCATTTCGGCGTCAGCCATCGGCCGGGACTGTCCGACGTGCTGTGCGGCGGCGATCTCGACGCGATGATCCAGCGCGACGTGCTGCCCAACCTCGACGTGCTCGCGAAAGGCACGCTGCCGTCGCACCCGGCCGAGCTGCTGATGAGCAAACGCTTCGAAGCGATGCTCGAGGTGCTGAAGCCGCAATACGACGTCGTGATCATCGACACCCCGCCGGTGCTCGCCGTGACCGACTCGACGCTGATCGGCAAATACGCGGCGACGACGCTGCTCGTCGTGCGGCATGGGCGTCAACCGCTGCACGAGATCATCGAAACCACCAAACGGCTGCGTAACGGTGGCGTCGGCCTGCGCGGCGTGCTGCTCACCGACGTGCCGCAGGAAGCGGCGTTCCTCGGCTCAGGGTATCAGGGCGGCTATTACGGCTACGACAGCATCGCCGGCTGACACTGCTGCCCGCGCGCGCGTCTTTCGGGGCGCCGCGCGGGCGGGCGTGATCGACGGCGTGCCCGTGCCGCCGTCCCGCGAGATACCTCGCAATCCTTAGTGATGACGCAGCAGATCGCGCAATGCGCGCGACTCTTCCGCCGTCGGCTGCGTGGTCTGCCACGCCGACTCGTGCGACGCGAGCGCGACGAGACGCTGCGCGGCCTTGCTGCTCGAATCGATCCGCAATGCTTCATTGGCGTTGTGCGACGCGCACTCCCAATGTCCCACGTTGCTGCAGCCGCTCGCGAGGCTCAGCAACGCGTCGCGTTGCTGCTCTAGCGTGCTCATCTGGGCGCGCATGCTGCGCGCGTCGCGATTGTCGGGCTGCGCGGTGATTACGGCGGCGAGGCGTGCTCTGGTCGCCGCCACATTGCCTTGTTGCAGATAGCCGTGCGCGGCTTTCAGATTGCGCTCGGCGTCGGCGCGCTGTTTGTCGGCTTGCGTGAGCGGGGCGGCCATCGTGTCGGTGTTGGTGTTGGTGCTGGTCGACGCGACCGCCGTGCCACGCGGCGTGGGCGCGGAGATGGCCGCGCTCGATGTCTTCGTTGACGCTACGGCGCGCGCGGTCGTGACGACGGGCGGTGCCGGTCGCGCTGCGGTCGGCGTGGTCGCTACGACGGGCGGTGTCGGTCGCGCTGCGGTCGGCGTGGTCGCTACGACGCGCGTTGACGGTCGCGCTGGAACGGGCGCGGTCGCCACGACGGGTGGAGCCGATCGCGCAACGGCAGACGCGGTCGCAAGGACGGGCGGTGACGATGGCGCAACGGTTGGTGCGGTCGCCACGATGGGCGGGCTCGATCGCGGTACGGCAGGCGCGCTCGCAAGGACGGGCGGTGACGACGGCGCAACGGTCGGCGTGGTCGCCACGATGGGCGTTGACGATGGCGCAACGGCGGGCACGGTCACAACGACCTGCGTTGACGATGGCGCGACGGTCGGCGCGCTCGCCACGACAGGCGGTGACGATCGCGCTACGGTGGACGCGGTCGCAACGACGGGCGGTGCCGGTGGCGCGACGGGGGCCGCGTGCACGTTCGCCGGTTGCTGCCGCGCGACGACAACGGGACGCGGCGATTGCGCGACGATCGACGCCGGCTTCGGCGCCGCGGCAACCGACGGCGCCGCGTTCTGCGCAATGTTCTGTGCAGGGGCTTGGCTAGGGTTGTCCGGGCGCACCGTGCCGAAGACCGTGACCGGCGTGTCGACGCTCGCATCGTCGTCGTTGAGTAGAACGAAGCCGACGTACACGACGCCGAGCGTCGCGAGCACGGCTGCGGCAAGCGCGAGCGGATGCCGCCGTCGACGCCCGCCCGGCTCGAACGTCGCTTCGTCGATCAGATCGTAGGGGCTCATCTTCGTTTGCGCGGAGCGTCGCGACGAACGGTCCGCGGGCAAGCTCGCGGCCGCTGGCAGCGGTTCGAGTTGCGTGCGCGATGCGCTCAGCGCCCGGGATCGCGCGGAGCGCTCGCCGGGCTTGTCGTCCGTATCGAACGAATCGATCGGCAGTGCATGGCATGCGGGACACGGCGAAAAGCGGCCCGACAGCGGCACGCCGCAGTATGCGCAGTGATGGAAAAATGGCTGGTCGGAGGTCGTGTCGCGCGGCATGGCCGTGTCGCTCCACTGGCGCCGAAGGGCGGCGCCATCAAAAAGAATGTATGCAACGACGCCCGCCAGCGGCGTCGGCCGGACTACTGGACGACGTAACCGCGCGCTTGCATGCACGCGCCGAAGGCGGCCCAATAGCGGGTCATCGGCGGCTCGGGCGCGGGCAGCGGCGGCAGCTTCACGTTCGACGCCGCGTTGGCCTGCAGCGAAGCGGCCGCCCCATCCGACGCGCCGGGTGCCGCGTTCGCGCTCTCGCCCGGTGCCGCCGCCGATGCGTTCGGCGGTGCATTCGCCGCCGCGGTGGCTGGCGCGCCTGGCACGCTGGCGCCGGCCGCGGCTTCGTTCACCGGTTTCGCCGACGATGCGCCGCCAGGCGCTTGCGCGCCAGCCAACGGCGCGCTCGCGGCTTCGGGCGCGCTCGCGCTCCACGGCAGCGGCGTGGCTGAGAAGGAACTAGGCGGAAGCGGCGGCCTCGACGGTACGCCGGTCGACGCACCTTTGGCCGCGGGCGGCTGACGCGGCGGAATCTGCGACTCGTGGGCCATGTTGACCCCGGTCACGCGGTTCGCCTCGGCGTAGCACATCGCGTTGTCGATGCTGCGCTCGTAAGGGCTCTGACTTCGGATCGGATAGGTGACAGGCCGCCACGCGAACGCGGCAGTGCTCGTCACCAACAGCGTCAGTACGGTATATGTTCTAAATGCCATCGCAGTCACTCCCGCAGCGATGTCTCGCCTTTTTGTGTTTGATTTCGTGTCGTGCTTTCGTTCTGTGCTCGTTGCGCGTCGTGTTGTCGAGCTCGTTCTCATGCCTGGCGCTCGTGCTTCTGTCGCGGCCTGCCGATAGGCCGTGGCGTTGCGGTGCTTGCGCCACGGCTCCCCGGAACGGGCACGTCGCGAATGCCGCGTTAACGAGCGTAGCACTGCGGTTTGGCCACGCGATGCATCGGATAGCGCGCGAAAACGCCATCGTGCAGTGCAATCAGGACACAATCGGCGAGGCGGCGTTGAAGATCGGGACAATCCCTGGTCGCCACGAAGGATCGTCAGGAGTCGAAGATGAAGAACCTATCGTATCGCTATTGGCCGCTTTGCGCAGCGCTCTGTCTGTCGGTGCTGTCGCTCGCCGCGCCGCTCGCGAGCGGCGCGAGCGACGCCAACATGAGCGCGGAGACGGCGGGCGAGCGCGCAAGCTTCGCGCAGGCGTTTTGCGACGTGTCGCCCGAGCGGATCGGTGCCTATAAGGAGCGGCTCCGAAAGGTCCTGACCGGTGCGACCGATTTCGATCAGCACTGGGATACGGGCTGGCATCGCGCGGAGAGCACCAATAGCCAAATGAATGCGCTGCACGAGCGCGATCCGAAGGAATTCGCGGCTCGCATCAAGTTCAATTGCGAACGGCTCAAGTGGATGGCGGGTAATGCGTTGCACCGGCCTGCGCAGAAGTGAAGTGAAACGAGCGCGCTGTCGGGCGACCGAAACTGGCGGATCGTGGCCTCATGCAGAAGGCTTCGCCGGTCTGAATCTGCCGCGGCTGTAGTCGACCACACGCGAACCGACTGGAACCGGAAGCTTTTTGCATACCCGACAGTTTCGGCCAAAAATACACAATATTATGACTTTCGCTTAATGTTCTGCTAACCGTCGAATAGTCTGTAGATGTAACGCTCAACGACTTTCCGAGCATGTAACTAATTCGCGAATATCGTTTGGGTCCGTACTGCGGTACATTTGCGGCGGTAATGAGGCCTGCTATGTGACTATTAGCTAACGTAATGCCGGACCGACCTTCTGCTCGGCAAGCTTCCAGGTCAAACGCTGTTTGACCTTTTGCCGTTATCGTTTCGAAGTGGGGAGCGATTATGTTGAACCTGAAGACGTTCGGACACTTCCTTTGGCTCGTCCGCAAAACGTGGATAACACGCGGGCCGCGTTTGTACTACTCGCAGTTTGGAGAGGACGCGGTGTTGCGCGAGATAATCAGTCCCCGGTGCAATAAGGGTGTTTATGTCGACGTTGGTGCATACCACCCTGTCAAGTTCTCGAACACACATGCGCTTTACAAGCGTGGTTGGCGCGGCATCAACATAGACATGGATCCAGTGAAAATTGAAGCGTTTTCTCTTGCGCGGTCTGAGGATGTCAATGTATGTGCGGCCGTCTCGAACGACATACAGCTCAAGGAAATCTATAATTTTTCAAATTATGGGTTGACTTCGACCATAGATCCCATAGTGGCTGCGGCCGAAGTCCAGAAACCAATCTCCGTCCGGACCGTTGAAACCACCACATTGAACGACGTTCTCGGGCACACCCCGTACGCCGGTCAGGAAATCGATCTGCTTTCCATCGACGTGGAAGGTCACGATTACGAAGTCTTGCGATCGATTGATATCAGCAGGTATAAACCAAAGATCATTATTGTGGAGTCTACGCTGACTTCGATAAGGGAAGTAATAGATTCCGCCATATTTCGCTATCTGGAGGAGCGCAATTACCGACTGGTCAGTTGGACATATTTGTCGCTGATCTTCAGAGTGGAAAGATCTCAAATCTTTCGCACTCAGTTATAGCGTTACGGTTCTGCAAGTATCGTCCTTGCAGCTGCTATCAATTTCACAATCCCACTATGGCCGCTGCAACGGTCCAGATATACCTGGACCGACTGGTGCCTCAGCCGTGAAGCACATTCATGAGCCCCCTCGACTTGCCTGAAGGCTGACTATCGTAACGGCCCGCGCTTATGGGATTTCCCTGGGTTTGACGTTTCGAGTGGGCGCTCCGCTCCCAAGTCGCTGCCTCGTCATGGCTCGCCTGTTCTTTCACGTAGGGCCGAATCTCAACGCAACACGTCGGTGAATTATTGTTTTCTTAGAGAAAATGCCCAACGGCAGACGTTCCGCACGGGGCGGGTTCAAGCCCGAGCGGATCACGTTTCAGGGTCAGTTGTCGAGATTCACTCAACTTTGAACGCCTGCCCACGGTAAGACGCGGCTTTGTCGGAAGAAGCGCTTAGGTGTCGTAGTGTTACACGAGCAATCAAGCATCGTCGTTCCCGCGCCGGTGCCAAAGTGACATTTTTTGACACACCTTTCCAACAGATTTGAGGTCGCGATTTCTGTACATTCCCTTCTCGGCGCGCGATACACGTCGTGCCCTTGTTAAGGAAGATGCTCATGAAAACTCGAACGTTTGCCATGCTGGTGGGTGCGGCTGTGCTCACATCCATGACTGCTTCGGCATTCGCCGGCGTGGTCGTCGGTGTCGCCGTGCCGGCTCCCGTCGCGGTCGTTCCTGCGGCACCTGTCTATGCGCCGTCGACCGTGGTCGTGCAAAACGGTTATGCAGCAGCCGTGCCAGCGGCAGTCGCACCGGTTGTGACGGTTGCGCCAGCGCCCCCACCTCCAATGGCGGTCGTCGTCATGCCACGTCGTCCTGTGATGTATGTAGTTAGGATGCCGCGTCGCGTCTGGATGCCTGGTCACTGGGTAGGTGGGGTCTGGGTGGCCGGTCACTGGTCGTGAAATGTCGGCGCCGAACCCGTCTCGTGCGACCCATCACTCCTGTCCATCAAAGCAGCAAAGCCATGTCGCACATCGCTTCGGCGCCAGGGCTGCTCGCCGCGGTCTGCGGCTTGCCGACTTCGTGCTGCGGGGCATCCTGGGTGCACTTGCGGTTGGAGGGTGTGTGAGCCTGAACGGACGTGCACCCAAACGATTGTCCCCCGCAGCGATAATCCACCATCGTTTAATAGCTTGGCATCGCAGTGCACAGTGCCGTATGCGGCACTAATGAACCTGGCGGCGCTCGCACGACGCTATGGCAATTCGTCCGCCATCTTTTTGGACGCGCTGTACGGCACGACCGCGCAAGTGGATGAGTGCCTTTCCCGGGCAAGGATGCAGAGGACCCGCTGCGATCCCGGGACTGGTCAATCGAATGCAAAAGGCATCTGACTGTTTTATGTATACCTGCGTAGCAGGTCATCGAGAGAGCGAGATGAATGGAAGCGGTATGTCGGTATGGCGGGGTTCCCTTTTCGCGCGCAACGTATTGCTGTTGATTGTACTGATGCTGACAAGTCAGATCCTGGTCTTTGCCGTCTATCTGAACTTTATCCAGAAGCCAAGAGTTGACGATGGGGCAGCGCTCGTGGCATCGCAGATCCGGATCCTGGACCGGCTGTTGTCAGTCCTGCCGGACGACGAGCGAAACCGGCAACTGCTTGAAATGAATCGAGCGCCCCAGGGTGAACTGCCGCCGCCACAGGCTCACGACGGGTTGCCTCCCGACTACATGGCGCACCGCTTCTTCGGTCGACTGGCATCGGAACTTGCCCCGGACGAACAGCTTCGCTGGGAGCGCGACGGGCACCGGATCTGGGTGCGTCTACATGTGCAGGACATGCACTACTGGGTGGGGTTGCGTGGAACCTCGGCCATGAGCAGTACGCTGCCTTGGGCGCTGATCGGCCTGTTGTTAAGTGCGGCTACCCTTCCTGCTCTTGGGGCCTATCTGATCCACAGGCCAGTCGAACAGGCGCTGCGCCGGCTGGCGCGCGCTGCCAGCACCATCGAGCGTGGCGTTTGGCCCGAAGCGGTTCCCGTGAGCGGCCCGCGCGAGCTGGCAACAGTAGCGGAGGCGTTCAACCGGATGGCGTCGACGCTCGAAGATCTCGAAGCGACGCGCGCCGAAATGCTTGCGGGCATATCGCACGATATCCGCACGCCGCTGACCAAGCTGCGCATGGCCATCTTCGCACCGGAGTCATTCGAGGCACCGGCCGCCAGTGCGGAACGCTTTGTCGAGGAGATCGACACGATCGTCCAGCAGTTTATCGATTTCGCCCGTGGGTGGGATAGCGAACCGGCGACGCACGGCGATCTGAACGCGCTGATCGAACAACTCGCCGCCGACTATGCAGGTCTCGGTCGCACGTTCGAATTGTCGCTCGCGGAATTGCCACCTATTGCGTTCCGACCGGTCGGCATGCAGCGTCTGTTGATGAACCTGATGCAGAACGCGGTCGTGCACGGTCAGGTCGGGCTCGCAGTCCGGACTACCATGGACGCGCGAAGTGTCACGATTGCGGTTGAGGATCGGGGACCGGGCCTGCCTCAAGAGCTTCTGTCGTTGATAAAGCAACCATTCAGGCGCGGCTCTGAGGCGGATCGAAAGGGCGGAAGCGGCCTCGGTCTCGCGATAGCGGAGCACGTCGCACAGCAGCATGGCGGCACGCTCGATCTCTTCCAGAATTCGCCGTCCGGACTCAAGGCCGTGGTGCACATTCCCATTCCTTAACGGGCGCTTGTCGGCGCGATGACTGCGCCGTCCTCGTGGTGTCGCACGGACTACGACTTAATGTGATGCTCGAGCCCCGCCCAAAGGTCCGGCAGGGCAGCGTGAGTATTTGATGAGATGGCCATTTTTTTCAGGTTGTGTGATGAAAGACCTTACAAAGTACCTTGTAGTACTAAGTACATTTATGGCCGCCGTCGTGGCTATTGGGTGGTTCCACCAGGCTCACGGTCACCGTCAGACGGCTGTCGCACCAGATCCGATCCCCGTGAGCGCGGTTGCGGCTTCGGTTACCGATGTTCCTGTCTACATCGATTCGCTCGGCACCGTGACACCGACACGTACCGTCACGGTCATCACGCAGGTCAACGGGATACTGCGTTCCGTCGACTTCAGCGAGGGGCAGACGGTCAGGAAAGGACAGGTGATTGCACGCATCGATTCGCGGGCGCTCGAAGCGCAGTTGCTGCAGGCACAGGGTACGCTGCGCCATGACCAGGCTGTACTCGCAAACGCGAAACTGGACCTGCAACGTTATCAGCAGCTGATCAAAGCGGGCTCGATTACGCAGCAGACGCTCGATACGCAAGTTGCTGCCGTCCAGGAGGACGAAGGCACCGTGCTGGCGGACACGGGCAACGTGAACAATCTGCAGGTTCAGGTCGGCTATTGCACCATCACGTCTCCCGTGGACGGCGTGGTGGGTCTGCGCCAGGTCGACCCCGGCAACTACGTGAGCAGCACCAGCACGACCGGTATCGCGGTCATCACGCAGCTGCAGCCGGCGACCGTGATCTACTCGGTGCCGGAAGACTACCTGGGACGGATCCGGCGAGCGATGTCGCACGGGGAGGTTCAGGTGCTGGCCTATGACCGCGACGGGAGATCGTTGCTCGCGAAGGGCTCGCTGCTTGCGGTCGACAACCTCGTCAATACGAGCGCCGGCACGATCAACGTCAAAGCAGTCTTCCCCGATTCCGGCAACGCGCTGTTCCCGAACGAATTCGTCAATGTCAGGATGCAGGTCGACGCTCTGCAGCGGATTCCGGTTGTGCCGACTACGGCAATCCAGCATGGCGCGAACGGCGATTTCGTTTTCGTGATCGGCGGCGCAGGCGCAGTGGTGTTGCGCAACGTGAAGACCGGGCCGGTAAAAGGCGACGACACGGCGATTCTCGATGGCGGTGTGAAGGCAGGAGAGCGGGTTGCGACCGACGGTGCCGACAGGCTTGATACCGGCTCGCTCGTGAAAGTCGTGGCGCACTGACCGGAAGCCGACGATGAACGCCTCACGAATCTTTATCGAGCGACCGATTGCGACTGCGCTGTTGATGATCGCGTTGTTTCTGGCCGGGGTGCTGGGATACATCCTGCTGCCTGTTTCGGCACTACCGGAAATCGACTATCCGACGATCCAGGTCTACACGCAGTATCCCGGCGCAAGCCCGGATGTGGTCAGTTCGTCGATCACCTCGCCGCTCGAAAGACAGCTCGGCCAGATGTCGGGGCTGAAGGCGATGAACTCGACGAGTTCGGGCGGCACGTCGGTGATCACGTTGCGGTTCGATCTGTCGTTTTCGCTCGACGTCGCCGAGCAGGAAGTGCAGGCCGCGATCAACGCGTCCTCGAGCTTTCTGCCGGCTAATCTTCCGTATCCGCCTGTCTACAGCAAGGTCAACCCTGCCGACGCCCCGGTGCTCACGCTGTCGCTGACATCCGACGTACTGCCGCTGACGAAGATCGAGGATCTGGCCGATACCCGGCTTGCCCAGAAGATCTCGCAGATTTCAGGCGTGGGCCTCGTCACAATCAGCGGCGGCCAGCGGCCGGCCGTGCGGGTGCAGGCCGATACCGGCGCGCTGAACGCACTCGGCATGTCGATCGACGACGTGCGCACCGCGCTCGGCAATGCCAATGTTGACCAGGCGAAGGGCAGTCTCGACGGAAAATACCAGTCGTATTCCATCGGCGCGAACGACCAGCTGCAATCGGCGGCGGACTATCGCGACCTGATCATCGCGTACCGGCAAGGCGCACCGGTTCGGCTGGCGCAGATCGCCAGATCGATCGACGGCGCCGAGAATTTGCAACAGGCGGCGTGGACCAACAGCACGCCGTCTATCGTGCTGAATATTCAGCGGCAGCCAGGCGCCAACGTGATCGATGTGGTCGAGAGCCTGCAGAAGATTTTGCCGCAACTGCGGGCGAGCTTGCCCGCATCGGTGAAGGTCGCGGTGCTGACGGATCGAACGAAGACGATCCGCGCCTCGGTTGCCGACGTCGAAACGGAGCTGGCAATTGCCGTGGCGCTCGTCGTGATGGTGATCTTCGTATTCCTGCGCAATGTGCCCGCTACCGTGATTCCCGCAGTCACCGTGCCGCTTTCGCTGGCCGGCGCACTCGCGGTCGCGTACGGGCTCGGATTTTCGCTGAATAACTTGACGTTGATGTCGCTGACCGTCGCGACAGGCTTTGTCGTTGACGACGCGATCGTAATGATCGAGAACGTTACGCGCTACATCGAGGCTGGGGACACCCCCATGGCCGCTGCGATCAAGGGGGCAAAGGAAATTGGCTTCACAATTGTCTCGTTGTCAGTGTCCCTGATTGCGGTGATGATCCCGTTGCTGTTCATGGGCGACGTGGTTGGACGCCTGTTCCGTGAGTTCGCGCTGACGCTGTCCGTGGCGATCGTCCTGTCGGCGTTCGTGTCGCTGACGCTTACGCCGATGATGTGCTCGCGCATGTTAAAAGCGCAGCCGCACTCGCATCGGGTCGATTTCTTCGACCGGCTCAACAGCAGGTACATACGCAGTCTCGACTGGGTGTTATCGCATCGGCACCTGACGATCGCATCGGTGGTGTTGACGGCCACGCTGACGTTCGTCGTGCTGATGCTGATGCCAAAGGGCTTCTTTCCCGAGCAGGACACAGGTCTGATCGAAGGTGTCGTGCAGGCCGCACCGACGATTTCGTTCCAGCGCATGATCGGCCAAGAGCAGCAGGTCGTCGACCGGATCGCACGCGATCCGGCAGTCGCAAGTCTCTCGTCGTTTGTCGGCATCGACCAGACGAGGCCGACGATCAATCAGGGCACGCTGTTGATCAATCTGAAGGACAAGGGCGAGCGAGCGCGCATCGACGAGGTGATCCGCCACCTGACCGATGACACCGCAGGCCTCGCGGGCGTGAGGCTGTTTCTGCGTCCGGTGCAGGATCTGACGCTCGACGACACCGTCTCGACGACGAGCTACCGGCTCGGCGTGCAGTCGACCGATCCGGCGCTGCTCACGCACTGGACGGGCGTGCTGGTAGGCGCGTTGCGCGGCGACCCGGCGTTCGCCGACGTGCAGAGCGAGGCGATGCAGTCAGGCAATCAGGTGCAACTCACGTTCGACCGCGATACCGCGTCGCGCCTTGGCATCACGCCGCAGGCGATCGACGACGTGCTGTACGACGCGTTTGGTCAGCGCCAGGTGTCGACGATCTACACGCAGCTGAACCAGTATCACGTGGTGCTGGTCGCGAGAAACAACGCCGACGACCTTGCGCATCTGCTTTCAGGACTCTATGTCGATACGTCGTCGGGCAGCCTCGCGCCGCTCGCGTCGATGGCGACGATGAAGGTGATGCCCGCGCCGTTGAGGATCGATCGTAAGGGCCAGTTCCCGTATGCGGACGTGTCGTTCAATCTCGCTTCCGGGTACAGCCTCGGCACTGCGATCGCCCGTATTGACCGGGTCAAGGAACAGATAGCGTTGCCGCAGTCCGTGCAGGTGTCGATGGAAGGATCGGCCGCGACCTTTCAGTCGTCGCTGGCGAGTGAAGGGTACCTGGTCGCCGCTGCCGTGATCGTGGTCTATCTGATGCTCGGCATCCTGTATGAGAGCTTCATTCATCCGGTCACGATCCTGTCCACGCTCCCTTCGGCGGCGCTTGGCGCACTGCTGGCGCTACTGATGACCGGAACACAGTTCGACATCATGGGCCTGATCGGTATCGTGCTGCTGATCGGCATCGTGATGAAAAACGCGATCATGATGATCGACTTCGCGCTGGACGGGCAGCGCAACCGCGGCCTGTCCGCACACGATGCGATCCGGCGTGCGGCTGAACAGCGCTTCCGTCCCATCCTGATGACGACGATGGCGTCGCTGTTCGGCGCACTGCCGCTCGCGTTCGGCTCCGGCATGGGCTCCGAGTTGAGGCATCCACTTGGCATCGCGATTATCGGCGGCCTGTGCGTCAGCCAGTTGCTGACCTTGTTTTCGACGCCGGTGATCTATCTGGCGATGCATCGTCTGGAAAGACGCTTTGCCGCGGACGAGCCGATCGTAACGGAGTATGTGCAATGAACCTGTCTGGCCCATTCGTCAGGCGGCCCATCGCGACGACGTTGCTGGCGGTCGCCCTTGCGTTGTTCGGTATCCTGGCATTCAGGCTACTGCCGGTTGCGCCGCTGCCCGAAATCGACTTTCCTACGATCCTGGTGCAGGGGCAACTGCCCGGCGCCGATCCGAGGACGGTGGCCACCTCGGTCACAACGCCGCTCGAGCGGCAGTTCGGCCATATTGCGGGCCTGGCCCAGATGACGTCGGTCAGCTCGCGCGGGCAAACGCAGATCACGTTGCAGTTCGACCTGAGCAGGAATATCGACGGCGCGGCACGCGACGTGCGGGCCGCGATCAACGCGGCGAAAGCCAACCTGTCGCCCAATATGGACGGCAGCCCGACGTATCGCAAGGACAATCCCGCGGATTCGCCCATCCTCGTGATCAGTCTGACCTCCGACACGGCCACGCCAGCCCAGCTTTACGACGCGGCGTCGACGGTGCTGCAACAGAAGCTGATGCAGACAACCGGCGTGGGCAACGTGGTGGTGGGGGGCGCCGCGCTGCCGGCGGTGCGGGTTGAACTGAATCCAGATCGGGTCAGCCACTACGGCATCAGTCTGGAGCAGATCCGCAGCACGATCGGGAATGCGAATGTCGATTTGCCCAAGGGATCGATGTCGGCGAGCGGGCAGAACTATTCGATCGGCGCGAACGACATGCTGTATTCGCCCGGCGACTACGGACGGCTGATCGTCAGGCAGAACAACGGCAACATCGTGCGTGTGTCGGACCTCGGCTATGTACGTCAGGATGTCGAGCAGCTTGAGAACTACGGCCTGTCGAACGGCAAGCCGGCCGTGTTGCTGGTCCTCTATAAGGAACCGGGCGCGAACGTGATCGACGCCGTCGACAACGTGAAGGCCGAACTGCCGGCGCTCGAAGCGGCGATCCCGTCGACCATCAAGCTGGCGATTTCGGTGGACCGCACGAAGACGATTCGCGGCTCGCTGCTCGACGTCGAAATCACCCTGCTGGTATCGATCGTGCTCGTGACGGCCGTCACGTTCGCGTTCTTCCGCAGCTGGCGCGCGACGCTCATTCCGGCGATCGTCGTACCGCTGTCGCTGCTGGGTACATTCGGGGTCATGTATTTCCTTGGCTACAGCTTGAACAACCTCTCGCTGATGGCCTTGACCATTTCGACCGGTTTCGTGGTCGACGATGCAATCGTCGTCGTCGAAAACATCATGCGGCATCTGGCGCGCGGCAAGAACCCCATCGAGGCAGCACTCGCAGGAGCGCAGGAAGTGGGCTTCACGGTGTTTTCGATCAGCGTTTCGCTGATCGCGGTATTCGTCCCGCTGCTGTTCATGGGTGGCCTGATGGGCCGGCTGCTGCGTGAATTCTCGGTGTCGCTTTCCGTTGCGATCGTGATGTCGATGCTGATTTCGCTCACGGTCACGCCGATGCTGACGAGCATTTTCTTGCGCGGAGGACAGCAAGCCGGGAACGGCGACAACCATCACGAGAGCGGATTTTCTCGCCTGTACGGCACGTCGTTGCGCTGGGTCATCCGGCATCCGCTATCGATGGGTGGCGTGACGGTGCTGGTGTTCGTGCTGAACCTCTGGCTGTTCACCGTGGTTCCGAAAGGCTTCTTCCCGGAGGAAGATACGGGGCTGCTGCTTGGCACGCTGCAGGCGTCGCAAAGCATCTCCTGGCATGAGATGCAGCATCAGTTCCAGATGGTCAACAAGGCGGTGCAAGAGAATCCGAACGTCGCGTTCGTGGGCGGCTTCGTGGGTGGAGCGAACGCGCTCAACAACGCACTGCTGTTCGTCACGCTCAAGCCCCTGGGTGAGCGTCGCGCGACGGCCGATCAGGTGATCGCTCAGGTGCGCCGACGGCTTGCCGATATGCCGGGGACACAGCTCTATCTGCAGTCGTTGCAGGACCTCGCGGCCGGTGGCCGACAGAGCGCCGCGCAGTACCAGTACACCCTTACCGCGGACGACCAGGCGACACTCGATCAATGGGTGCCGAAGTTAGTCGAGCAGATGCACAAAATGCCGGCGCTTGCCGACATCAACACCGACCAGCAGGACAAGAGCATGCAGGTCGGCATCGACGTCGACCGCGACTCCGCCGCGCGAATGGGCGTGAGCTTCAAAGATATCGACGAGGCGCTTTATGACGCGTTCGGCGAACGGCAGGTCTCGGCCATCTACGGGAGCGCGAATCAGTATCACGTCGTGATGGAGGTGGCGCCCGAGTACTGGACAAGTCCTTCGGTACTGAAGGACATCCATGTTCCGGCGAGCCCGGCGCTCGCCACGAGCGGCGCGTCAACGACCGCCGCCGGCGGGGCAACCGGCGCAAGCGCCGCCACGCCGTCGGCCGCGGCCCAGGCGAACGGTTCAGCGCTGGTCTCGCTCGCCGCGATGGCCCGGTTCTCGACCGACCCCAGCGCCATTTCGATCAATCACCAGGCTACGTTCCCCGCCATTACCGTATCGTTCAACCTGCGCCCCGGTGCATCGATCGGACCCGTGACACAGCAGATCAGTCAGGCCGTCGCTGCGCTCAGAATGCCGGCGAGTATCTCCGGCGCGTTCGCCGGCACGGCAGCAGCGTTTCGTGAGTCGATGGCGAGCGAGCCGCTGCTGATCCTCGCCGCGCTGTTGTCAGTGTACGTCGTGCTCGGCATGCTGTACGAGAACCTGGTTCATCCTTTGACGATTCTCTCGACGCTGCCTTCCGCGGGCGTCGGCGCTTTGATCGCGCTGCTGCTCACTCACACGGAGCTGTCGATCATCGCGTTGATCGGCGTGCTGATGCTGATCGGCATCGTGAAGAAGAACGCGATCATGATGATCGACTTCGCGATTGCCGAAGGGCGTCAGCATGCACTGCCGCCGGAGGAGGCGATCGTGCGCGCGGGCCTGATCCGCTTCCGTCCGATCATGATGACGACGGTCGCCGCAATTTTCGGCGCGCTGCCGCTCGTGCTGGGCTCGGGCTATGGGTCCGAATTCCGCAAGCCGCTTGGCATCTCGATCATCGGCGGTCTGGTGTTCAGCCAGGTCATCACGCTCTATACCACCCCTGTCATCTATCTCTGGCTCGATCGGGCGTCGCAGTGGTTGCGGCGCCGAAGGAAACACGCATGAAATCGCCCATCGGATTCCTGTCGGCCGTATCGGTCGGCATGCGCTGCTGCGCCTGTGCGCTCGGCGCCACGCTTTGGCTTTCGGGCTGCGCAGTTGGCCCGGACTATCACCAGCCGGCCGTAGCGATTCCAACGCAGTTCAAGGAAGCGGGCACACAGTGGCGACTTGCGGCGCCCAACCCGCAGGCATCGCTCTCAACACGGTGGTGGGACGCGTACGACGATCCCGAGCTGTCCCGGCTCGTCGACGCAGCGCTGCAGTCGAATCAGTCGATTGCAGGCGCGGCGGCCGCCTATCGGCTCGCGCAGGCCACCGTCGCTGCAGACCGGGCGAGCCTGTTTCCGACGCTCGGTGTCGACGCGTCGGCCTCGCACAACTCGGGCACGACGACGGAATACGCGAAGGCCTACGCGAGTTGGGAAGTCGATCTGTGGGGCGCCGTGCGCCGGCAGATCGAGTCCGGCAAGGCGAACGCGCAGAGCGCGGATGCGACGCTTGCCGGCGAGCGCTTGTCGATTGCCGCGACGCTGGCGACCGACTATTTCGACATCCGCCAGCTTGATATCGACATCGACCTGTTGCGGCAGCAGGAGGCGGTCAACGGGCGGATTCTCGCGATCACGCGCGCAGCGCTGGCACAGGGGACTGCGTCGCAAGTCGATCTGCTGTATGCGCAGGACACGCAGGAGGCGGTTGTCGCGAACCTGCAAATTTCACAGACCTCGCGCGAGCAGGACGAGCACGCAATCGCGGCGCTCACGGGTGTGCCGCCGGCTTCGTTGTCGATTGCACCGCGCCTCGACTATGTGTTTCGCGAGCCCGAGGTGCCATCCGTGCTGCCGTCTGCGTTGCTGGAAAGACGGCCTGACGTGGTCAGCGCGGAACGCACCGCTGCTGCTGCGAACGCGCTCATCGGGGTAGAGAAGGCCGCATTCTTTCCGGACCTCGATCTATCGGCACAGGGTCTCGTGCAGCACAACACCTTCGCGACGCTGTTCTCATTGCCGACCCGGATGTGGTCGCTCGGTCCCTCACTTGCCGCCACGCTGTTTGACGGTGGTGCCCGCGTGGCCGCCGTGCACAAGGCGCAGGCGACCTATGACGAAGACGTCGCATCTTATCGCGAAGCCGTGCTCACGGCGTTCCAGAACGTGGAGGACAGCCTGTCGTCGCTGAACCATCTGCGCCAGCAGGAGCACGCGTTTGCCGACATTTACCAGCGCAACCGGCAGTTGCTGGAGAGCGTCGCCGCGCAACTGACGGCCGGAACCGCGAGCGAGCAGTCCGATTTGACGCAGCAAGTGACGCTACTGACGGCCAGACAGAACCTGAACGACACGCAGGGGGCACTGGCGAAAAGCGGCGTTGGGCTGGTGAAGAACCTCGGCGGCGGCTGGATGTCGTCGAAGAGCCAGGCCCCGATCCCATGATGGCGGGCGCGCCGTTGTAACGTCGTCTGCCGATCTGCGCAGTCCAGAGTCCGGTAGCGCCCACGACCGTTTTTCAAAGTCCGCATCTCGAACTGCGTGCAAGGCCCTGTTACGTCCACTGGTGCGGTATCGCTTCGTCGCGACGTGACTTGACATGGCATGCAACACATTTCTAACAACATGTAGCGCACAGGTTCTCTACATTGGCGGCTGTGTCATGCGGGGTTCGCCAGTGGGGCGAATCCATCACATGGAGAGTGTGCAGTGAAATTTCAAATCGTTCTCGTGTCTGCTGCCAGTGCGGCAATTTCTATGGCTGTCGGCAAGGCGCCTGCTGGGTCCCTGGCGATTGATATCAGCGTGGGCGTTGCGGTTCGCCCGACAACCATCGATGGATGGGCTTGAACATGCTTGACTATCGCTTTGTCACCGCAGTTTTCAAGCGAGGCCGCGCACGACGGTGGCTGGGCGCGCTCGCTGTCATCGCCAGCGCGTGCCTGCATAAGTCACCGGCGTTGGCGCAGTCGTCGCCGGACAACAACGTGGGCATCGACGTGACCGCATTGCCCCACTATGAAGGCGGCAAGTCCTATCGTGTGCTGCCGTTGCCCATACTGTCGCTGTCGAAGGGGGCAATCTTCGTGCAGGGGCTCACGGGCGGCGTCGCCTACCCGTTGGGGCCGAGTGTTGCCGTGGGCCCGCTGATCGGCGTTCAGCTGGGCCGCAACCAGGACGATGCGGCGGTGCTCAACGGCATCGGAGATATCGCAACGTCCTTCGACTTCGGTGCGTTCGCGCGCTGGCATTATGGTCCAGCGAGCGCGAGTCTCCGCTTCCTTCAGTCCGCGCATGCCGGCTATGGCAATCGTGTCACGCTGAACGCGTCGTATGCGCTGGTCCAGAAGCCCGTTGACCGGGTGAAGGTGTCCGCCGACACCGTGTGGTCCAACGGACCTTCGCAGCAGACGCGGTTCGGAATCGACAGCGAGCAGGCTGCGTCCAGCACGGCCGGCCTCTCGCCGTATCACCCCTCAGCTGGCTTTTCGCGAGTCGACCTCAAGGTCGACTGGGATCATCGGCTGAACCAGCAGTGGTCACTGCAAAGCGCCTTAGGCGTCGGTTCCTTGCTCGGCGATGCTGCGAACAGTCCGATCGTTGAACGACGCGCGGCTGTATTTGGATCGGTGGGCGCTGCTTACCACTTCTGAGCACTTACTTCGCGCTGCATCATCGTGAGAGGATTATCAATGAACCAGAATCTGACATCGACTCGTACCGCGCTACTGCTTGTCAGCCTCGCTGTTGGGTTGGGCATGGCGGGGTGTGCGGTTACACCGCCGAGTGCTCCTACCGTCATGGCGGTCCCAGCGAACGGCAAGACCCTCAATCAGTTCCAGCAGGACGACTATAGCTGCCGCACGTACGCGACTCAGGTCGTGAATCCGGCGGCGGCCTCGCATCAGGCGGCAACCTCCGGACTTGCTGCTACCGCGGTCGGCACGGCTGGAGGCGCCGCCGCCGGGGCTCTGATCGGCGCCGGGGCGGGCAACGCTGGTGCCGGCGCCGCAATCGGCGCGGGTGCCGGACTGCTGCTCGGCAGCATGATGGGCTCTGCGCAGCACAATCAGACCGAAGCGTCGTCGCAGCAGCAATACGATAACGCGTACGCACAATGCATCACGGCGAAGGGCGATACGATCGAAACACCTCGTCCGGCAGCGATCATCGTGCCCGTACGCCCCGTGCCGCCCCGCGCCGTAATCTATGGTGCGCCCCCACCGTACTACTACGCGCCGTACTGATTTCGCTCATATGGTCGTGCCATGGCCTGACCTGGAATTCTGCCGGCTGGAAATCTTGGGTCGAGCTTTGTCCCCTTAGCTATTCCGTGCACGTCATTCATTTTCGTAAAGGAGTCTTTGATGAAACGTTTATTCATTATTCTGGCTGCAATGTTCGCTGTGTCGTCTGCGTTCGCGCAGAGCAGCATGCAGCAGATGTTGGAAGCGCGCTTTACTGCCGCGAACGCAACTCATGACGGTAAGCTCACGAAAGAACAGGCGGAGGCAGGTATGCCGCGCGTCGCAGCCCATTTCGATGAGATCGATACGACGCATCAAGGGTACGTGACGCTTGAGCAGATCGAACAGTTCGCCGCGCAGCATCAGCAGTAAGCGCTTGTAAGGCAAGCTTCAATACCCTCGGCTGGTTTAACCGTGTATTGAATATGTCCCATCGGGTCGCCTCATCACGTCGAACGATGGGGCTGCTGCGCGCTTCGGCAACCCCCGACGCTATCAACCCGCCATGCGCAAGCCGATAGCTAGAAGTTCTGCGCGCCTGGCGCACCGAAATCAATCCCCGCGTGCTCGTCGCGCCCGGCGCTCCGGTCGAGGGCGGACCTGGATAGGGAGACCACCACCGCGAATCTTGGCCCCCAAAAAAAAAGCGGACTACATGTCTGGGACACGAGCGGGGCGTCGCACCCCGCGGTAACGCCTGAGCGCATCCCTACTGCCAGTCGCTTATTCTCATTTGAAAGGAGTTGAAATAATGCTTAATGCGCGCGTTCTTTGTCGCTTTGCGCTTGCTGCCGGTTTTTGCATGAGTGCCGTGGTGCTTGGCGGCTGTGTAGTCGTTCCGGTAGGTCGTCCAATAGTGGCCCGGCCATTGGTTGTAGTTCCTCGACCGCCACTGATCGTCGCTCCCGCGTACTATTGACCTGAGTCTATGCGTGTCCGCCTCGCGGGCGGGATGCATAGCGGCCACTTTGCATCTATCCGAAGCTCGCCGCACGGACGATGCGCAACTGCATCCAGTTCACGGATAGCGGCCAAGACAACAGCCGCTCAAAAATCGCTTATATCTGGGTGAGGCAGTTGGCCGACCCTCGACGGATGTTCAATTACCACGTGCAGTGGCGTTCGCGGTGTTCGCCACTTGGCCGCTGCGACCGAATAGCAATTTTGTAACTGGTCGCGCTCGAAACGATCAGCGCATATTCCGTGAAAGGCGCAACAGCAGCATGAGGCCAACCAGAGACCTCAGTTATGCGAATGGTGCGCCGCTGTACCGGCAGCATGCTCTTCGAGGTCAGGCACGAAGACGTATCCGCAGCCGCGAACGGTCTGGATGAATCGGGGTGTCGACGGGTCAGTTTCCACGATGCGGCGCAGACGCCAGACCTGAACGTCGATGCCGCGATCGGCGGTCTCGGAGTCCGGGCCGTGAAGTGACTTGAGCAGACGCCGGCGGGTGAGTGTGCACATGGGAGAATTAACGAAAATCTGCAGCAGCGCAAACTCGCTGGCAGATAAGGTAAGAGACGTCTCTCCCGTATTCAGAGTGCGCGACTGAAAGTCCAGCGTGAACGCGCCGAATGTGTAAGGTTGCCGTCGTTGGGGAATGCCGGCATCGGGTACGGCGCGCTGGCGCCGCAGCACTGACTGAATCCGTGCTACCAGCTCGCGCGGGTTAAACGGTTTGCGGAGATAGTCATCGGCACCCAATTCAAGGCCAGCGATGCGGTCCTCTTCGTTGGCGCGGGCGGTGAGCATCAAGACTGGAATGTCGTCGCCTGATGCGCGCAACCTACGTAGTGCCGTCAAGCCGTCGACGCCCGGCATCATAAGATCGAGCACTATCAGGTCGGGGCGTTCGTGTTTGAGCCGGTGTTCGAGCGAACGCGCGTCATGTAGCACTGACACGTCGAAACCCCACCTTACCAGGTAGCGGCGAGTCGCATCGCACAATTCGGCGTCGTCGTCGATTAGAAGAATCTGAGCTGACATAGGAAGAAAATAACGCTCACAAACGAGTGATGACCGGGGCCGCGACTAACAGCAATGTGAGCCGCACCGCAGAAGTTGCAGCAGACGATCGATCAAAGAAATGTAGGCGAATTTCATAACGTCAGGTGTTAGCAAATGATGTCAGGAAATGTCATCGAGGGGCTCGTTCCGCTCCCCAGAGCGGTGCCGCGCCTATTTTTTTCTGTCCGCAAACGCACGGGTGCACGTGTTTCCTGGCTGACCACGATCGACAGATGTAATATGAGCAGCCAGGATGGCATGCCCGGTACGTACGAGTGGCGCCGGACGGTCGTCGACTTTTGCCAGTCGGTGCTGTGACAAGCACAATCCGATGACATCTTTTGACATACCTTTCCAACACATCCAGTGCGGAGATCCTTGTATATTCCGTTCGTCGAACCATACGGAACTTCTTGTGGCATGCAGATGCACGCGAAGGCGTTAGGCGTGAGCGAGTTGCAGGTCGGTTTTCTTGATAAAGAAGGTATTGGACATCGCTACGGAACTGCGTGCCGCACTGGCACTGTCGGAGGTGAAACGTATCGCCGCAGACATCAAGCGGATTGGTAAGCAGCGCAGGCGCAACCAGGCGGGCAAGCCGCCGGGCGCAGCTCGCTTCGACGCGATTGTCGCCGACCACCGAGGCACGTGACGGCTGCAGCAAAGCTAAGCGGTTCGGCGCGTAGCATCGGAAACAGGAACTAAAAGACAGGCTTTATTAGAGGTGTCTGCTTAATCATATGTCAGATGATCTGCCAACCGGTCGCATCGTCGTGCTTGACGATGATGTTGAAATCCGCAATATGCTGCAACGCTTTCTGACGGCACAAGGTTTCTCGGTGCGCGCGGTGAAGACAGGCATTGAGTTGGACGTCTTGATCGAGCGCTACCCGTTCGACCTGTTGATTCTCGATATCATGATGCCAGGCGAAGACGGCCTGTCCATCTGCCGTCGGTTGCGTGCTCGGAGAGAGACAATCCCCATCCTCATGCTAACAGCGCGTGGCGATCCCGTGGACAAGGTCGTAGGTTTGGAGATTGGCGCCGACGACTATCTCGCGAAACCGTTTCTGCCAAGCGAGCTGATAGCGCGGGTTCGGGCGATGTTACGTCGGCAGCAGTTTCAGGTGCGCCTGCAAAACGTGCGGGGCGAGATGCTGCTCGCAGGCGAGTCGCAATGCTTGCGGTTCGGCGCCTTCAGGCTGGACGTTCGGCGTAGAGAATTGATGTCGGACGAAGCAGGCGTCGTTGAACTCGGCCCAGCTGAAATGCGTCTCCTGTGTGCGCTTGCGGAGACGCCAAACCGTCCTGTGAGCCGCGCAAATCTGATCGAGCGCGCGCGCGGGTCGCAATATGAGGCGAGCGCCCGCAGCGTTGACGTGCAAGTTCTTCGCTTACGACAGGTGATTGAGACAGAGGCAACCTCGCCGCGACATATCCGCACAGTGTGGGGCCTCGGCTACATGCTCGTTGCAACCCCAAACTAAAGCGTTACCTGTTGGACGCTCGAGTGTGACATTCAAGCCGCTTCCTCTGCTTTCCTTATACACCGCGAGCAAGGCCTCGGTCACAGCGTTCATCGGGTCTCTTGCGCTGGAACTCCCGCAACTCAATATGAACTGAACCTGGGTCATTCGAGCCTGGCCATGTGATGGCGCGTTCGGGACATGCCGTCACGCATAAGCCACACGCCCGGCACGCATCGGCGTAAAGTTCATTCCATGCACGCGCAGCTTGAGTTTCTGCAGTGTCCCTAGCCGCTGATAGTCTGCTGTATCGATCCGGCGGACTTCGAAAACGGATTCAGGGCACACGACGGCACAATCGGCTTTACCCTCGCACCGTTTTAAATTGACCACGGGGGCAATGACACCTGGGGCTTTCTTGCAAGTGGATTTCGACGCGTCGCTCATGTGCAGTCTCCTGGGTGCTTGTCGCGAACGGAAAACATGCCTTTCTGAAATTTTTCACGCTCTTCAGGTGTCATCTGTTCCCACCAACGCCAATGCCGGCGTCCGCCCCAACCGCCATGACCTCGAAATCCACCAAACAGGATACGACTCAGGATCAACAGACCCATGGCGTGCGTGTAGTCAATCGGGCGGCCGCCAACGAACAGTGCCGGGATAACCCAATTCCACAATGCCATCACCATCCATCCCAGCACCGTAATGCCCAAAAGAACCAACAACGCTTTCCTGAAGAATTTAAATGCGAAACCCATTTGCTCTCACCTTCAAATATCCAGTTCGTCATACACGGCTCGCAAGCGGGTTCGCAGATGTAGCACCGCATAACGCTTGCGCGCTAGCAGCGTATTCACGCTCACCCGCTCTCGGACGACAAATCTTTAAAGCTGCGCCCCTCGAGTTCGTGAGCGATGAAAATCTCACGCTGATTTTTGGCAATCCGTCAAGCGCGCGTTGCAATTCCTCCAATAACACCGACCTTGCATAAGCGGATTCCAGTCCGGCATCGTTTGCAGGCAGCAGGAGATCGAGCCGATACTCGTCGCCGGAGTCGTCGGTCTCGTCGACCGTTTCGACTAGCGGTTGCTCCTTCTTCTTGCGAAAGCGGTCGATGATGCGGCTTCGCGCCACGCGAAACAACCACGCGCTAACCTGTTCAATAGGCTCGGACGAACTCGTAAAGCACATCCTGCAAGATGTCCTCCGCCTCACTCGGATCAAGTACGCGACGCCGGATGAAATTCCCGAGTCTCATACGCTCACGCAAGACGGTTGCAGTGATGGCGGTATCGCGTTCGTTCATTGGACTCGTGGTGGGTGGCGGTTCCATACGGCTGAAGACGATTCACAACCACGGATATTGTGATCGACAGAAAAAACCTGTGTCGTCGCCAGCCGTGAGCAAGGCACGGATGAACGTCCGCTCGTCGGCGAAGGCGAACGACGCTTCATGGCCCAGACTGTGTCAAAACGCGTGGCCACTGGGAATTGACGAAACCTGTTCCGGCGCATGTCGCGGCTTGTCGTTTGCGGCAATCTGAACGCAAACCACAACCGAACATATCGCAAAGGCTCAACAACCCCGTACGGGCATCACGCCCGCATCGCCTTCATAACCGCTTCTGAACCGAGTAGCTTGATCACTCGCTTCATGTTGTACGCCAGCACGTGCAAGCTCATCTCCGTACTCACCCGCTCGATGGTCCGTGTCAGGAAATGAGTGGCGCCCATCCATGCCTTGATCGTGCCGAACGGGTGCTCGACAGTCTGTCGCCGGATGCACATCATCTCAGGCGCATGATCAAGTCGCGCCTGCATCTCATCGAGAACAGCCTCGTGCTCCCAGCGTGTCACGCGACGTTGAGGACCCGGCGTGCAATCCCCCTTTAGTGAGCATTGCTGGCAATTTGAACTCCAGTATTTACTGATCTTCAGACCGCGCTCAACAGTTGAGAATCGCCAGATGAGCCGCTGGCCCGCCGGGCACCGATATTCGTCCGTCTGTGCGTTGTAAATGAAGTCATCCTTGCCGAAGCGGCCATTAGCCGTTGCGCTCGATGTCACCGGTTTGGGAACGAGCACGCTTATTCCAGCCTCATGACATGCGAGTATCTCCTCGCTCTTGTAGTAGCCGCGATCCGCAACTGCGGTGAGCTTGTCGACGGCCATCTCATCACGCGCCAGCTTCGCCATCGACGTCAACTGATCACGATCAATGCCATCATTCGTAACGACGTGCGCGACGATCAGATGGTGCTTCGTGTCAACCGCCGTCTGGACGTTGTAGCCGACGACTCCCGTTCCTCGTGTCTTCATCGAACGGGCATCGGGATCCGTGAGCGACACCTGTCGGTCCGGTGCTTCGTTCAGCTTAACCTCGATTTCCTTGAGGCTTCGCATCTGTTCCTTCAAGGCCGCGATCTTGTCTTGCAGTCGCTCTGTTCTGGCCTTCGCGATTGCAGGCTCCTGACGATCGGCTGTGTCCATCGCCTCGAGATAGCGAGCGATACTTGACTCGATGTCGCGCATGCGTCGTTCGAGCTTGGCGCTTGTGAAGTTGCGATCACGATGGTTCACCGCCTTGAACTTGCTGCCGTCGATCGCAACGAACGCTTCAGCGAAAAGGTCCAGACGCTGGCATAGCATGACGAACTGACGACAGACGCTGCGGATTGCTTTGCCGTTGTCTTTACGGAACCGAGCAATGGTCTTGAAGTCCGGCGCCAAGCGGCCCGTGAGCCACATCAGTTCGACGTTGCGCTGAGCCTCGCGTTCAAGGCGACGGCTGGATTGAATACGGTTCAGGTAACCGTAGATGTAGATCTTGAGCATCACCTCCGGATGATACGAAGGCCGCCCTGTCAGCGCTGGCTCAACACCTTCAAACCCAAGCTTCTGAAGATCAAGCTCATCTACAAAAACATCGACTACACGCACGGGATTGGTGTCCGTCACGTAGTCGTCAAGTGCTTCAGGGAGGAGAAAGCTTTGTGTACGACTGTCGCCTTGAACGAACCGCTTCATCTCGCCCATCCTCCGCTATCGGATGAGCCATTTTAACCTGTCAAAATGGCGTTTTGACACAGTCTGGGCCGACTGCTGCCCGAGGCGGTCGGCCGTACTCCATCCGGAGCGGGGTCGACCTGTGACACGCCAGGCACGCTTGGTCGAGACAGATCTTCTCTGTGCTGTGCTTCCAGTGAGCGAGCGGATCCCCTTGAGCGCCACGCTGGAGGCCCGTGGAATGGTCGGCGGGGCTATCCCGTTCCTCAGTTCGGGGATTTCCCTGGGCGACGACGCGCGGCAGGCGCCGCGCCGCGTTGAAATCTGCGTCGCAGGTGTCTCCAGCGTATGAGGTAGCGCAGTTGGTTTGCTAGGTGGGGATTGGGTAGATGACTGTTTTTGTTGGGGAAAACGGTGCGATGCGCCGGTTTTTTTTGCGTGCTCGGGAGTTCCAACTTAGTGAACAAAGTTCCAGGTTGAATGAATCTCGACATCAGTGAACTTCGACCGCGTTCCCCCTTCTTGAATTTGTCACTGCCCGTCCATATAATTAGCACTCGCTGCACGAGAGTGCTAACAACATCTCCGGTTGGCTCGGCCAGCCGGGTTTTTCTCAGCGTTCTTCAGTCTCAATCAGAGAGGAGTATGTATGAACCTTCGTCCTTTGCATGATCGCGTGATCGTCAAGCGTCTGGATCAGGAAACCAAGACCGCGTCGGGCATCGTGATCCCCGAAGCCGCAGCGGAAAAGCCGGATCAAGGTGAAATCCTCGCAGTCGGCCCGGGCAAGCGCGACGACAAGGGCGCAGCCATTGCGCTCGACGTGAAGGTAGGCGACCGCGTCCTGTTCGGCAAGTACGCAGGCCAGACCGTCAAGGTCGACGGCAACGAACTGCTCGTGATGCGCGAAGAAGACATCATGGCCGTGGTGCAGAAGTAAGCGCAAGGTCGCTACTTCACCGGTTATATCCAAAGTATTCAAGGAGTTAGAAGATGGCAGCTAAAGACGTCGTATTCGGTGATTCCGCCCGTGCCAAGATGGTCGAAGGCGTGAATATTCTCGCCAACGCCGTGAAGGTCACGCTGGGTCCGAAGGGCCGCAACGTGGTTCTCGAGCGCAGCTTCGGCGGCCCGACGGTCACCAAGGACGGTGTGTCGGTCGCGAAAGAGATCGAACTGAAAGACAAGCTCCAGAACATGGGCGCGCAAATGGTCAAGGAAGTCGCTTCCAAGACCAGCGACAACGCAGGCGACGGCACGACGACCGCTACGGTTCTCGCGCAATCGATCGTCCGCGAAGGCATGAAGTACGTCGCATCGGGCATGAACCCGATGGACCTGAAGCGCGGTATCGACAAGGCTGTTGCAGCTGCAATCGAAGAACTGCGCAAGATCAGCAAGCCGTGCACGACCAACAAGGAAATCGCCCAGGTTGGCGCGATCTCGGCGAACAGCGATTCGTCGATCGGCGAGCGCATCGCTGAAGCAATGGACAAGGTCGGCAAGGAAGGCGTGATCACCGTCGAAGACGGCAAGTCGCTGCAAGACGAGCTGGACGTCGTCGAAGGTATGCAATTCGACCGCGGCTACCTGTCGCCGTATTTCATCAACAACCCGGACAAGCAAGTCGCCGTGCTCGAGAACCCGTTCGTGCTGCTGCACGACAAGAAGGTGTCGAACATCCGTGATCTGCTGCCGGTGCTCGAGCAAGTCGCGAAGGCTGGCCGTCCGCTGCTGATCATCGCTGAAGACGTCGAAGGCGAAGCGCTCGCAACGCTGGTCGTCAACAACATCCGCGGCATCCTGAAGACCGTTGCCGTCAAGGCTCCGGGCTTCGGCGATCGTCGTAAGGCGATGCTGGAAGACATCGCGATCCTGACCGGCGGTCAGGTCATCGCTGAAGAAACCGGCCTCACGCTCGAGAAGGCAACGCTGGCTGAACTGGGCCAGGCGAAGCGCATCGAAGTGGGCAAGGAAAACACCACGATCATCGACGGCGCTGGCGAAGCAGCGAACATCGAAGCTCGCGTCAAGCAAGTGCGCACGCAGATCGAAGAAGCGACCTCGGACTACGACCGTGAAAAGCTGCAAGAACGCGTTGCCAAGCTGGCAGGCGGTGTTGCGGTGATCAAGGTCGGTGCTGCGACCGAAGTCGAAATGAAGGAAAAGAAGGCACGTGTCGAAGACGCACTGCACGCAACGCGCGCAGCTGTGGAAGAAGGCATCGTGGCTGGCGGCGGCGTCGCGCTGATCCGTGCACGTACGGCAATCGCTGGCCTGAAGGGCGCTAACGCCGATCAGGACGCAGGTATCAAGATCGTTCTGCGCGCCATGGAAGAGCCGCTGCGCCAGATCGTCGCCAACGGTGGCGAAGAAGCGAGCGTCGTCGTGGCAGCGGTTGCTGCTGGCAAGGGCAACTACGGCTACAACGCAGCGACCGGCGAGTACGTCGACCTGGTCGACGCAGGTGTCGTGGACCCGACGAAGGTGACGCGCACGGCGCTGCAAAACGCAGCTTCGGTTGCTGGCCTGCTGCTGACGACCGACGCAGCTGTCTGCGAACTGCCGAAGGAAGATGCTCCGATGCCTGGCGGCATGCCCGGCGGCATGGGCGGCATGGGCATGGACATGTAATTCCGCTCGGGTCTCGTGGTCCGGCCGCGTGGTTGAACTGCCGCGCGTCTGGATCACGGACGAGGCCCGGCTGGAAGTCCAAGTGGGGAGCGCGCCGCGAGGCGTTTCCCCAAACGAAAAAACCCGCTTATGCGGGTTTTTTTCGTTTGGGGCCGGCGTTGATGTGCTTGCTGGCGAGCGCCTCCGGACGCCCTTTTGTCCGGATCAGGCGCCCGCGGCGTGAGCCGTGCGATGAGAGGACCTTCCGAGGCACTGTTCGCGCAGGTAGTGGAAGATCTGCGCAACGCTTTGCGCGGGGCTCAGCGTTCCCGTGTCGACGTGCAGGTCGGGATCGATCGGCGCTTCATAGGGCGCTGATACGCCGGTGAACGAGCTGATCTCGCCAGACCTCGCTTTCGCGTAAAGACCTTTGGGATCGCGGCTCGCGCAGGTGGCGAGCGAGGCGGACACATAGGTTTCGACGAACTTGTCGGCTCCGATGATCGCGCGCGCCATTGCCCGATCTTCGCGTAGCGGCGAAATCAGCGCGGAAATCACGATCAGACCCGCGTCGTTCATCAATTGGGCGACGTGCGCGACCCGGCGGATGTTTTCGCGCCGGTCGTCGGGCTCGAATCCAAGGTCGCTCGCCAGACCGTGGCGGATGTTGTCGCCGTCGAGCACATAGCAGGCGTGACCGAGCGCGATCAGCTGCTCCTCGAGCGCGAACGCGAGCGTCGATTTGCCGGCGCCGGACAGGCCGGTCAGCCAGATCGTGGTGGGCATCTGATCGAACATGCGTATGCGGTCCCGCACCGCGATCTTGCCGTGGAAGCGTTGCACGAATTGGGGCGGCTCTTTCATGGATAGGTTCTCTTGGCTTTTCTGGCTCATTCGCAGTGCCAGCCTTGCCGCCACGTGCCGGCGTTGTGCAGGCTTTCGGTGGAATTGGCAATGGTAACGCGAAAGCCTTCCGGAATATCGTTCGGCAGTGGAATCGAAAATCCGCTGTATGCGCTCGGATAGCCGGCGCTCGCCACATCGGGCCGCGGCTCGCCGCTGCAGCCGGCCGCGACGATCTGCGTGCCGACCCGCACCTCGAGCGGTACCTGCCGCTGCGGCTCGCTCAGGTTGACGGCCCAGCCGCACACTACGCCGTCGCGCACCGTGTCGACAAAACCGTCGAACAGGTCGACCGGCGGACGCTGCCGGCTTCGCGCGAACTCCAGATAGGTGTCGATCGGCGCGAGATCGAAGCGGCCGATCACCTCATGCACGCGCGACAGGAATGAGCCATCGATGCCGAAAACCGTCGCGCTATAGACGTGCGGATTCTCGAGCTGATTTATTTCGGACTGAATCACGCGGACCAATTCGAGCGCATTCGAAAAGACGCTGCCCGTTTCATTCGCATAGGCTTCGACGATTCGATTCGCGTCGCGGAACAGTTCGTAATCGAGGCTATTGTCGTCGATGAACTTTTGTCTGGCTGCTTCGCTGATGTGAGCTTTGCCTTTCGGCGCGCCATTGGTGCGATTCGCTTCGAAACAGAACGGGAATTTCATCCCTGTCGAACCGCACAGCCGCAATAAGAATTCGCTCATGTCCTCGCAGACGCCGACGGTACCGATCTGTTCGCGCAAATGGATTTGCGCGACGGCGAGGCTCGCTTCGTTGACCGCCGGCTCGCCGCTCAGCATCTGCACGAACAGGTTCCTGCCGCCGAGCGATTCGCTGACCCACTCGTCGAGCGACAGTACGCCTTGCAGCGCCAGAGCCTCGGTCGCCGACACGCTGACGCCGCGCGTGATCTGGCCGTTCTTGCCGTTCGCCGCGTACCAGTAGTGCGAGATCTGGCGCGCGAGCGGATCGCGCAGGATCGTGCAGTAGTTGACCGGATGTTTGATCATCCGATGAATGCCATACGGGAGATGACCGCCGCCTACCTGCGTCTCGAGCGGCTTTGCGCGACAGTTTCCCCATCCATCCTGATCCCAGACAAAGCTAATGAATTGGTCATTACCTTTATTCAAATCAAAAAACGAAATAACGGTCGAACCGCCGCATTTCGGTGGATGGATGAAAAAGGTAGGAAACGACATGTGGGGACATATGACTGATCGTGATGCGTAAAGTCTAGACAAAAGACGTCATTGGCGTTGTAACGTTTAATTACGCGGTAAAACGTCTGCTTGCATCGCCGACAGCAGGATTCATGCGGCGATGCAAAATAAATTGACTAAGATGCTCACGAGACGAACTGGGCGCGGCAGTATCGATAGCTACGCGCTATTTACATTATTCAATTTGGATAAATCGAATGGAAAGTCGCACCAATCGCGAAAGTCGCATTAGTGAAAAAAACCGGCTGACAGCGGGTTTTTAGTCGATGCCGACGAATGGCGAGGTCAGTGCCGCGCTTCCCCCGGCGCCGCGCCCTTGCCTTGCGCGGGCGGCGTTTCGTCTTCATCGCTGCTGCGCGCCCAGAAGAAGCGATCGGGCATGTATGCCCCCATGCCGGGCCGGAACGCATTGCGCACTGCCTGATACAGATACTCCTGGCTTTCGCGCACCGCTTCCGCGGGCTCCTGGCCGTTGGCGAGAAGCGCGGCGATCGCCGCGCCGAGCGTATCGGTCAGGCCCGTCAACCGATGCGGCGCGCGGTCCCACATGTCCTGACGCAACTGGCCGTCCTCGCTGAAGAGTGTGTTGACGAGCCGATGCGTGCCGGTTTCGGTCGACAGAATGTACTCGCAGCCCTGCGACAGCAGATGCGAGATCGCCGCGTCGAGGCTCGGCGCCTCCGCGTCGCCGTCGGGCTGCGCGAGCGCGAGCAGGGTCGCCGAGTCGGCGATCAGCAGCGTGGTTTGCGGCGCGAGCAGATCGGCGATCGCTTCGCGCAGTTCGTCGGCGGCGAGCACGTGCTCGTCGTCGAGCGTGAAGTCCGGGGCGAGGATCAGCGGGACGTCGTCGTAGTCGGCGACAACTTCCGCGATCGCGCTGACCACTTCGGCGCGCGTGCACGCGCCGACCTTGAATGCGGCGATCGGCATGTCCTCGAGCAGCATGCGCGCCTGCGTCGCGACGATGTCCGGGTCGAGCCCGGTGACTTCGTCGCAGTTCGCCGAGTCGCGCACGGTATAGCCCGTGAGCACGGAAACGCCGTGGCAGCCCATGCTGGCAAGTGTCAACAGGTCCGCCTGCAGGCCGGAGCCGCCGGTGGGGTCTGAGAGACCGAAGGTGAGGACGATCGGAGGTGTGTCGCTGGGCATGAAAATGGATAAGGAAAGCGGGATTTCGGCGCGCAATGCGCAATTGGCTCAATTATGCGGCCTAAACCGAGGAGAGGGCGTTTTTTCGCGCGGCGGGGATCGCCAGAGGCTGGCTCGCGGCCCGCTGACGCGCGGCCGGCGGGGATTGCTTTGAGGTTGCCACGCTAGCGCCGCGAGCTTGCCGAGGGCGCCCTCTATCGCGCTGCCGGGTGTCCCCACCGCCATGGGGCATGACGCCGCGAGCGTCGTCCGCACGGCGCGCGGGCACACCGCCGAAGCCCGGTCCACGCTACGATTGCGAGTTTTCGATTGCTAGGCATGGGGGCGGCAACACGGTACCATCATGGCTCCCGCTTCCACGGACTCAACGACGCGACAAAAGAATGGAATATCAAAGCTGGATGTGCCTGATTTGCGGCTGGATTTACGACGAAGAGGCCGGCTTGCCCGACGAAGGCATTGCGCCGGGCACGCGCTGGGAAGACGTGCCCATCAACTGGACGTGTCCGGAGTGCGGAGCGCGCAAGGAAGACTTCGAAATGGTCCAGATCTGAAGTTCGGCAAGCCACCGGCGTCAGCCGGTCGGTCGTTCGCGTCGCTTGATCGTTGTTCCGGCGTCGCGGTTTGAGGGGTTAGTGCGACACGCCGGAAGCTTCGGCCCCCAAACCGGGTCCCGAGATTCGGTCCCGAACCTGAACCCTGAGCTTCGATCCCGAAAAGTCAGCGGCGTCGTCCGCCGCGCAATTGCTGCAATCGCTTGATGCGTCCGGCACGCCCGGCGCCTGTCTGAGCGCGCCGGCGCGGAACATCGCCGGTCGCGTCGTGTCGCAACGGTAGTCTGTCATTGTCCTGTCGCCGGTTCGCGCGGTGGCCGCTCACTCAGCATGCGGCGCGAAGCGACGGCCCCGTCAGCTTCGTGTCGCCTGCCCATGACTCTTCGATCCGCAGCACCCGTTTCCATCGATGCACTGCCGAACCCCCGCGGCGGCGCGGTCCGCCCTGCGGAACTCGCGCTCGCCGAGGTGTCGCTCGCGTTCGAGCAGCGCGACGAGAGCGGTGCCGCGCTGCTGCGCGCGTCGCATGCATTGCGCACGGCGGGTTGGCTCAGCGCGCAGCGTTTCACCGACGCCCTCGTGCGGCTCTCGCCGCTCGCGAGCGGCGAGCCAGCCGAAGCGGAAAGCGCGCGGCCAGTGTTCGGCGCGGCACTGCGCGACTTCCGCGCGGCGCTCGAGCGTCACAATCTGCGCGAGCTCAGTTGCTCGCCGACGCTGTTCAACCACTACCGCGAGCTGTGCGCGCAACTCATCGAACCCACGCCGGGCTCCGCTGTCGCGTTCGAAGACCTCGCGCTGTGCGCGCGGCCAGTGCCGCCGGCTTCGCTGCACGCGCAATCGGCCGATCAGCTTGTCCATCTGCGGGCGCGCTACGAGCGCGCGTTGCTGCCGGTGCTGCGCTCGCAGGCCGACACAGGCAGCGCGGTGGCGCTTGCGGTCACGAACGCCGCGCTCGACGAGCTCGACGCCGTGTTCACCGAACTCGCCGGCCCCGATCCCTATGACTTCTGGCGGCTCGCGCGCGCCTGCGCGAAGGCGCTGCGCGCGCGCGGCCACGCAATCCGCGATATCGAGGCGCGGCGCTTCTACGCGCGCTGCAACCTGGCGCTCGCCGATCACGCGCGCGGCATCGAGCGCGCGCCGCGTTCGCTGGTGCGCGCGACGCTCGCGCTGCTGTGGCGCGACTACGCGCTGTTCGGAGCGGCCGCGCAAGACGCCGACCAGGTCGAGGTGCTGCACGATTATGGCTTGACCGTCGACTGGCACGTCGCCGGCACGCAGTCGTCGGAAGCACTGTGGGAGGCGGGCACGCTCGAGGCGCAGTCGCTGCCGCACACGCGCGATCTCGGCGTGCTGAGCGTCAACGCGAACGCGTACGAAGACTTCCTGCAGACCGCCGACGCGTCCATCGAGGCGCTCGCCGCCCATGCGCGCGCGGCCGATCAGCCGGAAAAAGCCGACCCGAGCGAAGCGCTGCAGGCGGGCGACGCCGCCTACCGGCTCGGCTCGGCCGCCTGCGCGCTCGGTCTCGGTCACGTGGCGCTGCTCGCCGACGCACTCGGTCTCGCATGGCGGCGTCGTGCGCATGCGGGCGTCGCAACGCCGGCGGTGCGCGCGCACGTGATCGTCGGCGCGCCGCCGGCCGACACGCTCGAGCAGGCCGCCGAGGCCTTGCGTGCGTCGCTGCACAAGGTCGCCGCGGGTGTTGGGCCGGCCGGCGGCAGCTTCACGCAGGCGGCGCTCGCCGCGCTCACGCGTGCGATCGAGCAGGGCGGCGCGTGAAGCGCAAGCCGGGTTGAACCAAACGCGCGACGTGGCGCGCGAATTGCGTCCGCAACGCTTCGACCGACGCGCGCCGAATCCGCTGAAACCCATTGTGACAAGTCACAATCCCGCAACTTCGCGACGCGCGCCGAACGTGCCGTTCTACGCGGTGTTTCGGCGCCTGATCGCGGCATGGCGCAAGTCGCGCGCGTGATAGAGTGCAACTTGATCCAGCGTCGATGGCGCGTCGCGTAGCGTGCAACCCAACGCGTTGCAATGCTCAAAGCAGCCCGCCATCGCGCATCGTCTTTGCTAAAATCCGAACTATGTCCAAGAGTACCGATCGCATCAATCTGACCAACCAGTTCCTGATCGCCATGCCGAACATGGCCGATCCGACGTTTTCAGGAACGGTGGTCTACCTTTGCGATCACAGTGAGCGCGGCGCGCTCGGCCTCGTGATCAACCGGCCGACCGATATCGACCTGCAGGCGCTCTTCAATCGCATCGATCTGAAGCTCGAGATCGAACCGCTTCTCCATGTCCCCGTGTATTTCGGCGGCCCGGTGCAAACCGAGCGCGGCTTCGTGCTGCACGATCCGAAAGGCGGCAGCGCATACACCTCGTCGATGTCGGTGCCGGGCGGGCTCGAAATGACCACGTCGAAAGACGTGCTCGAGGCCGTCGCGAGCGGCAACGGTCCGGAGCGTTTCCTGCTGACGCTCGGCCACGCCGGCTGGGGCGCGGGTCAGCTCGAAGACGAAATCTCCAAGAACGGCTGGCTCACGGTCGAGGCCGATCCGAAGATCGTTTTCGACGTGCCCGCCGAAGATCGTCTCGAAGCGGCGCTCGCGCTGCTCGGCGTGTCGTTGTCGATGCTGTCGGGCGAGGCCGGGCACGCATGAGGGGCCGCGCATGAATCTGCCGGCCGGACGTGAGGCGACGCTGCTTGCGTTCGACTACGGAGAGAAACGCATCGGCGTGGCAGTCGGCAATTCGCTGACGCGCCGCGCGCGGCCGCTCGTCGTCGTGCAAAACCGCAGCAAGGGGTACCGCTTCGAAGCGCTCGGCAAGCTGATCGCCGAATGGAAGCCCGATGCGCTGGTGGTCGGCCTGCCGATGCACCCCGACGGCACACCGCACGAGCGCACGCAACTCGCGAAGCGCTTCGGCAACCAGCTGAACGGCCGCTTCAATCTGCCGGTCACGTGGGTCGACGAGCGCTACTCGTCAGTCGAGGCCGAGGCGCAAATCCGCGCCGGCAATGCCCGCGCCGACATGCTCGACGCCGAAGCCGCGAGCATCATCCTCCAGCAATATCTAGACGGACTTTCCGACGATCATGAGTTCCATTGACGCCGAAGCGCTGTATCGCGCGTTGCTCGACCAGATTCGAGCGGCGTATGGCGACCAGCTCGCCGTTGCCAGGCACGGTGCCGAAGCGGCGGTTCTGGTGGGTATCCATAGCGGCGGCGCGTGGCTCGCCGAGCGGCTCGCGCGCGACCTGAAACTGCCGAGCTTCGGCGTGGTGAACGTCGCGCTGCATCGCGACGACTACGCGAAGAAAGGGCTGCACGCGCAAGCAAGCCCGACCTCGCTACCGTTCGAGGTCGATGGCCGCCGCATCGTGCTGGTAGACGACGTGCTGTACACCGGCCGCACGATTCGCGCGGCGGTGAACGAGCTGTATGACTATGGCCGGCCGGCATCGGTCGAACTCGCGGTGCTCGCCGATCGGGGCGGACGCGAGTTGCCGGTGGCGGCGCGCTTCGTCGGCGGCGTGGTCGACGTACCCGCCGACGCGACGCTCGTGCTGGCCCGTGAAGACGACGGCGCGGGCGGCCAGCGGTTTTCTTTTCACACTGAAGCACGCGTCGATTGAAACGCGCGTGAGCGGCGTGTCGACGCGACCTCGATCACGTTGAAGCCCGTATTTGAAGCAGGTACATCATGAACACCGCCACCCCGGCTCCGCAAGATTCCTCCGCTAGCGCATCCGAGCGCTTCCGCTACGGCTTCCTGAATGGCAACCCGCAGCTCACGAAGAGCGGCGAGCTCAAACATCTGCTGTCGATCGAGGGGTTGCCGAAGGCCATCGTCAATCACATTCTCGAGACCGCCGACCAGTTCGTCAGCGTGACCGATCGCGAAGTGAAGAAGGTGCCGCTGTTGCGCGGCAAGTCGGTGTTCAACCTGTTCTTCGAAAACTCGACGCGCACGCGTACCACGTTCGAGATCGCGGCCACGCGGCTGTCGGCCGACGTGCTGAATCTGAACATCAACGCGTCGTCGACGAGCAAGGGCGAATCGCTGCTCGACACGATCAACAACCTGTCGGCGATGCACGCGGATCTGTTCGTCGTGCGTCATGCGTCGAGCGGCGCGCCGTTCCTGATCGCGCAGCACTGCGCGCCGCACGTGCACGTGATCAACGCCGGCGACGGCCGTCACGCGCACCCGACGCAGGGTCTGCTCGACATGTACACGATCCGCCACTACAAGAAGGACTTCACGAAGCTGCGCGTGGCGATCGTCGGCGACATCCTGCATTCGCGCGTCGCGCGCTCGGACATTCATGCGCTGACCACGCTCGGCGTGCCCGAAGTGCGCGCGATCGGTCCGCGCACGCTGCTGCCGGGCGGCCTCGAACAGATGGGCGTGCGCGTGTTCTACAACCTCGACGAAGGTCTCAAGGATGTCGACGTGATCATCATGCTGCGCCTGCAGAACGAACGCATGAGCGGCGCGCTGCTGCCGTCGTCGCAGGAGTACTTCAAGAGCTGGGGGCTCACGGCCGAGCGTCTCGCGCTCGCCGCCCCCGATGCGATCGTGATGCACCCCGGCCCGATGAACCGCGGCGTCGAGATCGACTCGCAGGTCGCGGACGGTCCCCAATCGGTGATCCTGAATCAGGTCACGTTCGGTATCGCGGTGCGCATGGCGGTGATGGGGATCGTCGCGGGCAATAACGACTAAGCAACGACTGATCGGGAAGCCGAACGATAGGCTGAACCACAGGTTTAACAAAGGCAGCGCATGAAGATTCATATTCAAGGCGGCACGCTGATCGATCCGGTAGCGGGCACCGAACAGCAGCAGGACGTCTTTATCGAGGCGGGCAAGATCGCTGCCTTGGGCAACGCGCCGGCCGGCTTCCAGGCGGAGCGTACGCTCGACGCGCGCGGTCTGTCGATCGCGCCGGGTCTCGTCGACCTGTGCGCGCGTTTGCGCGAGCCGGGGTACGAGCACAAGGCGACGCTAGGCTCGGAAATGGCCGCGGCGCTCGCGGGCGGCGTGACGAGCCTCGTATGTCCGCCGGATACCGATCCGACGCTCGACGAACCGGGCCTCGTCGAAATGCTGAAGTTCCGCGCGCGCAATCAGAACAAGGCGCACGTGTATCCGCTCGGCGCGCTGACGGTCGGTCTCAAGGGGCAGGTCATCACCGAGATGGTCCAGCTGACCGAGGCGGGCTGCGTCGGCTTCTCGCAGGCCGACACGCCGATCGTCGATACCCAGGTGCTGATGCGCGCGCTGCAATACGCGAAGACCTATGATTTCACCGTGTGCCTGCGCCCCGTCGATGCGTATCTGGGCAAGGGCGGCGTCGCCGCGAGCGGCGCGCTGGCGTCGCGGCTCGGGCTGTCGGGTGTCCCGGTGGCGGCCGAAACGATCGCGCTGCATACGATCTTCGAACTCGTGCGCGTAACCGGTGCGCGCGTGCATGTGTCGCATGTGTCGTCGTCGGCGGGCGTGGCGCTCGTGCGCGCGGCGAAGGGCGAGGGCCTGCCGGTGTCGTGCGACGTCACCGTGAACCACGTGCATCTGATCGACCTCGACATCGGTTACTTTGACGCGCAGTTCCGGCTCGATCCGCCGCTGCGCCAGCAGCGCGATCGCGAAGCGATCCGCGCGGGCCTCGTCGACGGTACGATCGATGCGATCTGCTCCGCGCACACGCCGGTCGACGACGACGAAAAGCTGCTGCCGTTCGCCGAAGCGACGCCGGGCGCAACCGGCCTCGAATTGTTCCTGTCGCTGACGGTGAAGTGGGCCGACGAAGCGGGCGTGCCGCTCGCGACCGCGCTAAATCGCATCACCGCGGCGCCGGCGCAGGTGCTCGGCCTCGAAGCGGCTGGCCGCATCGCGGTCGGCGCGGTGGCCGACCTCTGCGTGTTCGACCGTCACGCTCACTGGCGCGTCGAGCCGCGTGCGCTGAAGAGCCAGGGGCACAACACGCCGTTCCTCGGCTACGAGCTGCCGGCACAGGTGCGCGCGACCGTCGTGTCCGGTCAGCTCGCCTACGAACAGCGCTGAGCGGTATCGTTTCGGTCCATTCAAGGAAAGCTCCGGCCATGAAGCTCGCGTTACGCAAGGTCCGTCTCATCACGCATCTGCTGCACGGCATGTGGACCGTCGCGACGCGCTTTCCGAACGCGAGCGCCGAGCGGCGTCACGCGCTCAATCGCGCGTGGTCGCTGAAGATGCTGCGGCTGTGCGGCATGCGCCTCGTCGTGCATAACGACGCGGTGCGGCTCGATCGTGGCGTGCTCGTCGTCGCCAATCACATCTCGTGGATCGACATCTACGTAATCAACGCGTGGCGGCCGACGCCGTTCGTGTCGAAGGCGGAGATCCGGCAATGGCCGGTGGTCGGATGGCTCGCACAGCAGCTCGATACGGTGTTCATCCAGCGCGAGAAGCGCAGTGACGCGAAGCGCATCATGCATGAACTCGCCGCACGGCTCAGCGCGGGTGAACTGATGTGCGTGTTCCCCGAAGGCACGACGTCGAACGGACTCGAGTTGCTGCCGTTTCACGCGAACATGTTCCAGGCCGCGGTGTCGGCCGGTGTGCCGGTGCAGCCGCTGTGCATCATGTACGAGGACGCGCAGGGCCGGCAGTCGGCGGCACCCGCATATATCGACGACGTGTCGTTGTCCGACTCGCTCGACATGCTGTTGCGTGGTGGTCCGCTGACCGCCCACGTATATGTTGGCGCACCGCTCGCGCCGGACGCGGACCGGCGGGTGCTCGCGGCGCAGGCTCAGCAGGTGGTGGCGAACGCGTTGCGGGACATGCAGGCCGGCAACGCAGTAGCGGGGACGGTCGCGCAAGAGGGTGACGTTGTAGATGCTGCGTCGTCGAGCGACGACGCTGAGACGGCGGAAACGCTGATCGAGCCCGTCGATCAGCCGCGCCGCTCGGTCTGAGCGGCGGCGCTGCCGGGCAGCGTCGCCGTCTTCCGTTTAGTTGCCCCCGCGCGGCACGCCGCACGAATCGCAATCGACTTGCGTCAACGTCCGCTCAGCCGGGTTTTTCGCGAGCCGTACCGCCGACAGCTTCTGCCCCCACACGCAACCCGAGTCGAGGCCGATCAGGTTGTCGCGCAACATCAGGCCGAGCGCGGCCCAATGACCGAACACGACGGTCACGTCGGCGGTCTGGCGCGACGGCACGTCGAACCACGGCATGCAGCCGTTCGGCGTGGATGCGAGCGTGCCGCTGCTGCTGAAATCCATCACGCCATCGGCGCTGCAAAAGCGCATGCGCGTCAACGCGCTGCACGTGACGCGCAGACGCTCGATACCCTTCAGGCCCGGCTTCCAGCGGTTCGGTTCATTGCCGTACAAGCCGGCAAGCGTCTCTTTCCAGTTCGGCGCACGCAGCGCGCGTTGCAACTCGTCGGCGAGTTCGAGCGTCAGCGTCGCATCCCATTGCGGCAGCACGCCCGCATGCACCATCAGCATGCCGTTGTCGAAATGCGCGAGCGGGCGGTGGCGTATCCACTCGAGCAGATCGGCGGCATCGGGCGCGGCGAGGATCTCTTCGATCGTGTCGCCTTTCTTCGACTTCCGAATCCCCGCCGACACCGACAGCAGATGCAGATCGTGATTGCCGAGCACCGGCACCGCGCGCTCGCCAAACGCGATCACGTCGCGCAAGGTGTCGAGCGAGTCGGGGCCGCGGTTGATCAGATCGCCGGCGAACCACAGCGGTGTCCCGTCCGGCGGCGCGGCTTTGGCCAGCAGTTGCTGAAACGGCGCGCGGCAGCCTTGCAGATCGCCGAAAGCAAGAGGGACGAGGGGAGCGGAGGCACTGGAAGCGTTGAGGGGTGTCATCGAGGAAATCAAGGCGATTCGATACGCGCGGTGCTGCACGACGCGTGCCACGCTGGGCAGGGCAGCAAGATAGCGTGACATAATAGCCCGTTTGGGGTTCGGGTATCGTGCGATCACGTTACGGGACGCGGGTGGAACACCGCCGTAACACGGCACGGCGGCAACCACGCATGGACCGCGCGCGATTCCAATACAACAACAGGATGACTCTCTCGTGAACGAAGCCAGCATGTCGTCTTCCGCGGCGAAGCAATCATTTCGCACGCTCGTCACCGGTGCGAACGGTTTTACCGGCCGCTATCTGGTCGAGAAGCTGACCGGGCGCGGCCATACCGTGATCGAAGCGGTGTCCGGCCGCGACGAGCCCGACACGCCGACACGCGTCAAACTCGACATCACCTCACCGGAAGACTGCCGGCGCGTGCTCGAAACCGTGCGGCCCGATTTCATCGTGCATCTGGCCGCGATCAGCTTCGTGGGGCACAACGATCCGCTCGACTTTTATCGCGTCAACGTGATCGGCACGCAGAACCTGCTCGAAGCCTGTGCCGCGATCGGCCATGTGCCGCGCAAGCTGCTGATCGCAAGCAGCGCGAACGTGTACGGCAACGTCAGCAGCGCCGCGATCGACGAGAGCTTCCCGCTTACGCCGGTCAATCATTACGCGGCCAGCAAAGCGGCCATGGAAGCGCTGGTGCGCACATGGTTCGACCGCCTGCCGATCCTGATCGTGCGGCCGTTCAACTACACCGGCCGCGGCCAGGCGGTGAACTTCCTAGTGCCGAAGATCGTCAGCCACTTCGCGCGGCGCGCGGCATCGATCGAACTCGGCAATATCGACATCGCGCGCGACTTCTCTGACGTGCGTTATGTGGCGAGCGCGTACGAGGCGTTGCTCGACTCCAATGTCGCCGCCGAAATCGTCAACGTCTGCACCGGCACGCCGTATTCGTTGCGTGAAATCCTCACGACCGCGGGCGAACTCACCGGTCATAACATCGAAGTCCAGATCAATCCCGCCTTTGTCCGGCAAACGGACGTCAAGATGCTTGCCGGTTCGCCCGCCAAATTGCACTCGCTGGTGGCGGCGGTCGAGTCGATCCCTTTCATCGATACGCTGCGCTGGATGCTCGCGGCCTGAGCGCGCTCGCGCGAGCAACCGCCTGACGGTCTGCACCGAAGGGCCGCGTTTGCGGCCTTTCATGACGCTTTCGCCGTTCTTCTTCGTTTCCCACTCTTTCCGCGCCGCGCCGCACAGTATGTGGCGCACATCATTACAGGCGCCAAAATGCGCTTAATCGCACCGAAAAGCCCCTTTTCACAGACCAACGGCAACGAATTCTGTCAAGCTGTTTCAAGTTGTTAGGGTTCTAGTTTTTGCACCGGGCGGCTTTATAATTGGGGTTCATAAAATTGGCGTCTGAGTGTCCACTCTCCGGAGAACGCGACGGACGACCAGAGAAACGGACACCACGCGGGGTGAACAGGTCGCAAGCTCTTCGCCGCCTGTCACTAACATCGACAAGGGAATTACATGATCCTGGTAACGGGCGGTGCCGGCTTTATCGGCGCTAATTTCGTGCTCGACTGGCTGAATGCGTCGGACGAAGCGGTGCTCAACGTAGACAAACTGACCTACGCCGGCAACCTGGGCACGCTGAAGTCGCTACAGGGCAATCCCAGACACATTTTCGCGCGCATCGACATTTGCGATCGCGCCGCGCTCGATTCGCTATTGGCCGAGCACAAGCCGCGCGCCGTGCTGCATTTCGCGGCCGAGAGCCATGTGGATCGCTCGATTCACGGTCCGGCCGATTTCGTGCAAACCAACGTGGTCGGCACCTTCACGCTGCTCGAAGCCACGCGCAGCTACTGGAACACGCTGGGCGTTGCGGAGCGCGCCGCGTTCCGCTTCCTGCATGTATCGACCGACGAAGTGTTCGGCTCGCTGTCGGCAACCGATCCGCAGTTCTCCGAAACTACGCCTTATGCGCCGAATAGCCCCTATTCGGCGACCAAGGCCGGTTCGGATCACCTCGTGCGCGCCTACCACCACACGTACGGCCTGCCGGTGCTGACCACCAACTGCTCGAACAACTACGGCCCGTACCAGTTCCCCGAAAAGCTGATTCCGCTGATGATCGCCAACGCGCTCGGCGGCAAGCCGCTGCCCGTGTATGGCGACGGGCAGAACGTGCGCGACTGGTTGTACGTCGGCGACCACTGCAGCGCGATCCGTGAAGTGCTCGCGCGCGGCACGCCGGGCGAGACGTACAACGTCGGCGGCTGGAACGAGAAGAAGAATCTCGAGGTCGTGCACACGCTGTGCGACCTGCTCGACCAGCAGCGCCCGAAGGCGGCCGGCTCGTATCGCGACCAGATCACCTATGTGAAAGATCGTCCGGGTCACGACCGCCGTTACGCGATCGACGCCCGCAAGCTCGAGCGTGAACTCGGCTGGAAGCCGGCGGAAACGTTCGAGACGGGGCTCGCCAAAACGGTCCAGTGGTATCTCGACAACCAGCAATGGGCCGACGAAGTCGCTTCGGGCGAATACCGGAAGTGGGTCGAGACCAACTACGCGCAGCGCGCGTAAAGGCACGGCAATGGCGCGCAAAGGCATTATTCTCGCGGGCGGCTCGGGCACCCGCCTGTATCCGATCACGCACGTCGTCTCCAAGCAACTGCTGCCGGTGTACGACAAGCCGATGATCTACTACCCGCTGTCCACGCTGATGGTGGCGGGTATTCGCGACGTGCTGATCATCTCCACGCCGCAGGACACGCCGCGCTTCGAGGCGATGCTCGGTGACGGCAGCCAGTGGGGCATGAACATCCAGTACGCGGTGCAGCCGTCGCCGGATGGGCTCGCGCAGGCGTTCATCATCGGCCGCGAGTTCGTGAACAATGATCCGTCGGCGTTGATTCTCGGCGACAACATCTTCTACGGCCACGATCTCGCGAAGCAACTCGAACGCGCCGACGATCAGACCGACGGCGCCACCGTGTTCGCGTATCACGTGCAGGATCCGGAACGCTACGGCGTGGTCGAATTCGACAAGCAGTTCCGCGCGTTGTCGATCGAGGAAAAGCCCGCCAGGCCGCGTTCGAACTACGCGGTCACGGGTCTGTACTTCTACGACAAGCAGGTCTGCGACATCGCCGCGGACATCAAGCCGTCGCCGCGCGGCGAGCTCGAAATCACCGACGTGAACTCGCGCTACCTCGCGAACGCGGCGCTCAACGTCGAGATCATGGGCCGCGGTTATGCGTGGCTCGACACCGGCACGCACGATTCGTTGATCGAAGCCGCGACCTTCATCGCAACGCTGCAGAAGCGCCAGGGTCTGGTGGTCGCGTGTCCGGAAGAGATCGCGTACCGGCGTCAGTGGATCGACGGCGAGCAGCTGCTCGCGCTCGCCAAGCCGCTCGCGAAGAATGCCTACGGGCAATACCTGCAAAACATTCTCACGGATCACGTCGCATGGCCATCCAGGTAACCGCAACCTCGCTGCCCGAAGTCAAGATCATCGAGCCGAAGGTGTTCGGCGATGCGCGCGGCTTCTTTTTCGAAAGCTTCAATGCGCTCGAATTCGCCGAGAAGGTCGAGCCGGGCGTCGAGTTCGTGCAGGACAATCATTCGCGTTCGGCGAGAGGCGTGCTGCGCGGTCTGCACTATCAGATCCAGCATGCGCAGGGCAAGCTCGTGCGCGTGGTCGAGGGCGAGGTGTTCGACGTCGCCGTCGACATCCGCAAGAGCTCGCCGAACTTCGGCAAGTGGGTCGGCGTGACGCTGTCGGTCGAGAACCATCGGCAGCTGTGGGTGCCGCCCGGTTTCGCGCACGGCTTCGTCGTGCTGTCGGAGTCCGCGCAGTTCCTCTACAAGACCACGGATTATTGGTTCCCCGAGCACGAGCGCAGCATCGTGTGGAACGATCCGGCGATCGGGATCGAATGGCCAGTCGACTTCGAGCCGCTGCTCGCGGCCAAGGATGCGGCGGGCAAGCGTCTCGCCGACGCCGAAGTCTACGCATAAGGGGATCGCATGAGCGCACACGACGCGAAACGGACGATTCTCGTCACCGGCGTAAATGGCCAGGTCGGCTATGAGCTCGCGCGCACGCTGCAAGGGCTCGGCAACGTGGTCGCGGTCGACCGCTCGCGGCTCGATCTGTCGAACCCCGATCAGATTCGCGCGGTGGTGCGCGACCTGCGTCCCGCGCTGATCGTCAATCCGGCCGCTTATACGGCGGTGGACAAGGCCGAAGAAGAACGCGACCTGGCAATGTGCATCAACGGCGAAGCACCGGGCGTGCTCGCCGAGGAAGCGAAAAAGCTCGGCGCCGCGCTGATCCACTATTCGACCGACTACGTGTTCAACGGCACGAAAGAAGGCGCGTACGTCGAAGACGATCCAACCGATCCGCAGAACGTCTACGGCCGCAGCAAGCTCGCGGGCGAGCAGGCAATCGCGGCGAGCGGCGTGAATCACCTCGTTTTGCGCACGAGCTGGGTGTACGGCACGCGCGGCAAGAACTTTCTGCTGACGATGTTGCGGCTCGGCGCCGATCGTCCGGAGCTGAAGGTGGTGGCCGACCAGTTCGGCGCGCCCACCTGGTGCAACACGATCGCGACGCTGAGCGCGCATCTGTGCGCGCAGTCCTTCGCCGCCGAAGACGGCGCGAAGTGGTGGGACGAGCGTTCGGGCATCTATCACCTGTGCGCGGGCGACTCGACGTCGTGGCACGGTTTCGCGTCGGCGATCTTCGAACTCGCGGATTTGCCGAACAGGCCGAACACGCTGCCGATTCCGGCCGCGGATTACCCGACGCCCGCGAAGCGCCCAGCCAATTCCAGAATGTCGAACGACAAGCTGGCGCGCGTGTTCGGGCTCGTCGCGCCGCATTGGCGCGACGCGTTGAAGCTGTGTCTGACGGACGGTTTTCCAAAGTCGCCGGCGGCGCGCACCTGAGTCGCGGTTTCGACGCAGGGCTCGCGAGCGCCGGTGCGGCGAAGGAAACACTCGCATCGGATGTCCTGCCGCGCACGCCGCTCGCCATGATGCCGTCGTGGTCCGGGACCGATCGAAACGATTGTTGCCTGACAATGGTGAAAGGGTGCAGCGGTAGAATGTCGCTCGACGCGAGGGCGTTCCAGGCGCGGATTTAACGTTCTATGCGCATTAGATTGCAAACGTGTGCGTCAACCGTGCGCAAGCCAGTATGGCCACGTAAAAAATACGGTATCGAGAGGGAGCTGTGAGTTTGTTACCGATCATTCTGTGCGGCGGAGCGGGATCGCGGCTCTGGCCGGTCTCGCGGGAATCGCACCCGAAGCCGTTCATCCGTCTCGCGGACGGCGAAAGCCTGCTGCAGAAAGCGTTCCTGCGCGCGGTCGCGTTGCCCGGCGTGAAGGAAGTGCTCACGGTAACCAACCGTGAGCTGTTCTTCAAGACCGAAGACGATTTCCGCGAGGTGAACGGCAAGAACGTCGCGACCTCGTTCATTCTCGAACCGTTCGGCCGCAACACGGCCGCGGCGGTTGCCACGGCGGCCTTGCACACGGCGAAGGCGCATGGCGCAGACACCGTGATGCTGGTGCTCGCCGCGGATCACCTGATCGCGGATCAAACCGCGTTCGCCGCGGCGGTCGCGCGTGCGCAGACGCTTGCGCAGGCCGGCAAAGTGGTCACCTTCGGCATGCATCCGGATACGCCCGAAACCGGCTACGGCTATATCGAAGCCGATGGCGAGCGGGTCGTTCGCTTCGTCGAGAAGCCGTCACTGGAGAAGGCCCGCGAGTATCTGGGGTCGGGCAAGTTCGTGTGGAACTCAGGCATGTTCTGCTTCACCGCGGGCACGATCCTGAAGGAAATGCACGAGCATTGTCCCGACATTCTCGATGCCGCGGCCGAATGCATGGACAAGTCGCCGTCCGCCGAAGGCAAGAGCGGCGCGCAGGTGCGTCTCGAGCCGGGCTGCTTCGGCGCGGTGCCGGAGCAGTCGTTCGACTACGCGGTAATGGAGAAGTGCGAGCACGCGGCGGTCGTGTGCTGCAACCTCGGCTGGACCGACGTCGGCTCTTGGACCGCGCTGTCCGACCTGTCGCCGGCCGATGCGAGCGGCAACCGCGTCGAAGGCGAGGCGCTGCTCGTCGACGTGAAGAACTCGTATCTGCGCAGCGACGGGCGCCTGATCGGCGCGGTCGGCGTCGACAACCTGATCGTGATCGACACGCCCGATGCGCTGCTCGTCGCGCACCGGGATCGCGCGCAGGACGTGAAGCAGATTTTCGCGGAGCTGAAGTCGCGCGGCCATGAGACGTACAAGGTGCATCGCACCGTGCATCGGCCGTGGGGCACGTACTCGGTGCTCGAAGAGGGGCCGCGCTTCAAGATCAAGCGCATCGAGGTGAAGCCGGGCGCGAGCCTGAGCCTGCAGATGCATCATCACCGCAACGAGCATTGGGTCGTGGTGAGCGGCATGGCGAAGGTCGTCAACGGCGAAAAAGAGTTCTTCGTGTCGACCAACGAGTCGACCTATATCCCGGCGGGTCACAAACATCGCCTCGAAAATCCGGGCGTCGTCGAGCTCGTGATGATCGAAGTGCAAAGTGGCGAATATCTGGGCGAAGACGATATCGTTCGCTTCGAAGACATTTACGGACGTACTTGAGATGGATATCAGTTTTACCAACGACTCGGAAGACCTGACACGTCACAACGAGCGCGACGACCTGCTGGTCGGCATGAAAGCGGTGCGGGTCTGGGGCACGCTCGGCTGGCACGACATCCGGCAGCGTTATCGCCGCTCGGTGCTCGGGCCGTTCTGGTTCACGCTCAGCACGATCATCATGGTGGTCGTGCTCGGCGCGTTGTACTCGACGCTGCTGCACCAGGAAATCTCGGACTATCTACCGTATCTCGCGGTGGGTCTCGTCGTGTGGGCGTATCTGGCGTCGGTTGCCAACGAGGGCTGCATGGCCTTTATCGGCTCGGCCTATCTGATCAAGCAGATCAGGCTGCCGCTGACGGTCCACGTATGCCGCATCGCGTGGCGCAACTTCGTGATCCTGCTGCATAGCCTGCCGGTCGTCGTCGTGCTGCTGCTCGTGTTCGGTCACTGGCCGGGCTGGGAAATCGTGCTGGTGCCGTTCGCGCTCGTGATCCTGCTGCTGCACGGCGTGTGGCTCGGCGTCACGCTCGGCGTGCTGTGCGCACGCTTTCGCGACATTCCGCCGATCGTCACGAACCTGATCCAGGTCGTATTCTTCTTCACGCCGGTCATGTGGTCGCCGGAAATCCTGAAGGACCGCGCGTGGGTCGCCGAATACAACCCGCTCTATCACCTGATCGAAACGGTGCGCGCGCCGCTCACCGGCCGCCCGACCCACTGGGAGTCGTGGGCGTGGTCGATTGGTCTCTTGATCGTCGGCTTTGCGTTCGCGCAGATCCTGATGAAGCGTTTCCGTAATCGCGTTCCTTACTGGCTTTGATATTGTGAGTTCTACATCGATTGTCGCTCGTAACATCTCCGTCGAATTTCCGATCTACGAGAACTCGCATCGCTCGCTGAAAAAGGCGGTGCTCAATCTGACGACGGGCGGCCGGATCGGCCAGGACGCGGGTCGCCATGCGATCGTCCGCGCGATCGACGACCTGAGCTTCACCTTCAGCGAAGGCGAGCGCATCGGCCTGATCGGCCACAACGGCTCGGGCAAGACGACGCTGTTGCGCACGCTGTCGGGCGTCTATGCGCCGGTGCGCGGCGAGCTGAAGGTGCGGGGCAAGATCGCGTCGCTGCTCGACGTGTCGATGGGCCTCGACCCCGACGCGACCGGCTTCGAAAACATCTATCTGCGCGGCATTCTCGACGGGCTGAAGCCCGCGCGCATCCGCAGCAAGATCGACGAGATCGCCGACTTCAGCGAACTGGGCGATTACCTGAATCTGCCGGTGCGCACCTATTCGAGCGGGATGATGCTGCGCCTCGCGTTCGCGATCTCGACGAGCGTCGAAGCCGACATCCTGATCATGGACGAATGGCTGAGCGTCGGCGACGCCGAGTTCAGCGTGAAGGCGGCCGGGCGTCTGGAAGGTCTCGTCGGCAAGGCGGCGCTGCTGGTGGTGGCGTCGCACGATCCGTCGCTGGTCGCACGCGTGTGCAGCCGCAAGATCTCGATGGAGCACGGCAAGATGGTCGCCGACGAACCCGTGCTGCCGTCGGAAAAATCCGACGAGCCGCTCATCAGCCACACCGCGCAGTTGCCGCACTGAGCACGGCGGCGCGCGACCGGCGCGGCGCATGCTGCGCCTGCCGCATGCGCGCCGACGCGCGAGCTGCGAGCGCGACGGCGGCAGGCAAATCCATCGGCTCATCGGCTAAACCGCGCCCCGGCGCAAGCCAGTCCCGCAGTTCAGCAACACCCTCGTGGCCAATCCCGAGGCGTAACAAGGTTCGAATTTGATGCGAGCTAATCACCCGTTTCTGCGCTACTCCGAATCCCTGCTGGTGCGTCAGCCGTTTCGCACGCTGAAGGGTTTCGCGGGCGGCTATATCGCGTATCCGATTGCGGAGAACGCCGAAAAGCGCAACGTGCGCCCGAAAATCCGCGAGCTGCGCGAGCACTATTCGCTGCCGATGCCGCATCGCCGCCGCATCGCGCTCGAACGGCTCGTCGCCACGCTCGAATTCGCCGGCGCGAAGGTGCCTTACTATCGCGACCTGTTCCAGGCGAAGCAGTTCGATCCCGCCAAGGTCAGGAACGACCCGCGCTACCTCGAAGAACTGCCGTATCTGACCAAGGACATCATCCGCGAGCAGGGTCCGGGTCTCCTGTCGGGACCGCTCGAGGCTGGCAAGCACCACGCGTGCAAGACCGGCGGCTCGACCGGCCTCTCCACGACGATTTACTACGACCAGGAAGGCGCCGATTATTCGTCGGCGGTCACCAACTATTGCCGCGAGCGGATCGGCAAGCTGCGCCATCGCTCGGAGTTGCACTTCGCCTGCCGTTTCCCGGATCAGGTCGTGCCCGAGTGGCCGTCGCGCGAAGACTTCAAATGCTTCGCAATGAATCGCAGCAATGTCTTCTTCGACCGCATCGACGATCACGGCCTCGAGGAAATGTGGCGCACGCTGAAGCGCCGCCGCCCGTATCTCGCGCACTCGCATCCGTCGACGATGTACGCGCTCGCCTGCTATGTCGAGCGCAAGTACGGCGGCGGCAACGCGTTCCAGGTGTTCGAGTCGAGCGGCGAGCTGCTCGAGCCGCATGCGCGCGAGATGATCGCGAAGGCGTTGCGCTGCCGCGTGATCGACCGCTACGGCCTCGCCGAGCTCGGTGTGATGGCCTATGAGCTCGACGGTCACGAAGGCGGCTTCCAGATCCTCGAATCGGAAGGCTGGCCGGAAAGCCGCGTCGAGCCGGACAACCCCGACGGCGCGCACGAGCTCGTGTTCACCGGGTTCCGCAACCGGCTGATGCCGTTGATCCGCTACACGACCGGCGACCTCGCGCGCGTGCAGGAGACGGAGAAGGGCTTCTTCCTGACCGACGTGGTCGGCCGGATTCACGACGTCGTGCCGATCAACGGCGTCGCGCATCCGACGCACCACATCCAGGACATGCTCGATCACCGCGTCGGCGGCATCCAGGAATTCCAGATCGATCTGCGCACGACGCCGCCCACTTTGCGTATCGTGCTCGAACCGCACGCGAACGCGGAGGACACCACTGCGAAGCTGCGCCACTTCTGGCAGGACGCGTTCACGATCGCCTACGTCGGTCACGACGATTTCGTGCGCGTGGGCAGTCGCGCCAAATTCCGACACGTGGTGAGCGCATGATCGGCGTCGCGTATCCCGATGCGCGCGCCGACGCCGGCCAATACGTGCTGGCGGCGCTGCGGCGCTCGGTCAGCGCGACCCAGGCCCAGGCGATCGCGCGCAACATGCTGCGCGAGATCGCGCCCGACGTCGTGGTCGCGGTCGACGCGCCCGATGCGTGGAGCGCCGACCTGATCGCGTTCGTGCAGGCGTGGCCGCGCAAGCTGATCGTGTTCGGCCATATGCCGATCGCGCTCGCGGACTATCTGCGTTATCGGCCCGCGGCGTTACCCGCCGACCTCTCGCAAGCGAGCCGCAGTGCAACGGCGCCTTCGGGCGAGTCGCGCGAAAGCGCGGCGGCGGTGCGCTACGGCGCGCTCGCGCAGACACTCGGCGGCGCGCCATGGCATCGCCCGTTCGAGCGCTTCGATTTCACCGACGAATGGAACAACCTCGGCTACGGCGCGATTCGCGCCGACGGCTCGATCTGGGCGCTCGCGGAGGCGCCCGAAGTTGCGGCCGAAGCGGAGCTGGCCGCGGTCGTCGTGAACGGCGAGCGACAGTTCGCGTACGCGGCGCTGTGGGATGCGGGTGCATCGGCCGTGCTGTGGTTCAACCGGCCGGTCGGCCCGTGCGATTCGTTCGAATGGCGCCTCGTCGAGCAGTTTCTGTCGGGCTACCGGGCCGATGCGCTGCCGTGTCAGCCGGTGCTGAGCGAACTCCCGTGGGGTTACGACGCGGCGATCACGTCGCGGCTCGATTGCGACGAGGACGTCGAATCGGCGCGCCCGTTGTGGCACGCGTACCGGCGTCTCGGCGTGCCGTTCACGCTCGCCGTGCATACGCAGAACCTGCAACGCGGCGGCCAGCACGACATCCTGCGCGAACTGCTTGCCGACCGGCAGCAGGGCGCGGTGCTGTCGCACACGGCGACGCACTCGCCGAACTGGGGCGGCAGCTACGACACCGCGATCGCGGAAGGCGTGCAATCGGCCGAACTGCTCGAACGCGCGACCGGCGTGCCGGTGCGCTACGCGGTGTCGCCGTTTCACCAGTCGCCGCCGTACGCGATGCGCGGCCTGATCGACGCGGGCTACGCGGGCTGCATCGGCGGCATCATCCGCAACGATCCGGAGTTTCTGAGCGCACGCGGCGGCGCGTTGGCCGGTTTGCCGGCGGGCTTCGTCGGTCACAGCCAACAGTGCATGCTGCACGGCGACTGCATGCTGAAAGAGGGCGATCCGCTCGCGATCTTCAAGCAGGCCTTCGACACCGCGTACGCGACCAACACGCTGTTCGGCTATCTCGACCATCCGTTCTCCGAGCGCTACGCGTACGGCTGGACCGACGAGGCGGCGCGCATCGACGCGCACGAGCAGTTGATCGCCTACATGCGCGGCAAGGCCCAACGGCCGCTGTTCCTGCACGAGGAAGCCGCGCTCGATTTCCTGCGCTTGCGCTCGCTCGCGCAGATCGTCGAACAAGACGGCATCTTTCGCGTCGTCACGCCCTTCACCGACACGACGCCGCTCGCGCTCGGCGTCGAGTTCCGGGGCGCTCATACCAAGGTCGAGGCGGGGAAAGCACTGCAATGAAAGTCATGGTGGTGATGGGCACGCGGCCCGAGGTCATCAAGCTCGCACCGCTCGTGCGAGCGCTGCGCAGCGAGTTCGACACGATCGTCTGCGCGAGCGGGCAGCACAGGGACATGGCCGCGCAGGCGCTCGAATTCTTCGGCATCGAACCGGACATCACGCTCGAAACGATGCACCCGGGTCAATCGCTGAACGCGCTCGCGTCGCGCCTGATCGCCGCGCTCGATCGCGCGCTCGACGAAACACGTCCCGATTGGGTGATCGTGCAGGGCGACACGACGACCGCGTTCTGCGCGGGCTTCGCGGCGTTCCAGCGCGGCATCCGCGTCGGTCACGTCGAGGCGGGGCTGCGCACCGGCGATCTGGCGAGTCCGTTTCCCGAGGAAGCGAACCGCAACCTGCTCGGCCGCATCGCGACGCTGCATTTCGCGCCGACCTCGCGCGCGCGCGCGACAGCCTGCTCAGCGAAGGCGTCGCGCCAGAGAAGATCGTCGTGACCGGCAACACGGTCGTCGATGCGATCGACGAAGTGCGCGCGAGCTGGAGCGTCACGCCGCCGGCGAGCCCGCTGCCCGCATGGCACGGCGCGCAACAGCACGTGCTCGTCACGTGCCATCGGCGCGAGAACTTCGGTGACGTGCTGCAGGACATCTGCCGCGTGCTGCGCGATCTGTGTCAGCGCTATAGCGATTACCGCTGGGTGTTCCCCGTGCATCTGAACCCGGCCGTGCGCGAGCCCGTGCATCGCGAGCTCGATGGCATCCCGAACCTCGCGCTGATCGAGCCGGTCGACTATCCGACGAGCCTTTATCTGATCAGCGGCAGCGCCGTCGTGGTCAGCGATTCGGGCGGCATCCAGGAAGAAGCGCCGACCTTCGGCGTGCCGGTCGTCGTGATGCGCAATCACACCGAGCGCCGCGAAGGCGTCGACGCCGGTTTCGCGACGCTCGCGGGCCAGAGCGCGGCGAGCATCGAAAGCGCGGTGATCGGCTGGCTCGACGATCCCGCGCGGCGCGCGGCGCTGCGCGATCGCGCGAATCCGTACGGCGACGGACTGGCCTCACGACGCATCGTCGACAGCCTGCGCGGCCGACCGGTCGAGGTGTTCGTTGGCTGACGGCAAGAACCCCGTGCTTGCCCCGCAAGACTGCGTGCTGTTTTCGACCGCCGACTGGGACGAGCCGTACTGGACCAACAAGCAGCACACGGCGAGCATCCTCGCCGCGCGCGGCTGGCGGATTCTGTATGTGGAAAGCGTTGGCTTCCGCTCGCCGAAAGTGGCCAGCGGCCGCGACTGGTCGCGCCTGTGGCGACGCCTGTGGCGCGGCGTGCAGTCGCTCGTGCTCGGCCCGCCGCGCCGCGCCGACAACATCTGGGTGCTGTCGCCGCTGATGGTGCCGGCCGGGCATCATCTGCCGTTCGTGCGCTCGCTGAATCAGGCGATGCTGCGTTTTTCGGTGAACCGCTTCGCGAGGTCGCATCGCTACGTCAAGCCGGTCGTGTGGACGTACCACCCGTACATGCTCGATGCGATCGCGACGCTGCCGCGCGGGCCTCTGGTCTACCACTGCGTCGACGATATCGCGGCGATTCCGGGCGTCGACGTCGACGCGTTCCGCAATGCCCAGCAGGACCTGCTCGGGCGCTGCGAGGCGGTATTCACGACTGCGCAGTCGCTCAAGGACGTGTGCCTGCCGTTTAACCGCAATACGCATTTCTTCGGCAACGTCGTCGATGAAGCGCACTTCGGCGCGGCGCGCGCGGACGGCCCGCTGCCCGCCGAGCTCGCCGCGATCGACGAGCCGCGGCTCGTGTATCACGGCGTGCTGTCGGACTTCAAGGTCGATCTGCCGTTGCTGCTGCAAACCGCGCAGGCGCGGCCGCAGTGGCAATGGGTGATCATCGGCGAGGAGCGCGAAGGGCAGCGCAGCGACCTGCTCGCGCAGCTCAAGCGTCTGCCGAACGTGCATCTGCTCGGCTACCGGCCGTATCGCGTGCTGCCGCAGTATTTGCGCGGCATGCGGGTCGGTGTGTTGCCGACGCTGATCAACGAATACACGCACTCGATGTTTCCGATGAAGTTCTACGAATATCTCGCGGCCGGTCTGCCGGTCGTATCGACGCCGCTCGATTTCGCGAAGGAACCGCGCGCGGGGCTCGAAGTGGGCGGCGATGCCGACGCGTTCATCGCGGCGATCGAGAAGCAGCTTGCACGCGGCAAGCTGAGCGCGGAGGAAGCGCGCGCGACGGTTTGCGAGAACACGTGGGAAGCGCGGCTGGACAAGATGCTGGCGATCACCTTCCACTTCCCGCAGGCGGGCGGCAGCAGCGCGCGGCCACACGGCGCGGAGGTGCGCACGTGAGGGTCGTTCATGTGTACCGCACGTACTTTCCGGACCCGCCCGGCGGCCTGCAGGAAGCGATCCGCCAGATTGCGCTATCGACGCGCGAGCGCGGCGTCGAACCGCGCATTCTGACGCTGTCGCCGAGCCCGACGCCGACCGTCGTCGAACGCCCGGAAGGGCAGGTGATCCGCGAGAAATCGTGGGCGGCGCCGGCATCGTGCGATCTCGGCGGGCCGTGCTCGGTGATCAGGTATCGCGAGCTGGCCGACTGGGCCGACGTCGTGCATTTCCACTTTCCGTGGCCGTTCGCCGACGTATTGCATCTGCTCGGACGCACCAGCAAACCGACGGTGATGACTTACCACTCCGACATCGTGCGGCAGAAGCTGCTCGGCGCCGTCTATGGGCCGCTGATGCGGCGCACGCTGCGCAGCATGTCCGCGGTGGTCGCGACGTCGGCGGCCTATGCGCGGACCAGTGAGACGCTTGCCGCGTGCGTGTCGAAGGAGCGTTTGAAGACGATTCCGCTCGGCATCATCGACTATCGCGACGAGCCGCAGCCGCTCGACGCGCGGCGCAAGCTCGAGAGCCGGCTCGGCCTGGCGCCGGGCGAACCGTATTTTCTGGCGCTCGGCGTGTTGCGCTACTACAAGGGACTGCATACGCTCGTCGAGGCCGCCCGGCATGTGCAGGCGAAAATCGTCATCGCTGGCTCGGGGCCGGAGCGCGAGCGGCTCGCCGCCTTGGCGCGGCAGCATGGCGCGACCAACGTCGTGTTTGCCGGGCAGGTCACGCATGAGGAAAAGGTTGCGCTGCTCGAGGGCTGTCGCGCGATGGTGCTGCCCTCGCATTTGCGCTCCGAAGCGTTCGGGATGGTGCTGGTCGAAGCCGCGATGTTCGGCAAACCGATGGTGTGCTGCGAGGTGGGGTCCGGGACGTCGTTCGTCAACGAGGATGGGGTGACGGGGTTTGTCGTGCCGCCCGAGGCGCCCGAACCGCTGATCGCCGCGATTAACCGGCTGACGCTGGATGAAGCACTGGCGCGCGGCATGGGAGCGGCGGCGCGGCAGCGATATGAGCGGCTATTTTCTGGGGCAGCGTTGGGAAACGCATATAAATCGCTGTATGAACACGTATTGTTTTCCTGAGTCGTTATTTCTTTCTCTCTATATCGCCGAAAAGCTTGCGAAAGTGTTTAATTCACCTTTGTTTGCGCAAATTCGGCCTATATGCGAGATGTGGGTCTTATCTGCGCGGTCGAGCCCGGTACACTGATTATTCTGCTTCGTTACGAATATTGCGGGCTCATGGTTGTTAAATCAGTCGGCAATAAGTTGACAAATAAATTGGAAGCGATTGTAGGGGAGGGCGCGAGATGGTAGCGTGATGCCGCTTTACGCGGTCCGGATTCTGATCCTCGTGGTTCGACTTGAACCGCTACCGCGCCAGAACGAATTTCTACGGCATCGCATGTGCCTTCCACACTCTTTTCTGCCCTGCGGCGGTTCACTGAATGAGCAGCAAACCACTCGTCGTCGATCTTGATGGAACTCTCATTCGCTCGGACGTCCTGATTGAATGCGGATTTGCTTTCACCCGATCCGCTCCCCATCGGTTCTACGAGCCGCTTCTGTGGCTCCTGCGCGGGGGCAAAGCCGGCCTCAAAGCCCGCTTGGCCGAAGCGACCGATATCGACGTCACCGTCCTGCCCTACGACGCCACGGTCATCGAGTGGCTGAAGGAAGAACGGGCCGCCGGGCGGTCGCTCGTGCTGGCGACCGCTAGCCATGAACGCTACGCGAAGGCGATTGCCGATCATCTTGGGCTATTCGACAAAACCTTCGCCACGCATAGCGACATCAATCTGTCCGCGCATCGCAAGCGCGACAGGCTCGTGGCCGAGTTCGGCGAGAAAGGCTTCGACTACGCGGGCAATTCGCACGACGATGTCGCAGTCTGGGCCGCGGCCGAGCATGCTTATGTGATCAATCCGTCGAGCGGCGTAGAGCGCGCGGCCCGCAAGCAGGGCAACGTCGAGCGCGTCATCGACCAACGCTCCGCGTGGCCGAGAACGTGGGCGAAGTCGTTGCGACTGCATCAGTGGCTGAAGAATCTGCTGATTTTCGTTCCGCTGCTCGCGGCGCATCAACTGTCGGACGCCGCGCTGGTCATTGCCGCGCTCCTCGCTTTTTTTGCCTTCGGTGTCTGTGCGTCGAGCGTCTACCTGCTGAACGATCTGCTCGATCTCGAGGACGACCGGCATCATCCGACCAAGCGCAAACGCCCGCTTGCTTCGGGCGCGTTGCCGCTGGTGTGGGGCGCGGCGCTCTGTCCCGTTCTGCTGGTCGTGGGCGGCGCGATCGCGTGGTTCTGCCTGCCTCATAAGTTCGCGCTGGTTTTGCTTGGATATTACGTACTCACGCTGGCCTATTCGTTCTATCTGAAGCGGCGAGTCATGATGGACGTGGTGGTGCTGGCCTTGCTCTATACGACACGGATCATCGCCGGAAGCGCCGCGATCGATGCGCGGCTCACGTTCTGGCTGCTCGCGTTTTCGATGTTCATTTTTCTCAGCCTCGCGCTCGTCAAGCGGTATGCGGAACTGCACGCGTTGAAGGAGCGCGGCCTCGTGAAGTCACGCGGCCGCGGCTATGTCGCGAGCGATCTGCCGTTGATTTCGTCACTAGGCGCGGCCTCGGGCTATCTGTCCGTGCTGGTTCTCGCGCTTTATATTCAGGACGGCAATACGGCGAGCCTCTATCGGCATCCACAGTACATCTGGGTGGCCTGTCCTCTGCTGCTTTACTGGGTGAGCCGCACGTGGATCATCGCGCATCGCGGCTCCATGCATGACGACCCGATCATATTCGCGGCAAAAGACCGGAGCAGCTGGCTGATCATGGCCCTATGCGGTGCCGTGTTCTGGATGGCGATCTAGCCATGTCCAAAGTCCAGTCCTGGGGGCGCTATCCGTACGCGCTGCAAGAGGCCCATCCGATCGCCTGGCGTGATACGGCCGCGGCGGTATGGCGAAGTGTCGGCGGCACGCAGCGCACGACCCTTGCCTTCGGCAATGGGCGCAGTTACGGCGACAGTTGCCTCGCGTCGTCGGGGCACGTGGTCCAGACGCTGCCGCTGGACCGGATGATTCTGGCCGACTGGCAAAACGGCGTATTGCGCGCCGAACCGGGCATGACGCTCGAGCAGATTCTCGACGTGGCGATTCCGCGTGGATGGATGTTGCCCGTGACGCCGGGGACGAAGTACGCGACGTTGGGCGGCGCGATCGCCAACGACGTGCACGGCAAGAATCACCATGTACGCGGCACGTTTGGCCGGCATGTGCGGCGTTTCTCCTTGCTGCGAAGCGACGGCACGCAGTTCGAATGTACGCCGGACCTCCGCCCCGAGTACTTCACCGCAACGATCGGCGGCCTTGGTATGACGGGGCTGATCGCGTGGGCTGAAATCCAGCTGATGCCGATCAGGTCGAGCATGCTCGACGTGACCAGTATCCGCTTTGCCAACCTCGACGAGTTCTTCGCGCTGTCCGAACGGCTCGACGAACTGCATGAGTACAGCGTGGCGTGGGTGGATTGTCAGAGCCGTGATGCCGCGTTGGGCAGAGGCATTTTCATGGTCGGCGATCACGCCTCCGAGGGGGGGCTCGACGTCGAACGCCGCAAGACGCGTACGGTGCCGTTCACGTCGCCGATCCCCGTTTTCAACCGGCTGACCCTGCGCGCCTTCAACGAGTTGTACTACAGGCGGCAACGCGCGGACGCGGTTCGCTCGACGGTGAGTTACGACTCGTACTTCTATCCGCTCGACAGCCTGCTTGAATGGAATCGCATCTATGGCCGCTCGGGCTTCCAGCAGTATCAATGCGTGATGCCGGCACCCGTTGCGCGCGAGGCAACGCGGGCCATTCTCGACGCGATTGCCCGCAGCGGCACGGGGTCGATACTTGCCGTGCTGAAGCGCTGCGGCGCCATCAAATCGCCGGGCTTGCTGTCTTTTCCGCTCGAAGGCACCTCGCTCGCGCTCGACTTCCCGCAGCGCGAGGAATCGAATCGCAAGCTTTTCGACCGGCTGGATGCGATCGTGCGCGAGAGCGGCGGCCGTTTGTATCCCGCCAAGGACGCGCATATGTCGGGCGAAGATTTTCGCGCTGCCTATCCGCAGTGGGAACAGGTCGAAGCGCTGCGTGATCCGGCTTTGCTGTCACGCTTTTGGGAACGAACCACTCGAGTATGAAAAACATCGTTATCGTAGGCGCCACTTCGGCGATCGCCATTGCCTGTGCACGGCAATGGGCTAAACAGGGCGCGCGGTTCTTTCTCGTCGCGCGCAACATGGAGCGCCTCCAGCAGGTTGCCGACGACCTCAAGGCACGTGGTGCGCAAGACGTGCTGTGTCAGCAGTTGGACATCGATCAGCTCGGTGAACATGCCGCCATGATGCAGCGTTGTTCGGCCGAGTTCGGCGCGCTCGACATCGTGCTGGTGGCGCCGGGTACGCTGCCTGACCAGCAGGACTGTCAGAACGATGCCGACGTCGCGGTCCGCGAGTTCAATACCAATGCCGTATCGATTATCGCGTTGCTGACGCGTTTTGCCACTGTGATCGAGCAGCAGCGGCGCGGCACGATCGCGGTCATTTCGTCGGTGGCCGGCGATCGCGGTCGCCAGTCGAACTATCTGTACGGCAGTGCAAAAGCAGCGCTCTCCGCGTTTTGCGAGGGCCTGAGGGCGCGCCTGTTCAAGGCGGGCGCGCATGTGCTGACGATCAAGCCTGGCTTTGTCGCGACGCCAATGACGGCGGGGATGCCTCTGCCTGGACGCCTAGTCGCTACGCCGGATCGGGTCGCGCACGATATCGTGCGCGCGGTCGAGCGTCGAAAGGACGTGATCTACACCCCGTGGTTCTGGTGGGCCATTATGCTCATCATCCGATCGATTCCCGAACGGTTCTTCAAAAAGCTGTCCCTTTGACGCCGGCGGCACTTTGCGCGGATCGTTCCCATTTCGTTAGTGTGTTAGGCCGTGTTCACATTTGAAAGCGGCCCGAACGAGCAGGCAAGGGACGCGAACACGAGATAGCTGTCAGCGAGCTTGTCATACCGAGTGGAGACACGGCGAAAATGCTTGATACGGTTGAAGAAACGCTCGACCAGGTTGCGTGTGCGGTACAGCGCTCGACTGTAGCGGCGCTTTGTCTTGCGATTCGAGCGCGGAGGAATGACAGCCTTTGCACGAGCGGCCCGAATCTGATTCACGAAGGCATCGGAATCGTAGCCCTTGTCCGCGATGACTGCTTCGGTGCGCAGATGCTCGACCAGTTCTGCGGCGCACGAGATGTCGGCAACCTGTCCTTCAGTGATGATCAGTCGCAACGGACGACCTGCCGAGTCCACGGCCAGATGCAGTTTGGTACTCAATCCGCCCCGGGAACGCCCGAGCGCTTGCGGCCCACTTTTTTTGAGGCTCCGGCCGAATGCTGGTGCGCTCGCACGACGGTCGAATCGATCAGGACGCGGTCGATTTCCGTCTCGCCTGCCAGTGCATTCACCACCCGTTGCCAGACACCTGTTCGCCGCCAGCGTGAGAAGCGCATGTACACCGTATGCCATCGGCCGAATTCCGAGGGAAGATCGCGCCATGGACTGCCAGTGCGGGCAATCCACAGCACCGCTTCGACAAACCAGCGATTGTCGGCCGCCGTGCGACCCCGATCGCCTTCCTTGCCCGGCAGGATGGGTTCGATCTTTTCCCATACCTTGTCGCTTAGTAACGTGCGAATCATCCCGTCTTGCAATTGCAAAAAACAAGATGTAAACACATTTCGTCAAATGTAAACAGACCCTAGTTTCCCGTCCATGGCCCGTTCGAAGATGATCGTTCTGTATACGCTGTTCGCCGCCATATCAATTGGTGCGAATCTTGGCGCGCAAAAGCTCTACCTGTTGGGGGCGCCGCCATTTTACATCGTGCCATTGTCGGTATTCGTAGGAACGGCGATTGGGCTTGCGGTCAAGTTCATCCTTGACAAGATTTGGATCTTCAAATACGAACATCGCGATCTCGCACATGGACTCAGGAGTTTCATCCTCTATTCCGTGATGGGTATCGGCACGACGGTGGTCTTCTGGAGCACAGAATTTGGCGCGGGCCTGCTGTTTGGCACGGAGGCGGCACGGCTTACCGGGGGCGCCATCGGCCTCGTGCTGGGATATGCCGTCAAATATCAGCTTGACAAGCAGTTCACATTCGCTTAAGACTGCGACCAGATCGCCAATTTGGCATTGCAATTACTGGACCGTGTAACGCACCATGGCTCAGACCAAGACATTTTCATTCCAGAATGCAATATTGTTGCTCGCGACCATTCCCATTGCGGCATGGTTTTCGTGGAAGAATCGCCATTACCAGCTCGACGATTCATTGATCTATCTGCGTTATCTGCGCAATCTGTTCAACGGATACGGGCTGACTTACAACGCCGGCGATCGCTTTAACGGGCTGACGTCACCGCTGTATTCGTACTTGCTTATCGTGGCAAATGCTGTCACGCATAATCTGCAGTACACCACGATCTTCCTGTCGTTCGTGTTCCTTTGTGCGGCGGCGATCTACGGTGCGATTACGTTCTCGGACAATCCGTGGGAGCGTGTGCTCTGTGCTTTCTTCGTCGTGTCGTTCAACTACTTCTACACCACGTTCGGAATGGAGACGATGCTGTTTCTGTTCCTTTACGCAGTGACGATCTGGTTCTACAAAAATGAGCGCTATTATCTCTTTGGCGCGGCGATCGGGCTGCTTGTGCTGACGCGTACTGAAGGGGTCTTTCTCGCGGCGATCACCATCGCGCACTATGTTTATGTGCACCGGAAGCTGCCGCCGCTCAAGTACGCAATCTTGCCGGTCGCATTCGTCGCAGCAAATCTGCTTTTCAATTACATTTACTACGGCGCGCCATTGCCGGCGACCGGCAACGCGAAGATCGGTCAGGGACGATCTGGCTTATGGGGTACGGGTTTGCCGTTCCTGAACGTGGGGTATATGAAGGGCTGGTTTTTCGACGATAACCTGAAACTGCTCGCGTTCATGATCGTCGGTACGGTAATCGGCCTATGGGCAAAGCGTCGCGAGATTAATACCCGACTGTTTGTCTGCAGTCTCGCGCTGCTCGCTTGCTTTTACGTGTTCATGCTGATTCCGAATTACCATTGGTACGACGCACCGTTCTTTTATTTTCTGATGATTTTCTCGGCGATCGGCGCATTTCAGGTTCTGAGTTTTGCCATTCGCCGAGTCAGGCGCAATGCCCTTTATACGCTCGTGGCAATTCCGACGCTTGTGGCGACGGTGGCGTTTGGCGCAGAGAATCTGAAGCTGTCGAATATTTCGCGCGGTCCTTTAGATTGGTACAAAAACATCGGTGAATGGATCACGCAGAATACGCCCGAGCAGTCAGTCGTTGCGGCGGTGGAGATTGGAACAGTTGGCTGGTATGCGAACCGTCACATCATTGACATTCTCGGCCTGACGAATCCCTATAATGCCGACTATATTGCGAATAAAGACGTGCATTCGTGGCTGACCCGTTACTTCCCTGACTATATCCTCGTGCACGATCCGCTTTGGGTTTTCGAGACGACGGCGGATTGTCTTGAGAAGTCGGGAGCCTATGCGCCGACGCCGAATTTCAATTTTCAGGGTTATCGACTGCTGGAGCGTTCGAAGGCGCCGAATACTGCGACGTTGGCCGAGGCGTGCGGCCGTACCGGTCAGTTCACGGCGAAATGAAGTGGTGGGGTGAGTTACCTGCGGCGCAATCTGCCCGGTCCGTGTCGATCGGGCAGGTCGTGTCTCTATGGAAGGGCCGCGGAAGTAAGTCTCCCGGAGAAAAACGAGGATTCCGACACTCGCTTTCTTTTGAGAGGAGTGCGCAAACGAATGCGCCTCGCCCAGCTCTTCACGGGCAGGATACAACCATTACCGGATCGCTATGTCGTCTTCGAACTGGAGCTGGAAGCTCTCGGTGGGTGATGGGGTGTGCGCACCGAGCGGCTGCACTGTGGCCGCGGGCAATAAGTCCGGAGTTTTCACGGCGATTGCAAAGGCCAAAGCGCACTGTCATCTGGCGTCCGGTGTCCGGCGCGAAGCCAAGCGTGACGGCGTCTGTCTGCACCGCTGTCTGGTCGAACATCAGATCACGAACTTAGTAGTAGATTCGGCCAGTATCGAAGTGGGCCGGGGAGACGTCGTGCCAAAACCGACCTTGCTCGCGCAATGACTATAACGTGCACCAGGTTAGGAGGTTTCGCGGCTGAGGTGAAAATCATCTAGCAGGCCTCCCTTAGCCGTCTGAACGGACGACAGAGGTAGAGTAAGTCCGCCGGCTACCTTACCGGAAAGGAGGCCAAAATGAAATATTGCGGCATCGACCTGCACTCGAACAACAGCGTCGTGAGTGTAATTGACGAAGCCGACCATGTGGTCGCGGAAAGACGCCTGCCAAACGAGCTGGCCAGAATCGTGGCATTTCTCGCTGGGTGGAAGGACGAACTGGCAGGCGTCGTGGTGGAATGGACCTATTATGGGCGCCCACCGAATTATGCACGGTTTGCCGTTGAGGAAGTCGGGTGCGCGGCATCGGTGCCGAGTTGAATCGCTGTACGGGCAATATACGGCCGTCGCCGGTGTCCTAACTGTTGAGGAAGTCTCGAATGAAGGGCCGGCAGACGAGCACCGAGTTGTTCGCAAGTCCGCGATCCTGCTCAGATAGTCCAGGTACCGGCGGTAGATACGGCCGATCGCAGATTGCTTGGCCAATGTCGGCGAGCGCAGGATCGCTGCGTCACGCAGAAAGGCAAGAAACAACCGTAACACGGCGAGCTCGAACTGTACTCGGGCTCTCGGACCGTCGGTCAGGCGCTCGATGAAACTAGCCGTCACCGACTCATCAAGGTCAATCAGGCGGACGTTTCTGCTCTTCATCCACCGAGAGAAGGCAGACAAGACTCTTCGTTTCTTGCGAAGCGTTACTTCGGAATAGTGCGCCGTCCGTAGACGATCCAGAAATGCATCAATGTGACGGGCCGGCAGCCCGCCGGATTCGCTGACTGCGCGTGTCGCCTTCATTTGATCTCTCCCGGCCAGCCTCGTAGCCAGCTTGAGAAGTCATACGCATTATGCAGACTCGGCAATCACAAAAGGGCATGAGGAAGGCCATCCGTACCCTTGACGCGGCATAATCCGGAAGTCGGCATAACGTCATTGAGCGCGACGTCAGCCATTCTGCACGGGGCGCTCCTCATGGTTGTTCGCGGACACGGTCGCCGGCGCAAAGGCAAGGGCAATGGTCTATAGCTTGATGCTCACCTGTCGGGCCTGCGACGTCGAGCCTTACGCCTACCTCGTGCATGTGCTCATCGAACTGTCACAGCGTCCGCCCGACGCCGAAATCACCGATCTCCTGCCGTTCAACTTCGCGAAGCGTCGGACGGCGACAGGCGACGCCGGCTGATCCAATATGCGCTGCGGTTCAGTCCTGCGCCATCACCGGATCGCCCGCGCCGCGATGGCCTTGCGTTACCGTTCGATGCGCTCCGGCATGCCGGCAATAATGAGAGACTGTTTGCCTGTCATTCAGTTCTCTGATCAGTTCAATGCCCAAGTCCTACACCCTCTACACGCTTTACGCGCAGATCCGCCCGTCTGGCGGCGAAGCCGGGTCGACGGAATATCACGCTGCGCAAGCTGCACCACATTCTCCAGGCGGCCTTCGCATGGACCGATGCGCATCTGCATGATTTCGAGGTTGAAGGGCGGACATACGCGATGGGGGACAACGATGGGCGCCGACAATTATCTTGTCCGGCCGGACTTCACAGTGTCGCGCGCAGTTGACGCTCTACACAACGACAACATGCTCGATCTGTTCGCTGAAGACCCGGAAATGACGGACGATCGCAATGCACGCCTGCACAGACTCATCTTCCAGGGAGCGCGATTCCTGTATCGATATGACTTCGGTGACGGTCGGCATCACGACATCCACGTGGAAGAGGCTGCGCGCATTGACCAGGAGCCCTACAGCGAAGCGTGGGTCCTCGCGGGACAACGCGCGTGTCCGCCGGAAGATGTCGGTGGCACCTACGGATATGACGAGATGCTGCGTGTCCTGAGCCAGGAACCGGACAGCGACGAAGCACACGACTACAGAACCTGGGCGGGCGAAGACTTCGACCCCGAACTGTTTGATCGCAGGGCAGCTAACGCAGCGCTCCTCCGCATGGGGAGGAACGGGTGGGTAAAAAGTAGCGCATTCCTCTGTGTTCACGCGCTGCTCGGCAATCGACCTGTGTGCTTAAACTAGGGCTTACGATCATGCTAGCCACTCACGCAGCCACGCGGCGAACTGTGCTGCTTCTGATGTTGGCCAGCTAACCGTTATCGACTGCCGTGCGCGACGCACTTCGACGCGGATCTCAGCCGGGCGCGTGTTCCTTGTCTCCAGCGGGACCGGAACGAATGCCGCCGCAGACGGCGCCCACACGTCTCTACGTACGGCGCCCTCACGTCTCTACGTGTGACCAGCACGCGCTCGTTTCGTAAGCAACCGGGGAAGGCATCTTGATGGCGTCCGGTACGCAGGCGAGGATCGTGTCCATCTAAATTTGAAATGGACAGATGTACACGATGGACGATAGTGAGGTGATTCCGGAGGTTGTGCAACCGACGCGCCGGCGACGGCATAGCAAAGAGTTCAAGGAACAGGCGATCCGGGCGGCGATGCAGCCGAACGTATCGATTGCGGCGGTCGCGCTGCACTACCGCCTGAATGCGAACATGTTGCGAAGCTGGGTGGCAGCTCAGGAAGAGCGGGATGCAGCCGAAGCGGCCCGCAAATCGATGAGTGCGCCGTCCACAGAGTTTGTGCCGTTGCAACTGGAAGCGTCCGGGGTCCCTGCCGGCGCAGGCGAAATTCAGATTGAGGTGCGCCGGGGCGCAGCAACGGTGACGGTACGCTGGCCGTTGTCAGCGGCAAGTGACTGTGCGGCGTGGCTGCAGGGGTGGCTGCGTTGATCCGCATCGATGCGATCTGGCTGGCGACCGAGCCAGTCGATATGCGCGCCGGCGCCGAGACTCTCCTGGCTCGGGTGGTGAAGGTGTTCGGTGCGGCGCGACCGCACCACGCATATCTGTTTGCCAATCGGCATTCGACCCGCATGAAGGTGCTGGTCTACGACGGATTGGGAATCTGGCTGGCCATGCGGCGCCTGAACAAGGGGCGATTCATCTGGACGAATGGCGAGCATGCGGTCGCGGTTTCGCTCAACGCGGAGCAGCTTCGCGCGCTGGTCACTGGTTTGCCGTGGCGAACACTGACGCCCGATCATGCGATCACGGTGATATGAGACGAGCCGGGACGTAAACGGTTGTGATTCCGTGGGGGCGCGGGTTCTGGCAGACTGACCTGCATGGACCTGCCCACAGATCTCGATGCACTGAGCCCGGAACAGCTGCGCGCGTTGGCCGCGCAACTGATCGTGCAGGTCACCGAGCAGGACCGTGAGGCTGGCGAGAAGGAGCGCGAGCTGCAGTATCGGCAAACGCGTATTGACCAGCTCACGCACGAACTGTCGGTGCTCAAGCGCCTGCAGTTCGGCAAGCGCAGCGAACAACTTGATACTGAACAGATGAGCCTGCTCGACGAGGCGATCGATGCGGATCTGGCTGCGCTGGAAATCGAGCTTGAGCAGCTCCAGCCGGACACGCCCGCCGGCAAGCAGCGCCAGAAGCCGAAGCGCACATCACTACCGCCGCAGCTGCCGCGCACAGACATTCATCACGAACCCGAAGACACGACGTGCCCTTGCGGTTGTCAGCGCGTGCGTGTGGGCGAGGACATCAGCGAGAAGCTGGACTATATGCCGGGCGTGTTCACGGTCGAGCGGCACATCCGGGGCCAGTGGGCCTGCAGGAACTGCGAAACCTTGATGCAGGCACCGGTGCCGCCGCACGTGATCGACAAAGGTATCCCGACCACCGGGCTGCTAGCGCAGGTGCTAGTGGCCAAATACGGCGACCATCTGCCGCTGTACCGGCAGGAACGCATCTTTGCTCGCGCAGGTCTGGCCGTCCCGCAATCGACGCTGGGCGCCTGGGTGGGCGTATGCGGTGTACGGTTGCAGCCGCTGGCTGACGCGCTTCGCGAAGAACTCCTGCAGCAAGAGGTGCTGCACGCCGACGAAACGCCGGTGCAGATGTTGGCGCCCGGCAAGGGGAAAACACATCGGGCTTACCTGTGGGCGTACTGCACCACGCGGTTCTCCGATCTGAAGGCGGTGGTGTATGACTTCGCAGATAGCCGTGCCGGCGAACATGCCCGCACGTTCCTTGGCGAATGGCGTGGCAAGCTGGTGTGTGATGATTACAGCGCCGGCGGTTTCAAGAGTGAAGCGCAACAGCGGGTTTAATGTTTAGAGCCTTGAGGTTGACTTGCTGAAGCAAGGGTCGCGGCGAAGACCTCGAACGGCGAATGGAAGGCATGAGTGGCACGAGGTCGGCTGTTCAGACTGTCGGCGATAGCGTCAAGTTCGTCCTGACTGTAGACCGAAAGGTCCGTGCCTTCACGCCCTGAGGTGGTCCGTCAAGGTTTTTCAGCGGGAAGTTGCGTTTCTGCGTGCGATTCGAGACGCACGAGCACATAAGCCGACTGATCTCCGCTGTTTTCGAGGGCAGAGTATCGCTCGTCGCTCATTTATGAGACGGCGTATGTTAAGCAGAACGCCATGCGGCCGCTTGGCGAGTTGCCCACCGCCGGCCAGCGTCATGGTCGTGAGGCGACCCGCCGGCCGGCCGTGGACAACTGGCAACATCGCGTCCAACGGAGGCAATCCACCGATCCGGAATCCAACTGCGTAACCGCCACCGAAACTGGTTACCCCGGAAGTTCGAGGTTCCTGAGCAGTGGCGAACCGCGTTTCCTCAAGGCGTTGAGGTAGGTGGTCTCGTCGTACGGCGTTCTGGTTTGCCAGCACCGGTACAGGATCCGGATCCACTTGAACGCCAATGCCCTGACGGCAGCCTGATGCGTACTGCCCTTCGCTCGTTGTTGCCGATAGTAAGCGCCGGCCCAGAACGATTTGTTGATGGTCTGGGCTGCCCATTCGACGAACGTCTGGCGCAGGAACTTCGGGCATTGCCAGCGCCAGTGCACCCAGCTCTTCTTGCCGCTACGTTCGGTCACGGGGGCAATGCCGGTGTACTTCTGCAGTTCATCAGCCCCGTGGAAGCGGTCGCGCTGCTCGCCAAAGGCCGCGAGCAGGCGCGGCGCCATTTGGGGGCCGGCGCCCGGCAGGCAGTCAAACAGGGCGAAGTCAGGTTGCGCCCGCGCGACCGCCGCAATCTCCCTGTCGAACACATCGATCGCCGAGAGCACGGTGCGCAGCTGCGCCACCAGCGCCAGCACGTGCAACCGGCAGGCCGTGATGATGCCAGGGTCTTCGGTGAGGGGCATAGCGGCGCGGATCGATTCCAGACGTGCCGCGATCAGCCTGGTACGGCACTTGTGGGCATGGAAGAACGCTTCAAGGGTCGTCCTGCGGGCGCGCCTGACCGTCAGGAGCGTCGGCCAGCAGGTGAGGAAGTCGCAGAAGAGCACCGTATCTCTCTGCTCGAACCACTCGAGAGCCTGCGGGTAATACTGCTTGAGGGTGTCACATAAGCGGTTGGTGAATCGGGTCTTGTCGCCGACCAGTTCGCGGCGTTGCTCGACCAGGCTCAATAGCGAACGCATGGCGACGCTCTGTGGCCTGAGCGGAGCAAACCGCTCCGGATGGCGCAGCAGAAGTTCGAGTGCCAACTCTGCATCAGTGGGATCGTCCTTGGCGCGGCTTGGTCTGAACGTCTCGCGATATTTGGCGAGTGTCGACGGGTTAATCGGGAAGAACACGAAGAAGTCGTACTTCTGCAGTGCAGCGACGATTGGCCCCCTGGCCAGTTCAAGGGCAATCGCGATCGGGCCACCGAAGCGCTGGCGTAACAACTTTGCCCATTCGTCAATGCGCGCGACCTGATGAGGGATGCAGTCGAACTCGCGCTTGGCGTTGCCGTCGGCCTGCAGGCAGATGTCATGCTTCGTGTCTGCCCAGTCGATGCCAACATAAGCGGTGAACTGCTGATTCGATAGAGGTGCCATGTGAACCTCCGCAAGTGGTAAATTGCCTTGCAGGGACATGCATACTTGCGTTCAGCGAAGGCAATATAGTGAGCCGGTGTCACGGCGAACCCTGAGTATTCGTTCGAGCGCAAGCGCACCCATGGACTCGAAGCTAAAGGCACAAACGTCAGGACGTTGGGGCAGATTATTCGTAGGCCACGGGTGCATGTCCCGCTTTCGCTGGCAGCTACCTGCCAGCTGTGACCAGTATCACGGAAGGCGGGACGGACTATCTATATTGGGCAGATACTGGCGCAGCAGCCCGTTGGTGTTTTCGCAAGTGCCGCGTTGCCAGGGACTGTGCGGGTCGCAGAAGTACACCTTCACGCCGGTTGCGGCGGTGAGTTCTTGATGCCGCGACATTTCTTTGCCCTGGTCGTAGGTGAAGCTCTGCCGTAATGGCGCGACAATCGAATTGAGTTTGGCGGAGAAGCCGGCCAGCGCTGAAGCGGCGGTGGCATCTTCCATCCTGGCAAGCAGCACCAGACGGCTGGTCCGTTCGACCAGCACGCCTACCGAGGACTGGTTGCCGGCACCCTTGATGAAGTCGCCTTCCCAGTGCCCAGGCAGCAGTCGGTCTTCGATTTCGGGCGGCCGCACATGAATACTGACCATGTCGGGAATCTGTCCGCGCCGGTCTGTGCCCCGTGTACGCGGCATGCGCGTGCTGTGGCCATGGCGCAAGCACGCAATGAGCTGACGGCGCAGTTCGCCGCGCGGCTGGGCGTAGATGGCCGTGTAGATGGTTTCGTGCGAAACCTGCTGGGTCGGGTCGGTCGATACATACGCTTCAGTGTGCCCGATATCTGCTGGGGTGACCATTTCCACTCGAGCAGAGTGAGAACGATGCGCCAGCAGACGCTTTGCAGGCAAAGCTTTGGGGGGCGGCGACCCGCGCTGCGGCGTGCGGCACTGAGCGCTTCAGCCGACACGGACGCGTAGCCAGCAGGCAAGCTGTTTCGCGCCAGTTCACGGCTAACGGTGGCTGGCGAGCGACCGAGTATCCGGGCCATGGCCCGGATACTCGAACCCTGCAGATGCAGACTTGCAATGATCAGGCGCTCTTCAGGCTGAAGTTGTTGATACTGAGTTCTTTCGTGCATCGCAACACCTTATACGAAACAGGTGTTGCACTTCAGATTTGAGGCCGCCCACCGAACCACAGGGCTTGCGGGTCCCTAAACGTTTCGGAATTGTTGTAGGGAAGTACCGGATTTCCGGCGTACTTTGTCCAGGTTGTTCCACTGTCAGTGCTGTATGCAATCGCTTGACGCTGCCCACTGCCGGGTCCGAAGGTGTCAGCTAGGGTGTAGATGGCAACTAGCGGCGGATTTTCTCTCGTACCCAATCCGCTCGTGTTGGCCCGATCGAAGACAACGCTGCCAGAAAAAATCATTCCTTCGACGTCGCGCGAGCCGATTTTCTTATCGGGATAAAGCGCTATTGGTAACTGGTGCCAATGTATGAGGTCAGTGCTTGTGGCGTGCCCCCAATGCATCGGCCCCCATTGAAGGGGATCTTTGAAACGACCGTCTTGTAAAGCCCACCCCCCGCCGTAGTATTGATAGAAGAGGTGATAGATGCCGTCTTTTTCGATCAAGCCGTTCGGATCGTTAACCCAACCGAACTTCGGCGTGAAGTGATAAACCGGACGCTGGGCGAACGTCGTTAGGCAGGTGCAAAATAACGCGAGTGTCAGTATCGCCGAAAGAAATTTCTTGTTCTTCAATTGGATCCTCCGCATAGGTCGTCGCCTCCGTCGCCCGTTCTCGCGCTATTATTCAGATTTGCCGTCCTTCCGATTTTCCGTATCTGATATAATGTTCGGCCCCCGATTTAAACTGGCCTGCATCGACTGCCGCAGCAACGTCTGGATTGTTAGTGAGGTATGAATTTTCGCTGTATCCCGGCAGGCGGGTTGCAAATACCAGGATGTGCGCTCCCGCCTCATGATCAAATTCTTCAGTACCGGTGATGGCGGTCATTCCGAGATCCTCGAGAACGCCTAATAGACTATCTCGTGTCATCCATTGACTGTACGGCGCCGATCCGCCCGCGAATTTCTCATTTGTGAGAAATTCCAGATAGTCATGCCGGTGTGTCTCTACAAGGCGGTCACCGAAGCGCGTATGCGTCGGATCGGGGCTGACGTGGCGCTTCATCCTAGCATTCGTGCCTGCGAGATTCGGATCGTAATAATGCGTCCAGATGCAGATCGAATCTGATGCGCGGGCCATATCTGAAAGGAGAGCGACTGGGTCGGTCATGTGATACAGGACGCCGCTCGCGAGGATCAGATCGAATCTCCTTTCTCGCTTGGCGAGCATCGGCCTGAAGTCCCCATACATGAATTGCGCATTGAATTTCAAGGCGTTCTGGACGATAAGGCACTTCAGAAAGGCCTTTGAATTCGACTCAATTGAAAGGATATTCGATGCGCCGGCCCTTGCCATCATGTAGGTATGACCACCTTCCAGCGGGCCCAGTTCAAGGATGCTCTTGCCTCCGAATCCACCGCATTGCGTTTCCAGCCAGTGTATGCGGTGGTCGTTGAAAGCCGGAACGTCTCCGAGACCGATGCCGGGGACATCGGAGCTCCAGGAGCCTTCGAAAATAGAGCAGGCAAGCTCATGGCTTGGGGGCTCGGTAGTGTAGTGATCCAGTTCGCTTTCTTTCAAGGTGCCCTCGAAGTATCTGTATTGCAGAGGCGTGGTTTCTAGACTAAAAGGTGTAGTTCAACGTCACGACGTGCGCGCCGCGCCAGTCGGCAGGCTCGTAACTTCCCCCGTTCCGCTAAAGTTGCGCTGCTTCGCGAACACGTAGTTGTAGCGGATCGAAATCGGACCGCGCGCAACTGACGCGCTGACGAGTGCGCCGATTTCCCAGTGTGGATCGCCATGAAACGTCTCCGTGCTTCCCTGCGGCCCAAGACGACGGGTAACTAGACTTTTACCGCGTGGATCACAGTGGCCGAGGCCAACTCCATATTTTTCTCTTGGGATAGCTCGGTCACGAAGTGCTTATCGATATGCGGCAGCGCTCCGTCCAGGAAGTCGGAAACCCTCATTTTCTTGAATTCGTCAAGCGTTGAACCTCTTAGGCCATCCGCCCAGCTTTGCAGAATCCAAGTCAAGGTCCAGATGGGGGTGACGCTGTATGGAACTTCGTGGCGTCGCACCTCGATGGCATCACCGAAGAGATTCCTCAGTCCCTGGCCGCTCATGTTGTAATAATGATGTGGATACCCGTGAAGAGGCTGCAAGAACGGGACGCAAACCATTAGATCGCCGCCTGGCTTCAGCACGCGAAGTATTTCATTGGCACAGGCCCAGGGATCCTTAACGTGTTCTAGTACCGCTACCGAAACGACCGCGTCAAAGGAGTGATCTTTGAATGGTAGTTTCTCGCCAACACCTCGAACGTCAGTCGATGGGTAGGCCGCAATTTCAAAATTGACTACATTCTGATAGTAAGTCGAACGGCTGCCTGCTCCGCAGTCGAGGACGAGTCCGTCTTGATGCTTATCGATTAAGGCCAGAACATCGTCATCGTACTCGTTGCTACTAATCACATCGGTATCAATGATGTTGAATTGAGATCGCAGTTCTGGCGTGAGAAAGTCGAAAGATAGATCGGTGCGCACCACCGGCATGTCTTCACGCACGATCTGTCCAATCCGAGCCAGCTTATTTACTTTAAGAGAAGCGAGATCATCTGGTGCTCCACGTTGGAATCGGACCTCCGAATGACCGAACTGCTCGTAGTGGTCGAGACCAGATTTGAATTGGCCGATCTTTACCGCATGCGCAATGTCGCGATTTTCTTGCAAATATGCAGCCTCATTGAACCGCTCTGGCGTAACCAAATGATTCATGCGCCGCGCCGTTTCCGTGCCTGCCATATCTCTACCTCGATCTGAAATTTTGGTGTGGAATTTAACGTAAGATTAGGTAACTTGTAGAAAACGTGCCTTATGATTAGAAATCGTAGTTCATCCATTCACCCTTGCTGCCGACGGGGACGTTCTTGTCAGTGCTGCAATCACCGGCGCGTTGAGATAGTTTAGGCGTGTGCAGAACGGTCCCTTTTTTGACCGATGCGCCGTCCAGCACCCCCCGATTTGAACGTGCGGCTGGTCCGTGAGAGTTTCTTGTGCGCCAACAGGTCCGAACGGGCCGTCAGAGAAACCAGTCGCAACTGTCGTCTATGTGCTTCGATACAGCGCCGGTCAGGTCTTGACGCCAAGTTGCCGGCATCCACCAAGATCACTATAGGGCTCGACGGTCGGCGCGATCGCCTGAATGCCGACCGACGAATCGAACCGGCGGAACGAACCGCAATTGTTGTCGTTGCAGGACTGTGTTGACGAATTATAGCTGGCGACAAGACCGAAATTGGTGAAGTCAGCTGCATCCTGCTGGTTTTTGCTCGACCAGCGGACCTTGCCAAAGTTGTAGTAGTCGAGATGGAACCGAACGCCTGGTGTCCATGAACGCGGATGCGCCTCGACGGCATTCAGGACGATGTCAATGCGCCCGCCAAAAGAGCCGTTCGGCGTGTCGTGCGAGAAGCCCTTCGAGTAAGGCATGCCGTCGCCGAGCTTGACGGCTGATGTGACGCCCGAGGCCCGGCTTTGATCTGGAAGATAGATTCAGCGTGCCCCGATATGGCGGCGCACCCGAGCGACATCGCTACGGCTGCGGCTCTCCATCCTGCTCCGGGGAAGCGGGGGACGCGTTCAGGTCGATCTCCGCTCCGCCTTCGCGCATCTTTTCGAGCACAGCCTCGATGTCCTTCTGCTTGAGAATGAGTCGTGCCATGGCGAAAAACAGCATGTGCGCGCTGACTTCCCGGGGTCGGGTTCCTCCGGTGTATTTCCGCCACTGCTTGTCGCTGGATACACCGAACAGATCGGCCATCTGCGAGCCTTTGTACCCAAGCGTCTCTTTCAACATGGCGAGACTTTGGGTTGACGGCGGCGCGTAGCGCATAAGAGGTCCCAATATTTTCCACACAGGCCCGAAAATTGCATTTCGTCATCTTCCTTTCGGAGGTTACTGGATGGGCGGCACGGCTCCACGTGCTATGAAATGGCCTCTTTGGGGGCTAGTGTCAAGTGTCGCATAACATCAATCGACAGCCACCATCCCGACGGTTTTTTCATTTCCGGGGATCGCATGTCAGACCCGAAGGCGTCACAGACATTGAAGGCAAATACTGAAGAACGATTGAAAGCCGGGTGCGCCGCTTCTCACGGCTTGAAGCCCGGATCGATCGCAGCAATCGGGAAACCAGGTAGCACCTGTGAAAGCAAGAAAACAGGATTGAAGCGATCGCGACCGCTATTGGACGTATGTTGCGAAGTGAGATGACGGCGCGCGCTGTGAGGTTCTGTTGCAGACTTGCCCAAGTTTGACGATTTATCCTACGACAGGTGATGTTCACTGTAGTGATCGCCTATCACGGGGTGCATGGTTACTTCCCACCATGGCTGGCGGACACAGTAAAACTTCTGTTGGTGATCGTATAAACCCGAAAGACTTCATTTCGGCCGCCGGGCCGGCGGCGTGCACGAGTGCTCCAAAGGCAAAGATCCCTGCGAAATTCAGGTGTCGCTCGCCGGCGACGTCGTAGTCGGCGCTCACCGTCCCGCGCAGCAGTAGGCCGCTCGCGCGACCGCGTTGAAACCCGCAGCACCCCCACAGTCGTAATTCTCCCACCGCGCCGAGGGGCATCCAATCCGAAGGAAACCCCGAAATGAGAAAGCTTATGCTGCTTGCGGCAGGCCTTGCAGCGTCCGCTTTCCTCGTCGCCGGTTGCGTTACTCAAACGACGCGCTCGCCACGCAACCCGGACCGACGGCCGCACAGAAGTTACAGAACGCGATCACAGGGGCATGCATGGTCCTGATGCCGACGATCGATCCGTTGACATCGCTGTTTGCTAAGCAGCCGGTAAGCGCCTAGCCATCCCATCTTGAGTTGCGCTGAAGGTCTTGGGAGCATCGTATCCACTAAGTTGATCTGATCACACAGTGGTTGCCGGAAGAATTCTCCCTCGCTCACAGGTGTCTTCGGACCCATCCGCACCTCGTCAGGAATTACAGGATTTACGCTTCAATATGCCAGGTCCCTGCAATTCCCACAACACTATTGCGGCATAAAAGCCCCACAGCGAAAGGCTTCCGCAATATTTCAGGGCTGACTACATCATGGGCACCGCACAGGCAAAGGCCGCGTTCGAAGCGCTCTGTTTGCTCGCGCAAACATAACACACCCGGTTTTCAGGATTTGACCTGACCGTCTTCTTAACTCTCCTTGCTTGAGTTAAAACGCTGAGCAAGGGATTCGTTTTTCGGGCGCGATCTCATGACTCACTGCTCGCTCTTAACCCCGCGCGACCGTAATCATAGTATGTGGATGTGGCCTCAGCTCAAAGTAATCGAAAAAGTGCTGCTGCCACAACGCACAAACCATATCCATCTGCTCGACTAAATCTGTCGAAAACGCTTGCGCACGATCGGCTGCATCGACTTTACTGCGCATGCGCTCCAACAGAAGGCGTTCGAAATCGCTGTTGCAGTAGTTCGCCACCTGTTCAGGCGGGAAGGAGTAAGCAGCGGCTCGCAAATCCTTCTGCGTCGAAATGAAGGTGCTGAAAAAGCGCTCGATGATGAACGGCAGGAATGGCGCCGGGTCCGTGTGGATCGTGTCCACCATGACGTGGCGCGCGACGCCACTCTCTGGTTCTGATTCGAGAAACTCTGCGATCGGAACAAGCACGCCGCCCACGTAGCGCTCCCAGAACACCTGCGAGCCGACCCAGAAATTGCTGTACGCCACATAGCGCTGGTCGTGTCTCGGTGTGTCTTTGATTTGCCATCCCAGTTTGCACGCGTCGCTGAGCAGTTGAGCCGCGTGCGCGAGGCCGGGATGTGCGTACTCGCCCTGCATCCAGACATTGAACGACCAGTACGCGATTTGGGGAAACGGGTTGACGAAATAGACTTCGGCATCGGAGTTCGTTTGCACGAACTCGATGAATTGCGCGCCGGACATCTTCGCCTTCAGGCTGAATTTCGGCGAAAACAGTCCCGTGAAGTCATGTTGGCAATGCACGCCGTGACGGTACATGTCGACGAGGATGCCAAACTCGCGCCACTCTGGGCGCGCATTCCCGTCCCGTCTGAGCGGGATGAAAGCCGCGTCCGCCAGCACTTGATTTTGTGCATAGAGCGGCTCGTAGATTGCAATCTTCGCGTTCATACTTGGCCCACACGCTCAACGCAAAAGTGCCCCAAGTCCGGGCGCCACTTCAGGTACGTTATTGACGCGTTGGGGACGGTAAAGCTGGGGTAGCGCGCTTCGATCGGAATGCAGAGGAGGTGCTGAAGAATTACGCTGATCGGGCCGCCATGCGCCACCGCCGCCATGAGGCCGGCTCCTGCGGCGCGCGGCAGCACTTCGCTATCCACCCAGTCGCGCACCCGCACGGTCATTTCGAGGTGGGATTCGCCGCCTTCGTAGCGATTGGTGATGTCGTGGTTGAAGTCCGGAAAGGCGGCATTGAAATCCGCTTCTTTCCAGGTGCCGTACGTGCCAGGATGTGTTTCGGCAAGCCGCGAATCCAGCGTCATCCTGGCCTGTTCGCCGAACACGATCTGCGCTGTCTGGTGCGCGCGCCGCCACGGGCTGGAATAGATCGGCGAGGGCGCATAACCGAAACGCTGGAGCGTAGCCGCGAGCTTTTCGGATTGCGTTCTCCCGAGATCCGTCAGCGGATCCCGGTCGTTCGAGATCAGCAGTCCGTTTGCGTTCGCGGTCGACTGTCCGTGTCTGATGAGTAAGAGGTCCATGGTGCGGGCGCGTTTACGGATTCGGGTTGTCGCTGGTTAACAGCGAAATCAGGGTGTGCGCGGGTTGCGCCAGGGTGAACCGTCGATGAACATCGTTGAATGCTTCACGTTTCAGCCTTTGTCTCAACGCGGCGTCCTGGTACATGCGCTCCATCGCTTCGGCCCATTCGTCGGCCGTGTTGTTGACGAGATATCCAGTTTTCTCGTGCGTAATGGCATCTTCGTATACCGGCGAGCGCGAGTAGATCGCCGGTATACCGAGGCTGCCGTAGTCGATGTATTTGATGCACGACTTGCAACTGTTGAAGAACAGCGCTTCGGGATCTTCTCGCCCGCCAAGCGGCACGATTGAGAAGAGATAGCCTGCATCGCGGATCTCACGCTTGTAGGTCGCATTCTCAAGGAAGCCTTTCGAGGTCAAGCGCGGAATGCGTGACATTTCCGGAAAGCCGTCTCCCCAGAATTCCAGCAAGAGCTCCGGGTGTCGGTTCATGAATTCAACCAGTACCTCGAAGAAGTCCCTCCTGAAGTGCACGAGTTTAATCCCATCTGTGTTCGAGAACAGGATCTTCGGCGGCTGCGCCTCGTGCCAGTGTTCAGGATTCGTCGGAATCGCACGATGGTCGAAGCCGTTTGGAATGATCGAGACTGTCGGACGGATGCGATGAAGCTTGCGTCGCAGCGTCTCGTTCGACACCGTGGCGATGGTCGCGTTACGCAGCAGCCAGGTGATGTTCGCCAGCAAGTCATCGTTCAGATCGGTCACGCTGTACATCGGCAAGTCTATGATCCAGTCATCTAGATCATAGATGGTACGCAAACCGAGGTCGTTGGCCATGCGCATCACGTCCAGCGCCCGGCGAGACGTGTGCTTGTTGAAGAGAACGGCGTCAAATCTGCGCAGATGTCCGACGGTGATGTCGGCTTCGACGATCTGCTCCCATTCGATCAAACCCTCGTTTGCCATATAACCGAGCAGCGGGCCGAAACGGGCGGCAATCGACCTCGACATAAGCCGATCGTGCGAAAGCGAGATTCGTTGTACTACCAGTACGCGCGGAATTCTTGGCATATCAGATACTTTCACGTGCCAGCATCTCGGCGAACCGCGGGCCAATGATCGAGGCCGAATGCCGCTCCATCACGCGTGCATGCGTTTGCAAGAGTTTCTCTTCACGATCCGGGGAGGTGATCACTTGCCGGATTACGCTAGCTAGCTGCTGCGCCGAATCCGTCGGGGCGTACCAGACACCGTCGGCAAAGTGCTCGCGCTGCCAGGGGCCGTCGGCGATCACGAGCGGCTTGCGCATGATCGCTCCCTCCAGACTTGACCTACCGGGCGGATCGATGCTCACTTCCACCATGACTGAGCAGTTCGCGATAATCGATCGCAACAAAGCGCTGCATGGCTGCACGAAGGGCAGGAAGGTGATGCCGGAATGTGCCTCCTCGACGCATCGGCGATAGTATTCTCCGTCTCGTGCTCCGCCCACGAACACACCTTCCATCCGTAGCTCGTTCAATGCACGGATCAGTTCGAGCTGGTTCTTGACCGGCTCGATCAGGCCAAGGCAGAGTGCGAAATCGGTGGCACTGCAGATGGTCGACGACAGGTCGGAATCGGCTGCGACAAGAAAGCGGTTCGACACGCACGTCGGGACCACCCGTACCTTCTCGGCGGGCACATCGATGTACTGGCTGAAGTTGTCCAGCTCGGCCTGGGATTTGAAAACAAGTCGATGTGCGTCGCGCGTCAATGCGCTGATGCGTTCGACTTCGTTTAGGCTGGGCGCTTCGGTCCACCATACGTTGGGCCACAGGAAAATGGGCTTGGCCCTGTGCCGCGCTTCGCGCAAGATCGCTTCGCCGTCGGCGTGGACGGAGAAGTGGATGATGCCGTCGTAGAAGCTGAGCGGGCGGCTGCCGATCCCGTAGATATCGGTGTGAACTCCACAGGATTTGAGTATTTCAGCTACCTGAACCAACTCCGATTCACCGCCACCACTGACAGTAAAGGCGGTGCTGTAGGTCGTCAGGAGGAATTTTAAGCCGGTCATGTGTCGCCTCTTTCGCTGCCTGCCAACAGTATCTGTTGCCACACCGAAGTGTCGGTACGGAGCAATATTTCTTGCGAGCGCGTTATTTCCTCACGAGCGGACGCGTCGACGTGAACCGGATCGGCCAGTCGCGAGGCAATGGCATCCGCCCATCCCGCGAGCGGCGCATGGGGGTCGAACACGCTTTCCGGTCTACACAATTCCTGCACGGCTGTCCCACCGCGAATGAATACTGGTTTGCCGAAATGCATGGCTTCGAGCACGGGAACGCAGAAGCCTTCGTGTCGACTCATTACCAACAGACCGCTCGATCTGTCATAGCAATCGAGCAAATCTTCATCGTCCACCATTCCTAGGAAGTTGACGTAATCAAGTACGCTAAGAGATCGTGCCTGATTGACGAGGAACTTTGAATAATCATAGTTCGGCATGCTGCCGACGATCGAAAGTGTGAACTTCAGCTTACGCTCGTGCAGGAGCGCAAGCACCTTGATAGCGTCTTCCACGCATTTGTGCGGGACGACGCGCCCGACTACCATCAGATCCGGCTGCAGCCGTTGCTCCGCCCGTCTCGTCGGCGTGCGTAGAAATACAGGCATGTCGGCGAAAACAGGTGGAACGATTGTAATCGAGGTTGGGGCAATCCATTCGGCCACGCTGCGTGCCGTCGAATGCGAATTTGCTATGAAGGATTGGAAGCGCGAAAGCAGCGGAAATTGTGCGAGCGATGCCTCGCAGAGATCCGCGGTCCGGGGTTCGAATTCACGCAACAAGTCCGGGTCGGTTACTCCGTGAAAATAACAAAGCTTGCGGCAGGGAAGTGCGAGCAGTTGTTCGAGGAATGGATCGAATATCGAATAACTGACGAGCAACACGTCGTCCGCGTCGATTTGATCGAACAGGTTCGACAGTGGTTGAATATGCAGTACCGTCGCGTCGAAGCGCTGCGCATAGAGCTCCGCTTGCATGCCAAAGCGCATCGCTGTTCTGGCAATGCCAATGCAATGATTGCCGACCGCGTCGCCTGCAAAGATATCTGGGGCACAGATCCGGAGTTTCATTGGGACGATCCCTCCGAACGAATTTCCGCCAGACGTTTCGCATAAGCTCTGCCGACGGCCTCAATCGAGTAATTGTCCCGGATCAGGAGTGTCCCCGCTGCCGCGATGCGCTCCCTCTCGTTCGCGTCATCGAGTACGCGTACGAGCTGACGCGCCGCCGTAGACACATCAGGGTCGCACCAGTACTGCCCTTCATGGAAGAGATAATCGCCTTGTCGCAAAGGGACCAGCTCGCCGTCCACCAGGTACGACGTGTCGGCGTTGCAAAAGTCGACATTGCCCGAAAAGTTCGTCACGACGACGGGTTGCCCGATTGCCATTGCCTCGGCAATTACGCGACCGAATCCCTCGCTCCTATGCAGCGAGATGTATGCGTCGCAACAGGCCATGAAGTCGATGGTGTCCTGCCGGGTCAAACGTTCAGAAATAAGATGAACGCGGCTATCTTGCGCCGCAATATCAGCAACTTCGCGCCAGATTGGATCGTCTTCGCGAATGTTCATCGCTTTGACGACGAGGCCAACGCCGCTTTGGCCGCTGCCGAAGGCTTCCTGAAACGCGCGCACCCCGGCCACTGGATTCTTCCGTGTGAGCCAGGAGTTGCCATCGAACATGAGATAAAACAGGAACGTATTCTCTGGCAGCTTGAAACGACTACGCACGGCTGCTGCGGGAGGCGGGACTTCGACCGCCATCGGCATATGATAGACAGGCGTTTCCCTTTGGCGCGCAAAGGTAGTCTGAACGAACTTGCTTTGCGCCCACAACTCGTCCACAAACGTATGGACCTTGCCAAACGCGCTAGGCCATTGCGGCAGTTCCCACGGCCAGCTACCGATCTTGTACGTGTCCGACTCGATGATCTTTCGGCCGCCTTCGAGGGAAAGTCGCAACATCTCAGGGGGTGGCAAGCAAAATAAACTGACGCTGTGCTTGAGGTCTTCGCTCAACAGATGACTGATCGACATGTCGAGCTTGGGCGGCCCAATCATGGGCGCGTTGACAAGCACCGATGGTATCGAGGCAGTCGTAAGTGCGCGCGCCGCGGTTCTTGCATCCTCACCCAGGCCGAGAACGCCTTGCGGGAATCCAACGATATTGATCCCGAACGGCCGTGCTCGATTGAGGGGTGATATCGATACGGCGCACTGGTTCTCTTCCTCGCGCGAATCTTCATTCGGTATGCTCACTGAAAGGCCGCTAAGTGCTCGATATTCATTCCGCCCGCTGCCTTGCCACCAGTGCACGAGGTGCCGCCTGCCGGCATTGGTCGACACATCGAAGGCTGTTTGCAGATCGGGACGTTCGTCGCGAATCCATAGGAGAAATCGTGGTAATCCGATCAGACCATTGACAGACGATTCAGTCAGTTTTACCAACTGATCGAGTACGTCCGAGGTCGCCCATCGTAGATAAGGGTATTCTCGTACTCCGCTGTTTTGCCACCATTGCAGACAGTTGACCTGGCCCGTGAAAGTAGCGATGTCAATATTCTGTTGCAGGTCCGGACGGGCATCGATTAGAAGCGTCACAAAACGTGGAACTTGCATCAGATTGCCATCGATCGCTTTGTCGAATTCCTCAAAATATCCGATGATCGAGGACGTCGACCATTGCAGCATGGGGAACTCGACTTTTCCGTGTGTTTCCCACCAGCCGATCGCTGTCAGTTGTCCCTGAGCGGTTCTAAGGTCGAGGCTCCTCTGAAGATCGGGGCGATGCTTGATGATCAATGGAAGGAAGCGAGGAAAGCGTTGATCCGGCAATCCTCCGATGTCATCCATCTGGTCGAGAAGGTTCGAAATCTGTGCCGTAGACCAGACCAGATCCGGGTATTCCTGCTGACCATGGTTGTTCCACCAGTTGATCGCCGCAAGCTGGCCCGGGAACGTTGTCAGATCGATATCCTTCAAATCCGCACGATGCTTGATGACTAGGGGCAGGAAGTGAGGGAAATGAATGTTGGCGAATAGAACGGCCTCGTCGGGTTCATTCAGATAATCGATGGTCTGTGCAGTCGACCACGTGAAGTTCGGGTATTCCTGCCGACCATGTTTTTCCCACCACGTCACCGCCGCGAGCCGGCCCTCAAACGTTGTCAGATCGATATCCTTCAAATCCGCGCGATGCTTGATGACTAGCGGCAGGAAGTGAGGGAAATGAATGTTGCCGAATAGAACGGCCTCGTCGGGTTCATTCAGATAATCGATGGTTTGTGCAGTCGACCAAGTGAGGTTCGGGTATTCCTTCTGACCATGTCTTTCCCACCACGTCACCGCGGCGAGCTGACCTGGCAACGTCGACAGATCGATATTGGCTTTAAGGTCGGACCGGCTCTCGAGGATGAGCGGCAGGAAGCGCGGAAAGCACAAGACTCCGTATGATTCGTGCTTTTCGAGTTGATTCAGCGATGCATAGGCGCGTGCAGACGACCACGTGATCTTTGGGTACTCGAATTGGCCGTGTTTTTCCCACCAGTCGAGACTCGCCAGTTGTCTAGGGAACTGATCCAGCGTTAGATACCGGTGCAGGTCTGGACGATTCCGAATGATCAGATTGAGAAAGCGTGGGAACTCGATGTTACTCGTTCCCATAAAGCCCTCGGTCTCCATGAGGGCCTGGACGAGTGGCTCCTCCTCTAAGACGTCAGGCGACGCGCCGCGGAGCCAATGAGCGATGCATTCCTGGTATTCGGTGAGCAGCGTCTTCGTATCGAGATCTTGAATATACGCGACGTCCAACGGCCGCAGAACCCATTGAAAGTCCGGGTAATTCCCCTTTCCAACCGAATTCCACCAGAAATAAAGCACCATTCGGTCCTTGATGGATTTGTATTTGAAATGTGCAAGATCTGCACGGAATTTGATCAGAAAGTAGATTGCGTTGGGCAGAGAGAACGGTTCACCCGATGACGGGTGGCGACAATCCTTGAGCCATTCGGTATGCGAAGTCATCTGTTATAGAAAGTCCGGAACGCGTGAATGCCAAGCCATGGAAAAATCTTCGGTGTCCAGACTAAGATTTGGCGAATAGCACGGATCGTTAAGCAATACTTCGCCCCAGCGCTGTTTGACAAATGCAACCTCTGCATCAAAGCGGGCAATCTTTTCGGGCGTGTCTTCGTAGCCACGCGACGCCGACTCGTGATGATAGAGCTCCGCGTAGGGCGTCCAAACGTTCCGGTGGCCCGCCTTCCGCACGCGCAAACAGAAATCGACGTCGTTAAACGCGACTTGCAGCTTCTCGTCGAGTCCGCCGACCTCCCTGAAGATGGACGTGCGGACAACCAGGCACGCGGCGGTGACAGCGGTCATCTGGCTACGCAATAGCGTACGGAAGAAGTAACCTGGTGCCTTGCGCTCGGAGTGCTTGTGGGAGTGTCCAGCAACGCCGCCCAGGCCGATGATGACGCCTCCATGCTGAAGCGTGTCGTTCGGATAGAGAAGCTTTGCGCCAACCGCGCCCACGCCCGGTTGAATGGCGATCGACATCATTTCGTACAACCACGTTGCCGTGATAACTTCAATGTCGTTATTCATCAGGCAAACGAAGTCGGCTTCGCTCGCCAGTCCAATGCGATTGTTCAGTGCGGAGTAGTTGAAGGGCGAATCGTCTCTAACGACGCGGATGTGCTCGTCATCCTTGAAGGTTGCAAACAGGTCGAATGTCTCCTGTTCCGTTGACCCGTTGTCGATAATCGTGATGAGGTAATTGTCGTAGACGGTCTTTTCGCGGATCGAGTTCACGCACTGACGGACGAGACCCGCTGCATCTCGCGTCGGAATAATAATCTCTACGCGAGGGTGCGGGGCGGGAATGTTGTAGCTGACCTTGTTGAACGCGGGAGCGTCGGGCGCAGGTTCGACCTCGCCGGCGACATTGTTGCGTTCGAGGTGCTCGGCAAGTGCGCGTGCAGCAGCAGACACCGCGTAAGGTTTGGCTTCGTGAGTGCACGCAGTACTTTCTGGAATCACGCGCCAGTGATACAGCACCCGCGGAATGTGGTAAATGTTCTGTGCACCTGCCTTGTCAAGCACTCGCAGTGCGAGGTCGTAGTCCTGTGCGCCTTCGAAGCCAATTCTGAATCCGCCGATTTCCTTCAGTACCGACGTTTTGTAGGCCCCAAAATGGCAAATCATATTCTGGTTCAGGAATAGGTCGTAGTTGAAATCGCATTTAAAGTACGGTTCCGATCGTGCGCCTTCGATGGAGATCTTGTCTTCGTCACTATAAATCAGGGCAGCGCTCGGGAATGCACGAATTGCCTCGGCTACGTAAAAGAGCGCCAATGGGTGCAGTTCATCGTCGTGATCGAGAAGCCCGACGAACTCACCAGTTGCCATCTCGAGCGCCGTGTTGGTTGCAGCACTGATGTGACCGTTTTGGGCGCGATAGGTTACTTTGAAGCGCGGATCTTTAGCCGCGTACTCTTCAAGAATATCTTTCACGTGAGGTGTCGCGGAGCAATCGTCCGCGATACAAAATTCCCAATTTTCGTAAACTTGATGAAGCACCGACTCGATTGCCTTCCTCAGCCATTTCTCGGGTGTCTGATAGGTTGGCATCACGATGCTGACGAGCGGCTTATGATCCCACGATGTGATGCGATCACGGATGAGGTTATATCTTTGCTCAGGGATCTCGTTGATCTTGATCCAGTTACCATAAGTTAGCTCGGTGACCGGATTGCCTAACTGATCGAGTGCGCCGGTATGAGTGGGCACAATGTGATACGAATCCAGCAGGCGCTTGATCTGTTCGTTCGAACGGGCAAGGATCTCGATGTTGAAGTCGATAAGGGCAAAGAGACCGGGATGCGCAAGAGGGTCGAACCGCAGGTCTCGCAAGCTTTCCGGGAATGCAATTTCCTGATCCACATTGCCATCGGCATCGACGGACAGTCGTAACGCATTTTGCTCCGACAAACCGGCACCGGTATCCATGTAGAAAATGCAGACGGATCGACGCGAATTGCTCGTCAACAAACGGAATGAAATTCGCAAGGCGCGCCCGCGCAAGATCTCCCAATTCGAGATCGAGAACTGAGGGTCACCGTTCGTCGCGTTCCAGTTGAAGGGCGGGACGGCGGAGGCCTCGACATTGCTTAGTGGTTTTAAATCAAATTTCATTTTGTCGTCAGGGAGCTATAGATGGACTGCAGGGGCTGAACCACGGTCTGCCAATTTAATTGATGCGGATCGCGATTGGCTCGGGACTTCTTGTCCGCGGCAGCGGCATTACGGATCGCGACCACAATGCTGCCAGGATTTGCGGGATCGAGGTATTCGACTTGGTCGCCGAAATACTCCTTTGTCGAACCCACTTCTGTAATCGCCGTCCGGCATCCGGCTGCGTACGCTTCCAAAGCGGCGAGTCCCGGCGTCTCGAGCGTGCTGGGCAAGCAGAATACTTCGCAGGCGGTGTAGGCCGAGCGTAGCAGTTCGGAGTCGTGTGGCAGTGGGCCGAGATAGATGACTTGGTCGCCCCCTTCATCGCGGCAAGCGCGTGCATAAGCTGGGTCGCGTTCGTGGCCGATCAATACAAGTTTCAGATCCGGCACCGACTTCATTGCTCTAACTAGTTGCAGCTGATTTTTGCGTGGCTCGATATTACCGACATTCAGAACGAATTTCTCGTGCAGATTGAAGCGGGAGCGGAACAGCGTTGAGGAGATATGTTCGTAGAACGCGTTCTCGACACCGTTCAATACCGTCACGAATTTCTCCCGTGACAAATTGAAAATTCTTGCTAGGGTCTCGCACTCAATGTCGGAGTTCGCCACCACTCGGTCCGCCAACGAGAACTGGTGATGAATCTCGGCAATCGGGTAAAGGTGTTTGGTTGCTTCCGTTACCCAAAGACTAGACGAAACTACTAGCGGTAACCCCAGTTGTTTAACAAAGTTACAGAAGTGAACTGAGCCACCGACGCACGAGAAAAAGTGAACGACGTCGTGATCGACGAATCGTGGATTCCAAGGATCGAACAAACTGACGTCCACACCTTGTGCGCGCAGATGCTTGTAATAGGCAAGCAGTTGGATTTCTCCGCCGCCGGGGGTATGGAAAGCCATAGGGTAGGTGGCGAACAGCACTTTCATAAAAGGGACTCAATTTTGCTCAAACGTTTTCTTTTCGCCATGCCGGGGCATCGTACTGCACCGCTGTAGCGTCGGGCACGAGGCGCAAATGTGGCTTGGGCGGCATGATCGGGAATGTTCGCAGGGATGTGCTGCGCGGTTCCGTGCCAATCGAGCGCTGGCTCGTTGTTGGGTAGGGCGGGGGCAGCCCACGGGCAAGCGCGATTGTGCAGTCGCCGAGCACGTCGGATCGATACCACAAATTCCACATGCGCGGATATGGTTGAGTTGTTACCAAGTGTACGAACGGCGCACCAGCGGGCGCACGTCCGTTTTATTATCACGGCCTCAAGCGTTGGCGACGCGTTGGGTGTTGCAGGCGGCGTCGCGGCAGCCGGCACTAGCTCTTAAACCTTACGACTAGCGGGCCGCGTCGGGGATCGCCCGCATACAATACGTTCCCAGTCAGATTTCCTGAGAAAGCACCGTGAATGCCAGATTGTATCGTGTCTCAATCGTCTTTTCCGCCGTTGCCGGTCGCCTTGAGTTTCGATGGCGACCGCCAGCGCGCGTGGAAGCAACTCGGCGCGGGCAACATCGCGTTTCGGAGGGGGCGTAGATGAGTCTGCAGATCCTCATCACTGGCGCCAACGGCTTCGTCGGCCAGGTGGTGTCCCGCGCGTTGCTGCGGCGGGGCGATAGCGTGACTGGCGCGGTGCGCCGGCCGCAGACGGCCGCCGAGGGCGTGCGCGAATGGCTGCTCGATACCGAAGACTTTGCGGGCATCGACCAGCGCTGGCCGGTCGCGCTCACTTGCGATGCGGTGATCCATCTGGCGTCGCGCGTGCACGTGATGCGGGAGACCCTGACCGAGCCGCTCGCCGCCTATCGCGCGACCAATGTCGAGGGCAGCTTGCGCGTCGCGGCCGCGGCGCGGCGCGCGGGCGCGAGGCGCTTCGTGTTCGTCAGCAGCATCAAGGCGATGGGCGAGGCGAGCAGCGGCCGGCCGATCGCCGAAACGGATCAGCCCGCGCCGTCCGATGCGTATGGCATCTCGAAACTGGAAGCCGAGCGCGCGCTGTTCGACTACGGCCGCTCGACGGGTCTCGAAGTCGTCGTGGTGCGGCCGCCGCTGGTCTACGGGCCGGGCGTGCGCGCGAACTTCCTGCAGCTGATGAACGCGGTCGCGAGAGGCATTCCGTTGCCGCTCGGCGCGCTCAGCGCGCTGCGCAGCCTCGTGTTCGTCGATAACCTCGCGGACGCGCTCGTGCATTGCGCGACTGATCCGCGCGCGGCCGGCGAAACCTTCCATGTGACCGACGGCCGCGACCTCAGCGTGCCGGAACTCGCGCGTCTGCTGGCCACGCAGCTTCACGTGCCCGCGCGGCTCGTGCCGGTGCCGGCCAGCCTGCTGCGTCTCGCGGGTCGCCTGACCGGCCGCTCGGCGCAGATCGATCGATTGATCGGCGAACTGCGCGTCGACAGTTCGCATATCCGCGAATGTCTGAACTGGTCTGCGCCGCATACGGTCGAGCATGGGCTGCTCGAAACCGCGGCGTGGTATCGCTCGACACATTGACCACGTGTTGAACCCGCCTTGATGACTCCGACCTGACCCGCTAACGCTATCGATGCCGCTCGCTGCACACTCCGCCTCTTCCGTCGTCTCTCTACTGCCGTGGGGCGTCGCCGCGCTCGCCGCCTGTGCGGCGATCCTGTGGACGCTGCTGCGCACCGGCCTCGCGTGGCGGCTCGCCACCGACGTCCCCAACGACCGCTCGCTGCACGCGCGCCCGACGCCGCGTGTCGGCGGCTGGGGCATCGTGCCGGTCGCGGTGCTGCTGATCGCGCTGGCGGCGCCGTCGCTGTGGCTGCCCGCGCTTGCCGCGGCGCTGCTCGCGGCGCTATCGCAGATCGACGATCGACGTGGCCTGCCCGCACGCGTGCGCTTCGGCGGTCATGCGGCGGCGGTGGCGGCACTGATCGCCGTCTATCCGGCCGACGTGCCGTGGTGGGCGCTCGCGTGCATGGCGGTTCTACTCGTGTGGCTCGTCAATCTCTACAACTTCATGGACGGCTCGGACGGCCTCGCGGGCGGCATGGCGCTGTTCGGCTTCGGCGGCTATGCGGTGGCCGCCTCGCTGTCGTCGCACGCGGACCCGGCGCTCGCGACGGCGAGCCTGATCGTCACAGGCGCGGCCGCGGGCTTTCTGCTGTTCAACTTTCACCCAGCGCGCATCTTTCTCGGTGACGCCGGCTCGATCCCGCTCGGCTTTCTGGCCGGCGCGCTCGGCTATTGGGGGTGGCGCGAGGGTGTATGGCCGGTGTGGTTTCCGGCGCTGTGCTTCGCGCCGTTCATCGGCGATGCGTCGGTCACGCTGCTCAAGCGCCTGCTGCGCGGTGAAAAATTTTGGCAGGCGCATCGTGAACACTACTATCAAAGACTGGTGCAGTCGGGTTTGGGGCACGCATCGACCGCGTGGATTTGGTATTTGTTCATGGCGGCGGGCATAATGCTTGCTATCTGGGCGCTACAATTCGCTCTTCTGTATCAATGGCTGGTTGTCGTCGCATGGGCTGCCGTGCTGGTCGTCGCGGGGCTGTGTATTGATCGCCGCTGGCGGCGCCATGTGTCCCGTTCCGGGCCAATCTGAGGTTCTGCGCAATGAAAAGCTTCAAAGCCAGATGGCTTTCGTTCAGTGCGTTTGCGTTCGACCTGTGCGCGGTGGCAATGGCCTGGCTGCTGGCCTATGTGATCCGGTTCAACGGACCGGTGCCCGCGCCGTTCTGGTCGAGCGGGCTGCATGCGCTCGTGTGGGTGCTGCTGATCTACGCGGTGATGTTTCGCGGCTACGGCCTCTATCGCGGCATGTGGGTGTTCGCGAGCCTGCCCGATCTCGTGCGGATCGCGAAAGCGATCGGCGTCGGCGCGCTCGTCGTCGTGATCGGCTCGGCGCTGTTGCAGCCGGCGCCGGTCGTGCCGCGCTCGGTGCTGATCGTGTCGCCGATGCTGCTGTTCCTGACGATGGGCGGCTCACGCGCGCTGTATCGCGCGGCCAAGGAGTTCTATCGCTACGGCGGGCTGGTCGGCCAGGGCAAGCCGGTGCTCGTGCTCGGCGCGGGCAATGCCGGCGCGAACCTCGTGCGCGAGCTGAAGCGCTCGGGCCAATGGCGCCTCGTCGGTCTGCTCGACGACGATCCGATCAAGCAGGGCCGTGAAATCTACGGCTATCGCGTGGTTGGTGCGATCAGCGATCTGCAGAAAATCTGCACGGAGCTGAAGGTCGAGCATGTGATCATCGCGGTGCCGTCGGCGTCGGTGGAGGCGCATCGGCGCATCGCCACGCTGTGCGTGCGCGCCGGCGTACGCGCGATGACGCTGCCCGCGCTCACGCCGCTCACGCAAGGTCAGGCGTTCCTGTCGCGCGTGCGGCAGATCGATCTCGAAGACCTGCTCGGCCGTGACCCGGTGACGATCGACACCGAGCACGTCGCCGCGCTGCTGAAAAACCGCGTCGTGATGGTGACGGGCGCGGGCGGCTCGATCGGCTCGGAGCTATGCCGGCAGATCCTGCGCTTCGGTCCGGTGCAACTGGTCGCGTTCGACATCTCCGAGTTCTCGATCTATCGGCTGAACGAAGAGCTGCGCGACAAATATCCGGAAGTGTCGGTGGTGCCGATCGTCGGCGACGTGAAGGACTCGCTGCTGCTCGATCAGGTGATGGCGCGCTACTGTCCGCACATCGTGTTTCATGCGGCGGCCTACAAGCATGTGCCGTTGATGGAAGAGGTCAACACGTGGCAGGCGGTGCGCAACAACGTGCTTGGCACGTACCGCGTCGCGCGCGCGGCGATTCGCCACGACGTCGCGCATTTCGTGCTGATCTCGACCGACAAGGCGGTCAACCCGACCAACGTGATGGGCGCGAGCAAGCGGCTCGCGGAGATGGCGTGCTCGGCGCTGCAGCAGCAGGGCGCGCGGCGCACGCAGTTCGAGACGGTGCGCTTCGGCAACGTGCTCGGCAGCGCGGGCAGCGTGATTCCGAAGTTCCAGGAGCAGATCGCGCGCGGCGGGCCGGTGACCGTCACGCATCCGGAAATCACGCGTTTCTTCATGACGATTCCGGAGGCGTCGCAACTCGTGTTGCAGGCGTCGAGCATGGGGCGCGGCGGCGAGATTTTCATTCTCGACATGGGCAAGCCGGTGCGAATCGCCGATCTCGCGCACGATCTGATCCGCCTGTACGGTTTCACCGAAGAGCAGATTCGCGTCGTGTTCACGGGCTTGCGTCCGGGCGAGAAGCTCTACGAGGAACTGCTCGCGGACGACGAAACCACCACGCGCACGCCGCATCCGAAGCTGCGCATCGCACAGGCGCGCGAGGTGCCGGACAGCCTGATCGACAATCTGCTGCCGTGGCTGATGCAGCATCGCGTGCCGGCCGACGATGAAGTGCGGCGCGATCTGCGGCGCTGGGTGCCGGAGTATCTGCCGGCGACGGCGACGACGCTGCGTAGTGTGGCGCCGGCGACGCGGGTGTCGTAGGCGTTCCGCCGCCGCGAGTCATCGGAGTAGTCGAAGCATTGAATCGGTACCCGCGAGGGCAGGTCATTTGACCCGTTGAAATTGGCCGTCGGATGTTTGTCGATAAGAGCCCCTACAGATCTGCTGGGGCTTTTTTATTTTTGCCCAGGAGAGTTGACGACCATCGTGCACGCCTCGGCTTTCCGGAGTTGTCCGAAGCCTGCGCCCGGCACATACACCTAGCATTGAACCGTCGCCGCCCGGTATGTCATTCCTGCTGAGGTGGCGGCTCTGTTGGCTCTTTTTCTGTGATGCAAAGGTTGTGCGCGCCCTTGAGGCGCGTTTTTTTTGTCCGGGCGAAAGAGGCGGCAATTCCGGAATCGACCTGTAGCGCTCCAGCGGCACGCGCACTTACGGTCAAGGTTCACCAACGGGAGGAATCTATGCAGGACGCAATGACCTACAGCCAGCGCAATCGGGAGGCGTGAAACATGGCTTACTTCGGCAAATTTCTCGTGAACAACGCGCCGCTGTCACCGCTCACCATTAATGGCATCGGCACATTCGACGCCTATTCCGGCAACGGCCAATACCGCAATCGGGGCGGCTGCACAATGGTTCCCAATAACGGGCCGATCCCCGCTGGCAAGTACTGGATCGTCCCGCGCCCTACTGGCGGCGTGCGCTCTGCGGTAGAAACGTGGTTAAAAGATGAGTTCAATTACTACTCGTCGCACGCGACCGATCACAGTGAATGGTTTGCACTGTATCGTGATGATGGGCTAATCGACGATTACACATGGATCAACGGCGTGCGGCGTGGAAACTTCAGGTTGCATCCGGCAGGTGGTCGGGGTGTTTCGCTTGGCTGCATTACCCTGCCGAGCCGTACGGATTTCCTGAGAATCCGCAACTCACTCCTGCACACCATGACGATCCCTGCCGGCAATTCGGGGCTTCGCGCCTACGGAACAATTGAGGTCATCACATATGGCAACACCTGTCCGAAGGGTGCTTAAAGTCCTGCTGTTTATAGGTCTGTACCTTCTGTCATTCCGATTTGTCCGACCGTACGACGATGGGTGGACCGAGCCCGAGATGCGTGCATGGATACACGCTTCGGAGGTGCTAGGTATCGGTGATCCCGAAAACCTGTATATCGGCCTGTGGATGACTATCGAACTGCTCGTGGCGGTGCTGGCGTATGTGGCGATCATGAAGCTATGGCGGTGGTATCGCGCGAAGTAGACGAAAGCCCCGGCGACGGGGCTTTTTTTATCCCGTGCATTGATGAATTTCGAGGAATCCCGGTGACGAGAGGGTTCCATTGCTACATTTCGAGCCGAGTGAACGGATTTCGAATTTTCGGCCGATACCCATGGTACATATGAGCCACTTTCGAGGCGGCTAAGGCTATTTCGACCAATAAAAAGGCGCCCTCGGGCGCCTTTATCGCTTCTGCTCACCGCTTCCCCTTCCTCACCACCATCCACCGCGGCGACTTGAACCGCACGATGCTCACATAAAGCCACACATAAGTCGCCGCGAACACCACAACGAAGCAGAACAGATGCAGCGTGTGCCGCCAGAACAGCGTCGCCGGCACGACCGCGATCAGGCACAGCAGCCACAGATACGGCGACGTCAGCGAGTTGCGGCGCGTCAGCTCGCGCGCGGTGCGCGCGCCGACCGCCCAGCGCATCAGCCGCTTGTAGACCAGCATATGCAGATGCACGCCATCCGGAATGCCCGGCGACATGCCGCGAATGAACCTCTTGCGGTAGATCGAGAAGCAGGTCTCGAAGATCGGGTACATGAAGAGCAGCACCGGATACCACGCGGATACGTCGCGATTGCGCATCACGAGCAGGATCGACAGCTCGGCGAGCATGAAGCCGATGAAGTAAGCACCGCCGTCGCCGAGAAAAATCAGCCCGGCCGGGAAGTTCCAGATGAAGAAGCCGAGCACCGCGCCCATCATCATGAACGACGCGGACAGCACGACCGGGTCGTGCACCTGGAACGCCACATACGCGAGCGACGCGAACATCATGAACGCGACCATCGACGCGAGACCGTTGAAGCCGTCGATGATATTGATCGCGTTGGCGAGCGCCGCGACCGCGAGCACCGTGACCACGAACGAGATCGCCGCATATGACAGCAGAAAGTCGAGCGGCGGCACGCTGATGCGCGTGACCGCGATGTCGAGAAAGAACCAGGCGAGCGCGGCGGCCGCCATCGTGCAGATCAGGCGTGCGAGCGGCGACACGCGCTTGGTCAGATCCTCGACGAGCCCCGAGCCGAACGCCGGCATGCCGCACGCGATCAACCCGAGAATGCTGCCCGATACGGCTGGATACGCGCGATGCAACTGCACCGCGGAGACGATCAGCCCGACCAGAATCCCAGTCCCGCCGATGCGCGGCACCGGACGCACGTGGAATTTCTGGACGCCGGCCAGATCGGTGTCGGTCGAGAACTTTTCATGCAGATGCGCATAGCGCACGATCAACAGCGTGATCAGCAGAGAGACGAGAAAGCCGAGCGCAAAACTAAGCATGAAAGTGGGCCTGAGCGAAGACGCGGAATTATACAAACGAAACGTGCGTCGGCCGGCGCGCGGCACGGGCGCGAAGCTTTCATCCAGGCCGGCAAAAAATCCCAGATAGCGAGACCGAAGCGGCCCGCACAGGCCCGTGAGCGCTCGCTCCTCATGGATTCCCCCTATGCGGCGCGCGCGCGCCGCAACCGTAAACCTGGATGCGACGAAGTGTAAGTCGCGCGCAACAAAGGCGTTCCGGAGACCCAATGCTAAATAACATCACAATTCGTGGCGGACTGACGCTCGTGATCAGCGTATTCGTCGCCTTCCTTCTGACGGTGATCGCTGTCGGCTACGGCGCGCTGAAGCTCGCCAACGACGGCCTCGACGACACGCAGCGCAGTGCGGTCGCGCTGTCGCATCTGAAGGCGAGTTCCGAGAAGCTTCTGCAGGTGCAGCTCGCATTGGGCACCTATCAGACGTTGTTCAGCGTCGGCAAGCAGACCGACGATCTGCTGCCGGCCGCGCACAAGGTGCTGCTCGACTCGAACAACGACTTCCGCAACTACATGGCCGGCCCGTTCGCGAGCGACGCAGAGCGCAAGCTCGCGCAGAGCGTCGGCGACGCGCGCGCGGCGCTCGTCGACAAGGCGATCGAACCGGAATTCAAGGCATTGGCCGACTTCGACTTCAACACCTTCCGCAACATCCAGGGCGACACCGCGAACAGTTTCTACGCGTCCTACTCGAAAGCGATCGACGCGCTCGAAAAAGCGCAGATCGACAATCAGCATCAGCAGGCCGCGACCGGCGCGCGCCGCTTCCAGCTCGCGACGGCGCTGTTCGGCGCGATCGCTGTGATCGCGCTCGTGATTGCCGTGGGCGCGCGCGTCGCGTTGTCGTCGGCGCTGATCAAGCCGGTCAACGCGACGGTCAAGCACTTCGAGCGCATCGCGGCCGGCGACCTGAGCGCGTCGATCAAGGTGAAGTCGCGCAACGAGATGGGCCAGCTGCTCGGCGCGCTGACGCGGATGCGCGACGGCCTCGTCGAAACGGTCGGCAAGGTGCGCGGCAGCACGAGCGCGATCACGCAGGGCGCGAACGAGATCGCGTCGGGCAATGCCGATCTGTCGGCGCGCACCGAGCAGCAGGCGGCCGCGCTGCAGCAGACCGCGGCGAGCATGGAGCAGCTGTCGGCGACCGTGAAACAGAACGCCGACAACGCCAAGCAGGCGAACCGCCTCGCGCACGGCGCGCTCGATACGGTCACGCGCGGCGGCAAGGTGGTGTCGCGTGTGACGGAGACGATGGACGGCATCAGCGAGTCGTCGCGCAAGGTCACGGAGATCATCGGCATGATCGAGGGGATCGCGTTCCAGACCAACATTCTCGCGTTGAACGCGGCCGTCGAAGCGGCGCGCGCGGGCGAGCAGGGACGCGGCTTCGCGGTGGTCGCCTCGGAAGTGCGCAGCCTCGCGCAGCGCTCGGGCGCGGCGGCCAAGGAGATCAAGGAGCTGATCGGCGAGTCGGCGGCGAAGGTCGAGGAGGGTGCCTCGCTGGTGTCGGATGCGCAGAAGACGATTCAGGAAGCGCTGAAGGCTGTCGAGCGCGTGACCGGCGTGATGAGCGAGATCGAGGCGTCGGCGCTCGAACAGAGCGACGGCATCGAGCAGGTCAACAAGGCGGTGTCGCAGATCGACGAAGTCACGCAGCACAACGCGGCGCTCGTCGAGCAGGCGGCGGCCGCGGCGAAGTCGCTGGAGGAGCAGGCCATCATTCTGAAGGAGGCGATTTCGGTGTTTCGTCTCGAGGAGTCGGCTGCGCTAGCTTGAGTCTCGAGCAATACGTGGCTGTCGGTGCTCGGCGCATTGACAGCCCGTTGACAGCCTTCCCGCGACCTCTCGCATTCATGACCTATCTTACCCGTCAGGTGCCTTGCGTTTTCGATGCGCGGCGCCAGCTTCACATAAGTTCTTTATAATCGCGCGATTCAGGAGTTGAAGAAAACAGCCAGAAATGCGGGCGTACCGCTGGCATTTTCAAAACAGGCGCGATCATGCAAACCAATTCGTCGACGTCCCGTTTGAGTCAGGGACGCGGTAGCACGGCAATCAGTCGATGGATCTCCGTGGCAGGAGCGGTGCTGATCGCCGCCCTCTACGTCAAAACCTATTTCGCGCATGCCGCGTTGCCGACCACGACCAGCGACGGCTGGTGGACCTGGTGGGACCAATCGAATTATCTGAAGTCGGCGACGGCTTTATTGCATCGGGATTTCTCGGTGGGGCTTTACGTCTACCCGCTCGGATATAGCGCAATTGGCGCGTTATTCGTTGGGGTCGCGCCGGTTCATCCGTTTTTTGTGCCGAACCTGGTTGCGCTGCTGGCCTGTTATTTTGCTTTTATCGGTTTCGCGCGCTGCGCGGGCATCCATCCGATCTGGGCAGTGCTGCTGTTTTTGGGCGCGAGTATTTGCGATCCCGAATTGTTTCAGCATTGGGTTGTTCCATGGACGACCATCCCGGTTGCCGCGCTCATCTGGATCAGTTTGTGGCTGAGCGGCCGTTACGTATTGCAGCCCGAAGCAGTGCCCGCGAAGCGGCGATATTTTGCGATCGGTCTGCTCGCGGCCAGCGTCATGGCGATCCACCCGGTCGACGTGCTAGTGCCGGGGATTTTCCTGCTAGCGATGCTGGTATGCGACTGGATCGAGAAGCGCGCCGTGTTCCGCCATATGGTTTGGGCGATATACGGAGGGTTATGCGTTGTGATTCCCTTCATGCTCGTTCATCTGCGGATTTATCACTTTCATACCACGGACTATTTCGAGCAATCGGCAAAAATCGGTTTTGTGTTCTGGAATTTTCTGTGGAAGACGTATGTAGTTTTTTTCGATCCGTATCCATGGTTTGCGGAAGGACGCGGCATCCTGCAGCGTGCGCCGTGGATTGCGTTAGCCGTTCCCGCATTGCTGCTGCTGTTTGCGCGCCAGATTCATCGCGCGTCCCGGCGTGAAGCCGTGATCTGGATGCTGGCGGCGGCCACGGTGGCCTACACCTGCCTGTATATCGCCTACGTCGACCTGTTGCCCAATGGCATCTGGCGATACGGCAATATCCATTACTTCACCTGGGTGATGCCTGCGTATGCGCTGCTTGGCTTTTTATTTATCCAGCGCCTGTTTCAGCGTCGACGCGCCATTCCTCTGGCAGCGCTGATTGCGTCGCTCGTCATGTTGTCCATCAGGCTGGAGCCTCGCGAAGTTTCGGCCGATAGTCCCGCGTTGATGGTCGACACGCAGTTCGACTGCGGCGGATGGGCCAACACCTACATGGGCCGATTCACGGTTGCCGATACCCACGGGCAACTGGAGAGCGTCTATGGCGTGCGGGCATTGCCGATGCCGGAGGGCGTTCGCTTCATCGCGATACGACGTCCGCTGGTGGGGCAGGTTGCGTTCGTCAGGGGCTGTGCCGATGCGTCGACCCGCGATGCTGGACAGCAAACGCACTGGAATTCGCGCGTCACGCTCGGGCAGCCGACATGGCTTGCGCCGTTTCACGACACGATGAATCCGCACTTCGCTGGCTAGGGTCTGTTTGCATATGGAACGCACGTGCGTTCCATATGCAAACAGACCCTAGGAACAGATCCTGGAAACAGATCCTGGAAACAGATCCTGGAAACAGATCCTGGAAACAGATCCTGGAAACAGATCCGATGAGCGGTCGCCATCCCAGGGACGGCGACCCGAACTGCCTCACATCGATCTCTTTACGCAAACCCCTGCGGATTCATCGACTGCCAGCGCCAGTGGTCCGCGCACATGCGCTCGATGCCGAACTGCGCGCGCCAGCCGATGATTTTCTCGGCCGCGCTCGGGTCCGCGAAACACTGCGCGACGTCGCCCGGGCGGCGCGCGACGATCTCGTGCGGCACCGGTCGCCCCGACGCCTTCTCGAACGAGCGCACCACGTCGAGCACGCTATAGCCCTGGCCCGTGCCGAGATTGACGACGAAGCTCGCATCGCGCTCGACGAGCGCATCGAGCGCGGCGAGATGCCCGCGCGCGAGATCGACCACGTGGATGTAGTCACGCACGCCGGTGCCGTCGGGCGTCTCGTAGTCGCCGCCGAACACGCGCAGCTTGTCGAGCTTGCCGACCGCGACCTGTGCGACGTACGGCATCAGGTTGTTCGGAATGCCGGCCGGATCTTCGCCGATCAGGCCACTTTCATGCGCGCCGACCGGATTGAAGTAGCGCAGCGTCGCGATGCGCCACGATGGGTCCGACACTTCGAGATCGCGCAGGATCTGCTCGGCGATCAGCTTCGATTGACCATACGGATTGGTCGCCGACAGCGGGAACGATTCGTCGATAGGCGAGCTCTTCGGCACGCCGTACACCGTTGCCGACGAACTGAACACGAACTGCTTGACGTTGCGATCGCGCATCACGCCGAGTAGCGTCAGCAGGCTGCCGACGTTGTTCGCGTAGTACTCGATCGGCTTCGCGACCGACTCGCCGACCGCTTTCAGCGCCGCGAAATGAATCGCGCCGGTGATCGGATGCGCATCGAAAATCCGCTGCAGCGCGGCTGCGTCGCGCGCGTCGTCGTCGTAGAAGCTCACCGCACGGCCGGTGATTTTCTCGACGCGCCGCACCGCTTCGCGCTTGCTGTTCACGAGATTGTCGATCACCACGACGTCGTAGCCGCCGTTCAGCAGTTCGACGCAAGTGTGCGAGCCGATGAAACCCGCGCCGCCCGTTACCAGAATCGTGCCCTTCGTGGTCATGCTGTTGCTCCCATTAAAGTAAAACACCCGTGATTTTTTGCACCAGGTCTTTATAGGTTTCGACGACCATGCGTTCGTCGAATTCGGTCGCGACTTTCTGCCGGCCGCGTTCCGCCATCGCGCGCCGCTCCGCGCCGCTCATGTCGAGCATGCGTGCGAGACTCGCGGCAAGGCTCTGCGCATTGCGCGCTTCGCACAACAAGCCGTTGACGCCGTCGGCCACCACCTCGCGGCAGCCGGGCACGTCGGTCGCGACGATCGGCCGGCCCATCGCCGACGCTTCCATCAGCGTGCGCGGCACGCCTTCGCGATACGACGGCAGCACCACGCAATCGGCATCGGTGATGAACGGCCGCACGTCGTGCGCCTCGCCCAGATATTCGATCACACCTTCCTGTTCCCACTCGGCGACTTCGTCGCGCGTGATCGCGCTCGGATTGTCGACGCCGACCGGCCCGAGCAGCTGAAAGCGCGCGTGGCGGTAGCGCGCGCGCAATTGCCGCGCGGCCTCGACGTATTCGCCGACGCCTTTGTCCCACAGCAGCCGCCCGATCAGCACGAAGCGAAACTCCGCGCGCTCGCGCAGCGGCGTGAACGCGAACTGCTCGAGATCGACGCCCTCGCCGTGCAACAGCCGCGCGCGCTCCGGATGTACGAGCAGCTTGCCGTCGATGAACGCGGCCTGATCGTCGCGATTCAGGAACCACACTTCACGCGGAAAGCGGAAAGCAAAACGATACAGCCTTTTGGCGATCTGTGCGGCGCGGCTGTGCTGGATGAACACGTAGCCGAGCCCGGTGGTGACCGCCACCGACTGCACGCCAGCCAGCTTCGCCGCGATCGAGCCGTAGATGTTCGGCTTGATCGTGTAATGAAACACGACATGCGGACGGATGGTCCTGTACTGCCGATACAGCGCGACGAGCGTGCGCAGATCTTCGCCCGGACTCGTGCCTTTCGACGCCATCGGCAGCTCGATGCAACGGCAGCCCATCGCGACGAGCAACTCGAACGTGCGGTCGCGCGGCGCGAGCACCGTCACGTCGACGCCGCGCCCGATCAGCGTGCGGATCAGCCCTTGCCGATACGTATAGATTGCCCAGGCCGTGTTGCAAACGAGTGTAATGCGTAGCGCGGGCGTCGACTTGAAAGAGGGCTTCATGCGAAGAAATGCCGGGCGTTGAATGAAGTGTGGACCATTGATACGAAGACAGCGCCCTACGATGCGGCGCGAACCTCAGCGAATGAAGCGACTGCGGCAACGACAACGACAACGACAACGACAACGACAGCGCTCACACGCGGCGCGACTCAACGGTTCGCGCGCGGCGTGAGCAGCGCGCGCTTGACCCGCTGCAACGTGCGATAAGGCAGCATCAGATGCAACAGATTCTTCGCGAGGCCCAACCAGTCGTACGGATTGGCCACGTTGAAGTAGCGCAACTGCAAACGCAGCGTCGAACCGATCTGCCGGCGCCGTTTCGTCGCGCTGATGCCGCCTTCGTTCAGCTCATAGAAAAGGCCGAGTTCCGGCAGATTCGCGCAGTCATAGCGTTCCATCAGACGCACGAACAGATCGAGGTCCTCCGCCGAACGATACGCGGCGCGGTAGTTGCCGACTGTGCGGACGGCATCGATACGCAGCATCATCGACGGATGCGCGAGGCACGAGCGGAAAAAGCGCTGGCGCCGGATCACGTTCGGCTCGGCCGGCGGCGTCAGCATGAAAAGCGGCTCGCCCGCGCGCGTGACGACCTGGGTCCACATGCCGAGGCCCGCCACGTTCGGATGCGCTTCCATGAACGCGCGCTGCTTCGCGAGCCGCTGTGGCACCGCGCGATCGCCCGCGTCGATGCGCGCCGCATAGCGAAAGCCGCGCTGCGCGAGCGCGTCGATGCCGGTTCGCAGCGCACGCTCGATGCCGCCGTTCTGCGCCATGCGCAGCACTTCGATCTTCAGGTTCGGCAGCGTGGGCGCGACGATCGGCGGCGTGCTGCCGTCATCGACGATCAGTACGTGCACCAGCGCACTTTCTTCGAACGACGCGAGCGTAGAATCGACGTCCGCCTGGCCGTTATAGGCGGGTATCAGCACCGCGACGTCGTCGAGCGTGGTTTGCGCGGTGGCGGATGAGTTCGTCATGGGCGCAATTTGAAACGGATGTAATAAAGATTGACCGAGACGGCCGCCAGATAGCCGGCCGCGAGGCCGACGAGCGCGCCATACGCGCCGAGCCGCGGGATCGCCAGCAGATTGACCGCGAACGCGACGGCGAGCGCGAGCAGCCACTTGGCGAGCAACACGAACCTGGCCTGATATTTGAGCACGACCAGATTGCCGATCGCCTCGACGCCGGCGGGCACCGACAGCCATACGGCCCAGCGGAAGATTTCGATCGCGCCTTCGAAGTCCGGCCCGAACACACGGCGGATGATGAAGCCCGCGAGCAGATCGAGCACGAACGCGCCGCACACCATCAGCACGGCGGTCAGCGCGGCGAGCCGCCACATGTTGCGGCGCAGTTGCGCGATGCCTTGCACGCGGTAGACGAATGCGGGCGCAATGGTTTGCGCGAGCATCAGCGCGAGCGTGATCCAGTTTTCATTCAACTGCTGGGCGGCCGAGTAGCGACCGAGGTCGGCGAACGAAATCGCGCGCTCGAGCATCAGCCGGTCCAGTTTCAGAAATAGATACATACAGATGAGCCCGAGCCAGAACACGGTGCCCGCGCTCGCGAAGTGCCTGAAGAGCGAACGTTCGACATGCCAGCCCAGCTTGCCGCCATGCCGGCGCATGAAGTAGAGCAACAGCACCGCGCCGATCGCCGCCGCTTCGAGCGCCCACAGCCAGCCGAAACGCGCGGGCGCGGCCGTCGCGCGCACCAGCAGATAGACGAGAGCCGCCTTGATCACCGCGGTGCTCATGCTGGTCAGCAATTGCGGCTTGCTGTAGGTCATGCTTTGCAGCCACGCGTTGATCACGCCGACGAACGGCTCGCGAAACAGCATCGTCACCGAGAGGCCGGCGAGCATCGCACCGACGAGCGGTTCGAAGAAGTGCAGCGCAATGCCGAGCCACGTGAGCAGCAGCGCAACGGCCGAGACGGAGAAGCGCAACGCGAACGCGCTGCCGAGGACGGTGCCGAGTCGTTCGGGCGGCCGGTTGACGATGGTCGGTACGAGGATTTCCGCGCCGCAGACCCAGGTGATCGGCGACAGCACCAGCAGCAGCGTATTCGCGTACTGCCATTTGCCGAACGCTTCGGGCCCGAAGTAACGCGCGAGCATGCCGCTGATCACGATTGCGACGCCGATCTGCGTAAGCCGCTCGAGACCCAGCCAGACGATGTTCGTAAACGCTCGGGTGACGTCGGGATTGGCGAAACGCTTGAGTGTCAGCATCCGTTGGCCGCTCGCCGCTGCGCGTCGGTCAAGCCGCCTCGCACGGCCATGCATGCGGCGCTATGCGCATTCGCCCTCCCGGCCGGCAGCCACGGCAACTTTACAAAAGGAGGGCGTCTAAGCATTAGAATGGCGGTATTCAGGCTGGTCAGAAGAACGCAATTATAAGTTGGAACCGGACCGCTTCCGGCAAGGGGACATCGAGGCGCGGTAACACGTGTTTTTAACGTGAGTATTACCGTGGTTTTTAACGCGAATTTTTACCGCGTTTTTACCGGCGATTGTTACCGGTCGAGATCGGTGCGCAGGTCAAAATTTTCCATTGCACGCAAGTGAGCCAATATGATCTCCAAATCCATTTTCAAGGCGTATGACATTCGTGGCGTCATTGGCAAGACGCTCGACGCCGACGCCGCGCGTTCCATCGGTCGCGCATTCGGCAGCGAAGTGCGCGCGCAGGGCGGCGACGCGGTCGTGGTCGCGCGCGACGGACGCCTGTCGGGCCCCGAGCTGATTGGGGCGCTGTCCGACGGCCTGCGTGCGGCCGGCGTCGATGTCGTGAACGTGGGCATGGTGCCCACACCGGTCGGCTACTTCGCGGCGAGCGTACCGTTGAAGCTGGCGGGCGGCGAGCGCCGCGTCGACTCGTGCATCGTCGTGACGGGTAGCCATAATCCGCCGGACTACAACGGCTTCAAGATGGTGCTGCGCGGCGCGGCCATTTACGGCGAGCAGATTCTCGCGCTGCATCAGCGCATCGTCGACGAGAACTTCGCCGACGGCAGCGGCAGCTACGCCGAGTACGACATCGCCGACGCGTATCTGGAGCGCATCGTGAGCGACGTGAAGCTCGCGCGTCCGATCAAGATCGTCGTCGATACCGGCAACGGCGTGGCCGGTGGGCTCGCGCCGAAGCTGTTCAGGAAGCTCGGCTGCGAACTCGTCGAACTGTTCACCGAAGTCGACGGCAACTTCCCGAATCACCACCCGGACCCGGCGCACCCGGAGAACCTCGAAGACGTGATTCGCGCGCTGAAGGAAACGGATGCGGAAATCGGCTTCGCGTTCGACGGCGACGGCGACCGCCTCGGCGTCGTCACCAAAGACGGCCAGATCATCTACCCGGACCGTCAGCTGATGCTGTTCGCCGAAGAAGTGCTGTCGCGCAACAAGGGAGCGCAGATCATTTACGACGTGAAGTGCACGCGCAATCTCGCGAAGTGGGTCAAGGACAAGGGCGGCGAGCCGCTGATGTGGAAGACCGGCCACTCGCTCGTGAAGGCGAAGCTGCGCGAAACCGGCGCGCCGCTGGCTGGCGAAATGAGCGGCCACGTGTTCTTCAAGGACCGCTGGTATGGGTTCGACGACGGCCTGTACACGGGAGCGCGTCTGCTCGAGATCCTCACGCGTGTCGCCGACCCGAGCAAGCTGCTGAACTCGCTGCCGAACTCGCACTCCACGCCTGAGCTGCAGCTGAAACTCGAAGAAGGCGAGAACTTCGAGCTGATCGCGCGTATGCAGCAGAACGCGAAGTTCACCGGCGCGGACAACGTCGTGAAGATCGACGGTCTGCGCGTCGAGTATCCGGACGGCTTCGGCCTCGCGCGTTCGTCGAACACGACGCCGGTCGTGGTGATGCGTTTCGAGGCCGACAACGACGCGGCGCTCAAACGCATCCAGGACGACTTCCGCCGCGTGATTCTCGCGGAGAAGGCCGATGCGAAACTGCCGTTCTGACGGCTGATGCGGCGCGGCGCTTCGAAGTTCGTTAAGACGGCTCGAAGCGTCGCCCCTACCGAACGCGGCGCGGGTTGCCTTACCGCGCCGCGTTTTTCATGTCTTTCATGGACGGCGCGCTAGAATTGCGGTCCTTTCAACGCATCTTCGAGCCGGATAGCCGGTTTTCTCACTCTTGAGCGCGCAAAAGATACTGATCGTGAGGGTGTCGTCGCTGGGCGACGTCGTTCACAACATGCCCGTGATCGCCGACATCCGGCGCCGTCATCCCGACGCGCAGATCGACTGGCTCGTCGAGGAAAGCTTCGTCGGGCTCGTGGAACTCGTGAGCGGCGTGCGGCGCGCGATTCCGGTGTCGCTGCGGCGCTGGCGCAAGCGCATCCTGTCCGTCGACAACTGGCGCGAGATCGGCGCGTTTCGCCGCGCGCTCGCCGCCGAGCACTACGATCTGGTAATCGACTGCCAGGGCCTCATCAAGACCGCGTGGCTCGCGAACATGGCGCGCGGACCGCTCGTCGGCCTCGGCAACCGTACCGAAGGCGCCGGCTACGAATGGCCGGTGCGCTTTTTCTACGGGCGGCGCGTGCCGATCGCCCCGCGCACGCACGTGGTCGAACGCACGCGTCAACTGGTGGCCGCGGCGCTGAACGATCCGCCGCCGCAACCTACCGACGACATCGACTTCGGTCTCGACACGGGCCGTGCCGCGCTCGCGCTGTCGCAGGCGAATCTGAATCTGCCGGTGCCGTACGTGGTGTTCGTGCACGCGACTTCGCGCGCCGACAAGCAGTGGCCCGATGCCGCGTGGATCGAACTCGGGCAAGCGCTGGTGCGGCGCGGCGCATCGATCGTGCTGCCGTGGGGCAGCGACGCCGAGCGCGCGACCAGCGAGCGCCTCGCGAAGGAGTTCGGCGCGGCCGCGATCGTGCCGCCGAAGCTGTCGCTGCCGGCGGTGGTGGGGCTGATCGATGGCGCGGCCGCGACGGTCGGGGTTGACACAGGTCTGGTCCATATCGCGGCGGCGCTGAAGCGGCCCACGGTCGAGTTGTACAATTTCTCGACCGCGTGGCGCACCGGCGGCTACTGGTCGCCGAACGTCGTCAATCTAGGCGCGGCGGGGCAGCCGCCTACGCTGCAGCAGGTGAAGTCGGTGCTCGCCGGCTTCGGGCTGTTGTAACCCGGGCCGGCCGGCATCAGCACCTGCTGCATCCTGTCGGTGCGCTTCGCCTTGCGCACCCTCCGTTCCAAAGGGCGACCATGAACGAATCCCAGATCATCGAAGTAGCGAACGCCGACTGGCACGGCTGCAATCTGTCCGTGCCGCGCGAGACGCTGCTCGCCGGCGTCGAGCGCGGCAAGGTGCTGTACTTCCCGAACCTGCGCTTCGCGATCGACGGTGGCGAACAGGCGCTGCTCGACCCGGCGCTCGCCGATCCGAACCGCAAGAACATCAGTCTCGAACCGAACGGCGGCGCGCTGCATGGCGTGGCCGGCGATGCGGTCACGCAATCGGCGGTGCGCGCGTTGATCGCGCGTTATCAGGCGAATGCGCGCACGCTCGTCGACGGGCTCTTTCCCGAGTACAGCGGCAAGCTGCGTGTCGCGCCGACGAGCCTGCGGCTGCATCAGGTCGAGACACGCGAAACCTCGTGGCGCAAGGACGATAGCCGTCTGCACGTCGACGCGTTTCCGTCGCGGCCGAATTACGGCGAGCGCATCCTGCGCGTGTTCACCAACGTCAATCCCCATGGCGTGCCGCGCGTATGGCGCGTCGGCGAGCCGTTCGAGGATATGGCGCAGCGCTTCCTGCCGCGTATCAAGCCGCAGATGCCCGGCTCCGCGTGGCTGCTGAACCTGCTGCACGTGACCAAATCGCTGCGCAGCGAATACGATCATCTGATGCTCAGTCTGCACGACGGCATGAAGGCCGACCTCGACTATCAGAAGACGAGCCCGCAACAGACCATGCCGTTTCCACCGGGCAGCGTGTGGGTGTGCTTCTCCGACCAGACCTCGCATGCGGTGATGTCCGGCCAGTTCATGCTGGAGCAGACTTTCTTCCTGCCAGTGAAGGCGATGGCGCAGCCGGAATGCGCGCCGCTCGGCATTCTCGAGCGCCTGAAGGGCAGGGCGCTGGTTTGAGCGCGGCGGTCGATTCGAGGACCGGGCAGATGCCGGCCCGCATCGCGCGCGTGAGCGCGCTGCGCTTTCCGAATCACGCGGGGCGCCGATGCTAAGGGCGATCTATCGCGCGCTGTGGTGGCTCATCGCGCCGCTTGCGGTGCTGCGTCTGTTGATCCGTTCGCGTAAGGAGCGCGGTTATCGCGAGCATATCGGCGAGCGCTTCGGTTATTCGCGCGGGCGCTTGTTGGAGGACAGCGCGCCGTTGATCTGGGTGCATGCGGTGTCGGTCGGCGAGACGCGCGCCGCGCAGCCGCTGATCGATGCGCTGATCAAGGCGCGCCCCGACGCGCGCATTCTGCTTACGCACATGACGCCGAGCGGCCGCGCGACCGGCATCGAGATTTTCGGCGACCGCGTGTTGCGCAGTTATCTACCGTACGACATGCCGCATGCGGTACGGCGCTTCTTGCGCGTGTGGCGGCCGTCGCTCGGTCTCGTGATGGAAACCGAGGTGTGGCCGACCCTGATCGACGAGTGCCGTCGCGCCGACGTGCCGCTCGTGCTGACCAACGCGCGGATGTCGGCGCGTTCGTTCAAGCGCGCGGCGAAATTCGGCGGTGCGACGAAGGACGTGTTTGGCGGCTTCGCGCGCGTGCTCGCGCAGAGTCCGTCCGATGCCGAGCGGTTGACCTCGCTCGGCGCGCGCAATGTCGCGGTGCTCGGCAATCTGAAGTTCGACATGAGCACGCCGCCCGAACTCGCGGCACGCGGCCACGCGTGGCGCGCGGCGATCGGCACGCGGCCCGTGTGGGTCGCCTCGAGCACGCGCGAGGGCGAAGAAGCGCTCGTGCTCGAGGCGTTCGCGGCGCTCGGCGTCGACGATGCGCTGCTGATTCTGGTGCCGCGTCATCCGCAGCGCTTCAATGAAGTCGCGGCGCTCGTCGAGAAAGCGGGGTTGCGGCTCGAACGCCGATCGAGTTGGGCGCCCGATGCGAAGGTCGCGTCGGCGGCGCGCACCGCCGACGATGGCGTGGCGCCGCTGCCTCGCGACGTGAACGTGCTGCTCGGCGATTCGATGGGCGAGTTGGGCGCTTACTACGCGGCGTCGGATCTCGCGTTTATCGGCGGCAGTCTGTTGCCGCTTGGCGGGCAGAACCTGATCGAAGCGTGCGCGGTCGGCGTGCCGGTGCTGATCGGGCCGCACGTTTTCAACTTCACGCAAGCCACCGCCGATGCGGTCGCGGCCGGTGCCGCCGTGCAGGTGCAGGACCCGTCCGGTCTGGCGCGCGCGCTGCGCGAGCTGTTCGGCGACAAGTCGCGGCGGCTCGCGATGGGCGGTGCGGCTGCCGCGTTTGCGGCGAGGCATCGCGGGGCGACGGCGAGGACGGTGGATGTGTTGGCGGCGTTGTTGCCGGAGTAAGGGTGGGCGGGTGTCGTGCAATGCGGCGTGTTGCGTTTTGCTCGATGCGCAACGATTCCGCTGGACGCTCTCTCTGGCGATGCGATCAAACGACGCCACGAATCTCTCAAACGCCTTGCCATGACTGTTCAGTCGAAAAGCTCGGCAGGAAATGGCTCTCCGGTGCGCTAGGCCACCTCCGGAAAGTCCTGAGGATGCTGCGGCATCTTTATGTCCTTTTTCTCACGGTGTTGTTTAGCCACAGCGTTGCGGCCAATGCTGACATGTTGCATCTCCAGAGATACACGATCGCTGTAACGATCGATGCGAAGCTCGGTACATCGATGCCGCGCCATGGTCCGAACAATCAGATACATCGCATGGAAAAACGTGCGAGCAGCGCTGTGATGCCGCCGATGTAGAGTCTGACGCGCGGCGAAAGCGTGCTGACGGTGGGCAGGCCTTCGACCGGCTGCCGTTCGACATGTTGCGCTTCTGCCGGGAACAGGTCGAGGTGAGCCGGTGGGGCCTTGGCGAACCGCTGTTCCTGTGGCCGCAAGGATACGGCTGCGTGATACCCGAATTGCGGGTCTTGCTTGCGCATCTACATTTCGAGAGCGAACATCCGCGCGACTGAATTCCCGTAGCGCGCGACCGAACGCGCCGCAGCTTGCGGCAAAAGCGTTTGACAGTTGTTCGCTTAAATTCAGATGTCGGCTAATTGACGCTGCTTGTCTGTGTGTCATCGTGGTGCGGCCCTATTCATCCAGGAGCGCACCGAATCCATGACGAGCAATCTCGCACCGAATGCACCACCGACACCACAGCCACATGTAGCGCGTCTCAAGCAACCGGCATTCGCCTTTCCCTTCCTCCGCAAGCCGCAAGGCAATATCACGGCATCAGCACAGTTCACTGATGAGCATGACGTTTTCCGGCTGCTCGCGGCAAGCGAGCCGTCCGGCTCGTATCTCGTTAGCCGCAAGGGTCTGTGGCATGGTGGGATACATGTCACTGAGGGCGGCGCAGGTCAGGCGCTGGACCTTGACGCGGGACTACGCTGCATCGCAGATGGCGTGCTGGTCGCCTACCGCGCCGACAGCGACTATCCGGTCAGCCAACTGGCACTGGGCGGCAGCAACATGCCGTTTCAGGCGCCCTACAGTACGGGCTTTGCTCTCGTGCGCCATGAGATGGAGTTTCCGCGCGGCACGAAGCTGACGTTCTACAGCCTGTACATGCACCTGATGTCCAACGCCGACTATGACAGCAACTTCCCTAAGCGGCAGAAACCGGCGTACTGATCGCGGCAGTGGCAGCTAACGCAGTACGCACAGGACAAGCCCCTGCCGGGTCGCAGCGGCCAGATTGCCGACCCGTCGCAGGTAGGTTTGCACGTGCGCAAGACGCCTAACGGCTCCGTTCTCGGCATCCTTGCGCAGGGTGCGAGCGTCAGCATAGGCAAAACGCAAACGGTGCACGGCGCAGCGTGGGGCCAGGTAACCGGCCTGAACGGTGCGACGCTGCACGCGCCCGTAGCGGGTGACTATGTCGCGCCCGCCGTGGCTATCAACGGCTGGATTTACCTAGGTGCGCAGAACGGCGGCCCGGTTGCCGAAGAGAACATCTCTGATTCGAATTTCGACTGTGTGATTGTAATCACTGATCAGGCGTGCAGCCGGGACGATCCTCAGGGAACACGAGGCGGCGTCCCGATCAAGGCGGGCGACCTGATTGGCCACCTCGGCCGCTATGACTCGCTGAACGAGTGCACGTCCGGAACCCGGATGGCGCACATCGAGGTGTTCTGCGGCGAGGGGATCAGGCAGTTCATCGAGGCCGGACGCGCGTGGATCAAGACCAACTGTGCAAATCCGAAGCAGTGGAGTCAACTCGGTCTGCCCGCAGATCCGACGATCCTGCGCGTTGAGCGTGGAACGACTCTGTACCGTGACCATGGGCAACCCGGTCGGGATCCGAAACAGACCGATGTGATCCAGGTTTGCGCGTTTGCCACGCTGCCGCAGGATGCGGATCACCTGTTCATCGAAAAAGATCCCGGCGCCGACAGGGACAAGTGGCGCTGGTGGAAAGTGGACGCCGCCGATGTGCAACGCAATCCGATCTCAGGGTGGGTGCGTGAGCAGAGCTTTGCCGGCGGTCGCGTTACCCGTGAGTTTTCGCAAAGCTGGATCGATTTCGGGTGTCATGACGGGGAGCACGATCCGACGCACCATTTTCGCGACCACTGGCGACTATGTGGACTATGCGCTCGGAAGTGATGTGCCCGGTGCGGGTTCTCTTGGCAAGCTGAGTCCGCTCATGAGTTCACTCTACCGTGTGCTCTATCCAACCGGAGACGGCGTACACGCGGCGGACGATCTTTGCAGCGTAGGACGAAGCCCTCAGAATTCCGGATTTCCGTGGGTCGCGTTTCGGGCATCACGTCTCATCCCGAAGCACGAAAGCGAATGGGCCAACCCGGCAAAGTGGCAGGCGCTGATCAGTGCAATCGAGCAGCGCACCGGGCCAAAGCCTGAGCATGAAGAGGAAAAAAAGTGTATCGCGAAGCTCGTTTGGTGGGACGAGGTTGCGGCTAGAGTCCCTGGCTTTCCCGGCTCCGATGTGTATCACATCAATCCGATTGGGCTGGTGGGGAATTTTGGTCAAGGTTCCGCGCATCCGTTTATTACCATCCATGGACAACGAATCGAACTTCAGTTTTTACTGAAATCCAATGGCCAGCCGCTTAACGAAAAAGCCTATGCCGATGCCGCTACGGAGTTGGGGTGTGAGGTAAGCAATTAAGGCGGTTGCAAAAACGGAAACAGGTTCGTTAGGCCCGTACTTTAAACCCGACCAAGAATTGGCTTCGGGGGATGATTTGGTGCCAACTATTCTCTTCGAACGACATCTGTTTCATCGCGCAACCCACGGTAATTGCGATCAAAGCCATCCCCACATTTCCAATCCCCTGCAAGGCGGTTACGGGAGAAAAACGGTTCAATACGAAAAATTAATGGAAGCATATGCGCTCGACTCAAATGCGGCACTGCTTTCTTCATCTTGGGGACGATTTCAGATATTAGGAAGCAATTTCAAGGCGACGGGCTTCCATAATGTGCAAGACTATGTTGCGTCGGTGAGTGAGTCTGAGCTTAATCAACTTCGGGCGTTTGTTTCTTTTATCAAGGCAGATCCGGTCTTGAAAAAGGCTCTGTCCAGTAAAGACTGGCATGGGTTCGCAGTGAGATACAACGGTCCAGCGCAAGAGGGCTACGATGAAACTATCGCAAGAAATTATAGGGAGCTAGGTGGGCGATGAAATCAATAAAGTATGTAATCTGCGCGATGACGCTGTTTGGCGGCGCTTTTTGCGAGTTGGCTATAGCTGCGCCCTCGCTATGCAAGTCAACGGAATCTGTGGGTTTTTCCTGCTTGACTATGGCTTCAAAAACTATCGCGTTGTGCATGGATAAGCGCACTCAAACGATAACTTATCGATTTGGGAAGCCTGGAGAAATAGAGATGTCCTATTCTGCAAAACAAGGAGATGAAGGGGAATTTTATTATAATCACTATTTTCGACAGAATGTTGATTACACGCGGATTCATTTCATAAGGGCGGGGTACGAATACTCGGTATTCCGGAATTATGACGCTACCGAATCTCAAGTTTCCAACTATGGTGTGGCGGTATCTAAGAATGGGGGCGATGAACGGCAGATTAAATGCCAATCGCAAGTGATTGATAACATGTCAAGAATCCTTAAGCATTTGAGGTGCGATGAGAGTAGCGCGCTTGGCTGCTCTTGAGTTTCATTGGCTTTGTTGCGATTAGGGCCGATGGTAAATCACTCCTCCATACACATGCGCTGCCTCGCGCTTCAGTGGGACAACACGCGCCGCGCGCGTGCACGGCACGCGTTACGATTGGCAAAGGCGTTTCGAGGTGGGTTGCGATGCGTGCCGCCCATGGTCCGCTACCGAAGTGGGGTGGCGTGCTGCAAGCGAGAGCCAGATGCGAGCGGTGTTTGATCGAATTCGCCTACAGAGCACCGACATGGCAGTAGAAAGCAAAAAGCAAAAAGCTCAGTTGGTTAAAGTCCTAGGCATTCCCCGAATGCGATGTGTTCACGTCAATCCGAATGGGCTGTCGATGAATTTCCTGCGGGGTACCCATTCGCAACGGATTGCGGAAGCAGTGGAGGCAGTTGATGCTAAAAAATCGACAATTTGATTTCGCAATAAAATCTTTGCTGCTCATCGCTTTGTTTTTCGTCGCATCATGGAGTGCTGACATCAATTGGCACCGTTCAAACGAATCTCCATCTTGGAAAAATCGAAAGCATCGATGCACGATCAAACCAAAATAATTCAGGAGATGAGGTTAATTTTTTTGTGAGGCAGATTGCTGCGTTTAATTCATCAGCGTTGTCAGAGCCATCAAATGCATATTCTGCGGCGATGCTGCTGCTTGGCCAGGGAAAATTTCTGACGCCAGAGGACGAATTGAGGTCTTCGGCTCTTTGCGGGAACAAAGAAATATCCGATGATCCGGTCTTGTTGCAGGCAATGAAGAGAGTGATTGGTTGTGATGCTCAAGCCTATGGCAGTATTCAGGCGCCAAATGAGAGGGCGGTAGTTAGTAATAGGGCATTCTTTTTTAACTCCCCAAAATCACTAGGCATTGAAAAATCGTACTTGATTAAAGGGGATATGGATCAATTTCGAATGTCAAGACTAGGACCACGATCCGCCGCACACAATTTTCGCGACAACAGACATTCCCAAACCCACCCTCACACCTTCAACAACCCCTTCTTTTCAATAAACTTCACCACGTCATCAAGACCCTCGAGCGCCTTCAGATTGCACATCACAAACGGCCGCTCGCCGCGCATCTTCTTCGCATCGGATGCCATCACATCGAGGTTCGCGCCCACCAGCGGCGCGAGATCGGTCTTGTTGATCACGAGCAGATCCGACTTCGTGATCCCCGGTCCGCCCTTGCGCGGAATCTTCTCGCCGCCCGCGACGTCGATGACGTAGATCGTCAGGTCCGACAGCTCCGGGCTGAAGGTCGCCGCGAGGTTGTCGCCGCCCGATTCGATGAACACGATGTCCGCATCCGGAAAACGCGTGAGCATGCGGTCGACCGCTTCGAGGTTGATCGATGCGTCCTCGCGGATCGCGGTGTGCGGGCAGCCGCCCGTCTCGACGCCCATGATGCGCTCGGCCGGCAGCGCGCCCGCGACGGTCAGCAGACGCTGATCCTCTTTCGTATAGATGTCGTTCGTGATCGCGACGAGGTCGTACTGGTCGCGCATCGCCTTGCACAGCATTTCGAGCAGCGTGGTCTTGCCCGAGCCGACCGGGCCGCCGACGCCCACGCGCAGCGGCGGCAGCTTCTTCGTGCGGATCTGGGTAGCGGAAGCGGAATGATGAGATGCGTTCATGATGGATCGTGTGATCGTGTTACGAGCGGAAGAGCCGCGAATACTGCGACTCGTGGCACGCCGACAGAATGCCGAGCTGCGGCGCGAACGTGTTGAGGTCGTCACGCGAGGTCGCCAGCGCGCGCGCGACGGCCGCGTCGATCGGCTCACGCAGCGCGACGATGATGCGTTGCCCCGCGAGTTGGCCGAGCGGCACCGCCTTCAACGCGGCGGCGGTCTGGTTCTCGACCCAGCTGAACGCATAGGCGGCGAGCGCGGCATCGACCGGAGCATTGTGCGCGTGAGCGGCGAATGCGAACGCGCTCGGCTGCGCGAGTGGCGTCAGCGACGCGAGCGTTTCGCGCCTCGCCACGTCGCCCCATTCGAGCGACATACACAGCTGTCGCAGCGACCAGCCCATCTGCTCCGTTTCGCGGCGCAGTTCGGCGGACTCGCGGCTCGCGAGGAATTCGGCGTTGGCGTCGGCGAGTTCCACGGCGTCGTGCGTGCGCCAGCGTTCAATCTGCTGCGCGAGGAACGGCAACTCGCCGCGCGCGAGCACGTCGGTCAGGCCGCGTTCGATCCATATGCGCGCGGAGTCGGCATCGGTGATGAGCTGCGCTTCAATCGCCGCTTCGAGACCCTGCGAATAGCTGAACGCGCCAATCGGCAGTGCTGGCGACGCGAGATGCAGCAGCGCGGTGAATTCAGCGATGCGCATGACGATGCGGGTGGTGTCCATGTCCGCACGATTCGTCGCGCACGTGGTCATGGTCGTGATCGTGCGAGTGCGAAGAGCCCTCGTGGGCAGGAGCATGCTCATGCCCATGATGCTCACCAAACACCTGTTGCGCGATCGCATAGTCCTCGGCGAACGTCTCGTCGTGCCCATGCTTATGTCCACCGCCATACGCCCCGGCCTCAGGCTGAAACGGCAGCGACACCTGCTCGACCGTCGCGCCGATGCGCTTGAGCATGTCGGCGAGCACCGGATCGTATTCGAGCTTCAGATAATCGGCGCCCACTTCGACCGGCGTATGACGATTACCGAGGTGATAGGCGGCGCGCGTCAACGTCAACGCGTCCGATGCGCGTACGACAAGCACGGCTTCATCAGCCGCAACGACACGCACGAGCCCGCCATCATCGGCGACGAGCACGTCGCCATCGCGCAGCACGGTGCCGCGCGGCAACAGCAATGCGATTTCCTCGCCGTCATCGAGCGTCGCGGCAAGACGGCTCTTGCGACGTTCATCGAACGCGAGCGTCAAGGTCGGCGCGCGCTTGACGAGTACCGGCGCGATCTTCAGATGCGGCGCGAGAAGTTTGTTCAGTGTACGCATGATCAGAACAGGAAATAGCGTTGCGCCATCGGCAGCACGGTGGCCGGATCGCAGGTCAGCAACTGGCCGTCGGCGATCACCTGGTAGGTTTCCGGATCGACGCTGATGTTCGGGCGCCACGCGTTATGAATCATGTCGGCCTTCGTCACGTTGCGGCAGTTCTTCACGGCGACGATGCGCTTGTGCAAACCATAGCGTTCGGCCACATTCGCATCGGCGGCGAGTTGCGACACGAAGGTCAGCGACGTGCGGCCCAGCGCTCCACCGCGCGTCGCGAACATCTCGCGATAGTGCACGGGCTGCGGCGTCGGAATCGATGCATTCGGATCGCCCATCTGCGCCATCGCGATCATGCCGCCCTTCAGGATCAGCGACGGCTTGATGCCAAAGAACGCCGGCTCCCAGAACACGAGGTCGGCCCACTTGCCCGGTTCGATCGAACCAACTTCATGCGCGATGCCGTGCGTGATCGCCGGATTGATCGTGTACTTCGCGACATAGCGTTTCGCGCGGAAATTGTCGTGGCGCGCGTTGTCCTCGGGCAGCGCGCCGCGTTGCACCTTCATCTTGTGCGCGGTCTGCCACGTGCGGATGATCACTTCGCCGACGCGGCCCATCGCCTGCGAATCCGAAGAAAGCATCGACAGCGCGCCGAGATCGTGCAGGATGTCCTCGGCGGCGATCGTCTCGCGGCGAATCCGCGATTCGGCGAACGCGATGTCTTCGGCAATCGACGGATCGAGGTGATGGCACACCATCAGCATGTCGAGATGCTCGTCGAGCGTGTTGACCGTGTAGGGCCGCGTCGGATTCGTCGACGACGGCAGCACGTTCGCTTCGCCGCACACCTTGATGATGTCCGGGGCGTGGCCGCCGCCCGCGCCTTCGGTGTGATACGTGTGGATCGTGCGGCCCTTGAACGCGGCGACGGTCGCTTCGACGAAGCCCGCTTCGTTTAGCGTATCGGTGTGGATCGCGACCTGCGTGTCGGTATCGTCGGCGACGCCAAGGCAGTTGTCGATCGCCGCGGGCGTCGTGCCCCAGTCCTCGTGCAGCTTCAGGCCGATCGCGCCCGCGGCGATCTGTTCGGTCAGCGGGGCCGGTTGGCTCACGTTGCCCTTGCCGAGAAAGCCGAGGTTCATCGGATAGCCGTCGGCCGCTTGCAGCATGCGTTCGAGATGCCACGGCCCCGGCGTGCAGGTGGTCGCATTCGTGCCGGTCGCGGGGCCGGTGCCGCCGCCGAGCATCGTCGTCACGCCGCTCGCGAGCGCTTCCTCGATCTGCTGCGGGCTGATGAAGTGGATGTGCGTATCGATGCCGCCCGCGGTCACGATCAGCCCTTCGCCCGCGATCACTTCGGTGGAGGCTCCAATCGCGATCGTCACATTCGGCTGGATGTCGGGATTGCCAGCCTTGCCGATCGCCGCGATGCGGCCGTCCTTGATGCCGATGTCGGCCTTCACGATGCCCCAGTGATCGAGGATCACCGCGTTCGTCACGACGGTATCGACGACCTCGGCATGCACACGCTGCGACTGGCCCATGCCGTCGCGAATCACCTTGCCGCCGCCGAACTTGACCTCTTCGCCGTAGGTCGTGAAGTCGCGCTCGATCTCGATCAGCAGTTCGGTGTCGGCGAGGCGCACGCGATCGCCGGTGGTGGGGCCGAACATCTCCGCGTACGCGCGGCGGCCAATGCGTAGTGTCATGGTGTGGGTCCGAAATGAGCGACAGGCAAGGCAAGGCGGAGCAGGGCGGTCGAAACGCCAGGGCGCGGGCAGCGCATCACAGCTTGCCCATCACCTTGCCGTTGAAGCCGTAGACGATGCGCTCGCCGGCCAGCGCGACGAGTTCGACCGTGCGCTCCTGACCGGGCTCGAAGCGCACCGCGGTGCCCGCCGCGATGTTCAGGCGAAAGCCGCGCGCCGCTTCGCGATCGAACGACAGCGCGTCGTTCACCTCGTAGAAATGATAATGCGAGCCGATCTGCACGGGACGGTCGCCGGTATTCGACACGACCACCGTGACCGTCGCGCGGCCCGCGTTCAGTTCGTGCTCGCCGTCGTCGATGAGGAGTTCGCCGGGAATCATGGGGCCTGCCTTGACGAAGAGGAGTTCAGGGAATCGGGTGATGGACGGTGACAAGCTTGGTGCCGTCGGGAAACGTCGCTTCGACCTGGATGTCGGGGATCATCTCGGGCACGCCCTCCATCACGTCGGCGCGCGTGAGCAGCGTGGTGCCATAGTGCATCACCTCGGCGACGCTCTTGCCGTCGCGCGCGGCTTCCATCAGCGCGGCGGTGATGAAGGCGACCGCCTCCGGATAGTTCAGCTTGAGGCCGCGCGCGCGGCGCCGTTCGGCGAGCAGCGCGGCGGTGAAGATCAGCAGCTTGTCCTTCTCGCGAGGTGTCAGCTTCATCGGGTGTGGGTCTCGGCGTTTGATGTGTCGTGGCGGCGTCGTGGTCGCGTCGCGGTGACGGGGGCCTGGCGTCGCGCGATCATCCGGTCACGGTATCAAGTCCGGCTAACGGCGCGCTTACAACTACGTTTGCGACCGCGCATGCCACCGCGTCTGCAAAATTACAGATCGGCGGGGAGCGGTGCGCCGAACCACTTCTTCGACATCGCACCGAGCGTGCCGTCGTGTTTGGCCTGGGCGATCGCGGCATCGACCTTCTGTTGCAGGCGCGGCTCGTTCTTGTTCATGCCGACGAAGCACGGCGAGTTCTTGATCACGAACTTCGGCTCCGGACGGCGCGGCGGATTCTTCGCGAGGATCGCGGCCGCGACGATGTTGCCGGCCGCGATCAGCTGCACCTGGCCGGACAGGAACGCGGCGATCGTCGCGTTGTTGTCCTCGAACCGCTTGATCGTCGCGTTCGGCGCCATCTGCGTGAGACCGATTTCCTCGAGCGCGCCGCGCGTCGCGCCGACGGTCTTGCCGGTGAGATCGGCGGGACCGCTCACCTTGATGTCGGCGGGACCGAACACGCCCTGGTAGTACGGCGCGTACGCGTTCGAAAAGTCGATCACCTTCTCGCGCTCCGGCGTTTTGCCGAGCGACGAGATCACGAGGTCGACCTTGCCCGTTTGCAGATACGGAATGCGGTTCGCGCTGTTGACCGGCACGAGTTCGAGCTTCACGTTCATCGCTTTGGCGAGCAGCGCGGCCGTGTCGATGTCATAGCCCTGCGGCTTCATGTCGAGGCCGACCGAGCCGAACGGCGGATAGTCCTCGGGCACGGCGACCTTCAGCACGCCGGCCTTGGCGATGTCGTCGAGCGTGTCGGCGTGCGCGGAGCCCGCATGAAACGCGAGATCGGCGACGATGGGCAGGGCGAGCAATGCGGCCAGCAGGGCGCGGCGCGCGGAGCGGGAGAGAGTGCGGGTCATGGGCGTGAGCAGTGGTGGTGTCGGTGTCGGGTCCTCGCTGGCTTCATCGTGGCCGGCCGCGAAGTGGCGAGTGCAACGCAAGCTGTGTGCCATCCCCCCTGTGGCGTGGCGGGGCGGCGTGCGACGCCAGTTCGCGCACATGGTTGGGGCGTGCGCGTGCGCCGCCTTGGTGCGCAAAGAGCGTGATGAAGACGAAAGCGGGAAGCCGCGCTCTCAGGTCGACCAGATCCGCAACGGCACCGCCGCGACACCATGCACGACCGGCCGCAATTGCAGCCAACAGCGCGTGAGCGCGTGCTGCAGCGTTTCCATCGAGCGCGACACCGCGCGCACGAGCAGCACGCCGTTCGTCACGCACGAGGCGGCTGCTCGCAACGTGTCGTCGAACGGCAGTTGCGCGCTCAGCGATTCGGCGAGCGCGTCGTCGCAAGCGGCGCCTACGGCCCACAGCGTGCCGTAGGCCGGAAAGCCGGCGAGCCCCTGCGGCGCGTCGCGCAGCGGATCGTCGGCGGTGAGGCTCGCGCGTTCGAACCACAGCAGCTCGCCATTCGCGCCGACGATGCGCGACACCGCGCGCAAGCTACCCGCCGACCAGCGTTCGCCGGCCGCCTGGCGTCCGAGCTGGGTCGCGTCCCAGCCGAGTGCGCTCGCGCCGTCGGCGAGCGTCAGCGAAAAATCGAGATGCGCGTTCGCGTGATCGAACACGATGTTGTTCTGCGGCAGCCAGTCGAGCTTCGCGTGCTCACCGACACGCAGCGCGATGCGCTGCCGCGCCGCGCGGCCGTTCGACTTGTACCACTTGGTTGCGCCCGGCGTCGTCAGCACCGCGTGCGTGTGCGCGGCGAGCGTGATGTCGATGTCGAGCTGATCGCCACCCGCGACGCCGCCGGGCGGATGCACGATCACCGCGTGACAGATCGCCGGGCCTTCCGGATAGAGCGGCCGTTGCACGCGCAGCGGTCCGTCGTGCAGCCGGTGCGCGAGCGTCGTGCGAGCGTCGCCGCCGACGAAGCCGAGTTCGAGTCGCGCGCGCCACGGCGTGTGCGCGGCGGCGAGCGTGGCGTGATTTTCGTGAAGCGACATGCGGATGGATGGGGGAATCGGCGTGCGACGAGGATAGCACGCGTGTCGAAGCGCGGAAGCCGCGGCAGCGGCTACGATGCGGCCCCCTCGGGCGAGGCCTCGGTCACCGACAGCACCTTGATGCCCTCCCACTGCGGATGCAACAGTCGCAGCAACGCAAGGATCGCGCGGGGGGTGTTTTCCTGGACGGTCAACGAGTCGCTGCCTGTCTGGATTGCTTTCTTGCCATGTTGGCAATACTGATATTCGACGTGAACCGTCACGGACATGCCTTTCTCCCTCTATATCGATTTTGTGTCGCCGACCCAGGCCGTATCGCGGCGGCGTCTAGCGTACGAGTGTCGGCTCGGCGTGATCGTCCACGCCCCGTTCCGCGCGATTCATGAATCCGCAGTCGAGCAACAGCTGACAGAAAGCTTCCGGCGAACACGACGGCCCGGTCGTCCCGGCCATTCTCGCGAGAACGTCGGGGAACGACGCGAGCACGTGCCAGCTGTCGTAATACGCGTGCAGCTGGGGCGCGAGTTCGTTGCCGAGCTTCTCCCAGCGCACCGACAGCATGCCGACCGTACCGCCGCTGTCCACTTCGAATAGACCAAAAGTGACCGCCGACACGACGTTCATCACCCTGCAATAGGAGGCTGGGTTTCTGTAAAACTCGCGTCTGACCTGCTTGTTGTCGTCCATAGTGTCCACCTCGTCGAACCGTTGCGGCGTTGCCTAGCCTGTGTAACGGTTGCGCGGCGGATAACTTGAGCTCGCTTACACGGCAATCAACCCTCTTACCCCATCCGCATCCATGTTCGCCCCCTCGCCGCCCGCGACGATCTCGCCGCGACTCATCACCCAGTAACGATCGGCGATCGCTTTGGCGAAGTCGTAGTACTGCTCGACCAGCAGCACCGTCATGCCCATGTCCTCGACGAGCTGCCGCAGCGTGCGGCCGATGTCCTGAATGATCGACGGCTGGATGCCCTCGGTCGGCTCATCGAGGATCAGCAGTTGCGGCTCGCTCATCAGCGCGCGGCCGATCGCGAGCTGTTGCTGCTGACCGCCGGAGAGATCGCCGCCGCGCCGGTTGCGCATGTCCTTCAGTACCGGGAAAAGCTCGTAGATGCGCTCGGGGATTTTCTTCGGCGCCTTTCTGCTCGCGGCGCCGACCAGCAGATTTTCCTCGACGGTGAGGCGCGGAAAGATATCGCGGCCCTGCGGTACGTAGGCGAGCCCCTGGGCAACGCGGGCATGGGTCGGCAGTTTCATCAACTGTTCGCCGCGCCATGCGATCGCGCCGCTTTTCGCGGGCACGACGCCCATCAGGCAGCGCAGCAGCGTGGTTTTGCCGACGCCGTTGCGCCCGAGCAGCACCGTCAGCTTGGCGTCGGGCACCGTGAGCTTCACGTCGCGCAGAATATGGCTGCCGCCGTAGTATTGGTTCAGTCGGTCTACTTCGAGCATTGTTCAGTCGTCCTGTCGGGTTGACGATGCGGTGCCGCTTTCAGCAGCAATCAGCGGCCTAGATAAGACTCGATCACCGTCTCGTCGCGCTTGACTTCGTCGAGCGTGCCGTGCGCGAGCACGCGGCCTTCGGCCATCACCGTCACCTTGCCTGTGTCGCCCGCGAGCGCCGCGACAAACTCCATGTCGTGCTCGACGACCATCATCGAGCAGGTGCCACGCAGGTGGTTGAGCAATTCGGCGAGTTGCATCGTTTCGTCGTCGGTCATGCCGGCTGCGGGTTCGTCGAGCAGCAGCAGCGCCGGTTGCTGCATCAGCAGCATGCCGATTTCGAGGCGCTGCTTCTGGCCGTGCGATAGCTCGCCGGCGAGCCTTCGCGCTTCGCTTTCCAGCCCGATCAGCGCGAGCGTTTCCTCGATGCGGGCCTGCGCGTCGCTATCGAGCCGCGCGCGCAGCGACGCCCACCAGCCCTTGTCGGTCTTCATTGCGAGTTCGAGGTTTTCCCACACCGGATGCTGCTCGAACACGGTCGGCTTCTGGAACTTGCGGCCGATGCCGGCGCGCGCGATCGCCGGTTCGTTCATGCGCGTGAGATCGATCGACTGGCCGAGAAACACCTTGCCGTGATCGGGCGCGGTCTTGCCCGTGATCACGTCCATCATCGTCGTCTTGCCAGCGCCGTTCGGGCCGATGATGCAGCGCAGTTCGCCCGCGTCGATCGCGAGCGACAGCGCGTTCAGCGCGCGAAAGCCGTCGAAGCTGACCGTTACGTCCTCGAGGTAGAGGATCGTGCCGTGCGATATGTCGATCTCGCCGGGCACGACCGCGTGTCCCATGCTCGCGACGCCGCTCAGCGAGCGTTCCGGTGGTGCTTCGGGTAAATCCAGATCGGGAACCATCGGGTTTTCGTTCATCAGCGGTTCCTTTTACGCGTCAGCAGATCGGCGAGCCCCATGATGCCGTTCGGCAGCAGCAGCGGCACCAGCACGAAGATCAGGCCGAGAAAGAACAGCCAGTATTCGGGGAAGTTCGCCGTGAAGAAGCTCTTCGCACCGTTCACGGCGAACGCGCCGATGATGGGGCCGATCAGCGTGCCGCGTCCGCCGACCGCCACCCAGATCGCCATTTCGATCGAGTTGCCCGGCGACATCTCGCCCGGATTGATGATGCCGACCTGCGGCACGTACAACGCGCCCGCGATGCCGCACAGCACCGCCGACACGGTCCACACGAACAGCTTGTACGCCAGCGGGCTGTAGCCGAGGAACATCAGCCGCGTTTCGCCGTCGCGCACCGCGGTCACCACGCGGCCGAGCTTCGACGTGACGATCGCGCGCGCGCCGATGAACGCGGCGATCAGCACCGCGAACGTAATGAGCAGCAATGCGGCGCGCGTGCCCTGATGCGTGATCGGAAAACCGCCGATGCGCTTGAAGTCGGTGAAGCCGTTATTGCCGCCGAAGCCCGTCTCGTTGCGATAGAACAGCAGCATCGCGGCGAAGGTCATGGCCTGCGTGATGATCGACAGATAGACACCCTTCACGCGCGAGCGGAACGTGAAGAAGCCGAACACCCACGCGACCACGGCGGGTACCAGCACGACCAGCAAGAGCGCGTAGCCGAGATGTTGCGTGCCATGCCAGTACCACGGCAACTGGTGCCAGTCGAGAAACACCATGAAGTCGGGCAGATCGCTGCCGTACTTGCCGTCGTGGCCGATCGCGCGCATCAGGTACATGCCGATCGCGTAGCCGCCGAGCGCGAAGAACAAAGCGTGACCCAAACTCAGGATGCCGCAGTAGCCCCACACCAGATCGAGTGCGAGCGCGGCGATCGCATAGCACATGAACTTGCCGGTCAGCGTCATCGCATACGCGGACAGATGAAAGGCGCTCGTCTCCGGAATCACCAGCGCGGCGAACGGCACGCCGAGGCCGAACACGATGATCAGCGCGATCAGCGCGAGCCACGCGCGACGCGACAACAGCGCGGGCCGCGGTGGCAGGCCGAGCGCGAAGCCGGTGTTGGACTCGCGCGCGCCGTCGGCGCCAGCGGCACTGGCGCGCGACGACGAAGCGGAAGCGGGGTCTGCCGATGAAGTAGCCGATGTCATCTCATGCCTCCGCGCTACGGCCCTTCAAGGCGAACATGCCCTGCGGACGCTTCTGGATGAACAGCACGATCAGCACGAGCACCGCGATCTTCGCGAGCACCGCGCCCCAGAACGGTTCGATCGCCTTGCTGACGAGTCCCAGCCCGAAGCCGCCGAGCACGGTGCCCGCGAGCTGGCCGACGCCGCCGAGCACGACCGCCATGAACGAATCGATGATGTAGCTCTGGCCGAGGTCCGGCCCGACATTGCCGATCTGCGACAGCGCGCAGCCGCCGAGCCCCGCGATGCCCGCGCCGAACGCGAACGCATACGAATCGACGCGCGCGGTCTTCACGCCGACGCACGCGGCCATGCGACGGTTCTGCGTGACCGCACGCACGAACAGACCCAGCCGCGTGCGCGTGAGCACGGCCCACGCGATCGCGACGACGATCAGCGAGAACGCGAGAATCGCGAGCCGGTTGTACGGCAGGATCAGATTCGGCAGCACGGTCACGCCGCCGCTCATCCACGACGGATTGACGACCTGGACGTTCTGCGCGCCGAACAGCATGCGGGTGGCCTGAATCAGGATCAGGCTCACGCCGAAGGTGGTCAGCAGCGTTTCGAGCGGGCGGCCGTACAGGTGCTTCAGCACGAGCCGTTCGAGCACGATACCGACCAGCGCCGCCGCGACGAACGCGGCCGGTATCGCAAGCAGCGGATACCAGTCGAACGCGTTAGGCGCGAAACGCTGAACGAGGTTCTGCACGACGTAGGTCGCGTACGCGCCGATCATCAGGAATTCGCCGTGCGCCATGTTGATCACGCCGATCAGGCCGTACGTGATGGCGAGGCCGAGCGCGGCGAGCAGCAGCACGCTGCCGAGCGACAGCCCCGCGAACAGCGTGCCCGCGATCTGGCTGCGGCGCTGGATCGCATCGAGCTCATCGATGCCGCTTTGCGCTGCCGCGCGCACGCGTTCGTCGGCTTCGGCAAACGTGCCGTCGGCTTTCTTCGCGACCAGCGGGCGCAGCAGTTCGTTCATTTCGAGGTCGTGGCGCGCGGCGACCAGTTGCACCGCTTCGAGGCGCTTGGCCGGATCCGGGTCGTGCAATGCGCTCATCGCCCACAGCGTGTCGAGACGTTTCTTCAGAGCGGGATCGGTTTCTTTTGCGCGCGCCGCGTCGACGAGCGGCTTGATCGACGGATCGGGGTTGTGCAGCAGCGCATCGACGGCGGCTGCGCGTATCGCCCGATCGGGCGAGGCGAGTTGCAGACCTGACAGCGCGCCCGCCACTTTGGAGCGCAGCAGGTTGTTCAGCGTGACCGGTTGCGCGTCGCTCGTGGCGACGGGCTGGCCGGTGACGGCATCGCGGGTGGCGTCGCCGTCCTGCAGCAGTACCGCGCCTGCGTCGGTGGCGAGCGCGTTGTCGTCGGCGAGCGCCTTGAGCACCGCGAGCGACGCGGCATCGTGCGTCGAGATCAGCTTGTCGATCGCGGCGGACTTCGCCTCGAAGTCGTCGCCCGCGAGCGGCGCGACGTCGGCCTGGGTCAGCGCGAATGCAGCGCCGGGCGCGGCGGCGAGAAGGACCGCGAGCGGCAGCAGGAGCGTCGCGCCGCGTCGTCGTACGGAAGTCGGAAATGAAAACGCCATGATGGCCTTTTGCACTGGGTTGAATCGATGAGCCGCTCGAGCGCGCGAGGGCGTCGCGTCAGACGTCGCGCCGCCGCTTCAGCGGGACGTTGCCGCGCATTGGCGTGCGCGGTCACGCCGCGCGACGCAGCGAACGCGCGGCGGCGGCGCGAAGCGCAGGGCGTCTGGGTCACGCGCGAGCCGCGCGCGCGTCGGCACGCAGGTCGCGCGTCGCGACCGAAGCGGCGATACACGCGCGGTGACCAGCGCGCCCCATCGCCGCCGCGAGCCGCGACGAGGCTCACGCCGACACGTCATGCGACGCGCGAGCGCCGCAGGAACGCCGGAATCGAGCTGACCACATCCGGCTTGCCAGCATTGCCGGCGATGAACGGGCTCCACGGTTGCGCGCGAATCGGTCCCTTGGTGCGCCACACGACGTTGAACTGGCCATCCGCGCGTACCTCGCCGATCATCACCGGCTTGTGCAGATGGTGGTTGCCGTCCATCTCCAGCGTGAAGCCCGACGGTGCGGCGAAAGTCTGGCCGACCATCGCGACGCGCACCTTGTCGACCTCGGTGCTCTTTGCTTTCTCGACCGCCTGCTTCCACATATGAATGCCGACGAAGGTCGCTTCCATCGGATCGTTGGTCACGCGCTTCGTGCCGCCCGCCAGGTTGTTGTCCTTGACCCACGTGGCCCATTGCTTCTTGAACTTCTCGTTGGACGGATTGCGCAACGACATGAAGTAGTTCCAGGCCGCGAGATTGCCGACGAGCGGCTTCGTATCGATGCCGCGCAGCTCCTCTTCGCCGACCGAGAACGCGACGACCGGCACATCCGACGCCTTCAGCCCCTGGTTGCCGAGCTCCTTGTAGAACGGCACGTTCGAGTCGCCGTTCACGGTCGAGATCACGGCGGTCTTGCCGCCTTGCGAGAAGGTCTTGATGTTCGCGACGATGGTCTGATAGTCGCTGTGGCCGAACGGTGTATAGACCTCCTGAATGTCGGCTTCCTGCACGCCTTTCGATTTGAGGAACGCGCGCAGAATCTTGTTGGTCGTGCGCGGATACACATAGTCGGTGCCGAGCAGGAAGAAGCGCTTCGCGCCGCCGCCTTCGGCGCTCATCAGGTATTCGGTCGCGGGAATCGCCTGCTGGTTCGGCGCGGCGCCCGTATAGAACACGTTGCGCGACATTTCCTCGCCTTCATACTGCACCGGATAGAACAGCAGGCCGTTCAGTTCCTCGAACACCGGCAGCACCGACTTGCGCGACACCGAGGTCCAGCAGCCGAACACGACCGCGCACTTGTCCTGCGTCAGAAGCTGGCGCGCCTTCTCGGCGAACAGCGGCCAGTTCGACGCCGGGTCGACGACCACCGGCTGGATCTGACGGCCCATCACGCCGCCGTTCTTGTTGATGTCGGCGATCGTCATCAACGCGGTGTCTTTCAGCGACGTTTCGGAGATCGCCATCGTGCCGGACAGCGAATGCAGGATGCCCACCTTGATCGGGCCGCTATCGGACTGCGCGTGCGCGAACGGCACGCGGCCGGCGAGCGCGAGCGCGCCGGACATGGAGCCGAACTTCAACAGACTGCGACGTTTCATGTGCTATCCCCTTGCCATTGATGGTCACTGTTTATGAGCGTCGATTTCAGCCAACCTGGCTGAGCTCGCACGACTAGCCGATCGTCTACTGCAAGGCACATGCCATGTGACACATTCGATGCGATGCGCGTGCGATGCCCGTTGCGGCGCGGCTATCGGCGCGAGGGCGGCGCGTCGAGCCATCGATGCCGCGGCGCGAAAGTGGTGCAGTCGCGCGCGCCGCGCCTCGTTCGGGTGCGTGTCGCGCCGCGACGAAGCGCAGTTCGCCGCCAGCGAAGCGCCGCTGGCGCGCGCTGGGCATTGGCGGTGCATGGGCGGCATCGGTACGCCGCGTCTTTGTGCATGACGTGGGGTTTGGGTGGACTGAAAGACCGCCGATGCCGAACAGGGAGAGCCGACACGACAGAACGCGCCCCCGACAGCCCATCCGATATGTCAGCCTTCAGGGGACTTGCTAGTCGCAGCTAATCTGCTTGACGATTCCACCGCGGCCATAGACAAGCCGGCATTCTTTATAGGAAGCGGATAGTTGCCTTGTAAGCACGATGCCAGTGCCTTCGTATCGACACCCGAGCCAGATCGGGACGCCGCTTGATCGAAAACGCCAGCGGGCTATTCGCTCGTGGGCCGGCAATGCTGTGTCGCTAGTCGGGGCGATGCTTGCGTTCCTTTTGGGATCGGCATCGAAGAATGTTATCCCCTGCAAAAAGCGAGGCGACATATCCATCTGGGGAGTCCATTCCTCGGATATCGGCTGACTCAATGACTCATTGACTGAAATTGATGGCAAGCACGCCAGTTCTGTTGCGCAAGCCTGATTGGTGAGAACGAGATCCAGTGACTCGATCAATTCCGCGCCATCCTCGATATCTTCATGCCCGGTAAAACCAGACACTTCCATGTGCCCATCGCCGAACACGTCAATTTCGATGCGCTGTCCGACGACGGTTACTAAAACCAGCACGCTATCAGGTCATTGGCGGCTTAGGGAATAGTGAATCCTGGCATCATCAAGTCTGTCGCAGGTCATACAGTGGATGGGGCATTGCTATCGTGCCAGTATCCTAAACCGATGATTCGGGTTCTACTTCAAGGAATCAAACTCTATAAGTAATTCAGCGCCTAGTGTGGCCTCAAGAACCGCAATGTTTTTCAACGGCTTCCCTTTACCCCACGAGTAAGCTTTGTCCAGCGAGGCTAGTGCCTTCCGGTACTCATCCGAACTGAAATCGGTTAGCACCTTGATTGAGTAGACGATGTTCTGTATCAGAAAGTCGTTGGCCCAACATCGGGTGGCCCCGCTGAACAACAGCCGTACTCGGTCTTTCTTGTTATCGAACATCAGACGAAGTTCGACAACCTCCTTGTCCATGTCCGCTGCTATACCGAGCAGGTACCAGTCGTGAAATGATACGTACTGTTCAATGATTTTCATCTTGGGTCATCCATCAATCAGGGGTTCCAAGGACTGAAGGGTACAACCAAGCCCCCACCGTCTCGCGCGCTGCCATTCCAGTTATGTGGGTGCGGTTTCATGCCATTGTGAAAATGGTCGAAATCCAGGTCTACAACAGGTTTCCCATCATCTCCGAATAGCCGCATCTGCCCACTGCCCGGATTCGTGTACCACGTTCCCGGCTCGCCCTCGTTTGGAGTTTTGGCAATGTCGAATGAGTCAACATCAGCGATACCCGACTGGTATTCGAACGGCTGCGCGTCACCAGGCAGCGTCGATGCGTCTCCATCGCCGGCTCGCGCACCGATCACGGCGACAGCGAAATCGAGCAGACTGCCGTCGCTGCTGCGACCAGACGCGGCGGCGGGTGCGGCGAACAACCGGACTTGCCGCGTGACCTGATCGTACGGGCCGGACCGCATGAGTCTGTCGTTCGGGAGATCGGCTGCCCTCACCGCAAAATTCCTCAGCGGCGTGCTATGGGTTTGCGGAAACAGGTCAGCACGACGGCCTTTGACGGCAAGCAGGCCTCCCCGCCGCACCTCTGCGAGAAGCGCATTGGTGACCCACCAGCCATCGGTGTCAGGGTCACGGTCTCGGAAAGCTTGAAACGGTAGGGACAGACGCCGCCCAATGCTTTTGATCAGATCCTGGTCCCGTTCCCACTCGCTATGGTTCAGTCCGGCGATACCGAGAAATTCCCCAGTATCTGCTTTGGCCCTCTCGAGGTCGGCGGCCTTCCTCAGGCACGCCTTGAAATACCACTCGTCACAGATTACATAACAAACACCCAAGGGCCTCTGACAGCGCAGCTCCACGGAGTGCATCTCAAACACGGACAAGGACATAGGTATGTCGACGATCTATATGAAGTCGCTGCCCGGATCGGCAGCGATCAGATAATCACCGTGCGACAGGTTGTCCGTACATGGGCGACGGCCCAAAATTTTTGGCTGCTCTAGCGAGCGTGCGCAGCACCAAAGACAAACGGCGCAAGGACCATCAGCCCTTGCGCCGCTTCAATGCGCTACCGCGCGGTAAATCTCAGTAAGTCGGAACCGACGGATCGACCTGACGCGACCACGCGTCGATCCCGCCTTGCAGATTGAACACGTTGGTGTGTCCGCGCGATTCGAGGAACATTGCGACCTGCGCGCTGCGCGCACCGTGATGGCAGATGCAGACGATCTGCGCGTCGTCATCGAGTTCTTCGCTGCGCGCGGGAATCTCGCGCATCGGGATCGACACGATGCCGGCGATCGACGCCGTTTGCAGTTCCCACGGCTCGCGTACGTCGAGCAGCACGGGTGCGGGGCGCGAGGTATCGGCGAGCCATTCGGCGAGTGCGGGAGCGGTCAGGTTTTGCATCAGCGAGACATCCAGTTCGTGGGACGGCGGCTTACTCGCCGCCCGTCCAGATCAACAATACAGCGCGAAGCGCAGCGAAAGAGAGCCGCTTAGAACCTGAACCGCGCCGGCTGCACCGCGTTGGAGAGCGGCTCGACATAGGTTTCGAACACGTCGGAGATGCGGTATTGCTTCTCGTCGATGCGCGTGATGATTTGCGCCTTCATCACCGGCGCGCTGCCGACGAACGCCGCGAGACGGCCGCCGACCTTCAACTGTTCGAGGATTTCCTGCGGCAGCACCGGCAGACCGCCCGACACGCAGATCACGTCGTACGGTGCCGCGCCGCTCCAGCCGCGCGCGGCGTCGCCGGTCGCGACTTCGACGTTCAGCACGCCGTTGGCGATCAGGTTGCTCTTCGCGAGCTCGGCCAGTTCCGGTTCGATGTCGACGGTCAACACGTGTTGCGCGCGATGCGCGAGCAGCGCCGCCATGTAACCCGAGCCCGCGCCGATTTCCAGCACGCTTTCGTGTTTCTTCACCGCGAGCTCCTGCAGCACGCGCGCCTCGACGCGCGGCGCCAGCATGTGCTGGCCGGCCGGCAGCGGCACTTCGAAGTCGGCAAAAGCCAGGTCGCGGTAAGCGGCGGGGACGAAATTCTCACGTTTGACGATCGACAGCAGATTCAGCACGTCCTGGTCGAGCACTTCCCAGGGGCGGATCTGCTGTTCGATCATGTTGAAACGCGCTTGCTCGATGTTCATGGTGGATTCGGCGGTTTTGGTTTGGCGAGCGGGCGGCGGCTGCCGCAGACTTTTGTCCTGACCCGGCCCCGACGGATTGCCGGCGGCCGCGGCTCCGGAGCAAGATATTCGCATCGCAAGCCGCGTCAGGGGAACTGCGGGATTGTACCAAATGGCGGACTCGCGCCGGCCGCTCGCGGGCAAGCGCCGGGCCGGGCGGCCCCCGTGTTAATCCCTAGCGATCCGTCCTTGCGATTCGCATCGCCATCGCCACAAAATGTAATCGATTACATTTTTGCTGCGAGGTCGTGTGTCCCGAACGCCGTCCCGATCGTCGCCGGCCGTGGTGTCAGGCGCGAGCAGTCAACCGCAACCTCAGCCGCAGAGGCGCTCGCCGCGCGCGGCCGACGGGCCGTCGATCGCTGGCGTGGCCGAGCAGGCGGGCGTGTCGGTCGCGACGGTGTCGCGCGTGCTGAACGGCCACGAGAACGTGCGGCCCGCCACCCGCGACAGGGTGCTCGCCGCGATCGACGCGAGCAGCTACCGCGTCAACGAACTCGCGCGCAATCTGCGCACCGCCGAAAGCCGCCTGCTGCTGACGATGGTGCCGGACTTCGGCAATCCGTTTTACGCGGAGATCGTGCGCGGCATCGACAGCGTCGCGCGTCGGCACGGCTATTTCATGCTGCTATGCGACACCGGCGCGGACCCGGGGCGTGAGCGCAGCTACTTCGACATGCTGCGGCGGCGCCGCGCGGACGGCGCGATCTGCCTCGATCCGGCGACGATCCAGCAGGCGCTCGGCGAAGCGTCGCAGGCGCTGCCGTGGGTCGCGTGCTGCGAGTTCGATCCGCAGATGGGCGTGCCGTACGTCGGCATCGACAACTACCGCGCGGCCGGCGACGCGGTGCGCCACCTGCTCACGCGCGGCCACCGGCGCATCGGCTTGATCAATTCCGACGTCGACTATCTGTATGCGCGCCAGCGTCAGCAGGGCTACCTCGACGCCTTGAGCGACGCGGGCATCGCGCCCGACCCGCGCTGGCGCATGAATCTGAACAGCCTCGATTACGAAGCGGGTGCGTCGGCCGCGGCTGCGTTGATGCGGCAGCGCGATGCGCCGAGCGCGATCTTCGCGGTGTCGGACACGCTCGCGATCGGCGTGATCCACGGCTTGCGCAGCGTCGGCAAGCGCGTGCCCGACGACGTCGCCGTGGCCGGCTTCGACGACATCTCGCTCGCCGCGCAGATCGATCCGCCGCTCACGACGATCGCGCAGCCAATGCGCGAGCTCGGCGAGACCGCCGCGCGTCTGTTGCTGCAACGCCTCGCGAATCCGCAGGCCAACGTGCCGGGCGTGCTGCTGCCGCATCGTCTCGTGATCCGTGGGAGTGCGTGAGCCATGAGCCTCGCGATCCGTTTCGACGACATCCGCAAGGACTTCGGGCCCGTGCGCGTGCTGCACGGCGTGAGCTTCGAACTCGCACCCGGCCGCATCTACGGTCTGCTCGGCGAGAACGGCGCGGGCAAGTCGACGCTGATGAAAATCCTCGCCGGTTATGAAACGGCAACTTCAGGCAGCGTGCTGGTCGATGGCCACGCGCAGCGCTTCGCCGGCTCACGCGACGCCGAGGCGCAGGGCATCGTGCTGATCCACCAGGAGTTCAACCTCGCCGAGCATCTGACGATCGCGCAGAACATGTACCTCGGTCACGAGAAGCGCCGCGGCTGGTTAGTCGACGATGCCGCGATGCGCAGCGACGCCGCGCGCTATCTCGCGCAGGTCGGGCTCGAGCGCGCGCCGGACACGAAGGTGCGCGAGCTGATCGTCGCGGAAAAGCAGATGGTCGAGATCGCGAAGGCGCTGTCGCGCCGTGCGCGTCTCCTGATCATGGACGAACCGACCGCGACGCTGACGCCCGCCGAGACCGAACGGCTCTTCGCGCTGATGCTGAAGCTCAAGGCCGATGGCGTGACGATCGTCTACATCTCGCACAAGCTCGATGAAGTGGAGCGCATCACCGACGAAGTGATCGTGATGCGCGATGGCCGCTTCGTCGCGCGCGGTGAAACCGCGGGGCTCGCGCGTCAGCAGATGGCGAACCTGATGGTCGGGCGCGACGTGTCCGACATGTTCCCCGACAAGCAGACGGTGCCCGCCGACACGCCGATCGCGTTGCGTGTGAACGGCCTGACGGTGCCCGACTGGGTCGAGGATCTAAGCTTCGAGGTGCGCGCGGGCGAAGTGCTCGGCTTCGCGGGCCTCGTCGGCGCGGGCCGCACCGAGGCGTTCGAGGCGATCATCGGCTTGCGCAAACGCACGGGCGGCACGATTGAAATCGCCGGCCGGGCAGTCGATCTGAAGAACCCGCGCGACGCGATGCGCCACGGTCTCACGTATCTGAGCGAGGACCGTAAGGGCAAGGGTCTGCACGTCGACTTGAGCCTGCAGGACAACGTCACGCTGATGACGCTCGAACGCTACGCGCATCCGCTGCTCGACATCAAAGCGGGGCGCGCGGCCTTGCAGAAGGCCGTCGGCGAATTCGGCATTCGTACCGGCGACCTGTCGAGCCGCGCGCGCATGCTGTCGGGCGGCAACCAGCAGAAGCTCGCGCTCGCGAAGTTCCTGCAGCCCGACCCGAACGTAATCGTGCTCGACGAGCCGACGCGCGGCGTCGACGTCGGCGCGAAGCGCGACATCTACTTCCTGATTCATCGTCTCGCCGCGCAGGGCCGCGCGATGATCGTCATTTCATCCGAACTGGTCGAGCTGATCGGCTTGTGCCATCGCGTCGCCGTAATGCGCGCGGGACATCTGCAAGCGACGCTGACGCTCGAGCATCTGACCGAAGAGGAGTTGATCGCGCATGCGACCGGCACCCACTGAAGCCGTGCAATCACGGCGCGCGCTGCGCGTCGCGCAGCGGCTCTACACGCTCGGGCCGCTCGCCGGGCTGATCGTGCTGTGCATCGTCGGCACGCTGCTCAATCGCGACTTTGCGACGCTCGACAACCTGATGAACGTGCTCACGCGCACGTCGTTCATCGGCATCATCGCGGTCGGCATGACCTTCGTGATCATCTCGGGCGGCATCGATCTGTCGGTCGGCTCGATGGCCGCGCTGATCGCGGGCGTCATGATCTGGCTGATGAACGGGCTCGCGGCCGGTGCTACCGGTCATGCGTTGCCGCCGCTCGTGATCGTGACGATCGGCATCGTCGCAGCGTTCGTGCTCGGCGCGCTGTTCGGCTGCGCGCATGGGCTGTTGATCACCAAAGGGCGCATCGAGCCGTTCATCGTCACCCTGGGCACGCTCGGGATTTTTCGCGCGGTACTGACATGGCTCGCCGATGGCGGCGCGCTGACGCTCAATGATTCGCTATCGGACCTCTACGGTCCCGTCTATTACGCGAGCCTGTTCGGCGTGCCGGTGCCGATCTGGGTGTTTCTCGTGGTCGCGGCCGGCGGCGCGCTGATCCTCAATCGCACCGCGTTCGGCCGGCACGTGCAGGCGATCGGTTCGAACGAACAGGTCGCGCGTTATGCGGCGATTCGCGTCGATACGGTGAAGATCGTCACTTATGTGCTGCTGGGGATTTGCGTGGGCGTGGCCACCGTGCTCTACGTGCCGCGCCTCGGCTCCGCCACGCCGACCACGGGCCTGTTGTGGGAGCTCGAAGCGATCGCGTCGGTGGTGGTCGGCGGCACCGCGCTCAAGGGCGGCGAGGGGCGCGTGATCGGCACCGTGATCGGCGCGATCCTGCTGTCGGTGATCGCGAACATCCTGAACCTGACCAGCATCATCAGCGTGTATCTGAACGCGGCGGTGCAGGGCGTCGTGATTATTTTCGTCGCGTTCGTGCAGCGTGGGCGGCGCTAGCCGCGCACTTCCAGGCGGCGCGAGCGCAGTGAAAAAAGCGCGCTGAACAAATCGCAGCGAAGCAGGCGTAGCAAAGCAGGCGCGGTAAACCAACGGCAGGTCCGAAAAATCGGGGCGAGCGAACGCCTCATGATTGGAGACACACACCATGAAGCAAGTCATTCGAGCGATCGGCGCCGGCGTGCTGGCGTTGGGGATATTGGGCACGAGCGGCGCGGCGCGCGCCGACGACAAGGTCACGCTGGGCGTCGCGATTCCGACGGCCGATCACGGCTTCACCGGCGGCATCGTCTGGTGGGCGAACAAGGCGAAGGCGGATCTCGAGAAGGCGCATCCCGATCTGAAAGTGATCGTGAAAACGGCCGCCAACGCGCCCGAGCAGGCGAACCAGTTGCAGGATCTCGTGACGGTCAACAAGATCAACGCGCTCGTGATCTTCCCGTACGAATCGGCGACGCTGACACAGCCGGTCGAGCAGGTGAAGAAGAAAGGCGTGTACGTGACGGTGGTCGATCGCGGCCTGACGAACACGAGCGCGCAGGACGCCTACGTGGCCGGCGACAACACCGCGTTCGGCAAGATTCCGGCCGAGTACCTGGCGAAGGCACTTGATGGCAAGGGCAACGTCGTCGCGCTGCGCGGTATTCCGACCACGCTCGACAACGAACGCTGGACCGCCTTCACCGGCGTGATGAAAAACTATCCGGACATCAAGATTCTCGACGCCAAGTACGCGAACTGGAATCGCGACGACGCGTTCAAGGTGATGCAGGACTACCTGACGCGCTTCAAGCACATCGACGCCGTATGGGCCGCCGACGACGACATGGCGGTCGGCGTGCTGAAGGCGATCGATCAGGCGAAGCGCAACGACATCAAGATCGTGTTCGGCGGCGCGGGCTCGAAGGGCATGGTGAAGAACGTGATGGACGGCGCGCCGATGATCAAGGCCGACGTGTCGTACTCGCCGAAATTCATCTACGACGCGATCAAGCTGACGGCCGAAGCGCGGCTGAAGGGCGACAAGCTGCCGGCCACCACGATCATTCCGTCGGTGCTGATCACGAAGGAAAACGCCCAGCAGTTCTATTTCCCCGACTCGCCGTTCTGAGCGGCGCGCCGAGCATCGTCTAGCACGCGCGGGCGCGGCCCGCGCGCAAAGTTCGAGGAACCGTACGATGAAAACCATCAAAGGGCCGGCGATTTTTCTCGCGCAGTTCATGGGCGACGACGTGCCGTTCGACAACCTCGCGCATCTCGCGGATTGGGCCGCGGGTCTCGGCTTCAAGGGCATCCAGGTGCCGTGCGACCCGCGCCTGATCGATCTCGACAAGGCGGCCGCGAGCGACGCGTATTGCGACGAACTGCGCGAGACCGTCGACAACGCGGGCGTCGCGATCACCGAACTATCGACCCATCTGCAAGGGCAACTGGTCGCCGTGCATCCGGCTTACGACACGCTGTTCGACGGCTTCGCCGCGCCGCAGGTGCGCGGCAATCCGGCGGCGCGCACCGAATGGGCGATCGCGCAGATGAAGCTCGCGGCGCAGGCGTCGCGTCGTTTGGGCCTGAGCACGCACGTGTCGTTTTCGGGCGCGCTCGCGTGGCCGTATCTGTACCCGTGGCCGCAGCGGCCGGCCGGTCTCGTCGAAGCCGCGTTCGAAGAGCTCGCGCGCCGCTGGACGCCGATTCTCGATGCGTTCGACGCGGCCGGCGTCGATGTCTGCTACGAACTGCATCCGGGCGAAGACCTGCACGACGGCGTGACGTTCGAGCGCTTTCTCGCGGCGGTCAATCAGCATCCGCGCGCGAACATCCTGTACGACCCGAGCCACTTCGTGCTGCAACAGCTCGACTATCTCGCGTTCATCGATATCTACCACGAGCGCATCAAGGCGTTTCATGTGAAGGACGCGGAGTTTCGTCCGACCGGCAAGCAGGGCGTGTACGGCGGGTACAGCGGCTGGGTCGAACGCGCGGGGCGGTTTCGCTCGCTCGGCGATGGGCAGATCGACTTCGGCGCGATCTTCTCGAAGATGGCGCAGTTCGATTTTCCGGGCTGGGCCGTGCTCGAATGGGAATGCGCATTGAAGCATCCGCACGACGGCGCGCGCGAAGGCGCGGAGTTCATTCGCCGGCACATCATCCGCGTGGCCGAGCGTGCGTTCGATGACTTCGCGGGAAGCGGTGTCGGTACCGCGCAGTTAAAAGGCGTGCTCGGCATCTGACAGCCGGGCGGTGACAGCCGACGCAACACATGGGAGCGCAAACAATGCAGCGAAGAAGGCTCAGGCTGGGGATGGTCGGCGGCGGGCAGGGCGCGTTCATCGGCGCCGTGCACCGGATCGCCGCGCGGCTCGACGATCGTTTCGAACTGGTGGCGGGCGCGTTGTCGTCCGATTCCGAGCGGGCGCGGGCGAGCGCCGTCGAAGCGGGCATCGCGCGCAGCTACGCGGGTTGGCGCGAGATGGCGCGCGCCGAGGCCGCGCGCGAGGACGGCATCGACGCGGTCGCGATCGTCACGCCGAATCATCTGCACGCGCCGGTCGCGACGGCGTTTCTCGAAGCCGGCATCCATGTTATCTGCGACAAGCCGCTCGCGGTTTCGCTCGCCGAAGGTGAGGCGCTCGCAAAGCTCGCGCAGTCAAAAAAGCGGCTGTTTGCATTGACGCATACCTATTCGGGCTACCCGCTCGTGCGGCATGCGCGCGAGCTGGTCGAACGTGGCGAACTGGGCGAGATTCGCGTCGTGCAGGTCGAGTATGCGCAGGACTGGCTCGCCGAGCCGGTCGAAACAGGCGGCGCGAACAGGCAGGCGGGCTGGCGCACCGATCCGGCGTTGGCGGGGCCGGCCGGGTGCCTCGGCGATATCGGCACGCACGCGTATCAACTGGCCGCTTTCGTGACGGGGATGATGCCGCGCGCGCTGTCGGCCGAGTTGCACACGTTCGTACCGGGGCGTCGTGTCGACGATCACGTGCAGGCGATGCTGCGTTATGCGAACGGCGCGCGCGGCATGTTGTGGGCGAGCCAGGTGGCGTGCGGCGCGGAAAATGCGCTGCGCTTGCGCGTGTATGGCACGAAAGCAGGACTCGCGTTCGATCAGGAGGAGCCGAACGCCTTGTGGTTCACGCCGTTGGGCGGCGCTGCCGAACGATTGACGCGCGCACGGGTGAATAGTCAGGTTGCCGCGCATGCGACCCGCGTGCCGGCCGGGCATCCGGAAGGCTATCTGGAAGCGTTCGCGCAGTTGTACCAGGATGCGGCGTTGCAGATCGATGCGTTGAACGATGGTCGCGCGCCACCAGCCGAGAGCCTGCTGTTGACGACGGTCGATGATGGCGTCGACGGTTTGCGGTTTATCGACGCGGTGCTGAAAAGCAGTGCGGCGGATGGGCGGTGGGTGCAGATGGAAGGGGCATGAAGCGTTGCAACAAAACGCCAGGTCGGCGAAGCTGCCGAAGCGTCAACCGCCCTTGCTTTTCTTGATCTGCGCTTCGAACGCGATATCGAGCTTGCTGGCCTTGCGCGGCTTCTGCGGGCCGTACGCGTCGACGAACTTGACGAAGTCGTCGAGCGTCAGCAGGTCGGACACTTTCTTGTCGACCCCACTCGATTTATCGACCAGATAGAACAGGCCGCCGGACAGACTGATCGCGGCGAAGCGCGGGTTGCCGCTGCGCGTTTTCAGGCGCTCGACGGCGTGGATGGCTCGGGTGGTGCGCATGATGGGGACCGCGGCGGCTGATTGACGAGAGCGTTACTTTAACAATTTTGCCGACGGTATGCGGTTGGGGACTAAGCACGAAAACACGCGATGAACCACGACCCGCTCAGCGACGGCAAGATCATCGCTTGCTGGCAGCGCAACGCGTCGCCGTGGACGAACGCGGTGCGCGCGGGTGAGATCGACAGCCGGCGACTGGTCACCGATCGTGCCGTGCTCGATGCGGTCCTCGCTTGCAATCCGGCCACGGTCCTCGATCTGGGGTGCGGAGAAGGGTGGCTCGCGCTCGCGCTTCAGCGCCACGGCATCCATGTGACGGCGGTGGACGTGATCGCCGAACCGGTGCGTGCCGCGACCGATGCCAGCGTCGTCGACGCGAGGACGCTGTCGTATGAAGAGATCGCGGCGCGCGGGCTCGCGCGCAGGCGACAGGTTAGCGAGGCGACGCTCCGGCTTGCTCGCTCAACTCCCGATGCAACGCCCGATACTCCTGCGCGAGCTTATGTCCCGGATCGAGATGAATGACGGGTGTCGCCAGCTGATGCGACTCACGGATCTTCACCGACGATGACAAGCGCGACCCCAGCACCGGCAAGCCTTCGCCGATGAGTTCGTCGACGAGCTTCTGCGGCAGGCTCGCGCGAGGCTGGAACTGGTTGATGACGATGCCTTCCACCTGCAGCGCGTCGTTGTGATCCTGCTGGATCTCCTTGACGTTTTCGAGCAGCGTGTAGAGCGCGCGACGCGAGAAGTCGTCGCAGTCGAACGGAATCAGGCAACGCTCGACGGCGATCAGCGCCGAGCGCGTGTAGAAGTTCAGCGCGGGCGGCGTGTCGATGTAAATCGCGTCGTACATGTCGAGTTCGTTCAGCGCGTCGCGCAGCTTGTAGATCTTGTAGCGCGATTCGAGCTTGCCGTGCAGCGTGTCGAGGTCGGGATGGGCGGGCATCACGTCGAGATTCTCGAAGCGCGTCGGATGGATAAACGAGGTCGCTTCCACGGGCCTGAAGCTGAAGCCGAGCGCGGTTTCGAAGAAGCCTGCGACGGTGGGGTTGACCTCGCTCGCCTGGGCGCCGAGCAGGTACTGGGTCGAATTCGCCTGGGCATCGAGGTCGATCACCAGCGTGCGCAGCCCTTCGCTCGCGCTGATGGCCGCCAGGTTGCAGACGATGGTCGATTTGCCTACGCCACCTTTCTGATTGAATACAACGCGCCGCATGGTCTCCCCTTGAACGGAAGCGGTTACAAAGGGCCCAGCATACCTGAGTCGGGTGACGGCGCTGATTTCGATGGGTCGTTCGTGACCGGCTCAGCGTTGCGCGGTATCCACGTCGACCACCACCTTCACACGTCCAGTCCCACTGGCAACGAGCTGATAGGCCTCGTCCGCGCTGCGCAAATCGAACCGTGTCTGATCGACCACGGGCGCGAGCGCGCCGCTTTCCACGAGCCGCGTCGCTTCGCGCATCATCTCGCCGAGGTGCGCGCGATATCGACCGGTCAGCAACGGATACAGCATGAAGATCCCAGAATAGCTGGCTTCACGAAACGACAGCGGCGCAAGCGCATGCGTCCCCCAGCCAAGCGCACTGACCACGTGCCCAAAATGCCGGACCGCGGCGAACGACGCGTCGAGCGAGGCCCCCCCTACCGTATCGACGACCAGATCGAATCCTTCGCCATCGGTCAAACTCGCCACATACTGTTCGACCGTCTGCGCGCGGTAGTCGATCGGTGTCGCGCCGAGCCGCCGCACCAGCTCGGCATTGTGTGCGCTCGCGGTTGCATGGACGTCGGCGCCGAGCGCGCGCGCCAGTTGCACGGCGCTGTGGCCGACCCCTCCGGCGCCACCCTGGACCAGCACCTTGGTTCCGCCTTGCAGATGCGCGCGATCGACGATACCCGCATACGACGTGATGAACGCGAGCGGCAACGCGGCGGCCTCGCGCATCGACAGATTGCGCGGCGCATGGGCGAGCAGGGCGGCATCGACCGCAGCGTACTCGGCGAGTGACCCCTGGATGCCGCCGACGCCGCCGGTCATGCCATACACGTTGTCGCCGACAGCGAACCCGCCGACGCCATCGCCGAGCGCCTCCACCGTGCCCGCGAGGTCGATACCGAGGACGAGCGGCAACGGGTGTTGCGCGTGCGCGGCCTCGCCCACGCGAATCTTGATGTCGAGCGGATTGAGGCCGCTCGCGGCGACGCGCACCAGGACCTGGCCGGCAGCGGGTTCCGGGCGGGGCAGCGTCGTGTATTCGAGCGGGCCGTTGTATTGGCTGAGGACCAGAGCGTGCATGGACATGGCGGTCTTCTTCGTTCGACGCGTTACCGCGCGGCCGCATCGACGAGGGCGGCCACACCGCTCACCGGCTTCATCAAGTCGTCCGGCAGACCATGCCGCTCACGAAGATAGGCCGTCGAGTTGAACGATAGCCACGCACGGCCGTCCGCGTCCTCCCAGACGAGCACCTTCAAAGGAAGATCGAGCGCGGCGGTCGGCGCGAGTTGCATCAACGGTGTACCGGCTTTGGGATTGCCGAAGATCAGGAGCCGGCTGAACGGCATCGCCAGTCCCTCGCGCCCAGCGTCACCGCTGAAATCGATGCACGCGAAAACCGTCAGCCCTCGCTCCAGAATCAAGGTTCGAAGACGCTCGGCGGTCGCGTCGCCCGCATGGGTGCTTGCAACGGTGACGATGCCAGCGCTGGCGTTCTCTGCGATCGAAGCGGTGGCCATCATGCCTCCCGTGCGGATGTTGTGCTCCGGCAGCGTTCGCGTGATCAGGTCTGCCGGACGGGCAACGCGTTGACCGTGACGCAGCATGCGTCGCGTGCGCGCAATGCGCCAACGGAGAAGCGGATCCATGCAGTGTAGGCGTTCGCTGGCGCGGTGTGGCCGATCGTGCGGACGTGCCGTGAGGGAAGTTCTACCGAAAGGCTGATGGAAGCGGATGGGCTGCTCGCTGCACGAACGGCGGCTTCCACATTCGCGAAGCCGCCGTTAGGGGCGCCTGATCGGCGCCCCGATGCCAGATTACTGGCTCAGGTAAACAAACTTGCCATTCTTGATGGTGCCCATCACGCTCGCCCGCTGATCGAGACCGACGTGATCCTTCGGGCTCGTATTGACGACCCCGTTCGGCACCACCAGTTCATGCGCGTGTTCGAGCTCGTCGCGCAACGCGACGCGAAACGCCGGCGTACCCGGCTGCGCGGTCTTCAACGCGCGCGCGACGGCGTCCTGCAGGCGCGGGTACACGCCGGCCGCGTCGCCCGCGAACTGCGTGACGCTGCCGGGGCCGTACTTCGCCTCGTACGCGTCGACGAACGCGAGCGCCGCCTTCTTCGACGGATGATCGGCCGGCAGCGTGCGCGCGACAACGACCGGTTGCGTCGGGAACAGCGTGCCTTCCACGTCTTTACCGCCGAGCTTGATGAACTCCGGCGTCGCGATGCCATGCGTCTGATAGATCGGGCCCTTGTAGCCGCGCTCGATCAGCGTGCGCTGCGGCAGTACCGTTGGGGTGCCCGCGCCGGCGATCAGGATTGCGTCGGGCTTCGCGGCCATCAGCTTCAGGATCTGGCCGGTCACGCTCGCGTCGGTGCGGTTGTAGCGCTCTGTCGCGACCAGCTTGATATGGCGCAGCGCCGCGAACTTGCTGAACTCGTTGAGCCAGCTTTCGCCGTAGCCATCCGCGAAACCGATGAAGCCGACCGTCTTCACGTCGTGGTTCGACATGTAGCGCGTCATCACGTCGGCCATCGCGCTATCGGTCTGCGCCATCTTGTAGGCCCAGATCTTTTTGCCTTCCTGCGGCTCGACGACGATGGCCGAGCCGATCAGCGTGATCATCGGCGTCTGGCTGTCGGCGACCGGATCGAGCGCGGCCATCGCGGCCGGCGTGATGTTCGGGCCGACGATCACGTCGACGTGGTCCTCGTTGATCAGCTTGCGGATGTTGCGCACGGCGTTGCCGGGGTCGGACGCGTCGTCGAGGAAGATGTAGTCAGCTTTCTGGCCGGCGATCGTCTGCGGCCACATCAGCATCGCGTTCTTGCTCGTGATGCCGATCACGGCGGCCGGTCCGGTGTACGACAGATCGATGCCGACTTTCAGGTCGGCGTGCGCCGCGCAGGCGACGAGCAGCGCCGCTGCCGCGAGGCCGCGCAGGGTGTTGCGTACTTTATTGTTATGCAACTTCATCGGAAGGTCTCCGTAGCGAGAGAGCGGTATGGAAGCGGTTCAAAGCTCATAGGTTTCGTGTTCGCCCTTCAGCGCCTGCTCGATCAGCTTGCGGTTCAGGCTCGGCGACAGCAGCTCGACGAGCGTGTACACGTAACTGCGCAGATACGCGCCCTGTTTCAGCGCGACGCGCGTCACGTTGCTGCCGAACAGATGGCCGACCGGCATCGCGCGCAAATGGCGGTCGCGCTCGGCGTTGAACGCGATGTCGGCCATGATGCCGACGCCGAGGCCCAGCTCGACGTAGGTCTTGATCACGTCGGCGTCGATCGCCTCGAGCACGATGTCCGGATGCAGCCCGCGCAGGCGGAACGCTTCGTTGATCTTGGTGCGGCCGGCGAACGCGTTGTCGTACGTAATCAGCGGGTACTGGGTCAGGTCGTCGAGCGACAGCAGCTTGCGCTCGAGCAGCGGATGGTCGGGCTGCATCACCGCGACGTGGTGCCACTGGAAGCAGGGCAGCGACACCAGATCCTTGTAGTTCGAGATCGCCTCGGTCGCGATCGCGAGGTCGGCCTGGTCGTGCAGCACCATTTCGGCGACCTGGGTGGGACTGCCTTGCAGAATTGAAAGGTGAACCTTCGGAAAGCGCTTCTTGAACTCCGCGATCGCCGCGGGCAGCGAGTAGCGCGCCTGCGTGTGGGTCGCGGCGATCGTCAGGTTGCCCTGATCCTGCGCCGCGAAGTCCTTGCCGACCCGCTTCAGGCTTTCCACTTCCTGCAGGATTTTTTCGACCGATTGCAATATGATGCGGCCCGGCTCGGTGAGTGAGCGCACGCGCTTGCCGTGGCGCGTGAAGATCTCGACGCCAAGTTCGTCCTCCAGCTCGATGATCGCTTTCGAGACGCCCGGCTGGCTCGTAAACAACGCCTTGGCCGCTTCGGTGAGGTTGAAGTTCTGCCGCACAGCCTCGCGGACGAAGCGGAATTGGTGCAGGTTCATATATAACCTCGCCGCATATAAAAAGAATTTTTTAGTCGTTTGAAATATAAGGCGAGTTTATTACGATCTGTCCATCTTTTTCAATATGGATATCTGTATTTGTTATAAGCAAATGAGCGATGGGTCTAAACGCTCGCTTGCGATAGCTGACAAAGTCGGTATTCAAGCCGCGGCCGAGCCGGAGGTCGCGTGTCACGCAAGTTTCGAAAAAATTGGGGCCCCTGAATGTACCAATACGATCAGTACGACCAGACCATCGTCGATGAACGGGTCGCGCAGTACGCCGATCAGGTTCGCCGCCGCTTGTCGGGCGAATTGAGCGAAGAGGAATTCCGTCCGCTGCGCCTGCAGAACGGTCTGTATTACCAGCGCCACGCGTACATGCACCGCATCGCGATTCCGTACGGCAACTTGCGCAGCGACCAGATGCGCGTGCTCGCGCAGATCGCGCGCGAACACGACCGCGGCTACGGCCATTTCTCGACGCGTTCGAACATCCAGTACAACTGGATCAAGCTCGAAGAAACGCCGGAGATTCTGCGCAAGCTCGCCTCGGTGCAGATGCACGGCATTCAGACCTCGGGCAACTGCATTCGCAACATCACCGCCGATCAATTCGCCGGCGTCGCGCCCGACGAAGTCGTCGATCCGCGTCCGTGGGCCGAAATCCTGCGTCAATGGTCGACGTTCCACCCCGAATTCGCGTGGCTGCCGCGCAAGTTCAAGATCGCCGTGTCGGGTTCGAAGGAAGACCGCGCGGCTGTGCAGATCCACGACATGGGCGTGTATCTGCGCAAGAACGAACAGGGCGAACTGGTGGCCGACATCCTCGCCGGTGGTGGTCTGGGCCGCACGCCGATCGTCGGCGCGGTGATCCGCCGCGATCTGCCGTGGCAGCACCTGCTGACCTATAGCGAAGCCGTGTTGCGGGTGTACAACCGCTACGGCCGCCGTGACAACATGTACAAGGCGCGTATCAAGATTCTGGTGAAGGCGCTGTCGCCGGAGAAGTTCGCCGCGCAGGTCGAAGAAGAGTGGCAGCACCTGAAGGACGGCCCGTCGACGCTCACGCAGGCCGAAGTCGATCGCGTGACGCAATACTTCGCGCCGCCCGCTTACGACAAGTTGCCGGACACCGATACGCCGTTCGAAAAGCATCTGCTGGAAAACCGCGCGTTCGCGCGCTGGGTCGAGCGTAACGTGCGTCCGCACAAGGTGGCGGGCTACGCGTCGGTCACGCTGTCGCTGAAGCCGACCACGGTTGCGCCGGGCGACGCGACGGACGTGCAGATGGACGCGGTCGCCGACTGGGCCGACGAATACTCGTTCGGCAAGGTCCGCGTGTCGCACGAACAGAACCTGATCCTCGCCGACGTCAAGAAGCGCGACCTGTTCGCGCTGTGGGAAAAGGCCAAGGCGCAGGGTTTCGCGACGCCGAACATCGGCTTGTTGACCGACATCATCTCGTGCCCGGGCGGTGACTTCTGCTCGCTCGCGAATGCGAAGTCGATTCCGATCGCGCTCGCGATCCAGGAACGTTTCAACGATCTCGACTATGTGTACGACCTCGGCGACGTGTCGCTGAACATCTCGGGCTGCATCAACGCGTGCGGTCACCATCACGTCGGCAACATCGGCATTCTGGGCGTCGACAAGGACGGCTCCGAGTGGTACCAGGTGACGCTCGGCGGCGAGCAGGGCACCGGCGCGACCGGCGCTCACCTTGGCCGTGTGATCGGCCCGTCGTTCTCGGCCGAGGAAATGCCCGACGTGATGACGAAGGTGATCGATACGTTCGTGGAAAACCGCCAGGAAGGCGAGCGTTTCATCGATACTTACACCCGCATCGGCATCGCGCCGTTCAAGGAGCGCGTGTACGCCGCGCGTCAACCGGCTCACGCGTAACCGCGAAAGGATACTGAACAGATGGCTTCAATCATCAAGAACCGCGCGATCGTCAACGACGACTGGAGCGTCGTGCGTGCCGCGGAAGACGGCGCTTTGCCCGCGGTGAGCGAACTGCCGGCCGGCAAGGTGATCGTGCCGCTGGCGCTGTGGCAGGCCGAGCGCGACGCGCTCGTTGCCGCGCGTCAAGCCGCCGACATCGGCGTGTGGCTCGCGCCGGATAACGAACCGGCGGACATCGTCAGCGACTTCGACAAGCTCGCGCTGATCGCTGTGGACTTCCCGGTGTTCCGCGACGGCCGCGGCTACAGCATCGGCCGTCTGCTGCGCGAGCGCTATGGCTACAAGGGCGAACTGCGCGCGATCGGCGACGTGCTGCGCGACCAGATCACGTTCATGTTCCGCTGCGGCTTCGACGCGTATGCACTGCGCGCCGACAAGGACATCAACGACGCGTTGAAAGCGTTCGACGACTTTAGCGTGCAGTATCAGGGCGCCGTGGACACGTCGCCGCTGTTCCGCCGCCGTGCCGCGCAGAGTGGCGCCGCCAAGGTGCCGGCATGAGCGCCGCCCAATCGTTGAGTCCGGAGCTCGCAGCGAAGGTCGAGCGTCTCGACGCGCTGCTCGACTCGATCGCCGCGCGTCACGCGAACGTGAAGCTCGCGAGCAGCCTCGCGGCCGAAGACATGCTGCTAACGCATGCGATCCTGTCGCGCGGCGTGAAGATCGGCATCTTTTCGCTGAACACGGGGCGTCTGCATGCGGAAACGCTCGGCATGCTCGACCGCGTGAAAGAGCGCTACGGCTACGACATCGAGCAGTTTCATCCGCAGGCGGCCGCGGTCGAGCAGTATGTGAACGGGCACGGCCTGAACGCATTCTATGAAAGCGTCGAGCTGCGCAAGCGCTGCTGCGAGATCCGCAAGGTCGAGCCGCTCAATCGCGCGCTTGCCGAGGTCAGCGCCTGGGTGACCGGGCAGCGTCGCGAGCAATCGGTCACCCGTGCCGAGCTGCACGAGGAAGAGCACGACGGCGCGCGCAACATCGCCAAGTTCAATCCACTCGCGGACTGGACCGAAGCCGAAGTCTGGGATTATCTTGGTGCGTTCGACGTGCCGGTCAATCCGCTGCATGCGCGCGGTTATCCGAGCATCGGCTGCGAGCCGTGTACGCGTGCGATCCGCCCCGGCGAAGACAGCCGGGCGGGGCGCTGGTGGTGGGAGTCGCGCGATACGAAGGAATGCGGCTTGCATATCACAGCGATTACTCCGATTGCGGTCGAGCGCAACGAAAACGCGTCGGCCTGAGCGCCGCGTACCGTGCTTGCGGCGCACTACCGCCGAAACCGATCTGAATACTTTCGCCCGTGCGAGAAGCGCTTGCCGGGCGAACCAACGAAGGACCCGCTATGAGCACCACGCTCGATTCCACTGTCAACGCTCCGCTTGCCAACACGGTCAACCGGATGGATCACCTCGATTGGCTCGAAGCCGAGTCGATTCACATCCTGCGCGAACTGGTCGCCGAATGCAGCAAGCCGGCGCTGCTGTTTTCGGGCGGCAAGGATTCCGTCGTGGTGCTCGCGCTCGCACTGAAGGCGTTCGGCCTCGGTGCGAACCGCAAAACGCAGCTACCGTTCCCGCTCGTGCATATCGACACGGGCCACAACTACGACGAAGTGATCGACTTCCGCGATCGTCGCGCGCAACAGATCGGCGCGGAACTCGTGGTCGGCCATGTTGAAGATTCGATCAAGCGCGGCACCGTGCGTCTTCGTCGCGAAACGGATTCGCGCAATGCCGCGCAGGCGGTGACGCTGCTCGAAACCATCGAGCAGTACGGTTACACCGCGATGATCGGCGGCGCGCGCCGCGACGAGGAAAAAGCCCGCGCGAAAGAGCGCATCTTCTCGTTCCGTGACGAATTCGGCCAGTGGGACCCGAAGGCGCAGCGCCCGGAACTGTGGAGCCTGTACAACGCGCGTCTGCACAACGGCGAACACATGCGCGTGTTCCCGATCTCGAACTGGACCGAGCTCGACGTGTGGCAGTACATCGCGCGTGAACAGCTCGAACTGCCGTCGATCTACTACGCGCACCAGCGCGAGATCGTGCGCCGCAACGGCCTGCTCGTGCCGGTCACGCCGCTCACGCCGATGCGCGAGGGTGAGACGAGCGAACAGGCGCTCGTGCGTTTCCGCACGGTCGGCGACATCAGCTGCACGTGCCCGGTCGAAAGCGACGCGGACGTCATCGAGAAGATCATCGCCGAGACGGCCGTCACCGAAATCACGGAACGCGGCGCGACGCGGATGGACGACCAGGTCTCGGAAGCGGCGATGGAGCAGCGCAAGAAGCAGGGTTATTTCTAAGCACACGACGAGGGCAATGCAACCATGAGCAGTATTCATCAACCAGAAGACCTCGGCGTGCTGCGTTTCATCACCGCGGGCAGCGTCGACGACGGCAAGAGCACGCTGATCGGCCGCCTGCTGTACGACAGCAAGGCTGTATTGAGCGACCAGCTCTCGGCGCTGTCGCGCGCGAAGAACAAGCGCACCGTCGGCGATGAAATCGATCTGTCGCTGTTGACCGACGGCCTCGAAGCCGAGCGCGAGCAGGGCATCACGATCGACGTCGCCTACCGCTACTTCGCCACCGCCAAGCGTAAGTTCATCATCGCCGATACGCCGGGCCATGAGCAGTACACGCGCAACATGGTGACGGGCGCGTCGACCGCGCATGCGGCGATCATTCTCGTCGACGCGACGCGCGTGACGTTCGAAAACGGTGTCGCGCAACTGCTGCCGCAAACCAAGCGTCATAGCGCGATCGTCAAGCTGCTCGGTCTGCAGCACGTGATCGTCGCGATCAACAAGATGGACCTCGTCGACTACAGCGAAGCGCGCTTCAACGAGATCCGCGACGCCTACGTCGAACTCGCGCGTCACCTCGGTCTGCAGGACGTGCGCTTCGTGCCGGTGTCGGCGCTGAAGGGCGACAACATCGTCACGGCGAGCGAGCGCATGCCGTGGTACGCGGGCGAGCCGCTACTCGACGTGCTCGAAGCGCTGCCGGTCGAAACCGAGAACGGCGAGGCGCTGCGCTTTCCAGTGCAGTGGGTCGCGCGCCAGGACGGCAGCCGGGCCGACGATTTCCGCGGCTACATGGGCCGGGTCGAATCGGGCGAAGTGAAGCTCGGCGACACGATCGTCGTGCTGCCGGCCAATCGCGAAGCGACCGTGGCGGAGATCATCGCGCCGGTGGTCGGCGGCACCGCGCAGGTGGACCGTGCGTTCGCCGGTCAGACGGTGACGATCCGTCTCGCGGAAGACGTCGACGTGTCGCGCGGCGACACCTTCGTGCTGCGCGAAGCGGCGCCGGAGCCGGCGAAGAAGCTCGAAGCGGACCTCTGCTGGTTCGACGACGCGCCGCTGTCGACGCAGCGCAAGTATCTGCTGAAGCAGACCACCAGCACGGTGTTCGCGAAGATCGGCGCGATCAAGGAAGTGCTCGACGTGCATACGCTGTCGCAGGCGACCGATCGCAAGGAACTGGCGATGAACGATATCGGTCGTGTCGCGCTGACCTTGCAGAAGCCGCTCGTGTGCGACGCGTACGACTCGCATCAGGGCACCGGTGCGTTCGTGCTGATCGACGAGGCGACGAACCACACGGTCGCCGCCGGCATGATCCGCGCGTTTTCCGCCTGAGCACGGCAAGGCTAGCAGGCGACGGATGGGCCACACAGGCGGCGCAACGCGCCGCCGCGTTACGCTCCAACGAACAGGTTGATGTCAATGGGTAAGGTTTATCTGATCGGCGCGGGACCCGGTGCCGCGGACCTGATTACGGTGCGCGGCGCGCGGCTGCTCGGCGCCGCCGACGTCGTGCTGCACGACGCGCTGGTCGAGCCGGCGATGCTCGACTACGCGCCCGCGCGCGCGAAGCGCATTGCGGTCGGCAAGCGCTGCGGCCAGCTATCGACGGCCCAACAGTTCATCAACAAGCAGATTGTCGATGCGGCTTTGGAGCACGACGTGGTCGTGCGGTTGAAGGGCGGCGATCCGATGCTGTTCGGCCGCGCCGACGAAGAGATGCGTGCGCTCGAAGCCGCGGGCATCGAGTATGAAGTCGTGCCGGGCATCACCGCCGCGCTGGCGAGCGCGGCCACGCTGAAGCGTTCGCTGACGCTGCGCGGCGTGTCGCGCAGCGTCGCGCTCGCGACGTTCAGCCGCGCGCCAGGTTCCGATGAGATCCGCGAGCAGGTCAACGCCGATTCGCTGGTGTTCTACATGGGGCGCGACAGCGGCGTCGAAATCGCGCAGCAACTGATCGATGCTGGCAAGCCCGCGACGACGCCCGTGGCGATCGTCGAGGCGTGCAGCACGCCGCGCGAACGCATGCTGACGTTGACGCTGGAAGACCTTGCGGCCGGCGAAGCGCAGCGCTGGGTCGATGCGTCGCAGCCGAGTCTGTTGATGATCGGCGAGGCGTTCGCGGCGCGGCAGACCGAGGCGAAGCGCTCGTCGAACGGGATGCTGGTCGCGGCCTGAATATCCTCGGCAGGGCCGACCCGAGAGCGGCGAATCTGAGCAACCAGAACGAAAAAATCAGAGCTGCCGCAGGCAATACTGCGCGAGCGCATCCAGCACCGAATCATCCTCGCCGACTGCCACCGCGCAGCGAATCTCGACACCGGGATGGGCGGCGCGGCAATGATCGACGATCGCGGGCAAATCCGTGCGGACATGACCGCCTTGCCCGAAGAACACCGGCACCACGGTGATCGCATCGCAGCCTTGCGTGACGAGTTGCGCGACGGCCGTCGGCAGGTCGGGTTCCATCAGTTCGAGAAAGGCGAGCGTAACCGCAGGAGCTTCGCCCGTCGCCGCGCGCGCGGCGCGCAGCTTGTCGGCGAGCCGCTCGAACGGCTCGCGCCAGCGCGCATCGCGCGCGCCGTGGCCAAACAGAATCAGTCCGTGCATAGCCATCGCATCAGCTCCTGACGATGCCCCTCAACGCACTGGCGTTAGTGCCGGTCGACCCACTTCAACCCTACGAGCCCCAGCACCAGGTAGACGAGCCCAGGTGTTGCCGCGGTCAACGGCGCGGGCCACGTATTGAGCGTGCCGATATGCGAGAACAGCGTGTTGAACAGCTGGAAGCTCATGCCGAGCATGATGCCGCCGAACACCTTCACGCCGACCACGCCCGCGCGCGTATGAAGATACGCGAACGGCAGCGACAGCACCAGCATCACGAACACCGCGAACGGATACAGCACCTTGCGCCACAGCGCGATTTCATAGGGCTGCGTGTCCTGATGGTTTTCGGTCAGATGCTGGATATAGCGGAACAGATTGAACATCGACATCCGGTCCGGCGAGACCAGCAGCACCGACAGGATCTGCGGCGTCAGCTCCGAGCGCAGCGAATACTCGGGCAGCGTGACCTGATTCGCGCGATAGACCGGATTGAGCGCATCTGCCGGCGTACCCGGAGCGCGGGCCACGTCGAGCAGTTGCGTATCGGTCACGCCGGTCAGCAGCCAGTGGCCCGGCGGCTGATAGCGGCCGCTCTGCGCGATGCGAATGTTCGACAGGCGGAACTTCGAATCGAATTCGTAGATGCGCACGTTGCTGATCGTCGCGTCGGGCTTCAGCTCGCCGACGTTGACGAAGCGCGTGACCTGCTCGCCGTCGGCGCGCTCGGTCAGCGTGTCCTTGACCCACACGCCCGACTGGAAGTTGCTCGACACCGACGAGCCGAGCGCCTCGAGCCGCACGCGCTCGGAGAGCTGATCCGTATACGGGCCGACCACTTCGCCGATCAGATAGGTGACGATCACGAGCGGAATGCCGATCTTCAGCAGCGAGCGCAGCGCCTGATTCGTCGCGAGTCCTGATACGCGGAAGATCGTGTATTCGGAGTTCGCCGCCATCTGCGCGAACACGTAGATCGCGCTGATCAGCGCCGCGACCGGAATGATTTCGTAGAAACGCGACGGCGTTTGCAGCGCGACGCGCAGCACCGCGTACTGAAACTTGTAGTTGCCGTGGCCGACCGAGTTCAGTTCGTTGATCAGGTCGAAGAAGAAGAACAGACCTGAAAATGCAAACAGGATGAAGACGAACGTGAGATAGATCTGACGCGCGAAATACCTTTCATAAATGCGCATCGGTCAGGCTCCCTGCGAACGGCTGAACATGGCGCGCGTAAATAGCGGCCGGTTGCGCACCCGCATCCAGAAGATGAACGCGACGATCCCGAGCACGATCACGTGCAGGATCACGAGCCCGACGCCGAACGACATCTTGCCCTGCTCGATCCACGCCTGCACGACGTTCAGCAGATTCGAATAAGTGAGGTAGATCAACACGGCCATCACGAGGTTGATCGTGCGGCTGCGCCGCGGGTTCTGGTGCGCGAGCGGAATGGCGAGCAGCACCAGGTTGATCGCGATCAACGGCAGACCCGCGCGCCACGCGAATTCGGCGAGGTTCTCTTTAGTGGGATTGCGCAGCAGCGTGAGCGTCGGCAAGCCGGTGGTGGTCGGCGTATTGACGACCGGCTGGCTCTGGATCTTCACGCCGTAGCGCTCGAACTCCATGATGCGGAAATCGGGGTGGCCCGGTTCGCCGTCGTAGCGGCGGCCGTTTTCCAGCACGACGAAGCGGTCGCCGTTCTTGTGCGTCTCGATGTGGCCGTTCTTCGACACCACGACGTTGACCTTGCCGCCCTCGGTGCTCGTCACGAACACGTTTTCCACATGCCCCTGGTCGGGCGACATCTTCTCGATGAAGAACACGCGGTGCGTGGTCGGCGATTCGCGGAACTGCCCCGGCGCGAGCAGCGAGACTTCGTCGCGCTGCTGGAAGCGCGCGCGGATCAGCTTGCTCTGCTGGTTCGACCACGGCCAGCCGACGAACACGAAGAACATGATCAGGATGATGATCGGCGTGGCGAAAATGCCGATCGGCTTGATGAATTGCGTGAGACTGACACCCGAGGACAGCCACACGACCATCTCGGAGTCCTTGTACCAGCGCGTGAGCACGAACAGGATCGACACGAACAGCGTCGCGACGAGCATGATGGCCAGATAGCCGATCACGGTGAGGCCGATCAGGACCAGCACGTCGCGCGGGTCGACCTCGCCCGAGGCCGCGAAGCCGACGATGCGGATCATCATCGTCGTCAGCACGAGCGTGAGGAGAACCATGAACACGGCGCCAGCCGTGTACGCGAGCTCGCGCTGGAGGGAGCGTTCAAAGATCATTGTTGATGACGAGAGGGGGCGCTCACGGCGACGCGGGGGTTCGTTCCCGTCACGCCTCCGGTGCAGCCGCCGCGGGAAAAATAGCGGATAATTGCGGCTTTCATCCTAAGCCCAGATTTTATCCGAGGACAAGCGCGATGGACTTTAGCATAAAAGCCTGTGATTGGACCAAAGGCTCGACGAACGGTTTCCTGACCGGGAAATCCGATTGCATCGTGATCGGTGTGTTCGAGTCGCAAACGCTGTCGGGCGCCGCGCTGGAGATCGACGCGGCCACCAAGGGCCTGCTCACGCGCATCATCAAGGCGGGCGACATGGACGGCAAGGCGGGTACCACGCTGTTCCTGCACGAGGTGTCGGGCATCGGCGCGTCGCGCGTGCTGCTCGTCGGGCTCGGCAAGCAGGACGCTTTCAGTCAGAAAGCCTACGGCGAGGCGGTCCGCGCCGCATGGCGCGCGCTGCTCGGCACGAAGATCGTGCAGGTCACGTTCACGCTCGCGCAACTGCCGGTGCTCGAACGCACGGCCGACTGGTGTGTGCGCGCCGCGATCCTCGCGCTGCGCGAGCTGACCTACCGCTTCACGCAAATGAAGAGCAAGCCGGACAACACGCCGCGCGCGTTGAAGCGCATCGTGTTCAGCGTCAACACCGGTGACGAGAAGGCCGCCAAGCTCGCCGCCAGGCAGGGCGCCGCGCTCGCCAACGGCATGGACCTGACGCGCGAGCTCGGCAATCTGCCGAGCAACGTCTGCACGCCGACCTATCTGGCGAACACCGCGAAGAAGCTCGCGAAAGACTGGAAGCTGAAGGTCGAGGTGCTCGGCGAGAAACAGTGTGAAGCGCTGAAGATGGGCTCGTTCCTGTCGGTCACCGCGGGCGCGGTCGAGCCGGCGCAGTTCATCGTGCTGCAGTACCAGGGCGCCGCCGCGAAGGCCGCGCCGGTCGTGCTGGTCGGCAAGGGCGTCACGTTCGACACGGGCGGCATCTCGCTGAAGCCGGGCGAGAGCATGGACGAGATGAAGTACGACATGTGCGGCGCGGGCTCGGTGCTCGGCACGCTGCGCGCGGTCGCCGAGATGGGCCTGAAGATCAACGTGGTCGGCATCATTCCGGCCGTCGAGAACATGCCGTCGGGCACGGCCACCAAGCCGGGCGACATCGTCACCAGCATGAAGGGCCTCACGATCGAGGTGCTGAACACCGACGCCGAGGGCCGCCTGATTCTGTGCGACGCGCTCACCTACGCGGAGCGCTTCAAGCCGGCCGCGGTGATCGACATCGCGACGCTGACGGGCGCCTGCATCATTGCGCTCGGCCATCACAACAGCGGCCTGTTCTCGAAGGACGACGCGCTCGCGGGCGAACTGCTCGACGCGTCGCGCGAAGCGGCCGACCCGGCCTGGCGCCTGCCGCTCGACGACGAGTACCAGGACCAGCTGAAGTCGAACTTCGCGGACGTCGCGAATATCGGCGGGCGTCCGGCGGGCAGCGTGACGGCCGCGTGCTTCCTGTCGCGTTTCACGGATTCGTACCCGTGGGCGCATCTCGACATCGCCGGCACCGCGTGGAAGAGCGGCACCGCGAAGGGCGCGACGGGCCGTCCGGTGCCGCTGCTCGCGCAGTTCCTGATCGACCGCGCCGGCCAATGACGCAGTGCGGTAAGCGCGCGCACGGCGCGCGGCAAGCGGGGCGGAGCGGCCGATGACGAGAATCGACTTTCACTCGAACGTCGGCGATTCGCTGCTGTACGCGTGTCGCCTCGTGCGCAAGGCGTATCTGGCGGACCAGCCGCTCGTCGTGCTGGCCGAGCCCGCGCGCCTGCGCGCCTTCGACGAAATGCTGTGGACCTTCTCGCCGCTCGACTTCGTGCCGCACTGCATGGCGGGCACGCCGCTTGCCGCCGACACGCCCGTCGTGCTGGCCACGAATCTCGACGACGTGCCGCATCATCAGGTGCTGCTCAATCTGGGCGCAACGGTGCCGGCGCAGTTTGCGCGCTTCGAAAGATTGCTCGAAGTGGTCGGTAACGCACACGAGGAACTCGCTGCGGGCCGCGAGCGCTATCGCTTCTATCGCGATCGCGGCTATGCTTTGAACAACTACAAGCAGGGCGGCTAGTTCGTTGCGCTTCGCGTCATGACCGCGAGGAACGCGGCATGCGGACCGCCTGCCCTGACTTCGACTCAAACACGGAGAGCGCACGTGTCCGATCCCCACGACAATTCGATTCCGATCCTGAACGAGGTCCTCGTGCCGGGCCGCGCGCGCGAGACGCGCGAGGCGTCGACCGATGCCGCCGCGCCTGCATCCCAGCCGGGCGCCGAGGCCGCAACCCCAGCCGCCGCGCGACCGGCGGCGGTGCCCGAGCCCGTTTCCCGCACGGAGCCCGCGTTCGTGCCACCGCCCGCGCATCGAGCCGACCCGAGGCTGGCGCCCGAGCCGGTACTCGCGCCCCAACCGGTGCCCACGCCCGAGCAACTGAGTTCGCCGGAGCCCGTGCTCGTGCCGGAGCCGATGCCGACGCGAGAAGCCCCGCATGCGGCGGAGCATGAGCCTCTCGCGCAGACCGAGCTTCATCAGCCGCGCGTGGCTGATCACACGCACCCGAGAAAACACGCACGGCCGCATCACGGCATTCATGTGCGACATGGGCATGACGACTTGCATGAGGACGTGGAGGTGTCGCCCGGCGTGTTCGATCGTACCGAACCCTTCATACCGCTCGAAGCCGGCGCGACAGTGCCGCCGGATATCGACCATGAAGGCGCGCACGAAGCCGCTCCCGCTCAGCCCACACTCGATGCCGACGCACTCGCCGCACGATTGCACGGACGCTTCCAGCGTTTTCTGACGGGCGAGGGGCGCGGCATCATCGAGGCGCGCTGCCGCGATGCAGTGCAGCAGCACACGAGTCTGCTCGTGAGCCAGATCACGCGCGAGGTCGCGCAGACGCTCGAAGCCGAGATGACCGATTGGGTACGTGAAGCGGTGGAAGAAGAAATCGCGCGGCGCTCGCGTTGACGCCGCGGTGATCTGAGAGCGCCGTTATTTGAGCGTCAGCACCCAAGCCGCCAGCGTGGCCGCCTGATCGGGCGTCAGTTGCGTGTTCGCGGGCATCGGCACGGTTCCCCATACGCCGGTGCCGCCATCGAGGATCTTGCGCTTCAGATAGGAGGCGGCGTCGTTGCGTCCCGCATAGCGGGCTGCAACGTCGTGCAGCGCCGGCCCCATGAACGGGCGAGTGACCGAGTGGCAGCTCATGCAGTTCTTCTGCTGGGCGAGCGCGAGCCCGGCTGCTTCGGCACGGGCTGCGGGACTGGCGGCGCTCAATGCGGCGGCGAGCGCAACAGTGGCTGCTACGGCTGCGTACGACATCGATTTCATTATGGTCTCCGCCAGTGCAGATGCCCGGCTCGTGGTGGACGCATTATAAGAGCAAAGGGGCGCACGGATTTTTGTGCGCCCCTTGCGTTTTCGCGTAACGTGGCGGCGGGTTATCCCTGTCGGGGCGGGCCACGCCGGCCGTGGTCATTACCCCGTCACCGCCCCTCGATTCGCCGGCTGCGCGAGCGCGAAATACTTGGCCATCACGCCGCGTGTGTAGCGCGGCTTCGGCGCCTGCCATGCGGCGCGGCGGCGCTGCAGCTCGGCATCGTCGATGTTCAGTTGCAGCAGCAACTGGTGCGCGTCGATCGTGATCGAATCGCCTTCCTGCACGAGCGCGATCGTGCCGCCGACGAACGCCTCCGGCGCGACGTGCCCAACCACCATGCCCCAGGTGCCGCCCGAGAAGCGGCCGTCGGTGATGAGCCCGACCGATTCGCCGAGCCCCTTGCCGATGATCGCCGAAGTCGGCGCGAGCATTTCCGGCATGCCGGGGCCGCCCTTCGGGCCAAGATAGCGCAGCACGACGACGTCGCCGGCGACGATCTTGTCGGCGAGGATCGCTTCGAGCGCGCTCTGCTCGTCGTCGAACACGCGCGCCGGGCCCGTGATGACCGGGTTCTTGAGCCCGGTGATCTTGGCGACCGCGCCGTCTTCGGCCAGATTGCCCTTCAGGATCGCGAGATGGCCTTCGGCGTAGAGCGCCTTGTCGATCGGGAAGATCACCTGCTGATCGCTGCGTGGCTTGGCTGGTACGTCCTTCAACTCCTCGGCGATCGTTTTGCCGGTGATCGTCATGCAATCGCCGTGCAGAAGCCCGGCGTCGAGCAGGATCTTCAGCACCTGCGGAATGCCGCCCGCCTTGTGCAGATCGGTGGCGACGTACTGGCCCGACGGCTTCAGGTTGCAGATCACCGGCACTTTTTTGCGCATGCGCTCGAAGTCCTCGATCGTCCATTCGATCTCGGCCGCGTGCGCGATCGCCAGGTAGTGCAGCACCGCGTTGGTCGAGCCGCCGGTCGCCATGATCAAGGCAACCGCGTTTTCGATCGACTGCTTCGTGATGATGTCGCGCGGCTTCAGATCCTTCTTGACGGCTTCGACGAGCACACGCGCCGATTCGGCGGCCGAGTCGACCTTCTCCTGGTCGGGATTCGCCATCGTCGACGAATACATGAGCGACATGCCGAGCGCCTCGAACGACGAGCTCATCGTATTGGCCGTGTACATGCCGCCGCACGAACCGGTCGACGGACACGCATTTTTCTCGATGCCCTCGAAATCCTCCTGCGACATGCGGCCCGCCGTGAATTCGCCGACCGCCTCGAACGACGACACGATCGTCAGATCGGTGCCTTTCCAGTTGCCCGGCCGGATCGTGCCGCCGTACACGTAGATGCCCGGCACGTTCATGCGCGCGAGGCCGATCATGCCGCCCGGCATGTTCTTGTCGCAGCCGCCGATCACGACCACGCCGTCCATCCATTGCCCCTGCACGCAGGTCTCGATGCAATCGGCGATCACCTCGCGCGACACGAGCGAGTACTTCATGCCCTCGGTGCCCATCGACATGCCGTCCGAGATCGTCGGCGTGCCGAAGGTCTGCGGGTTCGCGTCGGCGCGCCTGATCGCGGTGACGGCCGCGTCGGCGAGACGCTGCAGGCCGGCGTTGCACGGCGTAATCGTCGAGTGGCCGTTGGCGACGCCGATCATCGGTTTGTCGAAATCCTCCTTCTGGTAGCCGAGCGCGTAGTACATCGAGCGATTCGGTGAACGCGCGATGCCTTGCGTGATGTTCTTCGAACGACGGTTGTAGGCCATGGGGAGCTCCAGTCTGGCTGTTCTGATGAAAGCGCGCGGCGGCGTCCGCGCGCGCATCCGTTCAGTGTAGTTCCGCCAGACCGTGCAAACCGGCGGTTTTGCGTGACACGCGTCGTGTGTATTATTCGCGGTTGTTCAGGTCGTAAAATATATTAATCATGCTGCCGACGATCCCCGACCTGCGCCAGTTGCGCTATTTCGTCACCGTCGCCGAGGAAAAGCACTTCGGGCGCGCGGCCGCGCGTCTGTCGATGACGCAGCCGCCGCTGTCGCAGGCGATCCGCGCGCTCGAGGAGACGCTCGGCGTCGAGCTGTTCGCGCGCACCAAGCGCTCGGTCGAGTTGACGGCGGTCGGCGCTGATCTGTTGCCGGAGGTGCAGCGGCTGCTCGCGGCCGCGGAAGGGCTCAGGCCGCTCGCGCAGAGCCTCGCGCGCGGCGAGGCGGGCGTGCTGTCGCTCGCGTTCGTGTCGACTGCGGATTACGGCCTGCTGCCGCTGCTGCTGCGCGATTTCGGCGCGCGGCATCCGCGCGTGCGGCTCGAACTGACCGAGGCGACCAGCGACGTGCAGGTCGAGGAACTGGTGGCCGGGCGTATCGACGCGGGTCTGGTGATCGCGCCGCTGCCGTCGCGGCATGCGGCGCAGCTGTCGTGGCTGCCGATCGCGCGCGAGCCGCTCGTGATCGCGATGTCGACGGAGATGGCGCAAGGCTTGCGGGGCAGCGTGAACGCAAACGGCAAGGGCAGCGCCGCCGAAGACCCCGCCGCCGAATGGCTCGACATGCCCGTCAGCCTGCGCGATGTCGCCGACGCGCCGCTCGTGATCTTCCCAAGGCGTCTCGCGCCAGGCTTTTATGACATCATTATGGATTGCTACGGCGTTGCGGGCCTCGCGCCACGGATCGGCCAGGAGGCGATCCAGATGCAGACCATCGTGAGTCTCGTGTCGGCCGGCATGGGCGTCGCGCTGGTGCCGCAATCGTTGCGTAACCTGCGGCGCACGGGCGTCGTGTACCGGCCGCTGTCCGAGTCGGTGCCCGCGATCGAGACGGGCCTCGTCTGGCGCACCGACGAGGTCAGCCCGGTGCTGGCGGGCTTCATCGACATCGTGCGCGCGCATGCGGCGAGCGTCGCGTCGCGTGTCTAGATCCCGCTTCTGATTCCCTGTAAAAACTGCTTTCGAACCTGAACTGCCCATAACTACACGATGCTCATTCACCCCAATTTCGACCCTGTCGCCATCCATCTGGGGCCGCTCGCCGTGCGCTGGTATGGCTTGATGTACCTCGTCGCGTTCGTCGCGGCGATCGTCGTTGCCCGGCTGCGGCTGCGGCTGCCGTACGTCGCCGCGCAAGGCTGGACCGCGAAGGATATCGACGACATGCTGTTCTACGGCGTGCTAGGTACGATCCTCGGCGGCCGGCTCGGCTATGTGCTGTTCTACAAGGCGAGCTTTTATTTCGCGCATCCGCTCGACATCTTCAAGGTGTGGGAAGGCGGCATGTCGTTTCACGGCGGCTTTCTCGGCGTGACGATCGCGATGATGCTGTTCGCTTATCAGCGCAAGCGCTCGTGGCTGCAAGTCACCGACTTCGTCGCGCCGATGGTGCCCACGGGCCTCGCGGCGGGGCGCCTCGGCAATTTCATCAACGGCGAGCTGTGGGGCCGCGTGACCGATCCGTCGGCGCCGTGGGCGATGCTGTTTCCCGGCGCCGCGCCTGACGACGCCACATGGCTCGCCGCGCATCCGCAACTGGCCGCGCAATGGCATCTGAACGAAGTGTTCGCGCAATATCACATGCTGCCGCGACATCCGTCGGAGCTGTACGAGATCGCGCTCGAAGGCGTGGCGCTGTTCTTTGTGCTGATCTTTTTCTCGCGCAAACCGAAGCCGCTCGGCGCGATTTCCGCGATGTTCCTGATCGGCTACGGCCTTGCGCGCTTCACGGTCGAATTCGCGCGCGAGCCGGACGATTTCCTCGGCCTGCTCGCGATGGGGCTGTCGATGGGTCAATGGCTGTCGCTGCCCATGATTCTCGCGGGCATCGGCCTGATGGTGTGGGCGTATCGCCGTGGGCGTCGCGAGCCGGCGCAGGCGGTTGGCGCGAACTGAGCGGCGCTCGGCTAGCGTAGCGAGTGTTGCATGAAAAAACGCCACGGCATCGATGGATGCCGTGGCGTTTTCTGTTGGGGCTTGCGCTTGCGCGTCACTTCATCTGCACCGACCCCGACACGTTGACCGTCACCGTCGACGTGCCGCCTTCGAGCGACAGCGGCGCGCTCTTCGCGTCGGCGCCCATCGCGCGTGCGCTCATCATCATCATCGGACGCGGCATCACGCCGCTGTGATTCACGTTGACCTCGCGGATCGAATAGCCGCTAAAGCCGAACGCCTGCGAGGACGCCGCGGCCTGCTCGCGAAACGATTTGATCGCCTCGCCGCTGAGCCGCTGTTCGGCCGCGCGCTGCGCTTCCGGCGACAGCGAGAAACGCACGTTGCCAACCTGCATGATCGATGCCATCTGTCCGGCGAGCTTCGATGCCGCGGCGAAGTCGCGCGATTCGAGCACGACTTCCGTGCGGCCGCGCCACGTCGAGATGCGTCCGTCGCGGTCCGTCGACGGGAAGATCGAGAACGCGCCCGAGCGCGCGGTCACGCCGCTGACGCCGCGCGCTTTCTGCAATGCCGCGTCGGCGCGTTCGTTCAGCGTCGACGTCAGCGACGACGGCTCGCTCGCTTCCTGCTCGTAAAACAGCGTGATTTCGACTTCGTCCTGCGGGACTTCCGCGCTCGCCTGCGCATTCAGCGACAGCACGCCCGAAGGCTGCGGCATCATGGTCTGCGCTCGAGCGGGCGCAGGGTTCAGTGCGAGTGCCACAGGCGCGCCCAAGGCGAGCGCAAGTGCGAGGGACCGTGCGGTTTTTGTCGTCATGACTGGAATCCTTGTTTGAACAGGTTGTGCACGTTCGACGCGAGCGCCGGGCGGTGGCGCGCGGTTTGACGGATGCGCTGGCGAATGCATCGGCTTGCCGTCGAGCGGCCGGTTCGAGCTCACGCTTTCGTCGACCGATTAGGCGCGTTTTACCGACGCTTGGTTCCCCAATTAGTGCTTCGCCGCCGCATCGGAAACGATGACCTGGATGCGATCATGACAGGTGCCGCGTCGCGCGTTCGCCCTTAAACCAGCTGTTTAGTGATGAAGCGCCATTCGGCTTCGGTCACCGGCGTGATCGACAGGCGGTTGCCTTTGGCGAGCACGCGCATGTCCTGCAATTCGGCATGCTCGCGCAGCGCGGCAAGCGGAATCAGCGCGATTTTCTTCCTGAACACGACGTCGACGAGCATCCAGCGCGGCGTTTCCGGCGACGATTTCGCGTCGTAGTACGGACTCTTTTTATCGAACTGGGTCGGGTCCGGATACGCGGTCGACGAGACCTCCGCGATGCCCGCGATGCCGGGCTCCGGACAGCTCGAATGATAGAAGAGCACGCCGTCGCCGACCTGCATCACGTCGCGCATGAAGTTGCGCGCCTGATAGTTGCGTACGCCGGTCCACGGCAAGGTGCGATGAGGTGCGTTGGCGAGGTCGTCGATGCTTGCTTCGTCCGGTTCGGACTTCATCAGCCAGTAGCGCATGAATCGGAGTGAGCGTGTGAGATTGAACGAAGCGCAACAACAGCAGGCGCGTACGGAAAAGCCCCTGAAAAAGGCGCTCAAACGAAAAAACGACGACCAAAGAAAAACGGCATCGAACCGAAGTCCGATGCCGTTCCAGATAAGGTCCCCGCCTTAGCCGCTAGGCCGGCATCCTGAACCGAGGGTTCAGAATTGGTCGCAGTTAGCAACACTTCGGGTACATCAGACTGAGTGACGCGCACACCCGTGCTACAAATTTCCGCAACCGTGCACATGGCATTGGTTCAAGGAATGTATGACCTTGGCGAACCAGGCAGGGAAGCTAACCGATGATGCTACAACCCAAACCGTTGAACACGTGACCGATTCGAAACCGGCCCACTACTGCTTACTGCAAGCTGTACTGCTCGATCACAGTACCTAGCTGTTCGTTCATTTGCTGCATTGTACGCCGGATTTCTTCAGCAGGAAATGCTTCTCCGTGTCGCACGCTGCTTTGCAGCTTAAGCAGTTCCGATGCCAGCGACAGCGCAGCCATCACGGCGATGCGATCGGTGCCGCGCACGTTGCTGCCGCTGCGGATTTTCTTCATCTCGGCGTCGACGCGCGCGACCGCCTCGAGCAGCGCGCCTTCGGTTTCCGGCGAACAGGCGAGACGATAGGGTACTTCGAGAATCGATACTTCGATCTGCTTGGTGGTCATGCGCTTTCTCCGTGTCGGCTCACGTCGCTTTCCGCTTCCTCATGTTCGGGCTGGGCGGACTCGAGCAGATCGAGCTGGTTATCCGGTTCGCTGCTCGCGCGTGCGCGCGGCAATTTTTCGAGAATCGCATTCAGGCGCACCTGAGCGTCGTCGATCTTGGCGGACAGCGCGTCGCGTTCCGCCTGCAGTGCGTCGCGCTCTTCGCGCAATTGCGCGAGTTCCGCATGCGTGGCTTGCACTTCGGCACGCGTTTGCGCGAGCTGCTCTTCGAGCGCGAGCCGCGCTTCGTTGTGGCGCTGGCTGATCGCAATCAGCTTGCCGATGTTCTGGGAGAGTGATTCGAGTTCGGTGAGCATGTGCTGCGTCCTCTAAAGACATCGCATTTTAGCGCGGAATATTACAGGTTCCGACAATTGTCTCGTTTCGAGACGTAACAGCATCGCTTCGTGCACGTTCGTTGGGTGTCGCGTCGTCGACCATAAGATAAAAACCGGCAATCCATCCGACAATAACCTGCATTCAACAGAACCGATTGCGCTCCGGTCGACCTTTCTTGACGCCCCGCGAGGCCGCTCCTAAACTTCCCGCACTCTGGTGCCCGCGCGCGCTTTTCGGCGCGCGCAGTTAAACGGGAAGCAGGGCGCGCGCGGTGCCAAAACCGGATGCGCGAACCTGCGCTGCCCCCGCAACGGTAAGCGACCGCATGTGATGTGCTCATGCAGGTCGGTCCTGGTCGCAAGGTTGGAAGTTCAACGTGCGAGTGTGCCACTGCGCGTCACGCGTGGGAAGGCGGATCGATGTGTCGTAGCCCGGATACCGGCCAGAAAAGAGGGACGTCCCCCCGCGAAAACGCTAAACAAGGGGGCGCTCGTGACGCGTCGGCCCGCGGGGAAGCAGGCCGCGCACGCTATCCACAGGAATGTCATCCCATGCTGTCCCCCATCGCCCGCGCAACGCTGCTCGCGTTCGCGAGCCTGCCGCTCGTCGTGCATGCGCAAAGCGCCGAGCCCGCGTCTTCATCGTCCGCGACGGATGCAACCGCTGCGAGCGCCGCAAACGTTGCCGACGCGGCCAATCTCACTTCCACCGATGCGTCGGGCAACGTGCTGTCGCCGATCGTCGTGACCGCGCAACGCGGACCGCAAGCGTTGCGCGATGCGATCCCGCAGACTACGCAGTTCGATCAGCAGGACGTCGCCGACACGACCGCGACCGATCTGCCCGGCCTGTTGCAACTCGCGCCAGGCGCGCAAATCTCGCGCACGGGTGGCCCCGGTTCGACCACGAGCCTCTTTCTGCGCGGCGCATCGTCGACGCAATCGCTGCTGCTGATCGACGGCGTGCGCGTCGATTCGGTGAGTCTCGGCTCAGCTCAGCTCGCGCAGATTCCGCTCGATCAGGTCGATCACGTCGAAGTGGTGAACGGCAACGTGTCGGCGTTGTATGGCTCGGGCGCGATCGGCGGCGTCGTGCAGGTGTTCACGAAAGACGGCGGCGATCATCCGCCGCGTTTCAATTTTTCGGTCGGCTACGGCAGCTATCGCACGCAGACGCAAACGGCCGGCGTGAACGGCGCGCTCGATCAGGACGGCCGCACGACTTTCAATATTTCGCTCGCACGCACGAAGGACGACGGCTTTTCGTCGCTCAATCCGCTCGAGGCGCCGAACGCGAATCCGAACGCAAACGGCAATCTGAACGAGAGCATCAGCGCGTCGCTGCGTCACATGTTCACCGACAGGTGGGACGCGGGCGTCAGCTACTTCCAGTCGAACAACGACAACAGCTACGACAATGCGTACGGCGAGCCCACCGATCTGAACAATCTCTATAGCAAGGTGCGTCAGGTGTCGGTATTCGCGAACGGCAAGCTGACCGACTGGTGGACCACCCACGTCACGCTCGCCGAGGGCGACGACCGCAGCGTGTCGAACACCAATGGCATCTACAACGGCCGCTTCGATACCGACAATCGTCAGTACACGTGGCAGAACGATTTCGCGCTCGCCGCGAACCAGAAGCTGCAACTCGGCTACGAGCATCTCGACCAGACGCTCGACTCCGACACGTTCGCCGCGCCCGACCGTCACGTCGATTCGGTCTTCGCGGGCTACAGCGCGCGCTTCGGCCGCAACCAGATTCAGGCCAACGTGCGACGCGACCAGTACTCCGATTTCGGTGGGGCGAACAGTTACTATCTCGGCTACGGATTCGACATCACGTCGCGCTGGAAGGTAACCGCAAGCTATTCGGATGCGTTCCGCGCGCCGAGCTTCGACGATCTGTACTATCCGATCAGCGGCAACCCGTCGATCCAGCCCGAGCGCAGTCATTCGGTCGAAGCCGGTTTGCAGTACGCGACCGATGCGCTCGGCGTGATGCGGTTGAACGCCTTCCAGACGCGTTATACGAATCTGATCGACTACGTGCAGACGATCCCCGGCATCTACCTCGCGGAGAACGTCGGCCATGCGAAGGTGCAGGGACTCGAGGGATCGTGGAGCGGTCATGTCGGCAAGACCGACGTGCGCGCAACGGTGACGCTGCAGAACCCGGTCGATCTCGACAACGGTACCGACCTCGTGCGGCGCGCGCGTCGGTTCGGGTCGTTCGCGGTGAATCGCAGCATCGGTGGCTGGCGGGTTGGCGGCGAGTGGATCGTCAGCGGTCCGCGCACCGATAGCACGGGCAACCTCGGCGGTTATGGCATCGTGAATCTGTCGGCGCGCTACAACGTCACCAAAGCGTGGTACGTCAGTGCGCAAATCGACAATCTGTTCAACAAGGATTATGAAACGGCCTACTCGTATAACTCGCCGCGACGTGGTGCGTATCTCACGCTCGGCTGGCAGCAGCAGTGACGCGCGCGCCGGGTTGGCCGCATGCGTGAGCGCACGCGGATGAGTCGCGCGTCCACTTCGCTGCGCGCCGCGATGGCGACGCCGCGCCCGATGAACGCGAAACGCGCGGCCGCGATCTGGCTCGGCCTCGCGCTCGCCGCCATCGCGGTGCTCGGCGCGTCGCTGGTGCTCGGCAGCGTGCCGCTCGCGCCGTCGCGCGTGCTTTTGGCGCTCGTGCCGACGCACACGTTCCGCGGCACGGGCAGCGACGATCTCGCCGGCGAAATCGTGCGTACGTTGCGTTTGCCGCGCGCGCTCGCGGGCTTCGCGTGCGGCGCGTTGCTCGCGCTCGCCGGCGCGCTGCTGCAGGTGCTGCTGCGCAATCCGCTGGCCGAGCCATACGTGCTCGGCGTGTCGGGCGGCGCGGCGACGTTCGCGCTCGTTGCGATGATCGCGGGCGGCGCATGGTGGCTCGTCGATGCGAGCGCGTTCGCGGGTGCGTTCGTGTCGATCCTGCTGGTGCTCGGCCTCGCGCGTCGCGAGCTATGGCGCGGCGAGCCGCAGGACACGTCGCCCCGTTTGCTATTGACCGGCGCGGTGATCGCGGCCGGGTGGGGCGCGCTGATCACGCTGCTGCTCAATCTCGCGCCCGACAGCCGTCTGCGCGGCATGCTGTTCTGGCTCACCGGCGACCTGAATGGCGGCGCGGTGCCGTGGACCGCGCTGATGGCGCTCGCGCTCGTGTTGCTTGCGATCGTGCCGGCCGCGCCGCGTCTGAACGTGTTGCTGCGCGGCGACGCGGCCGCGCAGGCGTTGGGCGTCGCCGTGATGCCGCTGCGTTTGCGTGTGTACCTGGTCGCGTCGCTGGCGGCGGCTGCGGCGGTGACGACCGCGGGCACGATCGGCTTCGTCGGTCTCGTCGTGCCGCACATGCTGCGGCTCGCGTTCGGCAACGATCAGCGCATGCTGCTGCCGGCGGCCGCGCTCGGCGGCGGTGTCGCGGTGATGGGCGCGGATCTGATCGCGCGGACCGTGATCGCGCCCGCGCAATTGCCGGTCGGCGTGATCACGTCGCTGGTCGGCGTGCCGGTGTTCCTGTGGATGCTGCTCAAACGCCGCCGATGATACGAGCCAAACCCAGCCCCACCTGTTCGATGCTGAGCACGCAGCGCCTGACGTTGCGCGCCGGCGCGCGCACCTTGCTCGACGCGTTCACGCACACGTTCCATGCGGGCGAAATCTGGTGCATCGCCGGGCCGAACGGCGCGGGCAAGACCACCTTGCTATCGACGCTGGCGGGGCTGTTGCATCCGGCGGCGGGCCATGTCGAACTCGATGGCGTGCGCGTGGCCGACTGGCAGCCGCTGCCGCTCGCACGGCGCCGCGCGCTGATGCCGCAAAGCGCGGCCGATGCGTTCAACGCAAGCGTGCTCGACATCGTGCTGCTGAACCGCTTCCCGCATCTGGGCGGCAGGGGCTGGGAGCGCGACGAGGATCGCGCGGCCGCGCGGGCGGCGCTCGAACGGCTCGGCCTCGCGGACTTTGCGGCGCGCGACGTGCTGTCGCTGTCGGGCGGCGAGCGTCAGCGCGTTGCCCTCGCGGCGGTGCTGTGCCAGGACGCGCCGCTGTTGCTGCTCGATGAACCGTTGTCGCATCTCGACCTGCATCATCAGGTCGACTGTCTCGACGCGCTCGTCGCATGGACGCGCGAACCGCGCCGTAGTGTGCTGTTCTCGTGCCACGACCTGAACCTCGCGCGCCGCTTCGCGACGCACGCGTTGCTGCTCGACGGCGCGGGCGGCGCGTATGCGGGCCCAGTGCGCGACGTGCTGACGCCCGCGTTGACGAGCCGCGCGTTCGGCTATCCGCTGATTCTGATTCGCGACGGCGAGCACGAGGCGCTGATACCCGCGCCGCGCGCGCGTCACGAATCGGCTGCCGGCCATGACGCACAGTCAGGCTGATATTTATTCCTATCCCTTGTTTCGATCACACCTATGACTCGCATCCCACACCCAGCCGGTTTGCCCGAAGTCGCGCCGCTCGATCAGACGCTACGCGCCGAACTGCAGCGGATCATCGATACGCGCACCAAACCGCCCGGCAGCCTCGGCCGGCTCGAAACGCTCGCGCGCCAGATGGGCCTGATCCAGCGTAGTACGCGTCCCACCGTGCAGCGTCCCGCGATGATCGTTTTCGCGGGCGACCACGGCATCGCCGCCGAAGGCGTGAGCCCCTATCCTCAAGCGGTGACCGCGCAGATGGTCGCGAACTTCATCGCGGGCGGCGCGGCGATCAACGCGCTCAGTCGCGTCGCGGGTCTCGAACTCGAAGTGGTCAACGCGGGCATCGCGACGCCGCTGCCGTCCACGGACCGACTCGTCGACATTCCGGTCGGGCCCGGCACGCGCAACTTCGCACACGAAGCCGCGATGACGTGCGCCGAAGCGCTCGCCGCGATGCAGGCGGGCGCCGCGCGCGTGCGTCATCACGCGGCGCTCGGCACGAACGTGATCGGCTTCGGCGAGATGGGCATCGCGAACACCTCGGCGGCCGCGTGTCTGATGAGCCGCCTGTGCGGTGTGCCGATCGACGACTGCGTCGGCCGCGGCACGGGTCTCGACAATGCCGGACTCGCGAAGAAGCGCAACGTGCTCGCGGCGGCGCTCGCACGCCATGCGGATGCACGCGCGCCGCTCGACGTGCTCGCGACCTTCGGCGGCTTCGAAATCGCGATGATGGCGGGTGCGTATCTGGCGGCCGCCGAGGCGCGCATGACCGTCCTCGTCGATGGCTTCATCGCGACGTCCGCGCTGCTGGTCGCCGATGCGTTCTCGCCCGACGTGCGCGAGTACTGCGTGTTCGCGCATGCGTCGAACGAGGCCGGGCATCGGCGCATGCTCGATCATTTCGGCGCGCAGCCGCTGCTGTCGCTCGACATGCGGCTCGGCGAAGGCACGGGCGCCGCGCTCGCGGTGCCGTTGCTGCGCGCGGCGGTGGCCTTCGTCAACGAGATGGCCAGCTTCGATTCGGCGGGCGTCGCCGATCGCGAACCGTGAAGCGCGTGAGCACGCGCTTCGCGATAACGCGAAGCTCGGCCCGCAGCACCGTGAAACTGCACTCGCCAAGTTCATGAACCCGCTCGCGGAACTGCGCTATTTCTTCACGGCGCTCGGTTACTTCACGCGCGTGCCCGTGCCGCGCTGGGTCGGTTTCGAGCCGCATTATCTGAACGCCGCGGCGCGCTATTTTCCGCTCGTCGGCGTGTTGGTCGGCGGCTTCAGCGCGCTCGTCTATCTGGCCGCGCTGCGCGTGTTTCCGGCGAGTGTCGCGGTGCTGCTGTCGATGGCCGCGTCGCTCGTGGTCACGGGCGCATTTCACGAGGACGGTCTCGCCGATTGCATCGATGCGTTCGGTGGCGCCTATACGCGCGACGATGCGCTGCGCATCATGCACGACTCGCGCATCGGTGCTTTCGGCGCCATCGCGCTCGTGATCGCTCTGGCGATCAAGTGGCAAACGCTCGCGGCGTTGCCACCGCCGCGCGCCGCAAGCCTGATGCTTGCGGCGCATGGTGCGAGCCGCGCGTGCGCGATCAGTTACCTGGCCACGCTCGACTATGTGCGCGCGGCCGGCAAAGCCAAGCCGGTCGCGCAGCGTTTGAGCGGGCCGGCGCTGTTGTGCGCCGCGCTGTTCGGGCTGCCGTGGCTCCTGTGGCCGAACGGCCCCGGCATGCCCGACTGGCGTTTCGCCGCGCTCACGTGTGCTGTGCTGTTCGCGCTGCGCTTTGCGATGGGCCGTTATTTCGTCAGACGCATCGGCGGCTATACCGGCGACTGCCTCGGCTTCGCGCAGCAGATCTTCGAATTGAGCATCTACCTGGTGGGGCTTGCATGGATATCGTCCTGATTCGACATCCCGCTGTCGCGCTCGAGGCGGGGGTTTGTTACGGCCATAGTGATGTCGCGTTGGCGGAAAGCGCCGAGGTCACGTCCAATGCGTTGGCGGTGAAGCTCGCGAGCTTGCAGGTGCCGGCGCCGCGTGTGCTGATCACGAGTCCGCTTACGCGCTGCGCCGCGCTAGCGACCGAGATCGCGAACGACTTCGGCTGCGTGGTCAGCCACGACGAGCGCTTGAAGGAAATGGATTTCGGCGAGTGGGAAGCGCAGCGCTGGGATACGATCGATCGCGCGCTGCTCGACGACTGGGCCGCCAATTTCGAACATGCGCGCGCGCATGGCGGCGAGAGCGTCGAGCAATTCGTCGCGCGTGTGCGAGCGTGGTTCGATGCGTTCGCGCTGACGCGCGAGCTGTCGCCCGCATACGTGGTCACGCACGCGGGCGTGATGCGCGCGATCGCGTCGTGGGTGCTGGAGGTGCCGCTCGCGCATTGCCTGCAGTGGTCGCTAGATATGACGGGGATCGTCTGGTTGCGACGTAACGACGAGACGCTGCAGTGGTCGCTCGTGCGATGGAATGCGTGACCCGCGTGGTCATCGGGAAAACTGATCCCTTTTTCTCGCCACACGCGGCGCCGTCATGGCGCGGGCTGCTTTCTGCGCGAGCGCGCCAGTTCGAGGTCCTCGCACAGTTGCCGCGCGCCTTGCGCGATGCGCGGCGCGGGGCGATTGATCAGATCGCCGTCGATCGCAAACAGGTTGTCGTTCGCGACGGCCGCGAGACCCGGCCATGCGCGCCATGTGTCGAGTTGCGGCAGCATCGTGTCGGGCCGCGTCGCGCCGGGCGCGGCGGTGACGATCGCCTGAGGATTCGCCGCGAGCACCGCTTCGGTCGACACGGTCGGCACGAGCGGCTGCAGGTCCGCGAACACATTGCGGCCGCCGCATAGCGTGATCACGTCGCTGATCATGTGCTCGCCGTTGAGCGTCATCAGCGGCCGGTCCCATACCTGATAAAAGACGCTGACGGCCGGGCGGTTCGCATACCGCGCGCGCAGACGGGCGATGTCGTCGCGATAGGCGGCCGCCGCCGCATCCGCGCTCGCCGATGTGCCGAGCAGCCGGCCGAGCTTGGTCAGCGACACGGCGATCTCGTCGAGACGGCGCGGCTCGCTGAAAAAGAGCGGCACATGTAGCTCGCGCAAGCGTTCGAGCTGACGCTGCGCGTTGCCGTGCCGCCACACGACGATCAGGTCCGGTTTCAGCGCGACGATGCGCTCGAGGTCGAGCGCCTTGTTGTCGCCGACGCGCGGGAGTTGCTTCGCTTCGGGCGGATAGTCGCTGTACGACACCGCGCCGACCATCTTCGGGCCGCCGCCCGCGGCGTACAGCAATTCGGTCACGTGCGGGGCGAGGCTGATCACGCGCTGCGCGGGCGCGGCGAGCGTGACGGTCGCGCCGCTGTCGTCGGTGACGGTGATCGCGGCGTGCGCGCTCAGTGCGGTCAGCGCGAGCGCTGCGGCGCCGAACCAATGGATGAAGCGGTGCGCGGGCGGGGCAAAGCGGATGGAACGAGCAAAGCGGATCATCGGACGAGGGCGGATCACGAAGCGTTGAGCGGCTTGGGTGCGAAGGTCACTGCGCTAACTCGACCGCGCGGTATCGATCGAGTCAACCGCCTGTTGCAACTGTTGCTCGAAGCGGGTCCATTCGGCTTCGTCGCCCGGCAGCCCGAAGCGCACGCTGGCCGATGGCACCCGAAGCGATGGCGGAAAAAGACGCGTCCACACGCCGCGCCGCGCGAGCGCTTCATGCAACGCGGCGGCGCGCGCATCGTCGGTCCATGCGAAAAGCGGCGTGCCCCGTGTCGCGAAACCGTGCGCATGCAACAGCCCGGCAAGCCGCGCGCTGTCGCCGATGAGCCGCTCACGCATCCGCGTTTGCCACGCGGCATCGTCGAACGCGGCGCTCACCGCATGACGCGCGGGACCGCTGACGGTCCACGCCCCCAGCCTGTCGCGCAACGCGGCGAGCAATGTGGGCGCGCCCAGCACGAAGCCGGCGCGCACACCCGCGAGCCCGAAGAACTTGCCGGGCGAGCGCAACACGACGAGCCCGTCCCGATGCGTATGCGCCGCCAGCGACGCGACCCGCGCGGCCGGCAGCGCATCGGCGAACGCTTCGTCGACGAGCAGCGTGCCGCCGCGTTCGCGCAACTGCGCGTGCCAGTACAGCAGCCTGGCGGCATCGATATGCGTGGCGGTCGGATTGTCTGGGTTGACGATAGCGACGTGCGTGAGCGCGGCGGGCAGCGTGTCGCGATGCACGTCGAGCGGCGCGACCGCGTGTCCGGCGCGCGCGAACGCGGGCGCGTACTCGCCGTAGGTCAGCGGCGCGATGCCGACCGTCGCGGGCGACAGCAACGCGGGCAGCGCGCGAATCGCCGCCTGGCTGCCGGCGACGGGCAGCACGTGCGCGGCATCGGGCGCGCCGTAGTAGCGCGCGGCCCGCTCGGCGAAGCCGTCGCCTTCGTCGGGCAAACGGCGCCACGCGTCGGCGGGCAGCGGCGGCACCGGATAGCCGTGCGGATTGATGCCCGTCGACAGATCGAGCCACTGCGCGTACGCAATGCCGTAGCGCGCCGCCGCTTCGTGCAGGTTGCCGCCGTGCGCGATCGGGCCGCTTGCGGCGTGCTCGCGCGGTTGCGTCCAGTCGGTCATGCGCTCATCCCATCGCTACGCGCGTCGTTCCGCTCAGCCATGAAACGGCACGCTCAACAATGCCAGCACGATCAGCACGGCCAGCCAGAGAATCACGGTGCGTTCGACCAGCATCAACGCGGCGCCCACATGACGCGCCTCGGCGGGACTCCCGAAGCCCAGCGTCGGCCGGTGCTCGAGCGTGCCGTGATACACGGCCGGCCCGCCGATCAGCACGTTCAGGCTGCCGGCGCCGGCGGCCATCACCGGGCCCGCGTTCGGGCTGTCCCAGCGCGGCGCCTGCTCGCGCCAGCAGCGCCAGGCGGTCAGCGTGTCGCCGAGCAGCGCGTAGCTCGTGGCAGTCAGCCGCGCGGGAATCCAGTTCAGCACGTCGTCGATGCGCGCGGCGGCCCAGCCGAAGCGCAGATAGCGCGGCGTGCGATAACCCCACATCGCGTCGAGCGTATTGGCGAGGCGAAAGCCGAGCGCGCCAGGCCCGCCCGCGAGCGCGAACCAGAACAGCGCGCCGAAGATCGCGTCGTTGCCGTTTTCGAGCGCCGATTCGATCGCGGCGCGCGCGAGCGCGGCCTCGTCCGACTGCGCGGTGTCGCGCGAGACGATCCGTGCGGTCAACTCACGTGCCGTGGCCAGATCGCGTTGGCCGAGCGCCCGCGCGATCGGCGCGATGTGATCGCGCAGGCTGCGCGCGCCGAGCGCGAACCACAGCAGCGCGACATGCAGCGCGCAGGCCGCGAACAACGGCAGCACGGCGACGAGCCACCACGCGATCAACATCGGCGGCAGAACCGCGAGCGCCCATGCGAGCAGGCCCCTGAGCCGCAGACGCCGGTCGTGATTGAAGCGCGCCTCGATGCGCGCCGCCCAGTTGCCGAAGCCGACCAGCGGATGCCGGCGGCTCGGCTCGCCGAACCAGCGATCGACGGCGACGCCCGCGACCGCGAGCGTCGCGACCAGCGGCATGGTCAGCGGCGGCATCACACGCCGCTCGCGCTTTTCAGCGCGAGCGGCAGTCCCGCGACCATCAGCGTGGCCGCGCTGCTCAACGCGGCGATGCGCTGATTCAAGCGCCCGAGTTCGTCGACGTAAAGACGCGTGGCTTCGCCGAGCGGCACGACGCCGAGGCCGATCTCGTTGCTGACGACGATGATCTTGCCGCGCGCGCCGGCGAGCGCCGCTTCGAACGCGGCGGCCTGCTCGTAGTAGTGCGACAGCGGCGCCGCCGCGCCGTCGGCGGGACATAGCAGGTTTGCGAGCCACAGCGTCAGGCAGTCGATCAGCAGACACTGGCCCGGCGCGTCGTGTTGCGCGAGCGCGCCGGCGAGGTCGTCGTCCGCTTCGACGAGCCCCCAATGCGCGGGCCGCCGCTCGCGATGATGCGCAATGCGCGCGTTGAATTCGGCGTCGTCGGTGACGCGGGCGGTGGCGATGTAGGTGACGGGGAAGGCGCTGTCGCTGGCGAGCCGCTCGGCATGCGCGCTCTTGCCCGAGCGGGCGCCGCCGAGGACGAAGGTGAGGTCGCGGGGAGTCATCTTATGATTGTACCGGCGCGATGGGATAATGCCGCTCGATTGCATTGCAACGCCACTGTCCATCTTCCACCCGCACCGCCGTGACCCGAATGCCCATTTCTCCCGACACCCTGCCCGTGCCGCGCGGCACGCTGATGATCCAGGGCACCACTTCCGACGCGGGCAAGAGCACGCTGGTTGCGGGACTGTGCCGCCTCGCGCGGCGCGCGGGTGCGCGGGTCGCGCCGTTCAAGCCGCAGAACATGGCGTTGAACAGCGCGGTGACCGTCGACGGCGGCGAGATCGGCCGCGCGCAGGCATTGCAGGCGCTCGCCGCGGGCATCGACGCGCACACCGATCTGAACCCGGTGCTGCTGAAGCCGACCAGCGATCGCGGCGCGCAGGTGATCATCCACGGCAAGGCGCGCATCAATCTCGACGCGCGCGGGTATCACGACTACAAGCCAGTCGCGTTCGAGGCGGTGCTGGAGTCGTATGCGCGGCTGCGCGCGTCGTACGACACGATTTTCGTCGAAGGCGCGGGCAGTCCGGCCGAGATCAATCTGCGCGAGCGCGACATCGCGAACATGGGTTTCGCGGAGGCGGTCGACTGCCCGGTCGTGCTGGTCGCCGACATCGATCGCGGTGGCGTGTTCGCGCACCTGACCGGCACGCTCGCGTGTCTGTCCGACAGCGAGCAGGCGCGCGTGCGCGGCTTCATCATCAACCGCTTTCGCGGCGACATCGGTCTGCTGAAGCCCGGGCTCGACTGGCTGGAAGCGAAGACCGGCAAGCCGGTGCTCGGCGTCGTGCCGTATCTGCATGGCCTGACGCTCGACGCCGAGGACATGCTGCCGCCCGAGCTGCGCGCGGCGGCGAGCGTTGATTCGCGCCGTCTGCTGCGCGTGGTCGTGCCGGTGCTGCCGCACATCAGCAATCACACTGACTTCGACGCGTTGCGCGCGCATCCGCAGGTCGATTTTCACTATGCGCGCGCGGGTACGCCGCCGCCGGCCGCCGATCTGATCATCCTGCCGGGCTCGAAGAACGTGCCGGACGACCTCGCGTTTCTGCGCGCACGGGGCTGGGACGACGTGCTCGCGCGGCATCTGCGCTACGGCGGCCGCGTGATCGGCATCTGCGGCGGCATGCAGATGCTGGGCCGCGAGATCGCCGATCCGCATGGCGTCGAGGGCGCACCCGGCACCTTCGCGGGCTTCGGCTGGCTCGACTATGCGACGGTGCTCACGCGCGACAAGACGCTGAAGAATGTGACCGGGCGCCTGGCGCTGCCCGGCACGCCGGACGTCGCCGGCTACGAGATTCATATGGGCGAGACGCGCGGGCCGGCCTTGGACACGCCGGCGCTGCGACTCGACCACGCTGGCCCGCACGAGGGCGGCGCGGACTTTGGCCGTCCCGATGGCGCGATGTCCGCCGATGGCCAGATTCTCACGACCTACGTGCATGGCCTGTTCGACACGCCGGCCGCGTGCGCGGCGCTGCTCGCATGGGCGGGTTTGAGCGATGCCGAAGCGCTCGACTATCCGGCCTTGCGCGAGGCGTCGCTGGAGCGGCTGGCCGATACGCTGGCCGGGCACGTCGATATGCGCAGGCTGTTCGCGGCGCTGGGGTGACGCATTGCGCTGGCCTCCTTCATCGGATCGAACGCAATTGCTGCTCGCGCGGTTCGCTCAGTACAACACCATCTGTGTGCAACGAAACAGTGCGATGGTCTTACCATCCGGACCGGTGACCGTCGCGTCCCAGACCTGCGTGCTGCGCCCAAGGTGCACACCCTTCGCGACCGCGCGGATCGTGCCCTGCGTCGCGGTGCCGAGGAAGTTGCTCTTCAGCTCGATCGTCGTGAAGTTGCGCGAGTTTTCGGGCAGATGCGCGATGCACGCGTAGCCGCACGCGGTGTCGGCGAGGCCGATCACCGTGGCCGCGTGCAGGAAGCCGTTCGGCGCGAGCAGCGCGTCGCGCACGGTCAGTTCGGCGACCAGCGTGCCCTGGTCCACGGTCAGCACGCGCAGGCCCAGCAGGTCCGGCAGCGTGCCCTTCTGGCGCTCCAGCAGGCGTTCGACGGTGTATTCCGGGCGTAGTTTGCTCATGAGATTCAGGTCCTTGTCGAAAAAACGGCGGGTTGGAGCGGCCGATTCGCGATGTGGGGGCTTCGGCCGCGCTGAATTTGTCGATATTATCAACGGCTGTACCGGTGGGCGTCCGTGGGAACCGAACTTCGAACGGCAGCGATCGTGGGGCCCGCCGGCGCCGGTCACAACGGATCGGCGGGAACGGAGCAATAGCGCGGCAAACCGGCTGGCAGCGTCCAGCCTTCTTTCCGGGAGATTTCATGTCGGTGATCGTGGTGGCGAATCCGAAGGGCGGCGTGGGCAAGAGCACGCTATCGACCAATCTGGCCGGCTATTTCGCCGCGGCGGGCGAATGGGTCGCGCTGGCCGACCTCGACAAGCAGCACTCCGCGCATGCGTGGCTCGAATTACGGCCCGCCACGCTGCCGAACATCGAAACCTGGGAGGTCAATCCCGACACGCCGGCCAAGCCGCCGAAAGGCCTCGAGCACGCGGTCGTCGACACGCCGGCCGGCCTGCACGGCAATCGCCTGAACATCGCGCTCGATCTCGCCGACAAGGTGATCGTGCCGTTGCAGCCGTCGCTGTTCGATATTCTCGCGACCCAGGAATTTCTCGAGCGGCTGGCGAAAGAAAAGGCGGTCAGGAAGGGCGCGATCGAGGTCGGCGTGGTCGGCATGCGCGTCGATGCGCGCACGCGCTCGGCCGAGCAACTGCATCGCTTCGTCGAGGGATTGAAGCTGCCGGTGCTCGGTTTTCTGCGCGACACGCAGAACTACGTGCAGCTCGCGGCGCACGGCCTGACGCTGTGGGACGTCGCGAAAAGCCGTGTAGAGAAGGATCTGGAGCAGTGGCAGCCGATCGTCGAGTGGACGAACGGCGCGGGGAAGAAGGGCTGAGGCGGGGGCCGCCCGCCATCAGTCAAGCGTCAAGCTGAGCTTCGCTCAGCTCCAGGCCTGCGTTGGCACGTGGTCGCGGCTGCCCTTGATCTTGTTGTTTTCATCGACGAACACGAGGTCCGGCTTCCAGCCCGCCTTCAACTCCGCCTCGTCGACCACCGCGAACGCCGCGATGATGACCAGATCGCCGAGCTGCGCGCGACGCGCGGCCGAGCCGTTCAGCGAAATCATGCCGCTGCCGCGCTCGCCCTTGATCGCGTACGTCGAGAAGCGCTCGCCGTTGTTGATGTTCCAGATGTCGATACGCTCGTTTTCGACGATGTTCGCCGCTTCGAGCAGAACTTCGTCGATCGCGCACGAGCCCTCGTAGTGGAGCTCGCAGTGCGTGACCGCGACGCGGTGAATCTTCGACTTCAGCATATTGCGTTGCATGATCAATCCAATCCTGTGTGACTGCGCAGTGTAACTGTGTTCGCGCGGGCGGTTGCGGCGTCAGATTTCGAGGTTGTCGATGAGCCGGGTCGCGCCGAGCTTCGCGGCGGCCAGCACCACGAGCGGTGCGCTGGCGTCCTGCGCGCCGGGCGCGATCAGGTTCGAGCGCTTGCGGATCGCGATGTAATCGGGATTCCAGCCGCGCGCCGCGAGCGTCGCTTTGGCCGACTCTTCGAGTTTCGCGAAGTCGCGCTCGCCCGCGAGCACCGCGTCGCGCACCCGATTGAGTTCGGCGGCCAGCATCGGCGCCTCGGCGCGTTCGGCGGCCGAAAGGAACCGGTTGCGCGAGCTGAGCGCGAGGCCGTCGGTGTCGCGCACGGTTTCGGCGGCGACGATGTCGGTCGGCAGCGCGAACTGGTGGCACATCTGGCGCACGATCATCAGCTGCTGGTAATCCTTCTTGCCGAACACCGCGACGCGCGGCTGCACGCACGACATCAGCTTCATCACGACCGTGCACACACCGTGGAAGAAGCCGGGGCGGAATTCGCCCTCGAGGATGTCGCCGAGATCGTGCGGCGGATGCACGCGGTATTCCTGCGGCTCCGGATACATGTCCCTTTCGGTCGGCGCGAACAGCACGTAGACACCTTCCTTTTGCAGCTTCTCGATGTCGGCTTCGAGCGTGCGCGGATATTTGTCGAAATCCTCGTTCGGGCCGAACTGCAGGCGGTTGACGAAGATGCTCGCCACGACCGGGTCGCCGTGCTGGCGCGCGAGGCGCATCAGCGACAGATGGCCCTCGTGCAGGTTGCCCATCGTCGGCACGAAGGCCGTGCGATTCTGGCCGCGCAACTGGTCGCGCAATTCATGGATCGAGCTGATGACTTTCATGATCGGACAGGGATAGGCTCGCGCGGCGCGCGATCCAGTTGGCGCGACACCTGGCGGAATCGCGCGGGTCATCGCCTCACCGGCAAATGACGGGTTCGGAGCGCGGATTGTAGTGGATTTGGACAGCGGACGCACCGAAACGCGGCGGCACTTCCGAGCGGCGGGCGACGAGCTTGCCGCGCACTCCCCGCTGAGGCCCGCCAGGCTTCGCTGCGACGGTGTTCGTAGCGAGATTTCCACGGTCCGGCCGCGGTCCGGCCGTCAAGCGGCCGTCATTCAGCGCTCAGGCCGGTAGATACGCCAGCCGCACGTAAATCGGCGCGAACGGCTCCGCCTGGGTGATTTCGACGAGCGATTCACGGCACAGTTCGAGCACGGCGATGAAATTCACGATGACGACCGGCACGCCGCGGCTCGTGTCGAACAGATCGGAAAACTCGATAAAGCGCGCATTCTGCAACTGCCGCAGGATCAGGCTCATGTGCTCGCGCACCGACAACTCCTCGCGCGAAATCTTGTGATGCTGGACCAGCTTCGCGCGCTTGATCACGTCGGCCCACGCGGCGCGCAGGTCGTCGCTGTTCACGTCCGGGAAGCGCGGGGCGACACTCTGCTCGATGTAGACCTCGGCGCGCAGGAAATCGCGCCCAAGCTGCGGCAACTGGTCGATGCGTTGCGCGGCGAGCTTCATCTGCTCGTATTCGAGCAGGCGGCGCACCAGTTCGGCGCGCGGGTCTTCGGCTTCCTCGCCGGTGTCGGCCTTCTTGACCGGCAGCAGCATGCGCGACTTGATTTCGATCAGCATCGCGGCCATCAGCAGATACTCGGACGCGAGTTCGAGATTGGTCTTGCGCAGTTGCTCGACGTAGCCGAGATATTGCACGGTGACATCCGCCATCGGGATGTCGAGCACGTTGAAGTTCTGCTTGCGGATCAGGTACAGCAGCAGGTCGAGCGGCCCCTCGAAGGTCTCGAGGAATACCTCGAGCGCGTCCGGAGGGATGTACAGGTCGTTCGGCAGCTTGAACAGCGGCTCGCCGTACAGACGCGCGAACGCGACGCCGTCGACCGTGTCGGGCGTCGAATCGGTGGCGGGCGTGGAAAGCGCGGTGTCGGACGGTGCCGGCGCTGGGCCGTGAACCGGGCCGTGTATCGGGCCGTGTATCGGGCCGTGAATCGGGCCGTGAAGCGGACCATGCACCTCGTCAGCGTGACTCATCGTCGGCGTGACTGGGGAGCTTAGAAGTTCTGGTAGTACGAGTAAGGCGTCTGCTGCACGCGCGAAGCTTTCTGCTCGGCGCGCTCTTCCAGATCGATCGGCTGTTTGTCCCACAGCAGTGCGCGGCCTTTGCGTTGCTCGGCCTCCAGATTGGGCTTCTGTTGCTTGAGCTGGTTCAGGAACTGGGTGATGTCCGATTGATACATGGCTCGACGTCCGTGGTGGGTAGGGTGGCGGCTCTCGGGCTGGCCGCTGCGCGGTGCCGCGGAGGGCGCCGTCGTCCGCGATTTTACCGCATGCGTCGCGGGCGGTCGAAAATCGCCGCGGGCCGCCCATTTTTGAGATGAAGCGCGGAGCTCCGCCAGGGGCACGAGAGAGGCCGATCGGGGTCGCGTTGTGGTCAAATAGCATGCCTCGATCGCATGCGCGTCCGGGGCGCGAGAATTCACTCATTGAGGCCGGAGGTCCTGTTTGGCGGGAGGTACGATCGACATGCCGCGTGCGTTGCGCGGCGAGACCGGCCAGGCGCGCGGGCGCGCGTGTGAGCGCGAGGCGCTCGCGGGGTGCTGGCTGCGTGTGTCGCTCGCCATCGGCCTCGGCCTCCTGATGTTGCTGCTCGCCTTGGGCAAGGCTCACGCGGCGAGCAAGGCACCGAGCTACAAGGTCGAGGTGGTCGCCGAGCCGCGCGCGCTGCGCCGGCTGCTCGAACAGCACCTCGATATCTCGCGTTTCGCGAAGCGGCCCGACGTCACCGACGACCAGTTCTCGTTCCTGATCACCGCGACGCCACAGCAGGTGCGCGATCTCGCCGCGACGCAGGGCTATTTCTCGCCGCTCGTCAGCACCGACGTGCGCACCGTCGACAACCTGCGGCAGGTCACCGTGCGCGTGGAGCCGGGCCCGCAGACCAAAGTCACGTCGGTCGATCTGTCGTTTCGCGGCGCGGTGCTGACCGAAGACCCATCGCGCGAAAACGCGACGCGCTTCGCGTTCTCGCTGCAGGAGGGCCAGCCGTTCTCGCAGGGCGCCTGGGACGACGCGAAGAACGCGTCGCTGCGCGAGCTGCAATCGCGCCGCTACCTTGCCGCGAAGATCTACCACTCCGAGGCGCTGATCGATCCGCGCACGAACACGGCGAAGCTGTCGGTGATCTACGACAGCGGGCCGACCTTCACGATGGGCCAACTCGACGTGCAGGGCACGAAGCGCTATCCGGAGCGCATCGTCCACAACGTCAATCCGATCTCGCCGGGCGACATCTACGACACGCGCACTGTCGCCGAACTGCAGCGGCAACTGCAGAACACGCCGTACTTCGCGAGCGTCGCGATCGACCTCGACAACGACCCCGCCAAGCCGCTCGACACGCCGGTGCACGTGAAGGTGTCGGAGTTTCCGTATCACAGCTTCCGCGGCGGCGTCGGCTATTCGACCGACAACGGCCCGCTCGTGCAGGGCGGCTACACGTATCTGAACACGTTCGGCGCGGCGTGGCCGTTCACCGTCGAGGGCCGCGCCGACAACACGCAGCAATACGGGCAGATCCAGCTGTCGATGCCGCCGGGCCAGCACGGGTGGACCAATAGCGTGCTCGCGTCGTACACGACCACCGACGTCTCCGACACGCGCATCTACAGCATCCGCGGCGGCGTGCAGCGTTCGCGCACGTCGCAGTTCCTCGACTACAGCTATTCGCTGCTGTTCTATGACGATCAGCTCGACCAGAACGCGGCGCCGCCGACCCGCGCGCACGCGCTGGTGCCGGGGTGGTCGTGGACGCGGCGCGACACCGACGACCCGCTGTTCCCGCGCCGCGGCAACCTGATCCACGTCGAGGCGGGCTTCGCGGTGAAAGGTCTGCTCGCCGACCAGTCGTTCATCCGCGGCTACGCGCGCGGCCAGCAGTATTTCCCGATCGGCGTCAACGACATCGTGCTGATCCGCGCCGAACTCGGCGGCGTATTCACGAGCGGCAGCTCGAGCGGCATTCCGGCGTCGCTGCTGTTCCGCGCGGGCGGCTCGAACTCGGTGCGCGGCTACGGCTTCCAGAGCATCGGTAACAACGTCGCCGGCTCGATCCTGCCGACCAAGTACCTGGTGACGAGCGCGGCCGAATACCAGCACTGGTTCTCGCACAACTGGGGCGCGGCCGTGTTCTTCGACATCGGCACCGCGACCGACACCTGGGGCGAAAAAGTTTTCTATCCGGGCGCCGGCGTCGGCGCGCGCTGGCGCAGCCCGGTCGGCCCGGTCAATCTCGATGTCGCTTACGGGATCCGCGATAACAGGGTGCGGCCGTATATCACGCTCGGCATCGCGTTCTGACGTTTTGACGACAACCCACTACCTTATTTGCCACCGTATTCACGCATGACCACCGACGTCACCGACCCGCCCCCCGCGCAGCCGCCCGGCGCCACGCCGCCAGGACCGCCGGATGGGCAGCAGCCGCCCGACACGCCGCCGCCGAAGCGGCGCTGGGGCCGGCTGCTGCTGAAGTCGGTCGCGGGCACGGTGGTCATGCTGGTACTGCTCTGCGCACTCGCGGTCGGTCTGCTGTACGGGGCGCTGACGACCGAGCGCGGCACCGCGTACGCGTGGCACGCGGCGGTGAAGCTGCTCGGCGGCCGGCTCGCCGGCACGCTCGACGGCGGCACGCTCGCGCGCGGCGTGCAACTGCGCGACGTGCGCTGGCGCAGCCTCGACGGCAGCGGCACCGACATCGAGATCGACCGCGTCGCGGGCAGCTGGGCGCTCGCGCGCGAGCCGTGGCGGTTCACGATCGACTACCTGCACGTCGGCACGATCGAGGCGCGCGTCGGCCCGTCGTCGGCGAGCACCAGCGAGCCGCTGAGCTTGCCGCAGGATCTGCAGCTACCGATGCAGCTGGAGATCCGCGACGTGCAGGTCGAGCGGCTGCTGCTGCACCAGGGCGGGTCGACGACGGAGCTGTCCAGCTTCGCGTTTCATGGACGCAGCGACGGACGTCATCACGAGGCCGCGATCGATCGGCTCGATACGCCGTTCGGGGCGCTGACGGCAGCGGCGAAACTCGATGGCGTGCGGCCGTTTCCGCTCACCGGCGAAGTCGGTTATGCAGGCAAGGTCAACGATGAAGCGGTGCAGGTGGCCGGCCACCTGAGCGGCACGCTCGAGCAGCTCGTCGCCGAGCTCGATGCGAGCGGCATGAAGCTCGCCGGCCACGCGCGGGTCGAAGCGGCGCCGTTCGCCGCGGTGCCGTTGCAGCGCGCGACGCTGAGCTTCGATCATGTGAATCCGCAGGCTTTCGCGCCGGGTGCGCCGCTGGCCGATCTGGCGGTGCGCGCGGAGCTGCAGCCGGTGGAGCAGGGCGCGGCGAGCGCGCCTGGCACAGCCAGCGCGGCGAAACTGTCGGCCGCGAGCCATCCGCACCACATCTTCGGCGACCACCACGCGCCGGCCAAACCGGCGGCGGGTAGCCATCCGCACCACATCTTCGGCGACCACCACGCGCCGGCCAAACCGGCGGCGGGTTTCGCCGTCGCCGGCCATGTCTCGATCGTCAACGCGAAACCCGGCGCAATCGACCAGAAACTGCTGCCGCTGATCGATGCGAACGCCGACGTGCGCCTCGACGCCCACACGCAGAGCATCTCGAACCTGAACGTGCGGCTCGTGCGCAACGCGACGCTCACCGGCGGCGGCGCGCTGAGCGGCCGGCACGGCCGGCTCGATCTGAGCGTCGCGCGGCTCGACCTGAACGCGCTGCAGGCGACCGTGCGGCCGACGCAGCTGTCCGGCCCGATCGGCATCCGCCTGAACGACGACATCCAGACCCTGACGCTCGATCTCGCCGACCCCGCCGCCGCGCTGCGCGCCCAGGGCAAGATTACGTTCGACCCCGCACGCATCAGCTTCAACGACGTGCGCGTCACGTCGGGCCGTGGCCGCATCGATCTATCGGGCGCGCTGAAGCACGATGAGAACTCGACCTACAACCTGAAGGCGCAACTGACCGATTTCGATCCGCTGTCGCTGACCTCGCAGATGCCCGCCCGCACGCCTGTCACGACATCCGGCGCGTCCGCCGCGAGCGGCGCGCAACGCGAGCGGCAAGCGCAAGCCGCGGCGCTCGTGGGCAGCACCGCCGGCACGAAGAGCGCGGCGTCCGGCGATCAGGCCGCCGCCATCGCGAAGAACACCGCGCAGGCCGCGGTGCAGACCGAAGTGCTCGAGCGCAGGACGCAACCGCCCGCGCATCGCGCGGGCCTTGCGCCACGCGCAGCCGCGCATGCAGGTCCGCCAGCGCGCAGGATCGAGGCGCGCGTGAACGCCACGGTCACGGCAGCAGGTGTGCTCGCGCCGGTCTTCACGACGCGCGCCGAATTCACGCTCGGTCCGAGCGTCTACAACGACCTGCCGCTCACGGGCGGCGGCATGATCCAGCTGGCCGGCTCGCGAATCCTGCCGAGCCACGCGAATCTTTCGGTGGCGGGCAACCGGGTGAATCTGCAAGGCAGCTTCGGCGCGGCCGGCGACCGGCTGCGCTTCGGCATCGACGCGCCGCAGCTCGATCGGCTGGGCTTCGGCCTCGCGGGCGAGGTCGCCGCGGACGGCGACGTTACCGGCTCGTTCGCGCATCCGAACGTCACGCTGAATTACAAGGCCGACAGCGTCGTGTTCGCGAGCAACCGCATCGGCCATGCGGAAGGCCACGCTGAGTTGCGCGACGGCGCGAACGGCGCGCTCGCGTTCACGACCGACGCGCGCAATGTCAACGCGGGCGGCGTCGACCTCGCCACGCTGACCGCCCGCCTGTCCGGCACACGCGCGAACCACACGCTCGAAGCCGCCGCGACTGGCAAGCTGCAGGACCGACCGCTCGATCTGACGCTCGCCGCCAACGGCAAGCTGACCGACACGCGCGACGGCTCGCGCTGGGACGGCACCGTCACGCGACTGCAGAATCGCGGCACGCCGGAACTCAATCTTGAATCGCCGCTCGCGCTCAGCGCCGGGCCGGGGCACCTTACGCTCGGCGCAACGCGCCTGACGATCGAAGGCTCGGTGCTGACCCTGAAGTCATTCGCGTTCGATCACGGCCGCATCCAGTCGGCCGGCAGCCTGACCGACGTGTCGCTCGCGCACTTGCAGGAGCTGCGTCACCAGATCACCGGCGAGCCGCCCGCCGTGCGCACCGACCTCGTGTTCGACGGCGACTGGGACTTCTCGCTCGGCGCGACGGCGAGCGGCCACATCGAGCTGCGCCGGCGCAGCGGCGACGTGACGGTCGAGATCGGCCGCGGGCTCGCGTCGATGGGCATTGGCGACATCCGAGCGCGCGCCGAATTCACCGGCGGCAACCGGCTCAACGCGACCGTGCATGCGCAGGCGAGCCGCGTCGGCGCGATCGATGCCGACGCGCACACGCCGCTCGTGCTGCGCGACGGCATGTTGAGCGTCGATCCGCAAAGCGCGCTGTCGGGCAACGTGAACGCGAACGTGCCGTCGCTGCGCACGACGGGCGGCCTGCTCGGCCCCAGCTATCTGCTCGACGGCCATCTCGCGCTGAAGCTCGCGCTCGGCGGCACGGTCGCGAAACCGAACGTGACCGGCTCGCTGACCGGCGACGGTCTGTCCGCGACGGTCGTGAGCCAGGGCGTGCAACTGAAGGACGGGGTCGTGCGCATCGCGCTGTCGCAGAACATGGTGGACTTCCAGCAGGTCGAGTTCCACGGCGCGAGCGGCACGCTGCGCGCGACCGGCCGCGTGCGTCTCGACAGCTCGGAGCCCGACATGACCGCGAGCATCGTCGCGGACAAGCTCGATGTGTTCGCGTCGCCGGATCGCCATCTGTCGCTGTCGGGCAGTGCGAACATCTCGAACGGCGGCGTGGAGCGCGGCCCTGTGATCGACGGCAAGTTCGTGGTCGACAGCGCGCGGTTCGATCTGCCCGAGCAGGCCGCGCCGAGCCTCGGCGACGACGTCGTGATCATCCGCCCGGACGGCACGCGCTCGGGCGGCCGGCCGCGTCCGTCCGAAGGCGGCGAGCGGCCGGCGAGCCCGTTCGCGCCACGCGCCAACATCGAGATCGGCCTCGGCAACGACTTCCGCTTCCGTGGGAAGGGCGCCGATCTCGGCCTCGCCGGCACGATCACCGCGACGAGCGCGCCGAATACGCCGCTGCGCGCGGTCGGCAACGTGCGCGTCACGCCGGGTTCGACCTACACCTCATTCGGCCGCAAGCTCGCTATCGAGAACGGCTTCTTCACGTTCAACGGGCCAGTCACGAATCCGGGCATCAACATTCTCGCGATGCGCCGCAACCAGCAGGTCGAGGCCGGCGTACAGGTAACGGGCACGCTGCAGGCGCCGGTCGCGCGGCTCGTGTCGGAGCCAAGCGTGCCGGACAACGAAAAACTGTCGTGGCTGCTGTTCGGCCACGGCACCGACCAGGGCAACAACCTCGGCCAGCAGAGCACGATGACGACCGCGCTCGCGCTGCTGGGCAGCGCAACGGGTCAGCGGATCGCGCAGACCGTCGGGCTCGACGAGTTTTCGATCGGCCGCAGCGACGTGGGCCTGACCGATCCGCAAGTCGTGATGGTGTCGAAGGCGATCAACGAGCGGCTCGTGATCGGCTACGAGCAGGGGTTGCAGTCGGCGAGCAATGCGATCAAGGCGACGATCAATCTGACGCGATACTGGTCGCTGGTCGTGTATGGCGGCACGTTCTATGGCGCCGACGTGCTGTACACGCGGCGCTTCGATCGGATCTCGTGGTGACGCGGGCAACATAAAAAAACGGCACGCCTGGAAGCGTGCCGTTTTCGTCATACCTGCCTGCGGCGAGGTGGGGCGAGGCGCCCAAAGGCGCCGCGCGTTACTTCACGCGCATGCCGGGCTTCGCGCCGCTGTGCGGCTCGAGCACGTAGAGGCCCGGTTCGGCCTTCTCGTCCGCCGCCGATGCCGCCAGCACCATGCCCTCGGACATGCCGAACTTCATCTTGCGCGGCGCCAGGTTCGCGACCATCACGGTCAGCTTGCCGATCAGCTGCTCCGGCTGATACGCGGACTTGATGCCCGAGAACACGTTGCGGGTCTTCTCTTCGCCGACGTCGAGCGTCAGTTGCAGCAGCTTGTCCGAGCCTTCCACCGCCTTGCAGTCGACGATCTTCGCGATGCGCAGATCGACCTTCGCGAAGTCGTCGATCGTGATGATGCCGGCCTCTTCTTCCTTCGCGGCGACGGCCTTGGCGTGGGCCTTCGCCTTCGCCTTCGCGTCGGCCGGCGCCGCTTCCGGCGTGGCCTGCAGCGAGTCGCGATTGGCCGCGAGCAGCGCCTCGATCTGCTTCGGGTCGACGCGCGTCATCAGATGCTTGTACGCGTTGATCGGGCGCGCCGAGCTGAGCGGCACGGTGGCGTCGGCCCACACGAGCGGCTCGATGCCGAGGAAAGCCTCGACCGCTTCGGCGAGCTTCGGCAGCACCGGCTTCAGGGCCAGCGACAGCAGACGGAACGCCTCGATGCTGACGCTGCAGGTCTCGTGCAGCGCGACCGCATTGGCCGGGTCTTTCGCCTGATCCCAGGGCTTCGCGGTATCGACGTAGGCGTTGACCGAGTCGGCGAGCTCCATGGTCTGACGCAGCGCGCGGCTGTACTCGCGCGCCTCGTAGTGCGCGGCGATCTGCGGCAGCGCCGCGCGCAGCGTGCCGAGCAGCGGATGATGCATCGCGCTGTCCTGCACGCGGCCGTCGAAGCGCTTGATCAGGAAGCCGGCCGCGCGGCTCGCGATGTTCACGTATTTGCCGACCAGATCGCTGTTCACGCGCGCCTGGAAGTCGTCGAGGTTCAGGTCGAGGTCTTCCATCGTGCTGTTCAGCTTGGCCGCGAAGTAGTAGCGCAGCCATTCCGGATTCAGGCCGGTGTCGATCACGCTTTGCGCGGTGATGAAGGTGCCGCGCGACTTCGACATCTTCGCGCCGTCGACGGTCAAAAAGCCGTGCGCGAACACGTTGGTCGGCGTGCGATGGTCCGAGAACTCGAGCATCGCGGGCCAGAACAGCGTGTGGAAATAGAGGATGTCCTTGCCGATGAAGTGGTACTGCTCGGCCGTCGAGCCCTTGCGGACCCACGCGTCGAAGTCGAGGCCGCGCTTTTCGGCGAGGTTCTTGAAGCTTGCGTAGTAGCCGACCGGCGCGTCGAGCCACACGTAGAAATACTTACCGGGCGCGCCCGGAATCTCGAAGCCGAAGTACGGCGCGTCGCGCGAGATGTCCCAGTCGGCGAGCTTGGCTTCGCCAGCGTCGCCGAGCCATTCGCGCATCTTGTTGGTCGCTTCCGGCTGCGCGAGGCCGCCGACCCAGGCGCGCAGGAAGTTCTCGCAGCGCGGATCGGACAGGCGGAAGAAGTAGTGCGTCGAGGTCTTGCGAATCGGCGTCGCGCCCGAGACGACCGAGTACGGATTGACGAGCTCGGTGGGCTGGTAGGTCGAGCCGCAGACTTCGCAGCTGTCGCCGTATTGGTCTTTGGCGCCGCATTTGGGGCACTCGCCCTTGATGAAGCGGTCCGGCAGGAACATTTCCTTGACCGGGTCGTACGCCTGTTCGATCTCGCGCGCGTCGATCAGCCCCGCTTCCTTCAGCGCGAGGTAGACGTTTTCGCTGAGCACGCGGTTTTCGTCGGAGTCCGTCGAGTAGTAGTTGTCGAACGAAATGCCGAAGCAGTCGAAGTCGCGCTTGTGTTCCAGCCAGACGCGATCGATCAGCTGTTTCGGCGTCAGACCTTCCTGTTCCGCGCGCAGCATCACCGGCGTGCCGTGCGTGTCGTCTGCGCCGACGTAGTAGACCTCGTGGCCGTGCATTCGCAGCGCCCGGACCCAGATGTCCGTCTGGATATATTCGACCAGATGGCCGATATGAATCTGCCCGTTCGCATAAGGAAGGGCCGACGTGACGAGAATCTGACGGCGGCCGGACGGCGCGCCTGCTGGGAGGTCGGTGGCGGGTGCTGACATAAGGATCGGGGTGCCTGCGGTGGGACGAAACGGTGATTTTAGCAGGGCGCACGCTGCACGCGGACCGGGCGCGGCGGGCTGGACGCGCGGAACAGAGGGGGATGGGGGCGGGCGCTGCGGTGGGGGACAGCCAGGAACGACGCCTGGCGAAGCGAAGTGCAAAACCGCGCGGGCAAAAAAAAACCGGGGTCGATAAACCCCGGAGCAACAACGACAAGAGGAGAATGGTGACGTGATGGCTTCGCCAGCCACGTACCGTAAAGACAGACCGCGGATTTTCCGCAGAGTTCGAAATTTTTTTCGATCCGTCGACAAAACGGTCCGGCGCCTCGTCCCGCCCGCAAGCCGGGCGCATGCGGCTGAAACGTCGGCCGGCCCGGCGGCGCCTTCTCCTTGAGACTTGCCCTTATTGGGTCGCGTGCTGGGCCGTGGCGCGCAGATAGATCTCGACGCGACGGTTGGCCGCACGGCCGGCTTCGGTGTTGTTGTCGGCGATCGGCTGGTTCGGGCCCATGCCGGTGGCCGACAGGCGCTGCGGCGCGATGCCGCGTTGCGCCAGATAGCCGGTCACGCTCTGCGCGCGATTGACCGACAGCGTCTCGTTGTATTGCAGCGAGCCGGTGCTGTCCGTATGGCCGACGACCGACGCAACGACTTCCGGATTCTGCTGCAGCGTCTGCGCGAGCTGGTCGAGCACCGGTGCGAACGACGGCTTGATCGCGAAGCTGCTGGTGTCGAACGTGACCGAACTCGGGATGTTCAGCTTGAGCGAGCCGTCAGGTTGCTCGGTGATCTGCGTGCCGGTGCCCTTGGTCGCGCCCGACATGCGGTTGCGGATGTTGTCCCAGTTGTAGCCGGTGATGCCGCCCACCGCGGCGCCGGTGGCCGCGCCGATCGCCGCGCCCTTGCCGCCGCCGAAGATCGCGCCGATCGCCGCGCCGGCACCAGCGCCCACGCCGGTGCCGACTGCTGTGTTGGTGCCCTGTTGGGTTGCGCAGCCTGCCACCAGCGAGCCGGCCACGGCGAATACGGCCACGCGAGTCATGATTCTTGCATTCATTTTGGTTTCCTTTCGAGTGCGAATAAGCCAGCGGGTAGCGGTCAGTCTATGCAGCGAACATTACGGCAATGCAGCGACCACTCAGAAAGTTCGGGAACGATTCCTGCGCCTTGCTTCGCGCGGTCCTACAGCGAAGAAGGGTCTTCGGGCACCGTCTGCCGTCAGACACTACAATAGTGCCTGAAACACACAGCGATGCGACCCTACGGCGTCCCGCGTGCCCCGAAGGGTGCCCGGCACGTTCGATTTTCGCAATGCCGCATAACAATTTCTTGCAAATTCCGCCGCGTGGCCGATCGGTCCATCTCGCCGCGCCGCACCTCTTCCCCACGGAGTATCAATGAGTATCGATCGGGCTTTGGTCGACGCCGCCGTCGCGGCCGTCACTGACCCCAACACCGGCGCGCCGTACGCGGCCGCGAAGAGCATCCGCAACGTGGTTGTGGAAGGCGACGCGGTCAACCTTCAGGTGACGCTCGGCTACCCGGCGAAACGCCAGTTCGACGCGATCCGCCAGCGGTTCGCCGACGCGTTGCGCGCGGTGCCCGGCGTCGCGAACGTGCGCGTCGAGGTTTCGCAACAGATTGCCGCACACACCGTGCAGCGCGGCGTGAAACTGCTGCCCGGCGTGAAGAACATCGTCGCGGTTGCCTCGGGCAAGGGCGGCGTCGGCAAGAGCACGACCGCCGTGAATCTCGCGCTCGCGCTCGCGAGCGAGGGCGCGGCGGTCGGCATTCTCGACGCCGACATCTACGGCCCGTCGCTGCCCACCATGCTCGGCATCGAGGGTCGCCCCGAATCGCCCGACGACAAATCGATGAACCCGATGACCGGCCACGGCGTGCAGGCCAGCTCGATAGGTTTCCTGATCGAGGCGGACAACCCGATGGTGTGGCGCGGCCCGATGGCGACCTCGGCGCTCGAACAGCTGCTGCGCCAGACCAACTGGCACGAACTCGACTATCTGATCGTCGACATGCCGCCGGGCACCGGCGACATCCAGCTGACGCTCGCGCAGCGCGTGCCGGTTACGGGCGCCGTGATCGTCACGACGCCGCAGGACATTGCGCTGCTCGACGCGAAGAAGGGCCTCAAGATGTTCGAAAAGGTCGGCATCCCGATTCTCGGCATCGTCGAGAACATGGGCCTGCACATCTGTTCGAATTGCGGGCACGAGGAGCACATCTTCGGCGCCGGCGGCGGCGAGCGCATGGGCAAGGAGTATGGCGTCGACGTGCTCGGCAGCCTGCCGCTCGACATCACGATCCGCGAGCAGGCCGACTCGGGCCGTCCGACGGTCGTCGCGGACCCGAACGGGCGCGTTGCGGAGATCTATCGCTCGATCGCGCGCAAGGTCGCGGTGCATATCGCCGAGCGCGCACGCGACATGAGCTCGAAGTTTCCGAACATCGTCGTGCAGAACACCTGAGCGGCCGTTCGGGCAAGGGATTAGGGGCGATCTCGATCCCTATTTTCACGAGCTCTCGCGGTATCATGTCGACTTCACGAGTTCGGCTCGGCGGCCGCAGGGGCGGCCGCCAGGCCGACGAGAGGATCGCATGGGAAAACGAATCGACGGGCACGCGGTACATGCGTTCATCGTCCTGACTGCCGGCTGTGTGCTGTTGAGCGGCTGTGGCGTATTCCTGAGACCACAGGAAAAGCGCGCCGACGCGCAACTGCTGCCCACCGTGGGCAATCAGGCGCACGGTCTCGTGACCTTTATCGAGCGCTCGGACGGCGTCCAGGTCACCTACAATCTCACGGGCTTGCCGCCCAATAGCGACCACGCGCTGCAGGTGCACGAGCGCGGCGACTGCAACGCCGCCGACGGCTCCAGCGCCGGTCCGGTGTTTTCGCCGGCGGCCGAACGGCTCAAGGCCGGCGCGCGCGTCGAGGGCGATCTCGGCAACATCCATGCGGACGCGAACGGCGTGGCCACCGGCTTCATCGTCGCGCCGGACGTGTCGCTCGACGGCATCCGCTCGGTGCTGCAGCGCGCGGTACTGCTCCACCGCGATGCGACCGATCCCTACGCTTACCCTCAGCATGGCGCGGGCGCGGCGATCGCCTGCGGCGTGATTCGCCAGCAGTGAAGCGCGAGCGCGCTATCGCCGCGCCCGCCCCGCAACGGCGTCGTGCCAGTCGGCGGACCCCCTTCATCGGGCGCGCCTCGCGCCATCTGCGGCAGCGTCTCCGTGATCGCGTAAAATAAGCGGCCTTTGCCGGCTGGGCGCCGAAGCGCCGCCGGTCGTTTTCATCTATCTTTCGTCACACCTGATATTCACGTCGAGCAGCTCTCACCTATGACCATCAAATCTGACAAGTGGATCCGGCGCATGGCCGAGTCGCACAAGATGATCGAGCCGTTTGCGCCCGATCAGGTTCGCGTCTCCGAAGACGGCCGGAAGATTGTCAGCTACGGCACCTCGAGCTACGGCTACGACATCCGCTGCGCCGACGAATTCAAGATCTTCACCAACATCAACTCGACGATCGTCGATCCGAAGAACTTCGACGAGAAGTCGTTTGTCGATTTCAAGGGCGACGTCTGCATCATCCCGCCGAACTCGTTCGCGCTCGCGCGCACGGTCGAGTATTTCCGTATTCCGCGCAGCGTGCTGACCGTGTGCCTCGGCAAATCGACCTACGCGCGCTGCGGAATCATCGTCAACGTGACGCCGTTCGAGCCGGAATGGGAAGGCCACGTCACGCTCGAATTCTCGAATACGACACCTTTGCCTGCGAAAATTTACGCGAACGAAGGCGTCGCGCAGGTGCTGTTTTTCGAAAGCGACGAGATTTGTGAAACGTCGTACGCGGATCGCGGCGGCAAGTATCAAGGTCAGCACGGCGTCACATTGCCGAAAACGTGACGTCGGCAGCGTCTTGACCCACCAGTTATTCGGGTGACCGCTGCGCTTTTTACGTAACGCAGCGGTCGTTTTCTTTTTGGAGAATCGCCCATGAAGTTCCGTTTCCCCGTCGTCATCATCGACGAAGATTTCCGCTCCGAGAACATCTCGGGTTCCGGCATCCGGGCTTTGGCCGAAGCCATCGAGAAAGAAGGCGCGGAAGTGCTCGGGTTGACGAGCTACGGCGATCTGACCTCGTTCGCGCAGCAGTCGAGCCGCGCGTCGTGCTTCATCCTGTCGATCGACGACGACGAGCTGCTGCCATACGTCGATAACGTGGTTGTCGAAGGCGAGACGCCCGAGCTTGCCGCCGCGATCGTCGCACTGCGCGCGTTCGTGACCGAAGTGCGCCGCCGCAACGCCGATATTCCGATCTTCCTGTACGGCGAAACGCGCACTTCGCGCCATCTGCCGAACGACATCCTGCGCGAGCTGCACGGCTTCATCCATATGTTCGAGGACACGCCGGAGTTCGTCGCGCGCCATATCATCCGCGAGGCGAAGGTGTATCTCGACTCGCTGGCGCCGCCGTTCTTCAAGGAACTGGTGCAGTACGCGGAAGAAGGTTCGTACTCGTGGCACTGCCCGGGTCACTCGGGCGGCGTCGCGTTCCTGAAGAGCCCGCTCGGCCAGATGTTCCACCAGTTCTTCGGCGAGAACATGCTGCGCGCCGACGTCTGCAACGCGGTCGACGAACTGGGCCAGCTGCTCGACCATACCGGTCCGGTCGCGGCCTCGGAGCGCAACTCCGCGCGCATCTTCAGCGCCGACCACGTGTTCTTCGTGACCAACGGCACCTCCACCTCGAACAAGATCGTCTGGCACGGCACGGTGGCGCCGGGAGACATCGTGCTGGTCGACCGCAACTGCCACAAGTCGATCCTGCACGCGATCACGATGACCGGCGCGATACCGGTGTTCCTGACGCCGACCCGCAACAACTTCGGCATCATCGGCCCGATTCCGCGCAGCGAGTTCGAACCGGAGAACATCCGCAAGAAGATCGAGGCGAACCCGTTCGCGCGCGAAGCGCTCGCGAAGAACCCGAACCTGAAGCCGCGCATTCTGACGATCACGCAAAGCACCTACGACGGCGTGATCTACAACGTCGAGATGATCAAGGAGATGTTGGGCGAATGGCTCGACACGCTGCACTTCGACGAAGCGTGGCTGCCGCACGCCGAATTCCACGAGTTCTATCAGGACATGCACGCCATCGGCGCGGGCCGTCCGCGCATCGGCGCGATGGTGTACGCGACGCACTCCACGCACAAGCTGCTCGCCGGCATCTCGCAGGCGTCGCAGATCGTCGTGCAGGATTCGAAGAACAGCCGCTTCGACAGGCATCGCTTCAACGAGGCGTATCTGATGCATACGTCGACGAGCCCCCAGTACGCGATCATCGCGTCGTGCGACGTGGCCGCGGCGATGATGGAAGCGCCGGGCGGCACCGCGCTCGTCGAGGAGTCGATCGCTGAAGCGCTCGACTTCCGCCGCGCGATGACCAAGGTCGACACCGAATACGGCGACGACTGGTTCTTCAAGGTGTGGGGCCCGGACCAGTTCGCCGAGGAAGGCATCGGCTCGCGTGACGACTGGATGCTGCGTCCCAACGACGCGTGGCACGGCTTTGGCCCGCTCGCCGAAGGCTTCAACATGCTCGACCCGATCAAGGCGACGATCGTCACGCCGGGTCTCGACATGGACGGCGGCTTCGGCGAAACCGGCATTCCGGCCGCGATCGTCACGAAGTACCTGGCCGAGCACGGCATCATCGTCGAGAAGACGGGCCTGTACTCGTTCTTCATCATGTTTACGATCGGCATCACGAAGGGCCGCTGGAACTCGATGGTGACCGAGCTGCAGCAGTTCAAGGACGACTACGACAACAACCAGCCGCTGTGGCGTGTGCTGCCCGAGTTCGTGCAGCATCATCCGATGTACGAGCGTGTCGGCCTGCGCGACCTGTGCCAGCAGATCCACAGCGTGTATCGCGCGAACGACATCGCGCGTCTGACGACCGAGATGTACCTGTCGAGCATGGAGCCGGCGATGAAGCCGTCCGACGCGTTCGCGAAGCTCGCGCACCGCGAGATCGATCGGGTACCGATCGACGAGCTCGAAGGCCGTGTCACGTCGATCCTGTTGACGCCGTATCCGCCGGGCATTCCGCTGCTGATTCCGGGCGAGCGTTTCAACAGGACCATCGTCAACTATCTGCGTTTCGCGCGCGAGTTCAACGAGCGCTTCCCGGGCTTCCATACGGATATCCACGGGCTCGTCGGCGAAATGGTCAACGGGCGCATCGAATACTTCGTCGATTGCGTGCGCATCTGACGATGGGGCGGGTGACGTTTCTGCCGGGCCTCGCAGCGATCGGCCGCTGGCGGCGCGGGGCCGGCGTGCTGGCCTTCGCGCTGGCGGCCGGCACGGTGGTGTTCGGCGGCATCGCGAGTCCGGCGGCGCATGCCGAGGTGGCCGCCGCCGATCCGCTCGACGCGTCGATGCGCGCATGTCTCGCGCGCGCCGACATGTCGACGACGATGGGGCAGGTGCAGTGCATGGACGCTGCGCGCATCGGCTGGAAGATCGCGGTCGACAACGCGTACCAGCAGTTGCTCGCGAAGCTGCCGCCCGCGCGGCGCAGGCTGTGGGAAAGGAGCCAGTCGAGCTGGCTCGCGTCGCGCGATGCCGAGAAGCAGTTGCTTGCCGCGGTCTTCGCCACGACCCAAGGTTCGATGTACGTGCTTTCCGAAGCCGACATGCAGCTGCAGCCGGTGCGCGACCGCGCGCTCGCGCTGCGCAGCGCGCTCGCCGATGCGAACGGACCGGCGCCGCGGCGGCCGCGCGCCTGCAACGCCGACGCGCGTTGCGAACACGCGATGTTCGATCTGAACCGCTACTATCGTGTGCTCGAAGCGAAGATGCCGGCGCAATCGCGGCCGACGCTCGTGCACGCGCAACGCGCGTGGAGCGCGTATCTGACGGCGTCGACGCGGCTCGTCGACGAGCACGGGCGTATCGACATCATCGGCGCGCGCGTCGCGACGATCAAACGGCTCTCCGAAACGGCCGGCAACCACTGACGGCCGCCGACCGGCGTGGCCCACCGCGCATTCAATCCCATTGATAACGGTCTTCGCGCGGCTGCGGCGGCGCGAGCGCCGGCTCGCCGCGCAGATCGCGCATCGCATCCTCGATCATCGCGGACATCGTGTTGAGCGCGAGGTCATTGTCGTCGGTGCCGAACGGTTCTTCGAGCTGCGACGCGATCGCTTCGTGCGCCATGAACGTGTACGCGACGAACACCGCGAACACCGGCGTGAAAATACCGATGCTATTGACGAGTCCGAATGGCAGCGACGCGCAGAAGAAGTACACGGTGCGGTGGATCATCACCGAATACGCGAACGGCAGTGGCGTCGACGCGATGCGCTCGCACCCGCCGATCACATCCGACAGCCCGCTCAGATTGCGGTCGAACGCGAGCACCGCCATCGGATCGAGCGCCCCCGCGCGTGCCGCGCGCTGCACCCACTCGCCGAGGCACAGCAACAGCGCGGCTGGCTTGTAGCGCGATCCAATCACACGTTCAAACAGTGCGCGGGGCAGCCGCGCGGCAAGGTCGTCGCGCGGTTCGGTATTGCGCAACTGATGACGCAGCGCATGCGGGAGCGCGCTCAGTATCGCCAGAAACGCGGCGGCTTCTTCTTTGGGCAACTCGCGCGACGGCAGCGTCAGCGCCTGGCGCGTCAGCGAGCGCGACTCATTGAGCAACTGCCCCCACAGCTTGCGCGCCTCCCACCAGCGGTCGTAGCTCGCGTTGTTGCGAAAGCCGAGAAACACCGCGAGCGCAATGCCGACCAGCGAGAACGGCGCGATCGAGTTCAGGTTCAGGCTGACGGGCAGCAGATGATCGTGTGCGGCGAGCGCAATGATCGAGATGAAGAAGATCAGCAGGAGCCGCGGCAGCAGCTGCGGCAGCACCGAGCCGCGCCACGCGAGCAGCATGTGAAACCAGTGGAGATGCGGGCGGATGATCATGGCAAAGCGCTTCGGCCAGGAGATAGAGCGCCTATTATCGGTCGCTTTTCGCGCCCCCAAACAGGAAAACCCGCGGCGGGCGCATCGAAGACGATGCACACGCCGCGGGTTCGTTCACCGCAAGCGGATCGGGACAGCCGTGAGCGGAGGCTCAGTCGCGCGCTGACGACGCAGCGCCGTGGCTGAGCCAGTCGAGCACGGCCGTCGCGTCGTCGTCGGCGCCTTCGCGCGCTTTCTCGACCGTCTCGGCGACGTCGTCGCTCGGCACCGCGCGCCGAATCGCCACACCGACCGCGAGAATGTCGATCATCACGAGGTGCAGGATGCGCGAGATCATCGACAGTTGCGACTCGCGAATCTCGATGTGATCGGTTTCCAGCGCGACCGTCGCACGCTTCGCGAGCGGTGTGTTGCTCGACGTGATCGCGATCACCCGCGCGCCGGCCTGCATCGCGACGTCGAGCACGCGCAGCAGCTCGGGCGCGCGCCCCGACTTCGACACCGCGACGATCACGTCGCCCTTGCCGAGCAGCGCGGCCGAGGCCGCCTGCATGTACAGGTCACCGTACGCGATGGTCGGAATGCCGAAGCGGAAGAACTTGTAGTGCGCGTCCTGCGCGACGATGTTCGAATTGCCGAGTCCGTAGAACTCGATGCGCCGCGCGCCGTTCAGCAGGTCGATGGCGCGTTCCACGTGCTCGAAGTTCAGATGCTCGCGCAATTGCAGAATCGCGGACACGGTATTGTCGAGCACCTTCGCGCCGAAGTCGGTCGCGGTGTCGCCGAGATGCACCTGGCTGTGGCTGACCGGAATCGTGCCGGTCAAACCGGTCGCGAGCTTGAGCTTGAAGTCCGACAGCCCCTGGCAGCCGAGCGAGCGGCAGAAGCGGATCACGGTCGGCTGACTGACGTCGGCCTTGCGCGCGATATCGACGATCGGATCGTTGATGATCGAACGCGGGTGGTTCAGCGCGAGATCGGCGACGCGGCGCTCGGCCGGCGTCAGCGCGTCGCGCATCTGGCGAATCCGCTCGAACACCGCCGACGAGCTGCCGCCCGCGCGGTTCGACAGCTGCTCCGCCAGAATCGCCGATACGCCGAGGAACGCCGGGTATTCGGCGGTAATCACATAGGTCGGCACGTTCTGCAGATATGCCTCGAAGCGGCCCTTCGCCTCGAAGCGCTGGCGAAACGACGAACGCGCGAAGAACTCGCCGAGGCGTGGCACGACGCCGCCGCCGATATAGATGCCGCCGAGCGCGCCGAGCGTCACCGCGATATTGCCGGCGAAGGTGCCGAGAATGCCGCAGAACACGTCGACCGATTCGGCCGCGAGCGGCTCGCCTTCGAGCGCGCGCTTGACCACATCGGCCGTATTGACGCTGGCCGGCACGCGCTTCTTGTCGCGGCCCGCGAGCGCGCGATAGATCACCTCGATGCCGGGACCCGCGGCCACGCGTTCGAACGACACGTGCGACCACTTCTTGCGCGCGTACTGCAGCACGATATCTTCACGCTCGTCGGCGGGCGCGAAGGTGGCGTGGCCGCCTTCGCTGCCGAGCGCGATCCAGCGGTCGTCGGCGGGGATCAGGCCCGACACCCCCATGCCGGTGCCGGGGCCGAGCAGGCCGATCACGCTGTTCGGCCGGCGCTGGCCGCCGCCCACCTGCACGCGCTGCGTGTCGGTGAGGCCGGGCAGCGCCATCGCGAGCGCGGTGAAGTCGTTGACGACGAGCAGCGTGTCGAAGCCGAGCGCGCGGCGCGTCGCTTCGATCGAAAAGGTCCAGTCGTGATTGGTCATGCTGACCTGGTCGCCGTCGACCGGGTTCGCAATCGCGATCGCCGCGTGATTGACGCGGCCGATCTTCGTGTCCTTCAGATACTTCTTGATGACGTCGGCGACGCTCGGGTAGTCGGCGCAAGGATAGATCTGCACCGAGCCGATTTCGCCGGGGCCCGTCTCGAGCGCGAAACGCGCATTGGTACCGCCGATGTCGGCCAGGAGCCTCGGTCCATCGGCGTGCTGGACCGCGCCCGGCACAGCTTTAGTTTGCACACCAGTAGACATCGAGTCTCACTCCCTTGTCGTTTGCCAGCTGCGAGATGGCATTTTTTTGTGGCGCGGCGGACGCGGCGTTGAGCACGTCCATCTTGCGCGGCCCTGCGATCAGCAGAAACAGATGCTTCACGTCCTTCAGCGCGGACAGCGACCAGCTCACGCGCGCGTGCGGCGCCGCGCCCGGATGCACGGCGACGAAACGCTCGGTCGTGTTGATCGCGTGATCCCATTCGGGCGCGTCGGCGAAGATCGACGCGGTGTGGCCGTCTTCGCCCATGCCCAGCACCGCGACGTCGGGCGCCGTGGCAAAGCGCGCGTCCGCGTTCAGCGCGGCGACGTGCGAATGCAGATCCTGGGTGGTGTCGACGAGCGGCCAGAAGGTCGCGTGTTGCGCCGCGTTCTGCAGCAACGTGGCGCGCGCGAGCTGCGCGTTGCTCGCGCTATCGGTCTCCGGCACCCAGCGGTCGTCGACCAGCGTGATCGCGATGCGGGGCCAGTCGAACGTCTGCGTCGACAACGTTTGCAGGAACGGACGCGGGCTGCTGCCGCCGGACACGGCCAGCATGGCCGGGCGCGCGAGCGGGGTTGACGTGCCGGTGCCGGCCGCCTGTGCGGCAAGCGACGCATGCAACGCGTCGCCCACCGCTTTCGCCAGCGCGTCGGATTGGGCGCGCTGGTCGTCGAAAGCGTGAAGCTCGATCACTTCTCCTCCGTGCTGCTTTCTTGTTAGGTCTGCGGAATCAGCCTGACTGCTCTCGCACGATGCTTGCAAGGCGGGTGGCCTGCGGACGCATGACGCGATACCGGCGCGACTCCGTTCAGTTCGTCGGTGGTGTTGCCGGAGCCGCGCGCCGAGGTGTTCATCGCGCGCGGCGCCGTCCATCAATTCATCAAACTCAATTCTCTTCCTCGAGCCAGCAGGTGCCGTGCTGGGCGAGCATCGCGCTCGCCGCGGCCGGTCCCCACGTGCCCGCCGCGTACGGCTTGGGCGGCTTGGTGGAGGCCTTCCACTCGTTCAGGATCGGCTCGACCCAACGCCACGCGGCTTCCTGTTCGTCGCGCCGCACGAACAGCGCGAGGCGCCCGTGGATCACGTCGAGCAGCAGCCGCTGATAGGCCTCCATCTGGCCTTCGCGGAAGAACCGGTCGAACGCGAGATCGAGGTATACGCTCGCGAGGTTCATACCCTCGCCGGGCTGCTTCGCGAGACAGTACAGACGAATCGTCTCGTTCGGCTGCAGACGGATCACGAGGCGGTTCGCGCCCGCGCGCAGCGCCGACGCGCCAAGCGCCGAATGCGGCACCGCACGGAAATTCACGACGATCTCGGCGACGCGATCGGCGAGCCGCTTGCCCGTGCGCAGGAAAAACGGCACGCCGGCCCAGCGCCAGTTCTCGATCTCGACCTTCAGCGCGACGAACGTCTCGGTCGAGCTATCGGGCTTCACGCCGTGCTCGGTCGCGTAGGCCGGGACCGTGTTGCCACGGATCACGCCCGAATGATACTGGCCGCGCACCGCGACCTTGCCGATTTCCTGCGGCTCGACCGGTTTGAGCGCGCGCAGCACGCGCAGCTTTTCGTCGCGCACCGAGTCGGAATCCATCGAGTGGGGCGGCTCCATCGCGACGATCGACAGCAACTGCAACAGGTGGTTCTGCACCATGTCGCGCAGCGCGCCGGTATTGTCGTAGAAATCGCCGCGCGCTTCGACGCCGAGTTCCTCGGCGATCGTGATCTGGATGCTTTCGACCCACTCGCGGCGCCACAGCGGCTCGAACAGCGCATTGCCGAAGCGCAGCGCGAGCAGGTTCTGCACCGGCTCCTTGCCGAGGTAATGGTCGATCCGGTAGATCTGTTCTTCCGCGAAGATTTCGCCGACCGCATCATTAATTGCGTTCGACGACTTCAGGTCGTAGCCGAGCGGCTTCTCGAGCACGATGCGAGCGTTGTGGTTCAGGCCCACCGCGGCGAGCGCATGGCAGATCGGCACGAACAGCGACGGACCCGTCGCCAGATAGAACACGCGGATGCCGGGCATCTCCTGGATCGCGTCGCGCAGTTGCGCGAAGTCATCCGGATTGCCGAGATCGATCTTCACGAACTCGATGCGCGCGAGGAAGCTCGTCCACGCGGCTTCGTCGAGGCCGTTCTTCGACACATGCGGCTTGACGTGCCCGTCGACCCACTGCAGATACTCGCCGCGATCCTCGACGTGCCGCGCGACCGCGACGATCTTGCCGCTGTCGGCGAGCATGCCGCCCGCGCGGTGCGCCTCGAACAGCGCGGGCAGGATCTTGCGCATCGACAGATCGCCGGTTCCGCCGAAGAGAACGAAGGTGAAGCTTGTGTCGGTATGCATGAGTCTCCGTCGATGTCCTGAAGGGCCGCCGCGCTGATCGGACACTGCACGCGCAGCGCCCCGGAAAGCGACCGTAGTGCGATAAAATATTTTTTGACACTGAATTGTAGTTTAACTACAATCCAAATCAAGAGGTAGCGTTAATTCGATGAAAAAAGCGTGCGCTGTACAGACGGAATGCACGCTTTTTGCGAATCGGCGGACGTCCCCGGCACGCTAACGGACAATGGGACAACGCCTTCCGGTACGCGCCAGCAGGGTGCCGGCGGACCTTACGGAAAGCCGGGGAGTCGACGGGCTTGCGGGGTCGTTGCCCGCAGCCGACGTCAGGCTGGCGTCGAATTGGCGTATGAGGTACCTCGAGTCTGCAGCGCGATGCGGGCAGGCAAAAATCAAAAGAGGAGACAGTCAGTTGCATCCCGAACCACTCACCTCTTGAGCGTCCAGCGGCCGGACATCGGTCCGCCGGCACATGCCCTCGCGCATGCGCCCGACCGTGCCCGATCGCCCAGTGTTTTGCCTGTTTGAACCAACCACAGCACCCTGGCGACATCAGGGGCCATTCGTTTTTTTGTTCAGGTGTCTGGAGGAGATAAGCAATGAAATTTCGCGCGATCATTGGCGCTCTGTGCGCTGCGGGTCTGATGTGTGGCGTGTCGGCCGTGCAGGCCGCGGAGTCGGTCGAAGTGCTGCACTGGTGGACTTCGGGCGGCGAATCCAAGGCCGTCGGCGTCCTCAAGGACGACATGACGAAGCAGGGTTACACGTGGAAGGACTTCGCGGTCGCGGGCGGCGCTGGCGCGGCTGCCATGACGGCACTGAAGACGCAGGTGATCTCGGGCAACGCACCGAGCGCCGCGCAGATCAAGGGTCCGCTGATCCAGGACTGGGCTTCGCAGGGTGTGCTGGTGCCGATCGACTCGGTCGCGGGCGACTGGAAGAAGAACCTGCCGCCGCAAATCGACAAGATCATGCAAGCGGACGGCCACTATGTCGGCGCGCCGTTCTCGGTGCATCGCGTGAACTGGCTGTACATCAACAAGGCAGCGCTGGACAAGGCAGGCGGCAAGGTGCCGACCACGTGGCCTGAGTTCTTCGCGGTAGCCGACAAGATGAAGGCCGCGGGCATTCAGCCGATCGCAATGGGCGGCCAGCCGTGGCAAGACCTGACGCTGTGGGAAGACGTCGTGCTGTCGGAAGGCGCGGACTTCTACAGGAAGGCGCTCGTCGACCTCGACGAGAAGACGCTGACCTCGGAAAAGATGGTTCAGGTGTTCGACACGGTCCGCAAGATCCAGGGCTACTTCGACGCGGGCCGTACGGGCCGTGACTGGAACCTCGCCACGGCCATGGTCATCAACGGCAAGGCCGGCATGCAGTTCATGGGCGACTGGGCGAAGGGCGAGTTCACCAACGCTGGCAAGAAGTCGGGCACGGACTACATCTGCGCGGTGGTGCCGAACACCGACAAGGCTTATACGTTCAACGTCGACTCGTTCGTGTTCTTCCAGCAGAAGGGCCAGAAGGCCGCGACGCCGGGCCAGCTCGCGCTCGCGAAGACGATCATGTCGCCGGCGTTCCAGGAGCAGTTCAGCCTGTACAAGGGCTCGATCCCCGTGCGTCTCGGCGTGCCGATGGACAAGTTCGACGACTGCGCGAAGAAGTCGTACGCGGATGAGCAGATTGCGATCAAGGCCGGCGGTTATGTGCCGTCGCTCGCTCACGGCATGGCTCAGCCGGATGCCGCGGCAGGCGCGATCTCCGACGTCGTCACGAAGTTCATGAACTCGCAGGAAGATTCGAAGACCGCGGTTCAGGCTCTCGCGAAGGCAGCGAAGACCAAGTAAGCGTAAGTACGAAGCGTTGCGCCCGGCGGCTTGCATCCGAAGCACCGGGCGCGCCCTTCGGGCCGTGTCGAGTCGGACCTCGAGCTGCTTTCGTTCGCAGCGCAGTCTGGCGCCACGCGGCTCACCCTGGTTTCATGGAGTCACACCCAGGCCGTCGCGGTTCCGCGCCATGCGTGCACGGGCAGCCCGGGGGTACAGTTTCAGCAGGAGTCGAGTAGTGACTGCTTCCATCAGCGGGAACGGGAAAACGGCCACCGTCACCCGCCGCACGTCGCCCATGGCGGCCCTTGCCGATCGCTATATTCCGAAGCTGGTGCTCGCACCCAGCGTCGTGATCAGCCTGATCTTCGTGTATGGCTTTATCGCAATCACCGGCTATCTGTCGCTGTCTACTTCGCGGCTGATGCCTCGTTGGGAGTTCGCGGGTCTCGACCGCTATCGCGAACTGTTCCAGAACGACGTGTTCTGGACTTCGGCCGCGAACCTCGGCTGGTTCGGCATCCCGTTCATCGGTATCTGCATCGGTCTGGGTCTGTTGCTCGCGATCCTGCTCGATCAGCAGATCCGCAACGAAGGCGCGCTGCGCGCCGTGTTCCTGTATCCGATGGCGCTGTCGTTCATCGTGACCGGCACCGCGTGGCAATGGATTCTGACGCCGAGCATCGGCATCGAGAAGGTGTTTCACGACTGGGGCTGGACGAGCTTCTCGTTCAACTGGCTCGGCGACCCGGACAGGGCGATCTTCTGTATCGTGATCGCGGCGGTCTGGCAGTCCACCGGCTTCGTGATGGCGCTGTTCCTCGCCGGTTTGCGCGGCGTCGACAGCGAGATCTTCAAGGCCGCGCAGATGGACGGCGCGAACCTGCCGACCATCTACCGCAAGATCGTGATTCCGAGCATGCGGCCGGTGTTCTTCTCCGTGCTGCTGATCCTTTGTCACATCACCATCAAGACGTTCGACCTGGTCGTCGCGCTGACCGCCGGCGGTCCGGGCACGTCGTCGTCGCTGCCGGCCATTTTCATGTACACGTTTTCGTTCAACCGTGGGCAGCTCGGCGTCGGCGCGGCATCGTCGATCATGATGCTCGCTACCGTAGTGGCCGTGCTCGTGCCGCTGATGTATCTGGAATCGAGGAGCACCCGCAATGCAGCCTAAGATGACGATTAGCCGTGCCGTCATTTACGCGGCCCTGGTTCTGTTCGCGCTGTACTTCCTGTTCCCGCTGTATGTGATGCTGTCGACGTCGTTCAAGGACATCGACCAGCTGCGCACCGGCAACCTGCTGACGCCGCCGACGAGCTGGACCTTCGCGCCGTGGCTCAAGGCGTGGAGCGGCGCCTGTACGGGGGTGCGTTGCGACGGCATGCAGCCGTTCTTCATGAACTCGGTGCGCATGGTGATTCCGGCCGTGCTGATCTCGTCGATCATCGGCGCGTTCAACGGCTATGTGCTCACGCACTGGCGTTTCCGCGGCGCCGATCCGATCTTCACGATGCTGCTGGTCGGCTGCTTCATTCCGTTCCAGGCGATCCTGCTGCCGATGGCGCGCCTCGAAGGCATCCTCGGCCTGGCGAACACGGTGAGCGGCCTCGTGCTCGTGCACGTGATCTACGGTATCGCGTTCACGACGATGTTCTTCCGCAACTTCTACGTGAGCGTGCCGGCTGAACTCGTGAAGGCCGCGCGTATCGACGGCGCGGGTTTCTTCACGATCTTCACGAAGATTCTGCTGCCGGTGTCGCTGCCGATCTTCATGGTGTGCCTGATCTGGCAATTCACGCAGATCTGGAACGACTTCCTGTTCGGTATCGTGTTCTCCGGCGTCGATTCGATGCCGATCACCGTGGCGCTGAACAACCTCGTCAACACCTCGACCGGCGTGAAGGAATACAACGTGGATATGGCCGGCGCGATCATCGCGGCGCTGCCCACGCTGCTCGTCTATATCATCGCCGGACGTTACTTCGTGCGCGGCCTGACCGCGGGCGCGGTGAAGGGCTAAATCACCCTGGAGCGACGGCGTTTCACCGAACGCGTGCCGTCGTCGCCTGACAAGACGTTTTCAAGCAGTACCAGAGACTAGAGGATCCACAGCATGGCAAGCCTTTCCATCCGTGACGTGTACAAGACCTACCCGAACGGGGTGCCGGTTCTGAAGGGTGTCAACATCGACATCGAAGACGGCCAGTTCCTGATTCTGGTCGGCGGCTCAGGCTGCGGTAAGTCGACGCTGCTCAACATGATTGCCGGTCTCGAAACCGTGACCAAGGGCGAGATACAGATCGACGGCAAGACGGTCAACAACCTGTCGCCGAAAGATCGCGACATCGCGATGGTGTTCCAGTCGTACGCGCTGTATCCGTCGATGACGGTGCGCGACAACATCTCGTTCGGCCTGAACATCCGCAAGGTGCCGAAGCAGGAGCAGACGCAGATTGTCGAGCGTGTGTCGAACACGCTGCAGATCAAGCATCTGCTCGATCGCAAGCCGGGTCAGCTGTCGGGCGGCCAGCGTCAGCGCGTCGCGATGGGCCGCGCGCTCGCGCGCGATCCGGTGATGTTCCTGTTCGACGAGCCGCTGTCGAACCTCGACGCGAAGCTGCGCATCGAGATGCGCTCGGAAATCAAGCTGCTGCATCAACGCCTCGGCACGACGATCGTCTACGTGACGCACGACCAGATCGAAGCGATGACGCTCGGCGACCGCATCGCGGTGATGAAGGACGGCATCGTTCAGCAGTTCGGCGCGCCGCAGGAAATCTACGACTCGCCGTCGAACCTGTTCGTCGCGGGCTTCATCGGCGCACCGCCGATGAACTTCATCGAAGGCAAGCTGGTCGAGCAGGGCTCGGGCGTCGGTATCGAACTCGATACGGGCGTCGCGCGCAAGGTGCTGGTGCTGCCGTTCGATTCGGGGAAGGTGCGCTCGCACGTCGGCAACAACGTGGTTCTCGGCCTGCGTCCGGAACGCATCACGGATGCGCGCGGCGCGCACGGCGACGACTCGAAGCTGCAGCCGGTCGAAGTGAAGGTCGACGTGATCGAGCCGACTGGTCCGGACACGCTGGTGTTCGCGCAGATCAACGGCAAGCGCGCGGTGAGCCGCGTGCACCCGGCGTCGAACCCGCAACCGGAGAAGAATACGACGCTGCTGTTCGATACGTCGAAGGCGGTGTTGTTCGATCCGGCGAATGAAGAGCGGATTGCGTAAGTCGTCGCGTAAGCCGCTGAATCCGTCGCTACAGAAAAGCCCCATGCGTTGAGTTGCGCATGGGGCTTTTGTTCTTTAACAGCCGTTACGCCGCCTCGGGCAAACGCAAGTCCGGATTGTTGCGCGCGAGCTCGCTGGCCCAGTCGATAAACGCGCGCAGCCGCGAACTCAGGTTGCGGCGATGCGCATACAGAATCGACAGCGGTGTACCGGGGCTCGTGTAGTTGCCGAGAATCTCCGTGAGCGCGCCTTGCTCGATCAGCTCGGCGACCATGAAGCGCGACGGCTGGATGATGCCGTGGCCCAACACAGCCGCCGTGATGTACACCGAGCCGTCATTGACGGCGAGCGTGCTATCCATTGCGACGCGCTCGATTTCGCCGTCCACTTCGTATTCGAACGGGAAGGTCCTGCCACTGCGTGCGGACACGTAGTTGACCGCGCGATGCTCGCCGAGCTCCGCCAACGTGGTCGGCGTGCCGAACTTCCGCAGATACGCGGGCGATGCGCACGTGACGATGCGCGCAAGCCCGATGCGCTTCGCAACGAGGCTCGACTCGTCGAGCGTGCCCATGCGGATCACGCAATCGACACCGTCCTGGATCAGATCGATGTTGCGGTCCGCGAGACCGAGGCGCACGTCGATCGCGGGGTATTGCGCGTAGAAGTCGTCGAGCGCGGGCAGCAGCAGCGAGCGCGCGAGCGTGCCGGAGGTGTCGACGCGGATCGTCCCGGCCGGATTCTCGCGCTTGCTCGACAGCGACGACTCGGCATCGGCGACGTCGGCGAGAATGCGCACGCAGCGCTCATAGAACGATGCGCCCTCTTCGGTCACGCTGACCTGGCGCGTCGAGCGGTTCAGGAGCCGCACGCCGACGTGTTCCTCGAGCGCCTGGATCGTGCGGCTGACCTTCGCGCGCGGCAGATCGAGCGATTCCGAAACCTTGGTGAAGCTGTTCGCTTCGACCACGCGCGTGAAGATCTCCATCGCTTCGAAACGGTCCATGGTGTGCCTTGTGAGTGGTGAGCCAGAAGAAGGGCGGGACAGGTTTGCGACACGACAGGAAGTCTACAGCCAGCAAAACTGGTTGTCTGCCGCGCCTCGTTCGCGCGCATCTGCCACCGCCGCTCGTGGCTCAATCCCGCTCCGGCGCCCCCAGCGGAAATAGCGGCCGGTAGGGCCGCGCCTCGTCGACCGCGCGTGCGAACGAGGGCCGCGCGAGCAGCCGCTGCCGGTACGCGCGCACGTGCGCGAACGCGGGGTCGATCGGGTGCGTCCAGTCGGCGTAGAACAGGAACGGGGCGGCGCCGCAGTCGGCGAGGCTGAAGCTGTCGCCGGCGGCCCATTCGCGCTCGGCCATGTGACGGTCGAGCCATGCGTACGAAGTGTCGAGCAGCGCGCGCGCATCGGCGACGCCACGCCGGTCGCGCTCGGCTTCGGGACGCAGGCTATCGAACACGACCTTTTGCTGTGGAGTCGAAATGTAGTTGTCGAAGAAGCGGTCCATCGTGCGCACCTCGAGCGCTACGCGCGGATCGGCCGGCAACAGCGTGACAGGTCCCGGATAATGCAGGCCCAGATATTCGATGATGATGCTCGCCTCGACCACCGTGCGCCCGCCGTCGACGAGCACCGGGAAGCGCCTGATCGGCCACAGCGCGGCCAATTCGGCCATGACCTTTGGATCGTCGTGCGCGAGCACGCGCATCTCGAACGGCGTACCGTTTTCGTACAGCGCGGTCAGGGCCTTCTGGCAGTAGGACGAGAACGGATGGGCATAAAGCTGCAGGGGCATCGCGATCACCTTTGACGGTTGCACGGCACGAGTACGCGGTGACGACGAGAGCCACCGCGCGACGGCCAGGCTGGCCGTTTACCCCACGACGAACGACGGCCGAAAAAATCGACCTCAGACCTTCGCGCTCGCCCCATGCGGCGGCAACGACCCCGGCTGCAACAGCACGACCACCGCGCCGGCGCCGCCGTCATGCGGGCGCGCCTGACAGAACGCGATCACTTCGGATTTCTGCACGAGCCAGGCGCGGACTTTGCCCTTCAGCACCGGCTCCTTGCCGATCGACCCCAGACCCTTGCCGTGAATCACACGCAGGCAGCGCAGGCCGCGTTTGGCCGATTCGCGGATGAATTCCGCGAGCGCCTCGCGTGCCTCTTCGCGCCGCATGCCGTGCAGGTCGATCTGCGCCTGCACGATCCAGTCGCCGCGCCGAAGCTTGCGCACTACGTCGCGGCTCACGCCGGGGCGGCAATACGACAGCGTTTCGTCGGTTTCGAGCAGCACTTCGGGGTCGAATTCGTCGGAGATCGCTTCGTGCAGCACCGCCTCCTCGTCGAGCAGCGTCTGCACCGGCAGCGGCGGCGGGGGATTGCGCGTGAGCGTCGCGCGCGGCGGAATCGCGAGCGGCGCGACTTCGCCGATCTCGCGGCGGAACAGATCGGCGTCGGCGGCCGCTTCGCGCCGCGCCGCTCGCGTCGCCGCCTGTTCGCGCTCGCGCCGCTCGGCTTCGCCCTTCAACGCTTCACGCAATGCACCGAGTCCGGCGAGCCCCGATGCGCGATCGAGCTTCGGGGCGACGGCGGGCGCAGGCGTTGCGGGCGCGGGACGCGTGGCGGCTTGCGGGCGTTTCGGTTCGTTCGGATGGGGCTGATTCTTCGGCATGTCGGCAATACAGGCGGAAAGGTCGGTCGGTGGTGCTGCCAACGCGCTCGACGCACATTGACAAGGCGGCAAAAACGACAAAGGCCGCCGGCATTTCAGCCGCGGCCTTCGTGAGCCAATGACAGCAGCGCTGCGCCACCGCCATTTTACTGTCGCGCCCGTTTGTCGGGACTTCGTCTCGCCATACGGCAGCGCGCTGCGGATCAGCGGTCCGCTTCCGCGCTCATCGCGTGCTCGCCGGCCATCTCGTTGATGGTCTCGAGATAGCGCTGCGCGTCGAGCGCGGCCATACAGCCGGTGCCCGCGCTCGTGATCGCCTGGCGATAGATGTGGTCCTGCACGTCGCCCGCGGCGAACACGCCCGGCACGCTGGTCGCGGTCGCGAAACCGTTCAGGCCGCCCTTCGTGATGATGTAGCCGTTCTTCATCTCGAGCTGGCCTTCGAAGATGTCCGTGTTCGGCTTGTGGCCGATCGCGACGAACAGGCCCTGCAGCGCGATGTCGGTGGTCTCGCCAGTCTGCGAGTGCTTGATGCGCAGGCCGGTCACGCCGGAGTTGTCGCCGGTTACTTCTTCGAGCACATGGTTCCACTTGATCTCGACGACGCCTTCCTTCTCCTTCGCGAGCAGACGGTCGATCAGGATCGGCTCGGCGCGGAACCTGTCGCGGCGATGGATCACGGTCACCTTCTTCGCGATGCCGGCGAGGTACAGCGCCTCTTCGACGGCCGTATTGCCGCCGCCGATCACGGCGACGTGCTGCTGCTTGTAGAAGAAGCCGTCGCAGGTCGCGCAGGCCGACACGCCCTTGCCCATGAACGCCTCTTCCGACGGCAGGCCGAGATACTGCGCCGATGCGCCCGTCGAGATGATCAGCGAATCGCACGTGTACTCGCCCGAATCGCCGATCAGGCGAATCGGCTTTTCATCGAGCTTCGCCGTGTGGATGTGGTCGAAGATGATCTCGGTATTGAAGCGCTCGGCGTGCTCGAGGAAGCGCGCCATCAGTTCCGGGCCTTGCACGCCGGTGGCGTCGGCGGGCCAGTTTTCGACGTCGGTCGTGGTCATCAGCTGGCCGCCTTGCGCGAGGCCGGTGACGAGCACCGGCGCGAGGTTGGCGCGCGCCGCGTAAACCGCCGCCGTGTAGCCGGCGGGACCGGAACCGAGAATCAGAACCTTGGCGTGTTTCGTTGCAGTTGCGGGCATGATCGAATCCTTGTACGGCGCGCGGCTCGCCGCTGCGTAGCCGTGCGTTTTTGAGCTGAAACTATAGATGGGTATCAGTCGGGCATTATAAAGGGCGGGGCGTGCCGCTGCGCCATCAAGCTTTCTGATCGCCGCGATAGCGTGGCGGCGTGGGCGCTCGGGGCGAGCCCGCGGCGCGATACGGCGAATTCAGCGCGCCTCGCGCATCCGTCTGTGGTCAAACAGCCAAGTTACCGTCATTTACAGCCTCGCGCGGGACACAGCGTTTACAATAGCCCGGATCGAAGTTTCCGGTAGCCGGGATCGGGCCCGAAGCCGTGCGCGGCGAGGCTCGGGCCGCGTTCCCGGCGGCAGTTTCAGCCTGAACCGGCTACCCCAGGCAACAGGATCAATGGCAAAAGCTCCCTATACCGCGAGCGCGCAGGCATTGCCGCACCGCATGTCGCGCCTCTTCACCGAAATCCGCTGGATTCTGCAGGTGGCCCTCGGCGTGTTCCTGCTGATGTCGCTCGTCAGCTACAGCAGGCACGACCCGAGCTGGACCCATGCCGCGCAGGTCGACCATATCTCGAACTGGGCGGGCCGCGTCGGCGCGTGGACTTCCGACATCCTGCTGCTGCTGTTCGGCCTGTCCGCCTACTGGTGGATCGTGCTGCTCGGCCGCCACATCTCCGCGAACTACAAGCGCATCACCCGCAACGAAGAGCCGCAGGACGACGACGCGCCGCGCGGCGTCAGCTGGCTCGCAGACGCGTTCGCGTTCATGCTCGTGCTGCTGTCGTGCAACGGCCTCGAGGCGCTGCGCATGTGGTCGCTGAAGGTGCAGTTGCCGCGCGCGCCTGGCGGCGTGATCGGCGAGGCTGTCGCGCGCGGCATCTCGCATGCGCTCGGCTTCACCGGTGGCACGCTCGCGCTGCTGCTCGGTCTCGGGATCGGGCTGTCGCTGTACTTCCGTTTTTCGTGGCTGTCGGTCGCGGAGAAGGTCGGCGAATCGATCATTTCCGCGGTGACGTTCGCGAAGCTGCGCCGCGAGGCCGGGCTCGATCGCAAGCTCGGCGAAGCGGCCGCCGTGAAGCGCGAAGGCAAGGTCGAGAAGGGCCGCGTGCGCATCGAGGAGCACGAGCCCGTAGTGATCGTGCCGCCGCTCGCCACGCCGGCGAAGTCGGAGCGTGTCGAGAAGGAACGCCAGGTGCCGCTCTTTACCGATCTGCCCGGCGACTCCACGCTGCCGCCCATCTCGCTGCTCGACCCCGCGCCAGCCGCGCAGGAAACCATTTCCGCGGACACGCTCGAATTCACGTCGCGCCTGATCGAGAAGAAGCTGAAGGACTTCGGTGTCGACGTGAGCGTGGTCGCCGCGTATCCGGGGCCCGTCGTCACGCGCTATGAAATCGAGCCGGCCACGGGCGTGAAGGGCAGTCAGATCGTTAATCTCGCGAAGGATCTCGCGCGCTCGCTGTCCCTCGTGTCGATTCGCGTCGTCGAAACGATTCCGGGCAAGAACTACATGGCGTTGGAACTGCCGAACCAGCGCCGTCAGACCGTGAGCCTGTCCGAAATTCTCGGCTCGGCTGTGTATGCGGATGCCGCGTCGCCGCTCACAATGGGTCTCGGCAAGGACATCGGCGGCAAGCCCGTGTGCGCGGATCTCGCGAAGATGCCGCATTTGCTCGTCGCCGGCACGACTGGTTCGGGCAAGTCTGTGGGTATCAACGCGATGATCCTGTCGCTGCTGTACAAGGCGAGCGCCGAGCAGGTGCGCATGATCCTGATCGATCCGAAGATGCTTGAAATGAGCGTCTACGAAGGCATCCCGCATCTGCTGTGTCCGGTCGTCACCGACATGCGCCAGGCGGGCCACGCGCTGAACTGGGCGGTCGCCGAAATGGAGCGCCGCTACAAGCTGATGAGCAAGGTCGGCGTGCGTAACCTCGCCGGCTACAACAACAAGATCGACGAAGCGGCCAAGCGCGAAGAGAAGCTGCCGAATCCGTTCAGCCTGACGCCGGACGATCCGGAACCGCTGATGCGTTTGCCGAACATCGTGATCGTCATCGACGAACTGGCCGACCTGATGATGGTCGTCGGCAAGAAGGTCGAAGAGCTGATCGCGCGGATCGCGCAGAAGGCGCGCGCGGCCGGCATCCATCTGATTCTCGCCACGCAGCGTCCGTCGGTCGACGTGATCACCGGCCTGATCAAGGCCAACGTGCCGACGCGTATGGCGTTCCAGGTGTCGTCGAAGATCGACTCGCGCACGATTCTCGACCAGCAGGGCGCCGAGTCGCTGCTCGGCATGGGCGACATGCTCTATCTGCCGCCAGGCAGCGGTTTGCCGGTGCGCGTGCACGGTGCGTTCGTGTCGGATGATGAAGTGCATCGCGTCGTCGACAAGCTCAAGGAGCAGGGCGAGCCGAACTATATCGAGGGCATTCTCGAAGGCGGCGCGAGCGGCGAGGGCGACGAAGGCTCGGCGGGAACCGCGTCCACCGAAGGCGAGTCGGACCCGTTATACGATCAGGCTGTCGACGTCGTGCTGAAGAATCGCCGCGCGTCGATTTCACTCGTGCAGCGGCACCTGCGCATCGGCTACAACCGGGCGGCGCGTCTACTCGAACAGATGGAGAATTCGGGCGTGGTGTCGGCGATGTCGTCGAACGGCAATCGCGAGATCCTGGCGCCGGCGCGCGAGGCGGAATAGCCGCAACGAGCCATTGCGGCCATCGCGAGCGACGCCGCGTGCACCGTCCGGTGCTCCATTGCGGCTCGACGCCGGGCCGGTCACTCTGTGTTCAGCGAGTGCATCGAGCCGGCGCAGCCCATCACCGAATTCATTCAAGGGAGAAAAACCTATGCAAGCAATCGCGCAGCAGGATGCCCGACAGCGTCGAGCGGGGCGCCTCGGCGAGCGCGTGTCCCGCGGCATGCGCAAGATCGCGCGCGCCGTGGGCAGTGTCGCGATCGGTGCGTCGCTGCTCGTCGCCTCGCACGCGTTCGCGAGCGGCACCGAGCAACTGAAGGCATTCATCGCGCAGGTCCATTCGGCGCGCGGCACCTTCGTGCAGCAGGAAGTGCGCGCGCCGAGCAAGGCGCAGGGCGCGAGCGGCGCGCTGTCCACCGCGAACCCGGCCAAGCCGACCACGTCGAGCGGCACGTTCATGTTCGCGCGGCCCGGCAAGTTCATCTGGCAATACGAGAAGCCCTACTCGCAATTGCTGCAGGCGGACGGCGACAAGCTCTACGTCTACGACAAGGATCTGAACCAGGTGACGGTGCGCCCGCTCGGCAACGCGCTCGGCGCAAGCCCGGCGGCGATCCTGTTCGGCAGCAACGATCTGGACAAGAACTTCTCGCTGCGCGACGCGGGTGTGAAGGCCGGCATCGACTGGCTCGAACTGACGCCGAAGGCGAAGGACACGCAGTTCGAGCGCGTCGGCATCGGTTTCAAGGACGGCAATCTCGAAGCGATGGAATTGCACGACGTGTTCGGTAACGTGACGCTGCTCACGTTCTCGAACATCCAGAAAAATCCGCAACTGCCGCCCGATGCATTCAAGTTCGCGGTGCCGAAGGGCGCGGATGTGATCAACGGATAAACCGCGCGGTAGGCGCCGACACGCGGCGCCTTTGCAAACGCCCGCGAAATCGCGCTTGTCGAGCGCGGCTTTTGATTTCGCGCGGCGCCTGGATTGCTTAGGGATGCGCCCCCCGGCGCCGCGACGAACATTAAATCGTCGTACCGGCAGACGTAATGATTTAGTGCGAGTCTGAAAAGACCGGCATTGCTCATGGACCGGAGTTGGCGCGTCCGATCATTTTCCAGGATTGGGTTCGCAATCTCTAACAATTTCTTGCTGCAATGCAACAAAATAACGCCTAAACTGATCGAAGGTGGTTGTCGCTTCGGATGTCTGGAAAGGTGAGGCATGTCATGAGATTGTCTTCTTCACACGATTCACGCGTGTCCCCGTCCCTCCATGTGTTCGAGCAGGAGGGCGGGTGGCATTGGGGAATAACCGTTCCGCGCTCGGCCGGAAGTGGTTTCAAAGTCGTTGCATATAGTGAAAAAACCTTTATCGATGAGGCCGAAGCCCATCGGGAAGGCAATCGCGCGCTTGAGCATTTCGCCGATACGCCGGCGGTTCGGCTTGAACGGCAGTAGGGCAGTCAGATTATTTAACGTATCCGGTAGCCCGTTATTTGGGTTCAAGCGGAGAAAGCAACAATTACCGTCGGGTAATATTTCAATATGCAACGAATTGCATATTTTTTTGACTTCCGAAAAATCGTAGGGATAATGTCTCGTTTCGAGATATCGCTTTTATTTTGACCTTTGCGGAATATGAAACCACCCACGCGCTAAGCGTGGAACTGGACGGCGTAAACCATGCCGGAACTTATCGCGTAATGACGGGCACCGTCGTCGTCCATTTCGCGAACGAGAGCAAATTCGCCTCGTACGCGCCGAATCGGCCGGAGACCGTCGCCCGTTGGCTGCTCACGGATCTGTGTCGCAAGGCCGAATCGCGTCGGCGCAAAGCGGCGAAAAAATAGCCCGCGGCGCGCACTGTGATTGGCCGTTCGACGGTCACAAAAAAAGACCTGAATTGGGATTGCAGGTCTTTTTTATTTTGTGACAGCTGCGTCTAATGCAACGCGCTGAGGGTGACGCGCTCACGCATACGCGGTCTTGCGCGCCGATACGAACGCGTAATAGCACACCGCGCCGATCGCAAGCGACGGCAACGTCGCGCCGACATTCGGTAGCCATTGATTGATCACCTGGTACGAGGCGATGCCGATCGCCCAGGCGACGAACGCGCTCAGGTGCCAGCCGCCCGAGAAGCCGTAGCGGCCGCGCACATCGGCGAGCACCGCGGCGTCGACGCGACGCTTGCGCACGATGAAGTGATCCATCAGCACGACGCCGAACAGCGGCGCGAATACCGAGCCGATCAGCAGCAGGAAGTTCTGGTACTTCGCCATCGGCACGAGCAGCGCGATCAGCGTGCACAGCGCACCGAACGCGGCCGACAGCAACGGCACGCTCGCGCGCGTCCAGAACGTGCCGGTCGACACCGCGGCCGAGTGGATGTCGGCGAACGCATTGTCGATTTCGTCGATCAGAATCAGCAGCAGCGCAAACCCGCCGCCCGCTTGCGCGAGCGCGCCGGTCAGCAATGCATCGCCGCCGCCGGCAGCGAGCCCGTAGACCGCGCCGAGCGCATAGAACCAGATGTTCGCGATGCCATAGCCGTATAGCGTGCCGCGGAACGTCTCGCCGGCGCGGCGGCCGAAGCGCGTGTAGTCGGCGATCAGCGGCAGCCATGACAGCGGCATCGCGACCACGAGGTCGAACGCGCCGCCGAACGACATCTCGCCGGTGCCGGGACGACGCATCAGGTCCGCGAGATTGTGGCGCGCGAGCAGGTTCCACGTGAGCCACGCGGCGCCCGCGAGCAGCAGCCAGATCCCCCACTTGCGCAGAAAGCGCCGCACGAACGACAGCGGGCCGCTGATCGCGAGCAGCGTCGCGAGCACGCCGAAGATCACGGTCCACACGAGCGGCATCGACAGGCCGAACGCCTGTTTCGCGAGCGCATCGGCGGAATCGCGCATCACGATCACCTCGAACGAGCCCCAGCCGACCAGTTGCACCATGTTCAGCACGGCCGGCACCGACGCGCCGCGCACGCCGAGCGTCGGACGCAGCGACGACATCGCCGCGAGCCCGGTGTCGGTGCCGATCACGCCCGCGAGCGCGAGCAGCACGACGCCGATCACGCTGCCGAGCACGATCGCGACGAGCGCATGCGGCAGCGAAAGCCCCGGCACCAGCAGCGCGCCCGCCTGGGCGACGAGCAGGCCGATGCCGAGCGAGAACCACAGCGCGAACGCGTCGCCGGTGCGAAACGCGCGGCGCGCGTCGGGCACCGGCGTGAGCGGCGCGTAGGTGGAGCCGGCGTCGCCGGCGACGGAATCTTGAGCCATCTGATGTTCGTTCCTGTTGGTGGTGCTGTGATTCTTTGCGTTGCCGGCGCCCCGGGTCGGCCATCGCCTGGCCGCCGTCACTGTCATAATGCAGGACGTTGCCCGCGTTCGTGCCTGTGTTTCCGGCCGGGCGCGGGCTTTGCGCCTGTCCCGCGAGGCGCTGCTCCGAAGCGGTGCGTGCCCCGGAAAGCCGAGATTATCCCCAAAACGTCATGTTTGAAGAAACCCGTGCCAATGTTCCGCTCGCCGAACGCCTGCGGCCACGCAATATCGACGAAGTGATCGGCCAGTCGCATCTGCTCGGTCCGAACAAGCCGCTCAGGGTCGCGTTCGAATCGGGCGAGGCCCATTCGATGATCCTGTGGGGCCCGCCGGGCGTCGGCAAGACCACGCTCGCGCGGCTGATGGCCGATGCGTTTCACGCGCAGTTCATCGCGTTGTCGGCGGTGCTGTCGGGTGTGAAGGATATCCGCGAGGCGGTCGAAACCGCGCAGATCCATCGCGCGAACGGCCATCAGACGCTAGTGTTCGTCGACGAAGTGCATCGCTTCAACAAGAGCCAGCAAGACGCGTTCTTGCCGCACGTCGAGTCGGGCCTGTTCGTGTTCGTCGGCGCGACGACCGAGAATCCGTCGTTCGAGGTCAATAGCGCGTTGCTGTCGCGCGCCGCCGTCTACGTGCTGAAGAGCCTGACCGACGACGAACAGCGCGAGCTGCTCGAGCGCGCGCGAAAGGAACTCGGCGGCCTCACGTTCACCGACGAAGCGCGCGCCGCGCTGATCGGATCCGCCGACGGCGACGGCCGCAAGCTGCTGAACAACCTCGAGATCGTCGCGCGCGCGGCCGCCCGGCAGAAGACCACCGAAATCGACGGCGCGTTATTGGGCAGCGCGCTCGCGGAGAATCTGCGCCGCTTCGACAAGGGCGGCGACGCCTTCTACGACCAGATCAGCGCGCTGCATAAATCCGTGCGCGGCAGCAACCCGGACGGCGCTCTGTACTGGTTCTGCCGCATGCTCGACGGCGGCGCGGACCCGCGCTATCTCGCGCGTCGCATCGTGCGCATGGCGTGGGAAGACATCGGCCTCGCGGACCCGCGCGCCGCGCGCATCACGCTCGACGCCGCCGAAACCTACGAGCGTCTCGGTTCGCCCGAAGGTGAGCTCGCGCTTGCGCAGGCGATCATCTATCTGGCGGTCGCGCCGAAATCGAATGCCGGGTACAACGCGTACAACGAGGCGCGGCGCTTCGTCGGCAAGGACCAGTCGCGCGCGGTGCCGGTGCATCTGCGCAACGCGCCGACGAAGCTGATGAAGGAACTCGGCTACGGCCACGACTACCGCTACGCGCACGACGAACCCGATGCGTACGCGGCCGGCGAAACCTATCTGCCCGACGGCATGCGCGAGCCGCATTGGTACGAGCCGACACCGCGTGGTCTCGAAGGCAAGATCGGCGAGAAGCTCGCGCGCCTTGGCGAGCTCGATGCGCGGTGGCGCGCCGAGAACAAGCCGAAGAAGGCTTGAGGCGTTTCACCTTTGCCGGTGCGCTAAAATCGCGGTTTCATACAACGAACATCCGTCCCATCCCATGCTCGACATCCAGTTGCTGCGCAAAGACCTCGACGGCGTCGCAAAGCGCCTCGCCGACCGCGGCTATACCCTCGACGTCGCGGCCTTCACCGCGCTCGAAGCGGAACGCCGCGATACCCAGACCCGTACCGAAGAACTGCAGGCGCGCCGCAACAGCCTGTCGAAGCAGATCGGCGCGATGAAAGGACGCGGCGAAGACACGTCGGCGGTGATGGCCGAAGTCGGCGGCATCGGCGACGAGATGAAGGCGTCGGCGGTCAAGCTCGAACACATCCAGAAGCGTCTGTCCGATCTGCTGCTCGACGTGCCGAATCTCGCGCACGAAAGCGTGCCGGTCGGCAACGACGAAGCCGGCAACGTCGAAGTGCGCCGCTGGGGCACGCCGCGTCAGTTCGACTTCGAGGTCAAGGATCACGTTGACGTCGGCACGCCGCTCGGCCTCGACTTCGAGACCGGCGCGAAGCTGTCGGGCGCGCGCTTCACGATGCTGCGCGGCCAGATCGCGCGGCTGCATCGCGCGCTCGCGCAGTTCATGATCGACACGCACACGCAGCAGCACGGCTATACCGAGATCTACACGCCGTACATCGTCAATCCCGACATCCTGTACGGCACGGGCCAGCTGCCGAAGTTCGCGGACGATATGTTCCGCGTCGAAAAGGGCGGCGGTGAACACACGGTCACGCAGTACCTGATCTCGACCTCGGAAATTTCGCTGACGAACACGGTGCGTGAGAGCATCGTCGAAGCGGACGCGCTGCCGATCAGGCTGACCGCGCACTCGCCGTGCTTCCGCTCGGAAGCGGGCTCGTACGGCCGTGACACGCGCGGCATGATCCGCCAGCATCAGTTCGACAAGGTCGAGATGGTGCAGGTCGTAGCGCCAGACGCATCGTACGACGCGCTCGAGCAGATGGTCGGCCATGCGGAGGCGATTCTGCAAAAGCTCGAACTGCCGTATCGCGTGATCACGCTGTGCACCGGCGACATGGGCTTTTCCGCAGCGAAAACCTACGACCTGGAAGTGTGGCTGCCCGCGCAGAACACCTATCGTGAGATTTCGAGTTGCTCGAATACCGAGTCGTTCCAGGCGCGACGCATGCAGGCACGCTTCCGCAACGCGCAGGGCAAGCCGGAGCTCGTGCATACGCTCAACGGCTCGGGTCTCGCGGTGGGCCGCACGCTCGTCGCGGTGCTCGAGAACTTCCAGAACGCCGATGGCTCGGTGACGGTGCCCACGGCACTGCGGCCTTACCTCGGCGGCGTCGAGCGGCTGCAAGTGCCGGCGGCCTGAGCGTCGCCGATGCGCGCGCAGGCGCGGTGTCGTCGCGTGTCTGACGATGGATGCCGCGAACGGCATCGAGGTCCCGCGAAATTTTTTAGAAGTTTTTTCGACGAGGGGGCTTGGAAAACTGATTCGAGCTGTTCTATAATCTTTTTCTCCCGAGCAACGGCCCGCTTGGATCCGACGATGCAGTAGCGAGTTGGAATACCCGGAAAGGTGGCAGAGTGGTCGAATGTACCTGACTCGAAATCAGGCGTACGGTTTCCCCGTACCGTGGGTTCGAATCCCACCCTTTCCGCCAAATTCTGAAACCCCTTGATTTCACCGAGATCAAGGGGTTTTTGCTTTGAGTTCTCGAATGGCTTTGCCAAGGCAATTCGAAATTCTTCAAGCATCATTTCTATTTTGGCGAAATCCTTTGTTTCAATTTTTTACATGAGCCATTTCTTGCTCGTGGTCTTTTTCATCTCATTTCCATACAAATATCTTAAGTCATCCGTGCTGCACCGTCCGCTAATTCATATACCGGACATATTCGGGGTGTGGCTGGTGCACGCTATAAGGGGTCGAAGTCAGAAAATTTGCGGGCGACCCGCCCCCCAATCGACTTCTGAAAGTGCGAATCTTCGCCGACCCCACAGATCTTCGCAAGATCTGCCTTTTTTAACAAATAAATACGATTTTTGGCTGGGCTCGGTCATTCGTTCAGGGTACGATTTACGCCGTCAGAAGCTTTTACAGGAAGAATTTTCCTGAAAATGAAAGCTTCGGCAATCAATCAGTAAAAGGTTTGCAACGCAAACGTTTGCGAACCAACGCGCACCCAGCCCTGTCAATCTGAACCAACGCGAGGAGCACCTTCGCGCGCCTCGGTTCAATCGGACAACACAGACGTGCGTTCAAAGCACTTCGGGACAATAGTCTTTAAGGCCTGCAAATTCATTTGCATCGAATCCTTATTCATTGTCCGTCGAATCACAGCGAATCCACCTTTTGGTCTTTTTATCGGGAATTTTCCCGACATTTGGAATTACTCCGCGATGATAAAACGACGTCAATTCATTGGGGGCCTGACGGCCCTGAGCGCAAGTTATCTTTTGGCCGCGTGTGGTGGGGGCAGTGGGTCATCGGACGCGAGTGGCAAGGCAGCCGCTGCGACTGGCGCTTCTGGTGCTGCGGCAGCTTCGGGTGCGTCCGGTGCCTCGAGCAATACAACGCCGACTGCGAAGACGAGCGACCCGAACAGCATCTCCATGCCGCCCGCCACGTCCATCACGGACAACTCCGGCAACGTCTGGACCCTTTCCGGAGGTTCGGTCTACCGCAACGGGTCGGCGGCAGGCTACACCTACAACGTCTCGCTCGTGCTGTTTTACGGCGGCGTGATTTATCACGAAGGTACGGGTGGTCAGTTCTACGAATGGACGGGCTCGGGCTGGGTGGGCTGCAACGACCCGCGCCTCGGCGGCACTTCGGCCGACGGCACCTCGCTGCCCGCTTCTCCGTACATCATCGACAAGTCCGGCGCAATCTGGACGCTGACTAACGGCGTCATTTACCGCAACGGGGCGACGGTCGGCAACACGTACAACGTCTCGCTCGTGTTGTGGTACGGCGGCAAGATCTGGCATTGCGGCACGGGTGGCCAGTTCTACGTGAACAACGACACCGCCGGCCATTGGCTGCCCTGTAACGATCCGCGCACCGCGATCACACAGTCCGCCGGCATGTTCTACGGCATGAACGGCCACTTCGACTACAACTACACGCCCCAACAGATCGTGTCGATCCTGAAGGGCATGGGTTGCACGAGCTATCGCGTCGGCTGCAACAACACGTCGACCGAGTTGAACGCGGTGATCGGACTCGCGCAGGCTTTCCAGTCGGCGGGGATGACGCTGATCGTGCTGATCGGCGGGGGCGTCTACGACTCCAGCGGCAACCTGTGGGCTGGCGAGAATGCGGCTTACAGCCAGGGTTACGCGGTAGCCCAGGCCGTCGCGAACGCACTGAAGCCGTATGGCGTGACCATCTACGAATGCGGCAACGAGCTGACGCGGACGAACGCCACCGTGCTCAACTTCACTTATGCGGGCACGAGGGCGTCGGACTTCAACAACGCGAACTGGCCGGTGATGCGCGGCGTGATGCGCGGGATGATCGACGGCGTGAAGTCGGTTCAGTCCAACGCCAAATGCGGCATCAACTTCTGCGTGAACGACATCGGCGCGGCGGACGCGCTGTGGGACGGTATGCAGCCGGATGGTAGCGGCGGTTACCCGACGGTGCGCTGGGACATCACCACGTGGCACAACTACGAGGTGTATGGCGATCTGTTCGACGTCGGTACGGACGGCGCGCAGCCAGGCTTCGATCTGCCGATCTATTGCAAGGCCCGGTATGGCGTGCCGTTCATCGTCACCGAGTGGAACACCGGACCGGAGCAAACTGAGGCCTATCGTTCGAACTACATCTCGACGAAGCTCGGCGAGTACTATCAGAACCGCAAGACGCACAATATCCAGTCCGTCATGTATTACGTGCTCGACAGCGGCGACCAGACTTTCGGCATCATGCTCAACGGTTCACCGCTGAATCCGTCTTACAGTGCTTTCCAAAGCTTCACGGCGGCCCATCCCGACAACTAGGCCGCGAGTGTCGACGCAAGCGGTTCCGCCCGTCCGTAGTCGATGCCGCCCGGTGTCAAGAGCGACGTGTCGCCGGGCCTGACGGCGGCGCCCAATCTTCCCTTCGGAGTATCGAGGCGGGGGTGCGGGCGCCTCATCCACCCCGAACCCCTCCATCACCTCCCTCAGCGCCCGCGCCTGATCCGCGGGCGACGCGGCCGCCGCCGCGCTTTTCTCGACGAGTGCCGCGTTCTGTTGCGTGACCTCGTCCATTTGCGTGATCGCGATGCCCAACTGCTGAATCCCATCGCTCTGTTCACGCGACGCCTGCGCGATTTCACTACGATGCTCGTCACGCGCGACGCGCGCGAGGTCACTCGCCTCTTCGGCAATGCTCGCGTTGAGCTGCACGATCGCGGTGAGCTGCTCCATCGCCGAGGCCGTCTCGCCGAGCGAGGCAACCTGCTTCCCGGTGCGCTGCGGCAGATCCAATCCGTGTCGCCGCCGCGAATTGCGTCGATCGATCTGTCGATGCCATCGTTGCGCCCCGCGGTTGCGCTCGGCGTCGAGATCGGCGGTGAACGTGGCGCGTTCCGCGGCGGCGGCTGATCGAAATCGCCGAGAGCGTCGGTGATGCATCGGAGAAGGCGCTCCGCACGACTTGGCGAAGAGCGGGGCGCAGCGGGCGGCGTGACGGAAGGCCTGGAATTTAGTATGGAAAGCTGAACGATTGGCGTTGCCGGCTCGATGATCCTTCGAGTTCCGTTGCTCTTAAGTCGATGCGAGCGCCCAGGCCCGCAACGGGCCGCGCAAAATCTGTCATCCTGATTCGGGCGCGCGCCGCAGCAAGCCGCGACAGCGCCACCGCCGCTTCTCGCGCACCGCTTCAGCCGATTTGCGCGGGGTCCATCCGCGATCCTCTGTACAATTGCCCGAAATCGCCCAATCGACCGGCGGTTGCGGGCGCCGGGCTTTCGGGCGCGGCGGGTCATCTCGCGCTTGACCCGCGACTCACATCGACTGAATTCATGGCCATTACCTACAAGACTCCCGACGATATCGCGAAGCTGCGCATTGCGGGCCGCCTCGCGGCCGATGTACTGGCAATGATCGGCGAGCACGTCAAGGCAGGCGTCTCCACCGACGACCTCGACGCGCTGTGCAACGACTACATCGTCCACACGCAGAAAGCGATTCCGGCCAACGTCGGCTATCTGGGCTTTCCGAAGACCGTCTGCACGTCGGTCAACCATGTCGTGTGTCACGGCATTCCGAATCGCAACGAGATCCTGAAGGACGGCGACATCATCAACATCGACGTCGCGATCATCAAGGACGGCTATTTCGGCGACACGAGCCGCATGTACTGCGTCGGCCAGTCGAGCACGGTCGCGCGTGCGCTGATCGACACGACCTACGAGGCGATGGTGGCCGGCATCCGCGAGGTGAAGCCGGGCGCGACGCTCGGCGACGTCGGCCACGCGATCCAGAAGGTCGCGCAGCGCGAGGGCTTCTCGGTCGTGCGCGACTACTGCGGGCACGGCATCGGCAAGGTCTATCACGAGGACCCGCAGGTGCTGCACTATGGGCAGCCGGGGCAGGGGGTGCGCCTGAAGCCGGGCATGGTCTTCACGATCGAGCCGATGATCAACGCGGGCCGCGCCGGCACGTCGGTACAGCGCGACGGCTGGACCGTGATCACGAAGGACCGCTCGCTGTCGGCGCAATGGGAGCACATGGTCGCCGTGACCGACGACGGCTATGAACTGCTGACGCCGTGGCCGGACGGCACGGGCGACTACGACGCGCCGTGAGCGGGACCGCATATTCTGGTCAATAATAAATTTGACTCGCCGGCCGGTTCGGTTAAAGCTACGCGTTAGGGTTTCCAGGGGTTTTCGTCTGCATGAGTCCGTCATTGACCGTTCGCCGCATCACTGCTGATCAGGGCGCCGTTTTTCGCGAACTCCGCACGGCCTCGCTGCGGGAGGCGCCGTACGCCTTCGGCGCGACGCTCGAGGACGCGTTGTCGGCCGATGCCGCCAGTTTCGACGCGACCGCGGCGAATCACGCGGTTTCGCAGTCCGTCGGTGCATTCCTGCTCTATACCGAGGGTCATCCGGCCGGGCTGATCGAGGCGCATTTCGACGACACCGCGGCGCGCCGCGCGTTCGTCTGCGAGTTGTGGGTGGCGCCGGCCGTGCGCCATCTGCGCGGCGGCGAGCTGCTCGTCGATACCGCGAGCAGCTGGCTCGCGAATGCGGGCGCCACGGAAATCTACGCGTGGGTCGCCGACGCGAACCGCAACGCGATGCGCTTTTACGAAGCGCTCGGCTTTGGCCCGACCGGCGAGCACCGGCGCGTCGAGCGCGCACCCGAGCAGGTCGAAAGTCTGCTGGTGCGGCACGTGCCGACTACTTCGCAGGTGTTACAGCAGTGATCGCCCAAGCGGCGCGTCGCGCGCGCCGCTTGTCTTCGCCGTCCCTTCATCACGGTCTTTTTCCCGCCAGCGTTTCTTTCGCACCGTCGCGCGTCGATCGCATCGACGATACGCGTTGCGCCCGCGAGCACCGATTCTCCCGGGAAAAATAGTGGCCGCGCGCGTGTACGCCTGTAAAATACGCAAAATTTTTCGCCGAACGCTATGTCGCCCAAGAAATCGCCCTTTTTCGAACTGCGCAGCGGCTCTGTCGACACGCTGATGTTCGTGGTCAAAACGACCGACCTCGATGCGATGCGTGCCGAGCTGACGCGACGCTTTGAGGCGACCCCTGAATTCTTCGCTAACGACGTCGTCGCGATCGACGTGCGGCGTCTCGCCGGCAACGAACGCGTGCCGCTCGCCGACATCGCGCAACTGCTCGACAGCGTGCGCATGCGTCCGGTCGGCGTGGTCGCGAATGCGGAGCAACAGTGGGCGACGGAGTCGGGATTGCCGCTGCTCGAAGCGCGCGATCGTCGCGGCGCGCCGGCGAAGCAGGCCGATGAGGACAGCACGGCGAGCGCGGCAAACGCGGCGGCAGGCACCGAGGCAAGCGCGGGCACGAGCGCGTCCGCCAGCTCGGCATCCGCAACTGCCAGCGCGGCCACGGGCACGGCCGCCGCCGCCGCCGTCGAACCCACGCCCGCCGCCGAGCCGGTGCGTCTTGCCACGTCGCCGCAAACGATGGTGGTCGACAAGCCGTTGCGCTCGGGTCAGCGTATTTACGCAAAAGGCGATCTGGTCGTGCTCGGTCTGGTCAGCTACGGCGCCGAGGTGATCGCGGAAGGCAACATCCACATTTACGCGCCGCTGCGCGGCCGGGCGTTGGCCGGCGTGCAGGGCAATCACGACGCGCGCATCTTCTGCACGTGTCTCGAACCGGAACTGATCTCGATTGCGGGCATCTATCGAACGACCGAGAACCCGCTGCCGGCCGACGTGCTCGGCAAGCCGGTGCAGATCTGGCTCGAAGAAGAAAAACTGATGATCGAACCGCTGCGGCTCACGTAAAGCGCCGCGAAACGCGCGCTGCCCCGAGCGATTGCGGCACGCGGCGTTTCACGGCGAGGCGGGCCGCGCACCAATTGACGCATTTGACGAACACAAGGTAAGGGTAATGGCAAAAATCATTGTGGTGACTTCGGGCAAGGGTGGCGTGGGCAAGACGACCACGAGCGCGAGCTTTGCGTCGGCCCTCGCGTTGCGCGGCAGCAAGACCGCCGTGATCGACTTCGACGTCGGCCTGCGCAACCTCGACCTCATCATGGGCTGCGAGCGCCGCGTCGTGTACGACCTGATCAACGTGATCCAGGGCGAAGCGAATCTGAATCAGGCGCTGATCAAAGACAAGAAATGCGAGAACCTGTTCATCCTGCCGGCCTCGCAAACGCGCGATAAAGACGCGCTGACGATGGAAGGTGTCGAGAAGGTCATCAACGATCTGATTGCGATGGACTTCGAATACATCGTCTGCGATTCGCCGGCCGGTATCGAGTCGGGCGCGCTGCTTGCGATGCACTTCGCCGACGAAGCGCTGATCGTGACGAACCCGGAAGTGTCGTCGGTGCGCGACTCCGATCGCATTCTCGGCATCCTGTCGTCGAAGACCAAGCGCGCGATCGAAAGCAAGGAGCCGATCAAGGAGCACCTGCTGATCACCCGCTACAACCCGAAGCGCGTCAGCGAAGGCGAAATGCTGTCGCTGACCGACATCCAGGAAATTCTGCGCATCGACCTGATCGGCGTGATTCCGGAATCGGAAGCGGTGCTGCACGCGTCGAACCAGGGTCTGCCGGCCGTGCATCTGGACGGCACCGATGTGGCCGAAGCCTATAAGGACGTCGTGTCGCGTTTCCTCGGCGAGCAGAAATCGCTTCGCTTTGTCGATTACCAGAAGCCCGGGCTGCTGCAGCGCCTCTTCGGCACCAAGTAAGGGGAGCGCACGTAATGTCGATTCTTTCGTTTTTGCTGGGCGAGAAAAAGAAGTCCGCGTCGGTAGCGAAGGAACGCCTGCAGTTGATCATCGCGCACGAGCGCGCCGGCGGCCATGCGCCCGCCGATTATCTGCCTGCGTTGCAACGCGAACTGGTGGCCGTGATCTCGAAGTACGTGAAGATTTCCGACGACGATATTCGCGTCAGTCTCGAGCGTCAGGACGATCTCGAAGTGCTCGAAGTCAAGATCGAAATACCCCAGGCCTGAGCTTCGGATGGACCGCGGTCCATCTCGCATCATGTGCAGGACGTCGCATGGCGTCGCGTCGGAGCGACGTGATGCGGTGCGGCGTTCGGCTCGTCCTCTGGCTTCTGTCTGAAGCCGTCTCTTCGCATCTCCACGGCGCTCGCCATTTCCCGGTCGAAATGGACGGTTGCACTCCAGCGGGGCCGTTACCCGCGCAACGTCAGCCTCGCGTCGCCCTCGCGCATTTAACCGGTTACGTCGCATAAAAAGATTCTGCTCGTGCTCGCCGCCCTGGCGGTGATGCTGGCCGGCTGCGTCGTTGTGCCGGCGCGGCCGCCGTATGTGCATGCGCCGCGCGTGGTCGTCTACTGACGCGGCGAGTCGGAGGTATCCGTCGTGATGTCGTCTGCGGCATCGTCGGCGCGCGGCTCGCCGTCCTCGCCTTCCGCTTCCGGCACCTCGACTTCGGGCACTTCCGGCACTGGCGCAGGCGTGGGCTGCGGCAGCGGCGCCACGTAGCGCTCGGCGAGCGACTCATAGAGCGGCGGCGCGAACAGGCGGGACACGCGGCTCGCGATCAACGCGGTGGCCATCAGCGAAATCACGAGCGCGTGGCCGTCGATCATCTCCATCACGATCACGAACGAAGTGATCGGCGACTGCGTGACCGCGGCCAGATAGCCGACCATCGCGAGCGCGATCAGCATCGGCAATTGCATCGAATCGAACACCATGTGCAGCAGATTGCCGAAGCCCGCGCCGATCGACAGCGACGGCGCGAAGATGCCACCCGGAATGCCCGGCAGGTATGAGCCGACCATCGCTATCATCTTCAGGAACGGATAGAACACCGACAACTGCTCGTGTCCCTCGAGCAGGCCGCGCGCTTCCGTATAGCCGCTGCCGAACGTCGTGCCGCCCGAGATCACGCCGACCACCGCGATCGCGAAGCCGCACAGCGCGGCGAACACGACCGGCCGCTCGCGGTGCAACTGACGCAGCGGCTCCGGAATCCAGCGCGCGGTATTGAGCAGCAGCCAGCCGAAGACACCGCCCGCGATTCCCGTGACGATCGCGGTGAGCACCACCGCGACGGCGAGCAGATCGGGAAAATGCGCGCCGATCTGGATCGTGCCGAAATACGTGTAGTTGCCGTTCAGGCCCAGTGCGACGACACCCGCAATGATGATCGCCGTGATCAGCACGCCACTCGTGCGCGCCTCGAAGCTGCGCGTCAATTCCTCGATTGCGAATACGACGCCCGCGAGCGGTGTATTGAACGCCGCCGACAAACCCGCTGCCGCGCCCGCCAACGCGAGCTGCCGTTCGATCTGCGCATTCGAGCGCGGATAGAACCGGCGCAGATTGAACATCAGCGCGGCGCCGACCTGCACGGTCGGTCCTTCACGGCCGATCGTAAAGCCGCCGAGAATCGCGAGAAACGACACGCCGATTTTGCCGAGCAGAATTCGCAGCGACAGCAGCCGCGCGCCGTATCCGCGCTGTTTCGTGTGCAGCGTTGCGATCACCTGCGGGATGCCGCTGCCCTCGGAGCCGCGAAAGAACTTGCGCGTGAGCCAGACCGCGAGTGCGGCGACCGCGGGCGTGATCACGAGCGGCGCCCACACATACCGCTGCCGGACATCGAGAAACGCGTCATACCCCCAGTCGATCAGGCGCGCATACAGCACCGCGACCAGGCCGACGGCGATGGCACCGAGCCAGAAGATGCCGTATTGCCGCCACAGGCGTTTCGCGCGACGCATGACAGTTGGCGAACGGGAAGGGAAGGGCCGGGACATGAATTAGATTCGTGCAAAGGCCCAAGTATAAAGCGTGCGGGACCGACCAGAATACGTGAAAGATGTTCGAAATAATGAAGTGAAGTGAATCGTCAGGCGGATATCCTTTTGCTGTAATGTGCCGTATTGAGAATCGGATCGCGCGCAACGGCCATTTGGCGGGGATCGGTAAAAGCGTCAGCTAGAATAGTTTCAACTTCGAACAACGAACAGACCCTCAATGAAGCGAATCCTTATCGTCAAGGTCACTTCACTAGGCGATATCGTGCAGGCGTTGCCAGTCGTCGCCGACATCAAACGCGCATTTCCTGGCGTTCAGGTGGATTGGGCGGCGGATGAAGCATTTGCGCAAGTCGTGCATTGGAGCCAAGGCGTCGATCGCGTGCTGTGCGCGCCGCTGCGCCGCTTCAAGAAGGCGCGTCGCTGGAGTGATCTGAAGGCGATCTGGGCATCGATCGCCGAGTTGCGCGCGTATCGCTACGACTACATCATCGACATTCACGGCGTCTACAAGAGCGCGATCATCGCCTTCCTCGCGCGCTCGTCGCGGCGCATCGGCTATCAATCCGAGGATCTGGGCGAGCGTGGCGCCGCGTTCGCCTACACCGGGCGTTTCGGCCCACGTCCGCAAGGCAGCGCGTGGCACGGCATGCGCATCAGCGCCAGCGAGGCGCTCGGCTACGAGGTGGAAGGGCCGCCCATCTACGACCTGCAACTACCCGAAACCGTCCCGCAGCCGTTCGCGACGCAAGACGCGCCTGTCGCGGCGCTCTTTCACGCCACCTCGAAAGCCGACAAGAAATGGCCGCTCACGCACTGGGCGGCGCTTGGACGCGAGTTGAGCGAGCGCGGTTTCCGTGTGGTGCTGCCGTGGGGTTCGGACGGTGAGCTTGCCGAAGCCAGGCAGATCGCCGCGCAGGTGCCAGGCGCAACCGTGCTGCCGCCATTGAGTGTGACCGAAGTTGCGCAGATGATCGGCGCGTGCGCGCTCGTGGTTGGTACCGATACGGGTTTCGTGCACCTCGCGCATGCGCTGCAGAAGCGCACCGTGATGATCTTCGTCGCGACCTCGCCATCGCATTGCGGCGTCGAGGCGCCGTATCGCTCGACCTCGATCGGCGACGGCCACTCGGTGCCGCCCATCAGCGCGGCGCTCGAAGCGATCGACTACGTGTACGTGGCAGAGCCGGTGCTCGCGATGCAGCACGGATCAGCCGCCGCCTGAGTTCGTTCGCGCGCTCGCGCAATCGTTTGCGCAATAGAAAAGAGGCGTGACGCGTAGTCCACCCTTGCTGGCGGGGACTGCATCGTCGCGCCTCAAAGAACGCCCGTGTCGGGGAACAGCGGGCGGAGAGGAATCGATTACACGTCTGTTAAAACTGTCGCTTTTCGTTGGACGCCGAAGCGTCCGATGCGCGGACGCCAAGGCGGCAAGCTGATACGCCGCGGTGCGTCGAGGCGCTCGCACGGCGCGCGTTGAACCGCTCGATTGCGGCGACGCTGGCGCGGCCAGCAAGGTTTCTATCGCGACAGTGCGCTCAACTGAGTATAGGCGGTGTTTTCCGCCATGGTGGCGCGATCCGGCGGCAGCGGGGCGGGTCGATCGAACGCGCCGATCCAGCGCGCCGGTCCTGTAACAGCTCGGTGATGCACCCTTACAAATGGCAACGTTCGCTGCGGCGCGCATCGTGTCCAATCGGGTCATTCGGGGTTTGCGCTCGAATCAATCTGACTCGATGGAGAACAACATGAAACGCTTGATCCTGACTCTCGTGGCCGGCACGCTGCTCGCATCGGCACTCGGCGGCTGCGTTATCGCGCCGGCGCCGGGCTATTACTACGGCGGCGGTGGCTACTACCATCACGGCTACTACTACCGCTAAGCCGCGCGGGGTGCTCAGGCCCGGAGCACCAGCCTCAGGCGGCCAGCATTTCGAACGCGACCACCGCGGCAATGGCCGCGGCGTTCGCGGCTAGCGCCTCGACCGCGATGGATTTCCATGTCGTCGGACGGAAGCGCAGCGCGAGCAGCAGCGAGCCGAGCAAGGCCAGCGCGATGATCGTCACGATATCGGCATTGTGAAGATGGACGTTCATGCGGATCTCCCCGTTTCTTATAGGGTTATGTCAGGGAGTATAGGCAAGTCAAAAGGACGCGCAAGGCGGGGGTTTTACCCGGGCCGGGCCGCGAAAACAGCGAGGAAATAATGCCCGCTGCATGCCGCCGCAGACGCGTAAAAACTGCGCGGGTGCAGCATCGATCGAACCTCGGCAAACGCGCATCGACGAAAGCGTTGTTCCGCCGATGCGCGTTGCATCATTTCATCAAACTCTCATCACGCGTCTCGCGCATGCACAGCACGCCGACAAGGCTCACGGCCGCGGCGACCGACACGTACGCGCCGACCCACGCCAAGCCGCCGTGCGCGGCGAGCACCTGCGCGATATACGGTGCGACCGACGCGCCGAGAATCCCGCCGAGGTTGTACGCGACGCCGGCGCCCGTATAGCGCACGTTGGTCGGAAACAGCTCCGGCAGCAGCGCGCCCATCGGCGCGAAGGTCACGCCCATCAGGAACAGCTGGATCACGAGAAACAGCAGCACGAGCAACGGCTCGCCGCTGCCGAGCAGCGGCGCCATCGTGAAGCCCGACAGGATCGCCGCGATGATGCCGACGATCAGCACCGGCTTGCGCCCGAAGCGATCGCTCGCGCGGGCCGACAGCGGCGTCGCGATTGCCATGAACACGACCGCGATGCATAGCAGGCCGAGGAACGTCTGCCGCGGAATATGCAGCGAACCGACGCCGTACGACAGCGAGAACGTCGTCGCATTGTAGAACAGCGTGTAGCAGACCACCATCGCCAGCGCGCCGAGCACGGTCGGCCGCCAGTGCTGCGAGAACAGCGTCGCGATCGGCACGCGCACGCGCTCCTTGCGCTCGATCGCTACCTGGAACGCGGGCGTTTCGGCAATCTTCAGCCGCACGTACAGCCCGAGCGCGACGAGCACCGAGCTGACGATGAACGGCACGCGCCAGCCCCAGCTGCGGAACTGCTCGTCGGAGAGCGACATTGCGAGCGCGAAGAACAGGCCGTTGGACGCGAGAAAGCCGATCGAGGGCCCGAGCTGCGGGAACATGCCGAACCAGCCGCGTTTGCCGGCCGGCGCGTTTTCGGTGGCGAGCAGCGCGGCGCCGCCCCATTCGCCGCCGAGGCCGATACCCTGGCCGAATCGCAGCGCGCACAGCAGGATCGGCGCGAGGCTGCCGATCGCGTCGTAGCCCGGCACGAAGCCGATCAGCGTGGTCGACAGGCCCATCACGAGCAGCGACGCAACCAGAGTCGATTTGCGGCCGATGCGGTCGCCGAAGTGGCCGAACAGGAACGAGCCGATCGGTCTCGCGACGAACGCGATGCCGAACGTGACGAACGCCGACAGCGCCTGCGCGGTGGCCGAGCCATGCGGGAAGAATACCGGTCCGATCACGAGCGCCGCGGCGGTCGCGTAGACATAGAAATCGTAGAACTCGATCGCGGTGCCGATGAAGCTCGCGAAGATGATCCGCGCGCTACTGTTTTGCCCGCTTGCGGGCTGAGCGGCGGAAATCGGCGAAGTGGACATGCAGGGTCTCCAATTGTATGAGGCCGCGGCGCGCTGACCCGTGCTTCGCAGACAGGCGGCGCGCAACGGCGGCATCCTCGTTGAGGTATAGGTTTGGGCGCCGCACGCGGGGTGGCGGCGCGGCACTGCAGTCGGCTCATGCGCCGCGCCGGCGGGTGTGCGGACGGCGTGAGCCATGCCGGAAGGCTCCGGCGGTGGGGAATCGGAAAATTATAGCGAGCGCGCTCGTCGCGCAGCAATGGCGGCGTAAGTTTGCGCGGCAAGGGGGGGGTTATGAGTTATGCGCGATGATTCGAGTAGCTCGCGCGTGGCCGACCCATGCGCGGATGCGCTGGGCGGTGCGTGTCAGCGCACGCGCCAACCGCGCTCAGTCGTACGTTTCCGCTTGCGGCGAGGCGAGCTCGCGCAGCTGGAATTTGCCGTTGTCGTTGAACAGCCAGTCTTCGAATAGCTCGAGCTGGCCGCGGCCGTTCAGCAGCTTGCCGGGCGGTAGCGGCAGCGGCGCCGAGCGGCGCAGCGTCGCGAGCGCGGTGCTTTCGGCTTCGTCGTCGCCGTTCGTGCGATACACCGACGACTCGACGATGTGTCCATAACGATCGACGGTGAACGACACCACCACCAGCGAGCGCAGCATCGGCTGAGGCCTGCCCTGGAGCACATACGACGGATTGCGCTCGACGATCCGTCGTGCGACCGCGTCGCGATATTGATCGAGCGTCGCGCTGTTGATCGCGGCCACCGGTGTGCTGACGGTTTCGTGCGGCGTCAGCGGTGTGATCGTGCAGCCGGCCACGGCGACAACACCGAGCGCGGCGAGCGATAGCCGATGCATGCGAGCGGCCGTGAAGGAGCGCAGAGCCACACGGTGAGAAACAGGAGGGGGAGAAGTGCGAGAGAGCATCGTCGACGAACCGCGAGGAGAACCTGATTGAATGGTAGTCAAAAACCGCCGGGATTCAATTGGCGTTCGCCCGCCGGATGTCATCGTGCGTGCCCCGCTGAGGCGCTTTGCTTTCCGCTGTAATCGCCGGAAATGTGCGCGCATTGGTCGGCGAGCGAAACCCGCCTACACTCTGATGGCCTCTTGCTGAGGCATCGGTGGAAGTCTTTTCAGCCCGCTTCTGGCGGGCTTTCTTTTGCCTTCGATTCGCCATTCACACGCGGCAATAAAAAAGGCGAACCCGCCAAACGGGTCCGCCTTTTCGATCCCGGTTCAACCAGCCACGCCGCAAGCTGAGGCTCACGGCGCTGCCCAGGCGTCGATTACTTCAACGTCGCACGCGCCGCTTTCACCGCGGCCAGCACCTGCTCGGGCGCTGTGCCGCCCGGATGATTGCGGCTCGCCACCGAGCCCTCGAGCGTCAGATACGAGAACACGTCGTCGCCGATCAGATGCGCGACGTTCGGCAGTTCGCCGCGCATTTCGTCGAGCGTCAGGTCCGCGAGATCGCAGCCGCGATCGGCGCACACGCGCACCGCGAGCGCGACTGCTTCGTGCGCGTCGCGGAACGGCAGGCCGCGCTTGACGAGATAGTCGGCGAGGTCCGTCGCGGTCGAGAAGCCTTGCAGCGCGGCGTCGCGCATCGCCTGCGGCTTGACCGTGATGCCGGCGACCATTTCGGCGAAGATGCGCAGCGTGTCGGCGACCGTATCGACGGTGTCGAACAGCGGCTCCTTGTCTTCCTGGTTGTCCTTGTTGTACGCGAGCGGCTGGCCCTTCATCAGCGTGAGCAGCGCCATCAGATGGCCGTTCACGCGGCCGGTCTTGCCGCGCGCGAGTTCGGGCACGTCCGGGTTCTTCTTCTGCGGCATGATCGACGAGCCAGTGCAGAAACGGTCGGCCAGATCGATGAAGCCGACGCGCGGGCTCATCCACAGCACCAGTTCTTCGGAGAAGCGCGACACGTGCGTCATCACGAGTGCGGAGGCGGCCGTGAATTCGATCGCGAAGTCGCGGTCGGAGACTGCGTCGAGCGAGTTCGCGCAGATGCCGTCGAAGCCGAGCGTCTTCGCCACGGCGTGACGGTCGATCGGATAGCTGGTGCCGGCGAGCGCGGCCGCGCCGAGCGGCAGACGGTTCACGCGCCTGCGGCAGTCGATCATGCGCTCGGCGTCGCGCGAGAACATTTCGACGTACGCGAGCAGATGGTGGCCGAACGTGACGGGCTGCGCGACCTGCAGGTGCGTGAAGCCGGGCATGATGGTCGCGGCGTTCTTCTCCGCGATCTCGAGCAGCGCCACGCGCAGTTCGGTGAGCAGCTCGCCGATGCGGTCGATCTCGCCGCGCAGCCACAGGCGGATGTCGGTCGCGACCTGGTCGTTGCGTGAGCGGCCGGTGTGCAGGCGCTTGCCGGCGTCGCCGATCAGCGCGGTCAGGCGCGCTTCGATGTTCAGGTGCACGTCTTCGAGATCGAGCTGCCATTCGAACTCGCCGCGCTCGATTTCACCTTTGATCTGCGCCATGCCGCGCTGGATCGCAGCTAGGTCGTCGGCGGAAATGATCTTCTGCGCGGCGAGCATCGACGCGTGCGCGAGCGACCCTTCGATGTCGACGAACGCCAGACGCTTGTCGAAGAAAACCGACGACGTGTAGCGTTTGACGAGTTCCGACATCGGCTCCGAGAAGCGAGCCGACCAGGCTTCGCCTTTTTTGTGCAGTTGGGACGTCATGGTGTTGGGCGGTAAAAACGAGCGGTGAAGAGGCTGGCAACGCGAGTGCGCGAATCGCGCAGAAGCGCCGCCGCAGCGAAGAAAGACGAAGATTTTAACACCGGGTGAGGGCGGCCAAAGCGCTGCCGCCCATCCCGGGCCTACTCGCGCACCAGCACCACGAGCTTCAGATCCTCGCGATGCGCGGGCTTGAACGTGATCTGGTCATAAACGATGCGCCCGTCGCGCGGATGGTTGAACTCGCGCCTGCCACCTTCGCGCCCGCCGACGTCCTGGGAGGCCCAGTAGCGTGCGAACTCGTCGCTAGCGGCCGACAGCGAATCGATCAGCCCACGTGTGGGCGCATCGTTCAGATGGCGGATCGAGTCGGCGCGGAATTCGGCGGCGAGCCGCCGCGCGCGCGTTTCCCAATCGACGATCAACGCGCGCGCGGCCGGCTCGGTGAACGTGTAGCGCAGCAGGTTGCGGTCGTGCGCGCCGTCGAGCCAGCCGACGAACAGATCGGCCGCGCGCTCGTTCCACGCAAGCGCATTCCACTGCCGGTCGAGCACGTAGGCGGGTGTGTCGATGAGCTGCACGGTTTGCAGCAGCGTGGCGGGCGCATCGGCGGCGGCCGGGTCGGGCTCGGCCGGATCGCGTTGCGCGGCCAGCTCGAACAGATACGCGCGCTCGGCGCGCGACAGCTGCAACGCGACCGCGATGCGCGCGAGCGCATCGGCGGAAGCGGACACTGGCCGGCCCTGCTCGATCCACGTGTACCAGGTCGGGCTCACGCCGCACAGCTGCGCGACTTCCTCGCGCCGCAGACCGGGCGTGCGGCGACGCGGCCCCGGCGGCAGCCCGACCGCCTGCGGCGACAGCCGCTCGCGATGGGCGCGGATGAAGTCGCCGAGCGCGCGGGCCGGGGTGGCGTCGAGCGGCGGCGGGTGATCGGCGGAAGACGGCGTCGTCATGCTATCGGCTGCGCGTGGAGGGGGTAATGGAGATACCAGAATAATTGATCAACTTGTACTGGTACATGGCGGGCTTCATTGTAGCGGCTGGATTCGCGCAATGAGAAAAGCCGGGTGTGACCTGCGTCGGCCACACCCGGCTTTTTGTCCACCAATGCGGCAACCTCAACCGGTATTGCGCAACCCCGCCGCGATTCCGTTGATGCTCAAATGAATGCCGCGCCGCACGCGCGCATTCGTGTCGCCCGCGCGATAGCGTTTGAGCAGTTCGACCTGCAGGTGATTGAGCGGATCGAGGTACGGGAAGCGATTCTTGATCGAGCGCGCGAGCAGCGGATTCTCGGCGAGCCGGTCGCTCTTGCCGGTGATCTCCGACAACACCTTCGACGTGCGCTCCCACTCGGCGACGATGCGCTCGAACACATGCTTGCGCAGCTTCTTGTCGGTCACGAGCGCGGCATAACGCGACGCGACCGCGAGGTCGGTCTTCGCGATGACCATGTCCATGTTCGACATCAGATTCGAAAAGAACGGCCAGTTCTTGTGCATCTTCTGCAGCAGCGCGAGACGGCGCGCGCGTTCGGCGTCGGACGGCGCGCTGTCCAAGTGCTCGGCGACCGCGCTGCCGAAGCCGTACCAGCCGGTCAGCAGCAGCCGGCATTGACCCCACGAGAAGCCCCACGGAATCGCGCGCAGATCCTCGATCTTGCGTTGCTTCGGATCCTGCAGCTTGCGCGACGCGGGGCGGCTGCCGATGTTCAGCTCGGCGATCTCCGCGATCGGTGTGGACTCGAAGAAATACTCCTTGAAGCCCGGCGTTTCGTAGACGAGCGCGCGATACGCGGCCATCGCCGTATCGGACAGCTGCTGCATCGTTTCCTCGTACACCGGCAGCTCGGCCAACGTGTGGTCGTGCGGCAGCAGCGACGCTTCGAGCGTCGCGGCCACGACGGTTTCCAGATTGCGCCGGCCGATTTCCGGATTTGCGAACTTGCTCGCGATCACTTCGCCCTGCTCGGTCAAACGGATCTGACCGTCGACGGTGCCCGGCGGCTGTGACAGGATCGCCTGGTAGGTCGGGCCGCCGCCGCGCCCGACGGTGCCGCCGCGCCCATGGAACAGACGCAGCGTCAAGCCGCGTTCGTTGAACAGCGACACGAGCGCAAGCTCCGCGCGATACAGCTCCCAGTTCGACGTCAGGAAGCCGCCGTCCTTGTTGCTGTCCGAGTAGCCGAGCATCACTTCCTGCTCGTTGCCCTGATGTTCGATCAGCGCGCTAATGCCCGGCAGCGCGATCAGATCGCGCATGATGTGCGGCGCGTTGCGCAGGTCGGGGATCGTCTCGAACAGCGGGATCACCATCAGGCCGGCGCGCGCGGGGTCGTGCTCGTCGCCGAGGCGTCCGCGCAACAGGCCGGTTTCCTTCTGCAGCAGCATCACCTCGACCAGGTCGGTAACGGTCTCCGTGTGCGAAATGATGTAGTTGCGCACCGCGCGCGCGCCGAACTTCTCGCGCGTCATGCGCGCTTCCTCGAGCACCGCGAGTTCGCTTTTCACGAGCTCGGAGTAGTCGGCGGAGGGCACCCGCAGCGCGCGCGGCTGCGCGAGCTCGGCGAGCAGCACGGTCAGCTTGTCGGCTTCCGGCAACGCCGCGTAATCGTCCTCGACACCGGCGCGCTTGAGCAGCTCGGCGATCACCGCTTCGTGGATGTCGGAGCTTTGCCGCAGATCGATGCTCGCGAGATGGAAGCCGAACACTTCGGCCGCGCGCGCGAGCGGCGCGAGACGCGGCGCGGCGAGCGGCGCGCCGTGATGCTCGGCGAGCGAATCCATCAGCACGTGGAGGTCGCGCACGAAGTCGGCGGCGTCGTCGTAGGGGATCGCGCGGACCGGCGCCGCGCCTCGGCCGGCGCTGCGCAGCGGCACGCTGCCTTCGCCCAGGCGCACGCGCGCGCTTGCCGCGAGCCGCGTGTAGATGCCGATCAGCGCGCGACGATACGGCTCGTCGGTGCGATGCGGCGAATGGTCGGGCGAGATGTCCGCGAGCTCATTCAGCGCATCGCTCGCGCCGACGAGCACATTCGACATCGATAGCTCCGCGCCGAGCTTGTGCACCTGCTCCAGGTAGTGCTCGAAGATCACCGCGGCCTGCCGCGTGATCGCGTTTTCGAGCGTTTCGGCGGTGACGTTCGGATTGCCGTCGCGATCGCCGCCGATCCAGCTGCCCATCTGGAAGAACGGCGGCAGGCGCGCTTCGAGGCCATGCTCCTTCAGCGCCTCCTCGATGTCGGCGTACAGCGCCGGCAGTTCTTCGAGGAAGGTGCTGCGGTAGTACGACAGCGCGTTTTCGATTTCGTCGGCCACCGTCAGACGCGAGTCGCGCAGCATGCGCGTTTGCCACAGCGACGTGACGCGCGCGCGCAGCATCGCTTCGTTGTGCGCGCGCTCGCGGTTCGTCAGCGGCTGGTCGCGCTCGGCGAGCAGACGCGCGATGTCGTGCTGCGCGTCGAGAATGCTCTTGCGCTGCACTTCGGTCGGGTGCGCGGTCAGCACCGGCATGATCAGCGCGTCGTCGAAAAACCGCTGCAGCACCGGTGTCGCGGCGGCACCAGCCGCGGCGAGCCGCTCGAGCGCATGGGCGATCGTGCCCGGCTGCGAGGCCGAGCCCGCGAGCGCGTGAATTCGGTGACGGCGGTTGCGGTGACGGTCCTCGGCGATGTTCGCGAGATGCGAAAAGTAGCTGAACGCGCGCACGACGCTGACGGTCTGCTCGGGCGTCAGCGTGCGCAGTTTCTTGTCGAGCGTCTGCGCGGCGGCGCTGTCGTCCTCGCGACGGAAACGCACTGCCGTCTGCCGGATCGTCTCGACGATGTCGAACACCGCCTCGCCTTCCTGCTCGCGCAGCACGTCGCCGAGCAGACGCCCGAGATAGCGGATGTCCTGGAACAGCGGGTGGTCCTTGTCCTCGCGCGTGCGGCCGCCGCTCTTCGCGGTGGTCGCGGCGGCGGACTCAGCCGGCGGTACGACCTTCGGTTTCAACGGTTTCGCGGCGCGCGGGGGTGTTGCGTCGCCATCGACCTTGGCCTTGGCCGGCTTGCGCGCGGTGGCCGATGTCGCGGCCTGTTCAGCCTTGCTGGCCTTGCCGGCTTTCGACGCCTTTTGCGCCTTGTCCTGCTTGACGGGCACCGAGGTCTGCGCGGCCTTCGGGGCTTTGGTGGCGCGAGCGGCGAGGGCGCGGCGCGTGGCGCGCTGGTCGGCGCGCGTGTCGCCATGTTGACCGACGCTCGACGATATGGCGTGCGCGGCAACGTCGGACAGGGCGTCAGGCGCCGCGGCGTCGGCCGGGCGAGCGGTGAGCGAGGCAGTGTTGCGGCGGGCGGGGCGCGCCGATCCGGAAGACGTCACGATGAGTTTCCTCGGGGAAGCCAGGGTCTGTTGATTGATGAACTGCGACTGCGGAACTGCAACCAGCAAGTGCAACGTGAACTGCGTGCAACAGGGACTACGCAACGGACTACAAGACGGACTGCTAGTGCAACTGCAACGGAGACTTGAAACGGCGACTGTACACGGCGATTGCTCGACCCACTAGAAGCGGGGCCTGCGCGTGCCGCACCGCGTACGCGGAACGACACGAGCGCTGCCGAATCGCGACGCCGACGAGGGAGAGAGGAGCCACGGGCTGCCAGCCCGCGCTGGGACCGAACACGCGGCAGGCATTGCCTCAGCATGTTCGCCGCATTGCATCATCCCGCGTGCCGCCGCGCAGTGCGCGAACGACCGTACGTGACAACGCGCAATGGGGCCTTCGCGCATGGCGCGAAGCCCGTCTCCTCCGTCGATACCGCTTGCGCACGGCGCTTCGCCGTGCCTTGGAACCAAAGGGCGCGAACGAGGGCGCGTGCTAACATTGATTGTTATTCCATCCCGACATCCAGCAGCAAGCTAATGAACACCGAGACGTTTTCCACGCCACCCCACACGCTTGTGATTGCGTCGCGAGAGAGCCGCCTTGCCATGTGGCAAGCCGAGCATGTGCGATGTGCGCTGCACAAATTATATCCATCTTGTGACGTAAAAATCCTCGGAATGACGACGCGTGGCGATCAGATTCTCGATCGCACGCTGTCGAAGGTGGGTGGTAAAGGACTGTTCGTGAAAGAGCTCGAAGCCGCGCTCGCCGATGGCCGCGCCGACCTCGCGGTGCATTCGCTGAAAGACGTGCCGATGGAGTTGCCCGCCGGTTTCGCGCTGTCCACCATCATGGAGCGCGAGGACCCACGCGACGCGCTCGTGTCCAATCAGTACGACTCGCTCGCCGCGCTGCCGGCCGGTGCCGTGGTCGGCACCTCGAGTCTGCGGCGTGAGGCGATGCTGCGCATGCGCTATGCGCATCTCGACGTGCGGCCGTTGCGCGGCAATCTCGATACCCGACTCGCCAAGCTCGATCGCGGCGACTACGCGGCGATCATTCTGGCCGCGGCCGGGCTGAAGCGGCTGGGTCTCGCCGATCGCATCCGCGCGCTGCTCGATCCCGAGGACAGTCTGCCCGCGGCGGGCCAGGGCGCGCTCGGCATCGAGATTCGCGCCGATCGCGCGGACCTCGCCGCATGGCTCGCGCCGCTGCATCATCAGCGCACGGCGGCGGCCGTCGAAGCGGAGCGCATGGTATCGCGCGCGCTCGGCGGCAGCTGCGAGGTGCCGCTCGCCGCCTACGCAACCTGGGGCGATGGCGCGCTGCATCTGCGCGCCATCGTCGCGACGCCGGACGGCCAGCGCGTGCTGAGTGCGCAGGCGTCGGCGCCGGCGCCCACCGTAGAACGCGCGCTCGCGCTCGGCGAGGAAGTGGCGCACTCGCTCGTGCAGCAGGGCGCCCTCGACATCGTCCGCGCGCTCAGTACGGCGAGCGGTCCCGCGGCCGCGCCCGGCGCGGCGGCCAGCGAGTGATGGCCGCCGTCTCGCCCGAGAAGGCGCCCTTCACGGTCGTGATCACGCGGCCGGCCGGCCAGTCGAGCGAACTCGTCGAACAGCTCGAAGCAGCCGGACTCGCGTCGCTCGACTTCCCGCTGATCGACATCGCGCCCGTCATCGACGACGCGCCGTTGTGCGCCGCGCTCGCGTCGCTCGAACGCTACGCGCTCGTCGTGTTCGTGTCGCCGAACGCAGTCGATCACGCGTTCGCGCGCCAGCACGATATCTGGCCGCATGCGCTGCCGATCGGCGTGGTCGGCCCGGGCAGCGTGCAAGCGCTCGCGCGCCACGGCGTCAGCGCGCCCGAGCATCGCGTGATCAGCCCCGCGGCGGGCGCCGACGACGAATCGACGAGCTTCGACTCCGAGAGCCTGTTTGCCGCAATCGAGGCGCAACTCGGTGCCGCGGGCCTCGAAGGCAAGCGCGTGCTGATCGTGCGCGGCGACGGCGGCCGCGAATGGCTGAGCGAGCGCCTGCGCGAAGCCGGCGCCGAAGTCGACGCGGTGGCCGCTTACCGGCGCATCGTGCCGGAGCCGTCGATCGGCGCATGGGCGCGCGTGCACGAACTGCTCGCGGGCACGCCGCACGCATGGCTTCTGACCAGCTCCGAAGGCGTACGCAATCTGCACGAACTCGCGCACGAGCATCTGACCGCCGGCGAGATCGAGCAGCTCAAACACGCGCCGCTCGTCACGCCGCATCCCCGCATCGCGCAGACCGCGCGGGCATTGGGTTTTGATAGGATTACGGTGTCCGGCGCGGGCGACGAGCGCATAGTCCGAGCCCTCGTTGCCGCGGCCGCCGTGCCTCCCGTCGTCCAACCGGTATCGTCCAACCCGGCTCAACCACGCATGACTGAAACGAACGCATCCACGAACGCCTCACCTCAGCCGCCCGCAAGCGCCGCCTTGCCGCCGAACCAACCCTTCACGCCGTACGAAGCGCAAAAGCGCCGCAGCACGAGCGGACCGCTGTTGTGGATTGTCATCGTGGTCATCGCGTGCGCGGCGGGCGTGGGCGGCTTCGCGATGAACCGCAAGCTGGTGCGCACCGAGCAGGAACTCGCGCAGCGTCAGCAGGCCAACGACACGCAGACCAACGAACTGCGCATCAAGATCGACCAGGCGCTCGCCACCGTGCATCAATCGGACTCGCAGGTCGCGCAGCTCGAAGGCAAGCTCGCCGATGCGCAGGCCGCGCAGCAGGCGCTGCAACAGCAATACGCGGATCTCGCGCGCAATCGCGACGACTGGACGCTCGCCGAAGTCGGGCAGATGCTGTCGGCGGCGAGCCAGCAGTTGCAGCTGACCGGCAATACGCAGCTCGCGCTGTTCGCGTTGCAAAGCGCCGATACGCGCCTCGCGGCGTCGGACAGTCCGCAGGCGATCGCGGTGCGCAAGGCGATCGCGCAGGACATCGACAAGCTGAAGGCGGCGCCGTCCACCGATCTGACCGGCCTCGCGATCAAGCTCGACAACGCGATCGATCACGTGAACGGCCTGCCGCTGTCGGGTGAAGCACCGATTCCGCGTGCCACGCCGCACGCGGCCACGTGGGCCGACACCGCGAAGGTGGCCGCGGCCACCGGCAAGCCGCGCTGGGAAGTGTGGATCGACGAGGTCACGCACGGCATCGGCGAACAGCTGACGAGCCTCGTGCAGGTGCGCCGTATCGACAACGCCGACGCGATGCTGGTCACGCCGGATCAAGGCTACTTCGTGCGCGAGAACCTGAAGCTGCGTCTGCTGTCGGCGCGTCTCGCGCTGCTGTCGCGTAACCAGACCACGCTGAAGTCCGACCTGCAGGCGGCGCAATCCGCGTTGACGCGCTACTTCGACGCGTCGTCGAAAGACACGCAGACGGTCATCGATCTGGTCAAGCAGGTGGACGCCGGATCGGCCGCGGTCGAGCTGCCGAACCTCGATACGAGCCTGCAGGCCGTCAATCAATACCGGAACCGGGGTTAATCATGGCGATCCGGGGACTCCTATGGCTCGCGGCGCTGTTCGCCGTCGCGGTCGTGCTCGCGGTGGGCGGGCGCTTCGACGCGGGGCAAGTGCTGCTGATCTATCCGCCGTACCGCGTCGACATGTCGCTGAACCTGTTCGTCGTCGGGCTGGTGGTGCTGTTCATCCTGGTCTATGCGCTGTTGCGCATCATCCGCAATATCTGGCGCATGCCGCAGCGCGTCGCCGCGTACCGCGCACGCGCGCGTGTCGCGAAGGCGCACGCGGCGTTGCGCGATGCGATTGGCAACCTGTACGCGGGGCGTTTCTCGCGCGCGGAAAAGGCCGCCAAGGACGCGCTCACGAATGGCGACAACAAGGGCGCGGCCGGTTTGATCGCGGCGACCGCCGCGCATCGCATGCATGAGTACGCGCGGCGCGACGAATGGCTCGCGCAGATCGACGAAGCCGACTGGCAGGACGCGCGCCTGATGGCCACCGCCGACATGCGCGCCGACGGCCGCGACGCCGACGGCGCGCTCAATGCGCTGACCGAGATGCAATCGCAGGGCGCGCGGCGCATTCACGCGCAGCAAATCATGCTGCGCGCGCAGCAGCAGCTGAAGAACTGGGGCGAAGTGCTGAAGCTCGTGAAGACGCTGGAGAAGCGCGAGGCGATCCATCCGGCGGTCGCGGTGCGGCTGCGTCAACTGGCGGCGGAAAATCTGCTGCGCGATCGTCGCCACAATGCGGACGCGCTGCTCGAACTGTGGAACGCGCTGTCGGCGACCGAGCGTCATTCGCCGCGCCTCGCCGACACCGCCGCCGAACTGCTGGTCGCGCTGAACCGTCCGCAGGAGGCGCGCAAGATCGTCGAGGAGGCGCTCGCGCAGAACTGGGATGCGCGCCTGTTGCGCCGCTATCCGGACACGGCCGGCGGCGACGCGTTGCCGCTGATCCAGAAGGCCGAGGCGTGGCAGAAGGACCGGCCGGAAGACGCGGACCTGATGTTCGCGCTGGGGCGCCTGTGCCTGCATCAGCAGTTGTGGGGCAAGGCGCAGTCGTTCCTCGAACGCGCGCTGAAGCTTGCCGACAACGAGACGCTGAAGATCCGCTCGCATCGCGCGCTCGCGCGTCTGCACGAGCAGTTGGGCGATACCGACAAGGCGAGCCAGCACTATCGCGAGAGTGCGTTGGCGATGAACGTGACGTGAGTTCGGCGTTTTCGGCCATGCGCTGAAGCGCGCAAGCCTCGGAAACCGCTACCTGACGGCCGCAGCCTCGTGCTGCGGCCATTTGTTTTTCCGGCGGCCGGCGATCCGGCGGCCGGCGTCCCGGCGGCCGAGCGTGCGCTGGACTCGCGCGCAATTCGCAGATCCCCAGCTCGAATCGTCGGGACTGCGCTTTGCTTCACCACCTCACTTGATGCGCAACCTCGGAGGTGTTCAAAGTGGCCAGCGACGCTGTGACGGTGCAAACCGAGACCCGCAGCGGCGACGTCGAGCGCAAGGGCGTCGTCGTCATTACAGGGGCAAGTGCCGGCGTGGGGCGCGCGAGTGCGTCCGAATTTGCGCGGCAGGGCTACGACGTTGGGCTCATCGCGCGCGAGCCGCGACGGCTCGCTCGTGCCGCCGAGGAGATCGCCGCGACCTATGGCGTGCGCGCACTCGCCATTCCGGCCGATGTCGCCGATGCCGACGCGATCGAGCGCGCGGCGCAGCGTGTGAAGCGCGAGTGGGGCGGCATCGACGTCTGGGTCAACGTCGCGATGGCGACCGCGTTTGCGCCGGTGTCGGCGCTCAGCGCGCGCGATGTCGAACGCGGCACGCAGGTGACCTATCTGGGGCAGGTCAACGGCATGCTGGCGGCGCTCCCCGTGATGCGCGCGCGCGGGCACGGGACGATCGTCAATGTCGGCTCGGCGCTCGGGTACCGGTCGGTGCCGTTGCAGTCGATCTATTGCGGCGCGAAGTTTGCCGTGCGCGGCTTCACCGATTCGTTGCGTTCCGAGTTGCTGCACGACGGAGTCGATATCCATCTGACGATGGTCGATCTGCCCGCGGTCAATACGCCGCAATTCGACTGGGCGCTCAATCGCACGGGGCGCAGGGCACGGCCGGTGGCGCCGGTGTTTCAGCCGGAAGTGGCGGCACGGGCGATCTACTTTGCGGCCACCCATCGGCGGCGGCAGGTGTGGATCGGGTGGTCGACGGTCAAGGCGATCCTCGCGAACCGGATCGCGCCGACGCTGCTCGACCGCTATCTCGCGCGTGCGGGTTACGACGGGCAATTGACCGATGAACCGTTGCCCGCCGATGCGCCCGCGAATCTCTACGAGCCGGTGCCGGGCCACTACACTTCGCATGGTCGCTTCGATGATGAAGCGCGTGCGTACTGCTGGCAGATGTTCACCGATCTGCATCGCAATGCGGTGTACGGCGCGGCAGTGATGGCTCTGGCGGGGGGCGTCGCGTGGCTGCTGAGGCGCCAGCGGCCCTGATGCGCGGCCGGTGGGCCTCATCCCTGTCGCCGACGGAATGTCTGGACTATCCTTCGAATGACGGTATCGCCCACAAACCGTGGTGCGGCGTCCTCGACTACGAACATTCCAAAAATGGAAGCGGACAGGCCAGTTCCTCACAAAGAACAGACTGCTGTAAGCAGGGCGCGCCGCTGGATGCGCTGGCTACCGGGACTGACGGTGCTCAAGACGTACCGGCTGAGCTGGTTGCCGAACGATCTGACGGCGGGACTGGTACTGACCACGATGCTGGTGCCGGTTGGGATCGCTTACGCGGAGGCGTCCGGCGTCCCTGGCGTGTACGGCCTCTACGCGACGATCGTTCCGCTGTTGGCGTATGCGCTGTTCGGTCCGAGCCGGATTCTCGTGCTCGGTCCCGACTCCGCGCTCGCCGCTCCGATTCTGGCGGTCGTGGTGCAAATCGCTGCGGGCGACCCGTCGCGCGCGATTGCGGCGGCCAGCATGATGGCGATCGTGTCCGGCCTGTTCTGTATCGTGATGGGCTTGTTGCGGCTGGGATTCATCACTGAATTGTTGTCGAAACCCATTCGATACGGCTATATGAACGGCATTGCGCTCGCCGTGCTGATCAGTCAACTGCCCAAACTGTTTGCCATCTCAATCGAAGAGCGCGGGCCATTGCGGGACATCTTGAGCCTCGTGCAGGCCATCGCCGATGGCAAAGCCAACTGGTATAGCTTCGCGGTGGGCGCTGGAAGCCTCGTGCTGATCCTGTTTCTCAAGCGCTTCGAAAAGCTGCCGGGCATCCTGATCGCCGTGATCGTTGCGACGTTGTGCGTAACCGCGTTGCACCTCGATAGCATTGGTGTGAAAGTGCTCGGCAAGATTCCTCAAGGCCTGCCGACCTTTGCGCTGCCGTGGGTCACCGACGCCGATCTGGTCAAGATACTGCTCGGCGGCTGCGCGGTCGCGCTGATCTCGTTCGCGGATACCAGCGTGCTGTCGCGAACTTTCGCGGCACGTTTTCGCAGCCGCGTCGACCCCAATCAGGAGATGGTCGGGCTCGGCGCGGCCAATCTTGCGGCCGGCCTGTTCCACGGCTTCCCGATCAGCAGCAGTTCGTCGCGCACGCCGGTCGCCGAGGCGGCGGGTGCGAAGACGCAACTGACGGGCGTCGTCGGCGCGCTGGCGGTCGCGGCGCTGCTGATGGCCGCGCCCAATCTGATGCGCTACCTGCCCAACAGTGCGCTCGCCGCGGTCGTCATCGCGGCGGCGATCGGTCTGTTCGAGATCACGGACCTGAAGCGGATTTTCCGCATCCAGCAATGGGAGTTCTGGCTGTCGATGGCATGCTTTGCCGGCGTCGCGGTGTTCGGTGCGATTCCCGGCATCTGCTTCGCGGTGGTGATCGCGGTCATCGAATTTCTGTGGGACGGCTGGCGACCGCACTACGCGGTGTTGGGTCGCGTCGAAGGTTTGCGCGGCTATCACGACTTGCAGCGCTATCCGCATGCCCAGCGAATCCCCGGGCTCGTGCTGTTTCGCTGGGATGCACCGCTGTTCTTTGCGAATGCCGAGCAGTTTCAGGAGCGCCTGCTGCAAGCTGTCGCCGAATCGCCGGCACCGGTGCGGCGTGTGGTGGTGGCGGCCGAACCGGTGACGAGCGTGGACGTCACCTCCGCCGACATGCTGCGGGAACTGACGCGCACGCTCGACGAGCGCGGGATTGCACTGCACTTTGCAGAGGTGAAGGATCCGGTTCGCGACAAGCTCAGACGCTTCGAGCTGACCGATCTGATTGGCGATGCGCGCTTTCATCCGACGGTGAGCAGTGCGGTTGATAACTATGTCGAGGGGGTTGGGAAGGAATAGTATTCAGACTTGGAGCTGGGTCACCGGAGAGCCGGCATGCGCCTGCCGTCCGCTTCTAAAACGCCTGCGAAAACGGTTTGGGACCGCGCCAGTTCACGTCCGCGGCATACCGTGATCCTGTGTTTCGCCGTGGTATTCGTTGTCACGTTGATTCTTGCTGTACACCAATATTTTCTCGTACGTGCCCGGGAGCTCGATAACCGTTCGCATCGGCTCGAGATTCAGGCCAGGGTTCTCGATGTCGCGGTCCGCGATAACAGGCAGCACTTGCAGTTTCTTCGCGAGAGTGCCGAGCGGCTCCTTGCGGACCGGACAGCACAGCTCGATCGAACACCGGATGCCTCGCTCCAGGCGGTACTCCGGGCGCAGGACGAGCGCGTCTGGGATCTTCAAGTCCGCGATATCGACGCCCCCATTCGGGGTATCGGCACACTGCAGCTCGCGGTGACTCCTGGTTTGCACCGTGACGAGCCCGCATTTGTCGAGGACCTGCGGCTCGCCCAATTGATGAGCCGGCTGCTCGCCGTGCAATTCCAGATGGGCACGGGGCTCGAACGCGCGGTATACGTCTCGCCGACCGGTATCGTGGTCGCTCACCCAACCATTGACGACGACGAGGTAGTCCGGCTGTTGCAAATGTACGGCAGCTCGCGCCTGTTACAGCTGGCCAACCAGAACCCGCTCGACTATGACGTCACGTTCGATCCGGTTCGCGGGCGCAAGAACCCGGCAGGACCTCGCCTGCTGTTTGGGACACCGGTGATGAGTAACGACGTGGTTCGCGGCCTCATATTCTTTGTGGTCCCGCAACGCATCGTTCAGGACTATCTGTGGAACAACACCACAGCGGATGAAACTCACGCTCTGATAGACCCGAGCGGGATGCCAATTGCAACGAGCGGAAGTACTTTCTCGGTCAATGATGAGAATTGGCTGAAGACTCTGCCGGCGCAGTGGAACACGCTCTCTGCTTCCACGCTGTTTCGGACACCCAGCGGAACGTTGAGTGCGGGACAGGACTTCCTGCTCTTCAGAAAGCTGGATACGGCAGATCTCGTATTGACCGATTACGTATCCGCTGCGACCGTATTCTTCTCGGTCGTTCGCTTGAGCAGCGCGCTGTTTGCCGGGGTGTGGATACTGATGGCATTGCTTCTCTGGGCCACTCTTTTTGTCGTCGACCAGCTTCTTTCCACGCAGATGGCACTCAACGGGCGGCTGCGGGAATTGTCGCTCGCGGACCCCCTGACCGGTCTCGCGAACCGCCGCCGTTTGAATGAGGAATTCGACGCACTTTCACGGCGCAACGACGAGCGCCGCATCGCGCTGCTGATGATCGATGTCGACCATTTCAAGGTGATCAACGACAACTGGGGGCACGCTGCCGGAGACGAGGCCCTGAAGCACCTGGCCAACGTGGTCAGGATTGCCGTGCGCCCGGGGGATCTGATGGCACGTCTGGGTGGCGAGGAGTTCTGTGTGCTGCTGCCCGATACGACCGCGGACGACGCGGCCCGAATTGCGGAGCGCGTGCGCGAGGCCGTCGCCCGCAATGCCTGCGTCCTTCAGGAGACGCAATTAACCCGCACCGCGCCGGGCCGTGAGATATGGTTCACGATATCGATCGGGGTGGCGGAGAGTGTCTCGGATAACTGCTTTGACCTCGAGGGGTTGATTGCGGTCGCGGACCAGCGACTGTACGCCGCGAAGGCGAGTGGGCGAAACAGGGTGGTGGCAAGCGAGTCCATGCAAAGCTGAAAATGCGAATGTCGTCTCTGTACATGCGGCACTTTGCCACTTGCTGTTCAAGCGGGCTCTATTCACGGTGTTGTCGTTTCAATGCGGAATAGCCACGCTTGAGGAGAACGTCCATCAGGACCGGCGTTTTGGGTTCGTCCGGCGCCGGATCGTTCGGGTCGGGGTCGCCGAAAGCAAATTCGACGTCCACCGGAAATCGGCTCGTCGGCAGATTCGAAGCACGATAGCGATAGCTATGCAGCCGAATCTGCGGTGGCGTCGTTCCCATATCGTTGCCGGGCCACCGCTCGCCGTTGCCGTCGACCCAGTAGCCGAGATCGACATGGAGGAGGTCTTCCAGCGTCGAGCGGCTAATGTCTGTCAATAGCGGACTGAAACGGATCGTGAAGTTCAGCACGACTTGCTTGACCTTCGTGCGGTCGGCCGAGGGGTCGAGCGGATCGGGGATCACAACTACGATGATGTCCGTCCGCGGGAATGCCGGATTCTCGAAGGAATACTTCGTAACACCTACCACGCCGCGCTCAGGTCGCGCCGCAAGAATGCGGCCGAATATCGTATGCGCGGGATCGAAGGGCTGGTCGTCCCGCAGGATCGCCATTGCTGTGGTCAATATCCTGAATGCCATGTCGCGCTGGGCGTCGGTCACAGTCGGTCTCATCTCAGTTCCTGGCCCCGACGGTCCTGAGGGCGTCAGCGTACTGAGCTGTGCATGTACCTGGGTTGCGAACGAGAGGATCACCAGGATTGCGCCAGTAGGCCTGAACCACTTCCGCGCGCCGTGGCGCGTTGCCACCTGCTGTTCAAGACGGGCTCTATTCACGGTGTTGCCGTCTCAACGCGGAGTAGTCACGATTGAGGAGAACGTCCATCAGGACCGGCGTTTTGGGTTCGTCCGGCGCCGGATCGTTCGGGTCGGGGTCGCCGAAAGCAAATTCGACATCCACCGGAAACCGGCTCGTTGACAGATTCGAAGCACGATAGCGATAGCTATGCAGCCGAATCTGCGGTGGCGCCGTTCCCATATCGTTGCCGGGCCGCCGCTCGCCGTTGCCGTCGATCCAGTAGCCGAGATCGACATGGAGGAGGTCTTCCAGCGTCGAACGGTTAATGTCTGTCAACAGTGGGCTGAAACGGATCGTGAAGTCCAGCATGACTTGCTTGACCTGCGCGCGGTCGGCAGAGCGGTCGAGCGGATCGGGTACCACAACTACGGTGATTTCCGTCCGTGGGAACGCCGGATTCTCGAAGGAATACTCCGTAACACCTACCACGCCGCGCTCAGGCCGCGCCGCGAGAATGCGGCCGAAAATCGTATGTGCGGGATCGAAGGGCTGGTCGTCCCGCAGGAGCGCCATTGCCGTGGTCAATATTCTGAAGGCCATGTCGCGCTGGGCGTCGGTCACAATCGGTCTCATCTCAGCTCCTGGCCCCGACGATCCTGAGGGCGTCGACGTACTGAGCCGTGCATGTACCGGGATTGCGAACGAGAGGATCACCAGGATTGCGCCAGTAGGCCTGAACCACTTCCGCGCAGGCATAGGCATCTTCTTCATGAAGTTGGCTCCTATAGCCGGTTTCGAATTGCGCCATTTTTTGTGCTGTTTCAGCAGAGACGTTCAGCAGCTCACATACCTTCCTTTCAGCACTCGAGAGATCTCGCCTGACGTACTCCCAGCCCCGCTTGTCCTGCATGTAGGAAATCAGCCAGTAGTAGTGGAATACAAGCATCCTGTGCAGACCGATGTGAACGCGTTGATCGTCGGGTAGCGACGTGTTCCCAGCCGCTGTGTAGGCTTTTTTCAGCATCGTCGACCAATACAACGTCTGGACATTCGGCAGGTCTCTGTAGTCGTCCGGAAAGTGCTGAAGCAAAGAAAGCATCCAGAAGTACTGCTGACAGTGGCGAGACTCGTGATACAGCGTGTCGGCAAATGCCCTAAGACGGTTATCCAGCGAAGCCGGCTGGTCCCTGAGTTCGACGATGTGCGCGATCTCGCTCTCGTTGACGGCGATTACCCAGTACTTCCCGATGAATGCGGCGCTGACATCCTGCCGCAGGGCGTACTGCGTTGCCCGCTGTGGATCGACAATCACAAGCTTCGGCATGGCACCACCATTTTCCGAGTCGGCGGCATCGCGTCGTGGCAATCCAAAGGGCCCGTCACTAAGCGCGATTTCCAATTGCGGCGTGACCGCGTTTTGAATCGTCTCTATCGAACTGGAAGTCAACGGCCACGTCACCCCGGCCCAATCGATTCCCTGCAACGCGGTTTTAATCGCAGCCGTATAAGCCTTGGTCACCGGATATTCAACATCCCTGCGCATCGACATGCCAGCCGGCGCATCGGCCTCGGTCGCACCGTTGATGAAGTGATGAAAGCGCAGACCGAAGTTCATCGGATCGCATGAAACGAATTCGGGCGGCTTGTCTTCCGTCGTCGCGCTTTGATTGGGAGAGGCCACGGCCTTTCCTGCGACCCTGGCGGTGCGCTTCTCGGCGTTGGGCACTGCGCCCGCAAACGGCTCGTTCGCTTCCCTGATCACCGCGCCTCTGCTCACCGCAATAACCTTGTCCGGTTCACTCGCGGCGAACAGTTCAACCGTCGCGAATGCAAGAAGATTGCTGGTGACGAGACTCGTTTCTCCAAGCGCATTGGTCACGCCCTGAATCACCTGACCATCGTCGAGCGTGATCCGGTACGGCTGGTTCGGCAGTGCAAAGCCCGTATCGTGTTCGATCAGAACGTGATGCGCGGCCAGCTTGCCCGGCTTTCCGGGCGTTACGGGCACATTGACAGGCCGCGCCGCTGGCCTGTCAGTTTGATGACCATGCGCATGGACCCGATGCTCTCCATCCGTATAGACCCTGTACCCTTCCGAATTGATGACCACCTTCGTGCTTCCCGCATGGAGCACGATCTCTTTGCTGGCCATCAGATTGATCGAATCGGTTCTACTGATGATGCTGACGACCCGCTGCGCGATGACCTCGACATCATCGCTCTGCGCGTCGATTCGCACCTTGCCTGACGCGGCCTTGAGCCTGATGCCGAGATTCTGCGTGAACACTCGCACGCCGTTGATTGCCGACGCCAGCAGCGATTTCGCCGCCGCCATACTGACGTGTCCGCCCGCAGTGAGCGCGATGTGTTCGACACTCGCCACGTGCGTGCTTTGCGCTGCGGTGAGACCGACCCCCGCCGCGCTGGCCAGCACCATGTCGGGCGCGCTCAGTTGCGGGAAGGGAAGGTCCGCACGCGCCGCGACGCCGCGTATCGCCTCGTTCTGCGCCTTGATGGCCCGCGATACGTCGCTTTGACTGGTCTGTTGCTCCTGTGCCTCATACTGCCGCGCGAGACCCGCGAGGTTCTCGTGGATATCGCGCGCCTGCGTGAGGCGCGCCACGGTCTCGCCGAGATCCTTTGCCGGCGCGGTCGCGCCGCGACGCGCCTCCGTGGTGATCAGCATGCCTCTGTTGGCGCGCGCGACACCCCATGCGTCGGTGGCCAGTTCCCAGCCTTCACCGCGTGCCTGCTGTCGGCCGGCCTCGCGCACGACCTGCGTGTTGTAGCCCAGCACGAGGCGCGAGCGTGCGTGATCGCTGGCGAGCTGTGCCTGGAGTTGGCCCGGCGTGTCATCCAGTACGACGTGATTGGTCTGGCCGTCGCAGCCACCTTTGAGTTCACTGCTCAAGACGCCTGAAAGTGCCTGGTTATCCGGTAGCTTCCAGGGCGGCTGGTTCCAGCCATTGATCATCCGGCCCGATACGTACGGCTTGTCCGGGTCCTCTTCGTGGTAGCTGACCATGACCTCCTGACCGACTCGCGGCGGATAGATCGCGCCGAAGCCATTGCCTTGCCACGGCGACGACACGCGCACCCAGCAACTGGCGCTCCCGTTTTTCGGGCCAAGCCGGTCCCACACGAAACGCACCTTGGCGCGCGCGTATCCATCGACCCAGATCGGCTGGTGCTCGGGCCCAACCACGATCGCCGTTTCCGCCGCGCAGCGCGGCTTTTTTTTCGGGCGGTTTCTGAAGAATGTATTGGCAGGCTGAAGCACGAAGCTGGTCACGCACTGGCGCAACGCGTCGTTCGTGTCGTTCCCGGACGGCTGTGTGTTCTGCGGCGCGTTGCGAATGTCGAGCGTGGTCGATACCGCCAGGTACTCGGCGTTGATGTCGCATTGCGGATGGTTGTCGAGCCAGAATGTTTTCCCGGTTGTCAGGCCGCGCAGATTCCCTTGGCCCTTCAGACGCAGGCGGTGGCAGCGCATTGCATCGACGCGCACGCTCGCGAGGTGTTCGGCTTCATTGCGGAAGTTGTTTCGCCTACCCGACAATCCCGTCGCGCCGGCGAGCGGTTGCGAGTAGTCGCCCCAGCCGTATTGCTCGATGTTGTCGAAGGCCCGTTCGCTGAAGCTCTCGTACTCGCCCTCGAAGTGCATGCCGGGGCGCGTGTAGTCGTAGTCGATCAGACTGACCTTGCCCGTCGTGATCTGACGCGAGACCTCGAGCCTGTGAATGTGTTCTTCGTCGACGTGCCGGCTGTCAGGCGCGTGATAGCGGATAGTGTCGTAGCCGTTGTCGTGCTGTTTGTGCGAGCCGGGCGAATCGCACAGTACCAGCGTCATTCCGTCGAACAGATAGTAGATTCCCCATTCTCTCCAGATCCGCGTGAGGAATTCGAAATCGGATTCCCACATCTGCCGGACATGGTCCCGCTTTGGGTAGCCTTCGCACAGACCGGTCGCGCCCAACTCCATCACCACCGGAAAGCGATAACACTCCTTGAGTATCCGGTCAGTGATGTCCACTACGCTCGCGTCCTGAAAGATCCTGCTTTCGCGGTTCTTCGTGGCCAGCCACAACCAGGGGCGCAGGACGAAGCGGTAATGGGCGCGCCGGTCGTCGGTGCCGGTCTGTTTCATTCCTGTGACGAGGCCCGAAATCGTGCGGCGGCCCGCGCCCACGTGTGCCACGTCACCGGGTTCCAACACCTGTTGACCGAACAATCCGTTCCCGTCGAACGCGATCGAAATGTCGATGACTTTGCCAATCAGGTTATCGGGTACGACCAGTTCCTGTGCTTGCCACAATCCGAGCGTCGGACTTTCGATCGTCGCCACATCGAGCGTGTATCGATAGAGCTTGCCCAGGGATTCGGTGCCGCGCAGGCGGAGCGGAGCCAGCAAAGGCTCACTGCCCCACGTGGGTAGTGCGTCACTGGAAAGACCTAGCGTGCGGTCCTGTGCGGGTTCGACCATGCGTGCAAGGGTGTTTCGTGGCAATCGGGAAGCGATCATGAAGCGATCAGGATCGCGCCGCAGGCCGTCCTGTCGCCGGCATGGCTGACCCGCCTGCCGTTGTGGGTTCGCTGGCCGGTCGCGATGATCGGATAGACACCGCCACACCTCGGACACTCGACGCCGTGTCCATCGAGTGCAACCGGGATGCCCATGTGCATGAGGTCTGTCGCGGCCTCGATGACCGTGCCGTCGTGCGTCGTCTTGTCTGCGAGCCGGATCATCGGCTGGCCGTTGCCGTTCTTCATCGGTCATCCCTTGTTATGTGCGAACGACAGTATCGGGAGCGGGGCAACCAGAAGCATTCGGAATTGGATGAATTTTTAGCCTATATAGGCAATTTGTTTATTTGTCGGGCGAACGGGATCTCACAGCTTCCAGAAGAAGCATCCCCCAATGCGCCGAGGCCCCGGATGAACCTGCCAACAGCGCGCTCGCCGCGATCGTCACTGCGGCGGCGCCTGGTCTCTTCGAGATCACGGCTTACGGGAATCGTTCCTGCGGGCGTTTGTCAGCCGGCTGCAGAGTGACCAGGATGAGAAGAGACTCGCCGAACAACTGGAGAGGGCGGCCGATCGCACAGTCATCGTTCGACGCGAAGTGCCGGTGGGCAGGCTCAAACAGGCTGTATCCGACGCCGAAAGACCAGGCCTTGAAGACGACGAGGAGATCACTGGCGAGACGAAGGAAAACAGTGCGATAGATATCGTCGCTGTGGGCGACGGATGGGGATAGCGAAGATCCACGAGAGCAAGGAAACCGCGATTTTCACCAAGGCTTTCTACGAGACCAGACCCGGACAGTCCGTTAAGCCCACGCCGCCGACGGACCATTACTGCTCGATATACACGCACTCCTATTCAATTGACGCCGAGAACGGCGCAAAGGGCGAGTCGCTAGTTGAAGTGCTTTCGTGGGTTCGCGAGCGGATGCTTCCGGTTTTAGAAAGACTGATGACGGAATGCGGCTTTGGGGGAGAAGTCGAGGCGGACTGAGGTCTGAGGGGACTTCGTGATTTCGCATCGATTGATGCAGCCGGAGCGGCCACCACGCCGCACGGCTGCATTCTTCGGCACGCGCCGTCCATCGACGACGCGCCCTTCGCTTAGAAGAACCCCAGCGCCTCCGCCTGATAGCTGACCAGCAGACACTTCGTCTGCTGATAGTTCGACAACGCCATCTTGTGTGTTTCGCGCCCGATCCCCGACTGCTTGTAGCCACCGAAGGCCGCATGCGCCGGATACAGGTGATAGCAGTTGGTCCACACGCGTCCCGCCTCGATCTCGCGTCCCATCTTGTAAGCGCGGGTACCGTCGCGAGTCCACACGCCCGCGCCCAGGCCATAGTACGTGTCGTTCGCGAGTTCGATCGCTTGCTGTTCGTCCTTGAACGTCATCACCGAGGCGACCGGCCCGAAGATCTCCTCCTGGAACACACGCATATCGTTGTTGCCGAACAGCATCGTCGGCTTCACGTAGAAACCCTCGCCGAGGCCGGCGCCAGGCGTTGCGCGCTCGCCGCCGACGAGACACCGCGCCCCTTCGTCCCGGCCGATGTCGATATACGACAGGATCTTGTCGAGCTGCTGCTGCGATGCCTGCGCACCGATCATCGTTTCGAGGTTCAGCGGATGGCCAGCCTTGATGCGTTCCACCCGGGCGATCGCCTTCTCGATGAAGCGCTCGTAAATCGACTCCTGAACCAGCACGCGCGATGGGCACGTGCACACTTCGCCCTGATTCAGCGCGAACATCGCGAGACCTTCGAGCGCCTTGTCGAGGAACGCATCGTCGCGATCGAGCACGTCGGCGAAGAAGATGTTCGGGCTCTTGCCGCCGAGTTCGACCGTCGACGGGATCAGGTTGTCCGCGGCTGCGTGCAGGATGCGCTTGCCGACCGGCGTCGAGCCGGTGAACGCGATCTTCGCGATGCGCTTGCTGGTGGCGAGCGCTTCGCCCGCTTCCTTGCCGAAGCCGTTGACGATGTTGATGACCCCGGCGGGGAACAGGTCGCCGATCAGTTCGATCAGCACGAGTATCGAAGCCGGCGTCTGCTCGGCCGGCTTCATCACGACGCAGCAGCCGGCCGCGAGCGCGGGCGCGAGCTTCCATGCGGCCATCAGCAGCGGAAAATTCCACGGGATGATCTGACCGACCACCCCAGCCGGCTCGTGAAAGTGATAAGCGACCGTGTTGTCGTCGATCTCCGAGATGCCGCCTTCCTGCGCGCGGATGCAGCCCGCGAAATAGCGGAAATGATCGACGGCGAGCGGCAGGTCCGCGGCCATCGTTTCGCGCAGCGGCTTGCCGTTGTCGATCGTCTCGGCGACCGCGAGCAGCTTCAGGTTCTTCTCCATCCGCTCGGCCACCCCCAGCAGCAGGTTCGCGCGCTCTGTCACCGACGTCTTCGCCCATTTGCGGCGCGCTGCGTGCGCGGCGTCGATGGCGAGGTCGATATCGGCAGCGCTCGAGCGAGGCACGCGACAAAACGGCTGCCCGTTGATCGGCGACACGTTTTCGAAATAATCGCCGCCGACCGGCGGTACCCACTTGCCGCCGATGTAGTTTTCGTAACGCTGGCGATAGGGATACTCGATGTCGATGCCGAGGGCTTTCAGGTCAAATGGATTCATCACTTGTCTCCGTTTTGTGATGGTGATCGGGTGACTGCGCGGGACCACATCAGGCACGAACCGTACCAATGCATCGAAGTGGGCTATTTCAGGGACTGCGATGAGCTGTATGGCGGAAGTGTTCCGTTTCGGAACAGTTGCGCGGGCAGCGGGTGTTCAGAAACGCCGCAGATTCGGCCGACGCTGACGCAGATCAAGGACGCGGGCCCGCGCGGGGTCGCCGCACGCGTCGGGCGGACTGACAAAGGGAGTATTCTGTTGACACGCATCAAAGCGTCCGGCACGACCTGGGCGCATTCAGGAGGAGACAATGCGCGACGACGTTCATCCGCTCAGCGTGGCGGCGGCTATCCGCTCCAAAGGTTGGCCCGCACCGGCGATCCAGAAAGCCCACGAACGCTCCGAGACGTTCGGTCTGCGCGCATCGATCCGGCCGGATTACGACATCCTGTCCGACACGGGACTCGCGCTCAAGCGCGAACAGAACCAGGTGCTGTGCGCGCATGCGATGCCGGTCATGGAGACGCTGCGCGAGCAGATCGTCAACACGCAAAGCATGATCGTGCTGACCAACGCCGAAGGGTTGATTCTGCATTCGATCGGCGACGACGACTTTCTGCATCGCGCGGAAAAAGTGGCGCTGCGGCCTGGCGCGAACTGGGCCGAGGATCGTCAGGGGACCAACGCGATCGGTACCTCGCTGGCCGAGGGGTGTGCGATGGTCGTTCATGGCGATCAGCACTATCTGGCGGCGAACCGCTTCCTGACCTGTTCGAGTGTGCCGATTCTCGATCCGTACGGCGATCTGATCGGGGTGCTCGACGTGACGGGCGACCACCGCAGCTATCACCAGCACACGATGGCGCTCGCGAAAATGTCGGTGCAGATGATCGAAAACCATCTGTTCTCGACTGCGTTTCGCGACGTCCTGCAAGTGTCTTTCCACGGACGGCCGGAATTTCTCGGCACGCTGATGGAAGGGATCATTGCGTTTACCGATGATGGTCGCTTTCTGTCCGCGAATCGAAGTGCGCAGTTTCAGTTGGGCTTGTCGCTCGCTGCGTTGCGCGCGCATACGCTGTCGTCGCTATTTCAGATCTCGTATGCGCAATTGATCGATCGTTTGACGCATGGCGTCGCGCCGCATCTGATGCTGAATTTGCACAACGGTGCGGTGGTTTGCGCGCGCGGGCAGTTCAGGCGGGCGTCGTTTGGGCTGGGGCGTGGAGTCGTCGATGTGCAGGGTGCAGTCGCACCGCGACCGGTGTGTGCGAATGCGCGTCAACCGGCTGCGGGACTGTCGCGGCTCGGCGATCTCGATACTGGCGATGCTCGTGTGTCCGCACTGATCGCGAAGGTTCGCAAGGTGCTCGGCAAGGATATTCCGATTCTGATCACCGGCGAGACCGGTACCGGCAAGGAGTTGCTCGCGCAGGCGATTCATAACGATTCGCCGCGAGGTGATGGGCCGTTTGTTGCGGTTAACTGTGCTTCGATTCCGGAGTCGCTGATCGAATCTGAGCTATTCGGGTATGAAGAGGGTGCGTTTACCGGCGCGCGGCGTAAAGGGGCGATCGGCAAACTGATGCAGGCGAATGGAGGCACGTTGTTTCTCGATGAGATCGGGGATATGCCGCATTCGTTGCAGGTGCGGTTGCTGCGTGTTTTGCAGGAGCGGGTTGTGACGCCGCTTGGGGCGACGCGGGCGGTTCCTGTCGATGTCTCCATTATTTGCGCGACACACCGCAACTTGCGCGAGATGATTGCGCAGAACCAGTTTCGTGAGGATCTTTACTATCGGATCAACGGGCTTGCGGTTCGGTTGCCGGCGTTGCGTGAGCGGAGCGATCTCGCGGTCGTCGTTCAGAAGATGTTGCAGTGGGAATCAGTCGAAAGCGGGGGGCGGCAGGCGCTCAGCGTTGCGGCTGATGTGATGGCGGTGTTCGGGCGACATGCGTGGCCGGGTAACTGTCGGCAACTGGCTAATCTGCTGCGGACTGCGGCGGCGATGGTGGAGGAGGATGGGGAGATCCGGTGGGAACATTTGCCGGATGATTTTTTGGATGATGTGGGGGGCGCGGGTTGCGGCGACGGCGAGGTTGGACAGGGGGACTCTGCTGCGTCGGCCGCTTCGAGCTCTTCAGCCCTTTCGGCCGGTTCGGCTGCGGATGCCCCTGCTGCTGGCGATGCGTCGCTGCCCGACGGTGCTCGGCTGCAGGATGTTGCCACCTCTGTGGTTGCGATGACGCTGGCGCGCTATGGCGGAAACGTGTCTGCCGCGGCGCGTGCGCTCGGGGTCTCGCGGAACACTATCTATCGCAGGATGCCGGCTGTGCAGCCGGGGCGGGTGGCGGAAAAGGATTGATGCGGGAGTTTGCGCAGGACCAATCGATAATTGCCGCGGTGACCGGCCATTGTTTTCTCTATGAGTCGATTTGCTTGCGTGCGGTCTACAGTAGCCGAAGCACTTTTCCTTTTCACGACTCTACCGGAGGCGCGCACCGCACCCGGATCGCTTGCAGGCGCGTGACGCATCCCTGGCCCGTTGGAGCGGGTGATGCCAACGCGTCCCGGCTAGCTACAACCGCTTACAAATCTCACAGTAGCAGGGTCCACGCCCTGAGGCGGTCCGTCAAGGTTTTCCAGGGGCATGTGCAGCCCACATCCTTGACCCTGTAGTCTCGTGCGTCGCTCATTCATGAAACGGCGTATGTCGAAGAAACGTCGCGCGCCCACCTGGCGAGTTACCCGCCGCCGGCCAGCGTCATGGTAATAACAGGCGACCCGCCGGCCGGCCGTGGACAACTCGCTCACCGTCGCCCGTTTGGACTCACCTAACACCTGCTTGACCGGGAGCCTCGATTTCAATCGGATCAAGGTGGACGGCGGGTGCTCAGCGGTACCGGCAACGTTCTTGCGCGAAGGCTGCCGATACAGGGATACGAAAGCATGATCCCGCGTGCACATCTCCCCGCGCGGGGGAGATGTGTCTAGCGCGCCGCGATCCCTTGTGCCCCCGGCGGTACGCCGGTGACTGAGCCAAGTGGCTCGAGTGTTCCGTCTGGCATCACGCGAAAGCCACTTACAGCGCCGTTACCTTCACGAACGTAGAGGAATTTGCTGTGACCACTGAGCGCCATGTCAAGGGGAGCGCTGAGTGTGCCTGCAGTCGGATTGAGCAAGCGTACTGTACCGTCCGCCGCGATCCGCAGACTGCTGATCGAGCCGCTACCGGCATTGGCCGTGTAGGCATAACGTCCATCGCCCGTGGTGACAAGCCAGCAAGGGGCGCTCTGGCCCAAGGGAATTGCTGCACTGATGGAAGTCAGATGTTTGCTGTCCTCGACCTCATATGAGGAAACCGAACCAGATCCGGCCTCGGAGACGATCGCATAACCCCGGGTCGTGATGGAAAAGCCGAACGGCGTGACGCCGTTTGACGCATGGGGGGTTGGAGTCTTCGAGGCGTAGCCGGTGAAGCCGACATAATACGTGTCAATGAGTTGTGTGCCCTTTTCGGTCACGAGCAGTTCGTTGCCTTCCGGCGCAAACTTCACTTGCGCGGGCTGGGCGGCGTTTCCGCCGGCAAGTGGTCGTTGTGAGCCTGGTAATGGAACGAGACGCTTGCCAAACGCGTCGACGATAAAGCCGTTGATGTTCGGTGTGCCTCCGGCATTAAGCACATACGCGATGGGCCCCTTGACTGTCACGCTGACGGGCATTTGACCACCTGATGGTTTTCTGTCGAGCAGCGTCAGTTTGCTGCCGTCGACCGCGAACAGCGAAACATCATTGCTGCCCGGATTCACGGCGAAGAGAAAGCCCGCTGCCAACGTTAGGGAACCCTGCGAGCCTAGTGGATCGGCTCCCGTGCCTGCTCCTTTACCGCCAGTTGAGTACGTGGCCTCGTAGTTCAGTATTCCGTTGGCAGCGCGCGAATAGACAAGAACCGAGTTCCCGGACGGCTGGTTTGACAGAACGTAAACCGCTCCTGGCGGATCAACCTCCGAATCGGCTTGCGCAATGCTGATTGAAGCGAATCCTAACACCGTCGCGAACGCGATGGTTCGCAATAGAAACGCTAAACGGCACGTGATAAATGACATGGCGTACTCCTTGCATGGGCGACGAGCGAACGGGTGACGTCGGATGGACGAGTGGGCAGAACAGGTAGCTGTACGTTACGTCCTCGATAAATTGGGCTACAGGCAGACCTGCAAGAGCGTTACCCAGTTCGCGATCTGTTTCATTACTTCACCCCTTGTCGCGTTTACTACACGGTGGTTAAGGAGGTCGAACAGGGAACATCGGGCAGGGGTGGATTGGTCGGGAACGCGTCGCCCCCGGCAATGATGCTAACGCTGCGATCCACTGACCGGTCTATGTGGGAAAAGACGGGTCGCGACTATTCGGCGTCGTACGTCTCCGTTCGGCTTGACTGCGGCTCTCGTGGACCTGAGTCAAGGGCGGTTTTCGTTGGACGTACAGCCATTCGCCGCCCCTCGTTTGTATATAGTCCATCTGGGCCGCTTGACCATGAACATTTTTTGACGGTGCTCCCGATGCCGTTGAATCCCGGCAAAGGTATGACTGATCTGCCTCAAGAAGCGGACATTGCATCTAAACGCGGTAGCTTTCACGACGTGATCGACTCCTCATCACGCTGGCCGCGCCGGGGCAGTACACTACCGGTCTCGGCAAAAGCCAGGTAATCCCATCCACGTCAGACAGTCCATGGACTACTTCGCCGCAGTACGGGCCTTCGTTTGCGCAGCGGAACTGCAGAGCTTCAGCAAGACGGCCAATGCACTGTCCGTCAAGACCTCGACTGTCTCCCGCTACGTAAGCGAACTCGAAAGAGATCTGGGCATCGCCCTATTCAACCGGTCGACGCGCGGCCTCGTCCTGACAGAAGGCGGCCGGCTGTTTCGTGAACACGCCTTGTTAGCGTTGCAAGCACTCGATGACGCGCGCGAAGTGACGTCGTCGCTAAATCGCACGCCACAAGGCGTGCTGCGCGTGACAATGCCACCGGCATTCGGCCGCCTGCACATCGTGCCGCATCTGCCGGCCTTCATGGCGCGCTATCCTGATATCGACCTCGACATCGTCTCTACGGACGAAACGCTCAATATGATCGATGCGGGCATTGATGTGGCGATCCGTACCGGCGTGCTGCCCGATTCGTCATTGATGGCGAGGCGCCTGGCACCGCATCGTCGTATCGTCTGTGGCAGCCCGGCGTATTTCGCGCGTAGCGGCACACCGCGTGTGCCTGGCGATCTGGCCGCGCGCGATGCGCTTCGCGTGTCCGTGGTTCCGGACGACAAATGGTATTTCACGCTGGTCACCGCGGACGCGCGGGCGTCGCAAGAACAGGAACAGGTGCTGGTGGAGTTGCAGGGGCGCTTGCGCGCTGACGACTCCGAAGCCGTGCTCGCGCTCGCCGTGGCCGGTTGTGGCGTGGCGCTCCTGCCGACATGGCTCGCCTCTACGGCCCTGCGCGGAGGACGCTTGCAGCACGTGCTACCGGAATGGGAAGCACGCACCGGACGAGCCGAACCCGCGGTCTGGGCGGTCTACCCACCGAAGAAGATCGTCTCGTCGAAGGTGCGCGCCTTCGTGGATTTCTATGCCGAGGTGTTTGGCGAGCCGCCGTACTGGGACGACGGACTCGCACTGGAGCGTCAGCCTTAATGGGCGAAGCGGATGTCTAGCGTGCGCAGGTAAGTCTGCAAGCCTGCATCCTGGATCGGAATCACATAGGCGTTTTCGTTCGTTTCGTTGAAATGCGCATGCCAGTGTCCCGGCGGCGTGACGAATGCCATCCCCGTTTTCCAATCGACGCGGGTCGGGTTCACGATATTGCCATCCCTGTCCAGTTCCGTTCCGACCAGCGTATAGACACCCGGCTTGCCGCTGGCGATGAAGTCGAGTGCAATCGACTGGTGCCGGTGCGGCTTCTGCACCGAGTTGGGCGGCACGATGCCGAACATCGCCCACAACACATGCGTGACCGTGCGTGTCTGCGGAAAGTTGGTGTTGCCCATTAGTACGCTGATGCGGTTGCGACGACCCGCGTTCGCTTGTTCCCCGACTGCGCGCAGTGCTGCCTGCGCCTCGGCGGCCGGATAGCGTGTCGGCGCAAAACGCGCATGTACCCCGGTGGTACCAAGATAGGTGAGCAGTGGCGCGTCATTGACGTAATACAGCGTGGTCGTCGCAGCAGCGGACAGCACCGTGGCATGGCCGCCCGGGAACGTGAAGAAATCGCCTACCGAAAAGGGGAAGTTCGTTTCCGACTGCTTCACGCTACCCGATCCGCTAATGACGTAGCAGACCTGCGAGGTCGCATTGGGATCGAGTGTCAACGCATCGCCCGCATTGATGCGCAGGAAGCTGGCGCTCAGACCGGGACTGGTCGCGGGACCCGGGCAACCCAGCTCGGCAGACAGGTCGAGCGGCACGACCCGGGTTGCGCCGTCTGCATAAAGCGAAGGCGGAAAGTTATGGAACGGCACACGCGAGATGAGCTTCGCACCAATCGGATTGGCGGACGAGGTGTATTCGAAGTATTGCGCGTCTTCCGTGGCGACATTCGGTTCGGTGCGAAGCGCGGGGGATGTTCTGGTCAGCATGGTTTTGCTCCTTTCGACTTTTGAGGAGGCTTCGCCCGGGTCCATTTATGAGGACCCGCGTCCGAAGGCTGACCTGACTTCAGGCGCGCGGCGTTTGCGCCAGAAGTGCCCTACATCGAAATCACCTTTGCGCAAAAGGAACACCGTGCGACGGTTTCGAGGCGCGGCGGGTTATTCGTACCGGGCCGCTATGCAGTTCATCATCGGCCAAGGTTCGACCAAGGGGCAATGTTGAACGAGGTTGTGTAATAGAACTGTTGCGCGCTAGCTCACGGCTTATGGTGGCAGGCGAGCGCCCGAGTGTCCGGGCCATGGCCTGGACACTCGAACCGTGCAAATGCAGGCTTGCAATGGTCAGGCGCTCTTCGGGTTGAAGCTGTAGATACGGAGTTCTTTCGTGCTCACAACACTTCATACGAAACAGGTGTTGCGCTTCAGATTTGAGGCCGCCGGGGCTTTCCGCCTGGAAGAAGAGAGAGGCAGTAACGAGTGTCGCCAGACTCTCGCAGCAGCGACTCCACTCACTTATTAACCATCCTCGCCGGCACACTAACAGCAAGAAAACCGCCCAGCACCATAAACGCCGCCAACATATACATCCCCGAATCGTTCGCCGCGGTAACCTCCTTCAACCACCCCACAGCATAAGGACTAAGGAAACCGGCAAGGTTGCCAATCGAATTAATCATCGCAATCCCGGCAGCGGCGCCGGTGCCTGCCAGAATCGCCGTAGGCAAACTCCAAAACAACGGCAGTGTAGTGAGGATGCCCATGGTAGCCAGCGTCAACCCAGTCATAGCAAGCAAGGTGTTATGCGTCCAAACGACGGAAAGCACGAGCCCCACAGCACCAAGAAACGCCGGCAACGCAATATGCCATCTCCGTTCCCTCGACCGATCCGCACTCCGCGCCACAAACACCATCGCCGCAACAGCCGCCGCAAACGGCACCGCCGATAGCAACCCAATCAAAAACGCATCGGTAACGCCGGTAGATTTGATAATCGTCGGCAACCAGAAGCTCACCCCATAAAGCCCCATCACAAACGAGAAGTAGGTGAGGCTCAACATCAACACCCGCCCGCTAGTGAGTACCTGCCGAATCGGCATATCGTGCTTGGTCGCTTCCTCAGCCGACACCTGACTCTCAAGCAACTGCTGCTCTTCCCGGGTCAGCCACTTAGCCTTCGAAATCCGATCATCGAGCATCACGAACACGATGATCCCAACCAGCACCGACGGCACCCCTTCGAGCAGAAACAGCCACTGCCACCCGTGCCACCCGTTCACGCCATTAAAGTTCTTCAGGATGTACCCCGACACCGGCCCACCAATCACCCCCGACAACGCAATCGCCGTCATAAACCAGGTCGTCATCCGTCCACGCCGATGCGCCGGATACCAGTAGGTGAGATACAAAATAATCCCAGGAAAGAAGCCCGCCTCTGCAAGCCCGAGCAGAAAGCGCATCACATAAAACATCGTCGGCGTGGTGACTAACATCGTCAGCATGGATATCACGCCCCACGAAATCATGATCCGCGCGATCCAGACACGCGCGCCGACCTTATGCAGGATCACGTTGCTCGGCACTTCGAAGATGAAATAGCCGATGAAGAAAATCCCCGCGCCGAAGCCATACACGGCATCGCTCAAGCCAAGATCCGTGCTCATCCCCAACTTCGCGAAGCCGACGTTCACACGGTCCAGATAGGCAACGATGTAGCAGAGCATCAATAGCGGCGCGAGCCGCCAGGTAACCTTGCGATAAGTCGCCTCTTCGAACGTCGAAGGCGGCGCGCCAGCGCCGGGATGGTGGAGCGGATCTGCAGGACTAGCCATGACTATGTCTCCTCTTTTTTATGGAATTGAAGTGCCGCCGCCGAACGATTCTATCCGCGCCAGGTCTTTTGCAGGACGAATCGATATTGGGGGAAAACACTAACTGCGCACGCTGTGCGTGCGCAGCGCATCACCTACCGCTACACGCAGCGCCCCCCATCCACTTCGAGGCACACGCCGGTAATGAACTCGGCCTCATCCGAAGCCAGATACAGCGCCGCATTCGCAATATCCTGCGGCGTCGAAAACCGCCCAAGAGGAATCCCTGCCAGGAACTTCTGCCGGTTCTGCGGCGTATCCTCGACCCCCATGAACTCGGACAGCAGCGCGGTCTCACCGATCACCGGATTCACGCAGTTCACGCGAATCCGCTGCGGCCCCAGCTCAACGGCGAGCGACTTGCTAGCGACGATCACCGCGCCCTTGCTGCCGTTGTACCAGACGAGCCCGGGCCGCGGCCGCACGCCCGCCGTCGACGCAATATTGATGAAGCTGCCGCCGCCTTGCTCGCGAAAATACGGCACGAACTCCTGCACGCTCCAGTAGATGCTCTTCACGTTCACCGCATAGACGCGGTCGAACTCGGCCTCGGTGACTTCGAGTACCGGCTTGTTGCGATGCGTGGTGCCCGCGTTGTTGACGACGATCTGCACGCTGCCGAAGTCTTCCAGCGCGGCCTCGCGCAGCGTGCGCCAGTCGTCGCGTTGCGCGACGTTGCCGGGTACCGCGATCGCCTTGCCGCCCGCAATCGCGATCTCACTCGCGACGCGTTCGGCGGCCGGCCCGTTGAGGTCGTTGACCACGACGTTCGCGCCTTCGCGCGCAAAGGTCTTTGCGATGCCTTCGCCGAAACCCGAACCGCCGCCCGTGACGATGGCCGTTTTACCTGTCAACCGCATGATGTCTCCGTTGTTTGTGATGGATAGAGCGATGCGATGTTGCGTGTAACGTGCTGCTCGCGCCGATCGCGAGCGAGCCCTCCGGCACGCGCTAGCCGTGCCGGATCGCGATCGTCTTCAGCACCGTAAAGCCATACAGCGCCTCGAAGCCTTTCTCGCGGCCATGTCCCGAATGCTTGACGCCGCCGAACGGCAATTCGACGCCGCCGCCCGCGCCATAGTTGTTGATGAACACCTGGCCCGAGCGCACGCGTCGGGCGAGGCGCATCTGGCGCGCGCCATCGCGTGTCCAGATGCCGGCGACGAGCCCGAACTGCGTGCCGTTCGCGAGCGCGAGCGCTTCGGCTTCGTCGCGGAACGACATCGCGGCGAGCACCGGACCGAATACTTCGTCGCGCGCGAGGCGGTGGCTCGCGGGCACGTCGCGCAGCAAGGTCGGGGCCTGATAGAAGCCGCTTTCAGGCGCTTCGGGAATCACCTCGCCGTGCGCGGCCATCGCGATGCCGTCGTGTTGCGCGTCCGACAGAAAATCCCACACACGTTGCTGCTGTTTCGCGCTGATCAGCGGTCCGCAGTCGAGGTCGGCATTCGACGGCCCGACGCGCAACGCCTGAAAGGCGCTGCTGAGTCTGTCGAGCAGCGGCTCGTAAATCGCCTGCTCGATCAGCACGCGACTGCCCGCCGAGCAGGTTTGCCCGGCGTTCTGCACGATCGCGGAGATCAGCACCGGCAGCGCGGCGTCGAGATCGGCGTCGGCGAACACGATTTGCGGCGACTTGCCGCCGAGTTCGAGCGTGACCGGCACGTGGTTTTCGGCGGCCATCTGCGTGACGAGCTTGCCGGTTTCGGGCGAGCCCGTGAAGGAGATGTGATCGATGCCCGGATGACGCGCGAGCGCGGCGCCCGCTTCGTGTCCATAGCCGGTCACGATGTTCAGCGCACCGGCCGGCAAGCCGGCCTCGGCGGCGAGCTCTGCGACCCGCAGCACGGAAAGGCACGCGTCCTCGGCCGGTTTGACGACGCACGCATTGCCGGTCGCGAGCGCCGCGCCGACGCTGCGCCCGAAGATCTGCATCGGGTAATTCCACGGCACGATGTGGCCGGTCACGCCGTGCGGCTCGCGGATCGTCAGCACCGTGTAGCCGGATTGGTAGGGCAGGGTTTCGCCGTGCAGCTTGTCGGCCGCGCCGGCGTAGAACTCGAAGTAGCGGGTCAGGGCGGCGGCGTCGGCGCGCGCCTGCTTGAGCGGTTTGCCGGTGTCGCGCGCTTCGAGCCGTGCAAGGTCTTCCTGGCGCGCTGCCACCAGCAGCGACAGCCGGTACAGCACGCGGCCGCGCTCGGCGGCGCTCAGCGCACCCCATGCGCCGTCGAACGCTGCGCGTGCGGCGCGCACGGCGGTGTCGATATCGGCCTCGGTGCCGCGCGCGATGCGCGTGAACGGCTGGCCGTCCGAGGGATCGAGTACGGCGATCGATTCGCCGCAGGAAGCGGCGCACCACTCGCCGCCGATGAAATGCCGTGCTTCTTCCATGCATGCTCCTTGATGACGCGCGGCCGGCGTGCGGCGGCGCGGGTTCGAAGGGGAGACACAAAACGGTAGAGACGCGAAGCGAGACTCGCCAGACGATTATCGCGCCGATCCGACCGCGGATGCCAACTGCCGATTGGCTATAATGGCGCATTCCGTACGGTCCGGTGCGCGGCCCCGTCGTTCGGGGCGAGAGGGTTTCAGTGCCCGACGTTCGCGGTTCGCACACAGTTCGCACCGCATCCGCAGCCCGCGCGCCGTTCGCCGCCTTCCGATTTCCATCCCCTTCAGAGAGCGCTCATGAGCTTCAATCACGTTCCCGCAGGCAATGACCTTCCGCACGATTTCAACGTCATCATCGAAATCCCGGCGCAAAGCGACCCGGTGAAGTACGAAGCCGACAAGGACCTGGGCCTGCTCGTCGTCGACCGTTTCATCGGCACCGGCATGCGCTATCCGGCCAACTACGGCTTCATTCCGCAGACGCTGTCGGGCGACGGCGACCCGGTCGACGTGCTGGTGATCACGCCGTTCCCGCTGCTGGCAGGCTCGGTCGTGCGTGCCCGCGCGCTCGGCATGCTGCAGATGACTGATGAGTCCGGTGTCGACGCGAAGCTGATCGCCGTGCCGCACGACAAGATCTGCCCGATGACGGCGAACCTGAAGTCGGTCGACGACGTGCCGGCTTACCTGAAGGACCAGATCAAGCACTTCTTCGAGCAATACAAGGCGCTCGAGAAGGGCAAGTGGGTCAAGGTCGAAGGCTGGGCCGACGTCGATGCTGCCCACAAGGAAATCAGCGAAGGCGTGGCGAACTACAAGAAGTAAGCGCGCCGCGGTTCATCCGCTTGCTGCATGCAGTACGAAAACCGCGCGAGTCCGCAAGGACCGCGCGGTTTTTTCATCTGATTTGCGCGGCATTCGACTACCGTGCAAAGAGCGCCACGATTTTCGTCTCGCGCACATAAGCTGAACGCATTGCCTCAATGAACGGAACGCATTTTTATATTTAGGTGTAAACCCTTATCATTCGTCGCACGCCCTTTGCGCGCGCGAACTCACTTCGGCACCCCGCGCGTTTCCATAAATTTAACCAAACCCACTGTCCGGATGATGAACCGCAGCAAGCCCCACTCGACATCGCCGCGCTGGTCGACCCGGCTGCATTCGGTCGTCACCGCGATCTATCGCAAGCGGCCGGTCTGGATGGTGTCGTTCGCGGCGAGCGAGGCGAATCTGTCGGAGGGCTTGAGGGCGGCGTGCGCATCGACGGCGATGCTCGCGCTCGGCAACGTGCTGCACGATCCGGTGTTTGCGTGGGCGGCGATCGGCGCGTTCTGGACCTGCCTCGCCGATGCCGCCGGCTCGAACCGCGCGCGTTTCATGTCGATGATGAGCTTCGCGCTGCTGTCGACGCTGTGCGGCGGCATGACCGCGTTCGCGTCCGCGTCGGGTGCCGCGTGGGCCGCGCTCGCGGTGCTCGCGTTCACGACGCTCGGCGCGTTCGGCCGCATCTGGGGCGCGGCCACGTCGCAGGTGACGATCCTCGCGGCGACCGCCTGCGTCGTGATGGTCGATCGGCCGATGCACGACGCGCACGCGGGTGCGTTTCTCGGCGTCTATCTGATCGGCTGTCTGTTCGCGATCGTGCTGAGCTTGACGGTGTGGCGCATTCATCCATTCGGCGCGAGCCGCGCGTCGTTGCGCGCGGTGTATCTGCGCCTCGCCGATGTCGCGTTCGATAGCGCGCGGCTTGTCGGCGGCCGTGCCGCGCGGCGCGAATGGGCCACGCATGCCGCGCGCTTTCGCGCCGATGCGCGCGCGTCGCTCGAACGTTCGCGCGATGCGCTCGCGAACGTGCCCGCATCGAAGGCGGGCGGGGCGGCCGTCTACGACACGTTGCTCGGTTTGCTGACCGACGGCGAAGCGCTGTTCGCGTATCTGATCGCGGTGTCGGGCGCGGGCGCGAAAGTGCCCGACGATCCGCGCCGCACGCGACGCGCGGTGCGCTCGCTCAATGCGATCGGCGAAGTGCTCAGCGACATCGGCAGCGCGACCGGCGATGCGCGCTGGGAACGTCTCGCGGACCTGCAGGCGCGTCTGCGGCGTCTCGCGCATCGGCTCGAAAGCGGGTTGCTCGAACCGGTGAAGCTGCAATCCGGTTTCGAGCTCGTCGATTTCGCGCCGCGTGAGGTGCACGACGAGCCGTGGAGCGCGTGCGTCGCGCGTTATACGGCGCGCGCGTGGTCGACGCTGAAGGCCAACCTGTCGTGGCAGTCGGTCGGCTTGCGCCATGCGGCGCGTGTCGGCGTGACGACGACGGCGGGCTTCGTCGTGATTCGCGCGCTCGGTCTGCCGTTCGGCTATTGGGCCACGATGGCCACGCTGCTGATCCTGCAGCCGTCGATCGCCGCGACCTGGCCGCGCAGCATCGAACGCGCGACGGGCAGTATCGTCGGCGGTGTGCTCGCGGCGGCGATCGGCTATGCGATTCATTCGCCGCTCGGCATCTCGCTTGCGGTGTTCCCGCTGGTGATGGCGACGATGGCGCTGCGCCCCGTCAGTTACAGCCTGTTCGTGCTGTTCCTGACGCCGACCTTCGTGCTGGTCGCCGACTTCGCGACGCCGGGCGCCAACGAGTTGGCGTTCGCGCTGACGCGGCTCGGCAACAACGTGCTCGGCTGTGTGCTCGCGCTGCTCGCGACGTTCCTTCTATGGCCGACGCGCGAGAAGCTCGATGTGCGCGTCTATCTCGGCGACGCGGTGCGCGCGAATCTCGCGTATCTGCGCGCGTCGCTCGAGGCGCCTCGGCATGGCGGCAAGGAGATCGAGCAATTGCGCCGCGCTGCGGGCCTCACCAGCAACAACGCGGAAGAAGCGATCGGCCGCGTGCGGCTCGAAAAGCTCGAGGACTCGATGGCCGATACGGTCACGCTGACGGTGCTGAGCCTGCTGCGACGGATGGCCGGCACCGCGACGCAATTGCGCCTCACCGCGAACCGTCGCGACCTGCATAGCGAACTCGACGAATGGGTCGAGGCGATCAGCGCGGCGATCGAGGCCGCGCTGAACCGCACGTTGCGGCCGGTGCGGCTCGAGTTACCCGCTCGCGAGCAGTTGACGTCGCTGGAAGCAGATGTGGTGGGCGAGCTGGCGCGGGTGCATCGGCTGTTGACGGAGAGGATGCGGGAGGCGAGGGGATAGCTCGACTCAGCCGTCGGAACGTTCACCGTCTTCCGCGACGTCATTCACCGCTGCCACCGGCAACACCGACTGCAGCGTGAACACCCCGGCCGCCAACGCCCGTTTATCGGCCGCCGTGAGCCGCTTGACCCAATACTCGGCGCTCGACGCGCTCGACCGGTCTGCCAGCTCGAACGACGCGAGCACCCGCACCGGCTTGCGCGAGCGCGTATAACGCGCGCCCGTGCCGCTCAGGTGTTTGTCGAAGCGAGCAGCGACATCGGTCGCGATGCCGGTATAGACGCTGCCGTCCGAGCATTCGAGCAGATAGAGAAACCACGCCATAACCGCGCTTCTAGCCTTTGAACGGATTGTGTTCGCGCAGCTCGTCCACGTACGCGTGGATGCTGTTTTTTTCGTTATCGAGGAAATGGCCGACCGCATCGGCGAACGCCGGATGCGCGAGCCAATGCGTCGAGCGCGTGACCGTCGGCAGAAAGCCGCGCGCCATCTTGTGTTCGCCCTGCGCGCCGCCTTCGAATGCGCCGAGCTTTTCTTCGATGCAGAATTCGAGCGGCTGATAGTACGCGGTTTCGAAGTGCAGGCACGGCACGTGTTCGAGCGCGCCCCAGTAGCGGCCATACAAGGTGCCGCCGGTTTTCTCGTCGCGCTGATAGACGACGAGCGAGCTCGCGATCGGCTTGCCTTCATATTCGGCGATCACGAGCAGCAGATTCTCCGGCATCGACGCGCCGATCATCCTGAAGAAATCGAGATTCAGATACGGACTCGAAAAATGCTCGCGATAGGTTTGCCGATAGCACTTGCTGAAGAAGCGCCAATCGGCATCCTCGATGTCTGCGCCGCGGATCCTTCGCATCGTGATGCCGGCCTCGTGCACCTTGCGCCGTTCGGCGCGGATGTTCTTGCGCTTCTTCTGTTCGAGCGTCGACAGAAAGTCTTCGAAGTCGCGATAGCCGTCGTTGAGCCAGTGAAACTGCACGCCTTCGCGCTGCATCATGCCGATATCGGTGAGCGCGTTCGCTTCGCTCTGCGTCGGAAACAGCACGTGCAGCGACGACACCTCGGCCTGCTCGGCGAACGCCATCAACGTGGCCGCGAGATGGCGCAACGCATGCTCGTTCGCCGACAGTAGCCGGTTGCCCTGTACCGGCGTGAAGGGCACCGCGCACAGCAGCTTCGGGTAATAGGGCACGCCGTTGCGCTTGTACGCGTCGGCCCAGGCCCAGTCGAAGACATATGTGGCCGGTGGTTTTTTGGCCTTTTTTTGAACGGGTAGCGTCGGGTGGGTTTGTGGCATTTATGTGTCAATTACCTTTCAAATCCTACCGCGGCTCGCGGAATTACAAAGCTTACAATTAGCTTTGGAAGGTGGGTTCGATTCGGCAATTTCGCAGCTGACGTGTCGCTGCACTCCGTCAACTCGCGTTCTAGCCTGCTTTCTTGCGCGGGCGGCGCGATTTGCCAAGGTGGTCGCACATTTCCTCGAACCACTTTTTCATGAAGGTTTGGTCTTCAATCGAAAGTCGCTCGAGCCGCGCCGCGAATTCTAGCCCCACATCGACTGGCCGCGTTGACTCCCCTTGCAAGAGTTCCGCCACAGGCACGGCCAACGCTTCAGCTAGCTCAAACAAACGGGGCAGAGTTGGGAGAGCAGTGCCACGTTCGAATCGGCTGATGGTCTCCACGTGAACGTCTAGCCGCCGAGCCAGATACTCCTGTGAATATCCCCGTTCGATGCGAATTCGAGCGAGCCTAGGCCCGAGTCGATTATTCAATGTGTGGTCTGGAGTCGCTGTCACTACTCAACATTCAGTGTCGTTGGTCAACGCGCATGTTCCCTTCTTCTAGCATTTGATGTAACAACGTGATATGTTGGTAGACAACGTTTTGCGTTGTTATAGTTCCAATCTGAATTTCCTCTGGTCGTTCTGATGCTATTTACTGACAGCAGTTGGGAAGAGCCACATCCCATTAAGAAGAGGCTCATGCAGCCACTTCTTCCGTGGCGCTGCGTTGGATGGTCGGACCTCACGCTGAACTTTTTTGTCGTAGCCTCCTCTGGCGGTGCGGACTGCGCGAGCCCGGACGGTTGGGTGGTGGACGGTGCTGAGGCGCTGATTGAACTGGTATTGCATCTTGGCGATGTAACCTTTTCGGTTCACCTGTTGGGTCGTAATGAGGATGACGCTTCCGTCACGCTCTGCCGGGTAAGCGGATTGTGGACGGAGGTTCAAGCCAAAGATTCGGACGTCGTGCGTTATTGGTATTCAACTACCGACGGGGAGACGAGACCGTGCTCGCCTGTCGCATCCGGTAGGCGCGTTGAGAGGCCACGGTTGGTAAACGTAATGAGCTTCGAGAACGGGTGAGTAAGCGAGATTCGAAATCTACGGCCGGTACCTGAGCAAGCACATCTCGGAAGGACGTGGCCTGTCGTCAAAAATGGGCGTGGAGGTCGCCTCAGTCCTGCGCCCACAGGTAATGAAGTAGCAACACATAGGGATGGCTATGCCGAGGTCCGAAAGTAATACGAGCAACGATGTGCGACAAGTCATGCGCAATGCCGCCGTTGCGGCGATGCTGTCGGACCCAACAGGCGCTGAAGCAAGTCTTTTCCTGTCGAATGCGGAGGTTGGCCGCCTGTTCAAAGCACACCTCATCCAAGTCATTGGCACCGCCACGTTGTCGAACTTGGACCTAAGCTCGACTCGTGAGGAAGACGAGAAGCAAGGGCAGCTGACCAACCGCCGAGCTTCAGAACTTCCGGGGTTGACCGATGTCTCTGCGGCGAACATAGAGCGGTACTCCCTTGTTCTACAAGGAAGGCTGCTTCCCGCTGAGGACTTTTGCAAAGCCGCAGGCATCACTGATGCAGAAGCTAAGCGAAGAAGTTGCGTCGTGCAGAGTGTTTACTATGGAATTCGAGTCCAAGCAGTATTACCCAATCTTTGCCTTATCGAATCTAGTCGACCGCAGGGATTTCGCGAAGGTCGTACGGCGCTTGGGTGACTCAACCGGTTGGGGCAAATGGAAATTCTTTACGACGCCATCAGAGTCGCTTGGAGGGCTCACGCCACTGAGGCTTCTGATGCGCGAGGAAGTGGAGCGAGCACTAGCTGCAGCCGCAGATTTCAAAGCGCTAAGTGCGACGTTTTTTAGCATCACAAGAACGACACCGGTCTCCGACTAACACCTACCGCCATGAATCCAATCACAACCAATGGAGTACCGCGGCCCTCTCGTCAAAAACGAGAAGCTCTTTCGCCTGAAGAAGCACGGCTGGCACTGATAGACCACGCGATTCATCGTGCAGTTGTCGCTGCCCTCCTATGTGACCCTATAGGCTGGAACGCACTTCTCGAGCTCCCCGCTGAGGAGCTCGGGCGTATGTTTAAGAATCAGCTGTGGAGAGTCATCGGCGTGCCTACGATACTCAACCTAGACCTTCCCGCGTTGCATCAAGAGGGCGAGGATTTACGCAAGCGCATTCGTCGGCAATCGAATTTGCGTACACACGAGGATGCGATACAGAGTGAGTCGGCAAATGCCGAGCTCCACGCTCTCGTGGACCATGGAAAGTTGCTACGTATGGAAGACTACATTGGAGCGGCAGGTGTCACAGAGAAGAAACTGAGCAAATCCCTCGCTTCAGGGAAAGTCTTTAGCGTTGAGCTCGAAGGAGAGGCGTACATCCCTGGATTTTTTCTCTCCCCCACGATTCCTAACAACGACTTTGCGAAAGTCTTACGGAGCCTCGGTGATACGTCCGATTGGAACACGTGGATTTTTTTTACCACACCAATAGAGGCGCTTGGTGGTTCGACGCCGCTTCAATTTCTCGCGATTAACAAGGTCAAGCCGGTGTTGACAGCCGCAAAACAATTCACGAAGCGCTGAGCACAGCTTCTATCGAAGTAATGGAACAGATTCTGGAAGTCGTCCTCCAAAATCTACCGCTACTGTATGTACCAGCGCTCGGAGCCGTCCTCGCTTTGGTGTTGTTACGCATAAAGAAGCGCTATGTGCACCAAGGCTACATTTTCTGGCGCTCAGCGTCTTCCTTGCGCGAGCCTTATCCTTCGCTAACTGCAGAGAGCGACATGCCTACGGAAAATAAAATTGACTTGGACATTGCACTACAAAAATTCCATGAACTCGGCTTAGAGGGCGGAGATTTGGGATACGCATATTGGTACAAGGTCGGGCAACTCCTCCAACGAGCAGCCAGCATGCAAGTGCAGATAGATGAGCTCAGAAAAGAGCTGGAGCTGTGCCAAGCGAAGCAACGCAAGAGACACTGAGATGGATACTTCTTCAAGGTAACGGTGCCCAATACTGATACGCAAGTTCCGGCTGACCATATCGTGTTAAGCAGGCTTCTCTCAAAGGTTTTGCGACACGGACCCGAGATGATTGGCATCCGGCTCGACCGTCAGGATTGGGTATCTGTCGATGAGCTGATACGCGCAATAGAACGTACCGCGCATAACGCGAATGCATCGAAGCGACTGAGGACATTGCCGACAGTGACCAGAGACTTCATCCTCGCGGTCGTGGCCACAAACGACAAACAGCGCTTTTCGCTCTCACCGGATGGCCTGCGGATACGCGCGGCACAGGGCCACTCGATAGGCGTGGACCTAGGATATGCCGCAAAGGAACCGCCAGCTGTTCTCTATCACGGCACCGCTTGGAGTAACTGGACGAATATCGCCGTGGAAGGGTTGACGGCTCAAACTAGGCACGCCGTGCATCTAAGCACGGACGTCGCCACAGCGACGCGGGTAGGTGCTCGCCACGGTCAACCATTGATACTGGTCGTGGATGCCGGGCAGATGCACGCTGATGGGTATATGAACCGGCCCGGGATTTCCCTCAGGATTACCCACAAGTAATGTGATGGTGCTATTCGTTTTGCCTGAATATTCGGTACATCATCGTGATTTCGTGCAGGACAAGAAATCCACGCCAGATGACGGTAGGACCAGGTGGACGATCATGCTTTCGAGCGAGATATCCGCCGAGTCTGGCGATCCACAAGATGACCTGCGCGAGTGACGGCGGTTTATCAGGTATTTCGGTACTGCCATGCGTACGACAGTAGAGGGCTCGCCACTCGATTGGCTGCAGCAATACTTCGCATGGCAGGTTGCCATCAAGCCTGGCAAGCAACATGGAGTACAGGATCCTCCAGCTTACGACGGCGAACAATGCGGTGGCGCGGACGAATCGATCGAGATTGCCAAATTGGCGGGCTTCAATGCGACAGCCACTTTTAAGCACACGATGCCACGATTCAATCGTCCATCGGCGCGCATACCATGCAAGACGCTCGAGGGCCTCTGCGTGTGTTTGCGTAGGCACCGAAGTCAGTAGAAGCCATTCCAATGGCTCTGCTCCTTCGTCTAAGTTCGTTTCCTGTGCATGAATTGCAAACACTTCAATTTCGGGAAGCTTCTCGCGACGACGATTTTGCGGCGGACGAAGGCGTACGGGCATGCAGCGCACAACCAGCCGTGCGGTGCGTGCCTGGCGGTTTTCGCGTGCAGGCACCTGCAGTTGCGCCTCTCCAAGCACTGGCGAGGCCAGCACGGTTTCCCACAAATATCGATCGGGGTGAGCAACGCGTCGGTTCCACGACGCGCGCACCAACCAGTCGACACCGGCAGGCCGCTGCGCCAGGAACACGTCATAGACATCGCCTTCACGGTCGCTCACGCCGATGACATGCGTGCACGGACAGTGCGTCTTGAGTACGCCCAGTTGCTCGATGCCTTCGAGCCATTTCGCGCTCTCTTTCTGTTGTACGGTTCGTTGCCCACGCAGATGTTTCTTGCCCAACTCCTCGTGCCTGCGTATCCAGGTCTTCATCCCGATCACCCCGAGTGGCAGCCCCTCTGGCGTGAGCGCAAGCAGACTGTGTATCAGGAAACCACGCACATGTGGATCGGAGCCATATCCCAGACCTTCGGTTGCCCGCAGATGAGACAAATTGAACTCGGTGGTGTCCTGAACAGCAAGGACGACTGGCACCTGTTGCATACGACACAGCGTTTGACCGATGTGCCCACCCAGCACGCCATCGACATCCACGTGCGGGTTGTCGAAAAAACGATATGCCGCCTTCAGCTCCGAACCATTGAACGACTGCGGAAAAGAGCAATGTGGGCCCAACGAAAGCTTGCGTGCCAGCGTCACGAGCCGTCTGGTCAGGCGAGCGTCGCCGAGCTCGGCGGCGCCAAACTCTTCATTTGCCCAATCATCAAGGTCAGATGTGTCCGACAATGCCCGACATCACAGATCACGAACCGGATCAAAGTTAACATCGGTCGTCACCGTTTACAAGCCATCGCCCTTCAATCGCACAGTCGCGAGCGACTTATGGGTAATCCTGAGGGGAAACCCGGGGCGGTTCAATACCTTCTCCCGCTCGGATAACGGCGTATGGCTTACTCAGGTTGTGCCGGCAGCTTACCTCTCACAGTTCAGACCGTACGAAAGCGAGCCAAAATCGTGAATGTCTGCGCTTATCTCAAACCTCTCAAGATGCGATGAGTGCGAAGGTGCGGGCTAAATCTGCAGCGCGCGAAAGAACTGTTACTCGCTGATACTACGTCTGGTCTCCGAGACGAGAAAGGCCGGTGCGTACGTAGCGAGTTCGAATTTCGCCGAAGCTTCCGACCGCGAACGCGAGCCGAGCTACAACGTAAGCAACATCCTTTCGCCGAGGAGCTGATTGTTCAGAGACCTATCCGCCAAACCGAACGTTAGGTAACGCAGCGGCCTGCGCGTCTCATCATGACATGCCCGTACCGGGAGATTGTGGCTTATCGTCGGAAACGCAAATGATGTAAGACACACGCGAGACTAATCCGGTATTTCCGCGCGCATCGCTTTCCTTGAATTGGCGACGATGCCTTCGTTTGCGAGCCGTTCCCAGCGCTTCGTCAGCAGAACATTCCCGAGAGCGTGCCGCAGCGGCGTACCGACGATAACTTCGGTTATGTAGGGCAATCGGAGCCATGCGTTGAGCAATACGGTCATCGCCTCCCATCGGCGCGCGGTCGGTTCATGGCACGGTTCAGACCAGTACGTGCTAACCTCCGGATTAAATGGCGGCATACGTGTAACGTGATAAAGCTGACGCCGGACCTCACCGTCGCGGGCGAAAAACGCAATAGGAACCTTGCCAGCGCGTTTCCACAACTCGATTGCCTCATAAACTTCGGGGTCGCTTATATCGACGACCCAATACACCCGCGTGTAGCCAAGATACAGACAGATGTTTAAGCTAATAAAGTCACCAGTCCCGACCCACTCGAAAGTGATATATGAATCAGAATGCTCAGTCTCTAGACAGTCAGCCTCCTTGTTCGTCAGCGCGCAAGTCAGCACCGGAGTGCTGTCGGGCAAACCAGACGTCTGCTCTGGCCTCGGCTTGAAAGTCCAGAGCGGGAGCAAAGTGCCGAACTGAAAAAGCTCGTCAATTCCATCAAACATTGTCGCGTCGTTCATCAATATCTCCCAGCCAGATTCGCTTAAATCCAATGGAGCACACTTCATGTGCACCTTCCGTTCGGCTACTGCTGCACACTGCTGTCCTTGAGGACTTCAGAGCACTGCGATAGTCGGCAGTAGGTATAACCAGATTTGATGAGCATGACGGCCAATAAAAAGTGGCTGCCATCTCGGGAGATTTGTGGACGCTCAAAAAAAGTACCACAGGTACGGCGAGATTTTCTGATATGTAATTCGCGACGCGCCCGTTCTTCTCGGAAGCAGATAGATATCTCCTGTCGAGGAACGGCTTGTTGCCGTTATCTCCTCAACGTCACCGCGGACAGCTATGTTGACGGTGGACTTCTGAGGTGTGAAACACGCCGCAAGGCGCGTACCTACGGGCGTGCGCTGCTTGCTCCATGGAATCGCGTTGCAGCTGGAGGTTCGCCCAACATCCTGGCCACGCGTCGCTCTGCGCGGTTCGCATCTTGAAAAACAGAACGCAACCTGAATCTGCGCGCCGTGCCCCGCGCGGGCATATCCGTTGCGCATGAACGTTTACACCATTACACATGGAGGACATCATGGGCACATTGGACCCGCAAGGCGCCGCATCGGAAAAGGCGGTGCGGACATTGTCGGCAGCGGCACCGGAGACGGTCCGGGGCCGGAGGTGATGGCCGCAGCGACGCTCGACGGCACACAGGTTGTTTCGTCGGACGGAGAAACTAGAAACAACCGGCGTTACTGCAGGCCATCCCACTGCGATTCCGGCTGAATTTCTGCCGTCGGTAGCGGCGGCATGAATTTCAGTAGCCTTCGAAGGCGTCGGAAGCGCTGGCATCACCGCAGCCGCTGGCAACCGTGAACAAGCCAAACCGCCGCAGTAACTCTCTGCCTTTCAATGTAGGTGGCAGACGGATACGACCTGGGACTGCAGGCAGCAATTTCACCAACTCTGCTCGCAGCAGACTGACCGCGTCAGGGTCAGCGTGCTGTACCGGGTCCGGCCCAGGGTCGCTCGCAATTGCAGGCGTAAGGTCGTCCGGCTTGATGCCAGGCGCCTTAATACGGCGACGGAGATAAGCAACTATGCTATCTCGCTTTCTTTCGTCCATGACAGGCCTCACGGTGTGGGACACGCAAAAATTCGAAAGAAAAACTGGGTAGCATATGCCGACGGAACCGGTTTTTTTATGGCTGCGAGGCACCTGAAGCAGCCAGCCAGTCCATAAGCGGCGCGTTACAGCGACTCAAGGGCGTCGAGTCGCACTTGCGCAATCTCGCCCGGATGTTGGCCGCGGTATGCATCGAAGAGCTGTGAGCATAGCTGGGCGAGCGAATCAAGGCCTACGGCCTGGTCTGCGTGGTCGACCTCGCCTGCGCTGAGTATGTCGTCGAGAACCGGGGCGAGACGGCGTAGTCGCACGAACGTGGCGGCCTCAAGTTTCATATTGAACCTCCTGTGGCCAGGCGGTGGAGAGCACCCTGAGACCGCCTGTGTTCTGGGGATGCTTTAGCGAGTCCGAGTCCAACATACATTAACTCCAGCGCGTGTCAGGCGCCTGTGCGGGCTTTGACCAGCTCGCTGGCGAGAATCATTGCGTCTCTGTTAAGTGGTATGACTCGTCCGCGGACTCGGGGACGGTAGACCGAGTCGCCCAGATTGATATGCTTGCCGGATAGGGCGCAACACCCTGACGCGCGAGCGAGATACGCCGACCAGACCTGCTCTTCGTAGTTGCAAAGGGTCGCGTCATGCCAGCGCAGCACGAAGAGATAATTGGACAGTTTCTCAACGACGGTCACAGTGAAGGGGCGCACGTCGCCGCCGCCCGTCTGCAGCGGACGGAACGGCTCGCCCGTGGAGCGGGGGCGGCCGGACACGTCCGGAGTAGTTCGCATCGGGGCTGGCGGGGAAGAAAATCGATGGATGGCTGCGAGCGTCGATGCCCAGGGGTCCATGCCATTCGGCGACGAAGTGCCGCAAGCGGACTTTGACTGGGCGAGCTGGCCCGGCCGGTGCGCCGACGGATAAGGGCCTGAAGGCAGCGCGGGGACAATAGACGTAAGATTGGAGCCACTCTCTGACAGCATGTCAGAGCCCGTATTCGGTTCAGCGTTCAACATCGTGTTCCTCCCTTTAGCACTGTTTCCGGTGGCTGCGCTTTCTTCGAAAATGCGGTACTCCTCGATGGAGGCTGGAATGGCTCTCCATTGGCGGCATATCGAAGTGACCAGTCAAGGCGATTGGGCCTTACTGTGACTGTGCAGTCGAAGCAGTTCGAGCAGGCGCGAGGCTGCGACTGGCTTTCTGAGAAACGCCGACACCTGCAGGTGGGCCGGTGGTGTCGCCACCGCTGAGTTTAGAAGGACAGGAATAGTTGCGAAGTCCGGCTCGGCCGCGAGCGCACCTATGAGGGTGGGCCCGTCCATGACCGGCATCATGAAATCCGAAACCACGATGTCAGGGCGCCTTCGGCGTGCTGCCTGCAGTGCCTCATCTCCGTTCAACGCAGTCGTTACTTCGTAACCTTCTCCGCAAATCAACGTTTCAAGCGCCTGAAGCAGGCTCATGTCGTCATCGACCAGTAACACCATCCCATGACCCGCCCCCGAAGCGGTGGTCTTTCACCGCGTCTGTTTGCCGGCGACAGCTATTCCGCTGCTCCCACGCGTTGAAAGCAGTCCGTTGGACGGGAGCGTTCTCGCGGCAGCTGACGCCGCCAACAGCACAGTCTGTGTTTCCGTCTTCATCAGGTGCGCATGCTTGCCCGGTGGGCGCAGCCTGACTCGCGCGCATTACCGCGACAAGCGATGGCCGACATTCCGACGCTGACTTTCCGCCTGCGAGCATTTTCGGTTCAAACGCCCCTAGCAGAGACTCTGGGACCGCGTCGCTTAGCGCCTGCGACAGACGGTCGAGCGTCTGTTTTTCTTCCGTCGTCGAGAGCGGCTGCCAACAGCGCCGCGAGTTCTTCCGTCAGTGCGGTGGCAATCGGCGCGAGCTGTGTTTTGAGGCCTTCGCGTAGAGTCGGAATTCCCGATGAGGTGATGCTCCTCAATGCAGACTTGCGCTTTGCGGCCATTGGTGGCTCCCCAGGGTCTTTCGGTAGCGTGCATCCGCGCGGTGCGACAGTGCCGGGAGCCGTTGAAATAGCAACGACCTGCACAACAGAGCTTCACAGTACGTGGCTAGAGGTCGAATAATCCCTGACTTGCGGCTACTGGATGCATATTGCGGAGAGGTCGACGGTACGGCGATAGATGTTCCTGTCAAGCCACGGCACGAACGTGTACTCCGCATACGCGTTACTGCCGATATATATCCAGTTGTGCAAAACAGCTGACACGATGAATCCTTGAAGACGTTAAAAAAACGAACGGGTCGGGCCACCCCAAAAGGCGATGTTGTGGTCGGGCCGAACCGCGAGCTTTGCACTGTCATAACGGCAACGCTGTCTCGATGAGAGAAGAATAGGTTTTGCCGAATGGCAAATCTACTATACGGTAGGATATGTCGATACGCGTTAGCGTCACCTGGTTATACGGGCGTATAACTGCGCTTAGGAGATTTAACGAGCGGTGTCGAACCGTGCATAGTCCAGTCCTGCCTTGACCCTGAAGGCGATGTTGTCGCCGCGGTTAAGGACTCGGGGTCTGGTATTTGCGAGGAAAAGCTTCCGCGACCTTCGAACCGTTCCTTATGACATGCATTTCCGGCAGGGCGATGGGTCTGCGATTTCCAGTTCTATTCATGCAGCCCATGGTGGGCAAATCTGGGCCCCCAGTCGTTGTTAAGGCGGCGCAACATTCTCATTCAGCCTCTCGCCAGCCCTGGCACAGGAGGTGGTTGCGTCTACAAGGATGCGAAGAGCAGCGTCCGCGTAGTTCTCGCGACCGTTGGGGTCAAGCTGAATCTTGCACTCGCGAATAGGCATCCTGCTTGCGCGCCTACGCTCACGAACCGTATTAATTGAAGACGCGTCCCATGTTGCGTCGCATCAGACCCCGGAGCTGGGCATGAAAACGCTGGATGCAACGTCGCGCGCGGGCGGCGTCGTTGCGGTGGTGGTCCTGTCCGCAACTTTGTCCGGTTGCTACTACTACGTGCCCTACGGCTACGTTCCGTACGGCGAAGTGCCGGCGGCGCCGCCGCAGGAGCAATATCCTTTCTCAATGACCGACGCAGCCGCGACCGGTGCGGCCGCGTCAGATGTAACTGCATCGACGAACACCTATATCGCACCAGCCGCGCCCGTCTTCGTCGTGCCTGCGTATTACCCCGTCGCGTACCCGTACTACGGCTGGCCCGTGTGGTGGGAACCATCGGTGTCACTGAGCTTCGGCTATTGGGGCGGATGCTGTTACGGCGGGGGCCACCACGGCTACTGGGGCCACCACGGCTATTGGGGCCACGGATATCGCGGCGGTTGGGGCGGTCATGGGGGCTGGGGTGGCAACGGATACCCAGGGCGCGGTATGGGCGGCGGCGGCCATTACTGGGGCGGTGGCGGCGGTCGCGGGCATGCGCATTGAACGCTAACAGAGATGCGCTCGTGTTCAACAGTTCCCCGACAGCTGAGGCCGTGGGTGAACTGGACGCAGCTCGCCAACGCTCGGCAGCGTCCGGACCGTGCGGTGACCAGTTTCAGCCTCCATTGCATGTCGACGAGTCTTTTCAACACCTCCACTATCAATTCAACCGACGTATGAAGTTAAGCAGAACTATCTGCCAACGGAAGAGCGCGGCCGTCGAAATTTGACTAAAGGCCTTTCTGGCTGGGCTGTCTATCGCCCGCGCGATAGAGAGTGAGGCCAGGCGGCGGCACGTCCGGCGCGATTGAAGCGAAGACCCGGGCTTTTGGGGCTCCGCTGCTTCCATTCGTCCCTGGTTGCATTGTCGACCTTGTCCTTTGCGTCGTATGGGGGGTATTTAAATGCCTGCTGAATGGGTCTGTGGATATATACTTACAAATTAATCTGTAAAACTAAACGTACAGGCAACGCCATTTTAATAATATTTATTACATAAGAAGCATTCTTGGCAGCGCCGCGAACTTCGCGTAATAAGGATATTGAATGAATGTGCTCGTCGTCGACGATAATGAGTTCGTCGCGGACAGTCTGGCTTTCCTGCTGGACTGCATTGGTCACCGCGCCGTTATGGCGCACGACGGGGAGACTGCGCTGGAACTGCTCCATGCCGGCGCTTTCGAACTCGTTTTCCTGGACGAAAACCTCCCCGACATCAACGGCAGTGCCGTCGCGCTGTCGCTGCTGGACAGGCCAGTCTTCCCCCGGCCCTTTGTTGCCTCCATGACGGGTGACAGCGATAGCAACGAAGAGTTTGCCCGGCTCTTCGATGTGTGTCTGCAAAAGCCCTTCTCCCTCGAAGCACTCATGCAAGTCATCGAACATGCTCGCTGCAACAGCGATGCGAGCGCTCTCCTGGCCGCCTAGGCATTGCTTGCTGTCTGCTGCGGCGACGCCGGCGGTCGAGCGGGTATCCCACAGAGAAATTGATAATGACCGGCGTCAGACGAGAATGCTTCTCGCGCTGCCAGTCCCAATGGAATACCCCGGCGCATCAGCGCGGGGCGCTTTGACCTTTCTTCCTCGCTATCGAAAATTTCAAGGACACCGGCGCGACTATAAGCTTGTTGTCCGGGGTAATCGTCACGCTTGCCGTACAGCTCGCGCATGGCGTCTTCCTGCTCTTTGCCATTCGCATGACCCCACAATTCGAAAGCCCTTATAGCGCTCGCTTTGCGTTCATGTTCACGCGCTTCGAACTCAAAGCTTTGTCATTTCTCCGGGCCAAATGGGCGTGAAAATGTCATTCGTTCCATCTTGAAGAGCTTAAACGTTGCATCGCATATACGAGCAATTATTTTCTATTTGACATTGGTGTGCTGGCGAAGGAATAGTTGTGCTCGCAATTATCTTCGAGCCCGGCTGCGATACAGCCGTCCGAGGGGCAATCATCTGAGAGAAGTTGGACAAGATGAATCGCCATACTCAAAGTATCGGTCATCTCGAGCGCAGTGCCGAGAATGACCGGCGGCTGGCCGCTCGCCTTGACGGGGTATTGAAACAGGCCGGCATCAGTTCGACACGCGCGGCAAAGTGGCTGGGCGTTAGGGAATACGACGTGCAATATTGGCGAAGCGGAATTGCCGTCCCTCCGCTGAACGCTTGCATGCGTCTCGGCGCCATCTTCCATCTCGATGTGCACTGGCTTTGCACTGGGCAGCCTCAGGTCGCCTGATTCGCATCTCGTGGGAATTACGGACCAAGGGAGTTTCTCTTCCGTATCCCGCGAGCAACTTGAGGACAAAACTCCGGACATCGAACACTACAGAAGGAAATACAATGTTGTCCCAAAGTATTCTGATTGTTGAAGACGAACCCGCTATTGCCGAACTATTGACCGTCCACATAAAGTATGCAGGCTACCATCCGCTGCCAGCACGGGATGTCGAAGGAGCGAACGCGCTGGTATCGGAACGGTTGCCCGACCTCATCGTCCTGGACTGGATGCTACCCGGCACATCTGGCCTGTCCTTCCTGCGCAGGCTGCGTGCAGACTCGCGTACGAGGGAGGTGCCGGTCATCATGCTGACGGCATGCACCGAAGAACGCGACCTGCTGGACGGTCTGGAGGCTGGTGCCGACGACTACATGTCCAAGCCATTCTCCCCGAAGGAACTGATGGCTCGTATCGGAGCGGTCCTGCGACGGCGCGCCCCCGAGCTTGCCAACCACGCAGTGACGGTAAATGGCCTGACGCTCGACCCTTCAACCCTGCGTGTCTACGTCGAAGACGATGGTGCGCAGCTTCCAGTGCGTCTTGGCCCGGCGGAGTTCAATCTTCTGCATTTTTTTCTCACGCACCCGGAGCGCGTCCACAGCCGGACCCTGCTTCTGGACCAGGTCTGGGGCAACCATGTGTTTATTGAGGAGCGCACGGTCGACGTCCATATCAAACGACTTCGCTCGGCGCTGAAACCAGTCAGCTATGAAAGCATCATCGAAACGGTGCGTGGAAGCGGCTACATGCTTTCCCGGACCTCCCCGTCTCAGCGCACGGAGACTGCGATATAGGCAACGAGATTGCCGTGGCACACCGCGCTGCCATCGCGGCGCGATATACACCGCAAACGGAACAAGGGCCTACTGAACCGCTCCGCGCGTACCTACATCATCACCAGCTACGCATATGGCTATAAACTCGCGACGCACGGCGAAGCATTCGAGCATCATCGTTCTGCAAGCGCGTCATCAATAAGCCGTTGGGCGGCACTAAACCCCGCCATCAGGCCTTCAGCTTCGGTGGCGAAAGTCCGTTCGCCTTCGTCAGAGAGCTGCGCCGGGGGAAACTCGCGTCCGGACAGCCGGTGTCGCACAGCAACCTTCACCACAAGACCTCCCGACGCGACTACCGAGCCCGCGACGATAACGGTGGGCACCGACCCGACTTCAATGGTCGCCTCGAAGCCCCGATAATCATATGCACGCCGCATAGCAACCTCTCGTGACGATTAGCGCATTCATAGATAGTCACGCAATATGGGTCCGCTCGCCGGTCTCTCGAGTCGCTCGTTCCGAGTGAACGACGGTTTCGGCACCGCCTCCCCGTCAATACGAGCCTTGGCGTACGCGATGGCGAATTTGAGCGCGGCCTTCTCCGAGGCAAAATAGGCGAGTATGCCGAATGCGCTGCGCTTTCCGGTAGGGCTGGTGACAAACGCGCTTGCCGCATACCTTGGCACCGACATCGAGGCGAGAGGCACGATGACGTGTTCTTTGTGATGGATTGGCTTGGACTCCATGCCGTGCCTCGGGTATATGCGATGTGTCAGTCTAAAACGTCGCAGCGCTTCGTTATGTTCGGAGTGTTACGTTCGCGGGCAATCCCGACGGTCAATGAATTGGATTTCTGTTGCCCGGAAAATAAGTCCGCCCCACGGGGCGGGCTAAATGACATTTCTAGGATGTCAAAGGACCGTGTTGCAGGCTCAGTCTAACGGCGATGCGCACGGCACGCATGCGGGCCAGCAATTCGATACGGACTGGAGAACCTTTGGCAGGCGTCGGATGAGGCTGCGCTCAACACGAGGCTTTCCAAAAGATGTCATGCAGCAAGTGGCGGGGGCGACCCGGCTCGCTGTTGACAACAACATGAGCGTCAGGGCGCGCATCGTCGAAATCGTCTTCAGACAGGAGAATGCCTATGACATTACTATCGGGACGACGCTTGCCGATGACCGCATTTGTGCGCCGCAAACGGAAGCTGCGATTGCAGCGGTGATGTGCTTGCTGCCGGTCCAGGTGGACATGTTTGTTCAGTCGGTGACACAGGAAGAAGTCGACCTGCACTTCGATGCGTACGAACGGATGCTTGCTGAAAAGCTGGGAGTCGTGCCACCCGTCCAATAACCGAAGATGGCCATGCTCAGAGGCATCAAACGGGTCTTCGGTCGGCCAGCAGACCCGGTTCAGCGCAACTGGTCTGCAGACGGACGAGGTTCCTCCGCGAAGGCACTCTGCGGGGCGGTTATTTATGTCGCTATGCAACGTATTGCACGGGGTAAGAGGCGACCGTGTCATACAGCTGTACGCTGCTAACACCGCCGGGGCTGGCGTTTCAGGCGGCGAAGCGCGGCGGTAACCGTGCGCAACGAGCGGAGCCATCGTGCATGAATGAGGTGGTCCGGTCCAAGCTGGTAGAGGTTGCTACCTGCTCCGTGCAACTGCAAGGGAACAGAGCCGAGACTGGCAGCCTGTCCGCTTTCTCTGCGTGCCGCCGCCGCATCCAGGCCATCCGCAAACCTGCTACGGCCAACACTTCGAGCAGATTGGCTGCCATCGGGACATTGCGCGGTCCGAAGGGAACGAGCGTCTCGATAAATCCCTTAGCCGTTTAGCCAGGAACGAACTTACAGTTGCGTCAAAACTATCCAGGTCGATGGGTTTGCGCAGAAAGGCGTTCCAGATTTTCACCTCTGCTTCCGGAGGAGCCCGGGCGGAAACCATCGCCACGGGAATCTGGGCAAGCGCCGGATAGAGCTTCAGACGTCCGCACAGTTCGACCCCGCTCATCCCGGGCATCTCCCAGTCGGTAACAATCAGTTCCGGAACTTGGCGGGCAGCCTTTCGCAGCGCCACGTCCCCATCTTCTGCAGAGAGTACGTGATGTCCACGCTCTTCCAGAAGAAGCTGAAGTACCCACAGGTTATCCGACTCATCGTCGACAATTAGAACTGTTGACATGGCGAGACGCGACACAGGACGTTTACGGAGGAGCTGCAATGACCGTGCCGAAGTCTTCCAGCCGCCGGCCCGGCAAAGGCTATGAAAGTGGTGTTAATGGTGCAGTGCGCACATACATAATTGATAAATCGCCACGGAAGGGTATCCGCCTAAGGTAAGCGCCTCGCGTCGGCCGTTCGTGATGTGTCGCGCGCATGTGGCACGCTATCGGTAACGCGTTGATCGATACCTCGCGGATACCGGCAGGAGACGTTGCGGCGATCAGGTTGTCGCTGACGGCGGAGTGGATTGCGTGGGCAACTTGCCGACCATGTTCCAGGGCAGCAGTTCGTCGATGCGACTGATTTTGTGGTCCGCGATGTGAGTCAGGATGTATTCCAGATATGCACGGGGGTTGATGTCATTCAGTTTGCACGAGCCGATCAGACCGTACATGGCAGCGGCCCGTTCGCCTCCACTGTCGGAGCCTGCAAACAGGAAGTTTTTCCTCCCCAGACTTACACAGCGCAGAGCGTTTTCGGCGAGAGCGTTGCTGATCTCAATACGACCGTCTTCGCAGTACAGAACGAGTGCGTTCCATTGATTGAGCGAGTAGCGTATCGCCTTGGCCAACTCGGATTTTGCCGACAGGGTCGCGATCTTGTCCGTCATCCACGCCTTGATGGTCGCGAGCACCGCGAGGCTTCTCTCCTGCCGTACGCGCAATCGTTCGGCGGCGGGCTCGCCCCGGATATCAGCCTCAATGTCGTAGAGTTCGCCGATCAGCTCGAGTACGTGCCTTGTCGACTCAGTCGGCGTGCGGACATGAACGTCGTATATGTACCGTCTCGCGTGATCCCAGCAAGCCGCCTCACGAATCTTGCCGCCTGCATACAGCTCGTCGAAACCACCGTAGGCGTCGGCCTGCAGGACGCCCTTGAATCCGGCCAGATGAGTCTGCGGATGTATCCCCTTTCGGTCGGGCGAGTAGGCAAACCAGACTGCGGCCGGGTCCGTCGAGCCCGAACGGCTGTCGTCGCGAACGTACACCCACAGGCGACCCGTGCGCGTCTTTTTGTTGCCCGGTGCAAGCACCGGGATCGGCGTGTCGTCCGCGTGCAGCTTGAACGTTGCCATCGTGTAGACGCGCAGCGCTTCGGTCAACGGCTCGCACAAAGCCTCGCACTGGCCGACCCAGCGCCCCATGCTGGCGGGGTCGAGCTTAACGCCGTCACGCGCGGCAATTGCCGACTGCCGGTACAGCGGTTGATGATCAGCGAACTTCGAAACGAGGATGTCAGCAAGCAGGCCCGGATGCGCGATGCTGCGCTCAATTGGCAAGCCCGGCATCGGCGGCTGCGAGATGTGATTGCAGCAGGTGCAGACCGCCTTGCGGCGGATCGTGCGAATCACCTTGAACATGGCGGCGACACGGGCAAGCTGCTCGGACACGTCCTCGCCGAGTGGCCGCATGGTGTTGCCGCAGTTCGGGCAGCTCGGATCGGGTTCGAGCACGCGCTCTTCACGCGGCAGATGGGGCGGCAACGCCTCCTTCGAGGCTGCTGCGCCGGCGGGCACACTTGTGCCCGATGTGCGGTCGCGGCGAACATCCGCGACACCGCGCCCACCGCTCAGCTCATCCAGTTCCGTTTCGAGCCGCTCGATCTGCCGGTCCAGCTGCTCGGACTTGCGGCCAAACTGCACCCGTTTGAGTTTGTCGATCTGGGCCTTGAGCTGTTCGATCTCGATATCGCGCTCGGCAAGCTGGGCACGAGCCTCCAGCAGCAAGGCCTTAAGCGCATCGACGTCATCCGGAAGACGGGCATCATCGGTCATGCGCCGGAGTTTACGCGTGCCCCGAAGCGTTTACAACACCGATAGCGCCGCGGTTCGACGCGGCTGCCGCCAGTCAATGCCCTCGAGTAGCATCGAGAGTTGTGCCTGTGTCAGATGGACCTTACCGCCGTCGGCCTGCGGCCAGACAAACCGCCCTCGCTCAAGCCGCTTCGCCAGGAGCCATAGCCCGTCCTCCGTGGCCCACAGGATTTTGATGAGGTCACCGCGCCTGCCCCGGAAGATGAAGACGTTCCCGTCGAACGGATTCTCCTCCAGTGCAGTTTGCACCTTCGCCGCCAGGCCCTGAAATCCGGAACGCATGTCGGTGACGCCAGCCGCAATCCAGATGCGGGTGCCCGCCGGCAGCCCGATCATCGGGACAGTTCTCGTACCAGTAACCGCAGCATATCAGGCGACACGTTGCCGCGGATGCGCAGGCGTGCACGGTCAAATTCGATCTCGCAGACGTTCTCCGACACAGCCTCGCGCATGGACATCGATGTCTCGGTTTCGGCGACAACGCTCACCGGAAGAAACGGTGCAACGTCAACCTCTGACTGCTGTTGCACATGCGCCGGATGTGGTGCTCCGAATACGCCTTGAAGATATTGGCGACGCCATCTGAACAGCAGGTTGGTGTTAATGTCGTTGCGACGCGCGACCAGCGATACGGAAGCTCCCGGTTCGAAGGTCTGTTCGACCAGCTGTCGCTTGAATTCGCGCGGAAAGTTCGGGCGCCTACCGGGCGCTTCGTTCTTGCCATCTACTATGTCGGCCACTTTGGTTCCCGCCAAAAAATTTGGTGGGAACCAAATTACCTCCATTTATGGCTGCTTAGAGAACGGCCGAGATGAGGCGCTTACCGCCTAAGTCGCTTCCCGGAGAGAAGCTCTTATGGACGCGCCCACTTTCCGAACGCGACGGATTGGTCGCCGCGTGGCGTCGTCTGAGCACGAGGGCGGAATCTGGCTGGAAAGAATGGTACGAGTTGGACGAGCTTGGCGAGAGGGTGTTGACTTCACGCCCCTCGGCGAGACGCCAGATAGTGCGTACGGACGTCTTTTGCCAACTGACCGGGCAGACTGGTCATCATCTGGCCGCCATGTCGGTGGCGGCGACGACCCGGTCCTTTGGCATCAGAGTTCCCGACGTCGTCTGGGTATCAACGATGGCGCTGCCCGACAGCCCTGCAGGTGGAAAACCCGACATCTTCCGCTGTGGCGAATTGCTCGCCTTTACAGCGTGGGCAATCGTTCAAACTGGTCAAAGCGAGCAAACGGCGGCTGAACCTCGGTCACCTCAAGCTCGTCCACAAGCGCTGCGGACATGCCCTCGCTTAGCCACATGCACATGTTGGCAAGCTGCTCCGGTGAACCCTGCAGCATCACCTCCACCGAACCGTCCATGCGGTTGCGTACCCAGCCGGTGACGCCAATCGCCTGGGCCTGGCGTACGCAGGCTTCCCGATAGCCGATGCCCTGCACCTGGCCACGCACCTGCACCAGCCGAGTCTCAAGCGCCTCATCTTCGTCGTCAGCGTCCATGCGAAGTCCTTGAAAGAATGGCGAGGTGTGTCTCACTGTCTCTTCAGGGAGACCACGGCTGGCATAGCGGCCAAATTCGCAGCGTCGTGAGGCGAGCGATGTTTCCTAAAACCTCTCCACCCATGGTCGGAGTTCCACCTCCCACGTCCACGCACTGCGGTGCTGACGATGAACGTGAAGGTATTCCCGCGCTATCGCGTCAGGGTTCAACCATTTGTCGTCCGTGCTGCCATCGTCTGATTGTGCCCAGCTACTGGCAATGCCGCCGTCAATCACAAAATGCGCAACGTGGATATTCCTTGGGGCAAGCTCTCGCGCCATACACTGGGCCATTCCCCGCAGGGCGAATTTTCCCATGGCAAACGGTGTCGAACCGGCCAGCCCTTTCACACTTGCCGTAGCACCGGTCAGCAGGATGGTGCCGTGGCCGCGGGCCAGCATGCGCACGGCTGCGGCTTGCGCGACGAGAAAGCCGCCGAATGCGGTGACCCTAACGGCGGCTTCAAGTCTCTCTGCCTCGATAGCTTCAACTGCCGCGCGATAGCGGCCACTCGCGTTGTAGACAACGAGGTCGGGGACGCCAAAGACGCGCTCTACCTGGTCAAAGAGTGCTGCAACCTCGTCCGGGCGACTGGCGTCGCAGCCCACGGCCACTCCACGCGTCTCGTCGACTAGGTCGGCGAGCTTGGTCGTGTCGCGGGCGGCGAGCGCAACCTGCATACCCTCCGCCGCGAACAGGCGAGCAAGGGAGGCGCTCAATCCCTTTCCTGCACCCACAATCAGCGCTGTCTCGGTTCGATTCACGTTTCCTCCGAATTCAACAGGGACTAGAGTAGCTACGTATGCCGTGCCGTCAGTCCGTTTCCGCACATCCTAACTATTTAGCGGAGGGGATTGCGGGATGGACGCTTCGTCATATTGTCCGCCGGCAACATGCCCGGCAAGGCCTCCACAAAGAAATCTGCCTGCAATGCAGCCCCAGCCTCCACGTCGTACTGTGCAAAGTCGCGCACACCGGCTGCCAGAAGAACCTCGTCGTCGAGGAAGAAGTTTCCTGAACACTCCCTGGCTTGGCGCGTCAGGATATAGTGGGCCGCGTCGGCAACTATCTCAGGCTTGCGACACGCTGCAATCATGTCCTTACCACCAATCTCATTTCGCACAGCCGCGGTCGCGATAGCTGTTCGAGGCCACAGCGAATTGACTGCGACACCTCGGTCTTTGAACTCCCCGGCAAGCGCTAATGTGAACAGGCTCATCGTGTATTTTGCAATGGTGTATGCCGGAAAGTCGCCAAACCATTTTGCGTCGTGGACCAACGGAGGTGACAGCGTGAGGATGTGCGGGTTCGGCGAATTGAGGAGATGCGGCAGGCACGCTTGCGCGCACACGAACGTGCCTCTGCCATTGACCCCATGCATCAGGTCGTACCGTTTGACGGGTGTGTCTAGCGTGCCAGTCAGTCGAATGGCGCTGGCATTGTTCACGAGGATATCGATGCCACCGAACAACTCAACGGTCTCGGCAACCGCGGCTTTCACGCGTTCTTCGTCGCGAATATCCACAACAAGCGGGAGCGCCCTGCCGCCAGCAGCTTCAACAGCTGCAGCCGCCGTGTGAATCGTACCCTCGAGACGTGGGTCTGGGTCGGCGGTCTTTGCGGCAATCGCGACATTCGCGCCGTCGCGTGCGGCTCTGAGTGCAATGGCGAGTCCGATGCCGCGACTGCCACCAGACATGAATATGGTTTTGCCGGCAAGGCTCATGGTCGTCTCCTGAACACTCCCTGTAGCATACGCTGCTGCTGTCATCACGCCGTTGCCGATGTAGACGTCACTCGTGAAGGGAATGGCGTACGTTACTCATCTCGTTGTGAGCCGCAGTCGCTGAACCCCTCGTTCGCGCGTGGCTTCCTTCGCTTGAGTTTTGTATGGTGCAACTGGCGACCTTGCCAAGCGCAAGCTGCTGCCAGCACCCTATGAGGCGCATCGCGCAGACTCGGTGCCCGCGGCAGGAGTAAGTATTGGCGTGGTACGCAGACGACTTGACGCCAGTGCTAACTGCGACTGGCAGCGACCCTGCAGATTGGTGAGCGAGTCCAGGTCGCCGACGACTTTCTGACTGCGTCGTATTCATCGTGAAAGCCTACATGACCGGCGGGGGGCTGCCGGCCAGAATGTGTATTTCAGCTTTACCTGGTTTGGCAAGCCACTCGTACAGTCCCAACCGCTCGCTCTTGCCCTGTACCCGCCAGCAGTGAGCGGGACAGGAGAACTGTATGAAACGCGCCAGCCTTTTACTGGCAGCGGGCACTACTGACCTGTTTTTTCCGGCATAACATCGTCGTCCGGCGACATGCTGTGCATGCCCGTATCGGTCGAGCCAGTGTTCTTTGTCATTTTGCCCGGTCTCGCGTTCCACGGGCTCGAGACAGGCTCGCTGTGGTATGTCATCCCTGCTGTTGCGGCACCGTGAGCACCGCCGCCCCCACTTCCACCGTTCCCATTCCCTCCACCCTGCGCAAACGTCGCGCTCGAGGCGCAGAGTGAGACGACAGCGACGCACGCCAGCACGACTTTCCGCGTTACCTTTTCCATCACATTTCTCCTGCGATTTCGGCGCGTGCTGTAGCAGCGTCGAAGTTTCATGCACCGCTAACGGCTGACCGTTGGATGACTGATTGCGCAGCGGCGAAGCGCAGGCAGCCGCTTGGGCCAGAACAGGGCAGACATTTGCCTTATCCGGACGCCAGGCATGCAGGTAAGTCGTGGTTCGGCGCTGAAAATGACAGAGCCGGGCTGGATTCGAACATTTGACCGTGCGCGCCGGTCTTGCTACTTCGGCATCGGTATCTTGTCGACCATCACGACTACGCCGTTACTCTGGATGACGTCGTAGGCCGAGATGTCTGCCGTGTGCACCCGCAGTGTCCAATAGCACGATGTTGTGTGGTCCGTCCGGGGAGGTGAGCGTCTCGCCGTTAACGGTTTTAACGTCCACCTTGCCGTCACCTTCCCTAATGGGCTGGTCGAGCTTCTAAAAATCGTAACGCCCCGGGATAACGTGACAGGGAAGGATACAGGTCGGCATCGGCTTGTTTTCTGGTTTGATGAGACTGTCGACCGTGGCCGGCGGTAATGCTGCAAATGCTTCATTGGTTGGTGCGAAAACGATAAAGCGCGCAACACGCTTCTGCGTACCCACGAGGCCTACTGCCTTAACTGCGACGACGGGCGTGGTGTGGTCCGTCGAATTCATCGCGATGTCCACGACGGGATATCGCTAGCCGCGAAAACCCGGACCCTGCGGCTGACAACGCGGCAGCAACGAGAAAAGCGGTGTGTTTCATGAGAGGTTTACTCATGACGCGACGCCGGATTGCGCTGCGTTGACGCATATAAGGGGGCCTCGGGTAGCTGGATACGTGGGCGACAGGTGTGTCGCTGTTTCCGAGGGCAGTGCGAGCGACCAGGCGCGACTGTCGCCCCTGATTTGCCGATTGTCGATTCCGCTGTCAATCACGACCTCGGCGTTCTATAACAATAAACGCAGCAAGGGTCTTATTGGTCAATTGACTTTACAACGTCCTATCGCCAGCGCACTTATTGCGCATCCTTCTGCCCCGCCCGGTACCAGCCTCGCGTCATTACCCAGGTAGTCATCGAATAAGTCCGGCTTTGGGCACAAACGGTGCCACAAGCCAACTTCGCATTTCCTCGGCTAAACGGCGTCGCAGACGACGCCGCTGTATCGCATTTGGTGGAGCGAAAGCAGGAATCCGCAAGGAGCGAGAGAAGGTCTAATGCAACTTGCGCATGAACTTGTTATTCCGGGGTCGTGCTATTCGCAACCCGTTGATGAAAAAGAGGTGACGAGATGAAAGTGCAACTTTTAGCTGTAATCAGTGCGGTATCACTGCTCGCTGCGACCGGCGCCGCCCACTCGCAGCAAATGCAACCGTCGGGCACAACTGACCCGTCGTCTGCCCAGCAGCCCATGACAACTGCTCAGCCGGCCACGACTATGGACCGCACCCCTGACCTGGGGTACGGACCCCAGCCCGGCGGAAGCAGCGGCAGCGGCAAAGCCAGAAACGGTGCCCCGTGCACGGTGGGCCTGTCTTGCGATATCTATGAGGGCAGCTAGTCACGCCTGAGGTCGCCGATGCCAGCTTGACCCACATGCGGAAATTTGGATGACCACACCTTGATTGGACCGCGAGTCGTTGTTGCTCGAGTCTCGTTTTAAGCGGTAGGTGGGTCAGCCGAGGCCTCGATGCGGCGTTTTTTCGGCAATTGAGTCAGAGCGCGGCCGCGGAGTATCACTCCCGGGAGGCCGTGTTTGAAATAGCGGCTCTGTTGACCGGTTCAAGAAACCGAACCAATCGAACTTTGTGGAGTACATGGATATGAAACCGCTCAAAGTCGCGGCAGCTATCACCGCCGTTCTCGCATTCGGATATGTCCACGCGCAAAATATGGCGCCTGCAACGCAGCCCACAAATCCCACCGTGTCTTCGACAGACTCGGTGGGTGGTGTGCCCGCCACGAGGAGTGACGCGGGCGCTCCAACGGGAAAGACCCGAGCCCAGGTCAAGCAGGAACTGCTGGAAGCACGCAAATCGGGCGAACTCGACCGCATAAACGCGGAGTATGGGGGGCAATAAGCACGGTGCCGGCTCCCACTGGTCGGGTCTGAGGCGTTCCCGTCCTGGCCGTCAACTTTCATATGCGGTCTGTAAAAGGTCAGGGATGCTGCGCGACAATGCAGACGATGGGCGCGAAAGCGGAGACCCGGATGCGAGGCGGTGCTGTTGGACGTGTACCCAGCAATCTGCACGGTCAGGCTTCCGGTTAGGGAGCGTTATGCGGCAGGTTGCCGGGAGCGCAGGATAGCGTCCGGAACGCTTTCATATGTTCACCGACTTTGAGTTGGTCTGTTCTTTCGTTCGCTCTTGCTCGCCTTCTGCCACCGAACAGGTCGCTGTGCAAATTGATGAGTAGCAGGTCGTGGGGAACCTACCAGGAGCCATGCAATGGATAACGATTCGCGGGAAGAGAAGATTCGTGAAAGGGCCTATCAGCTCTGGGAAAAAGACGGCAGCCCGGAGGGACGCGCCGACGAGTATTGGGAACAAGCGCGGTTTCAGATAGATGAGGAAGAATCAGAAGCCGACGGCAACGGAGACGGCCCGAAGGGCCGGCTGCCAGGGTGACGAAAACCGGCTAGGGGCTGAGGCGTCGCCACGCCGTTGAGTGCGTCGCCGAGCCATAACCCAGGCCACTACATTCCTCTTGCTGGCGAACTGCACGGTGGCACGGTGCTTGCGCGGTATTCTTTCGTTGCCGCTGCGTGCAACCGCGGCGACAGTTTAGCCAGGCGCCTATACCCAAGCTTCGTGTGACGCGGAATTTCGGCGCTCGCTGAGGAATAGCCGACATAGAGTTCCTCACTGAGGGTCCTGGTGACCTACAGGTATAGCGAGGGCTGTCTCCGACAGACTCAAAAATGCTCGGCGTTGAGAATCAGTTTTCCGTGGACCCGTCGAGGTTGAAGGGGGCACCACCTGCGTGCTGCTCGAACCAAAGGAGGGCATCTTCCGAGCCGAGAAACCTGACGCGCTCTCGTGCAGCTTTCAGCGTCTTCACTTGGTCCTTGATGTCCGACGGCGGGTTGCCATAGGCGTTCAGAATTGCCTTGCCCGCAAATAGGCGTTCATAAGGTACACCGTCCCTGGTCAAGGTGACCACGAAAAAGCCACGCGAAAGGGGCTCGTTTATCAGGCTGTCGTCCGCAGTAATCACCTCGACAGAGGCATCCGGGTCAGTCGCCTCCGACCATAGCGGCGAGCCGCTCGCCGTATCAGTGCCTATCAGTTCAGCGGCTCGCGCGTAGCCATCCGGGACACTTGTCACAGTCTTGCGCAGTGGGTCGATGAGAAAAGATACGTCCATTGGCTCCTCCCCTCCTGTGCTGACAACCTGTTTCGGGGCAACGTCGGTGTTCACGATAATACAGGACGCCCGCTGGCCGGAGGCTAAGCGGCCGAGCGGTGCACTTCGGCAAAAACGACGCGGTAACCTCAGGGGGAGGGAACAAGCAGATTTGCTGTCGACGCCAAAATGATTTTGACCCGCATGCCGACATCGGATTGGCCTACCTGCATCAAACCAAGGCTCCAGCATCGACGCCTTGCAGCTCATCGAACTGGTCAGCCGCATTTCGGCATGCGGGCGAAGCTGGCATCGGCGACATCAGGGCACGTTGTCAGGCGGAGAGCTCGCCTTCGCAATTATCAGCAAAGTAGTGGTCAACTATGACAGGAGCCTCGGCTGGGCCGAAATCGAGGAGTTGCGTCGCCTGCTTCGTTGCTAACCGGACTTGCCCAGGGACGTCAAGCGACTTCGCCTTCGACTTCCGAACGTACCAATTCCGAAGTCCGACACAAGAATTGACCGCCGCGACACTGTAAAGCGGCGCTAATCAGCCGCGCGCTCCATTCGGACCCTGTGCTCGTCGTAGCAGGCGCGAAGCGTCTCGGGGTCCGGCATCCGCATCGTCAGCAATGCGCAATCGGGGTCATCACTGCCGTAACCAGAATCGTCCGTGACAGTCACCACCATATCGCGGAGAGAGTCGTAGCAAATATACGGATACGTGTCCACGACCCATCTGAAGGCATCGACGAAGTCGTCAAACGCTCGAAGTCCGCCGTAGTCGTCGTATACGCCCTCGAATCCATGAATCCCCAGCCCGTTCCACGCGCCTCCCAGGATGCAAATGCAGGTAAGCGTGCTAGATGCATATTCTCCGGCTTTCATCGACATCCCCCAGCTTCGAGAATCATAAGGCGGGCGGCGGTGGCCCATACACAGGCGCGGGAACCCCGATATCTGGTCCGACATCGACGCGGGCCATAGCTGCCCCCGAAAGGGTAAGTGCGAATGGCGCTAAGTCCTAGTGAAAATGCCAGGTGTTTGAACATCATTTCGTCGCCTCATTACTCGATTTGATGCGCACACTTGCCGACTCCCCACATAGTCCACACCGTTCAATCCAATCCAGGGCAACGTACGGTTTAAGTGCGAGGTTGACAATCTGAGCGGGTTTGAGCGGCAAACGCGAGCGCATTGAGGTCGGGTGCGAGGAGGTGAACTTTACGATAACCTGGACGAACTGAAGCAATAACCGGGTATGCGATTGCGGCCGCTGCACTCATATATTGGCAATGCGGTCGTGCGATTACGGAGCACAGGTTACCCACTCCATTCTCGGAAAAATGGATGCCCTCGGTGCGCTCGACTTGGAGCGATGAAGGGCCGTGCCTTGGGCGAGGTTGACTACGAAGGCGGCTAGCAAATACATGGACTGCTCCGAGATAGGGGGGTTGCGATGTGATAAATGTCGATGAATCAACGTCGATTGCGCGCTAGCGCTGCGGCAATGACAAGCGGACGGACTCTGCGACAGGAAGACAACACTTATGTATCCCACTGCGGCGCGAACGGCGGAGTGACGAAACGGTGGTTCTTCGGCAACACCGCAATAGTTTGCCGGTCATCATCGTCGAGTTTCACCGCCAGCGCGTCGAGATTGGATTTCTGACTTTCGCGGCGTTGAGCCTTAGGAATATCGGCCACCCCGTCCTGTTCCAGAAGCCACGCGAGTGCAACCTGGGCAGCGGTCACGCCATGCTTGAGCCCGATTCCTTGTAGTACAGGGTCGCTCGCGGCCCTGCCTTGTGCAAGTGGGGCATGGGCGACGAGTGGAATGCTTTTCTCGCGCAAGTAGCCCAGCATTTTCGGCTGGTCTAGAAACGCGTGGTATTCAATCTGGTGGCAGGCGATGGGTGCGCCGATTTCCTCGATGGCTTCTCGCAGCATCGTCACGTTGAAATTGCACACACCGATTGAGCGAACTGTGCCGTTCTGCAGAAAGCCTTGCATTGTATCCATGACGGTGCCGAGGTCCATGTCACGCGACGGCCAATGCACCCATGTACAGGTCAACGTAGTCGACACCAAGCTTGCCGAGGCTGACGTCCAGTGCTCGATGGAGCGACTCCGACTCGAGGTTCTCGTGCCATACCTTGGTCGTCAGATGTAGTTGCTTGCGTGCGAGACCCGAGGCGGCAATCGCGGCGCCTACGGCTTCCTTGTTCTGATACATCTCGGCAGTGTCGATGTGTCGATGTGTCGATGTGTCGATATCCAAGCTCGAGCGCACTCTCGACTACCGGCTGGCAGCCACCACCCGGCATGCGGAATGTGCCAAATCCGACGCGTGGAAGTTCAATTCCCTGTGTCTTCAAAGCTTCCATTGATGCTCCCCCCAAGCTGATTCAAGTCCAGCATCTACGCTGCCTTAGTCATGCTTGCTGTGAGCCGGCTCGGCTGGCGGAATGGAAAGCGCCATAACGGCGGGTTGCAATCGCCTCAGCGTCGGACTGTGAAGCGGCCTGTACGAAGGCAACCGACCAGCGGCCGCAGACATCGCGATAACGTATCGAATAGATGAACATGGCAATCTCCTGTGGCCCCGCGTGTCGCCTAGTAACGATTCGTGTCTTGTCGCCTATTTCCACAACGAAGAACGCCAGCGCCGTGGTCCCAAGGACGCCAATTGGATGCGTCGTGGGGACCGCATCAGCGTCGTCGAGCTTGTTCGTGATGAGAATCCATACGGCCGTCACCACGAATGACGCGACCACCGCCCAATTTATGATGTTTGGCCTAATCTCGCTTGCGAGCCATGCACCGAGCAGACCTCAACAAGCATGCATCCGCCTGGCCGATGCCGAGCGGTCCCTGCAAAGCAGGGCCACAAGAGGCGCTACTGAGAGCAAACGCATCGCGACCGACAAAATCGAGTGGACCTTGGCAAGCTTGATGACATCCGACCGACCGAGCCGAATGCACTCGACTCGCGTATCTTTCCGGGACACTATGCGCGAGTCCTTGTCGTGGAGGAGGTGGCCCGACGGGTCATCAAGCCCATGCGCTACCAGTGCCGCGTTGCTGGCAAGCATGCGTCGTACGACATGAAGTGCCCGAGCACTTACAACGCGGGCCGTGACAACCCGGAACGCTCGGAACGTCGCCCTGGCGACACTCCATTCGGTTCCCTCGCGTCCATAGACGGTAAGCGAGGGCTGGGCCCGAACAGGCGGCTTGAATCAGACCTGGATGAGCTGCCACACACTGGCTGGTGGCGCGTTGCGCCAAATGGTCCTGCAGCGACGCCAGAAGAAACCGGCGGGTGGAGTAAAAGGTGCGCGTGGCTGGTATGTAAACTGGACCAGCTTGCGAACAGGAGCGACTCGCAACGATTGGGCAAGCGTGTCAACGGTCAAGGCAATAACACTTGCCGGCAACGACCGGAACGGGAGCGCGGATATAAAGATGGTCCGCTCGGGAAGCCCTTGCAGCACCTTCGCGTTTTCGTGGAACGGTCCCGCGATAACTTCCGCCCGAGGGTAGCGCTGCGCAAGTTTCGCGGCCAAACCTTCGGCGAGCTCGAATAAAACAAGTCTAGCCTGGGGGTGCTTCCGCACCAGGACTTCGGTAATGGCGCCCGTACCTGCTCCGACTTCCACTATTGCGTCGAAGGACCTCACGTCTTCGGCCATCGCGTCTGCAAGATATCGCGAAGAGGGCGCAACAGCGCCCACGCTAGCCGGACTACTCAACCAGTGCTTCAGGAAAGATAGGCTCACGGTGTGACACACGCAAAAGTTCGTGGAAAGGCTGTATAGCATATGCAGACGGAACCGGCCTTTCGGCTGCGAGGCTCGGGACCTGTTGAGTTCGCAGGGTCGCTTGCTACACGCCACATGCTAATGTGCTCAAGTTCACTGGGGTGTGTGCCTATCTTTGCCGAGAGGAAACTATGTGACAGGCACTGCGGTTGCGAAAATTCGGGAAGCGTTTCTGAAAACAGTCAAGGCACACGGCATTGGGCGGGCACTGGAAAGCATTGGCGGTTGGTTCATCGAACTCGCTGGCGCGTGCATGAAGGGACAAATTTGTCCGCCCGCTCGGGGATGAGGACGAAAGCCCGTGCGTCGTTTCGCCACATGGGCCTCGGAAGTTGGGCAATCGGGATAAGCCAGAGCGAGTTGGCATGTGTTTGCGGGGCGGTGGCCGAGTGACTGCCCGAGTCGCGTGGGACTGCTACTCCGGAGGTGGAATATCTGCACGCAGGACAAGCACAACAGGGCAAGCTCTGAAGTGGGTTATCGCGCGGTGGGCCACCTGCTGTGCGTGGTGGCGTTGACATGATGGCAATGGCGTCCATCCTAACCATTGACTGTTCGTGCGGGATGGTTGGAGGCGGGTCATCGAACGGCCGCCACCCTTTCAAAAGGTAAGTCGACGTCGGTGCGGCCGCAGGGAGCTATCCGGACGCACGAGGCACTGCCCTGCTCGCCTGGTCGGCTTTGCGTACACTGTCCGTGCTCCGACGGCCCTGATTCCATGCTGTTAGGCCCAGCTGCGAGATTGCTGGCAGGAGGTTCGACCGGACTGCGCGCGGCACAGAGCAACAACCACTGACGTAGCCAGCCCGAGGGGGCGGCAACTCTTCCTGCTGCGGGTCGGCGGGCGGTCTCGGCTGGCCTGAAATATAAACGAAAACTGCGTCACATGGTGCTGTTTGGGTGGAGTGTCACGGCCTGCGTCATGTCGTCGGACTAAGCAAGGGTTGTCGTGGTGGCCAAGATTTGTCGGCGAAGTTTGCACAAGCGACTTTGCCCATCTTGCAATTGTTCGAGCGCGTTACGCCGCGCGGTAATTGCACTCTGTCTGCATATTTCTACAGTCGATGATATGGTGGCGGCCCGCTAACCCGCGCTGAAAGCAGCTTTAAGTGCTGCGCCTTCCCATGGCGCAACGTTCCGCGTGTATCCGCCCCGTGGCAGTTTGGTTCGAGCGGGAAAGCCATGCGACAAAAGTTCGCAATGGAGAATTTAAATCCTGCGCTGGCGCAAGTCACCCATTCATCGACTTGAAGTTGAAATATGCAAATTCAGAACAGACCCTCGGACGACATCTCAACAACAGATAGCGGTGACCCGTCGCCGTTGAAAGCATGGCTGGCAGTAGGTGCGGTAACCATCGGTGCCTTCGCATTTGTGACCACGGAGTTTCTGCCGGTCGGTCTGTTGCCACAGGTTGCACACACGTTCGGCGTTTTGCCGGGTACGGCAGGACTCATGGTGACAATACCCGGCATCATGGCAGCCATTTCTGCACCCGGCATGATGTTGGGAGCTGGGCGGGTCGACCGTCGTCTAATTCTGATAATGCTGTCAGTAATGCTCCTCGCGTCGAACCTGCTTTCAGCATTTGCTCCCACGTTTTCGCTCATGCTGGTTGGTCGCGCACTCCTTGGCGCAGGGCTCGGCGCTTTCTGGACGCTGGCCCTCGCAGCTGCAGGGCGACTCGTCCAAGCGTATGAGGCTCCGCGAGCGACAGCTGCCATCTTCGCGGGTGTAACCTGCGCGACGGTCATCGGCGTGCCGCTGGGAACATTCATCGCGGGGCTGGCGTCATGGCGTGTATCGTTCATCGCGACCGCAGTGCTCGTAGCAGTCGCGCTGATTTTGCAGATTGTGTTGCTGCCTTCGCTTCCGTCAAAGGCTGCGCTGCGCTTCGCCGACCTTGTCGAGGTCGTGCGGCGTCCTTTCCCGAGAAAGAGCCTGCTGATGGTTGTGCTCGTCTTCGGCGCCCACTTTTCGTCTTACACGTACATTGCCCCGTTTTTGCAGGATGCGGCTTTCAGCGCGTCAACCATCACCCTGGTTCTGCTGGGTTTTGGCATCGTCGGCTTTGTCTCCAACTTCGCGGTGTCAGCAATTGTGGCGCGCAGACTCAAGCGTTCGCTTGCGACCGTGACGGTTCTCCTGCTGTGCGCTTTGCTGATTCTGCCTTTCCTCAAGAGCGTCCCTCTGGCCGCGATTGCCGCGGTGATGGCATGGGGCATCGCATTCGGCGCTATTCCACTCTGTCTCAGCGTCTGGATGCAAGACGCGACTCCTGACTTGCCCGAGGCGGGCTCGGCTTTGTTCGTCGGCATTATCCAGGTTGCCATCGCTGTTGGGTCGTCCGTCGGCGGCACGATTGTCGACCGTGTCGGTATTCCTGCCGACTTCTGGCTCGGCAGTGCGCTCGCGCTGCTCGGTCTAATAACACTGGCAGGCTTTAGCTCTCGCGACAACAGTCACGAGCCCTCCGCACATGAGCCTGTCACCAGCGAACCTCAAAAGGAATGCGTCGAGGCCTGAGGCAAGGGAGATGAGATGGTGCAGTCAGCTTCCGCCAGCATCCAGTTGACGGGATGCTCGCAAGGCTTTTCATCGCCAGGCCTGCCGCCGTCGAACGCCTTCGCAGCGCAGTGGGGCTTTCGGCCCGGGCGAGAAGTGTCGTGCGGCATATTCACGCGCGCGCCCCGTCCTTGAGAAGCAAATGACGGGCGCTCCCCCAGAGCCGGTTCACTCACGAAACGGCGCGCTTTCCGATTGGTACGCCGATGTCGTGCGCCGCCAAATAAAAACGCCCCCCGGATTTTGGTCGCGAGGGGCGCTATCACGTCAGAACACTTTCGCTTACAGCGCGGCGTCCTTCAGCTTCTTCAGCGGGCGCACCTTAAGGCGCACCGAAGCGGGCTTCGCCGCGAACCATTTGTCTTCACCCGTGAACGGGTCCTTGCCGAAGCGCTTTTTCTTGGCAGGTACGTCTTGCGCGACAACTTTCAGCAGGCCGGGGAGCGTGAACTCTTTCGCGCCCTTCTTGTGAATCGATGCGAGCAACGTTTCTTCAAGCGCCGCCATCAACGCCTTGGCCGCCTTCGGTTCGACGCCTGAGCGCTCGGCCAGGTGAATGGTCAGCGATGCCTTCGTGAAAGAGTCCTTGATAGGTTTCAGGGGAGCAGCCGCAGCAGACTTCTTCGCAACTGGTGCAGCAGCTTTCTTGCTGGCCGGAGCTGCCGCTTTCTTCGTAGCCGGAGCGGCGGCTTTCTTGCTGGCCGGAGCTGCCGCTTTCTTCGTGGCCGGAGCCGCAGTTTTCTGCGTGGTGGTAGTTGCCATGAGTTCCTCGCTTCTAGTCAAAGGTTGCCCAAGACCTTTGCCTTTGCATCGTCACCGACTAACGCAAAGGTACAAAACCTCGGGTTGGGCGCCAGCGTAACAAGACAGGCATGAAGGCGCAACGTCTGAGGCCTTAAATCAAGGGATTTTTGGCGTAGAAGTTAATAAAGCGGTGACCTGTACTCTGCTTTAGGGACATTCGGCCAGTGAAATCCTACGGACCGTGGCTTCGAGTGGGACCTTAATGATGGCCGAACCATCGTACCGACCTGCTCTCTGGCAGTCGGACGTCACCTGCGACGCGCTTTAGCTTGACGTTTCGACACGGCTTTTTATCCTTGAAATAGCGTGGCTGCGTTTGCCCGCCCGCCAACGCGGCAGACACGATGAAGACGGAAATGACGCCGACGGACGAAATCACGGTATAAACGTTCGGGCTGTCCGGCTTCCCATGCCCGTCCTACACCGTACTGCCAGCGGCGCCTTCGATTGCTCCGGCCGCTTCGCCACCGCAATAGACGCTGGTGCGCCGGACAACCTGATGCACGACGGGATGAAGGTTGGTGGCGTAACCGGCTGGATGCGAGTCGCTGCGATGGAGCCGGCGAACGGGCTAACCGAACGCCGCTCGACCGTTACCGATGGACAGAGTCCTATCGAGGGAGGATGAGCATGTGGCACGGCGCTGGACGACGCAGTCGCCGAGCTGCGCGGACAGCAGCTCAGAGAGGAACTCAAGGTCTGTACGACGTACGACATTCAGACCGCCTGCAGCCGTCTGATAGGCGACGAAGTCGCAGCACTGAACTGAGCGCTGCGACTGTCGCAGACCAAGGCACTTCAGCACGCTGAAGACGGCTACCGCCAGCCCCGACATTTAAACCGCCCTACCTACAGCTTCCAAAAAAGAGTCTTCTAGTTATTAAAGGAGCCCCTTTTCCTATAAAGAATAAGGAAGCGAGCTCCTTGAGGAACAAGCGGAAGGCCTTCTCGTAAAAGGACGAAATCCGACTTCAAACCGGCCAGATGCGCTTCGTCGACTAAGGTTCCAGTGGTCTAAGGCAGGCATTGCCGCGTTCCCGCCACATTCGCTTCTCGTCTGATATGGGATACATGAACACACGCCGCAATCATGGTGCGTAACATTACGTTCATCCGCTCCCGTTGGGTGCGTTCATCTTCGAGCGAATCAAGCACGGCGGCCGGTGCGTGCTGGCTCGTACCTGCCCATAGCTCATCCCTCGATTTTGAACGGTCACTGCGCTAAACTATCCGAGCATCGCGTGCGCTTCAGGGATTGCATCGCTCACCTGACACTCCTTTACTGCCAACAGGATTTCCATGACACACGTTTTAAAGAAAGCTCTTGCTGTTCTCATCGTAACCACCTTCGCTGCCCCGGCAGTGTCGTTCGCTGACATGCACCGCGACGACCGGCATGCCCCTGTGCGGCACCATTATCAGCCTCACCATCACCAGGTTCACCATCAGGACCAGTCGCGCGGGTAAGCATCGACGGCCCGAAACCCAGGCTCCGGTAGAGAACGGTTTTGCCCTGCAAGGGTCAAACCGTTTGTCGGCTTTACGGTTTGTGCCTTGTACCTACTTCTTTCTTTCCGTAATCTCGCCACAATTGCAGTCGTGTAGAACATACGCCAAAGTCCCGCGCTGAGCCGCCATGTCGACATGACTGTTGTGGCGAAAGCGTAGTGTTAACCGGCTATGTGGCCGAGGCTTTTGCTGGAAAATGCCCCGAGCGCATAGAATCTAAGTCTCGCGCGACGAGGGAGACGTGCGACGGTGCAGCGACTTCCAGGACGAGTAAGCACCTTGCGCGGGGACGGTGCAATGGTACTCAGCGTGGGTGTTAATCGCGGCACAGAACTGTATGACATCGCAAGGTGGAGCGACGGACCTCGCGTGTTCTGCATGTTGGAGTACTTTCCGATGAAAGTTCTTCTGGTAGACGACTACAGCGCTACAACTGACCTGCTGGCCGACGTCGCATGCTCGATGGGGCATGCTGTGACGAAGGCGTATTCCGGTGCTGATGCATTGGTTGCGGCCGGCGGTGACGGCGCTTTCGATTTCATTCTTCTGGACATTGGACTGCCCGACATTAACGGCCACGAGTTGTGCCTGCGGCTCCGTGCATCCGAGAAATATGCGTCCCGGCGCATCTTTTCAATGACCGCGTATGACGACGTCCGCGAGCGCTTCGACATGTCGTGCTTTGATGGCCAACTTTCGAAGCCGCTATCGCTCAAGGAATTCGAGTCGTTGCTCTCAGGTTGAAGCGCGCCATAGCCGCGCTCTTGGTACCTTGAGAGACTCGGCAAAAAAAGCGGTCGTGCAGCCATCTTGCTTTTCGTCCATCTAACTCAACATATTGGCCGTTTACCGCGCTACCAGACAACTGAACGTGAACCGCAAAATTCGCTCTCGAAAACACAGCCGCCCGGCAATGTCACCTTTACTGCGGACGCTGACTTACAGCCAGGCTTCGCTTGAGCCTGTGACGCAGGCGATGCTTTTGCGGTGCTACATTGCACTGGATGCTTTCCGACGGGGCCACGGCTCACGCGACCTGTTTTCAGCGCTTGGTCGAACCCTCCTGATTGCGGAAGAACTCGGACGGCTCGTTCATCGGGCAAGCGCGGCGGGCGACATTGAATCGGGACAAGCCGCGCTCATGCGTATCAACGCCGAAGAGCACGCAGGCGGCGGGTGGCGTGTCTGCGATGCAGATTACCTGGCTTTATCCACCGCTCTTGCTGTATTCAGTGAGCAACTCAACGCAGCCTCCCTCAGCGACATCGCGAAAGCTGAGGCCCGGATGCTCGAGGGTCTCCTTGCTTCGGAGCGGGCGACGCGACAGGTTAAAGAGCTGGCCTGAAGGCTCTTCATCGCCTGGCTTGCCGCCGTCGAATGCTGTCGCACGGCAGTGGGGCTTTCGGCCCGGGCAAGAAGTGTCGTGCGCCATACTCCGCGCTGTAGGCGAAAGCGTTTTACAGTCGTAACTCTCCGAACCGAGCCCCCGCGCCGACGACTACTGATGAATGGCCGACGTTTCGCGACCGCTCCCGGCGGCCGCAACCAGATGCGCATGAACCCCGCGACGCTAGGCATCCTGCTTGCTAAAGTAAGCTAACTGTATTAAAGGCGCGGCGAAAGTTACGTCGCATCAGACCCGGGAGCTGGTCATGAAAACGCTGGATGCAACGGCGCGCGCGGGCGGCGTCGTTGCGGCGGTGGTCCTGTCCGCAGTTTTGTCCGGTTGCTACTACTACGTGCCCTACGGCTACGTTCCGGACGGCGAAGTGCCGGCGGCAGCGCCGCAGCAGCAATATCCTTTCTCGATGACCGACGCAGCCGCGACCGGTGCGGCCGCGTCAGATGTAACTGCATCGACGAACACCTATATCGCACCAGCCGCGCCCCTCTTCGTCGTGCCTGCGTATTACCCCGTCGCGTATCCGTACTACGGCTGGCCCGCGTGGTGGGGACCATCGGTGTCACTGAGCTTCGGCTATTGGGGCGGCTGCTGTTACGGCGGGGGTCACCACGGCTACTGGGGCCACCACGGCTATTGGGGCCATGGATATCGGGGCGGTTGGGGCGGTCATGGCGGCTGGGGTGGGCACGGATACCCAGGCCGTGGTATGGGCGGCGGCCAATACTGGGGCGGTGGCGGCGGTCACGGGCGTTCGCATTGAACGCTATCAGAGATGCGCTCGTGTTCAACAGTTCCCCGACAGCTGAGGCCGTGGGTGAACTGGACGCAGCTCGCCAACGCTCGGCAGCGTCCGGACCGTGCGGTGACCAGTTTCAGCCTCCATTGCATGTCGACGAGTCTTTTCAACACCTCCACTATCAATTCAACTGACGTATGAAGTTAAGCGGAACTATCTGCCAGCGGAAGAGCGCGGACCTCGAAATTTGACTGCCTATTGCCCGCGCGATAGAAAGTGAGGCCAGGCGGCGGCAGCTCCGCTGCTTCCATTAGTCCACGGTCGCGATGGAGGCGACTGTTATTGCACGAAGAACGATGCACCCCCAGAAATCACCGTCGCATCAACAAGTTGGCGATTGCATACTCAGGATATCCACAGCCTTGCCGACAAAATCTGTGAACAACCAGGAAGATACAACGGTGCGACGGATATGCGGTGCGAGCTCATGAACTGGCGCCACGAACGATAGACGGAACTATCGTTTCGTTGGTGCCTTGACGTGCCGTTTCTTGGTAAGAGATGGCGTCTGCGCGAATGACACAGCCTCGTTAAACAGGTCCGCGAGGGCATCAAATGCAGGGCTGCCTGCGCCAAATGCCAGCCATTGCCTCATCGGTGCCCGGTCGTATGGCTCGAAGTACGAGCAACCAGGCGTTTGCAGTAGCGCAGTGACGCGGTCTGCAGGCAGCTTGAGTACTATCAGGTCGCCATATACACAGGCGGCCATCGCCGTACCTGCAAAAAACCCCCGGGCATCCGAACATCGCTCGTTCGTGGATGTCGCCATATTGGGCCGCCACTACTCGCAAGGAAGCGAGCAGGGTGTTGTGGTCTGCGTTCGGCTCTTGCACCGCCCACCCCCATCCAGTCCAAGTCGCGAGGAGCGTCGCCCGACGGATACTTGTTCTCACAAATCATAGGTCAAATCTTGCCCCCGTAAGCCCCGATAGTCACACCTGACTAACTATACCCCTCCACCCTATACGGAATTAACTTCCGAGATATACTCCCCCACGGTATATGGAGGCCAATCATGAGTCACACCGTTCGCGAAAAACAGAAACTTCTGAACCGAGTCCGTCGCATCAAGGGACAGGTTGAGGCCATCGAGCGTGCGCTTGAGAAAGAGCGCGGATGCAACGATATCCTTCAGCAAATCACGAGCTGCAGGGGCGCGATGAACGGTCTGCTGGCGGTAGTGCTCGAGGACCACATCCGCACCCATCTGGTCGACGCGGACGAAGCCGGCGATGGCCGCGACGGTAGTGCGACAGAGCAGTTAATCGAAGTGGTCCACAGCTACTTCAAGTAGAGACAGAGATGAGCGAATTTGAAAACACCGCTTTCGGGGCGGGCCACGACCACATCTTTCTGGGCGCAGGTCACGAGAGCAACGAGCACAAGACGTGGGCGGTGATTGCGCTGTGCAGCGCGATGATGCTTGTTGAAATCGTCGGCGGTAGCATGTTCCGGTCGTTGGCGCTTGTCGCCGACGGCCTGCATATGTCGACGCACGCGGGCGCGATGCTGATTGCGGCGCTGGCGTACACATACGCTCGCAAACACGCGACTGATTCGCGGTTTGTTTTCGGTACCGGCAAGCTCGGTGACCTGGCAGGGTTCACCAGCGCCATCGTGCTGGCGATGATTGCCCTGCTGATTGGCTACGAAGCCGTCTCGCGGTTCCTCTCGCCTGTGCCCATTCACTTCGGCGAAGCGATTCCAATCGCGGTGGTCGGGCTGCTCGTCAACATCGCCAGTGTCTGGTTGCTGAGCGGTGACCATCACGGACATAGCCATGGTCACAGTCACGGACATAGCGATGGTCATGGTCATGGCCACGATGAGCATGCGCACGAAGACGAGGTTCAACGCATATTCGCGCCGTCTGGTGTTTTCGCTGTGTCCATCTTTGAAGATGGTGTGCCTCCGGTATTCCGCATCTCGCCTGAGACTTCAAATTCGAAGCTCGATGCAGCCGCTATCTCTGTGACGACAATACGGCCCGATGATACGCGGCAGCCTTTCGCATTTGCTGACCGGGGTGGCTACCTGGAATCGAAAGAGGACATCCCCGAACCGCACGCGTTCAAGGCCATCGTCCGGTTGCCGGATGGCGAGCATGAAGTCGAATTCGAAGAGCATGAGCACAGTCACGATGACGTCCATGAGGCCGCGACGCGGGACCACAACATCCGGTCCGCGTATATTCACGTGATGGCCGACGCGGCGGTATCGGTGCTAGCTATCATCGGCCTCGTGCTGGCACGCGCGTTCGGCTGGCTCTGGATGGACCCGCTCGCGGGTGTCACCGGCGCGTTGGTGATTGCAAACTGGTCCTACGGTCTGGTGCGCGACACGGGGGGAATTCTGCTCGACATGAACCCCGACCGGAAGATGGCTGACAACGTGCGTCACGTGATTGAGGACAACGGTGACAAGGTGCTCGACCTTCACGTATGGCGCGTGGGTCCTGGTCACATGAGTGCCGTGGTATCGGTTGCGACCAATGAATCGCAACGTAGCCCGAGCTTCTATCACTCGGCCCTCAAGCGCTTCAAGGACCTGTCGCATGTAACGGTCGAGGTGAATCCTACCCGGGCGACGGCTTGAGAAATGGCAGTCAACTCACCGTGTATCGACGTGTGTCGAATTGATGGCAAATCGGGTTTGTGCGTGGGATGCTTTCGTACTCGCGAGGAAATTCGCGGCTGGAAGACGATGACTGACCACCGGCGTCATCAGGTCATCAACGACAGGTCTCGCCGCGAGGCGAAGCTCCAGCGTGAATCACCGCGACCGTTGTCGGATAGCGAGTCCGTGAACGGGAATTCTGAGGACGCGAGTTAGAGGGCGCTTGTGCTTCGAGGGGGAGCGTTAGTTCGTGCGGCGACCGATGCAAATGGCGGCGCAGCCCCGGCTCGGAGAGCTACTCCATATCGCCCAGCCCGTTAACTAACTGGCCGGAAAGTATGTACTCGAGCTTGTCCAGCGAAAGTGGCTTGTCAGGTGGTAGTCGAAACCGGCGGCAAGCGCTCGCGACTTATCTGATTCGGCTGCGTAGCCGGTGAGTGCCACCAGCACGACGTCGTTAAAGTTGGGGTCCAGCCAGACTAGGTGTGCGACCTCGAATCCGTCCATCACTGGCATCCCGATATCAACCAGTGCGACGTCTGGGCGGCGTTCTGACATCAGCCTGATTGCGTCGGAGCCATTGTCCGACGTTGTAACTTCATGCCCTTCCACTTCCAGCAGGAGCCCGAGCGCCTCAAGGGCGTCCCGATTGTCGTCGACGACCATCATTGCGACTGACAGGTAGACCCCCACCGTCCTCTGCATAGGTTCGACCTGGTGCTGAGGGGTGAAGCGTGAGCAGCCAGGCGAACGCCGCGAGACTTAATGCGGCAGGAAAGAGGAACCATGTGCGCATTTCGGCGAACGTGACCGCCGATTTCGGGAACGTGACCGATTTGGCGGGATAAGCGTTGCGCGATATCGATTGTAGGTTTCCTTGTCAGTTCTGGTCGAGTTCGGGCTCCATGATGTTGGGTTTGAGGGGGGCTTTTCTGAGCGATTCGCCGGTCAGCGTGATCCGGTGATGACGCTGCATGAGACGGTCGAGCATCGCATCGGCGATGGTCTCGTCGCCGATCCAGCCGTGCCAGTGCTCAATCGGTAACTGGCTGGTGACGATCGTCGCTCTGCCGGCCGAGCGATCGTCGATCATTTCCAGCAGGTCGTTTCGAACCATCGCGTCAAGCGGCGCCATGCCCCAATCGTCCAGTAGAAGGACGTCAACACGGGCAAGCTGCAGCAGCCATTTGGTGAAGCCGCCGTTGCCGTGCAGGATTCGCAATTCCTCGTTCAGTCGCGGGACACGCAGGTATAGAGCTGAATGCCCCCGCCGGCAGGCGTACTGCGCGAGGGCGCAGGCGAGCCACGATTTGCCTGCTCCGGTGGGCCCGCTGATGAGCAGGCTGTAGCCGGCCTCGACCCAGTCACCGAGCGCCAGGCTCATGAGCGTGCGCGGATCCACGCCCCGGCCGGCGCGAGTATCGAGATCTTCAATGGCGGCCTGCGGATACTTGAGGCGCGCCTGCTTGAGCAGTCGGGTACGACGGCGATCATCGCGCCAGCTGGCTTCCCGGTCGACCAGCAGGGACAGGCGTTCCTCGAAGCTCAGACTGGCCGCGCCGGGCTGCGTCAATTGCTCTTCCAGTCCGTCAGCGAAGCCTTCGAGCTTCAGGGTGCGCAGTTGTGTCAGTGTCTGTTGCATCATCATGGCGGGTTCTCTTTATTGGTAGTAGCCGGGGCCGCGTACATGCGCGTGGCTTGGACTGATCCAGTCAGCAGGTGTGGCCGACGCAGCGCGGTCGCGGTTGTTGACCAGGATGTCGCGCACATGGCGGTAGCGGTGTACGCCCAGTTCCAGCGCCAGCGCGCAGGCCGCTTCAAGCCGTACACGGCCGTAGCGACGTGAGAGCGAGAGCAATCCGAGGCAAGCCCGATAACCGTGTTCCGGATGACGCTGCTCCTGCAGTAGCCGGGTGACGAGCACGCCGGTTGCCGCGCCGATCTGTTGGCCCCAGTGAATCAATCGCTGCGGCGTCCATTCGAGGTGGGCGCGGTGTGCGGCCGGCATGTGTTCGACGACGGTGGTGTAGTCGCCGGCGCGATCGTTACGGGCGTGGCTGGCGACACGGCGACCGCGATGCAACAGTTCAACCGCACCGGCCGTAATGCGCGCATCGAGCTTGAGGCCGACCAGCGCATGCGGCACGCTGTAGCGGTGTTTGTTGATCTCGACGTGATAGTCGATGTGAACAGTCACCGTCTTGAAGCGTGCGAGTTCCCAAGGTTGCGCCGGCAACGGCGACAGTGCCGGCGCGTCCAGTTGTGCGAACGCGCTGGCGCGACAGCCCGGCAGTTTCTGGAACGGGCGCTCGTTCAGGTTCTTCAGCAGCGGACGGATGGCGTCGTCGACCGACTGGACCGAAGCGAAGCGGTGATGACGCAGGCGCGCCATGATCCAGCGTTCGACGACCTGGACTGCCACCTCTACTTTCGGTTTGTCCTGTGGGCGATAAACGCGAGCCGGCAGGAATGAGGTGCCGTAGTGGCGCGCAAAGTCCAGCACCGTGTCGCCGGCCCGAGGTTCATAGCGGTCGGGATCGGCAATCATGGCGCGCGGGTTATCCGGCACGATCAGTTGCGGCACGCCTCCATAGAACGTCAGCGCGCGTGCGATGCCGCCGAGCCAGTCCTCCATCGTTTCTGCCGGCGTGGCGCACGCGAACGTGTAGCTCGAGGCGCCCATGGCGGCCACGAAGATGTGTGCCCGGCGTCCGGTGGTCAGCGGCAACGTGGGGCCGGCGAAGTCGACGAACAGCTTCTCGCCGGCACGATGAATCTGCCGCATCGAGCGCTTCAGGCGTTTCGCAAACGTCCTGTAATGCTCGCAGAACTGCGTGTAGCGGTACGTTTGCCGGTCCGCGAACTCAGCCTGGTACTCTTCCCACAGCAGCGTCAGCGTCATGCCCTTGCGGCGCAGTTCCTGATGGATACGCCCGTAATCGGGCTGCGCGTAGGCCGCTGGCCCCGTGGGTTTGCCGAGCAGCCGCCTCTCGAGCTCGCCTTCGTCCATATCGCTGGCGCTGGCCCAGTCGAGTCCGGCGGCGCCGGCCAGTCCGAGGTACTTCGTGACCCCGCCCTTGGAAATGCCCAGCGACGCGGCGATCCGGTCGTGCGAGAAGCCGCCGTCAAATTTAAGTCGTAAAACGTCCTTGATCATGCGCATGTTCATCCGGTGCGCGGGCATGGTCTCTCCGGCCAAAGCCGGCGAGCATAGCCCGCGTGGTTGATGTCATGCGCAACGCCGATCCTGTCTTCCGGTCCGACCGCTCACGTTCCCGAAATCGTCGGTCACGTTGCCGGAATCGCCGGTCACCATCCCGAAACGGCCGGTCACGTTCGTCCGAAATACGCACCATGCACTGGGACCTTCGCGAAGCCAGCGGTAAGCCAAGTAGCAGCCGAGAAGCTCGACGACGGCTGTCAATGCGAAGAGGACGAACCTTTTCATGCTTAATGGCATTTCGTTGCGCCGCTTCTGTGTGGACCGTGCTGGTGCTCGTCGATACACGCCTCTTCTTCGACTTGAACAGTCACATGCTCAATGCTGTAACGCTCCGAGAGACGTCGCCGGACTGCTGCAACGACGTCCCGGTGGACTGCACCGTCCGTTGGGTGCACGTGCAGTGTTACAAGATGTTGTTCACCAGCGATGGACCAAGCATGGATGTGATGCGCGTCGCGCACTTCCGCTACGTTCCGTTCGAGGTCGGCTTTGATGTCCGCTACGTCAACACCAGCGGGAGTCCCTTCGAGAAGTATGTGCGCGGACGACTTTACGATACCCTGAAGTTGACCCGCGAAAACGGACACCTATGCTTTTGATCAGGAGGTGTCGAAAATGGGCAGGCATCGTACCCCATACCCTGTGGAATTCCGGGCTCACATGGTCGAGCTGGTTAAGGCCGGAAGAACGCCTGAGGATCTGGCGCGCGAGTTCGAGCCGACCGAACAGACGATCAACAACTGGGTCGCGCAGGCCGATCGCGATGCGGGTGTGCGTCACGACGGGCTGACCACGGCCGAGCGGCAGGAACTCACACGGTTGCGTCGCGAGAACCGGCAACTGAAGATGGAAAGGGACATTCTCTCGCAGGCCGCGGCCTGGTTCGCGAGGGAGACGGGAGCCGTTCCGCCGAAGGGCGGTACGGATTCATGAGAGCGAACCGGGCCAGGTGGCCCATTGCCACGATGGCACGGCTGCTCAGGGTCTCCGCGAGCGGCTACTACGCATGGCTGGTGCGTGAGCCATCGAAACGCTCGTGTAGCGATGCGCAACTGCTCGAGCGCATCCGCACGCTGCATGCGAATTCACGCGGCACATATGGGGCGCCACGTATCCATGCGCAGCTCGCGTGGGAAGGCGTGCATGTGGGATGCAAGCGGGTCGCACGTCTGATGCACCTGGCCGGCCTGCATGGTGCGAGCCGGCGGCGCTGGCCACACACCACGCGGCAACGCGCGGGGGCTCGGCGCGCTCCGGATCTGGTGCGTCGGCACTTCTGCGCGGAGGCGACAAACATGCTGTGGGTGGCGGACGCCACCTACATCCCGACTGGCGAGGGGTTTCTGTATCTGGCCGTAGTCCTCGACGTGTTCAGTCGCCGAATTGTAGGCTGGGCGATGTCAAGCCATCTGTACACCGAACTGATGCTGCGCGCACTCGATATGGCGTTGCTGCAGCGACGCCACGAGGGCGTAATTCTACATTCGGACCAGGGATGCCAATACACCTCTATTGCATTCGGACGGCGCTGCCGCGAAGCCGGTGTGCAACCGTCGATGGGGACGGCCGGCGACGCGTACGACAACGCGATGTGCGAATCGTTCTTCGGCACGCTTGAAGCGGAGCTACTCTCGCGAGAACTCTTTGCGACTCGTGAACAGGCCCGGCAACGCATCTTCTGGTTCCTGGAGGGCTGGTACAACGTACGCCGCTTACACAGCGGCATTGGCTATCGTTCGCCGCTTGAATTCGAAAACCTCAACGTTAAAAGGCAAACCGTATCGCCTTGCGGGTTGTCCACCGGCGGGCAGCGTCATGGTCGTGAGAGGCGACCCGCCGCCCGCCCGTGGACAACCCGCGACTCAACACTCAACGGAGGTTAGATCGCATCAAATCGCAGGCTGCAAATCCGTCCGTCGAACCGGGTCAACCTCACCCCAGGCGCTCTTGAGGATAATGACCGCGACGAATATCGACAGGATTGGGTCAATTGGCGTCCAGCCACTGAGCAGAATCACGCCTGCTGCAACGATGGCAGCCACCGAGCCGAGCATGTCGCCGAGAACGTGAAACCATGCGCTGCGCATGTTCAGATTTTCCCGGTTGCCACCGTTGAGAACATAGAACGCGGCGATGTTAGCAACCAGCCCAGCGACGGCAATGACCAGCATCGTTTGTCCGACCACGGGAACAGGGGATGCAAACCGGCGGATGGCTTCAACGCCAATCCACCCTGCTATAACGAATAGTGCACATCCATTGACGAAGGCTGCGAGGATTTCCAGTCGCTTGAATCCATAGGAAAGCTGCGCCGTTGCGGGCCGGCGGCCATAGTGGACTGCGGCCCAGCTGAACCCGAGCGCGGCAGCGTCACTGACCATGTGCCCCGCATCTGCCAGCAGCGCGAGCGAGCCCGACAGCAGGCCCCCCGCAGTCTCGACCATCATGAACACGGCAATAATGATGCAGGCCCATCCAATACGGCGTTGGTCGGTTACACCATGAAGATGGTTGTAGCCGGAGTGACTGTGGCCTGCATGGCTATGGCTACTGTGGTCATGGGCGCCATGTGACTGCCGTTTGCCGTGGTCGTGGCCGTGGGCATCGTTGTGGTCGCGCTCACGGCCATGAAGGTGCGAATTGTGCTGGTGGTCGTGAGCCATTGGCTGGGCCTCGGATAAACTGCAAATGCGATATTATATACACATATAAACATACGTTGATTTAATGTCTTGGAGCCACGATGCGAGAAACAGAGTTGACCGAGGACCAGGTCGTGGAGCTGGCCGAGATGTTCCGGCTCATGGGTGACCCGAGCCGCCTGAAAATAATCGCGGCCTGTCTTCACGCGCCGATAAGCGTATCCGACATCGCCACGAAGCTCGGTCTGTCACAGCCGCTGGTCAGTCATCACCTGCGCCTTCTGCGAGCTGCTCGGGTACTGCGAGCCGAGCGGCGGGGAAAGCAGATTTTCTACGAGGCGGCGGACGAGCACGTGAAGCACGTCATCAGCGACATGGCCGACCATGTCTGCGAGCGTTTGCCCTCTGACCTTGACGACACGCACGGGGAAACTTGAGGCTCAGGCGTAGGCGGCGCAGTCGCTGGCGGGCTGTTGGGAAATCAGGTCGGCGGAGGACGCGGTCGCGTTCTGGCAACGATTGCCGGCGCCGTGGGCGGTGGCTTTGCGGGCAATGGCATTGAGCATGCTGTGCGCAAGGAGACGAGCTACCAGGTGCAGGTCAAGGATGGCAGCTACCGGAACTTCAACTACACAACGCAGCCGCCGGTCCAGGTCGGTGAGCGCGTTCATGTCTCGGGCGACTCCCTGAGCGCGTCGTAATCAGCCTCCAAAACCGGCGGAACCTTGACGGTTACTGCCGGTTACAGAATTGACAATCCGGCCGTACCTGCTGCGGCTTGGCCCTCCTACAATCTGCGTCGTTCGTCGTTGTCTGGCATCCGCCAGAACCGGGCAGGACTGGAGAACTCCATGAAGCGCGCTACCCTTTTTCTCGCGGTGGGAATTTCCGCTGCCTGTGCGTCCAGCGCGGCTTTCGCTCACGCGGACATCGGTGTTTATCTGGGGGTTCCTGGTCCCGTGTATGTCGCGCCACCCCCGGTCGTGTACGAGGCGCCGCCGCCAGTGGTCTACGCGCCGGCCCCGGTCTATGGCTACGGATACCGCTATGAAGGCGACTACGGCGACGAGCGCCGATGGCATGACCACGGTCGGCACCGTGGATGGGAACATCACCATCATGAGGACCACGACTGATTCTTTGCCGACGGTCTTCGACAGCGTCTGTGGGAGTCGCGGACAGGTGACAACGCGACCCTTCTTCGGCGAACGTTACTTCTGACACCCTTTAGATGTCACAGGCGGCGCTGGATTCGCCGCGCGCCTGCGCGAGGGCGCTCATCCGGGGAGCCGTGATATCGCGCTGCATACAAATCCCGCGCCCTCTAAAGTACGCTCGCCAGCATTGTCCCCCTGTCAATTGCCGCCGTGCTTTGCCTGCCACTTTTTCATGTAGGCAATTTCCTCGTCTTGCGCCTTAACGATGTTTGCCGCAAGCCGCTTCATCTCGGGGTCCTTCCCTTGCTTCAACTCGACTTCTGCCATGGCGACCGCACCCTGGTGGTGGGGAATCATGTGCGACACAAAGTCTTTATCCGTATCGCCCGTGTACGGGCCGCTCATGTCCGTCCTCATTTTTTCGCCGGCTGCCTTGAAGGTTTGCGTTGACCGACTCGCGCTGTCGCCGCTCGAGCTACTCATGTTCATTTGGAGAAGTCAGGAAGGTCGATGCTGCGGCAGGAAAACTGACCATCAAAGCCGGTCCGATAGAGAATCTGGGCATGGACACCATGACGATGGTGTTCAACGTCAAGGACCCAGCGATGCTCTCGCAGGTCAAGGTTGGCGACCAGATTGATTTCGTTGCCGAAGAGGTGAACGACATCGTGACGGTTACCAAGCTGCAAAACCAATAACGCCCGGGCAACGCACGCTGTGGCCTCCGTGCCGCAGCGGTCCAATCGACTATCTGGATTCTTGAGAACCTGAAAGCAAACACTCTCAACAAATTGATGGGCATGGCGATGGCGGTGACGTTGGGCATCGTGCCGGCGCTAGCGCTCGCCCAGGGCAGGCTCGAATAGCCGTCTGAAGTTGACCCGCGAAAACGGACACCTATGCTTTTGATCAGGAGGTGTCGAAAATGGGCAGGCATCGTACCCCATACCCTGTGGAATTCCGGGCTCACATGGTCGAGCTGGTTAAGGCCGGAAGAACGCCTGAGGATCTGGCGCGCGAGTTCGAGCCGACCGAACAGACGATCAACAACTGGGTCGCGCAGGCCGATCGCGATGCGGGTGTGCGTCACGACGGGCTGACCACGGCCGAGCGGCAGGAACTCACACGGTTGCGTCGCGAGAACCGGCAACTGAAGATGGAAAGGGACATTCTCTCGCAGGCCGCGGCCTGGTTCGCGAGGGAGACGGGAGCCGTTCCGCCGAAGGGCGGTACGGATTCATGAGAGCGAACCGGGCCAGGTGGCCCATTGCCACGATGGCACGGCTGCTCAGGGTCTCCGCGAGCGGCTACTACGCATGGCTGGTGCGTGAGCCATCGAAACGCTCGTGTAGCGATGCGCAACTGCTCGAGCGCATCCGCACGCTGCATGCGAATTCACGCGGCACATATGGGGCGCCACGTATCCATGCGCAGCTCGCGTGGGAAGGCGTGCATGTGGGATGCAAGCGGGTCGCACGTCTGATGCACCTGGCCGGCCTGCATGGTGCGAGCCGGCGGCGCTGGCCACACACCACGCGGCAACGCGCGGGGGCTCGGCGCGCTCCGGATCTGGTGCGTCGGCACTTCTGCGCGGAGGCGACAAACATGCTGTGGGTGGCGGACGCCACCTACATCCCGACTGGCGAGGGGTTTCTGTATCTGGCCGTAGTCCTCGACGTGTTCAGTCGCCGAATTGTAGGCTGGGCGATGTCAAGCCATCTGTACACCGAACTGATGCTGCGCGCACTCGATATGGCGTTGCTGCAGCGACGCCACGAGGGCGTAATTCTACATTCGGACCAGGGATGCCAATACACCTCTATTGCATTCGGACGGCGCTGCCGCGAAGCCGGTGTGCAACCGTCGATGGGGACGGCCGGCGACGCGTACGACAACGCGATGTGCGAATCGTTCTTCGGCACGCTTGAAGCGGAGCTACTCTCGCGAGAACTCTTTGCGACTCGTGAACAGGCCCGGCAACGCATCTTCTGGTTCCTGGAGGGCTGGTACAACGTACGCCGCTTACACAGCGGCATTGGCTATCGTTCGCCGCTTGAATTCGAAAACCTCAACGTTAAAAGGCAAACCGTATCGCCTTGCGGGTTGTCCACCGGCGGGCAGCGTCATGGTCGTGAGAGGCGACCCGCCGCCCGCCCGTGGACAACCCGCGACTCAACACTCAACGGAGGTTAGATCGCATCAAATCGCAGGCTGCAAATCCGTCCGTCGAACCGGGTCAACCTCAGTCCTTTTCAGGGGCTGCACATGTCGACGCACGCCGGCGCGATGCCGATTGCTGCGCCGGCATACACCTACGCACTGCCGAAGCCATTGCCACGCCATCAAATCCCGGTCAAACACTGCTTGACCTTCCCATTGTGGGAAGGTCAAGAATACGCTTGGATGGCCAATGGGCCGTTGCTTAGAGGGAGCTCGAGATGAACATTGGTGAAACAGCGAAGGCGTCCGGCGTTTCAGCCAAGATGATTCGCCACTACGAGGGCGCCGGCCTGATTCAGCCTGCCACGCGGACGGAATCGAACTATCGGGTGTACACGCACAAGGACGTGGAGGTGCTGCGCTTCGTCAGGCAAGCCCGTCACCTCGGCTTCCCGATGAAGCAGATTTCGGTATTGCTGGGCCTGTGGGAAGACCGGAGCCGGCCCAGTAGCGAGGTCAAACGGCTTGCGAAAGAGCATATCGTCGAACTGGACCTGCGTATCCGGGAACTGACCGAGATGAGAGACACGCTGGGGCATCTGGCGGAGCACTGCAGAGGCGACTCACGTCCGGAATGCCCGATTCTGGAAGCACTGGCCGGTCAAAAACATTAGTCGCAACGCTTGACCTTCCAACAGTTGGAATGTCGATACTGATTTTGCTCACAATAAAACGGAGTTTTCAAAATGGAACTGGAAGTCAAAGACATGACCTGCGGGCATTGCGCGGGCGTTATCACGAAAGCGGTCAAGGATGTCGACGCACAGGCGAAGGTGGACATCGACGTTGCAACCAGGACGGTGCGCATCGAATCCGCGCACGGTGCCGACGACTTTTTGTTGGTCATCCAGGAAGCGGGCTACAGCCCGGCTGTTCGCGCCTGACCCTCTCGCTGGCATAGTGCCGGTCCCGCAGTCCTCGACGGCCGCACCCACCGGTGCGGCCCTCCAAACAAGACCATGGCTACCGAACTTCTGAATGCCACCCGCGCGGCGGCTGGTACTACCACCACCTTCGAACTGCCCATTGAGGGCATGACGTGCGCGTCGTGCGTCGCGCGCGTGGAAAAAGCGATTGCGCGCGTGCCGGGTGTGACGCGCAGCTCCGTCAATCTTGCGACCGAGAAAGCGTCCATTGAAGCTGAATCTGTGCAGGCGCACTCCGCTGTCGCGGACGCAGTTCGAGCGGCCGGCTATGAGGTACCGGAACAGGAGGTCATGCTGAGCATCAACGGCATGACCTGTGCATCGTGCGTCGCGCGGGTCGAGAAGTCACTGAGCAAGGTCGTCGGCGTGTCATCGGCCAGCGTGAACCTGGCCACCGAGCAGGCCACGATAAAAGCCCTTGCAAGTGTGTCTCGGGACGTCCTCGTGAGCGCCGTACAGAAGGCAGGGTACGACGCGACCATTCCGGCAACTGATGTTGAGCAGCCGCCGAAGCGAGACTTTGCGTCGCTCAGGGTCGCCGGTGCAGCCATTTTTAGCGCACCGCTTGTGGTCCCGATGGTAGCCCAGTGGTTGGGCGGGCACGTCATGCTCCCCATCTGGCTTTCGTTTGCGCTGGCGACTGTCGTGCAATTTGGGTTCGGCCTGCGTTTCTACAAATCAGCCTACAAAGCGGTGCTCGCGAAGGCGGGCAACATGGATTTGCTCGTTGCCCTCGGTACGTCGGCCGCGTACGGTCTGAGCGTCTATGAGGTCGTCGCTCATCCGGGCGACATGGGCCATCTGTATTTCGAAGCGTCGGCTGTTGTCATCACGCTGGTGCTGTTCGGGAAATGGCTCGAGGCCAAGGCAAAGCGCCAGACTACGAAGGCTATCCGGGCCTTGAACGCGCTGCGGCCTGACAAAGCGCGTGTGCGCATCGACGGCACTGAGCAGGAGGTGCCTCTTGCGGCCGTGCGTGTCGGCGCGCAAGTGGTCGTCCGCCCGGGTGAGCGCGTGCCGGTGGACGGGACGATAGTAGAAGGCGCAAGTCGTGGACGAGTCACTCATCACGGGTGAGAGCTTGCCGGTGGCAATGCAACCGGGCGATAAAGTGACTGGCGGGTCCATCAACGTCGACGGACTGCTTGTCGTCGAGACGTCAGCCGTCGGGTCCGAGACGACCCTCTCCCGAATCATCCGGCTGGTCGAGTCCGCCCAGGCCGAGAAAGCACCTATTCAGCGACTGGTCGACAAGGTCAGCGCTGTATTTGTGCCAACGATTTTTGGGAATTGCATTCCTGACGCTCGTTGGCTGGATGCTCTACTCAGGTAACGTGGAAACCGCCATTCTCAATGCGGTGGCCGTACTTGTCATCGCCTGTCCGTGCGCATTGGGGTTGGCAACACCGACCGCCATCATGGCCGGCACAGGGGTCGCGGCGCGGCATGGGATTCTCATCAAGGATGCCGAAGCCCTGGAGGTCGCGCATCGAATCAATACCGTCGCGTTCGACAAGACCGGAACGCTGACCGTCGGCAAGCCGACGCTCGTCGAATTTCGTACCTTTGACGTGGCACGCAACGAAGCGCTCGCTGTCGCGGCGGCCATCCAGCAGGGCAGCGAGCATCCGTTGGCACACGCGGTGACGCAAGCGGCACAGGCGGACGGCATAGTCGCTCCGAACGCGAGTGATGTGCGAGCCATAGCCGGTCGCGGAGTTCAGGGTAACGTTGGTGGCCGCCTCTACGCGATTGCGAATGCCCGCTTCCTGCAGGAGACGCAAATCGATGTGTCCGAGGAAGTTCTCGCTCAGGGCCACTCCGCACAAGCGGAAGGTCGGACCGTTTCGTGGCTTGTCGAGTTGGGCAATGCCCGCAAAGTGGTGGCGCTGCTCGCATTTGGCGACACCGTCAAGGACACTGCGGCGACCGCCATCGACCACATGCGTGCCATGAAAATACGCACGGTTCTGCTCACCGGCGACAACCAGGGTGCGGCACGTGCTGTAGCCGACAAGCTTGGAATTGAGGACGTGCGCGCCGAGGTGCTGCCTGAGGACAAAGCTCGCGTCATATCTGACCTGCGCGCGTCCGGTGGAACGGTCGGCATGGTTGGCGACGGCATCAACGATGCGCCCGCGCTTGCAGCGGCCGACGTTGGCATCGCCATGGCGACAGGGACCGACGTCGCGATGCACGCGGCCGGCATTACGTTGATGCGGGGTGACCCGGCACTCATCGCGGACGCCATCGACATCTCACGTCGCACCTACCGGAAGATTCAGCAGAACCTGTTCTGGGCGTTCATCTATAACGTGGTTGGCGTACCGCTGGCGGCGCTGGGTCTGCTCAATCCAGTAGTGGCTGGCGCGGCGATGGCATTCAGTAGTGTCAGCGTTGTGAGTAACGCGCTGACGTTGCGGTTGTGGTCGCCGGATAAGAAGCGTCGGTAACAGCCGCCGCCAAACCGGGGATGCTTACGACGGTACAACACTATTGGCGAGCTCGGCAATTCGTCGCGCTCCGGTCGAGCAGCAGGAAAGCCGATTCGTTGCTGGCAGTCCTCGAATGCGTTTGAATACTCTTGGACGGAACTCAACGCGACTCTTCTTCGACAATCGTTATTTCTAGCAACCGGTACATACCGCAGCCGACGCGGGGTTCGCCGCGCGTCCACACGGCGCTCATCCGGTCAGCCGCGTCATCACGCGCGTTCCAAGGCTCGTGTGAAGGCGGCATCGACATCGTTTGTGTCGCTTCGAAATTCATATCCCAGATTTGCGAAGTGATGAATGTGCGCGTCAGCACTTCGCCCTGCCGTTCGGTGAGTAACGGCAGTAAGGAAAACTCCTGTGCCGTCAGGTCGATGCGTACGTCTGTTCGCTTCACCCGCCGCATAGACCATTGTTCCCGTTGTCGGCCGTATCAACCGTGAAGCTCGCCTCAGCCAATCCCTTCCTGAGGTATGCGGCCATCTTAGGCTCGTCTTTCAATAATGAGTATGCGCATAAGTCAACGGGTCCCAACTTTCTCTTGGGACTCTAGCCAGCGTAAGCATCGGTCAACGGCCACAAGATGACGGCACCATGACACTTTGTTCGTCTTCGCGAGTGTGAAAAATCAGTCATCTTGCAGCCATCCCGGCGTCAGAACGCTTGGGGTAAGCTTCTGTCCGAAGCGTCGGACAGGTGCTTCTACTGAAGCTCGGACTCGTGCTCATTGCAGCTGCAGTTGGAGGTCATAACCGGGTCGTCGAAATGCCAAAACTGCTCGGAGCGTTGAACGGTTCGCGTTCTGTACCGGCGGGCCGCCCTTTGAAGCGCTTCGCACTTGTCCTTAAGGCTGAGTCAGTCGTGCTGACCGCCGTGCTCATTGTGGCTGCAGTTCTTGTTTCGAGCCCTTTACCAGGTACTTCTGCCTGGCAGGCGACCTTTCACCCCTCCACGCAGATGGTGGTGTCCCAGCGGCGAATCAGTGTTTTACGGAATGACTGCCGCCGCCGGGCGCTTCCATCCTTTACGGGCTCGACCACGCGTCGGGCCTTTTTTTCGCCTGCTCAAGGCGGACATAAGAGAAACGTGGGGCTCTGCGTGATGTAGCGACTATCTATTCCGCCCTCGAGCCAGAAGTAGCGCACCTCATCATTGGCATGTCATAGTGCCGGCATCTCAACTGCGGAGGCGGGAATGACCACCCTGGAATCCTTGAAAGCAAAAATCAAAAAACTCAAGGCGCAAGCTGACTCGCTCGCCGCGAAAAAGTCGAGTGCTGTTATCGAGAAGATTCGGGAATTGATGGGCGGTTTCAAGAGTGAAGCGCAACAGCGGGTTTAATGTTTAGAGCCTTGAGGTTGACTTGCTGAAGCAAGGGTCGCGGCGAAGACCTCGAACGGCGAATGGAAGGCATGAGTGGCACGAGGTCGGCTGTTCAGACTGTCGGCGATAGCGTCAAGTTCGTCCTGACTGTAGACCGAAAGGTCCGTGCCTTTGGGCAGATACTGGCGCAGCAGCCCGTTGGTGTTTTCGCAAGTGCCGCGTTGCCAGGGACTGTGCGGGTCGCAGAAGTACACCTTCACGCCGGTTGCGGCGGTGAGTTCTTGATGCCGCGACATTTCTTTGCCCTGGTCGTAGGTGAAGCTCTGCCGTAATGGCGCGACAATCGAATTGAGTTTGGCGGAGAAGCCGGCCAGCGCTGAAGCGGCGGTGGCATCTTCCATCCTGGCAAGCAGCACCAGACGGCTGGTCCGTTCGACCAGCACGCCTACCGAGGACTGGTTGCCGGCACCCTTGATGAAGTCGCCTTCCCAGTGCCCAGGCAGCAGTCGGTCTTCGATTTCGGGCGGCCGCACATGAATACTGACCATGTCGGGAATCTGTCCGCGCCGGTCTGTGCCCCGTGTACGCGGCATGCGCGTGCTGTGGCCATGGCGCAAGCACGCAATGAGCTGACGGCGCAGTTCGCCGCGCGGCTGGGCGTAGATAGCCGTGTAGATGGTTTCGTGCGAAACCTGCTGGGTCGGGTCGGTCGGATACATACGCTTCAGTGTGCCCGATATCTGCTGAGGTGACCATTTCCACTCGAGCAGAGTGAGAACGATGCGCCAGCAGACGCTTTGCAGGCAAAGCTTTGGGGGGCGGCGACCCGCGCTGCGGCGTGCGGCACTGAGCGCTTCAGCCGACACGGACGCGTAGCCAGCAGGCAAGCTGTTTCGCGCCAGTTCACGGCTAACGGTGGCTGGCGAGCGCCCGAGTATCCGGGCCATGGCCCGGATACTCGAACCCTGCAGATGCAGACTTGCAATGATCAGGCGCTCTTCAGGCTGAAGTTGTTGATACTGAGTTCTTTCGTGCATCGCAACACCTTATACGAAACAGGTGTTGCACTTCAGATTTGAGGCCGCCATGTCAAAGCACGGCCTGACGACTGCCGACATCGATGCGCATGTTGGTGGCAAAAAGCGTGGACCGAAGCCTGGCGCCAAATCTGCGGTCGTCGCGAAGGCGTCCGCAGCGAAGTGTCAGGACCCGAAGACAGGGGCTACATGGTCCGGACACGGACGCGCTCCGGGTTGGATTGCGAACGCGAAGGACCGCAGCAGATTCCTGATTGCAGGCGGCGCTGATGCAGTTGCCGCTGCAGGTGCAGCAGGTGCGAAGAAAGCCAAGACTGCGGTTAAGAAGGCTTCGTTGTCAGTCGGTGTCACTGCTGGCACGGGTCAGCCCAAAGGTCCGCAACCGGCGATGTACCGTGACCCCAAGTCGGGCACGACATGGAGTGGGCGAGGTCCGGCGCCGGCGTGGCTCGCTGGTGCCAAAGACCGGACACGGTTTTTGATTGATGGAGCCGGCGGAGCGGCCGATGCGAAACCGGCGGCCAAGAAGGCTGTTACGAAGAAGGGCGCGACTGCGAAGAAAACTGCTGCCAAGAAGGTCGCAGCGACAAAGACCGCTCCGACAAAGAAGGTTGCGGTGAAGAAAGTGCCTGCCAGGAAGGCCGTGCCCGCTCCGGTGGCCACAGTCGAGCCTAGCGCCGAGTTGACGACTTAAATGTAGTTGTCAGGTGCCCGGTGGAACAGCGACTTTTGGGTTCCACCGGGCACACCACGCCGACGACGTTTTATTGCGCCTGTACTGCTTGATGTTGGGCAGCTTGCTGTTGAGCCTGCTCTTGAGCGTGCTGCTTCGCAAGGTGCTTGCCGACCATGCAGCCACCGACTGCACCAACGACAGCGTGGTGCCCGGCGTAATGCCCGGCGACTCCGCCTACCACCGCGCCCTTGATGCAACCTGCGGCGTTTGCCGTGCCTGCTGTCGCGAAGACCAGCGTCGTTGCAATGAAGGCGGTTCTTATCGGGCTAGTTTTCATTCAAAAGTACTCTGAGGTCGGTTTTTTCGGATGTGGCGCCTTCAGGCGTCGTTTCAATACCCGCGCCAATCACGATGCTCGCGCCACTCGTGCTCACGCCATTCCTGGCGGTGCCATTCACGTTCACGCCACTCGCGACGTTCGCGCCATTCACGGGCTCGCCAGTCGCCACCACCGCCGTACGCGACGGCGACAGGTGCGGGAGCATACACGACGGGAGGTGGCGGTGCGTACACTGGCTCTGCAGGCGCATAGACGGCCCCGGGGATGCCCAATCCGATGGCGACGTCGACATGTGCCGATGCGGCTGTTGATGCTGCCAGCACTGCCAGACCGAGCGCTGCACTGAGAATCTTGATGTTCATCTTCGCTACTCCTCGCACATTGAGTGCAATGTCAGTGACTACGGTTCGGAGTGTAAGGAGCGATGTCGGACACATGTGAAACGGCGGCGCGAGATTGGTAACACGGCATTACCAGCGTCGGCGCACGGCGTGCGCGGTATCTCGTCAGGACCTGCAACTGCTCCGTGTGATGGTTGAGAACCAAGAAGCCAGCGCTCCGGGGCCCATCGAAGAGTTATTACTCCCGGGAACATGCCGCATCTTCCAAGGGTGGATTGGCCCGCTTCTGGGATGTGGGCGGTCGCACGCGCCTCAGGCGAATTCCAAAACTGGGAATAGGTGCCAGTCGCGATAGCAGCGGGCGCGAGCGTCGCCGCAGCAACGCAGGTCCAACTCTGTTCACATTTCCACTGCACCCTCAGTTCCTGCTTACCTCGAATCGGCGAGAACTGCTTCTTCTTATTCCGAGAGCTATACGAGACTATTAAGCATGAGATGGATTTCTGGGAGAGAAATCGTGGAACTTTTCCGCATGGTTTGCATGGTGTTGGCCGGCTTTTTTGGGGTACGCAAACGCGCTGCTTATGAGGCGGATTTGGCAAATGTCAACATGGTGCTGCTGCCGTTTGTCGCAATCGCACTCGCCTTGATGATTGGCTTGCTTATCTTTGGAGCCGTACATTTGACTGCCGACGTCACGAGTTCGATGCAAGGATTCTGATTGCAAGCGCGCTCATGCACGCGGATTGGACAAGGCAAAAACGCCGCAGAGCGCCTCGCGACGTAGACCCGGCCGTTGACGCTGCACTGGTGACACTAGCCGTGAATGGAAGGGTCGTCGAGGATTTCGGCGAGTCCGCGAATCGCGTTTTCGAAGCGCTCGTCCCAAGGATGGCCGAAATTGAGCCGGATGCAGTCTTGGAAGCCGTGCGTCGGTGAGAAAATTGGCCCCGGAGCGATGCTGATACCGCGCGCGCTCGCCAACGCGTGAAGCTCCATTGCTTTGACAGACTGCGGGAGCTGTAGCCACAGCATGTAGCCACCAGTCGGACGCACCCACCTAACGGTACTCGGCAGCCACTTATGCAGTGCCGTCTCCATTCGCTCGAGCTGCGACTGAAGCGACGAACGCAGCGAGCGCAAGTGTCTGTCGTATCCTCCGTGCTGCAGATAGTCGGCAACGCCTGCTTGCGCGGGAATGCACGCAGAAAGTGTTGTCATCAGCTTCAGCCGTCTGACTTTGTCAGCGAATCGGCCAGCCGCCGTCCACCCGACTCGATAGCCGGGCGCGAGTGTTTTTGAAAATGAACTGCAGTGCATGACAAGCCCCTGTGTATCGAACGCTTTGGCCGGCAGCGGACGGTCGCGGCTGAAATGAAGCTCCTGGTAGACGTCGTCTTCGATGAGCGGTACTTCGCGTCGACGCAGTAGTTCGACCAGAGCGCGCTTCTTGTCGGCCGACAAGGACGTGCCGGTCGGATTCTGGAAGTTGGGCATGAACCAGCACGCTCGAATGGGGTGCTGGTCAAGCGCACCTTGTAACGCTTCGAGGTCAAGGCCGGATACCGGGTCGACAGGTATCTCTATAGCTCGAAGGTCGAGCCGCTCAATTGCTTGCAGGGCGGCGTAAAAACCCGGGGACTCCACGGCTACAAGGTCTCCAGGCCGGGTGACGGCCATCAGACATAGATTCAACGCTTCGAGGGCGCCATTTGTAACGAGAATCTCGTTTGGCGACACGGACATGCCCGTTCCAACGTACCGAAGACTGATTTGCTGGCGGAGATGGTCGTTACCGGGCGGCAGGTCTTCCACCGTGTTCCATGGGGTGAGCGACCGGGTGCCGGAAACCAGTGACTTCAGAAGCCGTGCAGATGGAAAGAGCTGTGGAGCGGGGAACGCTGAACCCAACGGCACAATGTCCGCATGCCGGGCTGATTCGAGCACGGAGAACACCAAATCGCTGATGTCTACCTTCCTTGGTTCCGCTGCGAGTCCTTCTGCTCGAACCGTCTCGTTCACAGTGGCGCCCTGAGTGACGAAATACCCAGCACGCTCCTCGGCGCGCACGAGACCCCACTGCTCAAGGAGCGAGTAGGCGCGAAATACCGTCGACTGGCTCACGCCGTACTGCGCGATTAGGTGGCGAAGCGACGGAAGCTTGGCTCCGGCGGGAAGAAGGCCTTCCTGGATTTGCGTTGCCAGATTCTTCGCGATAGTCTCGTAGCGATTCATTGATTGCCCTTACCGTGTTCTTCGGTGACCGAACTCGCAGTGCACGGTTTCTCGCGCGATTCCCGATGTGTCTGCCGAGAGACTGTGCCGCAATACTACAGCTTCTGTTGATGAGCCAGCGACGACTGCGGTGGGGTCAGCAGCGATTGAGTGGGCGCTGCCAACCGAACTTGCCTGCTACGCAAACATCGGCGGCTTCTGCTTCTTTTCGGCGGAGGGCGAGGTGCCTATCGTAGCCACTGACGCCTTTCGGAGGGTTGCCTCCAACATCCCTTGCCTTCAATTACGTCGCGTAATACCGCGACGCGAGACGCTCCCTACTCATGTATCAGTACAACGAATTCGACAAAGCATTTGTCAAGAGCCGCGCGGCGCAGTTTCGGGACCAACTGGAACGCTGGGAAAGCGGCCGGTTGAGTGAAGACGACTTTCGTCCGCTGCGCCTGCAGAACGGCTGGTATGTACAGCGCCACGCGCCAATGTTGCGCGTCGCCGTGCCATATGGCGAACAAATTCAGCGCACTTCACGACACGAACCAACGTGCAGTTCAACTGGATTCCCTTGCGCAAGGCCGCTGATGTGATGGACCTGCTAGCGTCCGTCGACATGCATGGCATTCAAACCAGCGGTACCCAGATGCCCCGCGCACCTGACGTCGGGACGGCGACGACCGGCGAATTGACCCGACGTCCGTGCACGTCTTCCGAGTCAGCGATGAAGCTAGCCGCGTCGTAGAGCCTGGTCTGAAACAAAGGGTCAGCCGGATTACGTTCAAGTCGGCTATCTGTCGATGAGCTCATGCGCGCAATCGAGCGTACCGCGCGTAACGCGGGTGCCTCGAAGCGACTAAGGACACTGCCAGCAATCACGCGAGACCTCATGTTGGCGCTCGTGGCCACAAACGACAAACAGCGCTTTGCACTATCTCCGGATGGCCTGCGGATACGCGCGGCACAGGGCCACTCGATAGGCGTGGACCTTGGATATGCCGCAAAGGAACCGCCAGCTGTTCTCTATCACGGCACCGCCTGGAGTAACTGGACGAATATCGCCGTGGAAGGGTTGACGGCTCAAACTAGGCACGCAGTTCATCTGAGCACGGACGCCGATACGGCAACGCGGGTCGGTGCTCGCCACGGTCCGCCATTGGTACTGGTGGTCGATGCCGCGCAGATGCATGCGGACGGCCACGAATTCACTCGTTCGGATAATGGGGTGTGGCTTACTGCGCTCGTGCCGGCGGCATACCTCGCTCCTTTTGGGTCCTGGTTCCATGGGCGTGGGCCGAAACCATGAATGTGTGTGCTCGCGTCAAATACATCACGACCCAACGCATGCAAAAGCGCAAGCTGAGTCGTCAACGCGCGAAGGAGCTACTACTCGCTGACGCCGTTTCTGGCCTCAGCAATGCCAAGACTGGGCGCGTAATTAGCGAGGCCGAGTTTCGCCGACGCTTTCGACGATGAAGGACCTGCCTACATCGTGCGCCGCCTTTTTCGCCGCGAGGCTTGATGGCTCAGAGAGCGGCAGCGTCATACACGGATGTCATGCGGCGCCCCCTCGACGGGGCCTCGAATTGCTGAGGTACACAGCGTTGACGGAAGCTAGCGCAGCGTTGACACGCGCGACGGGACTCGTGGGCTTCCTTTGCTGCCCACTTTCAGAAACTTAGATGACAACCCTCAAGAACGTACGAAAGCTGTTGTTGTTGAGACTGGCTCGTTTCTGCGAATGCTCGTCGTGTCGGACAGTCTCGCAATCTCACCTCAAGTCAAGGACCTCGCCAACAAGCTGCTCCGGCGGACAGGTAGTTTGTCCCCATTGCCTTCGCATGCCAGGTTATCGGTCCACTCGTGCCAGCGACGAGCAGATTGATGTGCGACACCTCTTCGTGACTGACTGAGCTCACGGAAGGCGTCGTCGCAGGTGCCGAAAAAATCTTGACGAAGGTTGGTTCGGCATACGTCGCGATTGTCGACGCCCGAAAGCTGAATTACTACCACGCTCTCGAAGCCGAGCACGGTCGGCTCGTCCTGTTGCATGATGCCGAGGAGGGTATCAAGGCCGCGCTTGCGGACAAGGTGCAGTCCGAAGAAGAATTCCAGAAATCACTGCGGCGTTTTTCTCCCGGGAAGTGATGCGGGTCGATTTCGCGGAGTTCGAAAGGCTTGGGTTTTGTTATGGAGGTGCATGATGGGCTCAATTATTCGCACCGGTCGACACGGGCTGCCGGTGCACAGTTTCCGTATCCTTCTTTGAGGGCAGCACCGGTAACTTCGACGTGAGCCACCGCTGCCCCTGAAAGTGCAAGCGCGGTGGCTCCAAGGCCTAATGAAAGCGTCAGGTGTCTCGCTTAAACCTTGCCGAGTGCTGCATTCGAGCTGCATTAGCGTGCGGTGAGTGTGCAGGAGAGGGGGCTGCCGCGCCAGAGTGCGCATGAACGACCTCAAGGTATTCCAGCGGAACCCGCTCAAGCCGTTCAGGCCGCCGCTCACCATCCACCGGGAATTCGACGCTTACGTGCTTTCCCGTGGGCTCATGCGCTATGACCTGCCCGACCCGACCTCGAAACCGGCTTGCCGAACGGTCGTCGAGTGCACTCAGGCGAGCAGCAGTGAATATCACGGAAATCTTTTTTCTTATCTGGGACACAAGAAGCTCCTTAATTCCATTGTTCAGAGGATAGGAAACAGGCGTAGGTAACGCAAGAAAAAAAAGAGGTCCCCACCCAAGCCGCTTTGGCATACGGCGGCTCTCGTGAGGGTGACTTCTGCCTCCGCCGCCAAGGTACCGGGAGCACCAAGCGTTGCTGTAGGCACGGCAAAGCAAAAGAAATCGACAGCCCGCTGCACTGCAGGCCGCCGCGGAGCGCCAGCTATGCGAAGGGGCGTTGTGAGGGCGGCATTTTCGGATACGGAATGAGCGTCCGTTGTCTGTTCTATCGCCTGCCTGCCGTTGCAAAGCGACGAATCAGCGGCCCTAGGCACGGGTCTTGCGGCACTTCGTTCGTCAGCGGCAGTCGCTTTCACGACATCCCCTCTTCGGAGGTGAACCATGAAACTTAACGATAGGACGTTTTGCGCTTCGGCTCTCGTGATGGCGCTGGCGGCAATCACATACGCGTACGCTGGCGGCACTGCTGGCGGGACGTTAAGACCGGGGGTCGGTTCGATGACAGCCCCGAACGACAGTGGATACGGTTCGCCGGATGTCACACGCGGTGGCGTCGGTGCGATGCAGAGCAGCCCTCCGACCGGACGTTCTAACCGGGGGAAGGCCAATGGTCTGAATATGGGTACCCGTAGCGGCGCGAACAGCGACGTGAACAGACCACGGTACGGCCCAAAAGAAAACAGCCAGTAGTGGAAACAGCGGACTGCACGCGGCGTTAACATCGCGACAGGCTCACTCGACAAGCAACTAGCGCATGCCTGCAGGCTCGGTGAACGCGTGGACCAGTCGACGGCTTCGTCCCACGGAAGAGTCGTCAAATTTGTCGCCGGTTCGTTTCACGAGACAGACTTCGTCGTTGACGATGATGTCGCCAAGGCTGAGCCGGGGCGCGCTGGTGACCTTGAGTCTGGCAGAAACGTCGCGACGGCATCGGTCAGGTCGTCGGCTTTGGCTCGGGCCAAGGCCAACCCTTCCGCTCGCCGGGCACATCCCGCTCAGGGGACGACGCGACCCCGACTCGATTCACTTCCTCCACGGCATCGTGCAACGGTTCGGCCCCCGCCTCCTTCCTCATCCCGGGAAGCCCGTCCCCGAACCACTTCACCTTCTTCCGGAGGTGACCGACATACGAGTTCCAGCCGTCAGGGTTGCCGTCAAAGAGCTCGTGCTGAACGGTTGACGCCAGAGCTTTCCGGTTGAGCTCCGTATCAAGCAGCTCCTTTGGCCACAGGAAGAACGCGCTGGCGACGCCCGCGCTGAACTCGGCCACCGTCATCTTCGGCCCAAGCGCCTGGAGGAAGCGGAAATCCTGTGACAAGTTCTGCTCCTTCGCGAGCTGCACCACCAGCGCCTCCGGCCGACCTGTCCTGGCTAAACAGCTCAAAACTTCGAGCCTGTCGCCGAGGTGAAGCAGCAGTTCGCGTCGGTCAAATCGGTCGTCCATTGCAGCTATCTCCGCTCGTTGCGTGCCTGGCTGGAAACGGTCTGTTCCGGCGCAACACCGTCGACGAGTTCCCCTTCCCATGTCGGCCTCCATCGCGAACTATGCTCCATGCTCCGTAGCGCAAAAGAAGCGCCAGGCCGACACTCTTTCCGTGCATCGCCTCCATGTCGACGAGGTATATCTTTTGCGCCTTAAGTTATTTTGAACCCATCACCCACAAGGGTGACGGTTTATGAAGGTCATTCTCGCGCGAACGAGTGCGAGCGTTTGCGTAGACTGCACAGCTTCGGCATCCCCGACACGCCAACGGAGTCGTCGTTTGATGCGATAACGCGCCTGGCGGCAATGTCGTTGCGTGCTCCGATTGCGCTCATCATCGACGAAAAACCGATAGTCGCGCATGTCGGCCTGGGCGATGCAGCCACTGTCCGAATTGGCACAGAATACTGCGAGCGAGCCGTCACGTGCATCCTGCAAGAAGGGGGCGCTCCTGTGCGCAGGCACGTCGACCTCAATCACGTACCGCGCTGAGTCTTTCGCCAGATTGGATGCTAGGTCGGTACGTGTCGTTCGTGGGTAAGGGAAGCTGTCTCGCCGTGCATCGTCGTGCATAACTGGGGCCTTGTATGGCGCGCCGCTGTATGCAACGCAAAGCACAAACTGACGTTGCTTGAGGTTGACCCGGTTCGACGGACGGATTTGCAGCCTGCGATTTGATGCGATCTAACCTCCGTTGAGTGTTGAGTCGCGGGTTGTCCACGGGCGGGCGGCGGGTCGCCTCTCACGACCATGACGCTGCCCGCCGGTGGACAACCCGCAAGGCGATACGGTTTGCCTTTTAACGTTGAGGTTTTCGAATTCAAGCGGCGAACGATAGCCAATGCCGCTGTGTAAGCGGCGTACGTTGTACCAGCCCTCCAGGAACCAGAAGATGCGTTGCCGGGCCTGTTCACGAGTCGCAAAGAGTTCTCGCGAGAGTAGCTCCGCTTCAAGCGTGCCGAAGAACGATTCGCACATCGCGTTGTCGTACGCGTCGCCGGCCGTCCCCATCGACGGTTGCACACCGGCTTCGCGGCAGCGCCGTCCGAATGCAATAGAGGTGTATTGGCATCCCTGGTCCGAATGTAGAATTACGCCCTCGTGGCGTCGCTGCAGCAACGCCATATCGAGTGCGCGCAGCATCAGTTCGGTGTACAGATGGCTTGACATCGCCCAGCCTACAATTCGGCGACTGAACACGTCGAGGACTACGGCCAGATACAGAAACCCCTCGCCAGTCGGGATGTAGGTGGCGTCCGCCACCCACAGCATGTTTGTCGCCTCCGCGCAGAAGTGCCGACGCACCAGATCCGGAGCGCGCCGAGCCCCCGCGCGTTGCCGCGTGGTGTGTGGCCAGCGCCGCCGGCTCGCACCATGCAGGCCGGCCAGGTGCATCAGACGTGCGACCCGCTTGCATCCCACATGCACGCCTTCCCACGCGAGCTGCGCATGGATACGTGGCGCCCCATATGTGCCGCGTGAATTCGCATGCAGCGTGCGGATGCGCTCGAGCAGTTGCGCATCGCTACACGAGCGTTTCGATGGCTCACGCACCAGCCATGCGTAGTAGCCGCTCGCGGAGACCCTGAGCAGCCGTGCCATCGTGGCAATGGGCCACCTGGCCCGGTTCGCTCTCATGAATCCGTACCGCCCTTCGGCGGAACGGCTCCCGTCTCCCTCGCGAACCAGGCCGCGGCCTGCGAGAGAATGTCCCTTTCCATCTTCAGTTGCCGGTTCTCGCGACGCAACCGTGTGAGTTCCTGCCGCTCGGCCGTGGTCAGCCCGTCGTGACGCACACCCGCATCGCGATCGGCCTGCGCGACCCAGTTGTTGATCGTCTGTTCGGTCGGCTCGAACTCGCGCGCCAGATCCTCAGGCGTTCTTCCGGCCTTAACCAGCTCGACCATGTGAGCCCGGAATTCCACAGGGTATGGGGTACGATGCCTGCCCATTTTCGACACCTCCTGATCAAAAGCATAGGTGTCCGTTTTCGCGGGTCAACTTCAGCTCGCGTTCCCGGGACCAAGCCTTGCTGCACCGCTGATTCCTGCCCTGTGGCGTGTCGTTCAGGTTCCTTGAAGTGGCTTCACGGACCACTCGCCACGTTACCCAGATGGAGGTTGCAATGAGCAGTCTTTCCAGCAAACAGGCGGTGGCTTCGCAGAGAGCCAGTTTGGAAACCGTGTCCGATGTATGGACCAAGGCATTCGGCTGCATCGAAAAGCTGACTGAGCTGAACCTGCGGGCGGCTAAATCGACGCTCTCCGAAAATCAGGCAATCATCAGCACGGCGTTGTCAGCCAAAGACCCGCAGGAGCTGTTCGCATTGCAGGCAAAGCGCGCGCAAGCCGCCATGGAAGAAGCACAGTCCTACTGGCGGCATGTGTACAACATCATGTTCAGTGCACAGGCCGAACTGGCCGCGAGCGCCGAGGCCCAATTCAGGCAGCAACAGCAGAATACGCAAGCGTTTGTCGATACGGTCGCAAGCAATGCACCGGTGGGAAGCGAACCCGCTATGAACGCGTTGCAATCAGCTGTTAGGTCCGCCAGCGAGACGACGAGCGCAACGATTGAAGCCGGAAAAAAGGCCGCTGCACAGACACTGGAGATTGCCGGAAACAACGTTGACGCAGCAGCTTCCGCCTCAAACAGGGCGACCAGACAGGCCGTTGAACAAGTCACGGCTGCCACAAAAAAATAAGTGTTAATGGACGTGCCTTGTCAATGCCGAAAACGGCTTGACTCTCATGCCTTCGGCCCCGGTGTTCACATCGGAACAGTCGCGCATGGGCGGCGTGGGCACCGCGTTTGGGCGTGAGCGTCCGGAGCCCGTTGGCGGCTTCAGTCGCTGGATGAAAAGAATCTCCTGTCGCAGCTCGCTAGCGTGTTCGTGCGATATACGTCCGATAACGCAATCCAGCGCATGAGCCCTCAGCATCTCGACGAGATATTCCGTGTGCCCGTCCTGCAGTGCCGGCTAGGGCGGCACCGGAATCGGCACGCCGAACGCGAGTGGCGCGGCGGACACGATGTCTGGCGCGTCCGGCTCTAAAACGATGGGTCACTCTGGCAGCAAGTCGCGAAAAAGCAGATGCAGAAAAAAGGGGCGAAGGGCTCGCCGGCCTCCAGTAGTGAAATGAAAAAACCTACTAGGGGTGAGTTCCGGCAGTACGCCCACCATGGCGCTTTCGCCGTCTTCGCGGCGAGCGCGATACAGATTGAAGTGCCGATTATTCGCGCGCGTCTGGTGGTTAAGGAAAGCAATGCGCCTATGCCACCGAAGCAAGCCATAGTGGCATAGGCGATGGAGCGGCAGATAAGCCCTCCGCCCGGGACAGCTCACCGATAATGTTCAATGCTCGCTCGGCCGGACATTGGGGTCAGTTTCCATCATTTCCTGTGTTGCTGACCAGTACGGCTGCCGGTTGTAGTAGCTGTACGTTGACTCTCCCCATTTCGCATCTGCCATGGCGGGCCAGTGGTCCTTGTCGAAGCCCGGGTCGTCCTTGAGGCGCTGTGCGGTGATGTCGACGAAGAAACACTTCTGGTCCGTATCGAGGGTCAGCGCACTCCATGGGATGGCATGCAGGTTAGACCCCATCCCAAGAAAACCGCCTTCAGACAGCACCGCATACGCGATGCGTCCGTTGCGGACATCAAGCATGATGTCTGAAATCTTTCCCACGTGTTCGCCGTCTGAAGACATCACCTTGGTCCCGTCGAGCGTCGCGGCAGCCATGACGTCTGGTCCCGGTCCGTCGCCAACACCACCGCCCACGATATTCGCTCCGCCTCGGGCAGCACCTTGCGGGTTGATTGAGCCCATGATTCACCTCCATCGAAAATGGTGCCTCCGTAACGAGCAAGCAGCATACCTCCGCAGGCGGGTGCCGACGCGAACTTCGGCACATGGCGCCCTCAAGAGAAGACGCGAGGCGCTCTCGGAATGCCGTTCGTTCACCGGTTACGCCCAATACCTTGAGGGCATCGGGGCCCAACGCGCGGGCGCCGGAGCCGGCACATTGACGCGCTTTTTGGAACAGCACAAACGCCGGGCCAGGAGCGAGCTGACGGCAGACTCAAGGGCTTTCAGGTCGACGGGCTTGCAGAAGAACATGTTCCACAGCGCGGACCTATCTTTGGGCGGCAACTCGCCAGATGTCATCAGCACCGGAATCTGCGCAAGTGAAGGGTAAAATTTCAGCCGCTCGCAGAGGGCGATGCCGTCCATTCCCGGCATGTTCCAGTCGGTGATAATCAAATCAGGCAGATGGCGCCCCGCCAACGCCAGCGCCGGTTCACCGCTATCCGCGAGCAGCACGCGGTGACCACTTCGCTCGAAAACCAGCTGAAGCATCCACAGTGATTCACCGTCATCGTCGACCAGGAGAATGAGAGCCATAGCGCAGCAACCCAGGGACATATCGATTTTGCGCATTAAGCATGCCGCCTTGCACAACCGCCGGCCTGCGCCCTCGAAGACGCTTTGTTGTTCCTCGTACTCGGCGGCCGTGCGCTGAGGGCGGCGCTCTATCGTCAGTGCATTCGGCGTTTTATCGGGAGCGTGACGACGCTGTCGCCGAGGGCGAGGCTGGAGCGCCCTAGGACCATACGCGTTCCAGCCGTCAGGGTTGCCGCCAGAGCTTTCCGGCGAGTCCGGTGGCATGCGGCGCCTGCTGCCAGTTCAGCGACGCGTGCCGGCTCGTGCGACGCCGCCGGAGTCGAGATGCACCGGGAGTAAGTCGTTCAACTACATCCGCGTTCGAAATTTCAAGGTCAGAATTGACGTTGCTTCAAACGAGAAATAACTTCGGTGTGGCGAGCGTATTGAGGGGACAATGCCAAAGAGACGCGAGCATGCAGGCTAGGCGACCGGTCGCTCATCGTCGGCCTGTTCAACCGATGTGCGGCTCGAAAACCGTCGGTATTCTAGCCGGTGCGGCTCGGTGTCAGATTCCAGTCACCCGGAGGCATACGAACCAGGACGATTGTCGCGCATCGCCACCGCTGCATTTCAAAGCCAGCCGGAGGCGGAATCATCCGCCGCACCGACATTTGGGTGGGCCAGTAGGTCAGGGGAAGCTAACGCCGCTCGGGGCCGTTGATTCCGCACGGTGTATCCACATCGCCGACGGCGGCCCACGGGACACTGCTTCGGCGCGACGCATCCAGCTCATGCCCTTTACTGCCAGCCCGGATGGGCCCACCGCAAATCGGGCGAGCCTCGGGTCTGGTTGCGCACGCGGATATATACCCGTCACGGTGCCTTTTCGTCCGGCGGCTGGTCGCCGGGAGACGGCTCCGGAGGCGTCTCCTCGTCGGGAACGTCTTCGTCCGGTTCTGTTCCTGGAACGTCGCTGTCTGTCTGCGTTCCAGCATTCTCGTCCGGCCCGATTTTTGTCGCTCCACCGGTCGACGGCGGGTCGCTCGCAGCGAACGTATCTTCGACAGCTGTATCGACGTCCTTTTCCGATTTGTCGTCGGCCGCGCGTTGCTCGGTAGGATGGGTAGCCATTTCCAACTCCTGATGGTTTGTGTTCCGAGAGGCCGCAACGGCTGTTCCTGAAGCGGCATCAGCCTGCGCGGCAAGAAGGCGAGCGATGGTAGCGCCGCGCCAACAGCGCAAATCAGCGCAGACCCTCCGTGCGGGGAAGAACCGTCAATGCATTGGCATTCCAAAAAAACCGGACCTCCAGGGGAGCAAATCCGCTCCGTCCGGTCGTATCCGTTGTGAGTTGTCCTCTGACCGAATGTTCTTCAATGGGAAGGGGCATCCCGTAGCCACACTTGTTTCGGCTTTCCAGAAACTGGTTTTCCGGTGCTAAGCTTGCAAAAAAAGCCGGGAGGATAGCGACTGACCTCCGACCGGTGGCTTGTGCAGCCGTAATCAGAAGCCGCGCGACCTCCGGCCCGCCGGCTACGAGGAGAAGTTCATGGCAGCGCGCTCAATCGCATCGTTGACGCTTTCCTTCGGCCTGGTTTCCATCCCGGTCAAACTGTACTCGGCCACGGAGAGTGCCTCAGGGGTTGGCTTCAATCTCCTGACGCCAGCAGGCGGGCGGGTGAAGCAGCAGTACATCTCTGAGGCGACAGGCGAGGTGGTGGCTCGCGCCGACATGAAGAAGGGTTACGAGTTTGAGAAGGGACAGTTCGTCGTCTTCGCTGCAGACGAGTTGAAGGCGCTTGAAGAGGGTGCTACGCACGTTGTAGAAATTGTCTCCTTCGTGCCGGAAAAATCGGTCGACCCGCTCTACTACGACAAGGCGTATTTCATTGCGCCGGACAAACGGGGTGGCAAACCCTACAGTCTGCTGCAGCAGGCGATGCGCCAAAGCGAACGGTGTGCACTCGCCAAATGGTCGTACAAAGGCAAAACCCGCATCGTCCAGATACGGCCCGCTGAAGACGGTATGGTTTTCCAGCAGCTGCTGTTCGCAGATGAGGTGCGTGCATTGAGCGATTTGCATATCGAGCAGGCGCCCGTAACCGCCACGGAACTCAAGCTTGCGCTGCAAATCATCGACCAGGTCTCCGAAGACGCGTACGACCCGTCGGCTTATGAGGACGAGGAGAAAAAGCGGATTCTCGAGGCCATCGACCGGAAAATCGCGGGCGAGCAGATTGTGTCTCCAGAGGAGTCCACGAGTGAGTCGGGCGGCCAGGTAATTGACCTGATGGAAGCGCTTCGGGCGAGTCTCAGCGCCAACAAGGCGAAACGGAACGTACCGGCGAAGACGGCGCCGGCCAGGACGACGGCAACGAAGAAGACCACCGCCGCTGACGTCGAAGTGTTGGCAGCCAAACCAAGGCGCCCTGTCAAACGAGCCACACCGAAAGCCGACATCAAGGAGGCGCCACCGGCAAAGGTTCGAGCACGCAAGTGAACAGACCGAATCAGTCAAACGATTATTCGTTGCGCAGCCTTCAATCGCTGCTGGGGGTCTCGCGTCGGGTGCTGTCTGGGCTGATTGAAGCCGGATTCGTTCACCCGGCGCGCGGTCGCAGAAACGAGCTTCGATTCTCTTTCCAGGATGTCGTGGTCCTGCGCACAGCGTTTCAGTTGCAATCAGCCAAAGTCTCAACACGGAAGATTCTGAGGGCGCTTGCCAAGCTGAAAGCCGAACTTCCTGACGAGCTTCCGCTTTCTGGAATTCGAATCACATCGGTAGGCGAGACGGTGGCTGTCAGGTCAGGACAGGCCCAATGGGACGCCGCTTCCGGCCAGCACCTGCTCGACTTCGAGGTCGCACCTATTAGAGGCGAGGTCGCTTTCCTCGACTCGGCACCGCGAAACCAGACGAGTCGCGAACGGCAAGCGGAGGAGTGGTTTGCGCTCGCGGAACAACTGACGGGAACCGATGCTGTCGGCGCAGAACAGGCTTACCGGAAAGTATTGGAGCTCGCGCCATCACCGCATTACCACGCTTATACCAATCTTGGCGTATTGCTCTGCGAGGCAGAAACCCGCTGCGACGAGGCGTTGTCAGTTTTTGACGGGGCGTTACAACATTTCCCCGATGACGCGTTACTGCACTTCAATCGGGCAGTCGTTCTCGAAGAGCTAAGACGTTACGACGCTGCGGAAACATCCTATCAACGATGCATTGAACTTGACCCAACGCATGCCGACGCTCATTTCAACCTCGCCAGATTGAGCGAGATTCGTGGCGACAAGCAAGGCCTCGTCCGGCATCTCAGCGCTTATCGTCGGCTCGTCGGCTGAACTGGACTTCGCCGCCAATTCGTGTGTTTCAGAGCACGACGTTCGACCAATCAACTCGTACATGAGGATGCTGAAACTCGCGGCATGTCCGGACGACGGCCTGATGCGAACAGGTACAAAGCTGCAGCTGCCGCTTCCGCATCGTGCACGTGGCGCAAACGCTCTGTCGAAGTTCATCGACGCGACTTGTCCTCCACCCACGTTTTACTTGTCCTCCACCCACGCGCAACTTGTCCTCCACCCACGTTTTACTTGTCCTTCACACACGGGAAATGGGTATCCACTTCTGAGAACTCTGGTGTGGGCACGGTGTTCTCGCGGTCGAACGCGCCGGTAATCATATAATCTTTAATCTGTGTAATTCGCTATCCTTGAGCGACGTGTCTCTCGTTATTCGCACTTGACAGCCTTCCTGCCAAGCTCTCGTGTGCTTGCTTCAAATGCTGTTCACTTAGCGCGCGGAGTTTTGGCAACCAGGACGAACGATTAGCGCACGCGAGTTACCTCTGCCACCGAACGCGGCCGCCTGCAAACTCCCACGAGTCGCGGCCACACGACTAGAAGTCGCCGGTGCTTCAATGCGCTCCTTTGGCTGCCTGTGCACAGCTTCGAGAAAAGAACCGTAGCAATGCCGATTGCGCCATGGTTCGCGTTCCTCTTTCCGACAACCCCTTGCGGAACTTCGACGAAGTTGCAAACACGCTTACCTTGTCGTTGTCGTAGACGTTTGCTTCCGGTGACACGAGAGGAGATGTTGCATGGATTCGAGGCTCTCTCGCGGTTAGCAGACTTGCAGATTCAATCCAGTTTACCCTGTTCGGCCAGTTCCACCAAAGTGTCGACAACATGCTGCACCCTGGGGTCGTAGATGAGCCACCTTCGGCCAGACGGCGTGCACGTCTATCTGGCTCAGTAACGGTCTAAGGTCGCGAAGCGTTTCTCGCGATGTGGGGCTAGAAAACAAGGGGCCACCCGAAGGTGGCCCGAAAACTTAGGCTATTGACTACCGTTTTCATACTGCCGACTGCTACTTCGTCTTACTTTGCGTCGCGTTCGTTTGCCTACCGTCGACGCCTTCCCCGAGCGTGTGATTTTTAGCGTTCTCCTTCTCAGGCGCGCCGCCGCTTTCCGCGGTCTGGACGCCGGTCACGAAGCCGCGACCAAGCGTCATGCCACTTCCTGAAAATGCGCTCTTTGCGGCCTGGCAACTGGCTCGCTTTAGTGCGTCATTTGAACCAGTTATCGGCAAACGGCGACGCAGCTTTAGCCGTTCGAGCGTCTGCTCGGGCCGACAGCTTCAGCTCGGGTGCGGGTAGGCCCTTCACGCTCGCCGTAGCTCCGGTGAACAGGATAGTGCCGCTGCCGCGAGTCACCATCCGAACTGCGGCGGCCTGAGGAATAAGAAATCCACCGAGAGCCATCACTCTGATGGCATCCTCAAGCTTTTGTGGGTCGATGGCTTCAACCGCTGCGCGATAGCGGCCGCTCGCGTTGTAGACAACAAGGTCGGGAGCGCCGAATGCGTTCTCTACGCGGTCCTCCAGATTCAATTAGGGATAGTGATGCGGAGCACGTTGTCTTGCGCTCTTGCGTAACGTTTCCTACTAGCCAATAGTAGATGTGGCAAATTGCATTCACGTACCGGGCGGCCTTTACCAGCAGGGTTCGGGGACGGGCGTGCTTACGGCACAGCGCACGTTGTGCCCGATGGCCCGAGATTCCGACTTAGCCGAATCGTAGCCGCAGACGAGCTTTCCGCATTTCACATATCGTCACATAGCGCTGGTATAAGCAAAGGGAGCCAACCGTGCAGGAGAAGGATGTTGACCATCTCGCGCTCCCCAAGTCGTACGAGACACCCCTTTGAAAAGTTATTTGTAGACCTTGGCAGTCACTCGCCCGACAAGGCGCTGGCAGCACTGACCTCTGCAATGCAGGAAGAACGCCGCGACATGAACGCGTTTGAGTGGTTGTCCCAGGCGCTGCCCGGCGCAACGCTCAAACCAGCGCTGGCGTTTGGCTCCGTCAGCGAGCTCTACCGGTCATATACACGGCCCGCGGAATTCGAGCGGCTGAAGGGCCTCCGGCGCGTGTGAGGGGACGTGGCCGTAATGCTGGAGCGGGCTGAATGGGGATGCTCGACGGCGCCGTCGGCACGATGGTGATGGACATCGGCCGCGCGGAAACCAAATGCGCTTGACCGCGCTTGGGCCTCGGAGCGCGGTCGCTACCGTCATGCAGATGCAGAAAGCCAGAACGTCAGCTCGGCGTCGGGCTTCTCTCCTGCAGCCACAGGGAAATACCGGTTTTGCCAATGGTCGTCAGGCTGAAGCCCCTGCCAGCTGTCCTTGGTTCCATATTGCGCCAGAAGGTAGCGCCAGCGATAGTGGTCATACACGTCGAGCACATGGACCGTGTACGCGCGGGCAAGGCTTTCGTTGCCCCTGATGACAAGCAGATTCTCATCGTTGGTGAAGGACGCCTTGTACCCGAGATTGTGGCTGCCCACCACCACCGTGCAGTTGACCGGGTCAAACGGGTCGATGACGACAATCTTGTCGTGAATGACCGCGTGGCCTGCGTTGAGCAGTTCCTTTTCCCACATCCCGAACGTGTCATCGATGGCTGTTGCAGGGATAACCTGTGCGGGGTCATCCGGCTCTCGCCCGTTATCGTGGAGGTCGATAATGAAATTCCCGGCGCGCTCGACGTTGGTCAGCGCGCCGCGAATGAACAGCTTGGGGTTCGCTTCCAGGGCGGCGGCCGCTGCGTCCACAACGCTGGGACTGCCGGGGTCAAAGCACAGGAAGAGAACGGCGTGCTTCGCGGCCTTGATAAGCCCTTCGACGTCGGCGATGTCGACCGGCGCTTCCGGGTTCTTGGGCTTGTTCTTTTGCGGGGTGTTTGGCGAGAACCAGACGGTAGCGTTGGACGCTCCCGGCACCTGGACATCGACAGGTGTCTGGTTGTCGGTACGGAACGTTTTCCCTTGCAGGGCGTGAGCGTCGCCATTGGCAGCGTCCGTGTCCTGCTTCAGTCTGTCCCAGTAGTCTGAATAGGCTTGCGCGACGGTGGGCGAGCGAACAATCAGGCTGTTGTTGGTCTGGGCGCAAAGGCCGGTAGACGTCCAGTTGGTGGAGCCTGTCAGTACCGCGGTGGGCTCGCCCTTGCTGTTCACGTAGAGCACGAACTTGTTGTGCCCGATGTGGCTGCCGTCGGGAAGGATGCGGTCGAGGACATCCACGCCGGATTTGTGGAGGTCATCCCGTGCCGGCTTGTTCTCCTGGTCCGGGTCGCCGCTCTTGCTGTCGAAGGTGTTCGACAGAATCAGATGCAGGCGCCTGTTCCCGATGAGGTGGGACTCCAGCTCCTTGTCGTGCAACTCGTAGAGCGCCGCGTAGCAGTTCCCACCCTCTGCGTTTGCTTCAACAAGCAGGGCCGGCAATGCGGTGATGAGGTCGCTCGCCAAAGACTTGCGTAATGCGTCTTTCGGGTCAGCTATCCGCTTTAACAACGCACCCGCATCTGGCGCGCCGGTACGTTTGCTGATGGGCACCTCGTGCGTGAGCGACTGGGTAGCTAGAATCCCCCGATTGAAGTAAGCCTTCAATGATGAAGCGTCGTCGGCAGGGCCATGGTCTGCTGTCAGCGTCACGGGATTTGAGAAGAGCGGGTGCACATCCGGGTAAGGAATGAGCGTGGGAACGCCCTTGTTATCGAAGGTCCCTTTGAGCGGAATGACCTGGTAGATGTACGGGCCAGGCGATGCCAGGTCTGTCACGGACAGGTCTTTCCAGAAGAGCTTCTGGATAGGCGCCTGCGCGGTAGTCCGCCGGCTCTTGCCGGCGTTCGGGTCGCCGGGAAATCCCGCCATGGCGGGGAGCGACTCGCCCTGTGGTTCGCCGCTAGCCGTGTTTGCCGATTCGGCCGGAATACGCCGAACGTCGCAGCCTACGCAATCCTTGAGCTTACCCTCGAACGTCCAGGCCACCATAATCACATCATTGTTCGAAAACGCAATGCATTTCGTCGACATGTCTCTCTCCATGTGAAGGCGCGCGATGCGGGTTGACCGTTGCCGGGGCAACCTTGAGAGCGTAGGCGACGAAAGCGTCAATTTCGAGGCAAGGACGTCCCGGGAAAATAAACTAAATTTTGGCGAGAAGAGCTAATTGTCCGGCAGTCTGTCAACATACCTACCGACACGGTGCAATCGCCCGACGGTCATGTACTTGCCTTCCTTCGACCAATGCATTGCGACCGCTCAGAGTTACTCGATATGCGAGAGGCTGCAAACAGGGTTTTGTATTCAGTCCACCGACGCACTGCACTAAAGCAATTGGCGCACAAACGCATAGGTGCGCAGAGAGGTCAGAACTACGCGGCAACCAGCTGCGCGCGTGATATGCGACCACGCCATCCTGAACAATGAATACGACGATATTTTCGCGCAGCAACAGGCTCTGCTGACCAGTGGAAAGCTCTCGCCCGAACACCTCGCTCGGTGGGAGGCAATCGCGCAACGCCTGCATCGACGTCCACTGCATCGACGGCGTCTTTGCAAAATGGAAGGCGATGGCCAGGTCTGCCGAAGCCACCCCTCGCGCAGCACTGGCTCCCGCTATGGCCTCGTCTACTGCTATGGCTCCCGTCGGACCCGCCCCGGACGCAGTTCCCCCTACCGCATCTCAGGCTTCCCCAACGTCCGAAGCCTCTCTCGTTCGCCAAGGCAGTGCTGCCGGCGTAGCGCTTCCGAAGCCGGTCGCAACGCAAGTCTCTTCGCCTGCTGTCGCTTCTGCCGCTTCCAGCGCGAGTGACTTCCGCAGCACGACCGGCATGAGCGCGGGTCTGATGACAGTGTCTTGCTTGTTGCGATTGGATGCGGCGCGCTCGTCAGACGCCGAAAAAAGAGTGATGGCGCGCCGAGGAACCACTAAAGAATGTTCGGTTATCTATTCGGCCATCCAGCTAGAAGTAGCGCAATGCATCTTGCGCATGGCATAGTGCCGGCATCTCAACTACGGAGGTGCGAATGACGCCCCTGGAATCCTTGCAAGCAAAAATCCAAAAACTGCAGAACCAAGCAGACGCACTCATCGCGAAGAAGTCGAGCGCTGTTATCGAAAAGATTCGCGAATTGATGTCAACGCACGGCCTGACAACCGCCGACATCGATGCGGATGCTGGTGGCAAGAAACGTGGACCGAAAGCCGCAGCTAAATCTGCGGTCGTCGCCAAGCCGTCCGCAGCGAAGTATCAGGACCCGAAGACAGGGGCTACATGGTCCGGACACGGACGCGCTCCGGGTTGGATTGCGAATGCGAAAGACCGCAGCAAATTCCTGATTGAGGGTAGTGCCGATGCAGTCGTCGCTGCAGGCGTGGCAAGTGCGAAGAAGGCCAAGACTGCGGGCAAGAAGGTCTCGTCGTCAGTCAGCGCCGCTGCTGGGGCGGGTCAGCCGAAAGGTCCGCAGCCGGCTAAGTATCGCGACGCGAAGTCCGGTGCGACTTGGAGCGGGCGCGGTCCGGCTCCGGCGTGGCTAGCCGGTGCGAAAGACCGGGCAAAGTTTCTGATTGCTAGCGTTAGCGGAGTTGCAGATTCTCGCGCTGCGAGCAAGCCGAAAGTCGTAGCGAAGAAACCCGCGACAAAGGCGGCGGTAGTGAAGAAGGCACCGGCGAAGAAACTGGTTGGCGCCAAAAAGGTGGGCACGACGACGAATGTCGCGGCTGCGCCGGAAGCTGCGGCTGCTTAATCGACCGTGTAAGCGAGCACACAGAGCTCGCTTTTTTTGCGTCGGCACGCGCGAATGGCGTGGTTTACCTCGAACGGGGCCCGCAATGCGTCGAGGCGGGCGGCGCATTTTGCGTTCGAACCACCACGCTTGTAGGCCTGTGCCGCCTTTGTGCTGTCGGGGACGACGTCGCCGGGAGCACTCGTACCCCAGCGTCCCTCCCAATACAAGCCCAAGTTATACGCGGCCGACCGGTGTCCAAGCTCCAAGGCCGTGGCATACATGTCCTTGGCCATCTCAAGGTCGGCGTCCATGCCACGACCAAGCCTCGCGCTGTCCGCAAGAGCCGCTGCCGCCATGCCGCGAAGCGGGTCGCTCGCCATATCGTCCTTCAGGACATCGCCCAGAATGACGTGTCCGCCCTCGAAATCGGCAGGCCCACCTGTCTCCGTGACAAGAGACAGTGCAAGGGCGACCCGGAGCGACGGGTGCGCTCGGTAGTGCTCGTGTTCGCAGGGTCAGGAGAGTTTCCGCTTGAAGCCGGCGCGCCGTCCACCATCGCCGACGTCATGGACCGTTGTGTCAGGCACAACGGCAACTCCTGGCACTTTCAAAGTCGCATCGTCAAGCCGGTTTTCGTTGGGGCCGGCGCCGCAAAATTTGCGCGTTGAGCGCGTCATTTCGTCAGAGGCAGAAAAATGTCAACCACATCCAGCAGCGCTAACCAGGCCAGTCGCGCTTACCTTGCCTGTGTTCCCCACGTGCCGCTCACATCGGTTCAGGAGCGCAAGGACAACCCTGATTTCTGGCGCGCGTACGACGAGCGCGTTCGGGAGTTCCGCGAATTCGACCCTGACCTCGTCGTCGTCTTCGGCGGTGACCATTACGACGGCATGCATTTGAAACTCATGCCGCAATTCGTTGTGGGCCAGGTAGCCGAGGCGTTGAATGACTGCGGTGGCTATCCCGGGCCGCTCAACATCCCGCTGGACATTGCTGGTCGTGCGGTCAATCACCTGGTGGAACACGAATTCGACGTTGCTGCGTCTTACGCGATGGAAGTCGACCACGGATTTTCGAATGTGCTGCACTGGTTTCTCGGCGAACTGAACGCGAAGCCCGTGCTTCCAATTCATATCAACTCACTCGTCGACCCGCGTCCGACATTCCGTCGGTGTCGTTTGCTAGGCGCCGAAATCGGTCGCTTCGCACGCACGCTCGGAAAGAAGGTGGCGTTTCTGGGCTCTGGCGGACTATCGCATCAGACGGACTTCATTTTCCCGCAATTCCAAACTGCGCCCAACGAAGACGTGAAGGAATACATCGTTCGTCTCGCGAGAGCTTGGTTTTCGGGACGAAATGCGTGGATGTGCGAGCCCTCTGCCGGTTGGCCTAACCAATCGACTGTTCCGAACTGGAGACGGATATTTCAGGCTGGAATGCATCGATGCTTTCCAGCAGTCTCTGCAGTCGTTGTTGCTGGTTCGGTGTAAGTCCCTGCGTCGCAAGTGCCTGAAGCACGCGCCCGCGCCAGTAAGTTCTGGTGAATAGAGACTGCGCTCCTTCCGCGCCCAGGACCTGCTCGAGATGGCCAATCGCAGGGGCGATATTACGGAACGTGTAGGGACTTATGCCCGTCGGGTCTCTGTCAGTGAAGGTCATTGCGTGCGCTCTGATTTACCTGCTTCTGCTTTGCGGCATATGTCCGGAAAAAAAGTTTCGTCCAACTTTACTGGTATGAAAAATATAACAATATGGGTCAGGACTTGAAATCAACCAATGCAACAAACAGGCTGCTGCGACGACCCAATCACACGGCGCTAGCGCCAGCACATACTCCTGGCCCGCGGGTCCCGGGCGGGAACACCTGCCATGTGCCGTCATCGTGCCGGAAGAAAAAAAGCGCAACCGAACCTTCCGGTCGCTGTACCTCAACGCGTGCGAAACGTCCGCGGCTAGAGCCTGTGCGACTGAATCGGGTTACCCGAATCGGCGTCGCCGCAGCTGGCGTCAGCCATTTTTCAACCAGCGAACGCAGGGACCTTTCTGCCGTGTTCATCCGCTCCTCCTTCAGCTTCGTTACCGTCGGCTCGGCGTTGCCCTGTGGCACTCGCCTCGATGTGCCTCCGGGCTCGAAGAAAGTGGTCACTTCGCGTGATGGATGCCGGACGAAATCAAACGAAGCTACGGCAGGCGACCTGCGCAACGGCGCTTGAAAATTTCTGGCGCAGGAGACGAGTTCCGCGACCGCGTGCGAGGCGCACCGGGCGCCTCGCACCGCCACAGGCGGCCACCCCGCAAGCAACGCGGGCGGGGTGTGCTCGCCTGAACGATTTGACAGTAGTGCGCTACGACAAAACGCTATTACTTCTCACTGGTTTCGACCGGTGCTGCAAGCTGTCGAGTCCGCTTGACCGAGGTCGAAGCCGCCGCGCTGATATTGCTCTCCGCAGTCTCTACCGCCTGCTTTGCGGCCTTCCTCGCAGCTTCGTACGTCGTGTTCGCCGTCTCGCTTGCCGTGGTGATGAAGGTCTTCCACGCAGCCACGGCGTTTTCGCTTCCCGCCGGCGCGCTCTTCGCGACGCTGTCGACAAATGCCTGTGCATCGTGCTGGAACTGCCTGATTTGTGCTTCGGCGACGGCGGCGAACTCGGCTTGAGTGCTGGAGATAATTTCGTAAACGTGGCGACAGTATGACTGTGCTTTTTCTATGGCGGGTTGAGCCTGGCCTGCCTGTTGTGCGAAAAACTCCTGCGGCGCTCCGGCCGAAAACGCCTTGACCAGGTTTTCCTGATTTTCGGCGAGGCTTGATTTGACTGCTTGCATGTTCAATTCGACCAGCTTTTCGACGGCGCCAAATGATTTCGTCAGGATGCCGAATGTTGTGGCAACACCAGCTTTCTGCGCCGCGACGATTTGTTCCGGGGGAATACTGCTCATCGTTAACTCCATGGAGGTGAGGTGACCAACGTCAAAAAGTCAGATGAATGAAATCGCAAGCTATGAGTCATGAAATGGCTTGTGCGCTGCAGCAATAGTCATTCTATGAAGGAGCGGGCGGATGTCAACTACAGATTCGGCGGCAGCGCGGGGCGGCGTGTAAGAACGCGGGCAAACGCCCCGTCGGTATTGGTGGCGAGCGAATACCAAGGGAATACCCGCGGAACATCTGATTCCTCAGGATGCTATTGAGAAGCTTTTACCCAGATTTGTGCGGCGCCACAAGAACCACACGGTCCATTTGACGCTGAGAGCCGGTCCTGGGCGCGAGCTGGTTACCGGATAACGTAAAGCGCAGTCTTGATGACAAAATATTTTCTGTTTGACAGGGCATACTGGCGAAGGAATAGTTGAGCGGCAACTCGGTCGGCTTCGAGCGCGACATCGAGGGCATGCTCAAGGCCGTGCGTGCGGAATACAACATCAATACCGAAGTGAAAGACATCGGCAACCCGTTTGGGGACTAACCGCGAAAGACATCGATTCCTTGTTCGTTTTTGATGGCATGCGCACTAATGGTGCGCTTACCTCAATGGTCTACCTTGCGACGCCCGTCGCAGATATTCCTCGCTTTGAAACGTATGCTTTCTACGAGCCCCGACCGGCCGCATGTCTGCTCGCAATACGGGCAACCGACGATGGAAATTTGGATTCAACCCTGCGCCCAGTGCGCTGACCTTTACGGGAAGGCGGCGGCCGAGCTCCGCAGCAGAACCTCACGCTCACCGGCTCCGGGGCAGTGGAGAATGTGCTGCTGCCGTCCTTGCTGAGGAGATGCACCCGTCCCTTTGGCGGGCGTCGCAGCTTGCGCGCAGTCGCGGACGGGTTGTCGAGACTGGGTATCCGGCGCTGTCGACAGAGTTGCCGGGCGGCGGCTGGCCCGTCGGAGCGCTGGTGGACCCGCACACATTTTACGATTTGGTCATCGAGGTCGCCATCGTTCGGCCCGGTCCAATTCAGGGCGGCGCTGTTCATCCTTATCTTCAGCGACGGCAAGATTTCGAGCCTGTGACCTATCCGAGCGATGCGCTAAAGACTGCGCTTGGCCGCACGCTCGGCGTGCCGATTTTCCAGGAGCAGGTGATGCAAGTGGCTATCCTTGCGGCGGGCTTCACCGCTGGCGAAGCAGACCGGTTGCGAAGAGCAATGGCAGCGTGGAAACGGAAGGGTGGACTGGAAAATTACTATGACCGCATCATCAACGGGATGCTCGAGCGCGGCTACGACCAGATTTTCGCAGAGGGCATCTTCGAGCAGATTAAGGGCTTCGGCGAGTACGGCTTCCCGGAAAGCCACGCGGCGAGCTTCGCGTTGCTCGTCCTGGCTGAAGTGCCATGAACCGGCGGCGTTTCTCACTCCGATGCTGAACTCGCAGCCGATGGGCTTCTACTCTCCGTCGCAGCTAGTTCAGGACGCGCAACGGCACGGTGTGCGTGTGACGCCGGTGGACGTCACGATAAGCGGGTGGGATTCCGTGCTGGAGCACCCGAATGGACAGCCGATGCCGGTCGTGCGTCTAGGGCTGTCGTTACTGCGCGGCATGCGCGACGGCGCGGCAGAACGCATTGAAAATGCGCGTGCAGTCAGGCAGTTTTCTAGTGGCAGCGACCTTGCTCGCCGTGCGCAGCTGGACCGTCACGACCTTCAGGTGCTGGCGGCGGCGAACGCATTCTCCTCGCTCGCGGGCAACCGCCGCGAGGCGTTGTGGCAACCCGCGGCGGCCGTGCCGGACAAGGACATTCTCGCGGGTGCGCGCGTCGACGACTTGACGCCGGAGCTTGGCGCGTCATCGGGAGTCGACGACATGGTCAGCGACTACCAGTCGACGGGACTGAGTCACCTCGCAGTTGAGGACGCCGGCGGGTTCGACAGCTGACTGGTGCGCATCTTATAGCTCTCGGTCAGGCAGGCTTTATCCTGGCAGACATTACGAGAATGCGCGAGCCACTCGCGTTGCGCAGCGCGCGCTGTCGGCGACGTCGCGCCCAATGCACTGCGATAGAGCGTGTACATCTTGCGGTCCATTCCCGACAGTTCAGGGTCCTGACAGATAAGCCGCTCCTGAGCCGTGGCGGCCCTTGTGCAATCAAAACTGGGACCTTGGGCTGGCAAGGCGGGAGCGGTTCTCCATTCGAGGGGTGGGTTACAAAGTCTCAGAACCCGGCAGGAAACGTCCTTTCCGACCCAAGCCATTTTGGTTGGTCCGTAGTCGTAGGTGAACAGGTCGACCTGCGCGTAGTCCAGTCCATGCGCCATGGCGTTTCGTCCTATCGCTTCGTTACAGATGTCGGACCTGATGGGCTTACCAGTGGCCTTGTTCTAGCACGAGTGGAATGAGCAGGCCCGTGCCCATCACGTCACGGCGTGCCCCTGATGCAAACAGGATTGAAGCACACGCCGATGCGCATTGCGCATAAGACAATGGCAAGCCTGTTTCGCAGGAAGGCTGTCCGCCACCCAAAAAAAAGCCCGCCTGAATTGGCGGGCTAAACCCATGCCTGGGGAGGACATGGAGGAGACTCGGATAAACATAAACCGTGCTGACGAGGCGCATCCCACGAACTAAATCTACAGGCAGTCTGTACTTCGTGCCATCGCACAAAGGTATAGCGGTCCTCACCCACGAGTTTTGGAAGTCATACAAACGTTTAATGGAGCCGCGGCAAGACGTGGCAATCCAGCCCCCGGGTGAAAGGAGCTTGGAGGCATGCGAATGACCAAGTAACGCCGAATATATCCGCGCACCGGAAACGGCTGTAAGGCCCCTGCGTACTGTGCTGCGTACCGGGTCGGCGCGAACCTGCCTTTTGCTGTGGACTTTTTTCGCCGGTCCAGTTGACTGCTGTAACTGCCGAAAATCACATCCTTCACTGTGGCGAGCCTCGCGGCTCGCGCGCTCGAAGGGGCGCGTCGTCGTTACCGAGCATCCGGCGCGGCCTGCTGCTGCCCACGCCCGGCATAGGCTAGTTGCACCTGCTGCGCCTGCTGCGCCCTGCCCTTGCCGCCGTGAGCACCCGCCCAGTTGTGCTTCTGAAGCCTCCGCACCTGCCGAGCGCGCACGGCCTTGCCTACATGGGGCTGCCTGTCGACAAGGTTCTCCAGGTGACGCCGAAATCGACCACCGATGTCCTCTGGTCAGCCGACGACGCTTGACGCATCAGTCCGCCCCGCGCTTTGAGGCCGCGCGACTATTTCCCTTTCACCGTCAGGCAGAATGCACCCACACACGGGTCGCTCGGAGCCGCCAGCAACGATTTCCCTGTTGCCGAGTCAATCACCTCGTTCGTCACAATGATTTGGGCTGTCGCTGCATCGTCCGCCAGATTCGTCGACATGGATTTGACAACTGGCCGGTACGCTGTAGCTACGCCTGCGCCAAGCGGGTTCTCGAGGTCAACAAACGCCACCTGCCCTTTCTTCAGGGAAGCCGTTTTCTGCAAAGGTGCGCCGTCGGGGTCCGTCAGCGTCTGGCCATTCGGGTCGACGAAGCTAAGCTCTACCTGGGCAGTGCCGTTTCCAGCGCTTTCTACAGGGCTCTGGACTGTGAGCCTTGCTGTTTGACCGGCTGTCTGTAAACGTAGCCCGAAAATCGGGCCAGGCGGATAGATAGGGCTCGGCGGCAAGAGTGAAACTGACGGCAAGATGGGGCCTGGTGGAAAGAAGACTGTGGTGCTTCCCGTTTGCGAATCAGCAATGTCCGCCGTGGTCGCCAGTGAGCATGAAGCCGTGAGCGGATGAACCACGGGACGGACCAGGACCCGCGTTGCGAAGTTGGTGGTCACGGGCAACGTAATCGAGGCGCTCGCCCCGGGTGCGAGCGTGGGCGTCGACTGTGCAGGATGGTCGGCATTGCCGCCCGGCAGGGCCTGGCCATTGGCGTCCGCAAAATACAGCTGGACACGGCAAGGGTTTGGAGGAACCTGTCCTGTTGCCAGATTGAATACGGTGAGCCGGGCGGTTTGCCCCGTAATTACGCCCAATGTGCCAAATTCAAAGGCAGCCGCTGGCAAAGAAACTGCAAGTGCGACGCCTAGCAGTACAAGATGTGCAGAAACACGTTTCATTGTGACTCTCCTCTCAGGTCAATACTCGAAGCCTATGGATGCAGTACGAGTTGAGTGTAAGCGATCCATTTTCGGCGTCTAGCCGCTGGGGACAGGAGCGAGGAGCATAGGTGTCCACCTATCCGGAGGTGGACACCTATGGCTGACAAAGATCCAGAGTTAAGAGTAGTTCGACGCAGCAGCGACGGTCGCCGTCGTTACGACGATAAAGGCAAGCGTGCGCTCGTTGAGGAAGCGCTGCGTTCTGGCGTGTCGGTTGCCCGCCTGGCGCAGGAGCACGGGATCAACGCCAACCTGCTACGCAAGTGGATCACGAAGTACCTTCTGGAGCGCGAGAAAGGCATCTCGCCGGCATCGCAGGATGATGCTACCGGCGAACAGGAACGTCCGCATGCCCCGGAGGAAATCGTACTGGAGGGCGCGCTCGCGGTGATTGATGGCGCGCCCATTGACATCCCGGGTTCGCGCAAACGCTCCCCACCTGTCGCCTCGCCCACGGCATTCGTGCCTGTCGTTGCAGCACCACCAGCACTGCCAACCGCACCGCCGTCACCATCGCCATCGCCATCGCTGACGCTCGCACTGCATGTGCGACTGTCCAACGGCGTCGAGTTTGATCTCGGCGAGGCGAGCATCGACGAACTGACCACCGTGGTCCAGATGCTGGGGAGGATGCCGTGTTCCGGTTCGACGAAGGCCTGAAGGTCTACCTGCATCGGGAACCCGTCGACTTCCGGTATGGCATGAACAGCCTGTCGATTCTCGTGGAGCAGGCCATGCATTTGAACCCGATGGATTCCTCGCTCTATGTGTTTACCAACCGGAGATGCGATCGCATCAAGATCCTGGGCTGGCAGGGCAACGGTTTCTGGCTCATGCTCAAGAGACTCGAGGCAAACGATCGCTTCGTGTGGCCTGACAGCGCGAACCGGGTCGCGACACTGAGCGTCGAGCAGTTGCACTGGCTTATCGAGGGCATCGACATTGCCGCAGTCCAGCGACATCCCAGTCGAAATTATGCACGCGTGAGCTGAACACGTCACCGGCGTGCCGGTCTAAGCGGTATGCCGATCAACGTGATCATCGACGCCGACGAACTCAAGGCACTGCTCGCGATGCGAGAGGCCTATGGTTCGCTTCAGCGCGATCATGAGGAGGTTCGCAGCGCACTGCGCCTCGTGACAGCTGAGCGCGATCTCGCCGAGGAACGACTGCGCGCTTACCGTCGCGAACTGTTTGGCGCGAAAAGCGAAGCGCGCGCCTCGGACCAGTTCGGCCTGTTCAACGAAGCCGAAGCGCTCGGCGCGAACGCCACTCCCGCGCAGGAAGATACCCCCGGAACCGAGGTCGCGGCCCACAAGCGCAAGAAGCGCGGCCACCGCAAGCCTCTCGATCCCAATCTGCCGCGTGATGTCGTGCGACACGAACTCCCTGAGGCAGAGCGCTTCTGCGATCACGACGGACACGCGCTCGTCGAGATCGGCGTCGAGATCAGTGAGCAGCTCAATGTCATTCCCGAGCAGTTGCGAGTCACCCAGCATCAGCGTATCAAGTACGCCTGCCCATGTTGCGATCTCGGCATCAAGGTTACGCCGGCACCGCCCCGTATCATCCCGCGTGGGCTGCTGAGTGAATCGGCGCTCGCGTGGATCGCCACCGGCAAGTACCAGTTCGGCATGCCGCTCTATCGCCAGGCCGGTCTGCTGCGTCGCTTCGGCGGCGACATCTCGTCGAACACGATTGCCGCGAGCATGGTCCGCGTCGGTCTTGCGACGCAACCCGTCATCAACCTGATGCGCGATGCGCTGCTCGATGCCGAACTGATCTACGGCGACGAGACGACGTTCCAGGTCCTGAAGGAGCAAGGGCGAAAGCCGCAAACGAAAAGCTATCTGTGGGCGCAGATGACCGGTTCGGGCATCCCCATCCGTTGCTTCACCTATACGCCAGGTCGTGGCGCCAGGCTGGCTGACAGGCTGTTTGCCGGTGTCCGTAAAGGTGCCGCCCTGATGACCGATGGATACGAACCCTACAACGGCATCGCTGAACAGTACCAGCTCGTGCACCTCGGATGCTGGACGCACGCAAGACGGTACTTTGTGAAGGCGGAAGACAATGTCCCCAAAGCAGCGCGCCCGCCCGATCTGCTCGCGACACGCTTCATCAGCCTGATCGGAAAACTGTTCGCGGCCGAAGCGCGAAGCCAGACGTGGACGGCTGGGCGACGACAGCGATTGCGACGACGATACAGCGCGTGCGTACTCGATGTTATCGAAAAGCTGATGCTTGAGCACTCGCCTGGCGTCGTGCCCAACAGTCTGCTCGGCAAGGCGCTGACCTATCTGCACGGGCAGTGGCCGAAGCTGATCCGTTACGTTGAAGACGGCAACTGGCCCATATCGAACAACCCTTGCGAAAATTCCATTCGCCCGTTCTGCCTGGGACGCCGCGGCTGGTTGTTTGCTGACACCGTCGATGGCGCAAACGCGAGCGCCAATCTCTACTCACTGGTCGAAACCTGCAAGGCGAACAGCATTGATCCGTATCGCTATCTCACCTGGCTATTACAGCGTCTCCCGCTGGCACAGACCGTCGACGACTACGACGCGCTCTTGCCCTGGAAGATGCCCATCGATCTCCGCTGACTGAGCCCTGTAACACATCTCATGAGAACCGCGCCCTTACTCTGAGGGGTGTCGTCAATGGATCGCGTACAGTTGAGTGCGCCAGGGCGCAACACATGAATCCGCGAAAATTAATTCGCTGCCGAGATGCCGTTGAGGTGCACGCCAGTAAAAACTCCGCATTAGGCGAACCGGGACAAATAGACGAGCAAATACGAAAGAGCGCAAAAGAAGATGCGCGCCCGTCACGTTGCAGCGGACTTTTGGGATGAACGTATTGCGCCACTATGTTGTTTTTTGGCTCGTGCGGGCAGATGGGCACAGAGGGTTGCACAGAAGTCTGCGCATGGCGACCTTTGGGTCAGCAGCCACATAAAGATGACGGCGATGGGGTTTGTTATAGCCAGGCGTCTCGATGAATGCAAGACAGGAAGCGGCCCGGCGCTGGCCGCCGTTGCACAATTCGGATTACGTTTTTTTATTGATGTGAGCGTGTAACTGCTTATGCAGGGCCTCTGCGTCACGAACGCCCTCGAGATGCTCTGGGAGTTCTATGTGGTGAAGCTTTTCCCAGGAAAAGAATGTAACTCCACTTCGAACTCTGTCATTCCACTCCAACGTTGGGCGGTGGCGACTATTTCACCTTTGTCGTCCGTAATAACGTAATTTTCATTGCAGCCTCCTACGCGTTTAGACAAGCCCGCCGCCAGTCAAAGTAAATGAAACGGCTCTTCTTTCCAGATTGTGGAAATCTGCCCGGTAGTGAAGAGTTCCGTCGTCCCATCTGCTTGCCGCCTGCCGGTCAGCCATGACGGTGCCCGCTCCAAAAACCAGGTGTGCGGCAAGGAACTGGGCCCCGCTGTCCGCCCCACTCGATAGATTGATGCTGATGGAGGTGTCCGCCGGAATATCAGTCCCACCGGCTGGTCCTAAAGTAATAAAGCCAAGATTGTCGAAGGCCATGATTCTGCTCCTGTTCAAGTGCCTAACCGGCTCCGCCTTCCGGCGAGAAGCCGCTCTCCTTCCAAGGTTCAGTCACTGAAGGCAACCTGGCGAATCAGGCGATTGCGCCGCCCTGCCATCAGTGAAACGACGCCTGGGAAACACTGACGTGGAGTGGACCCCCGGTTTGCCGGCCTCCCGTTGTAGAACGGATTGGTGACTGGAATTCTGAACGCGGCCTCGAATCGCCAGATGTGACGGGCGCCAGTGTGCCGGCCTTCCCGTTCAACGCTGTCTAACGACCGTCGGCATCGAATGCAAGCACAGTTTGAACGAGCTCGGGCTCACAGCCTTGAGAGAGCTCCAGCGCCGGCTCGATGTGAAGCGCACCAGGTCAACTGGCGACGTAACGTTCGATGAGTTCGACGGGTTGATAGCTTTCTGCCGGAGCACGCTCGCCTCTGACTCACGCACTGCAACGCTTTGCGGACTTGGTGCACAATGTGGCCAATTGATGGCCATATCGAGCGTAGAAGACCTCGCGAGCCATTCAAGCCTCGAACTGCTTGGCTCGTTGCTGGCAGATAGCCTCGGGCTCAAGCGGCAACTCGCACGTCGGCGCTCCGGCCATCGCGTGGGTCAAAAAGCTATGGCGAGCGCGTTGGCTTGAGCGTCATCGCGACAAATTCGGCCATGTCCTTCCTGACTTGCGTCGCTGCTGCCTCGTTGTATGCCAGGGTCGTGCCGCGTTCAACGCAGGGGTCGCTGTATGAAAACGGCTGCTTGGTTTTGGCATTAACGAACTGCCCGTGGTCTCCTTCCTCCACTTGACAGTTTCGGGTCGTCAGCGCTTGTGGCAGCACTCGCGGCGGATTGTACGCTCGAGCGTCGAATGTATGTCCAGCCCCCTGGTACTCGATAAGCTGAACGTCTTTACCCTTGGCTTTCAGCCTGTCAACGTAGGCCCGGCATGCCACAATCGAGGTGTAGTTATCGGCAGTCCCCATAAACACACGCACTGGCTGCGCAGTGAGGTCGTCATCGTCGCGGTACCGAAAGTTACAGCTCGGATAGAAAGCAACGTAGGCTGCGAAATGGGCCTCTGACGCAGCTGCATGCACGCGCTGAAACCGCATGAGACTCGCGTAAAGCGTACTGTGGCCGCCTCTGGAGAAACCCATCAGCATCACACGTGTTGGGTCGATTCTCGGATGTTTTACCAACAGCGCTAGCGCGCGGTAGGCATCCTCCGTTTGCGCCAGTTGGCCGAGCCGCGATGGGTCGTCGTTCGTGTTGGCGATACCGCGACTCGTGAAGCTGTCGACGACGAAAGTCGCGACGCCCATCGCAAGGAAATCCCGCTCCCAATCGAGGACAAGGCCGCAGGCGCCGCACGCCCCATGCAGCAGAACGACGAGCGGGAATCGCTCGTTGCCCGCTCGCGGCAGGCGCAGTTCGCCGGCGATGGTCACCGGCTTGCCGTCCTCACGGCCTGTCAAGAATTCCTGGTCGGTCAGTGTCAGCGACTCAAAGGGGATGACTTCCATGCGCGCAGCCTGTGCGTGTACGGTGTCCGGCAGCGTAGCGATGAGTAGGCAGAACGCATTGAAGACAGCGCGCCAAAAACCTGTGCGTGGAAGCATGACCTCCTCCTTTTTAAGCACGTGTTGGTTGGCGACCCAGTGGCAGCAGCATAGTCCGCTACTGGCAACTACCAAGGCCTGCAAGCAGCCAGGCCAATCTTGGCCATGCGGCGCTGCGCGGCACCGCCCGATGACGTTACGACCCGAGTGGTACTCGCGGTTGGCAAGCCCTACGAACCCATCGTGATGAGAAATGTCACATCTTTCGGGATAGTCACCGCCTTGTGGCGCAGCACCCTTCGGGATACTGAGCGTGCCGTCATAATGAATCGTGGTGCGTACCGGGGGGCAGCTGAACAACCGTCCCCTCTCGGCAGACCAAAGCGGGATTCTCATTTTTTGATGTACACGATGTACAGGACGATTTCACTGTCCCCCACATTCTTGAAGATGTACGACGGGCTGGCATCGAAGGACTTTACCTCGCCAGTCTGGTACTGGCCATCCTCTTTTCTGCCATCGGCGTAAATGCGCTGGAATTTGCCCCCCTTGATAGCGCGCACGACCCGGAACGGGCGAGCGATGCTCGGACTTTCCGCTCCCGGCTTGAAAGTGTTCTCGGCCACTTTCACTCTTTCATTATCGACAAACACTTTCTGTTCGATTTTCGGCGCTCCAGTCTCCTGCGTCCGGGCCGTACCGCTACCGAATACCAGCGCAAAAGCTGATAACAGTCCGACGACAGTTTTCCTTGTTGCCTTCATTTGCTCCTCCTTTTTTCTTCGACCGGTTCAGTAAGGCAAACCTGCATCGCTGCGCCGGAACCACTGGCCACACGCGGCAGGCCAACCGACTCGGAAAGCAAAACATACCAATTCAGCGGAACGCGAAGCCTCCCTTGATATTGGCGGGGCTTCAATCGAAGAGTAGAAGCTTCGAACCAAAAAGCAAACGAATTTGGGGCCGTCAGCGGCTCAGAAACCAGACTGCGCGCGTCCTCTGAGCCCTTCGGTCCCGCATGAACTCGCACCACGAACTTCGGCGCAACGGCGCCCCGGTCGGCCATCAGTGCACTCATGCGCGCAGCATCCGCGCTCAGCACCGTCATCGCTTCCTTTACCAGCCCCGGGTTCAGCTTCGGTCGCGGCGTCTGCCTCATCGCCAGGGCCTGTTTCAGGACGTTCCGCCACTATTGCACGCCGCCGCGTTGGGCCTACTCCGATGGCGGAACGACGCCGTGCAGCGGCGGCTCTATGAACAACAGCTCGGCGTGATGCCTTGAACCTACTCGGTTTCTGCCCAAGCAAACGTGGAATCGATGAACGTGTGCGCCCGCCCCTCGGCATAGCGCAGCGCTTCATTGGCAGACACAAATTTCACTGGCTCGGCGAAGCTTCCGACGACATTTGACAGCGGCCCCGCCTTTTCTATGGACCACGACGTTGCGAATCGGCGTTCTGTCCCGTTAAACGATGGACTGTCGGTTTCCACTGTCCGCACCAAAATGACGTATCCGCGATATGGGCGACACGACTGTGTGAGCATGGCTTCCTCCTCGGTGCGCCGCTGCAGGATACGAATCGGGTGCGCAAGGACCATTCCAGAGAATGCCGTGCAGGCTAGCGCGTAGCCGCCGGCGTAACCAGCGTTTAAAGCGTCACGGAAATTATCGGCACCAGCGCAACCTCCTGGGAGGAGGCGGCGCCCCCGCATCCACCGAGCACCGACATCGCAGGAATCAGGATGACCAGTGCGCGAGCGCCGGTTGATTGTGGCAATCTGCTCATCGATAGACTCCTATCTTTTTATTCACCAAAAGACGCTGCTGTGCTTGCGAATTCGTCGTGCCGGGAACCTCGCCGGGAAAAAGCATGCGCGAGCTTGTCCATCGCCCGTGCACGAGTGGCAATTTGGAGTCACGCCACGGGTCGTCAGTGAGCTTGGTTTGGCGCTGCGGGCAAGAACTCGGATTGCCGTACGAATGCTTCAGAAGGCAGACAACGGTTCGAGAGAAACTGCGGCGCAAACTGTGGTGCGAAGAACTCGGAGCAAGTGCTGCTATTCGTGACGGCTCCCTCGGAAAATCCACCAAACGATTGGTAGCGGTCACTCCGCGAATCATGGGCAGAGTCCTGTCATTCAGGCCGGAAAATAGATACCGGCAAAGCAGGTCAGCTCTTCTATAAATTTTTCTGACCGTACATACTGCTAGCCCAACGATGAATAGTGGATGTCTCGAATAAGACGTCGCCCGAATCTATCACTTGTGCGCGGGCGAAATGTGAATCCGGCAAAACTACGTTGCCAGGAAACAGCGTGTTTCGCGCCCGCGAAGGCAGATGGTTGAATGACCCCTTGGGCGGGCGGCTTTGTTATCAGTCGCGGAAAACTCACGCGTCTGGTGCCCGTTGAAAATGCTGCGATGGCCGACCGCAGTGTGATTCAGTGGGACAAGGACGACCTCGAGTCACTGGGCCTGCTCAAGATTGATGTGTTGGCGCTCGGCATGTTGTCGGCTATCCGTCGCACACTTGACCTTGTCTCTGAGCAGCGCGGAGAACGGTTTGAGATGCAGGACATACCTGCCGAGGACCCTGAAACGTACGAGATGATTTCGCGCGCAGACACCGTGGGCGTATTCCAGATTGAATCGCGCGCGCAGATGTCGATGCTGCCACGACTCAAACCCCGCACGTTCTATGACCTGGTTATCGAAGTTGCCATCGTCCGTCCGGGGCCAATTCAGGGCGGCGCCGTCCATCCGTACCTGCAGCGCCGGCAGGGATTCGAGCCGGTGACTTATCCCAGTGCGGCTCTTGAGACTGCATTGGGGCGCACGCTGGGCGTTCCTATTTTTCAGGAACAGGTGATGCAAGTTGCCATTCTGGCCGCAGGCTTCACGGCTGGGGAAGCAGACCAGTTGCGAAGGGCGATGGCAGCTTGGCGGCGCAAAGGTGGCCTGGATAAATACTATGACCGTATCGTCAATGGCATGCTCGAGCGCGGGTATGACAAGACATTCGCAGATGGCATCTTTCAGCAGATTCTCGGCTTTGGCGAGTACGGGTTCCCAGAGAGTCATGCTGCAAGCTTCGCACTGCTCGTGTACGCAAGCAGCTGGCTGAAACGTCACGAGCCGGAAGCGTTTCTCGCAGCGATGCTAAATAGCCAGCCGATGGGTTTTTATTCGCCGTCGCAACTCGTGCAGGATGCGAAGCGACACGGAGTCCAGGTACTGCCGGTCGACGTCACGATAAGTGGTTGGGACTCGTCGCTTGAACACATGGACGGCGCTGAAAAGCCTGCCGTCAGGCTCGGTTTGTCGTTGCTCCGAGGAATGCGAGATGGCGCCGCGGAGCGTATTGAGAATGCGCGAGCCGTGCGGCAGTTCGCGACCGTGTCCGACCTCGCGCGACGCGCTCAGTTGGACCGTCACGACCTGCAGGTGCTTGCGGCTGCGAATGCACTGTCATCTCTAGCTGGCAATCGACGCGAAGCGCTATGGCAGTCAGTCGCCTCGGTGCCTGACAAAGACATGCTGGCGTCGGCAGTGCTGGAAGACGCGACGCCTGAACTGGGTGCGCCATCCGAAGCTGAGGACATCCTGGGAGACTACCGGTCGATGGGGCTGACGCTCGGCCGACACCCGCTGGAGCTGCTGCGACCACAGTTGCTTGCCAAAAGACTGATGCCAGCCGCAACCCTGCAGACATATCGGAATGGTCAACTCGCTCGCGGCTGTGGCATTGTTACGGTACGACAACGCCCTGAAACCGCGAACGGCGTCATTTTCATTACGATTGAAGACGAGACGGGAAATGTCAACATAATTGTCTGGCCAAAAGTGCTGGAGCAGCAGCGAAGAGAAGTTCTTGGAGCGTCGCTTCTCGGGGTCCTCGGTGTGTGGCAGTGCGAAGGTGAAGTGCGACATCTTGTGGCGCAGCGGTTGATAGACATGTCGCATCTGTTGGGTGAAGGTTCAATTCCGGGGCCATGCTTGTCTGAAGCGGAGGTCAGGCGGTTTCTGGCAGCGTTCGCAATCCAAATGTGTCTAATTTTTGGCTGGCGCAGTGCTGAAGCGCTTCCCTCGATAGGCAGAAAAATCGCGAAGCGATTCAGGCATACAGACTTCCGAACCACGATGCTCTAAGAAAATGACCCGGGTCTATGTCCCACTGGGAAGCTAACAACTTGCTTATCGTACAAGCATGCTCTGCGGGGTGTCATTGGCGCAAATAGTCTGGATGACCCGCCGTCGCCATACAGTCGCGTTTATCAAGACCAGGGCCAGGGTAGACGCCTTGGCTGCACATCTCAGCGCGTTGCGCGAGCAGCTGGGAGACTCAATTCGAGCACCGGGGGCAGCCTGACCACCTAGGTGCAGCCGCCTGACGATTTTTCTCGAATGCGCGACAATGCTGCTTTGCGGCGTGGCGCCGCGCCGGGAAAATCGTTGGGGGCAAGGTGAGCAGCAAGGTTGAGATACTGGTTGTCGATTCGCTTTCAGATGTGCCTGCAGAAGAGTGGAACGCGCTCACTGTGGGCAATCCCTTCGTGGCGCACGAATATCTGTCAGCAATGCACATTACGAAATGTGCATCCAAGTCGACAGGATGGCAGCCGACCTACCTCCTGATGCGACGCGGAGGCGAACTCGTCGGCGCCATGCCGCTGTATCTGAAATCCCATAGCCGCGGCGAATACGTCTTTGACCACGTCTGGGCAGACGCATTCGCGCGGCATGGCATCCAGTATTACCCCAAGCTCCTGTCTGCAGTGCCATTCACGCCCGTTACAGGACCACGACTGATGGCGCCGACGCATGCAGACAGAGTGTTGCTCGCACGGGGCGCAATTGAGTTTGCGAAACAGCTCGATGTGTCGTCAATTCACGTACTGTTCTCACACGAAGATGACCTTGAGGCCCTGACCGACGCCGGCTTCATGCTGCGGGAAGGCGTCCAGTTCCACTGGGAAAATTTTGGATACAAGAGCTTCGACGAGTTTCTCTCGAAGATGTCGCACGACAAACGCAAGAAGGTCAAGCAGGACCGCCGAAGGGTCCACGACGCTGGTGTTACCTTCCGATGGCTACGTGGGCAGGAGATTGGCCAAGACGACCTAGACTTCTTCTACGGGTGCTACGAGAACACGTATCGGGAGCACTGGAACCCGCCGTATCTGACCCGCAAGTTCTTCGGACTGATTCATCGGTCGATGCCTGATGCACTGATGCTCGTCATTGCTGAGGCAAATGGGCAGCGGGTCGCGGTGGCGCTAAACGTCGTTCAGGGCGATACGATGTATGGCCGCTATTGGGGCACCAAAGAGTTCGTTTCAGGCCTTCATTTTGAAACCTGCTACATGCAGGGTATCGAGTACGGCATTGCCAACGGACTGAAGAGTTTCGAGGGAGGAGCCCAAGGTGTGCATAAGATGTCACGAGGGCTCATGCCGACCCCAACATGGTCTGCGCACTGGATTGCTGACCACAGGTTCGCCCACGCCATCAGTGAGTTCCTGGACCAAGAGACGGCGGCGATGGATGAACACATCGACGAACTCGAGGCGCATACGCCGTTCAAGCGCCATCAATCTCGGCCATCAGATTCATGACGTCGTGACGTAATGGTGAGTCCGGCTCTACGGTCGTGTAAGCCGCCGTCTCAACACACTTTGCAAGAGTGTCGCGAAGCCTCGCAATCATGCTCATCTGCACCGCGACTGTGTCATTGAGTTGCGCAATCTTGTTCTTCAGCACCTGTTCGACGCTCACCTTTCGCATCCTACTTAGGACTCTGTGATAAGCGTCTTGAGAAACAATCGATGCGTGGCCTAGGATGTCAGCTACGGCCATTGCGACATCCTCGTACGCCAAAGAAAAGCCCTCGCGTTGGCGATATTCAATCTCCTCAGCCCATGTGGATTCGGCAAACTTACGGCGGAACGAATGTGTGTTTGCGCCAATATCGCTCCCAATCGCGCGAAACGCGGCTCGAAAGATTTCCGAGACTGCCGAATGCGTAAGAGGTAGTCCGGTATTTACGGAAAGAAACAATCGCCCCTGATGTATCTCAGTGGTGTCTTCCTTCAGGCCATGCTTTTTCAGCAGCTCAGAACGCTCCTCCCTGATGTATCGTTGGATGGCCAACGCAAGGTTTATTGGCACAGGAAAGGCCCGTTGATAGCCGAACTTTTGGTCAGGTGGGGTTATCGGAATATGAGTCTCACCGGAGCTTACTGCCTGGCCAATAATATCAGCTGAAAATTGCTTAACAGTGAGGCTATTGACACTCGCACGTCGCCAGCCGAGACCCTCAAATAAGCGTAAGGCTAGGTCGTTCCTCGAGGCGGTATCTGCGCCACCTGTTGACCAGAAGAACTGGCGAATTGCCTCAAAGTATTCATCCGTTGCCCAATACTGTCTGTCACTCATACGCGATGTGGTGCCAACGTTTTGGAATAGTTTCGGGTATTTTTGCTTGTCGCCTTGCAGTTTCTTGTGGTTGACATTCCGAAGTTTCGGCAGGGATGACCGTACCGGGAAAGTGGCCGAGTTGCCGACAAGTGACTGGATGAGTAGCGCGTCCTCTTGTGCCCACGTCAAAAACTCGTAGATAACACGTAACCGTAAGTTGGCTGTTCGTTTCGCACTCTCATCGTTTCTCGAACTCGGTTTATGCCTAGCTTCTTCTTTAACCCAGTCACGAAATTCAACAAGAATGTCATCGGAAAGTTCTTGCCACGTTAGGTGCTTACAGGCGAGGAAGCGCGCAAGAGCGAGCAGGGCATAACCAACGTGTTCCATGGCGGAGCGAAAGGCTCCTTCCTTAGCGTTTGCGTCATGGCGGTCGCGCGCGATTTGCAGTATGTAGTCGAGGAAGGGTTCCAATATATCGAGACGAACATCTCTGATAACGGGAATTTGTCGACGTTCTTTCCAGTCGGCCCACAGCATCGAAACGGGAAAAGTTTGCGATTTCATGTCTTGACAAGATTTAGAGAGGGTACATAGTTCGACTTTGACTCCCGATGACCTAATGCGTCTTCAAACACTCTCTTCGGGGCCACCACTTCTATCTCTCCGTCGGCGCATGTTAGTGCACGCCAGCACCACGAGTGATTCAGATTCTTAGATGGCTCCATCGAAGCAATCATCTTGTTCCATCGCGAGAGTGCCACGTGTTGGACCTGAACGGCGTGGCCTAATGACATCAGTTCACATTCCTTGAGAGTGATGTCCACGTAGCCCGCAGTGTCGAACAGCACGCGCGCCACTGCTGCCGAGAATCTGGAGGACCTCGGACGTCCGTCCGAACTTATCTGGGCGATTATTCCGCGGCTTCCAGGAAACAACCCTTTCGAATAGTCGCGGCCGAGAAAGATGACCATATCTCCGACCGTGGCGTCCTGCTTATTTCGGAGCTTTATTATTGGAGGCTGAGGCTCCGTCGCAGTAACGTATTCGAGGAGCTCATCATGAATGCGATGGTTAATTTCCATCGCCAGACTATGCGTGGATGCCACAATGATGCCATCATGAGGTGAGTCCTCGAAGACAGTCCTATAGGACTGGAGAGTGAAATCGACTAACTCATCGTGAGTGCTTGCCTCTATCAAGCAGGTTTTGTGTTTTGATAGGGGAGGCAGACGTATACGGCATTCTCCCTGTGTCGACGTTTGCATCAACTATGTCGGTTTCATTTTGCCCCGACCGCGCTTTTAATCCTGACAGTTTGTACCCGTTTGGAATTTTCTGTACCCGGTCTATGGATAATGTAAGGACAGTGCTCTTATTCCAACCTGTCGAGAGCATTAAAATCACAAAGCACGCAATGATTATAGTTCGAGAAAGATAATATTCGCTTAACAATACGCTGAAACGTTCTTCGTAGGTGTTGCGAATTAACAGAGGGGCAAACTGCGTTATTTCCGTCAATTCAAGCTTCACCTGGTCATTCGGTCTGCACAGTTCATGAGTTTGAAGCATGTTTATTGCAAGGGCCAGTTGCGCAGATTCGTGAATATTCTTTGGCTTGTGTTGTTTGTACGCGGTCCCGCTTTTAAGTGCAGTCCTTGTCTTGGGGTGTATTAGGTCGTCAAGACCTCCCGAATTTCTCGTCTCGTTGATGCAATTGACAATGCTGTCGTGTGCGTCGAGAACGCCAACGCATGACGAGACTAGGATTTCTATCCTTCCGGTGAAATGGGCAAGTTGCTTCCTCTCGAGTTCCGCCATGTCAGCGAATTCGAGAGCGCCTGCGGGTGCCGCCAAATCGGAGTCCTGCAGTGTCGGATGAGGGCGGTCGCTGAGCGTGTCATTTGCTTTTGGCGAAGGACGTGTCAGAGCGGTCTTGTACTCGACGTCGCAGAGCAAAGTTCCGTTGCCAATGGCACTAACGGGTTTGAGGAGGAAATGGCGACTGGTTTGCGCATACGTCACCGAGACCGGGAAACGAGAACGTACAGCGTGGTACGCGTCGACGGCGGCAAGGACGGTGACTACGTCCTCTTCAAGCAGTTGCTTTACTTCGGTATTTAGCAGGTTCAGCACTTCGCCGCTTTGAGCAAGGGCGACCAGCGTTTTGGTGACCGGTGCTGCTTGGACGAAATGTAACTGACTCGGCGCTGCGTCGACTGCCTCGCTCAGCCATCCCCCGGGGACTAGCCCTAAGGTATGCGTGTCGACGATGAAAGTCCGATAGGTCGTTCGTCCATCAATGGTTTGCTTGGCGGCGAAGCGCAGCTGACCGTCATCGCGCCAGCAATGTCTTTCAAGTGCGCCCGGCTCGGTCCAATGTAGTGCACCCATCCCGCGCCTCCAGCCAAGCCACAGTTCTATCTTATTCTGAAGAAAAATGCACGGAAAAGAAAGTTGGGGTGTGATTTTGTTTTTTCGTTATATATCAACGCCTTACATGCAATCAATCAGTCGGGCAGTTTTCTCGCCCCCACATAATGAAAAGTACTCGCCGTACGAGTGTCCCTTCAGATAGACGGGCGCCGCCGCCGCGAGCATGCCCGTGCGCGCGTCGGTCAGCGTGACGAATTGCGGCGCCCAACCGGTGTCGGGAACCGCGCATTGCGTCGCGTTGAGCGCGCTCAGAAACTCGTGCCGCAAAAACGGCGTGGGCTGCGGCTGTGCGGCGAGGAGGGCGTTCCACTCGGCGGCGTCCACCTCGGAGGGCGATGCCAGAATGCCCGTGCGATAATCGATACGTTGCTGGTTCAATCTGAGTGACTGTTTGCAATGACCGGCGCGGCGCTGTGAAACTGAAGCTGCCACGTCGTTCGTTGAGTTCGTTTATCCGGTTTGTTCAATCCCGTCGAGCCATCGAGCCGCGGTACCGCGAGCCGTGAAGGCTTGCCTGTCGATCCTGCCATGAAGACCCGAATCGCTCTTGCTCAAATCAATGTCACCGTCGGCGACTTCGCCGGCAACGTCGCGAAGATCGTCGCCGCCGCGCGCGCCGCGCACAGCGATGGTGCGAAGCTGCTGGTAGCGCCTGAACTCGCGCTGTCGGGTTATCCGCCCGAAGACCTGCTGCTGCGCCCCGCGTTCTATACCGCGAGCGCGGCCGCGTTGGCCGATCTCGCGGCACAGTTGAAGCCGTTCACCGGTCTGCATGTGATCGTCGGCCATCCGCTGCGCGACGGGTCGGACAACCTCGCGCACCATCCGGCGAACGGCCATGGTAATGCAAACGCGCCGATCGAGCGCGGCGTACCGCCAGTCGATACGTTCAATGCGGCATCGCTGATCGTCGACGGCGAAGTGAAGGGCACCTATCGCAAGCAGGATCTGCCGAACACCGAAGTGTTCGACGAGAAACGCTACTTCGCCTCCGACCCGCAGCCGTTCGTGTTCGAACTCGACGGCGTCAAGTACGGTGTCGTGATCTGCGAGGACGCGTGGCATGCGTCGGCCGCGCAGATGGCAAAGGCCGCGGGCGCGCAGGTGCTGCTGATTCCGAACGGCTCGCCGTACCACCTGAACAAGGAAGCGGTGCGCTTCGACATCCTGCGCGCGCGCATTCGCGAGACCGGTATTCCGATGGTCTACGTGAACATGGTCGGCGGCCAGGACGAACTCGTGTTCGATGGCGGTTCGTTCGTGCTCGACGCGCGGGGCGAACTCGTCGCGAAGCTCGAGCAGTTCGAGGAAGCCACGGCTGTCGTGGAGTTCGACGCTGGCACGCCGCTGTCGGCCGCGATCGCGCCTGAGCAGTCGATCGAAGCGCAGGTCTACGCGGCGCTCGTGATGGGCGTGCGCGACTACATCGGCAAGAACGGTTTTCCTGGTGCTTTGATCGGTCTGTCGGGCGGCGTCGATTCGGCGCTCGTGCTGGCCGTTGCATGCGATGCGCTCGGCGCCGACAAGGTACGCGCGGTGATGATGCCGTCGCGCTACACGGCCGATATCTCGACCAGCGACGCCGCCGAGATGGCGCGCCGCATCGGCGTGCGCTACGACGAGATCGCGATCGCGCCGATGTTCGATGCGTTCCGCGGCTCGCTCGTCGAGGAGTTCGCGGGCCGCGCCGAGGACGCGACCGAAGAGAACATTCAGGCGCGCATTCGCGGCACGCTGCTGATGGCGCTGTCGAACAAGTTCGGCTCGATCGTGCTGACCACCGGCAACAAGAGCGAGATGGCGGTCGGCTATTGCACGCTGTACGGCGACATGGCCGGCGGCTTCGCGGTGATCAAGGATATCGCGAAGACGCTCGTGTACCGGCTGTGCCGCTATCGGAACGCGGCCACCACGTTTGTGACGCGCGACGTGATTCCCGAGCGGATTCTGACGCGCGCGCCGTCCGCTGAGCTGCGCGAGAACCAGACCGACCAGGACAGCCTGCCCGAATACGAAGTACTCGACGCGATCATGCGCATGTATATGGAGGAGGACCGTTCGCTCGCGGAGATCATCGCGGCGGGTTATCAGGTCGACGACGTGAAGCGCGTCACGCGCCTGATCAAGATCAACGAGTACAAGCGCCGTCAGGCGCCGATCGGCATTCGCGTCACGCATCGCGCGTTCGGCCGCGACTGGCGTTATCCGATCACGTCGCGCTACACCGAACCGGTGGAGTGAAAGACGACACCCGCGCGCGGATGCCGCAATGCATCCGGCGCGGCGTAGAATAAAAATCATCCTTTCCCTTTCCACTCTTCCCCCATCAAGAGACGAGGTTCGCCATGAAGCGCATCACCGCAGTCATCAAACCGTTCAAACTCGACGAAGTGCGCGAGGCGCTCGCGGAAGTCGGCCTCTCCGGCCTGACCGTTACCGAGGTCAAGGGGTTCGGCCGCCAGAAGGGGCATACCGAGCTCTATCGTGGTGCGGAATACGTGGTCGACTTTCTGCCGAAAGTGAAGATCGAAGTCGTGGTCGCGGACAGCCAGTGCGATCAGGTCATCGACGCGATCATCGGCGCGGCGCGTACCGGCAAGATCGGCGACGGCAAGATCTTCGTCGCGGACGTCGAGCGCGTCATCCGTATCCGTACCGGCGAAGAGAACGAAGCGGCCGTATAAGCCGTGCAATCACGCACCGGCCCGGTGCGCGCAACGGCAAAAACCGTGCGCCGAATAAAAAACGGTGCAATACCCTTGCGGATATTGCACCGATACGCGCCTCTCGCAGCAGCGTGAAAAAGATTCTCTCGAAGAAACTCGTGTTACACCCCGAGGGATGACCCTCGGGGCGCACCGTTCGATTAGAACGAGTGCTGGATACCTGCGTACACGCCGGTTTGCTGGCGGCCTTGCAGCGGGTTGTCCGTTGCAGCGGCGAAGCCCGCATTGTTCGCGTTCAGACCGAAGTTAGCATTACGGCTGTTGCGCACCGTCGCGGCCTGCAGGTCGAGCAGCGTGCGCTTCGACAGGTTGTACGAACCGCCGACCGTGTAGATCGTCGCATTGCCCGCGCCGTTGTTGCCGTTCACGTGGTAGACCGCCGCGATCAGCGCTGCAGCCGGTGTTGCCTGCCACGTCACACCGCCCCATTCGTGATTCAGAGTGGTCGGCTGACCATATGCAACGGACGTCGCACCTGCCGAACGGACTGCCTGGTAAGCAGCCTGAATCTTGAACTGGCCGAGGAACACGTTCAGCAGAGCGGAGTACTCGCGCGATGCCGCGAATACGCCGTTGGCCGTGTTACCCGTATTGATGCCGTTGTTGGCGACCGGACCGCCCCACAACTGGCCGTTCGCCGGGTTGCGGATTTCGTCGTACAGACCGCGGATCTGGAACAGCGAGCTGGTGTAGGTGACCTGCGCTCCAGCTTCGCGACCTTGCGGCGTCGAGCCGTTACCGTTCCAACTCGTCGCGTTCGACAGCGCGTACTGACCGTAGAAGTCAAAGCCTGCGATCTTCGGCGACTGGTACGCGAAGTTGTTGCTCGACTGCGGCCAGTTGCGGCCACGCACCAGCGATGCCGACGACCAGTTCGACTGACCGAACGGGTCGAAGTCCCACACGCCGTTCGAGATGAACAGCATGCGGCCCATCGTGAACGTACCGTACTGGTTGTTCGAAATACCGACCGTTGCCCAGCGATTGAAGAGACCGCCGCCGCCAGGACCTGCGCCCGTCATCGTGTTGAACGAGCCTTCCAACTGGAACAGGATCTTGTTGCCGGCGCCGATGTCCTCGACACCCTTCATGCCCCACAGGCTGGTGCCCCAGTCGCCGCTTTCCGCCTTGAAGCGGTTCGAGCTGGTGTTGGCCGCGCCGTTGGCGTTAGCGCCGGTCGGGACGCCGGACATGTACTCGAGACCTGCATCCAAACGGCCATACAGCGTGACGCTACTCTGAGCGTGTGCAACAACGCCGGCCGACATCAGCGCAGCGACGAGCAAAGCTTTCTTCATCTTCTCCTCCATACCCTGTCAAAAAAGAAACCCAGTACTGCGAGTGGTGTTCGGACGCGATAAGCACCGAACAGAAAGCGGTACCAGGGAGAGTGGCGGGTGGATAGGGATTCTCCTGTCATGACATGTAGCGTCGAGCTATCTTTGCATCATGCCGATCCCACGCCGACCGGTTCTCCTCTGCGTTTTGAAGTGAAACTACTTTTAATCAACTTTGTTTTGCTACTTTGGTTACCAATTTATCAAAAATAACTTTAACTGGGAGAAGAAATTAGTACCGCCCACAGGGGGTGTCGCCAAATTGCAATACGAATGTGGGCTGGGACCCGAAGGAGTTCCTCCGGAAAAGGCGCAAAGCCTTGTCCGGCAAGGGAATCGCGGCCTGGAAGGGGTCGTATTAAGGATTGCCACTATTGACGAGTCCAAAGTGGCAGGTTAGGGCGAAAACTCGGCCTGGATGGCCCGTTTTTTGGGATTTTCGGCGCTTTTTCGTCGTTCGAATGGCCGGGCGCAAGGACATGGCAGAAACGAAAAAGGCGCTCGTAAGCGCCTTGTAAAACTACATTGACTACATTTTCGATGCCGTTCGCATCATAACTCGCGGGTAATTTTATTACTTGAGACTGCCCGACAGGAATTGCTTCAGACGTTCGCTCTTCGTGTTCCTGAACACCTCGTCGGGATGGCCTTCTTCCTCGACGCGGCCCTGGTGCAGAAACATCACGTGGTTCGACACGTTGCGCGCGAAGCCCATTTCGTGCGTGACGACGATCATCGTGCGGCCCTCCTCGGCGAGCTTCTGCATTACCTTCAGCACCTCGCCGACGAGTTCGGGGTCGAGCGCGGAGGTCGGTTCGTCGAACAGCATCACATCGGGGTGCATCGCCAGCGCCCGCGCGATCGCGACACGCTGCTGCTGGCCGCCCGACAGATGCGACGGATACTGTTTCTCGAGACGCGGCGCGAGACCGACCTTCTCCAGATATTCGCGCGCGCGGTCCTCGGCTTCCCTGCGCTTCAGACCGAGCACATGCACCGGCGCCTCGATGATGTTCTCGAGCACGTTCATGTGCGACCACAGGTTGAAGTGCTGGAACACCATCGAAAGCCTGGTGCGCACACGCTGCAACTGCTTCGGGTCCGACACGCGCAACGCGCCGTCCTTGGCGGTCTGCGTGCGCACTTCCTCGCCGTCGACGAAAATTCGCCCCGCGTTCGGCTGTTCGAGAAAGTTGATGCAGCGGAGCATCGTGCTCTTGCCCGAACCGGACGAACCGATCACGCTGATTACGTCGCCGGCATTGGCTTTCAGCGACACGCCCTTGAGGACTTCGTTGTCGCCGTACTTTTTGTGAAGCTCGTCGACGAAGAGCTTCTGCTTCTTGGAGTTCATCAGGATCCTTAACGAGCTTGCTTGTCCAGGGACGCGCAGTTACTTGCCTTGCGGCCGCAGGTAAGCGAGCCAGCGACGCTCGGCGCGGCGGAACAGCCACACGAGCGCGAAAGAAATACACAGATACAGCAGCGCGGCGATGCCGAACGCGTTGAACGACTGATACGTCGCGGAGTTGACGTCGCGCGCGATCTTCAGGATATCCGGCACCGTGGCCGTGAACGCGACGGTGGTCGCGTGCAGCATCAGGATCACTTCGTTGCTGTAGTAGGGCAGTGCGCGGCGCAGCGCCGACGGCAGAATCACGCGCCGGTACAGCGTGAACGACGACATGCCGTACGCGCGCGCCGCTTCGATCTCGCCGTAGGGCGTCGCCTTGATCGCGCCCGCGAAGATTTCGGTCGTGTACGCGCAGGTATTCAGCGTGAACGCGAGCAGCGTGCAGTGCATGCCGTCGCGAAAGAACGCGTTGGTCAGCTCGTTGTTGCGGATGATCTCGAGGCTGTAGAGACCCGTGTAGCACAGCAGCAACTGCACGTAGAGCGGCGTGCCGCGGAAGATATACGTATAGAGCCACACGAGGCCCGCGAGCCATTTCTTCTTCGACACGCGCGCGACCGCGAGCGGCACCGACAGGCAGAAGCCGAGGCCGATCGACACGACCAGCAGCCACAACGTGATCGCGACGCCGGTGAAGCGATAGCCGTCGGTGAACAGATAGTTGCGCCAGTATTGCTGAATGATCTCGATCATAGATCCGCCTTTCGCACGCCGGTCGAGTAACGCTTTTCGAGGTACATCAGCACGAAGTTCGACACTGTGGTGATGACGAGATAGATCGCCCCCGCGAGCAGGGTAAAGAAGAAGAACCGCAAGGTACCCTTGCCGGCGTCCTGCGAGGCCTTGACGACGTCGGCGAGACCGATGATCGACACGAGCGCGGTCGCCTTGACCATCACCTGCCAGTTATTGCCGATGCCCGGAAGCGCGAAGCGCATCATTTGCGGGAACATCACGCGCGAGAACACCTGCCAGCTCGTCATGCCGTAGGCGGCGCCCGCTTCGAGCTGGCCGCGCGGCACCGCGATAAACGCGCCGCGGAACGTCTCGGTGAAGTACGCGCCGTAGATGAAGCCGAGCACCGCGACGCCGGCCACGAACGGGTCGATGTCGATCTGCTCCCAGCCGAGCGCGTCGGTCAGGTTGTTCAGCCAGATCTGGATGCTATAGAACAGCAGCAGCATCAGCACGAGATCGGGCACGCCGCGCACGAGCGTCGTATACACGGTGCCGATGCCGTTCGACAGACGGTTCTTCGACAATTTCGCCGCCGCGCCGAGCAGGCCGAGCACGAACGCGAGCGCGAGCGAGAACACCGCCAGCTTGACGGTTTGCCAGGTGCCGCTGAGAAGCAGCGGGCCGTAGCCTTGAAGGAACATAGGTAGTCCTCGACGATGCGCTTCTCGCGCACCGCGAAAGACGCGGCCCGCGTAGCGCCGCGTCCGGGACGAGCGCCTGGCTCGCCGTGATCCGCGGCGCACAGCGTGCCGCTGTGCAAATCATGCTGCAGGAACGTTGGTGCTCCTGCAGCGCGCTTTTGGGACTTTCGTCTCGGATTGTTTTGAATCTACTGCCTGGTGTCGCCACCTTCTTTGCCGCTTTCACTGCCACCGGCACGAGCCGGCTTACTGCGCAGTATCCTGCCTGTTTCGCTCAACGGCCAGGATAAATGTCGAAATCGAAGTACTGCTTTTGGAGCTTCTCGAATGTGCCGTCCTGATGAACCTCGGCGAGCGCCCGATTGAACTTCGCCTTCAGCTCGGCATCGCCCTTGCGCAGACCGATCGCGGTGCCTTCGCCGATCGTCTGCGGATCCTTCACTTCCGGACCGGCCCAGGCGAACCCTTTGCCGCGCGGCGTCTTCAGAAAGCCGGCGTCGGCCTGCACTTCGTCCTGCAGCGCGGCGTCGAGGCGGCCCGACGCAAGATCCGCGTACACCTGGTCCTGATTCTGGTACGACACGACGAGCACGCCCTTCGGCTCCCACCAGGCCTTCGCGTACTGTTCCTGCGTCGAACCCTGCTCGACGCCGACGTGCTTGCCTTTCAGCGATTCAGGGGTGGGCAGAAGAGGCGAACCGGTTTTCGCAAGCATGCGGGCGGGCGCGTCGAACATCTTGTCGGAGAAGTCGATCTGCTCGCGGCGCTTGTCGGTCACGCTTAGCGAGGAAATGATCGCGTCGAACTTGCGAGCTTTCAGCGCCGGGATGATGCCATCGAGATCCTGCGCGACCCACACGCACTTCACGTTCATCTTCGCGCACAGCGCGCGGGTCAGATCGGCATCGAAACCGACGATGTCGCCATTAGGCGACTTCGATTCGAATGGCGGATAACTGGCATCGACCCCGATGCGCACCGTTTTCCATTCTTTCGCCATCGCGCCGGTGGCCATGACTGCCAGAGCCACGCACAGTGCGAGCTTCTTCATGTTTCTCCTGAATCAAACTGATCGTCGTAACGACACGACTCGACGAGCACCGGCCGAGGGCCGACGGTCGCTATTCTAGGCGGTCAAAATTGCCGTGCCGCAGGGATTGTCGCCGCGCTCTGGTCGTCCTTGCGCGGGTGTTTCGTCCGACGTGGCGCGCCGGTCCGGCGCGTTCGGTGCTTATCGGGCGCGGCTCGCGCGGTGTGGTGCCGAGTCGAAGCCCGTCGCGCACCGGTTGCGGCCCGCCCGCCGAGGCTTGTCGGCGCGGCCTGCACGTCCCGCGAGACGTCCACGCGGCTTGAAAAGCGCGGTATTTTACCCGAAGAGCGGCAAGCTGCCAGCGCAGCGCGGCATCGAGCGGCAAGACGCCGTGCAACGCGTTGTGCGTGCGCGACGCCGGCGCGGTTTTGCGGGCGCCGGGCATCCGGGCGCCGGGCATCCGGGCGCCGGGCTTTCCGCGCGATAGGCTCGCCGGTCGCGCCGCCCGCGCGATTGCATGCAGCGATGGAACGCTGCGGTGCGGTCGCGCACGATTGTTATGGGGGGGCGCAACCCCTACATTCCCAACATCGCTCTGATTGACTACTTACCGGGAGACTTTCCATGATCGAGATTCGCCGCTCCGCAGAACGCGGTCACGCCAACCACGGCTGGCTCGACTCGTATCACAGCTTCTCGTTTGCCGATTACCGCGACCCCGAGCACGTGCACTTCGGGCCGCTGCGCGTGATCAACGAAGACCGCATCGCCGGCGGTCAGGGTTTCGGCGCGCACGGGCATCGCGACATGGAGATCGTCACGTATGTGCTCGAAGGCGCGCTTGCGCATCGCGACAGCATGGGCAATGGCTCGACGATCCGTCCCGGCGACGTGCAGCGCATGAGCGCGGGCACCGGCGTGCAGCATAGCGAGTTCAACGCGTCGCGCGACGAACTCGCGCACTTGCTGCAGATCTGGATCATCCCGCGCCGCGCGGGCGACCAGCCCGGCTACGAGGAAAAGCGCTTCGACGCCGACAGCAAGCGCGGCCGCCTGCGCGTGATCGCGTCGCCCGACGGCCGCGACGGCTCCGTGACGATCCATGCGGACGCGTCGATCTACGCGGGACTGTTCGACGGCGCCGAACACGCGACGTTCGCGCTGCCGGCGGGGCGCCTCGCCTACCTGCACGTCGCGCGCGGCACGCTGAGCGTGAACGGCACGGTGCTCGAGTCGGGCGATGCCGCGAAGCTCAGCGACGTCGACACGGTGACGCTGGAAAAGGGCAACGACGCGGAAGTGCTGCTGTTCGATCTGGGTCAGTTGAACAGCTGATTCAAGCAGTTGATTCGCGCGGGCCGCCGATCGGGCAGCGAGCAGCGCCAAACAGCAACGCCACGGAAAACCTCTTCCGTGGCGTTTTTCTATTAGCGAGGCGCCCTCCCTGGCCCGCCTCTCGGATGCAACGCGCCGCTTATTGATTGGCGGCCGGCGCCGACGCTGCGCCCTTGTGATGCTCCCAGCGCTCGCGCATCTTCTCGTGACGCTGCTCCATCCGCGCGAAGCGCTGCTTCAGCGCCGTGCTGACGGTGGTCTTCTGCTGGTCGTTCAGGCCGTTATAGAACTTCAGCCACGCGTCGGTGGTTTGCTGACGCAGTTGCGCGTCCTTCTGCTCGATCTGCTGATGCGTCGCGGCCATCGCGTTCAGATCCAGGATCGGCTGTTGCTGTGCGGCCTTGAACTGGTCTTGAACCTGCTCGTGGTTGGCGCGCATCGCTTCGTGGTTCTGCTTCATCGTATCGAGCGCGTTTTGCCACAGCTTTTCCTGATCCGCGTTCAGCTTCAGCTGGTCGTGGAGTTGGGTCAGTTCCTTCATGAAATGGCCATGCCAGCCGCCGGGCCCGCCGTGCGCCTGCTCAGCGGGTTGGGCGGCGTAAGCGGCGCCTGCGCCGATGGCGAGAGCGGTGGCAGCAACGGCGAGAACGCGCGACATCTTTTTGGTGGACATATGAGGCTCCTTGTAATGGAATAGCCGACGAAGCAACCGGTCTTTGGACTGCCTGCACTCGGTAAGGCACAGCGTAGAGAACCGGGTGCGCCGCTGTGTTACGCGCCCGGACGCCGCTATTACCAGCAATTACGTGTGGCTTTCACCGTAACACCCGGTAACCCTTCAGACCGTTTGGAAAACGAAATCCCTTTTGGCTGCGCGTTAAACTTCATTCCATGGCTACTCAAATTCTGGTCGTCGACGACGACGTCGAACTGCGCGATCTGTTGCGCGACTATCTCGCCCGTCAGGGTATCGAAGTTTCGGTGCTGCACGACGCGGGCTCGCTCGAACGGCGCCTCGAGCGCGAGCGCCCCGACCTCATCGTGCTGGACCTGATGATGCCCGGCGTGGACGGCCTCACCGCGCTGCGCAAGCTGCGCGCGTCGGGCGACGATATCCCCGTCATCATGCTGACCGCGCGTGCGGACGACGTCGATCGTATCGTCGGGCTCGAACTCGGCGCGGACGATTACCTCGGCAAACCGTTCAATCCGCGCGAGCTACTCGCGCGCGTGCAGGCGGTGCTGCGGCGGCGCCGCACGCTGCCGTCGGCGGCCGCGCCCGAGCAGCGCGAGCCGTTCAGCTTCGGCCGCTTCACGCTGGATTTCCAGTCGCGTACGCTGCATCTCGAAGACAAGCCGCTCGCGCTGTCGGGCAGCGAGTTCGCGCTGCTGAAGATTTTCGTCAATCACCCCATGCGCACGCTTACGCGCGAGCGCCTGCTGGAACTGCTGCACGGTCCCGAGTACGACGGCACCGACCGCGGCATCGACGTGCAGGTGTGGCGCCTGCGTCGCATTCTCGAAACCGATCCATCCACGCCGCGCTTCATCCAGACCGTGCGCGGCCGTGGTTACGTGTTCGTGCCGGACGGCGAGCAGCATGCGTCGGCCCATTGATTCGCTGTTCGGGCGGCTCGCGCTGCTCGTCGTCGCGGTGCTGTTGCTGTCGCATTTCGCGTGGTATGCGCTGATGCGGCTCGAACGTTCGCAACTGCAAACGCGCTACGCGGTCGAGGAAGCGACCTTCCTCGTCGACGCGGTGCGTCAGCACGTCGCCCGCACACCGGATCAACCGCTGCCGTCGCGTGTGAAGCTGGTCGACCCGGCGAGCCCGGACGTGCCGGCGGCCAGCGCTAACATGCCGCCGCCGCTCGCGCATTTCGTCGAGGACGTGCGCGACCGCATGCCGGCCGACACCCAGGTGCGCGTCGGTCCGCCCGGCGCTCCGCCCATGCTATGGGTGCGCGCCGCGACCGATCAGAACTGGATCGTCGTGCCGGTGCAGCCGCTGCGCATGCCGCGCTCGCTCGACCGCACGGTCTTGTGGCTCGTCATCATTTTCTCGTTTGCGGTGATGGCGGCGCTGTTCGCCGCCTGGGCGCTGCAGCGGCCGCTGCGCTTGCTCGCGCAGGCGGTGGCGCGCTTCGGTCGCGGGCTGCCGGTGCCGCCGGTGCCCGAGCGCGGGCCGCGCGAGTTGCGGCAACTCACCAATGGCTTCAATCAGATGGTGCAGGAAGTCGCGCGCACCGAGAACGATCGCGCGGTGATGCTTGCCGGTGTCGCGCATGACCTGAAGACGCCGCTCGCGCGTCTGCGGCTGCGCGCCGAAATGATGGACGACGCGAAGACGCGCGACGGCGTCGTGCGCGACGTCGATTCGATGACGCATATCGTCGAGCAGTTCCTGCTGTTCGCGCACGACGGCGCGGACCGCAGCGAACCCGTGGAAGTGGATGCGCAGTGCGAGCGTGTCGTGCGCAGCTATCGGGCGGTGGCCACCAATGCGCCGACCGTGCGCACGGAACTGAACGCCGGGCCGTCATTTTTGCTGCCGGCGGCCACGCTCGACCGGATTCTGTCGAATCTGATCGACAACGCGCATGCGTATGGCGCGCCGCCGGTGGTCGTCGCGACCGCGCGTACACCGCAGTGCTTTACGCTATCCATTAGCGACAACGGCACGGGCATCGCCGCGCAGGATCTGATCAGCGCGAGCCGGCCGTTCGTGCGGCTCGATCCGGCGCGCGGCGGCAACGGCCATAGCGGGCTAGGCCTTGCGATCGTCGAGCGGCTCGTGCGGCGCGCGGGCGGTGAATGGGAAATCGGCAATCATGGCGGCCGCGGTTTGCGGGTGTTGATGAGTTTTCCGTTCGACGTGCTGCCGCGGGTCGCGACCGCCTCGGAAAACGCCTGGTAGAAGCAGGGGTGTTGGAGTCGCGATGCGCGCGAGGCATCGGCATCGCGAGCGGCGAGAGCTCAGTCCGAAAACAGCGTATTCAACGCGTTCGCCGTTTCGCTATCGACGGTATTCCACGTCACCGATTCCGCCTCGAAAATATAGTGCGTCGTATATTTGCCGAGGCGCGCGAGTATTTCCTCCTGAATCAGTTCCGGCGCGACCTCCAGTTTCAGATACCACGCGGTCGACGACAGACGCGTCTGGAACGCGCCGTATTCGGCGAGCAGATGGTCGAATGCATCAGCGTCGTGATCGCGACAGACGATCACCAGATTTCCCTTCATGCGAATCTCCCGTTAGTGCGGTAGTGACGATCCGATATCAGGATTGATGATACCTGCTTCGTTGCGGGAGGCTCGGCGTCGTTTTCAGCGCGGGGCAGGGTGTCGGCGTGGGTCGGCTGAGCGGAGAGGGCGATACCGTCGCGCGTTGAATCTTTCGGCGAGCGTCAGGCATTCACCAGGCATTCACCGCCGTGCGCGTAGGCGGCGCCGTATCGTCGGGCGGCAGTGCTTCGGTGCGGTCGCGCCCGCCGGTCTTCGCCGCGTACAGCGCGGTATCGGCGCGGCTCATGAGACGCTCGGGCAGATCGTCGGGCGACAGTTCGGTGATGCCGATGCTCACGCTCAGCCCCGCCGAGGCCGGCAGCTTCGGCGAGGGCACCGCTTTCAACCGCAGCCGCAGACGCTCGACGACCTCGCGCCCGCCCGTCAGATCGGTGGCCGGCAGCAGCAGGCCGAACTCTTCGCCGCCGAGCCGGCCGACCGCGTCGGAGCCACGCAGCTCGGCGCGACACGTATCGACGAAATGTTCGAGCGCGCGGTCGCCGGCGGCGTGACCGAAGCGGTCGTTGATCTGCTTGAAGTGGTCGAGATCGGCGATCGCCATGCACAGCGGCTCGCGCCCCGCGTGCGCGCGATCGATCTCGTGGCGTAGCAGGTCGAGGAAATAGCGCCGCGACAGCGCGCCGGTCAACGCATCGTGCCGCGCCTCCGCCGACAGCAGCGTATTGGCCGACTGCAACTGCTCGGCGAGATCGCGTGTCGCGCGATGGTGGCGCCGCTCGCGCACGTAGGACACGGTGATCACCCACGCGAGCGCGACGGTGCCGGCCAGCGTCAGGAACACCAGCAGGTGGTCGCGCTTGTGGTTGCGCAGCAGCTCCGGCCACGCGGCGAGCGGATCGACCAGGTGCGCGGAGAGCCCCGAGTTCAGGCCGCCGCGGTTCTGATAGAGCGCCGGGGCCGGCCGTTCGATCATGCCGAACATCTGCGCGGCGACCGACGCCGGCACCCACGGCGCCTGCTCACGCACTTGCGTGTCTTCGCGGATCAGCATGTCGGGGAACGTCTCCCGGCGGTAGATGATGCGCCGCTCGGCGGGGCTCATCAGTGTGACGCGCGAGTTCGGCAACGCGTGGCCTTCGAGCGCGCTGTTGTGCGCCATGATGATGACGCCGTTGTCGTCGGACACGAAGGTGCCCGCGTGCGCGACCCAGTGGCGCAACCGCGCGATGCCGACCTTCGCGACCACCGCGCCGACCAGCAGCCCGTCCGCGTACACCGGCGCGGCGATGAAGATGCCCGGCTCGCCGCTCGCGCGACCCACGCCGTAGGCTTCGGAGAATGCGCCGAGCAGCGCGTTGGTCAGATAGCCGCGCGCGCGCATGTCCACGCCGACGAACGATTGCTGCGCACCCTCGGGGTTCGACATCGTGCCGCTCGACGCGACGCAAATGCCGTTCGCGTTGACGATCCAGACCTGATCGAGCCCGGAGAAGCCCTGCGCTTCGTGCAGGAACCTGCTGACCCCAGCCATCTTCGGATCCTTGAGCAAGGTGGCTCGCAAGGCGGGTTCCGCCGCCTCGCTGTTCACGGCATAATTCTGCGATTGCACGAGGGCACGCTGGACCACGTCCATTTCGGCCATGGTTGCGGGGATGGCGCGGGACATCGCGAGGTCGCTGGCAATCACTTCAGCCATGTTGTCGACGATCGACGTGGACATTTGCCGCTGCGTGTGCAACGCCGCGTCCAGCTCTTGCTGTACCATCCGGTCCGCGACCATGCCAGCCACGAACCAGCAGACGAGTACGATCAGCACGAAGCTGACCGGGCCGGCTACTTGGCGCAAGGTTGTCCTGTTCATCGACCCTCTGATCCGTCTGGCTGTGACATGCAACTTGCTCGTTCGTGGGCAGCGCGCTCTCAACGCTGTGTCGTTATCTGCATCAGCTGCGGTTTCGTCCCGTCGCGAGCAACGTGCGCTGCGCCGTCGCCATGCCCGGGATGATCCGCTGATAAACAGGTACGTCGTTTCCCGATTTTAACCGTCGCGGGGCACGATGCCACCGTTATTGCTGGGATGCCGCCTGCATATGCCGAGCCGATCAGGTTCTTAACGGCAGCCGCGCCGCTTTCTTGATAGCTGTGCGGGCCAATGAAGCGATCGAGCGACGATGGCCGGGGCGACGCGCCGATGTGGCCTGCGCGCCACGCCGCGAAACGGCCTCGCCACGTGTCAGGCTGAAGTACGCGGCAGCAGGGTACAGTGCGGCGCGGCGACGCGTGCCGACGCTTGCTGAAGACTTACGCCACGGCCTCGCGAGGCCGTATCGCAATTTGCGGCGAAAGGTTGTGCCTGAAACATAGGATGGTGTAGTGTCGTGCCGTCCAAAACGAGGAAAGCCCGCCAGCCCTCGGGCGGCGCCCGCGGCGACAGGAGTTCGGCGTGATGGCCGGCCCACGTGTCTCCAACGCTAACGATTTACCACGCACGCGCGTCTTGCCATGCCTGATTTCCGCTTTCCGGACCGACCCATAGACCGCCGCGCGGTAGCCGCGGCCTCCTTCGAGCGTTCGAATGCCTGTTTCAAGGGGGAGGGCATCTGATGGATTTCAGCTTCGACCTGAAGCGCACCGCCAATGCATCGGCATGGCGCGTATTGCCCAACCGTTGGGACTTCGTCGCGTTCCCGCTGATCATCTGTCTGCTCGCGATGGCATCGATCGGCTTTCACGAGACGCTCGCGCCGATGTCGACGCTCAACACGCAGGCGATCTCGCTCGATCCGGCCAACCTGCCCGAGTACGCGATGCGCACCACGTTGCGCATGCTCGCGGCGATGGTCGCGTCGCTGATCTTCACGCTCCTGTACGGCACGCTCGCCGCCAAGAGCCGCCGCGCTGGTCTCGTACTGGTGCCGATTCTGGACATCCTGCAATCGGTGCCGGTGCTCGGCTATATCTCGTTTACGGTCACGTTCTTCCTCGCGCTGTTCCCGGGCCGTGTGCTCGGCGCCGAGCTCGCCGCGATCTTCGCGATTTTCACGAGCCAGGCCTGGAACATGACGTTCAGCTTCTATCAGTCGCTGCGCACGGTGCCGCGCGATCTGGATGAAGTGTCGCGTGGCTTCCATCTGACGTCGTGGCAGCGCTTCTGGAAGCTCGAGGTGCCGTTCTCGATGCCGGGCCTGATCTGGAACATGATGATGTCGATGTCGGGCGGCTGGTTCTTCGTCGTGGCTTCCGAAGCGATTACGGTCGGCAATCACACGATTACGCTGCCGGGCATCGGTGCCTATCTTGCGCAGGCGATCAGCGACAAGAATCTGCATGCGATCGGCTGGGTGATCCTCGCGATGACGGTCGTGATTCTGGCCTACGACCAGTTGCTGTTCCGTCCGCTGGTCGCATGGGCCGACAAGTTCCGCATGGAGACCACGAGCTCGGGCGACGCGCCTGAATCGTGGCTGCTCGACCTGATCCGCCGCACGCGGCTGATTCACCGGCTGCTCGTGCCGCTCGGCTGGATGTTCGCGCGCGCTGCTCGCGTGCGCTTCCAGTTGCCGGCGTTCAGCGCGCCGCGCTTCCACATTCCGCAGCGCGAGAAGAACGCCAGGCTCGGCGACATGATCTGGGCGGCGATCGTGCTGCTCGGCACGGTGTACGTGGTGTACCGCGTGTTCCTGTATGTGCGCACGGGCGTGACGCTCGACGAGATCGGCCATGTGTTCGTGCTCGGCCTCATCACGCTGCTGCGCGTGGTCGTGCTGATCGCGATCGCTTCCGTGATCTGGGTGCCGATCGGTGTGCTGATCGGCCTGCGACCGGCGCTCGCGGAAAAGGTCCAGCCGCTCGCGCAGTTCCTCGCCGCGTTCCCGGCGAATTTGCTGTTCCCGGTGTTCGTGATCGTCATCGTGCGCTTTCACCTGAATCCGGACATCTGGCTGTCGCCGCTGATCGTGCTCGGCACGCAGTGGTATATCCTGTTCAACGTGATTGCAGGTGCAAGCTCGTATCCGAACGACTACCGCGAGGCGGCCAAGAATTTCCACATTCGCGGCTGGCAGTGGTGGCGTCAGGCGATGCTGCCGGGCATTTTTCCGTACTACGTGACCGGTGCGATCACCGCGTCGGGCGGCGCGTGGAACGCGAGCATCGTTGCCGAGTTCGTGCAGTGGGGCGATACCAAGGTCGCCGCGCATGGCCTCGGTGCCTATATCGCGCAGACTACCGCGGCGGGCGACTATCCGAAGATCATCGTGGGCATCGCCGTGATGTCCCTGTTCGTGACCCTGTTCAACCGTCTGCTGTGGCGTCCGATGTACGCCTACGCCGAAGGCAAGCTCCGTCTAGATTGAGATATGAAGGCTTAACGCGATGCAAAATCCTAAAGCTGCTATGACCGCCGCGTCGATCCAGACGCCGCCGAAGCCCCCGCGCCTCGGCGAGGAAATCCTGCGCGTGAAGGACGTGTGCCGCGGCTTCAACAAGACGCAGGGCGAACTGCTCGTCCTCGACGACGCGAATCTGTCGCTGCGCGAGGGCGAGATCGTCGGTCTGCTTGGCCGTTCGGGCTCGGGCAAGTCAACGCTGTTGCGCATCATCGCCGGTCTGATCGAGCCGACCGACGGCGAAGTCACGTACATGGGCAAGCCACTCGCAGGCCCTGCCAAGGGTGTCGCGATGGTGTTCCAGACCTTCGCGCTGTTTCCGTGGCTGACCGTGCTGCAGAACGTGGAAGCGGGTCTCGAGGCGCAAGGCGTCGGTGCGTCGGAGCGGCGCACGCGCGCGCTCGCCGCGATCGACCTGATCGGCCTCGACGGCTTCGAAAACGCGTATCCGCGCGAGCTGTCGGGCGGCATGCGCCAGCGCGTCGGCTTTGCGCGCGCGCTCGTCGTCGATCCGACGCTGCTGCTGATGGACGAGCCGTTCTCCGCGCTCGACGTGCTGACCGCCGAAACGCTGCGTACCGACCTGCTCGATCTCTGGACGCAGGGGCGCATGCCGATCAAGGCGGTGCTGATCGTGACGCACAACATCGAGGAAGCGGTGTTCATGTGCGACCGCATTCTGGTGCTGTCGTCGAACCCGGGCCGCGTGATCGCCGAGATCAAGGTGCCGTTCAAGCATCCGCGCAACCGTCTGGACCCGGCATTCCGCCGCCTCGTCGACGAGATCTACGCGAAGATGACCGCGCGTCAGACCGACGAAAAGACCAGGAAGGGGCTGGAGCTCGGTAGCTGGCTGCCGCACGTGTCGACCAACCTGATGGCCGGTCTGATCGAAACGCTCGCCGCCGCGCCGTATCACGGCCGCGCGGACATGCCGGAAATCGCGCGCTCGCTGCATCTGGAGGTCGACGATCTGTTCCCGATCGCCGAAGTGCTGCAGCACCTCGGTTTCGCCGACGTGCGCGAGGGCGACATTTTCCTGACGCCGCCGGCGCGCGTGTTCTCCGAGTTCGGCACGCAGGAACGGAAGATGATGTTCGCCGAGCATCTGCTGCGGCACGTGCCGCTCGCGGCGCGGATCAAGAAGGTGTTGAACGAGCGGCCCGGACATCGCGCGCCGCGCGTGCGTTTCGAGCAGGAGCTCGAGGACTTCCTGTCGGACAGCGCGGCGGAAGAGACGCTCGACGCGGTCATCAACTGGGGCCGTTACGGCGAGATCTTTTCGTATAACGACCAGACCGAAATCTTCAGTCTGGAAGACGTCGAGTCTTAAGCCGGCCTTTGCGCGCGAGAGATTGCGGTTCAGACAAAAAAGCGGCGAGGAAAACCTCGCCGCTTTTTTTTATTGCAGATTACCCCAGCGTGCGACCGCTGGTTCGGCCGTCGCCCATTTCCAGCCCTTGTCCTGCTGACACGCGCTCGCGGTGAACCACATCTCGGGTGCGTTCGGTCCGTCGCCGTCTTGCACCGAGAACACGAATTCCTTGCACAGTGCCAGCGCCGAGCCGAACGCGCGGGTCACGCGCACCTGGCCGTGGCCGTTCTCGATCGGCAACGTATGCTTGACCGACCACGGTTTCGTTTCGCCGACCGGCATCGTGCCGACGAGCGCCGCCATCAGATCCTGCTGGTCCTTGTGCATGCTGCGCATGTAGCGCGCGACGGCTTCGTCGGTGGCGGCCTGCACGGCGATGCCGACGCCGAGCGCGACGGCCGGATTGCTGGTCACGATACCCGACGCGACACCCGCCGCCGCGCCGCTTGCCGCGCCGATCGACGAGCAGCCGCTCGTGAGCAGACCCGCGCCGACGCATAGCGCGCCGGCCGCGAACAGACGCAGCCGACCACGCATCGGAACGCTAAGCGAGCACGCCGTCATTGCAGCGCACCCCAGCGCTCGGTGGCGGGCTCGGCCGATGCCCAACGCCAGTTCTGACCATCGCGGCAGACCGATGCGATATAAAACGCGCTGCTCGCGGGTTTGTCGCGCGTTGGGTTCTGATCGACAGAAAAGACGATTTCCTTGCAGTCGAGCGCGCCGGTGCTGATCAGACGGCTGACGGTCACGCGGCCGTGCTCGTCGTCTTCGATCGGGAAGGAGTGGGTGATGCTCCAAGGGGCGACAGCGCCGACTTCGAGCGGACCGGCCGCCTGCGCGATGCTGTTCTGCGTATTCGTGTGGACTACGCGCTCCGAGTACTGCACGCCGGCGCGGGCGGCGGCGACCGCGCCAAGACCGATGCCGGTCGCGACCGCCGCATTGCTGGTGACCTTGCCGGCGACCGCGGCACCCGCGACACCGGCGCCCGCGACTGCGCCTTCCGAGTACAACGAACTACAGCCGCTCAACGCCGACGAAACCACCAGCGCCACCGCGATCAGCGCCGTTGCGTGAGGGCGTTTGCCTGCGGCAACGGACTTCGCGTTGCCAGCCCACACCATTTTCTTTTGCATTTCTCCCGTCCCTGCCGTACAGGTGCCTTCGATCACGTGTTGCGCGTGTAAGCGAAGGGCACGTCGTTTAATACGCTGCCGCATTGTGCAGGATGCGTTTTGTAATTGGCAGCGAAAAAATGCAAGAAATTGCAAAACATCGTGCGCTGCGATGTTTTCTGTTGCATGGGGGAGAAGATTTACCTAGTTGTGCAAAGTATTTTGAGAAATGAGGGCAAATTTGCCGTCGGAGTTATTCCCAGGGGGAGGTGAATTCGGTGCTGAGAAACGTGCGGCGAAACGATCACGGCGAGCTGCGCTGCGGGCCGGCGCGATCGGCGAACGGCCCGCGTTGCAGTGCCTATTGCTCGGCTTCGTCTTCCCCGCTTTCGTCGCCGTATGCGCTCAGCCGGTTGTACAGCGTTTTGAGGCTCACGCCGAGCGCTTTGGCAGCGCGTCGCTTGTCGCCGCCGCAGTACTTGAGGGTGCCGAGAATGATCTGCTTCTGCGCGTCGGCGAGCGGCGTGCCGATCCACACGCTCATCGCGTCGCCTTGCGTGACCGCTTTCTTGACTCGCGACGCAAGATGCGGATGCGGCAATTCAACCGTCTTTTCCGCGAGAATGAACGCGCGATATACGGCGTTCTTCAACTCGCGCACGTTGCCCGGCCACGACCATGAACGCAGCGTTTCGATCGAGCGTTTGCTGAAGCTCTTGTTGGTGCCTTCCTGCTGATTCAATTGCGCGAGGAAGTGTTGCGCGAGCAGTTCGCGATCGTTTTCGCGCTCGCGCAGCGGCGGCGCGCGCAGCGGAAACACCGCGAGCCGGTACATCAGATCCTCGCGCAAGCCGTTTTCCTTGACGGCTACCGCGGGGTCGCGATTGGTCGCGGCGATCACGCGTACGTTGCCGCTGATCAACTCGTTGCCGCCGACGCGATAGAACGTGCCGGTTTCGAGCGCGCGCAGCAGCTTGACCTGGCGCACCGGCGCCATTTCGGTGATTTCGTCCAGAAACAGCGTGCCGCCGTTCGCATGTTCGAAGTAGCCGACGCGGCCCTGGACCGCGCCGGTGAAGCTGCCTTTTTCGTGGCCGAACAGTTCGGCTTCGATCAGCTCATCGGGAATCGCGCCGCAGTTCACGGCGACGAACGCGCCGTCCTTGCGGCCGCTGCGCTCGTGGATGGTGCGGGCGATCAGCTCCTTGCCGGTGCCCGATTCGCCGATGATCAGCGCGGTCGCGTCGGTATCGGCGACGCGTTCGATCTGTTCGTACAGATCGAGCATTACCGGCGACGAGCCGTACAGCAGCCCGTACGATTTCAGTCCCGCGACGGCGTCCGCGACGCGCTGCTTCGCTTGTGGCGAAGCATTGCCACCGGCGGACACGGTGGGCGAGTCCAGATCGATTGACGCCATAAAAAGGGAAGTCCTGTGCAAATGGAGTTCGTGTTTGCGGCGCGCAGGCCTTGAATGCGATAGACCGTACAGCCGCTATCTCATAAAAGACGATTTAACCACTTCGACACTGATTCCGGCAATCGAACTGGCAGCCGCTGAAATAGCCGTGCGCGCAATCGGTCGAAAATGCGCGAAATTGGCTTTATCAGCGCGCTGGAGCGGTAAATATACCGGGCACATGCATTGCGCCATTGACCGTTTGATCGAGTCGTGCGAGGTTTGACGGCTACGTCGCAGCGCCGCCGGCCAGCGCAAACCGGCAGGCCGCATCGTGCGCCCGAAGCCCGAACTGTTGCACCGTCGACGCACCCATTCCGCGGCAACGCACGGACGGCGAATCAGACGAGGAGTGAACGATGACTGACACCACACAACAACTTGCACTCGGCGGACAGAAGATCGTCGACGATCTTCGGGTGCTGCTGAGGGACTCGGAGGAAATGCTGCGGCTCGCCGCCAACGTGCCGGGCGAAGGCGTCGATGCCTTGCGCGACCGGCTCGGCACGCACGTGGAAACGCTGCAATCGGCGCTCGGCGATGCGCAACGCAACGTGCATCGCCGGTATCGCGGGGCGGCGGTCATCACCGAGCACTATGTGCGCCATAACCCGTGGCGCTCGCTTGCGCTCGCGGCGGGCACCGGTTTTCTGCTCGGCGTGCTGGTCGCGCGTTAGACGCGGCGCAGCGGGCGGCGCTCGCATCGGCTCGCCGGAAGGCGCGGCGCACGCTTGGCACGGCTGCATTCATCCGCATCACGATCCAAGGAGTTCATGATGACACGACCCACAATTGGTTTTTTTGGCGCATTGATGGCAATCGGCGGCTTCCTGGCGGTTCGCTATGTGCAACACAAGCGTACGGGCCAGGTCTCACCGGCGCGCGAGCTGAGCCGCTGGGAAAACGAGGGCGGCGCGGTGGCGGCGCCGGCGACTTTGTCGACCGAGCTGGCGCCCGCCTCGCACAGCGCCAACGGCTCGGGCCAGGTCAACGGCGAACAGCGCGCATGGCCGTTTCCGCGGGGCTGACGCGGTTCGCTCGAATGCAATGGCCTGCGGCCGGCGCCTGGAACGGGATTGTTAAATGAATCTTATAAAGCCGTATAATAGGTAAATAGACAACAATGACGCCGAAGTTGGCGCTAATTTGGCCGTTATTGTTGCAATTTTTCATCAAATGGTCGGCGGAACGGGAGGCAGTCGAGTCCGCGTCATGCAGCCGACCCGACCCAGCGGCATGCCCATTGGCATGTTCCGCATATTTTCTGACCCACGCTTGCAGGCTTTCGAAACGCGATGCCACATGTACTCATTGTCGATGACGACGCAGGTACCCGCGAGGCACTTTCCGCCGTCATCGGGGAAGACGGGCTGACCACCGCCACGGCGGGCGATCTGCGCGAAGCGCGTATTCAACTGATCCGGCAGATACCGGACGTCGTTTTCACCGACCTGAAGCTGCCCGACGGCAGCGGGGTCGATCTGTTCGAAGATCTCGATCCGCGCTCCGGCGTCGAAGTGATCGTGATCACCGGCCACGCGACGGTCGAGTCGGCGGTCAGCGCACTGAAAATGGGCGCGGCCGACTACCTCGTGAAGCCGATCAACATGCAGCGCGTGAAGTCGATCCTGTCGCGCCTGCCGCGCGCCGGCGACCTGAAGGCGGAAATCGGCACGCTGCGCGGCGAGTTGCGCCGCATGGGCCGCTTCGGTCTGATGCTCGGCAATTCGCCGGCGATGCAGGAGGTCTACGACCAGATCAGCCGCGTCGCGCCAACGGCGGCCTCGGTGATGCTCGTCGGCGAATCGGGCACCGGCAAGGAAGTTGCCGCGCAGACGCTGCACGAGCTGAGCCTGCGCCGCAAGCACGCGTTCCTCGCGGTCAACTGCGGCGCGATTTCGCCGAATCTGATCGAATCGGAAATGTTCGGCCACGAGCGCGGTTCGTTCACCGGCGCGGACCGGCAGCACAAGGGCTATTTCGAGCGCGCGAACGGCGGCACGCTGTTCCTCGACGAAATCACCGAGATGCCGATCGAGCTGCAGGTAAAGCTGCTGCGCGTGCTCGAGACCGGCATGTTCATGCGCGTCGGCACGACCAAGGAAATCGAAACCGACGTGCGTCTGATCGCGGCCACCAATCGCGATCCCGAGCAGGCGGTGCTCGAAGGCAAGCTGCGGCTCGATCTGTACCACCGGCTGAACGTGTTTCCGATCCGCCTGCCGCCGCTGCGCGATCGCGGCAAGGACGTCGAGCTGCTCGCGCAATCGTTCCTCGATGAGCTCAACGAGCGTCACGGCACGAAGAAGCATTTCCCTGTCGCGGTGAAGGACATGCTGCTGTCGTATCCGTGGCCGGGCAATGTGCGCGAGCTGAAGAACTACGTGCAGCGCGCGCACATCATGTCGAGCGGGAATTCGGATAGCACGGCGACGGTGCCGTTGCAAATCACGCTGTCGAAGCCCGCGGCCGGCACCGCGATCACGATCCCGTTCGGCACCTCGCTCGCGGAAGCCGACCGTCAGCTGATTCTTGCGACGCTCGAGCAATGCGGCGGCGTGAAGACGCGCGCCGCGGAAATTCTCGGCATCAGCCTGAAGACGCTGTACAACCGGCTCGTCGAGTACGGCAACGATGCGCGCGACGACGGCGATCCCACCGACGAATCACGCGCACTCGGCGGCGCGGACGCCTGATCCGCGCTCGTTCGCACGTCATCCGCGTCCACAGTATCCGCCCGCCCGGGCTTCCGGGCGGCACCCGAACGGCACAAGCCTTGCTGCGCTTCGGTGGAACGCAAAACGAGGTCACCGACATGCCGCACCTGCCGCATTACGCTGCCGTTTCCGCGCCGTCCAGGCCGTTGCACGCTCATCGGCCCGAACCGGTCGAGCCGCCCACTGCACCTCCCATCGCGCCGCCGGACCCGGCCGAACCCGACACGATCCCCGGCCCGACACCCGATCCGATCGAACCCGTCGAACCGGTCACGCCGCCGATCGGCGATCCGCCGCCGCAGCCAACGCAAACGCCTCAGGCCGCCGACCGTCCGTCGCGACCACGGCAATGTTGATACGACGGTCGATGTCGGCGCCCTGTCGCGCACTCGATGGAACCACATCCCGCACTGCAAGGCGCCATGCCCTGGGTCGGTGCAGAGCATTGCTGTACTTGTTACAAAGCCGGCGCATGTTTTACCGGCAATTTACGGTTTCGCCCCCTAGACTGTAGGGATGCCGCGACAAGCGGCAGGCTTCCCCCGAAGGCACGATCATGAGACACCCCGCATTGCGACGTTCCGCGCGGCACCCCAAGCGCGGGCCACGGCCGGCCGAGATCGAGACTGAGCCGGTGGTGTCGCCGGACCCGGCCGCGCAGAATCGGATCGCCCCGCATACGCCGCCGGACGGCGAGCACAACCAGGGCGGGGTGCGTCAGGAAGGCCTCGAATACCAGCGCGATCTGGGCTCGGAGCAGGATGCCTGAGGCAGCGTAGCACCCGGGCGGGGCATCCCGGCGACCGGGATACCGGTAAGAAAGACCTCCGCATTCGTCGGATTTAACAGAAAAATTTTCTTCGCCATCCGTGATGATGGCGGGGATTCGCTCGTTTGTCACATTTTCATACAACTTTATTTTCGATATCTCATATGTCGGCACGATGATTGCGTGCACCGTTTTGGCGCAATTCCGCATACAACGAAACAATGGAGCACTAATGAGCAGATTGATCGTGGTATCGAATCGTGTCGCACCGATTCAGGAAGCGCGTCCGGCAGCGGGCGGGCTCGCGATCGGCGTGCTGGACGCACTGAAGGAGACCGGCGGCGTCTGGTTCGGCTGGAGCGGCGAAACGGTCAGCGAGCCATCCGCGCCCGTGATCGAGAAGCAGGGCAACGTCACCTACGCGACTGTGGGCCTCACCAAGCGCGATTACGACGAGTACTACCGCGGTTTTTCGAACACCACGTTGTGGCCGACCTTCCACTATCGCAACGACCTGTCCCGCTACGACCGCGAGGACTACGCGGGCTACCAGCGCGTCAACGCGACGCTCGCGAAGCAGCTCAAGGAACTGCTCAAGCCCAGCGACATCATCTGGGTGCACGACTACCATCTGCTGCCGTTCGCGCGCTGCCTGCGTGAGCTCGGCGTGAAGAACCCGATCGGCTTCTTCCTGCACATTCCGTTTCCGGTGCCCGAAGTGTTGCGCACGATCCCGCCTCACGAGGAGATCGTCAAGGCGATGTGCAGCTACGACGTGATCGGCTTTCAGACCGAGGCGGATCGCCAGTCGTTCGTCGACTATATCGAGCGCGGTCACCATGGCACGTCGAGCGAAGACGGCATGGTGCACGCGTACAACCGCTTCCTGAAGGTCGGCGCGTACCCGATCGGCATCTATCCCGACGCGATCGCGAAGGCCGCCGAGCAGTTCACCGACCGCAAGGCGGTGCGCAGCCTGCGCGACGGCATGCGCGGGCGCAAGCTGATCATGAGCGTCGACCGGCTCGATTATTCGAAGGGGCTGGTCGAGCGCTTCCAGGCATTCGAGCGGCTGTTGCAGAACGCGCCCGGCTGGCACGGCCGCGTGTCGCTCGTGCAGATCGCGCCGCCGACCCGCGCCGACGTGCAGACCTATCAGCGCATCCGGCAAACGCTCGAAGGCGAGGCGGGCCGCATCAACGGCCGGTTCGCGCAGCTCGACTGGACGCCGATCCAGTATCTGAACCGCAAGTACGAGCGCAATCTGCTGATGGCGCTCTTCCGCCAGTCGCAGGTCGGCTATGTGACGCCGCTGCGCGACGGCATGAATCTGGTGGCCAAGGAGTACGTCGCGTCGCAGGATCCGGCCGATCCGGGCGTGCTCGTGCTGTCGCAATTCGCGGGCGCGGCCGAGCAGCTGCCGGGCGCGCTCGTCGTCAATCCGTTCGATCTGTCGCAGATGGCCGAAGCGCTCGAGCGCGCATTAGCGATGCCGCTCGCCGAACGTCAGGCGCGTCATGCGGACATGATGGAGCCGATGCGCGAGAGCAACCTGTCGGTGTGGCGCGATACGTTGCTCGATGATCTGCGCCACGTCGCGACCGCGTCTTCGGTGACGGCCAAAGCGGTAAAGCTCGCTGACGTGACGGCATTGCCCTGAGCCGACAGGCGCGGCCCGCGCGGGCGGGCCGCGCGTGTGCCGCTCACGTCGTGCATGGAGTGACAGGGAAGATCAAAGCAAAAAGGCGTGCATCGCCTCGTGCGATGCGCGCCTTTTATCGTGCATGTCTTGCGCGCATAACGGCCACAGCCTTCATGCCGGCTGCGCCGCCTTCTGCATGACCCGCATCGTGCTGACGACCGCCGCGACCGCCGAGAACCCCGCGGCCACATACAGCGCGATGATCGTCCCGCTCTGCGGCGCGACGCCGAAGATCAGCGCGACCAGCGCCGCGCCGAGCGTTTGCCCGGTCAGGCGCGCGGTGCCGAGCATGCCGCTCGCGCCGCCGCTGCGTTCGCGCGGCGCGGACGACAGCATCGTGCGATTGTTCGGCGACTGGAAGATGCCGAAGCCCGCGCCGCACAGCGCCATGCGCCACGAAATCTGCAGCGCGTCCGGGTGAGGCCCGAGCGTCGCGAGCAGCAGCAGGCCGACCGTCATCGCGGCGAGCCCGACGCCGCCGAGCCAGCCGGCCGATATCCTGTCCGACAGCACGCCGGCAATGGGCGCCGCGATGATGATGATCGCGGGCCACGGCGTCATCAAAAGACCCGTTTCGACCTGCGACATGCCGAGCGTTTCCTGCAGCAGGAACGGCAGCGACACGAACGCGAGCATCTGCGCGCAGAACGAGCAGACCGACGTGCCGACCGACAGCGCGAACACCGGAATACGCAGCAGGTCGATCGGCAGCAGCGGGGCGGGCCGCGTCAGCTGGCGACGCACGAAGAAGTAGCCGATGACCAGCGCTCCGAGCGCCTCGAGCGTCACGTAGCCGAAATGCTCGCCGTGGCCGAGGCCATCGACCGCGAAAATCAGCAGGCCGAACACGAACGCGTTCATCACCGCGCTCAGATAGTCATACGGGGATTCGTGGCCGGGGTTCATCGGCAGCGCCTTGAAGCCGCCGACGATCGCCGCGATTCCGATCGGCACGTTGATCGCGAACAGCCACGGCCAGGTCGCGATCGCGAGCACGCCCGAGGCGACCGTCGGCCCGACCGCCGACGACACCGCCACCACCATCGCGTTGATCGAGACGCCGCGCCCGAGCTGGGTAGGCGGATAGATCATGCGCACGATCGCGGTGTTCACGCTCATGATGCCGGCCGCGCCGAAGCCCTGAACCACTCGCGCGAGCGCGAGCATCGCCAGCGAGTTCGACAGCGCGCAACCGAACGACGCGACCGTGAACAGGATCAGGCCCGACAGATAAATGCGCCGGTAGCCGATGCGGTCGCCGAGCGACGCCAGCGGCAGCAGCGAGATCGTGATCGCGAGCTGATACGCGTTGACGACCCAGATCGACGCGGCGGCGCTCGCATTGAGGTTGCGCGCGATCGTCGGCAGCGCGACGTTGGCGATCGCGCTGTCGAGCACCGCGAGCGTCAGCGAGAGCGCGATGACGAGCATCGCCCAGTAGCGTTGTGGGACCGGTAGACCCAGTTCCTTGCCTTCGAAGCGGGAAGTGGAGGGCGTCGAGCCGTCCGTGCGCGGGGAGGGTGCGTGCATCGATTGTTTGACTTGTCGGAGATGTTGGCGCGCCTGTGCGCGGCTCACGCGCTGGCCGCTGCGGGCGTATCGGTCGGCGCGGCGCCGGCGTTACCGGACGCCGGCGCCGCGCGTGCGTTATTTGAGTTCGTAAAGGCCCGTGTGGGTCGCCGAATCGATTTCGTTCAGGTGCGTCATGAAGCGCGCGACCGCGTTGGTGGTTTCCGCGCTGACCGGCAGATGCGGCACCTTCAGCGCATGCAGCCGGAAGATATAGCGATGCGTGCGATCGCCGCGCGGCGGCGCGGCGCCGCCGAAGCCGACCGTCCCATAGTCGTTGCGCACCTGCATCGCGCCCTGCGGCAGCAGCGAGCCGTCGGCCTTGCCGGCGTTGCGCGGCAGCGAGCGCGCGTCGGCCGGAATGTTCACGACGACCCAATGCCAGAAGCCGCTGCCGGTCGGCGCGTCGGGATCGTGAACGGTGAGCGCGAAGCTTTGCGTGTCCGCGGGCGGCGCTTCCCATTGCAGCGACGGCGAGATGTTTTCGCCGTCGCCGCCGAACGCCTTGTCGTTGTACTCGTGGGCTCTCGGCATGAAGCCGTTGGTGGGAAAATCGTCGGACCAGAGACGGAAGTCAGCCATGATGTGCCTCCCTTGTTGATTGGTTCTGGGATCGTCGGAGTTCGCGATGTCGCGGCGGGCGAGGCGCATCTCGTGGCATGCCGAAGCGCGTGAGGACGTGCCGCGAAAGCGCCGGAAAGCACCCGGAAAACGCCGCCGAAGCGTGCCTCGAAGGCATCTCGAAAGCGCGCCGGGTGAGCCTTTCGAGTGTAGCACCAGCGGCCGCGAGACTTGCGCGAGCCGGGCAGGTCGCGCGCGGTTTTCAGCTGCGTTCCTCCAACTCCGGCGCGTCGCTTCTGATCCACGCGACGAGCCGCTCGATCACGCCCGCGATATCGCGATTCGCGCCCCGCAAAGCGCATTCCCACACGACCGCGACGCGCCAGCCGCTCGCGAGCAGCGCGGCGCGCACCTTGTCGTCGTTGCTGCGATTGCGGCCGATCTTGTCGCGCCAGAAGTCGGGCCGCGTCTGCGGCCATTTGAACAGATGACAGTCGTGGCCATGCCAAAAGCAGCCGTGCACCAGCACCACCGCGCGATAGCGCGGCAGCACGATGTCGGGGCGGCCGGGCAGATCGCGCGCGTCGAGCCGGAAGCGCAGGCCCCGCCGATGCAGCAGGCTGCGGATCAGAATCTCCGGCTTGGTATTGCGGCCGCGAATGCCGGACATCATCCGGCTGCGCGTCGCGCTATCGACGATATCGACCATCGTCAGCGGGCCAACGGGTCGCGCGGCCGCTCACGCGTAGAGCGGCAGGGAGTGTTTCGACGCATCGCGGGTCGGGTGGGCAAGCAGGGTTTGCACATGCGGCAGCATGATACGCGCCACTTCGCGCATCACCGGCATCACGACGCTATTGCCGAACTGCCGGTAGGCCTGCGTATCGCTGACCGGAATCCTGAAGGTGTCGGGAAAGCCCATCAGTCGCGCGCATTCGCGCGGCGTCAGGCGACGCGGGCGCAGCGCCTCGCCCTGATAGACGAGAATTTCGGAGCCGTCCTTGTGATAGCGCGCCGACAGCGTGCGCGTCACGCTGTCCGGATAGGCCATGCCGAAACCGAAGCCGTTGCCCGCCGCACGATGCTTGGCCGCGTAGTTTTGCAGATACGCCCACAGCTTCGGGGTGAGCGTGTACTTCGGCTGCACGCGGCGCGCGGTGTGGTCGAAGAAGCGGTCGTGGTCCCACGGCAGCACCGGTTCCGTGCCGTCCGTGCGATGCAGGATCGCGGCGAGCCGCGGACCCTGTTCGGGCAGGCGCAGGTCGTCCCATGTGAACCCGGTCTTGCCGCGAAAGCCCACCACGATGATGCGCTCGCGATGCTGAGGCGTGAAATGCCGGCCATCGATCACGCGGTAGTGCACCTCGTAGCCGAGTTCGTCGCGCAGCGTTTGCAGGATCACGTCGAAGGTGCGGCCCTTGTCGTGCGACAGCAGGTTCTTTACGTTTTCGAGCAGGAACGCGGCGGGGCGCTTCGCGGCGATGATGCGCGCGACGTCGAAAAACAGCGTGCCCTGGGTCGTGCATTCGAAGCCGTGCGGCCGGCCAAGCGCGTTTTTCTTGCTGACGCCGGCGATCGAAAACGGCTGGCACGGAAAGCCGCCGAGCAGCACGTCGTGGCTCGGCACGTCCTCGGCGGGAAACGTGACGATGTCGCCGATCAGCGCGTGCGCGCCGCCGCTCGCGGAGTTGTCGCCGTGGTTCTCGCGATAAGTCCGCGTCGAGAACTCGTTCCACTCGCTGGTGAACACGCATTCGCCGCCGTGCGCCTCGAAGCCCATGCGAATGCCGCCGATACCCGCGAACAGATCGATGAAGCGGAAGCGCGCCGCGTCGCCCGCGTGTTGCGCCTCACGCGCGCCTTGCCGCAGCAGATCGCGCAACGCGGGTTCCAGCATCGCGGGACAAGGCGTTTCACCTTTTTCCCAGCGACGCACCGTCTTGATGTCCTTGCCGACATGGGTTGCGATTTCGCGTTGGGTGAAACGGGCGCGCGCCTGCTTGAGCAGGTCGAACGGGGCGGCGAGGGTCACGTGGCGTCCTTGCTGGGAATTTTTGCGGACATTATGACCTAAGGTCGTCCCCTTTCCCTATTGTTGGCGCCGATTGATCAGGAATTTTTCGCGATACGTCGCGCCGCTGCGTTTGTCTGCGGCGAAACATGCCTGTCACGAGTGCGGATATGCGCCTGTCCCGTGACGCTGGCTTCCGGCGTTGCGACGTGTGTTGGCGGCCGCGACCTCGTGCCCGGCCGCTTTTTTTTGGGGCGCGCAAGACGAGCCGCGGGCCGGCTTGGCGCCACGCGTGCGGGTGCAGCGGGTGGGGCGGATGCAGATGCGGTCAGGCCGACTTCGCCTTCTTCACCGGGGCAGCCGGCTCGAATCGCGAGGTCGGCGCGGGCGCGAAGCGTTCCCATTCGGGCAGTGGCGTCGAGGCCAGCCGATCGAGTTGCAGCAGCAGGCTGTCGACTTTGTCCAATTGGGCGGTAGAAAGCTGGCCGCTGTCGACCAGCGCGGTCAGTCGTTTGCGCCAATAGGTGGCTGGCAGGATCGGACCGCCGAAATCGCCGCGCAGCGATACGTGCATCACCCGCGCGATGTGCGCGATGTCGTGGTCGATCAACGCAGCTTGCGATGATCCCGAAATCGTAGTCTCCGTGCGGTCCATGACTCCTCCCTGAGCGCATTTACGGCGGTGCGCGGCGAGACTTTAGGCCTTTTGATAAAAAATTTGCCCGATCGCGCGTCGGCGTTCGTCGGTGCCGCGGCCCGGGGCGCGGAGCAGCTCCCGGGAACAGCCGTTGCTGCTTCCCACACACCGGCGGAATACCGCGCCGGCATTTCCGTCGACTACGCATATGGGAGCCGAGCATGAACAAGGATCAAGTGAAGGGCGTTGGCGAGCAGGTCAAGGGCAAGGTCAACGAGGCCGTCGGCAAGGCCACGAACGACCCTGCGAAGGAACTCAAGGGCAACCTGCAGCAGGGCGCCGGCAAGGTGCAGAAGGCCTATGGCGATGCGAAGGAACACGCCAAGGACGATGCAAAGCGCGGTCGTCACTGAGAACCCGTTCGGTGCAGGTTGCCGTAACGGCGGAGGCGTCGCGATCGTCGCGACGCCTTTGTTTTTTGTACGGCGCAGGTCGGACACGACGCGTCCGATTTCACCAGTTGGGTCACCGCTGACGTTGGCGTGGCGGCCGGCCTGGGAGTAACCCGTGATCGCGATGATCGGCATTCCGCACGCGCTGCGAGCCCTTTAGACTTGGCGCAATCCCATCAGGAGGTCGCGCCAATGACACCCGAAAAGATACTTTCGATGTTCGAACGGCAGTATTTGGAAGGCAAGGCGCCGCCCGATCTCGAAGCGACCTGCGCGAACTTCGCGACGTGGCTCGCGGCCGCGTGGGAACTGCTCGACAGCACCGAAAAGACGCTGCTGCTGACGGTCGGCGCGACGCTGTGGCGTGAGGGCTTCAACGTGCGCGCGGGTACGGCGACGAAGGACTTGTGGTGAACCGCCGATCGCGAACGGCGCTGTTGCCGCAGCGTTTGCAGGGTCTTCACGCGGCCTCGCACGCGTTGTGGCGAGTCGGTTTATATTGGGCGGTCTTGCAATTTCTGTCCCATAGGGCGACCCGAACCCATGACCGATTTATCCGCTTTCGCGATCACGAAGAAATGGCCGGCCGAGCATCCGGACCGGATTCAGCTCTATTCGCTGCCGACGCCCAATGGCGTAAAAATCTCGATCATGCTCGAGGAAACCGGCTTGCCGTACGAGCCACATCTGGTGCGCTTCGATACCAACGATCAGATGACGCCGGCGTTTCTGTCGTTGAACCCGAACAACAAGATTCCGGCGATCCTCGATCCGAACGGTCCCGACGGCAAACCGCTGCCGCTGTTCGAATCGGGCGCGATCCTGATTTATCTCGCCGACAAAAGCGGCCGGCTGATCCCGCGGGACGCCGCCGGGCGCTACGAAACGATCCAGTGGGTGATGTTCCAGATGGGCGGCATCGGTCCGATGTTCGGCCAGGTCGGCTTCTTCCACAAATTCGCCGGCAGGGAGTACGAGGACAAGCGTCCGCGCGATCGCTACATCGCCGAATCGAAGCGGCTGCTCGGCGTGCTGGAGCAGCGCCTGGAAGGACGCACTTGGGTGATGGGCGATCAGTATTCGATCGCCGATATCGCGATCTTCCCGTGGGTGCGCAATCTGGTCGGCTTCTATGAGGCGGGAGAACTGGTCGGCATTCAGAACTTCCCGAACGTGCGGCGCGTGCTGGCGGCGTTCGTCGAGCGTCCGGCGGTGGTGCGCGGCCTGAATATACCGCAGCGGCCGGCTTGATGGCCTGAGCGTTTCGCGAGCGTGACCGCTCGGCCGGGCGGGCGCGAATCTAACGCGCCCGGCCACGCGGCGTCGTGCGACGCTCTGCGCAACCATGCCCCCTTTCGCACTTTGCCGGATCGAAGGGCATGACAGGTATCAGGAAGTATCGACCAATTCAGGCGTTGCGCGCGCTCGCCGCGTTGGGCGTCGTCGCGTTCATACCGACGGCATCGTTGCCGCGCATGGCTGGCTCGTCCATGTTTTTCCGCGCGTGTCGCGCTATGGCGAAATCGGCGTCGAAGTCTTCTTCGTGATCTCCGGCTTCGTGATGGCGCTGGTGACTCAGGGTTTGTCCCCGGGAATCCAGTCGGCGCGCTCGTTCATTTGCGCCCGCATCGCGCGGATCGTGCCGCTCTACTGGATTCTCACCGCGTTGTTTATCGCGCTCGTCGCGTTCGTGCCGGGCGTTCCCGAAGCGTTCGGTCATGCGCGCGTGAGCGCCTGGCATGCGCTGTCGTCGTTTCTGTTTCTACCGTCGATGAGCTGGACCGGCATGGCCGCGCCCGTGCTGGGCGTCGGCTGGACGTTGAACTACGAGATGTGGTTTTACGCCGTGTTTGCCGCGGCGATGTGCGTGACGAGACGTCGTCTGCTGGCGGTAGGGGCGTTCCTGCTGCTGACGTCCGCGTTGCATCTGCTGCCCGGCGAGGGCGTCGCGTTCGCGTTTTACACGAATCCGCTGGTGCTGGAGTTCGTGTTCGGGTGTTGCGTCGGAGCCTGGTATGCGACGGGGCGGACGGTGCCGGTGGCCGCGGCGGCGGGATTGCTGGTGGCGGTCGCCGCAGCGGGCGTGTTTGCGCCGAGGTTGACCGATACGAACCGGTTTCTCGTATTTGGCCTGCCGGCGTTGGCGGTCGTGGTGGCGGGATTGTCGGTCGAGAGCAAGGTGCGGTGGAACAGATGGCTCGAGCGCATCGGCGATGCGTCGTATTCGCTGTATCTGACGCATCTGCTCGCGATGCCGGTCGTGGTCGGCTTCATGCAGATGATCGATGCGCGACATCGGTTGCCGGGAGATCTGATTGGCGGGGCGGTTGTAGTCGCGTCGACGGCGGTGGCGCTCGGGTCGTATCGGTGGGTCGAGCGACCGGCAAGTCGGGCCGTGGCCAGCTGGATCGCCGGGTTGTCGTGGGGAAGCGCGGTAGCCGGAGCGAAGCGGTAAGCGTGCTTCGACGGTTTTTCGTGTCCTTGAAATTAATACCGCTGAGCGCGTATAACCTTTGAGGTGAGTAAAGTTCTTACCGGCTTATCGGGCGAGAATCGCGCGACAGCGCTGTGATGCGACCGGACGAAAAGGTGAAGCAATGAGCGCCGTTACATTGTTCGCATGGTCCGTTCCGGCGTATTTCCAGGGTTCCGTGGTCGACCATACATGGGTGACGACCTACGACAGCCGCGTGAAGATTTACCCAGCGCTGGCGGACGTCCTGATCGCGGGCGAGCACTATTGGTACAGCTGGGGCAGCTTCCACGCCCGAGGTGGGACGCCGGTCAGTGCGGATGGTTTTTTGGCTTCCGGCGCGGCAAATCTGCTCTATGCTAGTTGTCTATGTAAGCCCGATGTGGACTCGAACATCGATCCGGCCGCTGGTGGAACGATATTCAGCTATGGTCGCGATGGTGTATGCCATCAGCTGTCAAACCAGATTCTTTGGGCGACCGGCAGCGGTGGAGCGGCTCCAGCTACCGTCCGCATGTCCAGGGGCTACTGGTTGAGCATCGCGATCTTCGGAACATACGGCAAGCAGCATGCTGCATGGGCGAGCAAGAAGATTCAGTGCTCGACACCAAGCGGGAGTGACACGATGAAGCCAGGACATCAGGAATCCGATGTCGACGATTTTCAGGAGCATCTTCAGGCGACTTTGAAGGGTCCCGACGCGGATGCGAAAATCAAGTCGTTGATGAATCATCGACGCGCATTTATGGTGCAGGTCGAGCGTTTGCAACATGCCCCGCAGGGCAGCGATGTTCCGTCCGCCTCGGAGCTGAACCAGGCCTATTCGTCTTTTCTCCACGACGCTGCTGACATTCTGGGTCCCGAGGACTTCGAGCGAGTTTTTGGTGAACGCCCAAAGGATCAGATGAACGTCGTCGATCCTTCGATATACGAGCAAAGTATCCGTCGGCCGATGCAAAAATAATGGAGCCGTTGGACTGGTGTCGTCTCAAACACGTTTCGCGATCACCGTCGTCGAACTCGCAATGTCGAGATTCTTTTTTGCGCTTAGCTGCTTCACAAACGATCGATCCAGCAACGTCGGCGGTCCTTGCAGAATTTCTTCGACCGTGAGCGCCTTGAATTCCTTCAGCGCATTCTCGTCGAGACCATCGGCCCATTCGCTCATGATCCAGTAAATCGACCAGATGGCCGTTGTCGATTCCGGTACGTACACACGTTCGACATTGATCGCAGATCCGAAGAGGTTGAGAATCCCCTCGGCTGTCATGTTGTAGTAGTGATGCGGGTAGCCGTGAGTAGGTTGAGTGAGCGGAACCACCACGACCAGATCGCCTCTTGGCTTCAACACGCGAAGAATCTCTTTGGCGGCAGTGAATGGGTCCTTCACATGTTCGAGGACATTCAACGACAGAAGGCCATCGAACGATGCATCTTTGAATGGCAGAACTTCGCCGACACCTCGCACATCGGTGGATGGATAGTTGGTGATGTCGAAATTGATCACGTTTTCGTAGATCGCGGGACGGCTGCCGGCCCCACAATCCAGAATGATCCCCGACGGATGGCGCTCGATCATACTCAGTGCATCCTGATCGTACAGATTGCTTCCGGCCAGTTCCGAGTCGTAAATGTCGAACTGGGAGCGCAGATCGGGCGACAAAAAATCGAAAAATTTTCCGTCGTCACTAAATGGCATATCAGTGCGAAGAACAGACGCTATTCTTTTTCTTCGTTCCTGCCTGGATTGGGCCGCCACCAGTGCATCTTGCCTGCGATGACTTTCGGCGCTTCCGAAAACTTCGAAATGCGATCTTCCCGATCGTAATGCGCCGAGCCTGACAGCCTCAGCGACGTCCGGATTTGCGGCGAGATAGGCCTGCTCACAAAAATTCAACGCGGTAACGCATTCAAGCGCTTGATCCATGTCGGTCCTCGGAAACGTTTCGAAGTCGGCTCGCAGATTATAGCGATCTGAGATTTACGGGAGCGCCTGATTTTCCGGGGTTGTCGAACGGGTGGTTCGCGTGAAGTGTAGGGATCGCTCTGATCCCGCGCGGAAGGCGGATCGGCAACAAAAAGCCCCACAGCGCAAGGCGTGCGGGGCTTTTAAGAGCGGACCTGGCAGCCGGTTGGGCGCTTGGTCCCCTTGGCCTACTACAAATACGCTCACTATCTTTCTGTTGCTTTGACGCATGCACTGCCGTGCGTGGTGCCGCGTGGCAGGCCGCCGCGCGAATGAATGTCATCAATTGTGTCGGATCTGTCGCTCCGTTCACGGCTTTGTGCTACGTATACCCCCTTCAAATCGATCTGGAGGGGGCGCATGTTGATGGGGCTACAGACAGATGGCGATTGAATTCGAAGCCGGAACGCATCGGTGCTGCACGCTCTACACGCGACAGGAGTATCGCGGTAGTGCGTTGAGCAACGAGGCGCGTGCCGGCCGTCAGCTCATTACCTCGGCAGGATCGCGGGAACTCACGCGCGATGCGCGCCAGATAGCGGGGCTCGTCGAATTCATCCGCAACACGCGCAGCGGCGCATATGCGAATGGCGCTGCCCCAGAGCAGATTGCCCGGGCGCTACAGACCGCCGTCGAGCGGGGGCGATGTGATCGCAGTCGTGTCCACGCCGCGTACCTCGCGCGGAGGTGCTGCGCCTATCGAGCAGAATGTCCGACCGTACTACGAGACCGTCACGCCGTCGCAGCTATTCAGGCGTGCGCTGCCTGTCGTGAGTGCCGGGCGTTCTTTCCAGCGTCCAGTGCTGCCGCGACTGCCCGCCGAAGATGGGCTCGCGATCTGGTTCGCCCGCCCGGGCGACGTGTTGCCCGATGGAACGATTGCCATGCCGGTATCAACGCCGCTGGGCGATGCGCAGGCGTTCGAATACAGCGACGCTATGTCGGGCGTTGATGCGGTGGAGTTGGCGGGCGCGGAGGGCACGCCGCGTAATAATCAGGCGCAAAACAAGCAGTTCAAGGCCGTCGTAAAGGCGTTGCGACTCAATCAGGATCAGGCGAGGCAACTTCACGACGACATGAGTAAGCAGGGCCTCGGCTATCACGAGATGCTGGAACGTGGGCAGGACTTGTTTGGAGGCGGTGATGACTGATACCAAGACAGAAATAACAACGCGTCTTTCCGCACTCATCGGGCTCGATGTGAGCTGGGTCAGTCACGCGGGAGACATGCTCACCATGCAGTTTGGCCCGCAAAGGCGGTACACGCTTAGAGGCAGGGATCGTGAGGACGGGGCGTGGGCGCTTCACGTGCAATGCGCGTGGAAGCTAGAGCGCGAGGGCAAAACTATTGCGACCCGCGATGATCTGCGTGGCGTCGATGAAAAGGCGCACGACTCAGCCAAGCGCTTGCATGAAACGCTCGTAGGACAAGGGCCTATCGAGGTCGAGGCCGTATCGGCAGACGATGCGGGCGGCGTGGACGTGTCGTTATCCCGAGGATACAGCCTTGTTGTGATCCCTGACGGCGTTGAAGATGATGAGGACTGGCGCTTCTTCGCGCCGGGCGTTGATGCCGCACACCTCGTGATTGAAGGCGGCAAGATTGCACCCGAGTCGTTTTCGTGAATGACGATCGAAAGCGTGCCCGCTTGACTGGCGAGCTTGGTTGCTTCGTGCAGAAGTACGCGCGCAAGGCGCACGCTGGCCACGATCCCAATGATCGACGCTACGACAAGAAGATTGAGACGGCGATGCGGCGCCTACGCGCCAAAGATCTCTCGGAATTGCTTTCAGGCGATGGCGAGCCAGTCTCGACGGACTGAACGAAGCGAGTTTTTCCTTTCCGTCAAACCGACACTTCATCCTCCAGTAGCGTGAGCTGTTCGGCATCACCTGAAGATAGAGCCCTTTGTCATCGGCAAGACGGTAGGGCTGTTCAGTCAGCTTGGCCTTGCGGCCTTGGAGCTCGGTAGGCGGTGCAATCTGATTGCGCAGGGCGTGGCGGTATCGATTTTTGGGATATTCGGCGATATCCCCACCAATACCCCAAAAAAATCTGGTTTGTCTTGGGCTATCGTGGGCAAGATGGCAGCAAAAAGCCCCACAGCGCAAGGCATACGGGGCTTTTCTGGACATTCTCAGGAGATACTGCGGCCAATCTGGTCCCCCTGACAGGAATCGAACCTGTATCTAGCGCTTAGGAGGCACTTGTTCTATCCATTGAACTACAGGGAGAGGACCGAGCCGGACAGACCAGCGAGCGCAGAGTATATCAAACCGGCGCGGGCAAAAGGAGAGCCAAGCCAGCAGCCGCCCGCGCCTCGCACAAATCCCGCACAAACAAACGGCCCCGCAGACATCGCCTGCCGGGCCGCGCAAACCACCTGAGCATCTGGCGAAGCGCACGCAACCGCGCCTATCGCCCCAAGCTCATCTCACTGTCAAAACTCCACCACCGCGAACTCCGCCTTGCCCACGTCGCACAGCGGGCAGCGCCAGTCTTCCGGAATGTCGGCGAAACGCGTGCCCGGTGCGATGCCTTCTTCGGGCAGACCGTCTTCCTCGTTGTAGATCCAACCGCAAATCAGGCAGACCCAGCTCTTGAATTCCGTCACTTCGATTACTTCGCTCACGACACGCTCTCTCGTTCAATGCAATGGCCGGCTTGCTCTGCCCCTTTATGGGGCGGCGCGGCGACCCGCAATATTACCGGAATTTGTCAAATCAGCCGCAGACGACCGATGCGGCGCCGCCCCAACGCCTCTGCGGCGGCCCCGGGTTCGCGCGACGGGCCTCGTCACACAAGCCGTGTACGCTTTGACCTGCAAGCTATTTGATTGGACAGATGTGGCGCTCGCTTCGCACGTATTGCGACGATCGGTCTCGGGCGAGGCCGCTGGCGGCGCCGCATCGCCGGGTTTCGTTTCCAAAGGAGAAAACGATGTTTAAAAACAGATGGTTGGTCGGCGTCGCGGCGGCTGGGCTACTCGCCGGGTCAGGTGTGGCGCAGGCGGAGGGCGTGACCTTCGTGCAACCGGCGGACGGCGCGACCGTCACCAATCCGGTGCACGTCGTGTTTGGCCTCGACGGCATGAAGATCGCGCCCGCCGGCACGCTGACGGACGGCGCCGGGCATCATCACCTGCTGATCGACGGCAAGCCGCTGCCGAAGGGCGAGGTCGTCCCCGCGACCGACAAGTCGCTGCACTTCGGCAAAGGCCAGACTGAAACCGATCTGACGCTGCCGCCGGGCGACCATACGCTGACGCTGCAATTCGGCGACGGCGCGCATCGCTCGTATGGGCCGGAGATGAGCAAGACGATCACGGTGCACGTCAAGTAAGCAACTGCTTGAAAGGCCGGGCCGGCGCGCGCGTCGCCGGCCCGCGCCGATAGCGTTGCACGCTGTGTCGCGCGCTTCATCGCACGGATGTTCCCGCCCGGCATACCTGCGACCGGCCCTGCGCCCGGTACAATGAGCAGTTCCGACTCATCGCTGTCTTCTCCCATTCCCATGTCGCTTTACACCATTACCGGAGCGCAGCTCGCGTTCGGTCACGTCGCGCTGCTCGACCACGCGGATTTCTCGCTCGAAGCGGGCGAGCACGTCGGGCTGATCGGGCGCAACGGCGCGGGCAAGTCGTCGCTGTTGAAAATCGTCGCCGATCTGGCCAAACCCGACGACGGCCTCGTCACGCGTCAGCAGCATCTGAGCACGGTCTACGTGCCGCAGGAGCCCGAGTTCAACGCCGACGACACCGTGTTCGACGCGGTCGCCGCCGGACTCACCGAGGCGCGCGCGCTGCTCGACGAATACGACGCGGTCGCGCATCAGCTCGCCGACACGCCTGAGGGCGCCGAACACGACGCGCTGCTCGCGCGCATGAACACGCTGCAATCGTCGTTGGACGCCGCGGACGCATGGAATTGGAGCACGCGCGTCGCGACCACGCTGCAGCAGATCGGCCTGAACGGCGAAGCCCGTGTCGGCTCGCTGTCAGGCGGCATGCAGAAGCGCGCCGCGCTCGCGCGCGCGCTCGTCGTGCAGCCCGACGTGCTGCTGCTCGACGAGCCGACCAACCATCTCGACTTCGACGGCATCCGCTGGCTCGAAGATCTGCTGGTGTCGCTGCGCGCTGGGCTGCTGTTCATCACACACGATCGCGCGTTTCTCGACCGCGTCGCGACGCGCATCGTCGAGCTCGATCGCGGGCGGCTGCTGTCGTATCCGGGCAATTTCTCCGCGTACCAGACGCGCAAGGCGCAGCAGCTCGAAGTCGAGCGCATCGAGAACGAGAAGTTCGACAAACTGCTCGCGCAGGAAGAAGTGTGGATTCGCAAGGGCGTCGAGGCACGCCGCACGCGCAGCGTCGGCCGCATCGCGCGCCTCGTGGAGATGCGCAACGAGCGCGCCGAGCGCCGCAACGTGCAGGGCAACGTGAAGCTCGACGTCGGTCAGGGCGAGAAGTCCGGCAAGATCGTGGCGGAACTGACGGACGTGACGAAGCGCTATGGCGAGCGCGCGGTGGTGGACCGCTTCACGGCCTCGGTGATGCGCGGCGACAAGATCGGCTTCGTCGGTCCGAACGGCGCGGGCAAGACCACGCTGCTGAAGCTGATCCTCGGTGAACTCGCGCCGGACGAGGGCAACGTGCGCGTCGGCACGAATCCGCAGGTCGCGTATTTCGATCAGATGCGCGCGGCGCTCGATCTGGAAAAGAGTCTCGCGGACACGATCAGCCCCGGCAGCGAGTGGGTCGAAATCAACGGCCAGAAGAAGCACGTGATGAGCTATCTCGGCGACTTCCTGTTCGCGCCGGAGCGCGCGCGTTCGCCGGTCAAGTCGCTGTCGGGCGGCGAGCGCAACCGGCTGTTGCTCGCGCGCCTGTTCGCGCGCCCGGCCAACGTGCTGGTGCTCGATGAACCGACCAACGACCTCGACATTCCGACGCTCGAACTGCTCGAAGAACTGCTGATCGACTACGACGGCACGGTGCTGCTCGTCAGCCACGACCGCGCGTTTCTCGATAACGTCGTGACGTCGGTGATCGCATCGGAAGGCGGCGGCAAGTGGCGCGAATACGTCGGCGGCTTCACGGACTGGCAGACGCAGCGCGATCGCTCGGAGCAACTCGCGCTCGAAGCGCAGAAAGAATCGAGCAAGGAAGCGCCGAAAGAAGCGGCGCCGAAGGACAGCGCGTCGGGCCGCAATGCGCAGCGCAGCGCGAAGCTGTCGTTCAAGGAGCAGCGCGAACTGGAGGCGCTACCGAAAATGATTGCCGACCTCGAGGCCGAACAGAAGGCAATCGGCGCGCAGCTCGAAGACGGCTCGGTGTTCGCGAAAGATGCACGCGAAGGCGCGCGTCTGACCGAGCGCTATGCCGAGATCGACGAGGAGTTGATGCTCGCGCTCGAACGTTGGGACGAGCTGGAAAACCGCGTCAGGTAACGCGGCGTGCGCGGCCGGCACAAAAACAACAGAAAGCGCCACCGCGCACGGCACCGAAATTCAGCGGGCGCGCGCCCGTGCATTTTCCGCCGCTACCTATCGCGCCGCCGTCCTGCGAGCCATCCATCCTCCAGTGCATGTCCCCCAACGCCCGCCGCGCCTTATCCAGTCGGCCAATTCAGCGCGGGGTCAATTGCCGCCGTGATCGAAATCAGTACAATACCCCGCGAACAGGCTTCCCCGGCGGGCTGTGCGTCCATGTCCGGCATTCGAGCGCGCCAACGGAAGCCGCGCGACAAAACAGCTTGCCCGCATCGCGGGCGCTCCACCTAACCCCGTTGTTTCGTTTCGCTTTTTTTGAATACTCAACGCATTGTCCACGGCCCTGTCCACAGGACCTGTGGACAACGATGAACCGACGCACCGAGTCAATCATGTCTACGAAAAAGCCAAACGCCGCGTATAGCGAAGCGTCGATCAAGGTGTTGAAGGGTCTGGAGCCGGTCAAGCAACGACCCGGCATGTACACCCGCACCGAGAATCCGCTGCACATCATTCAGGAAGTCATCGACAACGCATCGGACGAAGCCCTAGGCGGCTACGGCCGGCAAATCACGGTCACGCTGCACGCGGACCATTCGGTCTCGGTCGACGACGACGGCCGCGGCATTCCGTTCGGCCTGCACCCCGACGAGGGCGTACCGGTCGTCGAAATCGTTTTCACGCGCTTGCACGCGGGCGGCAAGTTCGACAAGGCCGCCGGCGGCGCCTATACGTTCTCGGGCGGTCTGCACGGCGTCGGCGTGTCGGTCACCAACGCGCTGTCCACGCGGCTCGACGTCACCGTGTGGCGCGACGGCAAGGTCGCCGAACTGAGCTTCGCGCACGGCGACGTCGCGAAGCCGCTCGAAGTGCGTGCCGCCACCAAGGCCGACAAGAAATCCGGCACGCGCGTGACCGCGTGGGCCGATCCGAAGTACTTCGATTCGCCGAACCTGCCGCTCGGCGAATTGCAGCGTCTGTTGCGCTCAAAAGCGGTGCTGCTGCCGGGCGTCGAGGTCACGCTCGTCAACGAGAAAACCGGCGAGCGGCAAAGCTGGAAATACGAAGACGGCCTGCGCGGCTATCTGCTCGAAGGCATGAACGGCAGCGATCTGCTGATTCCGCTGTTCGAGGGCGAGCGCTACGCGGAAAGCTCGCGTTCGAGCGAAGAGACGTTTGCCGAAGGCGAGGGCGCGGCGTGGGTCGTCGCGTGGAGCGAGGAAGGGCCGCTCACGCGCGAGTCGTACGTGAACCTGATTCCTACGCCCGCGGGCGGCACGCATGAGTCGGGCTTGCGCGACGGTCTTTATCAGGCGGTCAAGAGCTTCGTCGAGTTGCACAACCTGCAGCCGAAGGGCGTGAAACTGCTCGCCGAAGACGTGTTCGCGCGGGTGTCGTTCGTGCTGTCGGCGAAGGTGCTCGATCCGCAGTTTCAAGGGCAGATCAAGGAGCGCCTGAATAGCCGCGATGCGGTCAAGCTCGTGTCGTCGTTCGCTCGGCCGGCGCTCGAACTGTGGTTGAACCAGCACGTCGAGCATGGCAAGAAACTCGCGGACCTCGTGATCAAGCAGGCGCAGGCGCGCACGCGCGCGGGGCAGAAGGTCGAGAAGCGCAAGAGCTCAGGCGTTGCCGTGCTGCCCGGCAAGCTGACCGATTGCGAATCGACGGAAATCGGCCGCAACGAACTGTTCCTCGTCGAGGGCGACTCGGCGGGCGGCTCCGCGAAGATGGGTCGCGACAAGGAATACCAGGCGATCCTGCCGCTGCGCGGCAAGGTGCTGAACACATGGGAAACCGAACGTGATCGCCTGTTCGCGAACAACGAGGTGCACGACATTTCAGTGGCGATCGGCGTCGATCCGCATAATCCGGACGACAAGGTCGATCTGTCGAATCTGCGCTACGGCAAGATCTGCATTTTGTCGGATGCGGACGTCGACGGCTCGCATATCCAGGTGCTGCTGCTCACGCTGTTCTTCAAGCATTTCCCGCAACTGATCGAGCGCGGTCATGTGTGCGTCGCGCGTCCGCCGCTGTTTCGCGTCGATGCGCCCGCGCGCGGCAAGAAGCCCGCGCAGAAGCTCTATGCGCTCGACGAAGGCGAGCTCGAGGCGATTCTCGACAAGCTGCGCAAGGACGGCGTGCGCGACAACCAGTGGTCGATCAGCCGCTTCAAGGGTCTCGGTGAAATGAGCGCCGAGCAGCTGTGGGACACGACGATGAATCCCGACACGCGCCGCCTGCAGCCGGTCGCGCTCGGCGAACTCGACTACGATGCGACCGTCGCGCGCATGACGATGCTGATGGGCAAGGGCGAAGCGGCGTCGCGCCGCAGCTGGCTCGAAGAGAAGGGCAACGAAGTGGAAGCGGACATCTGAGCGCATTGCGCCTCAATGCGGCATACGACACTTCAAGCCAAACACGGACACGGAATCTAGATGGACGACGATAACACTCTCGACCTTTTCAACGAGCCGCCGTCGGACAGCGACGTGCTGACGCTCGGCAACTACGCGGAGCGCGCGTACCTCGAGTATGCGGTCAGCGTGGTCAAGGGCCGCGCGCTGCCGGATGTTTGCGATGGGCAGAAGCCGGTGCAGCGCCGCATCCTGTTCGCGATGAACGAGATGGGCCTCGGCGACAACGCGAAGCCGGTCAAATCGGCGCGGGTGGTCGGCGACGTGCTCGGTAAGTATCACCCGCACGGCGACCAGTCCGCGTACGACGCACTCGTGCGTCTGGCGCAAGACTTTTCGATGCGCTATCCGCTGATCGACGGCCAGGGCAACTTCGGCTCGCGCGACGGCGACGGCGCGGCGGCGATGCGTTACACCGAAGCGCGCCTGACGCCGATCGCAAAGCTGCTGCTCGCCGAAATCGACCAGGGCACGGTCGACTTCATGCCGAACTACGACGGCTCGTTCGAAGAGCCGAAGGTGCTGCCGGCGCGTCTGCCGTTCGTGCTGCTCAATGGCGCATCGGGCATCGCCGTCGGCCTCGCGACAGAGATTCCGTCGCACAACCTGCGCGAAGTCGCAGGAGCGGCGGTCGCGCTGATCCGCAATCCGAAGCTCTCGCATGCGGAGCTGATGCAGCATGTGCCCGGTCCGGACTTCCCCGGCGGCGGCCAGATCATTTCGAGCGAGGCGGAAATCGCCGCCGCGTACGAAACCGGCCGCGGCAGCCTGAAGGTGCGCGCGCGCTGGAAGATCGAGGACCTCGCGCGCGGCCAGTGGCAACTCGTGATCACCGAACTGCCGCCGAATACGGCCGCGCAGAAGGTGCTCGAAGAAATCGAAGAACAGACCAACCCGAAAATAAAGCTCGGCAAGAAGACGCTCACGCCCGAGCAGTTGCAGACGCGGCAGACGCTGCTCGGGCTCGTCGACGCGGTGCGCGACGAATCGGGTAAGGACGCACCGGTGCGTCTCGTGTTCGAGCCGAAGTCGAGCCGCATCGATCAGACCGACTTCGTCAACACGCTGCTCGCGCATACGAGCCTCGAATCGAACGCACCGCTGAACATGGTGATGGTCGGCGGCGACGGCCGGCCGCGTCAGAAGGGCTTGAGCGAAATCCTGCACGAGTGGATCGCGTTCCGTTTCGCGACGGTGACGCGCCGCACGCGGCATCGTCTATCGAAGGTCGACGACCGCATCCATATTCTCGAAGGCCGGATGATCGTCTTCCTGAATATCGACGAAGTCATCCGCATCATTCGCGAATCGGACGAGCCGAAGGTCGCGCTGATGGCCGCGTTCGGCCTCACGGACCGCCAGGCCGAAGACATCCTCGAAATCCGGCTGCGTCAGTTGGCGCGCCTGGAGAAGATCAAGATCGAGAAGGAGCTGGCCGAGCTGCGCGACGAGAAGGCGAAGCTCGAAGAGCTGCTCGGCAGCGAACCGGCGATGAAGCGCCTGCTGATCAAGGAAATCGAAGCCGACGCGAAACAGTATGGCGACGAGCGCCGCACGCTGATCCAGCAGGAAAAGCGCGCGACGTTCGAAGCGCGCGTGGTCGACGAGCCGGTCACCGTCGTGGTGTCGCAGAAGGGCTGGGTGCGCGCGCTGAAGGGCCACGGGCTCGATACGGCCGGCTTCAGCTTCAAGGCCGGCGACGGCCTCTACGCGGCGTTCCAATGCCGCACGCCCGATACGCTGATCGCGTGGGGTAGCAACGGGCGCGTCTATTCGGTCGCGGTGGCTCAACTGCCGGGCGGACGCGGCGACGGCGTGCCGGTCACGTCGCTGATCGAGCTCGAATCGGGCAGTCATTTGATGCACTACTACGCAGCGTCGGCGGAACAGGCGCTGCTGCTCGCGTCGAGCAACGGCTTCGGCTTCATCGCGAAGGTCGGCGATATGGTGAGCCGCGTGAAGGCCGGCAAGTCGTTCATGACGATCGACGCCGGCGCCGCGCCGCTCGCGCCGATGCCGATGCTGCCGGACGCGGCGCAGGTCGCGTGTCTGTCGTCGGGCGGACGTGTGCTCGTGTTCGGCCTCGACGAGATGAAGACGCTGTCGGGCGGCGGCCGTGGCGTCACGCTGATGGCGCTCGACGACAACGAAACGCTCGTGCAGGCGCTCGCGATCAATAAAGCAGGCGTGATGCTGATCGGCACGCGTCGTGGCGGCCGCGTCGACGAGGAGAAGCTGGCTGGCGCCGAGCTTGCGACGCATGTCGGCAAGCGTGCGCGCAAGGGACGCGCGCCCGCCAGCAAGCTGAAGCTCGACGGCATGCGTCCGGTGCTGCCGGCTTAGTGGAGTCGATTTAACGAAGTTTGACGCTGTAAAACCGTGAGCGCCTGCTAGCATGCGGGGCGCTCGCGGTCTGTCGCAGCAAAGTCCGTCGCGCGAAGGGCGTGGAAGCAAACGGGGCGCGGCGGCGTCGCGGCCAGATGAACGTGCCGCGATCACAACGACAAAACACGACGCAATAGACGTCGATACCCGGAACTGCCTGCATCACGTATGGTCGAACGCGCTCAGTTGGTGCTGAGCGGGATCGCGTGTCCTAAACGGTGTGGCGTCGTCGGGAGAGGAAAACTACATGAACAAGGCTATCGAAGTCGCGCTTTTTCTGCATCTGCTCGGGGTGGCGGTGTGGGTCGGCGGTATGGTGTTCGCGCATTTCTGCCTGCGCCCTGCGCTCGGCGATCTGTCGCCGCAACTGCGCCTGCCGCTGTGGGAGTCGGTATTTGGCCGCTTCTTCAACTGGGTCGGGGTGTCGGTGCTCGTGATCCTGATCAGCGGCGGCTTCCTGCTGATGCAATTCGGCGGCGCTCATGCTAGCTGGCCGCTGCATGCGATGGCCGGTCTCGGCATCGTGATGATGCTGATCTTCGGGCATATCCGCTTCGCCGTGTATCCGCGCATTCGCCGCGCGGTGCAGGCGCAGAAGTGGCCCGATGGCGCGCAGGCGGTCGGTACGGTCCGCCGTCTCGTGCTGATCAATCTCGTGCTGGGCGTCGTGACGATCGGCGTCGCTGTGCTGTCGCGCGGGTTCTGATCGCCGAATCGCCGGACCGCCGGATCGCCGGACCGCCGGATCGCCAACGGCGCAGCAGGCTTCGTGCGGCCCGCGACGCATCACGTCGTGGCGCCGTACGCGAGCCACAAACCGCACGCCACCGCCACCGTTCCATACACGGCATACACCGGCACCTTCAGCTTCGCGAAGCACATCGCGGAGAACGTCGCGGTCAGCAGATAGATCGGCTCCAGCGGTACGTGCACGGCAATGCGCAGTACCGCGACCGCGAGAAACGCGGTCGTGACCGCGCGCAGAATCCTCATGCCGTGCTCGAAGCGCGGGTTCACCTTCAACTGACGCAGATGCCGCTGCGCGAGCACGACGAGGCAGCCTGACGGCACGAATAGCGCGAGCGTCGCGATCAGCGCGCCGAGCCAGCCATCGACGAGATAACCGAAGAACGGGACCACGTTCAGCAGGGGTCCCGGGGACAACGGCGACAGCGTAAACGCGAGCGTGAAGTCGTTATCGGATACGCCGACCACCGGCGTGACGAACAGCGTCTTGAGCACCGGCAACGCCGAGAAGCCACCGCCGAACAGCGTCATGCCGGCGCCCGCGAGGCGCGGCCACAGCAGCGCGAGGTCATAGCGATGCGGCAGCGGCAGCGCAAACAGCACGAGCAGTACGCCGAGCGCGGCCAGCAGCCGATAGTCGCCGCGCTGGAGCGACACGGCGAGTCCCGAGTCGCGCTCCCGACTCGCGAACCAGCCGGCGCCGAAGGCCGCGCTGAGCATCACCACATACGCCGCGGCGCTGTGCGCATAGAGCAGCGCGATGCTGCCGAGCAGCGCCGCCGTCCATTCGAGCTTGCCCCGCACGAGCGCGCGGGTTTGCTTGTACCAGGTGACCGCGATCAGCGTCGCGAGCACGACGCTGAAGTGACGCAGCAGGGTTTGCGACGCGATCGTGTGCACGATGGGTGTGCGATAGAAGATCGCGAACAGCGTCATCAGCGTGAAGAAGGGCAGTACGCTCGCCACCCCGGCGACCCATGCGCCCGCGCGTCCGCGCAGCGCGTGCCCGAGCTGCACGGCGACGTTGCAGCCGACGGGTCCCGGCACCATCCACGCGAGCGCGATCAGGTCCGAGAACGCCACGCGCGAGAGCCGCCCCTCGCGTTCCACGTAATGATGCTCGAGCTGCGCCATCAACGCGAGACCGCCCCACGACAGCGCCGACAGGCCGCACACGACCCGGAACAGCGTCCATAGCGGTTCCCGTTGCCCGCGGCGGGCAGCCTCATCGCTCGTGATGGTCTGCATCGGCGCTGCACGGGCCCCGCTGTGCGGGCGCCCGTCCTTTAATTGTTGCTGGATAGGCTGCTTGCGCTGTGGGCTTCGTGTGCGACGCGGCGGCCGCCGACGCTGTTCATGCCGCATACCCCGAAGCGCTCGAGCAGTGCCGGGATCGCCTCCACTGGCACCGGCCGCGAGAACAGGAAGCCCTGTGCCTCGATATGGCCGAGCGCGGCCAGCCACGCAATCTGCTCTTCGGTCTCCGTGCCTTCGACCACCACCGTGAGCCCGAGCGAGCGCGCGAGGTTGACGATCGCGGTGACCATTACGCAGACGCTGCGGTCGCCCGGAATCGCCTGGACGAACGAGCGGTCCACCTTCAGCGTATCGACGGCAAAGCGGTTGAGATAGGACAGCGAAGAGTAGCCGGTGCCGAAATCGTCGAGCGCGATGCGTACGCCGAGACGCTTCAACGCGAAGATCTTTTCGGAGACCACTTCCGGAAACTCCATCATCGTCGTTTCGGTGATTTCGAGTTCGAGGCGACGGGCGGAGATGCCGGTTTCCTCGATCGCGCGCGAGACCGTTTCGAACAGGTCGCCGCGCCAGAACTGCACCGCCGAAATGTTCACCGCGAGCGATAGCGTGTCGTAGCCCTGCTGCTGCCATTGCGCGAGCTGACGGCATGCGGTCTCGATCACGAAGTCGCCGATCGGCACGATCAGGCCTGTCGACTCGGCCACGGGGATGAACTCGTTGGCCGAGATCAGTCCGTGCTGCGGATGGTTCCAGCGCACGAGCGCTTCGAAGCCGGTGATGCAGCGGCGCTTCAGATCGATCTTCGGCTGATAGGCGAGGAACAGTTGCCCCTCGGCCAGCGCGACGCGCAACTGCTGCTCCCACTTCATCAGATGGTCCGCGCGATGCGACAGATGCGGCGAATAGAACTGGTAGCAGTTCTTGCCGGCGTCCTTCGCGCTGTACATCGCGAGGTCGGCTTTCTTCAGCAGGTCGATCTCGCTTTCGTTGGCGACCGAGTACAGCGCGATGCCGATGCTCGCATGCAGCACGAACGCGCTGCCGCGCACCTCGAACGGCTTCGAGAACGCTTCGCCGGCGGCTTCGGCGAGCGCGACCGCGCGCTTTTCGACATCGTCGCCCTTGATCAAGACGACGAACTCGTCCCCGCCGATGCGGCTCAGCGCGCCGTCGTCGCCGACCGCGGTGGCGAGGCGCGAGGCTGTCATCTGCAGCACGATGTCGCCGGCGTTGTGGCCGAGCGTGTCGTTGACGGTCTTGAAGTTGTCGAGGTCGATAAAAAGAATCGCGAGGCGACCCAGGTTGAACGGCTGCGCGACGTCATGGCGCAGCGCCTGCAGCGTCGCGTAGCGATTGCGCAGGCCGGTCAACAGATCGTATTCGACGAGTTGCGTCATCTCGCGCTCGCGGCCTAGCAGTTTGCCTATCAGGCCGGTCGCGACCGCGAAGAAGCTGAGCATCGCGAGCGAGATGAAGCCCGCCATCAACAGATAGACGTTGCGCGTGTGGTTGTAATCGGCGAATTCTTCGCCCTGCGAAAGACCGACGAGCACGCCGAGCGGATAGCCGTCGATGTGCCGGTACGACACGATGCGCGTGACGTTGTCGATCGAATCGACGTAGGTGCCCGACACATGCTCCGAGGTCGGATACGTGCCGCTCGCGGTGAACGTGCTGCTCGTCCTGCTGGCGTTGCCGGTGCGGCGCGCGAGCACGGTGCCGCTGTCCGAGATCACCGCGATCACGCCTTCGCGGCCGATCGCCGCGTTGTTGTAGAAGTCCGACGTAAAGTAGCTCGGGTCTTCGGAGACCACGATGACGCCCGCGAACGAGCCGTCCGGATGATTGAGACGCCGCGTCATCTGCAGCGTCCAGTGACCCGACACGCGGCCGAGCACGGGCTTGCTGATGTACAGCTGGTCGTCGTTTTCGTGCTCGTGGACCTTGAAGTGCTCGCGGTCCGACAAGTCGATGTGAGCGGGGTTGAGTTCGGCTGTATTGGCGATCAGTCTGCCGTGCTCGTCGATTATCGACACCTGCACGAGCGTTTCGCTTTGCACGACGCCTTTTTCGACCGTGCTCGCGAGATCGAAATGATTGGGCGTCTTTTCGAACTCGTACTTGACGAAGCGCGTGATCTGATCGACCTGGTGAATCGCCTTGATGGTGTGCTGCTCGAGCGCCGCGGAAAGTATTGCGGAAGACGCCATCGCTTCGCGGTACGTCGCGTCCCTTTCTACCGACAGCCGCGCGAAGATCACGGTCCACAGCAGGATCAGTACGAGTACCCCGAGCGCTGGAATGACGAGCAATGCGCGCCGGCGCGTGACCAATGGATCGCGTCGCGGCCTGGCTTCGCGCGGCTCGGAGAAGCGGGACTGAGTCATCGCGCGGGCCTTGGCTGGGTGCGGGCCGCTTGCAAACGCATGGGCATTGACTGCGCGAAATAGATGGATGGCTGCATGGTGACCAAGGTGCCAAAGCTGCTGCGCAGGAGGAGAGGGCGTGGCGCCGCGACGGACCGTCCACAGGTCATCGGATAGAGTTCGCTATATACGTCTCGATATTACTGAATGCCACTGGATTAAGGAAGCTTCCGGGCATGGGGTATACGCTCGCGCGGCGGGCGCCCAGGTGCGGCTGTTCACGTGGCCTGCATCGCCGGTCTTACGACGCGACCGGTCCATGGTTTGTCGAAGACTTCATCGGCAACGGTGCCTGCCACTGGGCAGTTTCTGGCAGGGCTTTTGCAATCCGGCCACGATGAATTCGGAGAACCAGGTATGGCGACGCCCTCGCGCTGCGGCTTTTTGTGGTGTGAAGCGGCGGCATGTGGCGTGTCGCCGTGGCGTGCGCGCGAAGCCGCAGCTCGCTTACGCGAGCCGGCACGTGCCGTCGACGATTGTCACCGAAGGCCCGCCGATCCAGATCTTGCCGCGCGCATCGTCGTAGTGGACCGACACGTCGCCCGCGCGCCCGAGCGCGGTGCCCTGACGCGCCGTGTAGCGCGCGGCGGGACGACGGTGCTGCAGGTTCAGCAGACCCGCGAGCGCGGCATTGGCGCTGCCCGTCACCGGGTCTTCGCCGACACCGAAGCCGCCGCCCGCCATCAGGCAACGGACCTCGAACGTCGCGGGGCCGTCGGCGTCGTGCGGTCCATACACGGCGACGCCGTGCGTGTCGACCGAACGCACGAGCTCGGCGAGCGCCGCCGCGTCGGTTTCGAGCGCGAGGCAGGCGCGTGCCGAATCGACCCGCACGACGAGCCACGGCGCACCGTTGTCGACCGCGCATGGCGGCGCGCTGAAGTCGATCGCCTGACTACGTAAAGCCGTAGACAGCGCTTCGTAACGATGCTCGGCGAGCGGTGTCACGCGCGCGGGCGGCGCGGCGAACGCCCATGCGCCGTGCATGTTGTCGCCGCTGTCGAGCGCTTCGAGTTCGACGATACCCACCCCGCATTGCTGGATCAGCTTGCCGGCCTGCTTCGGCTGGTAGCCGCTTTCGCGCAAAGCATGCGCGGTGCCCAAGGTCGGATGACCCGCGAACGGCAACTCGCCCCCCGGCGTGAAGATGCGCACGCGATAGTCGGCGGCCGCGTCGGTCGGCTTTAGCAGAAACGTGGTTTCGGACAGATTGGTCCAGCGCGCAATGGCCTGCATTTGCGCAGTATCGAGCGCGTCGGCATCGAACACGACGGCAAGCGGATTGCCCTTGAACGGTGTCGACGTAAACACGTCGACCTGTTTGAAACGAACGGTGTGAGCGGACATCGACAGGCCCCGGCGCAATGGACGTTGAGGGAGTTCGCGGATTCTATCCGTCTGCGCGGCGGCGATCCACCGTCGCCATAAAACAAAAACGCGCCGCCGGTGCGTGACACCGGTCGGCGCGTTTCAATCGCAATGCGGCGTGAATCAGGTGCCAATCTCGCGCGACACCGCACGCATTGTCACATCGCGTCGATGCTATTGGACCTCGGCGATCAGCTCGATCTCCACGCACGCGCCGAGCGGAATCTGCGCGACGCCGAACGCCGAGCGCGCGTGCTTGCCGCGTTCGCCGAACACGTCGGCGATCAGCTCGGACGCACCGTTGGTGACCAGATGCTGCTCGGTGAACTCGAGCGTCGAGTTGACGAGGCTCATCAGCTTGACGACGCGCGTGACGCGGTTCAGGTCGCCGACGTGCGCATGCAAGGTGGCGAGCAGATCGATCGCGATCGAGCGCGCGGCGGCCTTGCCTTCGTCGGTGGAGAGCGTCGCGCCGAGCTTGCCGACCCACACCTTGCCGTCCTTCCTGGCGATGTGGCCCGACAGGTACACCGTGTTGCCGCTTTGCGCGCTCATCACATAGGCCGCTGCCGGCGCACCCGCCGCCGGCAGTTCGATGGCGAGTTCCTTGAGCTTGTCGTACACATTCGATTGAGCCATATCGTGTCCTCGTTTCGGTGAGATTGCATGAATGCAGGCGGGGCGAAGTCCGCACGCAACGCGCGTGCAAGCTTCGCCTCGATGGCAGTGCGGCTAACTCCGTTCAGATTTTCGCGCGCACGAGTGCGGCGAGACGCGCAACGCCTTCGTCGATTTTAGCCGGTGGCACCGTGACGAACGACAGACGCAGCGTGTTGTGCTGGGCTTCGCTCGCGAAGAACGGAGCGCCCGGCACGAACGCGACGTTCTGCGCGACCGCTTCCTCGAGCAGCTTCATGGTGTCGATGCCCGCCGGCAGATTGACCCAGATGAACATGCCGCCTTCCGGACGGTTCCAGCTGACGCCATCGGGCATATAGCGCTCGAGCGCGGTGAGCATCGCGTCGCACTGGTTGCGGTATAGCTCGCGGATCGTCGGCACGTGCGTGTCGAGAAAGCCGTCCTTGACCACCTCGTGCACGATGCGCTGCGTGAAGCTCGGCGTGTGCAGGTCGGTGGCCTGCTTGGCCTGCACGAGTTTGAAGATCAGCTCCTCGGGCGCGATGATGAAGCCGACGCGCAGACCCGGCGCGAGCACCTTCGAGAACGAGCCGAGATAGACGATGTGATCGGGCGCCATCGACAACATCGTCGGCAGCGGTTCGCCCGCGTAGTCGAGCGCGCCGTAGGGATCGTCCTCGATCACCGGGAACGGCGCGGTCTTCGCGAACTCGGCGAGCACGCGGCGGCGTTCGACCGGCAGACGGCGGCCCGTCGGATTCTGGAAATTCGGCTGCGCGTACAGCAGACGCGAGCCATTGGTCAGTTCCGGCTTCAGGCCCTCGGGGATCAGGCCCTGCTCGTCGGTCGGCACCTGCACGTAGTGCGGCTCGTACATCGAGAACGATTGCAGCGCGCCGAGGTAGGTCGGCGTTTCGACCAGCACCGGGCTATCGACGCAGATCAGCACCTTGCCGAGCAGGTCGAGCGCCTGTTGCGAGCCGGTCGTGATCAGCACCTGCGACGCACGGATCTGCGCGCCGTTGATCGAGTAGCGCTGCGCGACCCATTCGCGCAGCGGCAGATAACCTTCGGTCGCGCTGTACTGCAGCGCCGCGGCGGGCGTGTCGCGCAGGATGCGGTCGGACGCCTCGCGCATGCGCTCGGCCGGGAAGGTGGCAGGCGAGGGCAGGCCGCCGGCGAAGGAGATGACTTCGGGCCGTTCCGTGACCTTCAGGATCTCGCGGATCGCGGAGCTCGTGAGCTTGCGCGCGCGTTCGGACAATTGCCACGTCGGGGCTTTCAGGTCGCTTTGGTCCATGATCTCCTCTGGTATTTCTGGAACCGGTCAAAATCTCAATTATCGCGCGACTGGCCAACCATTGCCGCTGGGGTGCCACCGGGGGTGCCACCGGGGTTGTCACGGGGGTTGCCCAATCACGCGCTGTTTATCCGAGGGTTCGAGAACCCTCGGGTGTTTCGAATTCGGCGACGAGCGCCGCCGCGCCGTCGGTCGGCTGTACGTCGAGCAGATGCGCGGCGCCGAGCCAGCGCAGTTGCTCGCCAATCAGCTCTGGCCGCGGATGCACGGCTTTCAACGCTTTCAGCGCGAGGTCGGTCGGCGCCAGCGACTGCGACGGATGCCGCATCGAGTCCCACTGGATCAGCGAGGGCAGCACGCCGTCGCCGGCGCCTTGCCACGCCGGGAACGACCCGTCGTCGGGCACCGTCAGGCCCCACGTGAAATCGCCGCGCGTCATCGGCACGACCGGCGCGATGCGCTGCGGATACTGCGCTTGCCACGTCGCCAGATGCTTCGGCCGCTCGACGCGCGCGACCCAATGCGACAGATACGGCCCGTTTTCCAGTCGCGCCTGCGTCGCCGGGTCGTCGAGCGCGAACAGGCGCGGGCGCGGCGCGGTGCCATCGGTTGCGTCGGCCGCGGCGTGCGGATCGATGGCGATCACTTCCAGGTAGACGCCGCCCCACAGGCCGAGCAGGCGATTGTGGGTCCGCATCAGCGGATGCGCGCCACCGCCGGCCGGCGCGACGCCGAGCGTATCGGCGACGTACTGGACGCCTTCGTCCAGTGTGCGCGCGGAGACGACGAGGTGATCGAGGCTGAGCGATTGGGCTGTCAGGGTGGTCATGGCGGATCGACGGAAAGCGCTGTTCTTCGCAAGGGCCAGTTGCGCGCCACGCTTGAAGGCTGCGCTACCGGGGCCGTAAGCATAACCGTTTGCCGGATCGGCGGCCCATGCGGATAGATTTGCATGGTGTCACCAGCCTCGCTGGATTCAAATGTAACGACCGTGACCTGCACAGTAACGGTACAATCGGCGCGATACTGTTCGGTACAGTTGGAGTCCGTCATGTCCGTCCCGCTTACCCAGATTCCTGCCCCGCACGACACCGCGTCGTTGACGCTGGTCGAACAGCTGGTCCAGTGGGCGCGGCGCCGCATCGAGGAGCGCGTGTTCCGCCCCGGCATGCGCATGCCGTCGATCCGCAAGCTCGCGCTCGACAAGGGCGTGTCGCGCTTCACGGTGGTCGAAGCGTACGAGCGACTCGTTGCGCAGGGTTTTCTGGAGTCGCGGCGCGGCTCCGGCTTCTACGTGCGTGAGCGCCAGGGCGGCGCGGCGAGCGTCACCGAGCTGCACCCGCGCGCCGAGACGCTGCCCGCGCCGGCCAATATCGACGTCGTCTGGCTGCTGCGCAACATGCTGCACACCGGCGCGCGGCCCGAGCGCAGCCCGGGCCTCGGCTATCTGCCGGCCCGCTGGCTCGACGGCGACCTGATCACCAACGCGCTACGCACGCTCGGCCGGCAAAGCGGCATGCAGATGCTCGGCATCGGCACCGCGCAAGGTTTCCTGCCGCTGCGTCAGCAGTTGCAGACGCGGCTCGAGGAGCTGGAGATCGGCGCGTCGCCCGAGCAGATCGTGATGGTGTCGGGCATCACCCAGGCGATCGACCTCATTTCGCGCATCTACGTGAAGCCGGGCGATGCGGTGATCGTCGGCGATCCGGCGTGGTTCCAGATGTTCGGCTGCTTCGCGTCGCAGGGCGCGCGGCTCGTCGGCATGCCGTACACGCCGGACGGCCCCGATCTCGACGCGCTCGAAGCGCTGGTCCGGGAATGGCGCCCCAAAATGCTGGTGATCAACTCGGTGCTGCAGAACCCGACCGGCACGTCGCTGAGCGCCGCGCAGGCGTTCCGCATCCTGCGGCTTGCCGAGGCGTACGACTTCATCGTCGTGGAGGACGACATCTACGGCGACCTGTGCCCGCCCAGCTACGCGGGTACGCGGCTCGCGAGCCTCGATCAGCTAAAGCGCGTGATCTACCTCGGCAGTTTCTCGAAGACGCTTGCGCCGAATCTGCGCGTCGGTTTCATCGCATGCGCGGCAGAGGTCGCGATGGTGGTCGCCAATCAGAAGATGCTGGTCGGCATGACGAGCCCGGAGTTGAACGAGCGCGTGATCTACAAGATCCTGACCGAGGGCCACTACCGGCGGCACGTCGAGCGCATTCGCGCACGGCTCGACGGCGTGCGCGAGAAGGCCGTGCGGATGATCGAGAAGACCGGCATGAAGCTGTTTCTGACGCCGGCGGCCGGGATGTTCCTGTGGGCCGACACCGGCGTCGATGCAGGCGCGCTCGCCGCGGCCGGGCACGAAGCCGGCTATCTGCTGACGCCGGGCGGGCTGTTTTCGCCGCAGCAGTCGCCGAGCACGTGGATGCGCTTCAACATCGCCAATTGCGGCGATCCTGAATTACCGGCGTTCCTAAGCCGTTATCTCGACGGCGTCGCGCGCCGCGCCTCTTGAAACCGCGCCGGAGCGTCCCCATTTGCGCGGACGATCCGGCACGGCGGGCCCGAACCGCGGTTGGAATCCGCTTCGGCCGCCGCTCATCCCCCATTCGCAACCGAGAGGAAGTCCGACCATGGCACAAGAAACCATGAGCTTTCAGGCAGAAGTGAAGCAACTTCTGCAACTGATGATCCATTCGCTGTACAGCAACAAGGAAATCTTTCTGCGCGAGCTGATTTCGAACGCGTCCGACGCGGCCGACAAGCTGCGCTTCGAGGCGATCGAAAACAGCGCGCTGTACGAGAACGAAACGAATCTGCGGATTCGCGTGTCGTTCGACAAGGCCGCGCGCACCGTCACGATCGACGACAACGGCATCGGCATGAGCCGCGACGAGACGATCGAGCACCTCGGCACGATCGCGCGTTCGGGCACCAAGGAATTCTTCGGCAAGCTGTCGGGCGACCAGCAGAAGGACGCGGCGCTGATCGGCCAGTTCGGCGTGGGCTTCTACTCGGGCTTCATCGTCGCGGACAAGATCACCGTCGAGACGCGCCGCGCCGGTTTGCCGGCCTCGGAAGGCGTGCGGTGGGAAAGCGCGGGCGAAGGCGATTTCGCGGTCGAGACGATCGAGCGCGCCGCGCGCGGCACGACCATCACGCTGCATCTGCGTGCCGATGAGGACGAACTGTTGTCGTCGTATCGGCTGAAGTCGATCATCCAGAAGTACTCGGACCACGTCGCGCTGCCGATCTTGATGCGCAAGGAAGAGTGGGACGCGGAAAAGAGTGAGATGGTCACGAAGGACGAGGACGAGACCGTCAACCAGGCGAGCGCGCTGTGGACCCGTTCGAAGAACGACATCACCGACGATCAGTACAAGCAGTTCTACCAGCACGTCTCGCATGATCATCAGGATCCGCTGACATGGACGCATAACCGCGTCGAAGGCCGCAGCGAATACACGCAGCTGCTGTACGTGCCGGCGCATGCGCCGTTCGATCTGTGGAACCGCGAGCAGCGCGGCGGCCTGAAGCTGTACGTGAAGCGCGTGTTCATCATGGACGACGCCGAGCAACTGCTGCCCACGTATCTGCGCTTCGTGAAGGGTGTGGTCGATTCGGCCGATCTGCCGCTCAACGTGTCGCGCGAAATCCTGCAGGAAAGCCGCGACGTGAAGGCGATCCGCGAAGGTGTGACGAAGCGCGCGCTGTCGATGCTCGAAGAACTGGCCAACGCGGATAACGACGCCGACAAGGAAAAGTACGCGGGCTTCTGGAAGGAATTCGGCCAGGTGCTGAAGGAAGGTATCGGCGAGGATTTCGGCAATCGCGAGCGCATCGCGAAGCTCGTGCGCTTTGCGACGACGCATACGGGCACGGCCGAGCAGACCGTGTCGCTGGCCGACTACGTCGCTCGCATGAAGCCCGAACAGACGAAGATCTACTACGTGACCGCCGACACGTGGCAGGCCGCGTCGAACAGCCCGCATCTCGAAGTGTTCCGCAAGAAGGGCGTCGAAGTGCTGTTGCTGACCGATCGCGTCGATGAATGGATGCTGTCGTTCCTCAACGAATTCGACGGCAAGCCGCTGCAAAGCGTCGCGCGCGGCGACCTCGATCTCGGCGCGCTGAACGACGAGGAAAAAGAGGCGCAGGAGAAGATCGGCGAAGCGTTCAAGCCGCTCGTCGAGAAGATGAAGGAAGCGTTGAAGGACAAGGCGAAGGACGTGCGTCTGACGTTCCGCCTGACCGACTCGCCGTCGTGCCTCGTTGCCGACGACGGCGAAATGAGCGGTTACCTGCAGCGCATGCTGAAGGCCGCGGGCCAGCAGGCGCCTGAGTTCCATCCAATTCTCGAAGTGAATCCGGAGCACGCCCTCGTGAAGGGTCTGCATGCCGATAGCGCGAATTTCGATGACTGGTGCCATCTGCTGTTCGATCAGGCACTGCTCGCCGAAGGCGGCGCGCTGGAAGATCCGGCGAGCTTCGTGAAGCGGACCAATGCGTTGCTGCTGTCGCGCGCGGGTTGAGCGTGAGCCGAAAGCGTTGATGTCGTTGCTGGATTGACGCCCGGTAGTTGAGAAATGCGCTGCTTCGGCAGCGCATTTTTTTTGCCTTCTGGTTTGCGTCGGCTCCCCTGGCTGAAGGAGCGCGCACGATCGCCGCGGTCGTTGCCGCGAAAAATTACCGTCGGAGCACGCCGCTATAATCCGACACCATGCCTATCCGTTTCGATCCCGCCGACGCGCACTGGCGCGTCGCGCCTTTGGCCACTTTCAGCGCCGCCCAGAAAGACTGGCTGACCCGCGGCGGTTCACTGACCGCGCACCTGCGCGCGCTCGGCGCGGTCGCGGTGCGCGTGACACGCGAAGCCGTCGCGCTGCCGTGGCCCGACGAAGCCGCCGCGCTCGGACTCGCGCCGCGCGCGCCGGTGTGGGTGCGCGAAGTGGTGCTGTCGGTCGATGGCGTGCCGTTCGTCGCCGCGCATAGCGTGACGCCGCGTGCCGCGAGCGTCGGCATCTGGCAGGCGACGCGCCGGCTGCGCACCCGGCCGCTCGCGGAGTTGCTGTATAGCGATAGCAGCGTCGCGCGTTCGTCGCTGGTGAGCCGCAGGGTGGGGCAGCGGCATCCGTTGTATCGGTTGGCCGCGCATGAAATCGACGGCGGCGATCGGCATGCGCCGCATGCGCTGGTGGCGCGTCGCTCGGTGTTCGAGCGGCATGGCGCGCCTTTGATGGTGACCGAATGCATGTTGCCGGCACTGTGGGAGCAGTTGCGTGCGTTGGACGCGGCCGCTCGCGCGCACGCTGCCGCGTCAGGCACCGGCGCGGCGCATATCGCGCACGCGCGGGTGCGCGAGCACGGTCGTCCGCTCGATCACACCGCGTCGCGTGCGCACAGCGTGCCGCGTAGCGCCGACGAGCGGAGCCGCTGATGTCGTTCAAGCGTTGCTTTGCGCCTGTCGTCGACGCTGATACGCGGGTCTTGATCCTCGGTAGCTTGCCGGGCGAGGTGTCGTTGGCTCACGGCCAATACTACGCACACCCGCAGAACAAATTCTGGTTACTGGTCGGTGAAGCGATAGAACGGGATCTGGTTGGTCTGGCCTATTCGACGCGTCTTGAGACGTTGCTCGAACACCATATCGGACTGTGGGATGTCGTTGCCGAGGCTCGTCGAGCAGGAAGCCTGGATAGCCGGATTCGCGACCATGCCAGCAACGATCTGATTGCTCTCATCGATACGCTGCCGAAACTGGCTACCATCGCCTTCAACGGGGGGACGGCGGCCAAAATCGGGATGAAAGCGTTGGGCGAGCGCGGAGAGCAATATCGGCTTGTCCGTTTGCCATCGAGCAGTCCCGCCCATGCCTCGGTTTCATACGCTCAAAAGCTGGACATATGGCGACGGCTAACCTGCGTCTGATCGACCGACAGGATGCCATTCGCGGTCATAGATCGAGCGCAAGAAACCGTGTGCCTTCGACTGGATTCTCGTAGTAGGGCGCGGTTTCGACGAACCCTAACCGCTCGTAGATGCGCTGTGCAAAACCGGTTTGCGGAACCGAGTCGAGAACCAGCGTCGAGAATCCCAATGTCTTCGCTTTCCCGATCACCGATGTGACCAGCGTTTCGCCAAGCGACAACCCTCTGAATGCTTCACGAACATAGAGCCGTTTGATTTCCGCAGTCTCTGTCGTATGACGAAGCAGCCCCGCGCAACCGGCGAGCTCGCCGTCGGCGTCGGCGACGAAGAACATGCCGGATGGCAGCGTATAAACGTGTTCGAACGCGTCCATTTCTGCATCGAATCCACGGTACGACAGATCCATATCCAGCCAGCGGACATACTCGCGGATCACGGCGACGAGGTTGTGCGTGTCGGCGGGGAATACGGCTTCGCGAACGATCGGCCGCGGCGTTTGCATGGCAGCTCTCAGATCCATACGTCGTTTTCGGCCGTTCTTTCGTTGGTCGTATCGCCAGTATTGACGACGCCGCGCGGTTCGATGAGCAGCAGCTTCACCTCGGACTCGGCATACGGCTTGTGCTCGACTCCCTTTGGTACCACCGCCATTTCTCCGGGAAACAGTTCGATCGAGCGGTCGCGGAAGTCGATGCGCAACCGGCCTGCGAGGACGATGAACGTCTCGTCGGTATCGGCATGCCGATGCCAGACGAAATCGCCGACTATCTTTACGACCTTGAACTGATAGTCATTCATTTCAGCAACGACGCGCGGCTGCCAGTGGTCGTCGATCTGACTGATCTTGTCGAGCAGGTTGATGGTCTTGTATTGGCCGCGTTGCTCGGGTGTCGGCTGGGAATCGCTGTGCATGGTGGCTCCATTCGGGTGATACCTGGAACAGAGCATAGTCCCGCCGCCGGCGAGTGTCTTGAACGATCGTGCAAGCTTGCGTTAGCCGGCGTGCCGATCGCTCGTCATCGCGAGCCAACGTGCGGGAGGGATTCCGTATGCGTGGCGAAAATGTCGGGTCATGTGGCTCTGGTCGGCGAAGCCGGCTGCCGCCGCCGCGTCCACGAGGGAAACGCCGCGCAGCATCATCGCGCGCGCGGCTTCGAGCCGGCGCATGACCAGGTAGTGATAGGGGCTGGTGCCGTAAAAAGCTCGGAAATCGCGCGAGAGGCTCCAGCGGTCCTGCCCGCTGAGGATGGCAAGTTCATCGAGCGTGACGGTGTGCGTGCACGATGCGTGCAGATATTCCCGTGCTCGCTGCGCTGCCGCGAAATCCGCGGACTTGCGCGTCTGCCGCGCGCCCGAGGCGCTATCCAGCGCGAGCGCGAGACCGGCGAGCGCCTCGTCACGTTCGAGCGGCTCCGCGTCGTCACGCATCTGGCGCAGCGCTGTCTGCGTGGCTTCGAACAGGCGCGGATCGGTCGTGACGCCGCCTTCGACGAACGGCAGGGGGCGGCCGCCGAGGACTTCCTGGATTGCAGCGGGTTGCACGTAAATCATCTGATAACGAAATCCCTCGTTCGTGCCGGCCTGACCGTCGTGCACTTCGTCGGGATGCAGGACCATCGTCTGTCCAGGTAGGCTGGTGCGCAAACCGCGTCGGTAATGGAAGCACTGAACGCCGGCGAGGGTCAGGCCGATCGCGTAGGTGTCATGCCGATGCATGGAGTACGCGTTGCCGTGGAAAAACGCTTCGATACGTTCGACTCCGTGGGTGGATTCCGAACGGGAAATCCAGTCGGATTGGGCTTTGCTGGTATCGCCGTCCATCACACGCTCCGGCTTGGTTTGGCAGATCTGCGGGAACATCGATATCGGAGGATTGTACCGGTGCGAATGTTCGCACGCTTGGCATGCACGATAGTGCGACTGACGTCAGTGTCTCGTCGCGGGTCCGGTCCTGAGCAATTGCCTACTCACTCAGTAACCGCTTCAATTCGTCAAGGAAGGAAGCAGTGGTGTAACCCCACAACTCCGGGCCGAACTGGGAGCCATACGTATCTTCGAATGCATCGTCCAGATTGCTAAAGTTCTCTCTCTCGAAGTTTTCAATTTCAACAAGTATGTTCCTTAAACTCTCTTGTGAACTATCTCTTCTGTAGCAACCTACGATCACCTTGATGGTGTTACCCCAGTACGAAAAATCCTCGTTAAGGTACACACCAAAGAGCTGGTTTAGTTCGGGGTACAGCGGATTTTCATTCATAACTGCGTCTCATAAGTCGATGAACGCCGTCAGGACGTAATAGGGCATTCCATTGTATATCTCCCGCTTAAGTACCACCAAAATCCTGTTTCCTTTCGCAAATTGTCCTGTCTTCCTGACAACCCCGTAACCCACGTCCCCAGATATGTGCCTTGTTAAACGCAACGGAGCACTCGTCGCAGACTGAGACCAGGATCTGATGCGGGTAGTTTCGCCCATCATCACTTCCGAAATGGCTTTCTCGGCAGTCTTCTGGTCTTTAAATGATGTCGCCGCTTTTATCCGCGGCTCATCTTTCAGTCTTTGTCGCAACCAGGCCTCATCCTTTCCCACATGCTTCAAAAGTGTATGCCCGCCAACCCCGCGAAGCGTCTTCGCTTCATGCATGTTCAGGTTGATCTCGCCCATCGTGATACGCGCAGCCCGCACGGCCTTGATTGACCCGGCAAAGCCGAACGGCACGACCATGTCAAGTGACAGGCCGATATTGTTGGCCATGTCAGGACTTGCCTTCATTGCCTCGGCCAGCTTCGTCGTACCCTGCTGGGTCAATGTGGCCGTGTCCTGGCCCGTCCAGACCTGACGCAAACCAGCCGCCGCCGTATCAGAACCATGTACGCCGAACACGACACACCCTGCCTTGGTGAGCATGGTCGGTTCCGGGATCACACACAACGCACTTGCGCCGACCATTTCCAGCACGCCACCGACGATTTGCAACCCGCCCCATAGCCGGTTGGAAAGCATTTCGGTCTGGGTGATTGACTGCCTTGCCAGTACCGCCGCCAGTTGCGGCGCGCTGAGCACCACGCGCACGCCGTCCGCGTCCTGTTGATACGACATTCCGAACTTCTCCGTAGCTGTCGGGACTGCCACGCTAGCAGGCGACAACAGGGAGAGGAATGGGCGACGGATGAAAATTCGGGATCTGATGTATTTAGGCGTACTGCAGGACTGTCCGCATTGCAGGAAATGGATCGATCCGTGGCATTCGAACAGGCGATCGTCGGCGAAGCCGGCCTTCTGGAACTGGCCATCCACATTGCTGGTGAATACGAAGCCGCCGCTTCTTTTCGCCGATGCCCAGCCGCGCAAGATCTCGAAACCCGAGTGCGGGACGGTGCGCCGGTACAGGTTGAGCCGATGGCCGTAGAAACCCCATGCGCGGACCGGATCACGCAGGAAGGCTGTTCCATTGGCAATGTCATGGAAATTGATTCCGCCGGTCTTCAACGCCGGATAAGCCGCCCAGAATCCGTGATCGCCGCTAAAGTCGGGTAGCCCGGAATCGACGCCCATGCCTGCGCCCGCCGTGATCAGAATGCCGTCGGCTTCGCGTATCCAGTCAGTCGCGATCGTCATTTGCTCTGCCGTGTCCATGCGTGCTCCCCGTTGTTCACATTCCGAATTCTCCTCGCAGCCCGAAAATGAGGCAGAATCCAAACGTGCGACCCGCTGCGCGACGCAGTCCGCCGTGTTCGCTTAATCGTTCCGCTTTGGCGTTCCAGGGCCCCGCATCGCCATCCGCCACGCACAGCGTTTGTGTCCTGGCGTTGTCGTTTTCCTGATCGACGTTTGCGCATCCTGCCCGTATCACGTGCGAGATGCCTCTCAACCGCCCGCCCAGAGCCTAGCAATGACGATCCAGCAACCGACCATCATCTACACCCTCACCGACGAGGCGCCGCTGCTTGCGACGGCCGCGTTCCTGCCGATCATCCGGACCTTCACCAGGCCGGCCGGCATCGAGGTCGAGACCAGCGACATCTCGGTCGCGGGCCGCATCCTCGGTGAGTTCCCCGAGTTTCTGACCGAAGCGCAGCGGGTGCCCGACAACCTCGCGGAACTCGGTCGCCTGACCTCGTTACCCGACACCAACATCATCAAGCTGCCCAACATCAGCGCATCGGTGCCGCAACTGACGAGCGCGATCAGGGAACTGCAGGCGAAGGGCTACAAGGTGCCCGACTATCCGGAAGATCCGAAGACCGACGAACAGAAGGCGATCCGTCAGCGCTACTCGAAGTGTCTCGGCAGCGCGGTGAATCCGGTGCTGCGCGAGGGCAACTCGGACCGTCGCGCGCCGGCCGCGGTGAAGAACTACGCCCGCAAGCATCCGCACAGCATGGTCGAATGGAGCATGGCGTCGCGCACGCACGTCGCGCACATGCGGCACGGCGACTTCTATCACGGCGAAAAGTCGATGACGCTCGATCGCGCGCGCGACGTAAAGATGGAACTCGTCACGAAGAACGGCAAGACGATCGTGCTGAAGCCGAAGGTCGCGCTGCAGGACGGCGAGATCATCGACAGCATGTTCATGAGCAGGAAGGCGCTGCTAGAGTTCTATGAAGACCAGATGGAAGATGCGCGCAAGACCGGCATGATGCTGTCGCTGCACGTGAAGGCGACGATGATGAAGATCTCGCATCCGATCGTCTTCGGCCACGCGGTGAAAGTGTTCTACAAGGACGCGTTCGCGAAGCACGGCAAGCTGTTCGAGGAACTTGGCGTGAACGTCAACAACGGCCTCGTCAATCTGTACGAGAAGCTCGAGACGCTGCCGGAATCGCAGCGCGAGGAGGTGATCCGCGACCTGCACGCATGCCACGAGCATCGTCCGGAACTGGCGATGGTCGATTCGGCGAAGGGCATCTCGAACCTGCACGCGCCGAACGACGTGATCGTCGATGCGTCGATGCCGGCGATGATTCGCCTCGGCGGCAAGATGTGGGGCGCCGACGGCCGTCCGAAAGACACCAAGGCGGTGATCCCGGAGAGCACGTTCGCGCGCATCTACCAGGAGATTATCAACTTCTGCAAGACCAACGGCGCGTTCGATCCGGTCACGATGGGCACCGTGCCGAACGTCGGCCTGATGGCGCAGAAGGCGGAAGAATACGGCTCGCACGACAAGACCTTCGAAGTGCCGGAAGACGGCGAGGCGCGCATCGTCGATCTGGCTAGCGGCGAGGTGCTGCTCACGCAGAACGTCGAGCAGGGCGACATCTGGCGCATGTGCGAGGTGAAGGACGCGGCGATCCGCGATTGGGTCAAGCTCGCGGTCACGCGCGTGCGCAATTCCGGCATGCCCGCGGTGTTCTGGCTCGACCCGTATCGCCCGCACGAAGCGGAGCTGATCAGGAAGGTCGAGGCCTACCTGAAGGATTACGACACCACCGGCCTCGACATCCAGATCATGTCGCAGGTGCGCGCGATGCGTTACACGCTCGAGCGCGTCGTGCGCGGCCTCGATACGATCTCGGTCACCGGCAACATCCTGCGCGATTATCTGACCGACCTGTTCCCGATCATGGAGCTGGGCACGAGCGCGAAGATGCTGTCGATCGTGCCGTTGATGGCGGGCGGGGGCATGTACGAGACCGGCGCGGGTGGTTCGGCGCCGAAGCATGTGAAGCAGCTAGTCGAAGAGAACCATCTGCGTTGGGACTCGCTCGGCGAGTTCCTCGCGCTCGCGGCGTCGCTCGAAGAACTGGGCATCAAGACCGGCAACAACCGGGCGAAGATCCTCGCGAAGACGCTCGACACCGCAACCGGCAAGTTGCTCGACAACAACCGCAGTCCGAGCCCGAAGACGGGCGAGCTCGACAATCGCGGCAGCCAGTTCTATCTGGCGATGTACTGGGCGCAGGAGCTGGCCGCGCAAACGGACGACGCCGCGCTCGCCGCGCAGTTCGCGCCGCTCGCGACGCAGCTGACCGCCAACGAGCAGGTGATCGTGGCGGAGCTTGCGTCGGTGCAGGGCGCGCCGGCGGACATCGGCGGCTATTACAAGCCGGACTTCAACAAGCTCGAAGAGGTGATGCGGCCGAGCCGTACGCTGAACGAGGCGCTTGGGGCGGTACGCGTCGAATGACGTGATGCGTGAAGTGAGGTGATGTGAAGACGAGCCGCCGGCGGGCGGCTCGTAGCAGGGAAGGGCGGCCAATGCTACCGGCGAACGCGTTCAATACTGCACGACGATCGCGACCCGCCGGTTGGCCGCTCTTGCCGCCGCGTCATTGCCGGCGACCAGCGGAAAATTGTCCGCCCGTCCGATCGCGGCCAGCCGATGCGGCTCGATCCCGCGCTCGACCAGATACCTGACCACTGCGCCCGCGCGAGCCGACGACAGCTCCCAGTTGGACGCATACTTCGCGGTCGAAATCGGCACACTGTCGGTATGCCCCTCGACGAGCACATTCCCCGTCGCATCCTTTTGCAATCCCTGCGCGATCTGATTGAGTACATCGAACGAATCGGGCAGCAGCCGCGCATCGCCGGCGTTGAACAGGATCTTCGCGTTGACGCCGATTTCGACGCCGTGCGGCACGTCGGTCACCGTGATCAGCCCTTTCTCGCGCAGCGCATCGAGCCATGCGCTCAACTGCTTGCGCGCCTCCTGTTGCGTGCCGCCTGCTGGCGCGGGCGCGCTCTGCTGCGATGTTTTCGTTTCGAGCGTCTGATACCTGAGTTCGAGTTGCTTCGATCTCGCCAACTGCAACACATATAGCGCGAGGAACAGCACCATCATCGTCGTGATGAGGTCCGCGTACGAGATCAGCCAGCGGCCGCCCTCGGTGCCTTCGCCGCCCTGTTCGGCGCGATCGTCCGCGCCGCCTGGCGCGCGCTTGCCACCAGCCGTCGTTTGCATAGGTGATTGTTCCGTTTCCAATGAGAACGCGCTCGATGGCAGGCTCAGGCCAGCGACTCCGCCGCGCGCCCGCGCACCTCGCCCGTCAGGCGCGTTGCGATCATATGCGGCGACTCCTTGCGTGAAATCGCGAGCAGCCCGTCGAGATAGAGGCGGCGAAACCGCACCTCGCTGTCGACCTGCGCCTGCAGCTTGCCGTACAGCGGCAGAAACACCAGATTCGCGAGCGCGAGACCATACAGCGTCGCGACGAACGCCGTCGCGATCCCCGAGCCGAGTTGCGCCGGGTCGAGAATGTGATTGGTGACCTGGATCAGCCCGAGCACCGAGCCGAGGATGCCGAACGTCGGCGCGTAGCCGCCCGCCTGCTGCCACACGCGCGCCGCCGCCATGTGGTTGCGCGCGTACGCATCGAGTTCGCGCTGCAGCGCATCTTCGAGCACGGCGGTCGACACGCCGTTCGCGAGCAGTTCGAGCCCGCGTCTGGCGAACGGATGAATGCCGCTGAGGTCCATCGATTCGAACGCGAGCAGACCGTTGAGCTTCGCCTGGTCACCCCATTCAAGGAGGTCGGAGAGGCTGTTCTGGTCGACTCGTCGCGCGCGCGTGAACGCGAGACCGAGCAGCTTCAGCGCATCGAAGAAGCGCGCCCACGTGTTCTGAATCATCACCGCGCCGAACGTGCCGCCGAGCACGATGACGAACGCCTCGTACTGGAACAGCGTCAGAAAATGCCCGCCTTCGAGCGCGAAGCCAAAAACGATTGCCGCTCCACCGAACAGCACACCAAACAACGTCAACAGATCCATGCTTTTCCTCGCTCGGCGCCGCGCTCACGCTGCGCGCATGAGCGACGGCGCGCCGTCAAACCGCTTAGCGCGCGGCGTCCTGCAGCGCCGCGCGCGGCGCCGCCGGTGCCTTCAGTGTCTTCACCGCGTCGAGCAGCCGTTGCTCGATGTCGCCGACTTCGATCGCATCGATCTTGATATCGCGCCGCATCACCCACGACACTTCGTTGCGACGCACTTCGGTCATCACCGCCAGCAGGCGCTCGGCCACTGGCTGCCCGTCGACGCTGGCGAGCAGCTTCGCGAGATCGTACGTATCGAAGCCGCTGACGGCTTCGAACAGCGTGCGCTGGTCGACGAAGGCGAGATCGTCGAGCGAATTCAGCGCGCCGCTCTGGTGCGTATTGCGTCGCGAGAAATAGGCGACGCCTTGCTGCTCGACATAGGTCAGTACCTTCGATTTGCGGAACGCGAACACTTCGTCGGCGATTTCGCCGTGCGACAGCTTGTTCAGAATCAGCGTCTTGTCGACACCGATCAACGCTTCCAGATCGGTCAGCTCGATCAGCTCGAGTTCGCTGTTCACCGCGATATCGAGGTCGCCGTCCGCGACCTGCTGCGCGCGATCGACGATGCGCGCGGCGTCGAACGTGACGACCTGGCGCGCGGCCGCGCCGTCATACGCCGAGTATTCGGTCGACGCGTTAGTCAGCTGTCCGGGCTGCGCGGCCTCGATCGTAACGAGGTTGAGCTTCTCCATCCGCTTGAGCATCGCCATCACGTGCGGACGCGAATGGCCGGCAATCGCGCGACACTTCTTGATCACTTCGACGAGCGGCACCGAGATCTCCTCGGCGTGCGATTGCAGCGGCCGGCGTCCCCAGCTGTCGTTTCCATCGCGCCGTTCGGCGTTCGACATCAGCGTCAGCACGTGCGCGTACGAGAGTACGCCCGGCAGAAAGTCGGCGTGGGTGTAGGTCGCAAGCAGATCGTCCTTGCGCTTTACGCGACGAATCAGCGTGCGCGTGATATGACGCAGCAACGGCGACACGCGCTCGATCTCGTCGTCGAGCATGCCGGCCGGCACGACGGTCAGTTGACAGAAGGTCAGCGCCTTCGCCGTGTTGCTGCGTGGCTCGGCAGCGAGCAACGCGGCCTCGCCGAAGAATTCGCCACGGCCCAGCATCGCGACGACGACCTTCTTGTCGTCGCAGCGAGTGGAAAGTTCGACCTTGCCCTCCGTGATCAGAAAGACCACGGCCTCACCCGAGTAGCCCTCGGAATAGATGATCTCGCCGGGCGCTGCTGTGCGCGTCCAGGACTGTTGACGATTCAAAGTAATTCCCCTGCAGCGCTGATTTGTAATGGCGGCCGTGCGACGCGATGCGATGCATCGCACGGGTCGACAGCCATTCCTCGTATGCCCGTTTACGACATTGGGCAGGGGACTCTTTAACCGGCGGGAGAGGGCCGCACCGGGAGGAAATGCGCTGCAAGCTGCGGCTGGTGACGGAAAACGGCGATAAAGCGCCACGTGAATCGTTTGCGCGTGGCGTAATGGCGCAGGTTGGTCGCGACCCAGCCGTCGCAAAAATTTTTGGTTCTTCGAGGATGCCGAACTAAATCCGGCTTCGTCGTTGGCGTGTTGTGAGTTCGTTGAAAGCCGTTTGTGAGCGGTCGATTTGAATGAGCGAGTCGCGGCGAATGCTATGCTCTCGTTCGACCAAAAATATTGCGCCTGTCGCGCGACATCCCTACATGACGAATCTGATCAAGCGCGCTTCGGCCGAGGCGCGCGCTTTCCGTAACCGCGACGCCCAAGCCATCGGCGGTAAACAGAAAATGGCCCACAAAAAGGCGCCCAAATCCACGCGCAACGCGAGCGGCACCGTCGAGCACGACGCACACGACGCGCCGCAAATCGAAGCGCCGCGCAAGCCGCGCTTCGCACCGGTGACGTTCTCCGAAGAGGGCGGCGTGCGCTACCTGCATTTCGGCACGGAATGGGTGCAAGGCGCGATGCGTCTACGCAAGCCCGATCACATCGAACTCGAATACGCGCAGCAGATGATGGCCTGGCTGCTATTCCTCGAAACGCCGAAGCGCATCGTGCAGCTCGGGCTCGGCGCCGCGTCGCTGACCAAGTTCGCGCACCGCTTCCTGAAGAGCGCGAAGGTCGAGGCCGTCGAACTGAATCCGGCGGTCGTCGTGGCCGCGCGCACGATGTTCGAACTGCCGCCCGACGACGCGCGTCTGAGCGTGCATGAAAGCGACGCGTGGGACTTCGTCAACGAGAGCGCGAACCACGGCACCATCGGCGCGCTGCAGATCGACGTCTACGACGCGACCGCGCGCGGCCCGGTACTCGACAGCGTCGGCTTTTACCGTGCGGCACGCGCGTGTCTGACCGACGCGGGCATCGTCACGGTGAATCTGTTCGGCGATCATCCGAGCTTCGTGCGCAACATGAAGCGTCTGAACGAAGCCTTCGACGGTCGCGTCGTCGCGCTGCCCGAAGTGCACGACGGCAACCGTATCGCGATCGCCTTCTCGGGCCCCGCGCTCGACGTGCCGTTCACCGCGCTAGAGGCGCGCGCGAAGCTGATCGAAGCCGAGCTCGGCTTGCCGGCGCGCAAATGGATCAAGGGCCTGCGCGAATCGACGGGGCAGACGGGCGCATCGTTTGCGATCTGAGCGACGCCATCCCGCTTCGCTGAAGCGAAGCGCTGAGCGCTGAGTTCTGATCAGTGCACGGAGAATGAAGCGGCCGTACCGGCGTATCGGTCGGCATGGCCGCTTTGCTTCCGGTATTTTTTTCACGTCTACGCTGCAACGTCATCCAGCCTGCATCGTTGGCGCTTCCGTCGCGTTGTTGGACGCCGACGCGCCTCGGGTCGTCCCTGCTTGACCGGGTGTTCGCCACTCCTATACTCTTTCGAAGCTTTCGGGGAGCCCGTGGCTGACCGCGGGCAGATAAATTCTAAATAGGAAACAGGAGACGTCATGGCTCACGACGCCGACGTGAAGAAAGCCAGCAAGCACTGGCTCTGGCTATTGCTGCTACCGTGGATCGCGATGATCTGGGTGCCGTCCTACAACCGGATCGAGCCGCAGCTGTTCGATTTCCCGTTCTTCTACTGGTATCAGCTGCTGTGGGTGCTGATCAGCGCGGTCATCACCGCGTTCGTCTATTCGAAGACCAGGTCCCGCTATACGGGTCGCACGAACGGGGGCGCGCAACGATGAACCCCATTGCAACTTTCGTCTTCGTTCTGTTTTTCATCGGCGTCACGATTCTCGGCTTCGTCGCGGCCCACTGGCGGCGCGGCGATCTCGCGCATATCGAAGAGTGGGGTCTCGGCGGCCGGCGCTTCGGCACGATCGTCACGTGGTTCCTGCTCGGCGGCGACCTGTACACCGCCTACACGTTCATCGCGGTGCCGGCGCTCGTGTTCGGTGCGGGCGCAACGGGCTTCTTCGCGCTGCCGTACACGATCCTGATCTATCCGTTCGCGTTCGTCGTGTTCCCGAAGCTGTGGAGCGTCGCGAAGCGGCACGGCTACGTGACTTCGGCGGACTTCGTGTCGGCCCGCTACGGCAGCCGCATGCTCGCGCTCGCCGTCGCGGTCACCGGCATCGTCGCGACGATGCCGTACATCGCGCTGCAACTGGTCGGTATCGAAGTGGTGATCGGCGCGCTCGGTTTCGACACGACCGGCTTCGTCGGCGATCTGCCGCTGATCATCGCATTCGCGATCCTCGCGGCCTACACGTACACGTCGGGCCTGCGCGCGCCGGCCATGATCGCGGTCGTCAAGGACATCCTGATCTACGTGACGATCTTCGCCGCGATCATCGTGATTCCGCCGCAGCTGGGCGGCTTCGGCCATATCTTCGGCGCGGTCCCGCCGGCCAAGCTGCTGCTGAAGTCGCCGGACGTGTCGAGCCTGAACGGCTATAGCGCGTACGCGACGCTCGCGGTGGGTTCGGCGCTCGCGCTGTTCCTGTATCCGCACTCGATCACCGCGGTGCTGTCGTCGAAGTCGGGCAACACGATCCGCCGCAACATGGCGTTGCTGCCGGCGTATTCGCTGGTGCTCGGCCTGCTCGCGCTGCTCGGCTTCATGGCGCTCGCGGCCGGCGTGAAGGACATGCCGGAGTTCGCGCCGTACTTCAAGGCCTTCGGCCCGAACTTCGCAGTGCCGGCGCTGTTCCTGCACTTCTTCCCGTCGTGGTTCGTCGGCGTCGCGTTCGCGGCGATCGGTATCGGCGCGCTGGTGCCGGCGGCGATCATGTCGATCGCGGCGGCGAACCTGTACACGCGCAACGTGCACAAGGAGTTCGTCAACCGCAACATGACGCACGACCAGGAGACCAACGTCGCGAAGCTGGTGTCGCTGATCGTCAAGGTCGGCGCGGTGGCGTTCATTCTCGCTCTGCCGCTCACGTACGCGATCCAGTTGCAACTGCTCGGCGGGATCTGGATCATCCAGACGCTGCCGGCGATCGTGCTGGGTCTCTACACGCGCGTGCTCGACTACCGGGGTCTGTTGCTCGGCTGGGCGGCAGGTATCGCGACCGGCACGTGGATGGCGATTTCGTTGAACCTCGCGAGCTCGATCTTCACGATCCATCTGTTCGGCATGGGGATTCCGGGCTATGCGGCGGTGTGGTCGCTGGTCGTGAACCTCGTGGTGTCGGTCGTCGTGAGCCTGATCGTGCGCGTGGTGGGCATGCAGCGCGCCGAGGACCGTACGCGTCCGGAGGACTACCTGGACATCGTCGAAGGCTGATTCCAGCTGCAAATCACGTTCTGAAACACGCAACGCCCGCCGACGGAAGTTGGCGGGCGTTTGTGTTTGCGGGGCACTCCAGGGCAGGATAGCGGAACCGTCCTTTCACGCGTTCGCCGCGCGCCGCCATGGCTGCTGCCGATACTCCCACTTTGATTCCCCGCCGCGCGGCGCTCAGCCGGATGGTGCGCGCGGTCACGTCGCCGTACTACCGCTACCGGCACGCCAAGGTGCTGCATAGCCTGCGCGTCGGCCTCGCGATGCTGGTGTCGATTCTCGCGACGACCGGCATCGATATTCCGCACGGCATCTGGTCGTCGGTGACGCTGCTGGTCGTGATCGGCGGCTTGCAGCATCACGGCAATATCCGCAAGAAAGCGGCCGAACGCGCGGCCGGCACGCTGCTCGGGGCATCGATCGGGCTCCTGCTGATCGTGCAACAGCACTTCATCGGTTCGCTGCCGCTCACCTATGGGCTGGAGGCGATCATCGCGTCGATCTGCGCGTGGTTCGCGATTGGCTCGTCCGGCTATATCGGGCTCCTGACCGCCATCACGATGTGCATCGTCGCGGGCCACGGCGACAATCTGATCGACGTCGGCCTGTGGCGCACGCTGAACGTGCTGATCGGTATCGTCATCGCGCTGGCGTTTTCGTTCGCGTTTCCGCTGCACGCGACGTATTCGTGGCGCTACGGCCTCGCCGCCAATCTGCGCGAATGCGCGGGCATCTACGCGCGGCTGCTCGACGGCGAAACGATCACCGAGGAGGAGCAGATCAAGCGCTTCCTGCGGATCAACAAGCGGCTCGTGCAACTGCGCTCGCTGATGCCGTCGGTCGCGAAGGAAATCGACGTGCCGCAGTCGAGGCTCGAGGAGATCCAGCGGCTGCATCGCTCGGTGCTCAGCTCGCTGGAACTGCTTGCCACGGGGCCGCTGATGAACGCCGATGCCGCCGCGCGCACCGCCTATGCAGCGCATTGCGGCGCCGAGGTGCGCGCCGTGCGGGCGATCCTGTTGTCCACCGCGCGCGGGCTGCGTTTTGGCCGTGCGTCGCGCGTTGGCATTCCGGCCGCGGCGCCGCTCGCGAAGGGGCACGGCGACGTGGCCACCGCGTTGCCGCCCAACTGGCAAGGGCCGTACTGGCTCGGTCAGCGGCTCGCGGAGCAGGTAGACCGGTTGCGCGCGCTATTGCTGGAGACCGAGCCGAACTGGAACATCGAGCGGCGCGAGCGGGCGACGCGTGGTAGGTAGGTGCTAGCGCTGGTCTGCCCCTAAGCCTCAAACCTGCGGCGGCAGCGTGACCATCCACATCATGCCGAAGCGGTCCACCACCATTCCGAAGCCCTTGCTCCAGAACGTTTGCTGGAACGGCATCACGACCTGGCCGCCATCCGCGAGCGCGTTGAAGCATTTTTCCGCCGACGCGTCGTCATCGACGGTCAGCGACAGACTGAAGCCATTGAACGGGCCGGCCGCCGGATCGCAGTTGCCGTCGGAAGCCATCCACGTGCTCGAGCCCAGCTGCACGCTCGCGTGCATGATCTTGTCGGCGAGTTCGGGGCGTGGCGGATTGTGCGCGTCCGGCGGCGCTTCCTTGAACAGCATCTTGAAGGTCACCTGGGCGCCGAGCTTGTCGGTGTAGTAATCGAGCGCTTCCTGGCAACGGCCGTTGAAGAACACATAGGGCTGAACGTGCATGATCGTCTCCATGGTCAGGCGTTGGGCGGGCGCCGTCGTTCCTCGCCAGCGGCGGCGGGGAGGGGCGTGGAGTCGATTGTAGTCGGTGGCGGCGCGTCGATTGTGACGTGATGTCGCCGGTGGCGACGCAGCGTAAACGAGGAGCGGCGCTGAACCGTGAGGTCCAGCGCCGCCTGTCATGGATGGCATTCGCGCGGAGCCGCGCAGCGAGCGTGAGCGTCACTCAGCCAGCCACGCCCACCGCCTGCGGCGCCTCAGCGCAGCGTGTCGATCAGCTTTTCCAGCTTCACCGCGTCCGCGGCGAACGTGCGGATGCCTTCGGAGAGCTTCTCGGTCGCCATCGCTTCGTCGTTGAGGAGGAAGCGGAACGACTTCTCGTCGACCGGCACGCGCTCGATGTCCGCGTCGTGCGATGTCTCCGGCGACAGCTTGAGCTCGACCTTGTCGGTGCTCTCATGCAGTTTCTGCAGCAGGTCGGGGCTGATCGTCAGCAGATCGCAGCCGGCCAGTTCCAGAATCTGCGAGGTCGTGCGAAAGCTCGCGCCCATCACCTCGGTCTTGTAGCCGAACTTCTTGTAGTACGCGTAGATGCGGCGCACCGACTTGACGCCCGGATCGTTGGCGCCGCCGTCTTTCGCTTCGTCCCACGCGCTGCCGGCGTTCTTCTTGTACCAGTCGTAGATGCGGCCGACGAACGGCGAGATCAGCTGCGCGCCAGCTTCCGCGGAGGCGGCGGCCTGCACGAGCGAAAACAGCAGCGTCATGTTGCAGTGGATGCCTTCCTTCTGCAGCACCTCGGCCGCGCGCACGCCTTCCCACGTCGACGCGAGCTTGATCAGCACGCGGTCGCGCTCGATGCCGTGTTCCTTGTACAGCGCGATCAGCTCGCGGCCTTTCGCGATCGAGCCTTCGACGTCGAACGACAGGCGCGCGTCGACTTCGGTCGACACCCGCCCCGGGATGATCTTCAGGATTTCGGTGCCGAAGGCGATCAGCAACTGGTCGATGATCGCGCCGGCCCGCTTCGACGCATGCGCCTTCACGGTCTTTTCGAGCAGCGGCCGGTAGTCGTCTTTCTGCACGGCCTTCAGAATCAGCGACGGATTGGTGGTCGCATCACGCGGCTTGTACTGCGCGAGCTGCTGGAAGTCGCCGGTGTCGGCCACCACGGTGGTGTATTGCTTGAGTTGGTCGAGTGCGGTTGTCATGTTCGGGCCTTCAGGGCGCGTGTGCGCCATGGTTCAGGAGAAGTGAGGACGCCGCCGCGCCGGCAGGGGGAATCAGCCGGCGCCGGCGGCCGCGGGTCAAGCCGCAGCGCGTCCACGATGGCTTGGGAAACGCTGCCGGATACATCTATTCTATGGCGGATCGCCGAGGACGGTATGAACACCGCGTATGGACAGCCGGGCGTGGCGATCCGTTCACACGCGGCGCGCGTTCAGCACGACTTGCGTCACCACGCCGGCGACGAGCCCCCAGAACGCCGAGCCGATCGACAGCAGTGTGAGTCCCGACGCGGTAACCATGAACGTGACGAGCGCCGCCTCGCGCTGCCTCGTATCCTGCATCGCATTGGCGAGCCCGCTCATGATCGAGCCGAACAGCGCGAGCGCCGCGACGGAGACGACCAACTCCTTCGGGAACGCCGCGAACAGCGCGGCGATCGTCGCGCCGAACACGCCCGCGAGCAGATAGAAAATGCCGCCCCATACGGCCGCTGTGTAGCGCCTGGCGGGGTTTTCGTGCGCTTCGGGGCCGGTACAGATCGCCGCCGTGATCGCCGCAAGATTGATGCCGTGCGAGCCAAACGGCGCGAGCAGCAGCGATGCGACGCCGGTCGTCGCGATCAGCGGCGCGGACGGGGTCGTATAGCCGTCGGCGCGCAGCACCGCGATGCCCGGCACGTTCTGCGAGGCCATCGCGACCACGAACAGCGGAATGCCGATGCTCACGCAAGCCGCCACCGAAAACGACGGCATCGTCAGCACCGGGTGCGCGAGCGCGACGTGAAAGTGGCTGAAGTCGAGCAGCCCGAGGCCGCCGGCGGCTGCGGTGCCTGCCACGAGCGTGGTCGGAATCGCATAACGCGGCACGAACCGTTTGACGATCAGGTAGGTAAAGAACATCGTCAGCACGAGCGCGGTCTGGTACTGCGCGGCACGGAAAATCTCGATGCCGATCTCGAACAGGATGCCCGCGAGCAGCGCTGCCGCAAGGCCGGACGGAATCCGCTTCATCAGCGCGTCGAACCAGCCGGTGACGCCGACCAGCGTCAGCAGCGCCGCGCAGAAGATGAATGCGCCGATCGCCTGCGCATACTCGACATGCGGCAGCGACGACACCAGCAGCGCCGCGCCCGGCGTCGACCATGCGATCACGATCGGCGCGCGAAAGCGCAGCGACAGGCCGATCGTGCAGAGGCCCATGCCGATCGACAGCGCCCAGATCCACGACGAAATCTGCGCGTCGCTCAGATGCGCGGCCTGGCCCGCCTGAAACATCAGCACGAGCGAGCTCGTGTAGCCGGTCATCGCCGCGACGAAGCCCGCGACGATCGTCGACAGCGACGTATCGGCAAGCGGATTGAAGCGCCTTTGCGACGTGGCGGCGGGGGACAGCTGGGGCGACGGGGACGAACTCATGCGAAGGCTTTCTTGTTGTGGAAGTTGAAGCGTCGGGACGTGGATTCTGGAACGGCGGGCGTTACTTGCTCAGCACCCGCATGGCCGTCTCGAGGCCCGCGAGCGTCAGCGGATACATGCGGTGGCCCAGCACTTCGCGGATCGCGCTGACCGACTGCCGGTACGGCCACAGCGCTTCCGGCTCCGGGTTCAGCCACGCGAAGTGCGGGAAGTGGTCGGCGAGACGGCGCAACCACACCGCGCCGGCCTCGGCGTTGTTGTACTCGACCGAGCCGCCGGGCTGCAACACTTCGTATGGGCTCATCGTCGCGTCGCCGACGAAGATCAGCTTGTAGTCGGGCGTGAACTTGTGCAGCACGTCCCACGTCGGTGTGCGCTCGGCGTGGCGGCGGCGGTTGTGCTTCCACAGGAAGTCGTACACGCAGTTGTGGAAGTAGTAGAACTCGAGGTGCTTGAACTCGGCCTTCGCGGCGGAGAACAGCTCCTCGGTGCGCTTCACGTGATCGTCCATCGAGCCGCCGACGTCGAGCAGCATCAGCACCTTCACGTTGTTGTGCCGCTCGGGCACCATCTTCAGATCGAGCCAGCCGGCGTTCGCGGCGGTGCTGCGGATCGTGTCGGGCAGATCGAGTTCTTCCGCGGCGCCTTCGCGGGCGAACCGGCGCAACCGTCGCAGCGCGACCTTGATGTTGCGCGTGCCGATTTCGACCTGGTCGTCGTAGTCGCGATACGCGCGCGCTTCCCATACCTTGACGGCCGTGCGATTGCCGGCCGCGTCGCCGCCGATGCGCACGCCTTCGGGATTATAGCCGCCGTGACCGAACGGCGACGTGCCGCCCGTCCCGATCCACTTGTTGCCGCCCTCGTGGCGCTCTTTCTGCTCGTCGAACAGTTCCTTCAGGCGCTCCATCAGCTTGTCGATGCCGCCCATCGCCTCGATCTGCGCCTTTTCCTCGGGCGACAGATCGCGTTGCAGCTTCTTCTTCAGCCAGTCGGGCGGAATCTCGAACGCGAGCTCCGAGGTCGCCGCGACACCGTTGAAAAAGGCGCCGAACGCCTGGTCGAACTTGTCGAAGTACTGCTCGTCCTTCACGAGCGTGATGCGCGAGAGGTAGTAGAACTCGTCGAGCGACGGCGCGATCACGTTGGCCTTCAGCGCTTCGAGCAGCGTCAGGTATTCCTTCACCGAGACCGGCAGGCGGGCGGCGCGCAGCGAGTAGAAAAAGTCGATCAGCATGCTGGATGTCCTGCGGCGCGGCGCCCGCTCAACGGTTGTTGCGGTTCATGAACAGCAGCCGCTCGAACAGGCTCACGTCCTGTTCGTTCTTCAGCAGCGCGCCGTGCAGGGGCGGCACGATCTGCTTCTGATCGGCCGAGCGCAGTGCTTCGGGCGGAATGTCTTCGGCGAGCAGCAGCTTGAGCCAGTCGAGCAGTTCGGAGGTGGACGGCTTCTTCTTCAGCCCGGCGACGTTGCGCAGCTCGAAGAAGCTCTGCAGCGCCGCGGCGAGCAGATCCTTCTTGATGCCGGGGTAGTGCACGTCGACGATCTGCTGCATCGTCGTCGCATCCGGAAACCTGATGTAGTGGAAGAAGCAGCGGCGCAGGAACGCGTCGGGCAACTCCTTCTCGTTGTTCGACGTGATGATCACGAGCGGGCGATGTCTGGCGCGCACCAGCTCGCGCGTCTCGTACACGTAGAACTCCATGCGGTCGAGTTCGCGCAGCAGGTCGTTCGGGAATTCGATGTCGGCTTTGTCGATCTCGTCGATCAGCAGCACGCTCTGCTCGTCCGATTCGAACGCCTGCCACAGCACGCCCTTGACGATGTAGTTGCGGATGTCCTTCACGCGCTCGTCGCCGAGCTGCGAATCGCGCAGACGCGACACCGCGTCGTATTCGTACAACCCCTGCTGTGCCTTGGTGGTCGACTTGATGTGCCATTGCAAGAGCGGCATGCCGAGCGCGGCGGCGACTTCCTCGGCGAGCATGGTCTTGCCGGTGCCTGGTTCGCCCTTGATCAGCAGCGGACGCTTGAGCGTCATCGCGGCGTTGACCGCGAGCTTGAGGTCGTCGGTGGCGACGTACTGCGATGAGCCTTCGAAACGCATGACGAGATGCTCTTGTGCGGGAAAAAACCCAGTATAAGTCAGAAGGCCTGTTGGCCTGAAACCGTCTCACGTAAGGTGTCAGCCGCGCAGTGACGCGGCGGCGGTGCCGCTGTGGCGTCGTTGCGAAGCCGCCGCGGTCGTGGCGTGGGGCCCCGTCCCGGCGGGCGTTGCGCGGCCCCCGTGTCTGGTGGACGTTCGGCGCGGCGTCGCGGTACAATGAGCCCGATTTTTTTGGCCTGCGTGGCTACCCTACAAGAAAAGAAGAACGGCGCGGACCGCTGCCTTTGTGGGCACCCGTTTCCCCTCAAGCCAGGTTACATCTATGAATAAATTCGTCGGCAAACACGTCGTGATCGCAGCGCTGTCGGTGCTCGCGGGGTATGCGGCCAATGCGCAGGCAGCGGATGTCGTAGGCAGCGCCAAGGCGGGCCAGGACAAGGTCGCGATGTGTATCGGCTGCCACGGCATCCCTGAATACCGCACGGCTTATCCAGAGGTTTTCCGCGTGCCGATGCTCGGTGGCCAGAATCAGGCGTACCTCGAAAACGCGCTGCGCGCCTACAAGAAGGGCGACCGCCATTTCGCCACGATGCACGCGATCGCGGTGACGCTGTCGGATCAGGACATTGCCGATGTCGCCGCGTACTACGCAGCGCAAACTGCCGCTTCGAAAAACAATCCCGACAAGTGATCGGCGTCGGTCACCAGCACATCCAATTCGCGGGATAGGAGATTTCATGATCAAGCCCCAACAGGCACTCCAGACGGTATTCAAGGCGGTCGGCGCTGCGGCGGTAATCGGTCTGGCCGCGGCGACCGCAGCACACGCGGCCGACGCCGGCAACGGTAAGGTGCTCTCCGACAGCCACAACTGCGCGGCCTGCCACGGTCCCAACCTGAACAAGCCGGTGAGCCCGGAGTATCCGAAGCTGGCCGGTCAGCACGCCGACTATGTCTTCTGGGCGCTGCGTCAGTACCAGATGGGTACTGACAATCCACACCTCGGCCGCAACAACGCGATCATGCAGGCACAGGTGCAGAGCCTGTCGCTAGGCGACATGAAGGACATCGCCGCTTACGTCGAATCGCTGGAAGGCGACCTCGTGCAGAAAAAGTAAGCGTCGGGCGCCGGTTTCGCGCCGAAGCTTCAAAAGCAAAACACCCCGCCTCGGCGGGGTGTTTTGCTTTGAGGGCGTCGTACCTCGGCGTGCTGGCGTCGTGCCGCGCCGGAGTTTCCAGTCGCCTCAGTCGCGCGTCGCGCGCCGTTCGATGCGCTGCAGATACGCGTCCGTGTCCGGCGGCGTGCCGGTGCGCTGCGCTTCCCAGATGGTTTCGCCGAGGCAGTCCATGATCGCGTGCTGCGCCTCGTGCGTCGAGCCGAGGCGCGCGGCGAGCCGCTCCTGCGCGGCTCGAATGCCGGGCGGCTGATCGATCGACAACTGCTCGGAGATCGCCAGGTGCATCGACAGGTGCAGGAACGGATTGGTCTGGCCGCGCTCCGGCGAATAGTCCTGCGCCTGGGCGGCGGGACCATCGGCGAGATCGGCGTGATATTCGGGATGCTCGACGATCCAGTCGGCGGCGATCGCCTCGAGCGGCGTCAAAATCTCGCCCTGGCGCTGTTTGCGCCAGGTGTCGGTGAAAAAGAGGCGAACTTCGTCGCGGCTGGGATTGAACATCGTGGAACCGGTGCGTGGGAGTGGAGGCGCGGAGCGCGACGGTGCGTGTCCGCAGTGCGCGCTGCGCCGTAAGACACTATTTTACGCGGCGGCCGCGTGGGCTGCAGGCGCGCTGCACGGCCTCGGGTCTCGAACTGGGCCGGCCTTATAGATCGGGTGGCGGGGTCTTCGGCCGGAACTCGCACAGCGGCTCGATCGCACAATGCCAGCATTCGGGGCGGCGCGCCTTGCACACGTAGCGTCCATGCAGGATCAGCCAGTGGTGCGCATCCTGCCTGAATTCGGCGGGCGTGAATTTTTCGAGTGCCGCTTCGACCGCGCGCACGTCCTTGCCGGGCGCGAGGCCGGTGCGGTTGGCGACGCGGAAAATGTGCGTGTCGACCGCGATGGTCGAATGGCCGAATGCGGTGTTCAGGATCACGTTGGCCGTTTTGCGGCCGACACCGGGCAGCCCTTCGAGTGCCTCGCGATCCTCGGGCACCTCGCCGCCATACCGGTCGAGCAGAATGCGGCAGGTCGCGATCACGTTCTTCGCCTTCGTGCGATACAGACCGATCGTCTTGATATAGCTCGCGACACCTTCCTCGCCGAGGTCGAACACCTTCTGCGGCGTGTTCGCGACCGGGAACATCCTGCGCATCGCCTTGTTGACCGACACGTCGGTCGCCTGCGCCGACAACAGCACCGCGATCAGCAGTTCGAACGGCGTCGTGTACTCGAGCTCGGTGGTCGGATGCGGATTGAGGCTCTGAAGCGTTTCGTAGATCGCGCGGCGTTTGTTCGCGTTCATGCGGAGCGGGTCCGTGTGAGTGGGCCGGGTTGCGTCGGCGTGGTCAGCGCGCGGTTGGCGGCGAGTTGGACGGCGGATTGGACTCGTTTGACTCATTTGACTCGTCGGACTGCTGCTCCGAGCCGGGCGTGTCGCCACCGCTGGCAAGACCGAGACGGCGGCGGCGCGCTTCGGCGGCGTCGATCTGTGCCTGCACGTCGGCGCTGACGTTCTCGGTGTTCAGCGGTCCCTCGCCTTTCGCGGCCAAGTCTTCCTTCTTCTTGCGCGCGCGTTCGAGCGCGGCCTGGATGATCGCGCGTTTCTTCGCTTCCGCGCCGTCCGCAATCGGGGCGGCGGGAGCCTCGGACGGCACTGTCGCGCCGCTTGCCGCAACCGCGTCCGGCGCAGCCGGCGGCGCGCTTGCGGCTCGCCGCGCCGCAGCGCGCGCTTCGGCGGCGTCGCGCTCGCGCGCGAGACGGGTCTCGTGGCGGTTATGACGCGCCCGCGCCGCGTCCGCGTGGCTTTGGCTCCATGCATCCCAGCCGGTGGCCTCGCCGGTCACGGGGAGCATCGTGATGCAGTCGACCGGGCAGGGCGGCACGCACAGGTCGCAGCCGGTGCATAGCTCGGCGACCACGGTGTGCATCTGTTTCGGTGCGCCAACTATCGCGTCGACCGGACACGCCTGCATGCACAGCGTGCAGCCGATGCACACCTGTTCGTCGATAACCGCCAACGGACGCGGACGTTCGACGCCATTGGCCGAATTGAGCGGAATCACCGGTTTGCCGAGCAGCGCGGCGAGGCGCGCGATGCCCTCGGCGCCGCCGGGCGGGCACTGGTTATAGTTCGCCTCGCCATTGGCGATGGCTTCGGCATACGGACGGCATGCGGGATAACCGCACTTCGTGCATTGCGTTTGGGGCAGCAGATCTTCGATGCGATCCGCGAGTGTTTTGACGTCTGTCACGGTTGCGGCGCGGGGTTTGCCGTGCGATCGCACGACCTGAACTAAATAGCACATTATCGCCGATTTCCCGGATTGCCATTCGCAATCCATGTGCCATAATCGAAGCGCTTCATTCGAAAGACCGCAGAAAAGGGTGTGTTTCCCAACCACGACGCGCCCGCTAAACGCCGCCACAAAAAGGCTCGAGGAGAGGCCGGCGGCGCGATCCGGAGAACGCGGCTCACGAAGACGATGCCACCATGAATCAGCCGAAAATCAAAAGAGATCCTGAAGGCACGAGGCGCCGCATCTTGCTCGCGGCGGCGGAAGAGTTTGCAAATGGAGGGTTGTTCGGCGCGCGGGTCGATCAGATCGCTCGCCGCGCGGAAACCAATGAACGAATGCTCTATTACTACTTCGGTAGCAAGGAGCAGCTATTCACCGCGGTACTCGAGCACGCGTTCAGCGCACTCAACGAAGCGGAACGCACGCTCGAACTCAACGGAATCGCGCCGGTCGAGGCGGTTACGCGTCTCGCGCATTTCGTGTGGGACTACTACCGCGATCATCCCGAGTTGTTGAGGCTCATCAACAACGAGAATCTGCATGAAGCACGCTATATGCAGAAGTCCACGCGCATACGCGAAATGATTTCGCCGATCGTCGCCACGCTCGGCGGCATTCTCGAACGTGGGCAGCGCGCGGGGCTGTTTCGCACGAACATCGACCCGCTGCGCTTTTACGTGACGCTCTCGGGCATGGGCTACTACATCGTGTCGAACCGTTTCACGCTCGAGGCGACGCTCGGCCGCGATTTCAGCAGCGCCGCCGAACGCAGCGAGGTGATTCAGATGAATACCGAACTGCTGCTCGCGTATCTGTTGAGAAAGTAACGGGTAGTGCCGCGGTGAACATGGCCGCGGCAAAAAATCAGTATCACGAACAAAGCGCGATAAAAAAGCCAACGGCCTCGAACGGGACCGTTGGCTTTTTATATGCTAATGCAAGTTTAATGCTCAGGCTTCGACTTTTTCTTTCGTCGTTTTTGCTGCCTTGTTGTGCTCGAGAATGAAGTCGCGCAATTGCGGGTAAATGATCGTGCGCCAGCGGCGGCCCGAGAAAATGCCGTAGTGGCCGCATTTCTCCGCAGTGAAGTGACGCTTGTTCTTCGCCGGAATGCCGCTGCACAAGTCGTGCGCCGCGTAAGTCTGGCCGTCGCCGGATATGTCGTCGAGTTCACCTTCGATCGTAAACAGCGCGGTCGTCGTGATGTCCTGCGGCCGCACCGGTTCGCCGTTGACGACCCACGTGCCCTCGGCAAGACGGAACTCCTGGAACACGACGCGGATCGTGTCGAGGTAATAATCGGCATCCATGTCGAGCACCGCGTTGTACTCGTCGTAGAACCGGCGGTGCGCTTCGGCGTCGTCCTCGTCGCCGCGCAGCAGGCTCTGGTAGAAATCCCAGTGCGACGCCGCGTGACGCTCCGGATTCATCGCGACGAAACCGGTGTGCTGCAGGAAGCCGGGATAGACCTTGCGGCCCGCGCCGGGATAGTTCGGCGGCACCGTGAAGATCACGTTGTTCTCGAACCACTCGTACGAGTGTTGCGTGGCCAGTGAATTGACCGAGGTCGGGCTCTTTCGAGCGTCGATCGGGCCGCCCATCATCGTCATCGTGCGCGGCGTGTCCTCGCCGCGGCTCGCCATCAGCGAAATGGCGGCGAGCACCGGCACGGTCGGCTGGCACACCGAGATCACGTGAAGATTCTTCGCGCCGATATGGCGAATGAATTCCTGGATATACGCGATGTAGTCGTTCAGACCGAACCAGCCGGCTTCTAGCGGCACCATGCGCGCGTCGAGCCAGTCGGTGATGTAGACCTTGTGGTCTTGCAGCAACGTGCGCACGGTATCGCGTAGCAGTGTGGCGTGGTGTCCTGACAACGGTGCGCAGACGAGCACGACCGGTTCGTCTTTCAGTTGGCTGACAGCTTCGCTGTCGTCCGCGAAGCGCTTGAAGCGCATCAGACGGCAGAACGGCTTTTCGATGAACGTCTGCTCGACGATCGGAATGTTATGGCCGTCTTTGACAATCTGGTGAATATTGAACTCGGGCTTTTCATAGTCCTTGCCGAGCCGGTAAAGCAGTTCGTAGCCGGCGGAAAGGCGCGTGGCGCCCGGCACATAGGCTAGCGGACTGGCCGGATTCGCAAATGATTTCGATGCGGCCTGAGCCCAGGCGGTGAGGGGGCTCAACATCGCCCGCTGGAATTCGTGAAATTGATAGAGCATGTTTGCTCCGTATTAAGCGGTTCGCATGGGGCTTCGCAAACACGCGTGAGGCGTTGCGGCGGGCCATTGTGGTTGTAGGCACATTATTGTCGGCCGACAGTCAGATCGATAATATCGAATAAGGCAAATTTGTGCAATGCAACAATATTCGCATTCAGTGTACGCAAATTGTCACTGCGTCATGCTAACGGCGATGCTGCTCCGCCGCTATCAGGGCTTGCCTGAACCTCAAGCTTCATCGCGTGGATGCCGTTATGCGCCGGATGGCCGGTCGCCTGCGCCATCTCCTGCTCGTGCTTCATCAGATTCAGTCCGGTGTGCACGAGCGCGACGTGGGAGAACGCCTGCGGAAAATTGCCGACGAGACGTTTATCGACCGGGTCGTACTCCTCGGACAGCAGGCCGACGTCGTTGCACAGCGCGAGCAGCCGCTCGTACATCTCGATTGCTTCCTGCACGCGACCCTGCAGCGCAAGGTTATCCACCATCCAGAACGAACACGCAAGAAAGGTGCCTTCCCCCGGTGGCAAGCCGTCGTCGTATTCCGTGGTGCGGTAGCGCAGCACGAAGCCGCCGTGCATCAGGTCCCGCTCGATCGCCTCGACCGTGCCCTTGATGCGCGGATCGTGCGGCGGCAGGAAGGCGACCAGCGGCATCAGAAGCACGCTCGCGTCGAGCTGATCGCTGCCGTAGTACTGCGAGAACGCGTTGAGCTCCGGATTCCACGCCTTCTCGCAGACCTCGGCGTGGATCGTGTCACGCATCGCGCGCCATTCGTCGAGGGGGCCGTCGAGCTTGAACATTTCGGCCGAGCGGATCGCGCGGTCGAACGCGACCCACGCCATCACCTTCGAGAACGTGAAATGCTCGGGGCCGCCGCGCGTCTCCCAGATGCCTTCGTCGGGTTCGCGCCAGATCGTGCTCAAGTGCTCGAGCATCGCGCGCTGCACGCTCCACGCGGTGACGTCCGCCTGCAGGCCGCCGACGCGCGCCAGATGCAGCGCGTTCATCACCTCGCCGTAGACGTCGAGCTGACGCTGCCCGACCGCATTGTTGCCGATGCGCACCGGTTTCGCGCCCTCGTAGCCGGGCAGCCAGTCGATTTCGGATTCGGGCAGGCGCCGCTCGCCGCCGATGCCGTACATGATCTGCAACTGGTCCGGCGCGCCCGCCATCACGCGGCCGAGCCAGCTGCGCCAGGCGCGCGCTTCGTCGTAGTAGCCGCCGCGCATCATCGCGAGCAGCGTGATGGTCGCGTCGCGCAGCCAGCAGTAGCGGTAGTCCCAGTTGCGCGTGCCGCCGAGCCGCTCGGGCAGCGACGTGGTGGGCGCCGCGACGATGCCGCCGGTCGGCTCGTAGGCGAGCGCGCGCAGCGTGATCAGCGAGCGGCGGATCGGCCCGGCCCAGCGTCCTTCGACGGTGCCGCGCGCCGCCCATTCGAGCCAGTGGTTCTCGGTGCGCGCGAGCGACGTGTGCGGATCGCGCGCGGGCGGAATGCGCAGATGCGACGCCCCGTACGCGAGCGAGAACGGCACGCGCTCGCCCTCGGTTACCGTGAATTCCGCGACGGTCTTCATGTCTTCGCCATGCAGTTCGACCGGCGTGCGCAGCACCGCGTTGTCGGGGCCGACGATCGCCTTGATGCCGCTGTCGTGCTTGAGCTTGTCGACCCACGGAATCGAGAAGCCGTAGTCGAAGCGCAGCACGAGTTCCATCTTCATGCGCACGGTGCCGCGCTTACCGACGACGATGCGGATCAGCTCCGACCAGCCGTTGCCGGGCGGCATGAAATCGATCAGCGTGACGGCGCCGTCGGGCGTTTCGAAGTCGGTTTCGAGGATCAGCGTTTCGCCGCGATAGCGCCGCGTGATGGTCGGCGCGCCGTGCTCGCCCTCGGTGGCGGGGGCGATCAGCCAACGGCCGTTGTCGGGCGAGCCGAGCAGCGCGGCGAAGCAGGCGCCCGAGTCGAAGCGCGGCCAGCAGAGCCAGTCGACGGAACCCTCGCGGGAGATGAGCGCGGCGGTATGGCCATCGCCGATGAGTGCGTAGTCTTCGATGTGTGCAGGCATGGAAAGCGTGTCGGAAAACGAGTCGTTATTACGGACGGCGACAGCAGCCGCGCTTCGAGTGGGTGTTATTACCGGACCACGATCGGCAGTGTTTGGTTCACCGCACAGTGCGGCAAAACGCGGGTTGGAAAATTGTCAAATCCATGCATACAATCAAATTTCATGCCGATGTCCGGCGAGCTGCCGGACTGCGAATCGGCCTTGCTCATGGCGCATGCAGACGCCGTTTCCGAGGACGAAAGCCATGCTGAACCCTTCGAAATCCGATTGCATCACGATTCTCTCGGCCGCCAGCCAGCTTGCCGGCGACTCCATGCTGCCACTCGATCATGGCCGGCTCGGCCTGAGCCGCAACGGCATGCTGGCTGCCGCCTCCTTCCTGGTAGAGCGGGCCTGCTTCCGGCGCTATCAGCAGGATGCCGATCATTATGCGGTCGGCGCGCTGTCGTTGCAGGGGCGCCTGCGGCTCGAACAGCTGGCGAACGGTTGAGCGGTAGGGCCGAGCGTTCGTAGCGCAGGTTCCTGGCGTATCCGCGCCGGTCATTCGCCGCATCCCTTCGTACCGCGCCTTCGCATTTCCTATCCGTATCTTCACGCCGCGTCGCGTCAGGTCGATCGTTCGCGTGGCGCGGGCGGTCGCGCGCGTCCATCTTGCGCGCGATGCCCGCTTCCCGCATATATCATGGCGTGACATTTGCCGCGCTCTCACACGGGCGAGTGGCGCTGGCACTCAGCGAACCTTCTCTTCGTGCGAAACCACCTCGATACCGGACGCAAATCTCACGCCCGGCGTCGCGGCGCCTGTCGCTCACAGATGCGACGAGCCCACGCCGAAGATCCCGATGATGCCGATGATGATCAGGTAAAGCGCGACGATGTAGTTCAACAGGCGCGGCATGATCAGGATCAGGATGCCGGCGATCAGCGAAACGAGCGGACCCAGGCTGAGAGTGACGTTCATGGAGACTCCGTGGTTGAGACGCGTGATGCGCGATTGAGAAAACGATTGAAAAACGTCCCGCCGCGCGGGACCCAAGCCGCTGGCGCAGACCGTGCCGCAGCGGCGGATTCACTGCATGATCCGACCTGACGCTCTTATACTGACTTCGACAACAACAACATGGAACGACGCTCGATTCGCGGCGCGGCAGACCAGACACCGTTACAACCGCTCGTACCCCGGCTCATACGCGAGCCCGTACCAGACAACCGATGTCGAGGAGGTCTCATGCTTCACAGTCGCCGTGCCGTCGGGCGTATTGCCGTGCGCCCAGTTCCGACTTCTGTTTTTACTTCTGTTCTTGCCAGTGTTGCCTTTCAGGGTTCCCGTCCGCGTGGCGCTGCCCGCGCCGCTCCATCTGCCGCGGATTGCACGGTGGAAAGCACCGCCCGGCGCGCAACGCGGCCAGCGCCGTTGCTAGCCGCCCGTTCGATAATAAGAGGTTTCGCGCTCATGGTTTCGATTGTTGCTTCGCACGCGTATGCGCAAGATTCTGGCCCGGTCCCCGCGGACGGCGTCTATACGATGCTGGTCGGTACTTACACCAGCGGCAAGAGCGAGGGCATCTACGTCTTTCGCTTCGATACGAAGACCGGCGCGGCGACCCAGGTGTCGGTCGCGCAGACGGTCAATCCGTCGTTTCTGGTCGTGAGCCGCGACCGCCGCTTCGTGTATTCGGTCAACGAACTGCCCGGTGACAACGGCCCGGCCACGCAGCGCGGCGGCATCAGCGCGTTCGGCTTCGATGCCGCGCGCGGGCAGCTGACGTTTCTGAACAAGGTGTCGTCGGACGGCAATGATCCGTGCTATCTGAGCATCTCGGCGGACGGCAAGTATCTGCTGAGCGCGAACTATTCGGTCGCGCCCGATCCGGGCGGCAGTTTCGCGGTGTTTCCGCTGCAGGCGAACGGCTGGGTCGGCACCTCGGTGCAGACCGTGCATCACGAGGGCGGCGGTCCGGTGAAAGGGCGGCAGGACAACTCGCACGTGCATTCGACCGTGTTCTCGCCTGACGGCCGCTATCTGCTCGCGCAGGACCTCGGCGCCGACAAGCTGTACTCGTACCGCTACGCGCCGCAGAGCAGCGCCGGCGCGGGTCCATTCATCGCGACGGACTGGGGCTACACGCAGCAGAAGGCCGGCACGGGTCCGCGCCATCTGATCTTTGGCGCGGACGGCAAGCACGCGTATCTGACGAGCGAACTCGCGGCGACCGTCAGCACGTTCGACTACCACGACGGCAGGCTGAAGCTCGTGCAGACACTGCCATTGAGCGAGCCTGACTTCAAGGGGAAGGTGGGCGCGGCGGCGATTCATATGTCGCCGGACGGACGCTTCGTGTATGCGTCCAATCGCGGCGACGCGAACGAGATCGTGATCTTCTCGGTCGATCCCGCCACTGGACACCTGAAGCAGATCGGCCGGCAGTCGAGCCTCGGCAAATCGCCGCGCGAGTTCACCGTCGATCCGACCGGAAACTGGCTGATCGTCGGCAATCAGCTGAGCGACACGGTCTATGTGTTCAAGCGCGATCCGCAGACGGGGCTGCTCGATCCGAATCCGAAGCAGCATTTCGATCTCGGCTCGCCGGTCGACTTCAAGCTGGTATCACCGTCGTGATGCGCGGCACGCGCGGGTAAATGAAAAACGGACAGCTCACATCGTGAGGCTGTCCGTTTTTTCTTCCGGATCATCGCCGACCCGGTTAGCGATTCACCGGGCGCTCATTCCGCCGGCCCTGGCGCCAGCACTTCGCGGCTGCCGTTGATGCTCATCGCCGACACGAGGCCGGCCGTCTCCATCTGCTCGACGAGCCGCGCCGCGCGGTTATAGCCGATGCGCAACTGCCGCTGCACTGACGAGATCGACGCGCGCCGCGTGCGTACGACGAACGCGACCGCTTCGTCGTACAGCGGATCGGCTTCCGCATCCGGCGCTTCGCCGAACAGGTCCTGGGCCGCGCCGCCATCGGCGGCCGGGCCGTCGAGAATGCCTTCCTCGTATTGTGGCTCGCCGAACTGCTTCAGATATTCGACGATCGCATGCACTTCCTCGTCGGCGACGAACGCGCCGTGCACGCGCTGCGGGTAGCCGGTGCCCGGCGGCAGGAACAGCATGTCGCCCTGGCCGAGCAGCGACTCGGCGCCCATCTGGTCGAGAATCGTGCGCGAGTCGATCTTCGACGACACCTGGAACGCGACGCGCGTCGGAATGTTCGCCTTGATGAGACCGGTGATGACGTCGACGGACGGCCGCTGCGTCGCGAGGATCAGGTGGATGCCGGCCGCACGCGCCTTCTGCGCCAGCCGCGCGATCAGCTCCTCGATTTTCTTGCCGGCGACCATCATCAGGTCGGCGAGCTCGTCGATCACGACGACGATCAGCGGCAGCGGCGCGAGCGGCTCGGGCGCATCGGGCGTCAGCGAGAACGGGTTGCCGAGCTTCTTGCCCTTCGCCTCGGTGTCGCGGATCTTCTGGTTGAAGCCGGCGAGATTGCGCACGCCGACGGCCGACATCAGCCGGTAGCGCTTTTCCATTTCGCCGACGCACCAGTTCAGCGCGTTGGCCGCGAGCTTCATGTCGGTGACGACCGGCGCGAGCAGATGCGGAATCCCTTCGTAAACCGAAAGTTCGAGCATCTTCGGGTCGATCATGATCAGGCGCACTTCCTCTGGCGTCGCCTTGAACAGCAGCGAGCAGATCATCGCGTTGATCGCGACCGATTTGCCCGAGCCGGTCGTGCCGGCCACCAGCATGTGCGGCGCCTTCGCGAGATCGGCGACGACTGGATGGCCGGTGATGTCCTTGCCCATCGCAAGCGTGAGTCGCGAGTGCGAGTTCTGGTAGACGCTCGCCTCGAGAATTTCCGAGAGGCGGATCGTTTGGCGCTTCGCGTTCGGCAGTTCGAGGCCCATGCAGGTCTTGCCCGGAATCGTTTCGACCACGCGGATCGACGTGAGACCGAGACCGCGCGACAGGTCCTTCATCAGACCGACGATCTGGCTGCCGCGCACGCCGAGCGCCGGTTCGACTTCGAAGCGTGTGATGACCGGACCCGCCGATGCGCCGACCACCATCACCGGCACCTTGAATTCCTGCAGGCGCTGCTCGATCAGCAGGCCGGTTTCGCGGAGCTTTTCATCCGAGATCGGTTCGATGTCGGCATCGGCGGGGGCGAGCAGATCGAGCGTCGGCAGTTCGACCATCGATGCGGCCGGCGCGTGGAACTCGAAGCCGTTGACCGGCGCGTGGCCGCGCAGCGGCGGGCGGGCGGCGGGCTCGGTAGTGGGTTGGTCGGCGGATTGGGGTTGGTCGGCGGATTGGGGTTGGTCGGCGGATTGGGCCTGCGGTTGCGGTGTTAGCGCGGGTGAAGACGACGGAGCGGGCGACGGTTCGACGGCCAGCGTGTTCGCGACAGGCGTTGCGCTTGCGCCGACCGAAGGCTCGATGCTGGTCGCCGGCCCGGCGAAGCCCGGGAAACGGACTACGTTCGAGACGACGGCTGGTGCGGTTGCCGGCATAGCGAGGTTCGCCGCACTCGTCGAAGTCGACGACGGCGAGTCGTTCGCGGGCTCGTTCACAGCGGGCAGGGCAGGGTCGTGCGACGTCGCGGGCTCACCTGACTGCGCACGTTCGCTCGCGAGCTCCGAGACCGTCGCGCCGGACCACGGCGGCACGCTTGCGCTCGACGGCGCGGCGGCCTCCGTCTGCGGCGAGTCCGCTGACGCGGCCGCGCGTTGAGCCGCGGCGGGGCCGAGCTTGCTCTCCCAAGGCACGAGCGTCTTGTCGATGACGATTTCGGCTGCCGGAGCCAGCGCTTGCGGAGGCGTCGCGGTGTCGGCGGTGGCCGGTTCGACGGTTCGCGCGGATTCCTCCCTCTGCGATGCCGGGACGCTGGTGTTTGTCGCTGTCTGCGTCGAATCGTTTTGGACCGCCGGTGCGTCTTCTTGCGAAGCATCGTCCCGTAGGCTGGCTGCGAAGCGCTCGAATGGCGTCGCCGTCGGCGACTCATGTTGCGGCGCGCTTGCGGCCGGTTCGGTGGCGGCAGGCTCGGCCACAGCGGATGCCGATGGCTCGACAACCGCGGATTCGACAGCCGCAGCAGCCACGTCGGCCACCGACTCGATTGCAGTCGTCGTCTGCGGCGCAGCCGTAAGCGGCGCATGAATGACGGGCGGTTCGGTCGGCCATTGCGCAACCGCTTCGTTGCCGCCCTCGACCGACGTCTCGGACTCGGTCACCGCACGCTCAGCCGGCAACTCGACCGATGCGGTTTCTTGCTGCGACTGCGCCGGCGACACCATCCGCGCCGAACTCTCCACGCTCTGCGCCTGCGGCGCCGCAACCGTCTCGCCGTTTTCGACAGGGAGCACGTCCCGCTGCGCCGGTGGCACATCGAACGTCGTCGACGCATGCTCTGCATCGCCAGTCTTCGCGCTATCGGCGCCACGGCTGCGCGCCAGGCTCACGCCGGCGATGTCGGTCCAGCGCGCGGCGTTTTCCGCGATGCTGCGCAGCGTTTCCTCGACGCTCGCGGGCGGCGCGACCGTCGACGCGTTCGTCATCGTTCGCGTGAAGTTCGGTGTAGGCCGGCGCACGGTCGACGGCGAGGTCACACTGTTGGCGCGCGAAGCGGCCGGGAACGGTTGACGCGGGGTCGCGCCGCGATTGAGCGGCGCACTGCCGTCGTCCGGACGTGGCAGCGACGACGGGCGGCTTGTGCGGCCCGCGGCATTCATCGATCCCGCTGTGATGCCGATACCGGCGCCCGAGGCGGCGGCGCGGCCCGCCATTGCCTGTGCCGCTCGCGCCGACACGCCGGCCGCGTTGGCGGCCGTCGCCGCCAACGCGGCACTGGAGCCGAACGACGCGGCCGCACGCTGATCTCCGACCGAGCGCCGCCCGACCTGCGCAGCACCATCACGAGCCGACATGCCCGATGCACCCGCCGCACCCAGCGATGCCGCCGCCGTCGCCGCGCGCGGCTCCGTGCTGCGCAACCAGCCGGCCGGCGCGACCGGCTCGGTCGGCACGAATGGTGCGGCGGATCTGTCCGCAGCCTTGTCCGCATGCAGCGCCTGCGTTGCCGTCGACGTTGCCGGGCGCGGCGACGCGCTCGACCCCGTGCGTAGCACCGGCTCGGTCAGCTTGACTTGCCCGCGCGCCGCGTCAGCGGCCGCATCGGCTCGCCAGCTTGCGCCGGCGCCACGGGCGGAAGCGTCCTTGCTAACCGCGATGCCAGCCGCCGCGGTGCCGGAAGCAGCGGCGGAGCCCGCGCCGCGCCCGCTCGCGGGCGGACGCCACACCGTCGGCCGCGCGTAGCGACCCTTGCTATTGCGCGGCGCCATCGTGTTGGTAGCAGGCGACACATGCGACGGCGCGCCGTCGTCGACGCTGCGGTGGCGGCGCGCATCCTCGTCGCGCTTCGCGAGTCCCCGCGACAGACCGAGGCCGAACGCGCCGTCGGCCCAAACGGCGACGTCGCTCCAGCGGAAGTCGACGAGCCACGGCAGGCTGATCACGAGCAGCGCGAGCGCCGCGAGCGGCGTGCCGACATGGCCGAGCAGATGTCCAAGCCCCGCGGCGAGCGCATGACCGAAACCATTGATGCCGGCGATGCCGATCAGCGAGCCCTCGAGCGTGCAACTCGCGATCAGCACGCAGACGAAGCCGAGCCACAGCCGGATCGTGCCGGGGCCGCGCAGACCCGCGCCGCCCGGCAGCATCGACTTCACGAGGCGCCACAAAAGAGGAATGAACCAGACGGCCGACCCGCCGAACCAGCCAAAAACTACCGTGTGCATACCAGACATCTACGAATGACGGAGCGCGCGCAAGCGCAATCCGTCGAGTTTAAACGGCGCAGCGCGCGGCTTCGAAGGCCGGCGCGAATCCCGAACGCGGCGCAAACTCGCATCACTTGTCGCTGCGATCGAACATCAGGGTGTCGCCGTTGTCGAGGATCAGCTGCATCTGCTGCGGCGCTCGCATCTGCACGCCGGTGCGATCGATGCGCTCGAGCGCGTCGAGGAACGGCTTCTCGATGTCGCCGCCCGGCGAGACGCACGCCGTGCGTGTGCCGGCGAGGGAACCGAAGCTCAGCTTGCCGTCCTTCAGCATGTACGAACCCATGAAGCGGTTGCAGCCGGAAAAGCCGCTCGCGTGACGCCGGCCGCCTTCGGTCGACAACGTCAGCGTGAGCGGCTTCTGATCCTCCGACGGCACCGCGCGCGCCGTGCCGTCGGCGTTCTTCCACGAACTCAGCACCCAGCTGGTGTCGTCGAGCAGTTGCGCGGCGGCGGGATTGAACGGATCAGGCGGCGGCGCCGACGAATCCGGATGCTTCGGGATCGCGCAGGCACCGAGCAGCGCGGCGATGCTCAACGCGGCGACGGCCGTGCGCAGGCACGGAATGATGCGCGCAAGACGTCGCGGGCGGGAGCGGATGAGCATGGCGTCGTTCCTGTTCAAACTGGCGAAGGCGTAAGGGTAACGTACTAAGCTTGTCGTGCGCGAGCGATGCTCGCGGTGACGTGATCGCAGCTGCGAACGTCGACGCGGCGGCACGGTTCCGCTCGACCGCCACGGCCTCGCGAGCGCACCCAAAGCGCACCCAAAGCGCACCCAAAGCGCACCCAAAGCGCACCCAAAGCGCACCCAAAGCGCACCCAAAGCGCACCCAAAGCGCACCCAAAGCGCACCCAAAGCGCACCCAAAGCGCACCCAAAGCGCACCCAAAGCGCACCCTGAGCGCCGCGCGGCAAGGGGCCCGCATGTTAACATCGCGGTCTATCCCATCCCACCCTCATCCCGACTTTTATCTGGAGTTCCCATGCAGATCGGCCAACGGATCGGCACGCCCCTTTCTGAATCCGCGACGCGCGTGATGCTGCTCGGCGCCGGCGAGCTCGGCAAGGAAGTGATCATCGCGCTGCAACGGCTGGGCGTCGAAGTGATCGCCGTCGACCGTTACCCGAACGCGCCGGGCCATCAGGTCGCGCATCGCGCGCATGTGATCGACATGACCGACCGCGCCGCGCTGCGCGCGCTGATCGAGCAGGAGCGCCCGCATCTGATCGTCCCCGAAATCGAGGCGATCGCCACCGACGAGCTCGCCGCGATCGAAGCCGAGGCGCTCGCCGAGGTGATCCCGACCGCGCGTGCCACCCAACTGACGATGAACCGCGAAGGCATCCGCCGCCTCGCTGCGGAAGAGCTTGGCCTCGCGACCTCGCCGTACGCATTCGCCGATTCGCTCGACGAGCTGCGCGCGGGCATCGCGAAGGTCGGCTATCCGTGCGTCGTGAAACCGGTGATGTCGTCGTCGGGCAAGGGGCAGTCGGTTTTGCGCAGCGACGCCGACGTCGAACCCGCCTGGCAGTACGCGATGGCGGGCGGCCGCGTGAATTTCGGGCGCGTGATCGTCGAGGGTTTCATCGACTTCGAATACGAAATCACGCAGCTCACCGTGCGCGCGATCGACCCGGCGAGCGGCGCGGTCGGCACGTATTTCTGCGATCCGATCGGCCACGTGCAGGTCGCGGGCGACTATGTCGAATCGTGGCAACCGCAGCCGATGAGCCCGCTCGCGCTCGAGCGTTCGCGCGAGATCGCGCACAAGGTGACGGCGGCGCTCGGCGGCCGCGGCCTGTTTGGCGTGGAACTTTTCGTGCGCGGCGACGACGTATGGTTTTCGGAAGTCAGCCCGCGTCCGCACGACACGGGGCTCGTCACGCTGTGCTCGCAGCGCTTCTCGGAGTTCGAACTGCATGCGCGCGCGATCCTCGGCCTGCCGGTCGATACGTCGCCGCGTGCGCCGGGCGCGTCGGCGGTGATCTACGGTGGTCGCGACGAGGCCGGCATCGCGTTCGAAGGCGTCGCGGCCGCACTTGCGGTGCCCAATGCGGATCTGCGCCTGTTCGGAAAGCCGGAAAGCTTCGTCAAACGTCGCATGGGCGTCGCGCTCGCGACCGGCGAGAACATCGAGCAAGCGCGCTCGCGTGCCAGGCAGGCGGCGGCCGCGGTGCGGCCGGTGTCGGCGAAGTAACGGGCAGGCGGCGAGGCGCAGCGCAAAAGTGTGCGGGACGCACACGAAAGGGCCCACCGCATTCGTTTCCGGCTTATCGAAGCAAAGAGATCGGAGTAGAGGATCGTATGGCGCTTGAATCGCGCAGCAATCCATGGCGCGGCGCGCTTCGCCGGGTCGGCGCACTCGGCGTGGCGTTCGCGCTGTGCGCCGGCATCAGCGGCTGCGGGCTCGCGGCCGCGCCGTGCCGGATCGCTTCGGCGGGACTGAAGATCGTGCCGGTGGTCGGCCACGTCGCCGCAGCGCCGACCGATGCGTGTGCCGACGTGATCGATCCTTGAAGCGTCGTTGAGCTGTCCGTGAATCGCCCATGAGCTGCCTGTGACTCGGCCGTGACCGGCGTCGCTGCCGGTGTTGCCTTCCCTGCCTGACCCCCGCAACAATCGAGGTGTTCGATGAAGACATGGCGTGTTGCAATCCTCACGACGGCAGCATGGACGGTGGCCTGGCTGGCAGCATCTTCCGGCGGCGCATCGGCCGCGCCATTGCAGTTCAAGCACATCGAGGGCAAGAACCACCAGACGCGCAAATACACCTGCGCGACCGGCAAGATCCTGCAAGTCACCTATTGGAACGCGCAGAACGGCCAGAGCTTCGCCGTGCTGCCGGTGAAAGGCGCGTCGATGCTGTTCGTCAACACGATCTCGGGGTCCGGTGCGAAGTACCAGGCCGGCAGCTACACCTGGTGGACCAAGGGTCCCCGCGCCAACCTGTACGACCTGATGAGCGGCGAGAACGCGCCGCCGATTCTCTCCGACTGCGTGACCGTGATTCGCTGATTTGCTGATCGGCGGAGACATGCACCTCATGCGGCGGCTTCATCCCCTACCGCCGCCTGCTTCTTCTCGCGCCTGGCTTCCTGTCCCCCGCGCCGCCTCGTGCGCTCGCGCGCATCGTTTCCGTTCGAGTAGTAAGCTGTCCGGCAGGGCGTTCGCCATGCCGTTTGCCATGCCGCGCGCGCGGTGCGGTGTTTCGCGCGCAGCCGTCGTTGTCGTCTTCGATTGTCCGTTCCCCGAGTCATCAAGCGAGACCCTCAATGAAAGCATCGGACCTGTTCGTCAAATCGCTGGAAGCCGAAGGTGTCGAGTATGTGTTTGGCATCCCCGGTGAAGAAAATCTCGATCTGCTCGAGTCGCTGCGCCGCTCGAAAATCCGTCTGATCCTCACGCGCCACGAGCAGGCGGCCGGCTTCATGGCCGCCACCTACGGGCGGCTCACCGGCCGCACGGGAGTATGTCTGGCGACGCTCGGCCCAGGCGCGACCAACTTCGTGACCGCGGCCGCCTACGCGCAGCTGGGCGGCATGCCGATGCTGATGGTCACGGGCCAGAAGCCGATCAAGTCGAGCAAGCAGGGGCACTTCCAGATCGTCGACGTGGTGCGGATGATGGAGCCGCTGACGAAATACACACGGCAGATCGTGTCGATCGGCAATATTCCGGCGACGGTGCGCGAGGCGGTGCGCCGCGCCGAGGAAGAGCGTCCGGGCGCGACGCATCTGGAATTGCCCGAGGACGTCGCGCACGAGGAGGGCGACGGCAAGCCGATTCCGAAGAGCTACAGCCGCCGTCCGGTCGCCGAGGAGAAGGCGGTCGCGCGCGCGGTCGAGGCGATCACCGCCGCGAAGCATCCGCTGCTGATGATCGGGGCGGGCGGCAACCGCAAAACCACGACGAAGATGCTGCGCGAGTTCGTCGACCAGATCGGCATTCCGTTTTTCACCACGCAGATGGGCAAGGGCGTGATCGACGAATCGCATCCTATGTGGCTCGGCAACGCGACGCTCTCCGACGGCGACTTCGTGCACCGCGCGATCGAACTCGCGGACTGCATCATCAACGTCGGTCACGACGTGATCGAAAAGCCGCCGTTCTTCATGCGCAGCGGCGAGGCGGGTGAAAAGACCGTGATCCACGTGAACTTCCTCGGCGCCGAAGTCGATCCGGTGTATTTCCCGCAGATCGAAGTGGTCGGCGATATCGCCAACGCGGTGTGGCAACTCAAGGAGAGCCTGAAGACGCGTCAGGAGCACTGGGACTTCACGCGCTTCAAGGAGATCAAGGAGCACTTCGAGGCGCATCTGGTGAAGGGCCAGCACGACGACCGTTTTCCGATGTACCCGGTGCGGATCGTCAACGACGTGTACGAGACCACGCCGGTCGACGGCATCGTGTGTCTGGATAACGGCATGTACAAGATCTGGTTCGCGCGCTACTACCGCGCGCACGAGCCGAATTCGCTACTGCTCGACAACGCGCTGGCGTCGATGGGCGCGGGGCTGCCGTCGGCGATCGCGAGCAAGATCGTGCATCCGGAGCGCAAGGTGATCGCCGTGTGCGGCGACGGCGGCTTCATGATGAACTCGCAGGAGCTCGAAACGGCGGTGCGGCTGAAGCTCGATCTGGTGATCCTGATTCTGCGCGACGACGCGTTCGGCATGATCCGCTGGAAGCAGGAGAACATGAACTTCCCGGACTACGGCATGACGCTTGCGAACCCGGATTTCGTCGCCTATGCGCAGAGTTATGGCGCGCAGGGGCATAGGATCGAGGCGGCCGAGCAGTTCGCGCCGCTGTTGCGCGAGTGCTTCGCGACGCCGGGCGTGCACGTGATCGACCTGCCGATCGACTATTCGGACAACGAGCGCGTGCTCAATCGCGAGATCAAGCGGCTGTCCGCGCGGCTTTGAGCATCCGTGCATCGAATCAAGGAGAGTGCGACATGTTGCAGACAACCTATCCGTACTACCTCGCCAACGAGCCGGTGGCCGCCAACACCGATCTCGAAGTCACCGACAAATTCAGCGGCGAAGTCGCCACGCGCGTCGCGATGGCCGACGCGGCCGCGATCGACAAGGCGATCGGCCTCGCGGTCGATGCGATGCCCGCCATGCGCGCCTACCCGCCGTTCAAGCGCCAGGCGGTGCTCGAACATTGCGTCAAGCGCTTTCGCGAGCGCTACGACGAACTCGCGCTCGCGCTGTGCATCGAGGCGGGCAAGCCGATCAACGATTCGAAGGGCGAAGTCACGCGCCTGATCGATACGTTCAAGGTTGCCGCGGAGGAAAGCGTGCGTATCGACGGCGAGATCGTCAATCTGCAGATTTCTCCGCGCGCGAACGGTTACCACGGCTACGTGAAGCGCGTGCCGATCGGGCCATGCTCGTTCATCTCGCCGTTCAATTTTCCGCTGAACCTGACCGCGCACAAGGTCGCGCCGGCGATCGCGGCGGGCGTGCCGTTCGTGCTGAAGCCGGCGAGCCGCACACCGGTCGGGGCGCTGATCATGGGCGAAATTCTCGCCGAAACCGATCTGCCGAAGGGCGCGTTCTCGATTTTGCCCGCGCACCGCGACGGCGCCGACCTGTTCACGACCGACGAGCGCTTCAAGCTGCTGTCGTTCACCGGGTCGCCCGCGGTCGGCTGGGAGTTGAAGCGCAAAGCCGGCAAGAAGAAGGTGATTCTGGAGCTGGGCGGCAACGCGGCGGCGATCGTAGACGCTGACCAGGGCGGCAAGCTCGACTACGTGGTCGACCGGCTCGCGTTCGGCGCGTTCTATCAGTCGGGGCAGAGCTGCATCGGCGTGCAGCGGATTCTCGCGCACACGAGCGTCTACGACGCGCTGCGCGAGAAGCTGATCGCGAAGACGAAGTCGCTCGTGATGGGCGATCCGAAGAACGAGAAGACCTTCGTCGGGCCGATGATCTCCGAATCGGAAGCGAAGCGGCTCGCTGGCTGGATGGAGGGGGCGGTGCAGGGGGGCGCGCAGATCGTCGCGGGCGGCAAGGTCGACGGCGCGATGTTCGAGGCGACGCTGCTGGAAGGCGTGAAGCGCGACACCGATCTGTATCGCAAGGAGGCGTTCGGGCCGGTTGCGATACTCGAGCGCTTCGACGATTTCGAGGCGGCGCTCGCGCAGGTCAACGACAGCGACTTCGGCCTGCAGGCCGGCGTGTTCACCGATTCGCTCGCGCATGCGCATCGCGCATGGGATGCGCTCGAAGTGGGCGGCGTCGTGATCAACGACGTGCCGTCGTTCCGCGTCGACAACATGCCGTATGGCGGCGTCAAGGATTCGGGGCTCGGGCGCGAGGGCGTGCGCTACGCGATCGAGGACATGACCGAGATGCGGCTGATGGTGATGCGCGAGACGTGGTAAGGGGCGATCTGACGTGAGCGGGGGCGGGCGACCGTTCGCAATGGGGCCAGTGCGGGCGCGGGGACGGCTGACGAACGCCGCGCGCCGCCCGACGAAGTGCCCGTCTGTCACGCCACTGTCGTCTGTGCGCACTACGCTGCGACCGAAGCAACGGCCGCGAGCCGCCGGCCGGCCAGCCGTCACGAGCGTTTTTGCTGAAGTGCTACAATACTCGGCTTTCGGCGGATGCTTCCGCCAGCCGGAGCCGGCCGCATTATCCGAACTCAGACGGGTCTCGCGCGGAACGACGTGGCTCCGCCTTCTTCCTGATGCCCTCCGCGGTCCCGACCGCTGCCGCGCGCATCGCGCCACGCGCCTTTTTAGCGAAAGCCACCATGTCCGACACAGCCGTCACGCCCAGCACCGAGACTTTTGATCAATTCGGCCTCGCGCCCGACATCCTGAAGGCCATCAAGGAATCGGGCTACACGTCGCCCACGCCGATCCAGGCGAAGGCGATCCCGGTCGTGCTGGCGGGCCGTGACGTGATGGGCGCCGCGCAGACAGGGACCGGCAAGACCGCGAGCTTCTCGCTGCCGATCATCCAGCGCCTGCTGCCGCAGGCCAGTGCGAGCGCGTCGCCGGCGCGCCATCCGGTCCGCGCGCTGATCCTCACGCCAACCCGCGAACTGGCCGACCAGGTCGCCGCGAACGTGCAGGCGTACGCGAAGCACACGGCGCTGCGCAGCGCGGTCGTGTTCGGTGGCGTCGACATGAATCCGCAGTCCGAGCAGTTGCGCCGCGGCGTTGAAATCCTGATCGCGACGCCAGGTCGTCTGCTCGATCACGTGCAGCAGAAAACCGCGAACCTGGGCCAGGTGCAGATGCTCGTGCTCGACGAAGCCGACCGCATGCTCGACATGGGCTTCCTGCCCGACCTGCAGCGCATCCTGAACCTGCTGCCGAAAGAGCGCCAGACGCTGCTGTTCTCCGCGACGTTCTCGGGCGAAATCAAGAAGCTCGCCGCGACGTATCTGCGCAACCCGCAGACCATCGAAGTCGCGCGCAGCAACTCGACCGCGACCAATGTCACGCAGATCGTCTACGAAGTCGCCGAGGGCGACAAGACCGGCGCGGTCGTGCAGCTGATCCGCGAGCGTGGCCTGAAGCAGGTGCTCGTGTTCTGCAACAGCAAGATCGGCGCGAGCCGGCTCGCGCGCAGCCTCGAACGCGACGGCGTGGTCGCGACCGCGATTCACGGCGACCGCACGCAGAGCGAGCGCATGCAGGCGCTCGAGGCGTTCAAGCGCGGCGAAGTCGAGGCGCTCGTCGCGACGGATGTCGCCGCGCGCGGTCTCGACATCGTCGAACTGCCGACCGTGATCAACTTCGACCTGCCGTTCAACGCCGAAGACTACGTGCACCGGATCGGCCGCACGGGCCGCGCGGGTGCATCGGGCGACGCGCTGTCGCTGTGCAGCCCGAACGAGCGCAAGCAACTGGCCGACATCGAGAAGCTGATCAAGCGTCCGCTCGACTTGCAGCGCCTGACCGTCGAGGCGCCGGCGCGCCATCATCACGAGGACCGTCCGCCGCGCCGCGATCGCAGCGAATCGCGCGACGAGCGCAGCCGCCGTCGCACGGGCGGGGCGTCGGGTTCGTATGACCGTCCGCATCATCATCGCGCGCAACCGGTCGACGATTTCTTCCTGAAGCCGTACGAGCCGTCGCCGGCATCGGTGCGCAAGATCGAGGAGACGGCCGCGTCGAACTCCGCGCCGCAAAAGACGGCGCCGAAGCGGCAGCTGGCCGCGTTGCTCGGTGGCTTCGGAATGCCGAGGAAGACGCCTTCGTCGTCGTAAGACGGGCTGTCGGGTTCAGAGCTCGGGGTGCAACGCCTCGAGCGTAAAAACGGTGGGGCCGCGCGGTTCGATGTCTCGGAAAACGCAGCAGGCTTCACGCGTGCGCATCATCTGGATGCGCGAATGTTCATCCGTTTTGCCCAGGCCGCGGTCGCGGCGCTGTAGAACTGCTCCAGCGTCGTGAGCGGCTCGCTTCCCAACTTCAGTCCCAGATGCCGTGCCGCCGCGCCTAGTGCTTCGAGCGGCTTGTCGCTATCGAGCGCGGTCGCGCCGTTCTGCTTGCTCAGTTTCTCGCCGTGCTCGTTCGTGACGACCGGCACATGCAGATACTCGGGCGTTGCCACACCCAGACAACGCTGCAGATAAATCTGCCGCGCCGTCGAATCCATCAGATCCGCGCCGCGCACGATGTGCGTGATGCCCGCGTCCGCATCGTCCACCACCACCGCCAGCTGATATGCCCACTGATCGTCCGCGCGGCGCAGCACGAAATCGCCGACTTCGGTCGCGAGATTTTGCGTCTGCGGACCCTGCCAGCGGTCGTGGAACGTGATCACGGCGGGCTCGCCGTCGGGCACCCGCAGGCGCCACGCGCGCGCCGGCTTGCCATGCAGACCCGTGCGGCAGGTGCCGGGGTAGGCGAGTGTGGTGTTGCGCGCGTGCGCGTGCAGCAGCGAATCGGCGATTTCCTTGCGCGTGCAGCCGCACGGATAGACGAGACCGGCCGATCTCAACTGCTCCAGCGCGTGCTGATAGCGCGCCATGCGCTGGCTTTGCCAGACCGGCGTTTCGTCCGCGCGCATGCCGAAGCGTTCGAGGGTCGCGAGGATGTCCTCGGCGGCACCCGGCACCGTGCGCGGTCGGTCGATATCTTCGACGCGCACGAGCCACGCGCCGCGCTGCGCGCGCGCGTCGAGCCAGCTCGCGAGCGCGCTGACCAGCGAGCCAAAATGCAGCGGGCCAGTCGGCGACGGCGCGAAGCGTCCGCGATAGGTCATGGTTTGGAGACGACAGGCGAGGCGCCCGCGTCGCGGAGCACCCCGGCTGTCATTGCGCGGCGCACGCGGCCTTGCCGTCCGGATGGCACGCCGGACAGGTCTTGCCCGCGACGTACATCGGCGATTGCTGTTGCTCGGGCGTGACCACCGCGCGGCAGCCGAAGCATTGCGCGGTCGCGGTCGGTTCGAGTTGCGGATTCAGCGCGGTGCGGTAGTCGAACACGAAGCAGTCGCCGTGATAATGCGCGCCGCCCACTTCCTCGAAGTATTTGAGGATGCCGCCTTCGAGCTGGTACACGTTCTCGATGCCGACCTCCTTCATATGGATCGCGGCCTTCTCGCAGCGGATGCCGCCCGTGCAGAACGACACCACCGTCTTGTCTTGGAGATCGGCACGGTTGTTCTCGATTACCTCGGGGAATTCGCTGAACTTCGTGATCCGATAGTCGAGCGCGTTGTCGAACGTGCCGACGTCGACTTCGAACGCGTTGCGCGTGTCGAGCATCACGACCGGACGGCCTTCGTCGTCGTGACCGCGGTCGAGCCAGGTCTTCAGCGTCGGCGCGTCGACGAACGGTGCGCGGCCGAGCTTGGGGCGGATCGCCGGCTTTTTCATCGTGATGATTTCGCGCTTGAGCTTGACCAGCATGCGCGTGAAGGGCTGCTTGTCCGACAGGCTTTCCTTGAACTGCAGATTCGCGAACTTGTCTTCGAACAGCGCGTCGTGGCGAATGTAGTCGACGAATGCGTCGGTGTTCTCGCGCGTGCCGGCAATGAACAGGTTGATGCCTTCCGGCGCGAGCAGGATGGTGCCGCGCAGGCCGAGCGCATTGCAGCGTTCGGTGACGAACGGGCGCCAGGCGGCGGTGTCTTCGATGGTCGCGAATTGATACGCGGCGAGATTGACGATACTCATGTGTGTTCTGCGGTAAAGATGGCCGGCGTGGCGAGGGGCGGCGGGATGTGCCGCCGCTGTTGCGCCCCGTATGAGACCCGGGGTTTGACGCGCGGGTTCGCGCGCGTTTGCCGCTTAAATGGCCACGTCGAGAGAGGCGAAACCTCTATTATCCCTCAACCCGGCATTTTCCCCGACCTGGCCGAATGGCTAACGAGTTGCGCTAGCGCAAACCGCGCTCGCTCCGACCTCGTTCTGGCCGGATGGCCAACGCACCGTTTTGACCTGAAATCCGCGGAAGGGTGGAGTTACAATGTCGCCCATGTCAGATCCCCGCTTCGTTCATCTCCGCGTTCACTCCGAATTCTCGATTGCCGACGGCATCGTGCGTCTCGACGACATCGTCGCGGCGGCGGCCAAAGACGGTCAGGGCGCGCTCGCGCTTACCGACCTCGGCAACGCGTTCGGCCTCGTCCGTTTCTACCAGGAAGCGCGTGGCAAAGGGATCAAACCCATTGCCGGCTGCGACGTCTGGATCACCAATCCTGACGACCGCGACAAGCCTTCCCGGCTGCTGCTGCTGGTCAAGGACCGCCGCGGTTACCTGAACCTCTGCGAATTGCTCAGCAAGGCCTCGCTGACGAACCAGTATCGCGGCCGCGCGGAAATCGAAGCTGGCTGGCTCGAATCCGGTCTGGGCGAAGGGCTGCTCGCGCTGTCGGGCGCGCAGCAGGGCGACATCGGTCTCGCGCTGGCGGCCGGCAACGAAGAGGCGGCGAAGCGCCACGCGCAGCATTGGGCGAAGGTGTTCCCAGGCGGCTTCTATGTCGAGCTGCAGCGCTATGGCCAGCCTGGCGGCGAGCAGTATGTGCAGCAGGCGGTCGCGCTCGCGGCATCGCTGAAACTGCCGGTCGTCGCGACGCACCCGATGCAGTTCATGACGCCGGACGACTTCACCGCGCACGAAGCGCGCGTGTGTATTTCTGAAGGCGACATTCTCGCGAATCCGCGTCGCCAGAAGCGCTTCACGGCCGAGCAGTATTTCCGCACGCAACAGGAAATGGCCACGCTGTTCGCGGACATTCCTTCGGCGCTGGCGAACACGGTGCAGATCGCCAAGCGCTGCAATCTGACGCTCGAACTCGGCAAGCCGAAGCTGCCGCTCTTTCCGACGCCCGACGGCATGTCGCTCGACGACTACCTGGTGCAGCTGTCGAAAGAAGGCCTCGAAAAGCGGCTCGAACAGTTGTATCCGGACGAGGCCGAGCGCGACGCGCAACGCCCGACGTACTACCAGCGCCTCGAATTCGAGTGCGGCACGATCATCAAGATGGGCTTTCCGGGCTACTTCCTGATCGTCGCGGACTTCATCAACTGGGCCAAGAACAACGGCGTGCCGGTCGGGCCGGGCCGGGGTTCGGGCGCGGGTTCGCTGGTCGCCTATGCGCTCGGCGTGACCGATCTCGATCCGCTGCGCTACAACCTGCTGTTCGAGCGTTTCCTGAATCCGGAACGCGTGTCGATGCCCGACTTCGATATCGACTTCTGCCAGCACGGCCGCGATCGCGTGATCCAGTACGTGAAGGAGAAATACGGCGCGAACGCGGTGTCGCAGATCGCGACGTTCGGCACGATGGCGGCGAAGGCGGCGGTGCGCGACATCGGCCGCGTGCTCGATCTCGGCTACATGTTCACGGACGGCATCGCGAAGTTGATTCCGTTCAAGCCGGGCAAGCACGTGACGATCGCCGACGCGATGAAGGAAGAGCCGCTGTTGCAGGAGCGCTTCGACAACGAAGACGAAGTGCACCAGCTGCTCGAACTCGCGCAGCGCGTCGAAGGCTTGACGCGTAACGTCGGCATGCACGCGGGCGGCGTGCTGATCGCGCCGGGCAAGCTGACCGATTTCTGCCCCTTGTACACGCAGGGCGACGAAAGCGGCGTCGTCAGCCAGTACGACAAGGACGACGTCGAAGCGGTCGGCCTCGTGAAGTTCGACTTTCTGGGCCTGACCACGCTGACCATTCTGGATTGGGCCGAGCGCTACATCCGCCGCCTCGATCCGTCGAAGCAGGACTGGTCGCTCGCCCAGGTGCCGCTCGACGACCCGGCGTCGTTCTCGATCCTGAAGAAAGCGAATACGGTCGCCGTGTTCCAGCTGGAAAGCCGCGGTATGCAGGGCATGCTGAAGGACGCGCAGCCCGACCGCTTCGAAGACATCATCGCGCTCGTCGCGTTGTACCGCCCGGGTCCGATGGACCTGATCCCGAGCTTCTGTGCGCGTAAGCACGGCCGCGAGGTGGTGGAATATCCGGACCCGCGCGTCGAACCTGTTCTCAAAGAGACCTACGGCATCATGGTCTACCAGGAGCAGGTGATGCAGATGGCGCAGATCATCGGCGGCTACTCGCTGGGCGGTGCCGACCTGCTGCGTCGCGCGATGGGTAAGAAAAAGCCCGAGGAAATGGCCAAGCACCGCGAAATTTTCGCGGAAGGCGCGGCCACCAACGGCCTCACGCGCGAGAAGTCCGACGAAATCTTCGACCTGATGGAGAAGTTCGCGGGCTACGGCTTCAATAAGTCGCACGCGGCCGCCTACGCGCTGCTTGCGTACTACACCGCGTGGCTGAAGGCGCACCATCCGGCCGAATTCATGGCGGCCAACATGTCGCTCGCGATGGACGACACGGACAAGGTCAAGATCCTGTTCGAAGACTGCCTCGCGAACAAGATGGCCGTGCTGCCGCCGGACGTGAACCTGTCCGCGTATCGCTTCGAGCCGGTCGCCGAAGCCGACGGCAAGCGCTCGCGCACGATCCGCTACGGTCTCGGCGCGATCAAGGGCAGCGGCCAGAACGCGATCGAAGAAATCCTGCGCGCGCGCGAGGAAGGCCACTTCATCGACATCTTCGATTTCTGCAACCGCGTCGATCGGCGCATCGTCAATCGTCGCACGATCGAGGCGCTGATTCGCGCCGGCGCGTTCGACACGCTGCATCCGAACCGCGCGCAGCTGATCGCGTCGGTGTCGCTCGCGATGGAAGCGGCCGAGCAGGCGGCGGCCAATGCGCTGCAGGCCGGCCTGTTCGACATGGGCGACGCGCCGTCGCAAGGCCACGAACTCGTCGACGAACCGGAGTGGCCGGAAAAGCGCAAGCTGCAGGAAGAAAAGGCCGCGCTCGGTTTCTACCTGTCGGGCCATCTGTTCGATGCATACAAGGACGAAGTGCGTCGCTTCGTGCGCCAGAAGATCGGCGAGCTGAAGGAAGGGCGCGACAAGCTGGTCGCGGGCGTGATCGTGTCGCTGCGCACGCAGATGACCCAGCGCGGCAAGATGCTGATAGCGCTGCTCGACGACGGCACCGGCCAGTGCGAAGTGACGGTGTTCAACGAGGTCTTCGAAGAGCACAAGCAGTTGTTCAAGGAAGACGAGCTGCTGGTCGTGCAGGGCCAGGCGCGCAACGACGCGTTCACGGGCGGCATCCGCTTCACGGTCGAAACGGTGATGGATCTCGGCCGCGCGCGCTGCCGTTACGCGGACTCGCTGAAGGTGCAGATGAACGGCAACGCGGACGCGCAGGCATTGCGCCGGGTGCTCGAAGCGCACACCGCCGGCAAGGACGAGCCGTCCGCCACAGCCACGCCGGCGGCCGCGCCGCGCGGCAATGGCGGTGGGCGTGGCGGCTTCGGCGGCGACGGCGGCCGTCAGCGTCAAGCGGTGCAGATTCCGAACGGGCTCGCGGTGCAGGTCGTTTATCGCAGCGAGCATGCGCAAGGCGAAATGCGTCTGGGCGACGCGTGGCGCGTGAAGCCGACCGATGAACTGCTCGCCGCGCTGCGCGGCGAGTTTGCGGGAAGCTCGATCGAAATCGTGTATTGAGCGAGGTCCGCGGTATGGATGGGCCACTGCCGCGTGTACCGGCTAGCCTTACCGCCCGCCCGTTTTTTCGAGGCGCGCCAGCTTCAGAAACCGGTAGTACACCGTCTCCGCATTGAACAGCGCGATCATCAGCCCGGTGCGGCCATCCAGAAAACCGCGCCGCAGCAGATAAGTCCGCACGAACGCCCACAGGCCGCGCCCGAGCGCGAGGCGAATGCTGCCTTTCTGCCCGGCCTCGTAACGCTGCCGCGCGCCGGCCGTCGAATACGCGTCGAGCTTGCGCAGCACACCCTCGTAGTCCTCGTACGAGTAGTGCATCAGCTTGCCGGTCAGGCGTTGCGCGGGCGTGTCGAACACGAGGCGCTCGTGCACGAGGTCGTCGGAGAAGCGCGCGGTGCCGCGTTTGAAGAGGCGCGGAATCCAGTCCGGATACCAGCCGCTGTGATGGACCCAGTGGCCGCAGAAACTCGACAGACGGTCCACCGCATAGACGTCGGCGGCGGGCGCGGCGAGCGCCGCGCGAATCGATGCGGCAAGTTCCGGTGTGACGATTTCGTCGGCGTCGAGCGACAGGATCCAGCTTGTCGTCAGGGCATCGACCGCGCGGTTCTTTTGCGGGCCGAAGCCCGGCCAGTCCGTCTGTTCGATGACACGCGCGCCGTTCGCGCGAGCGATGTCGGCGGTGCCGTCGGTGCTACCGCCGTCGATCACGACGATCTGGTCGGCAAAGGCCACGGCCTGCAGGCATTCGGCCAGCCGCGCCGCCGCGTTCCGGGTGATGATGGCAACGCCAAGAGTGGTTTCTTGCATACCTGAGTTGCGTGGAGAACGAAGTGACGGAGCGGGTCGCGACCCGGCAATCGAGCAGCGAGTATACACATCTCATCCGGCCCCACACCACGGCGCCAATCCGCCAGGTGTTGCGCGCATGCCGTCGCGCGCCGAGCGCCGGCCGTCATCTGCAACCGATTACAATGCTCTTTTTTGATATTTCACGCGGCCGCCCAATCATGCGCCGCGTGCTCGCCGTTCCGCATTTCCAGAGGATTCCTTGAGCGCGAAGCCAACGTTAAGCAAACCCATGGGTGCAGGCGATGCGTCGTCGCCGGCCGTCGTCCTGCGGCGCCTGTGGCCCTTCATCAAGCCGCTGCTGTGGGTCGTGGTCGGCGCGATCATCGCGATGGCGGTGAGCGCCGGCACCGACGCCGCCATTCCCGCGCTGCTCAAGCCGCTGCTCGACAAGGGCTTCGGCTCGCACGCAGTCGACAAGACCAAGTGGCTCGTGCCGATCGCGGTGATCGGCCTCGCGTTGATTCGCGGCGTGTCGCAGTACGCGTCCGGCTATCTGCTCGCGTACGTGTCGAACAAGATCCTGCTCGAGCTGCGTCTGAAGATGTTCGACCGCATGATCCACACGAGCGTCGCGTTCTTCCAGCGCGAAACCGCGAGCACGGTGATCAACGCGATCGTCTTCGAGGTCAATCAGATCCTGAACGTGCTGCTGAGCGTGATGGTCACGCTCGTGCGCGACTCGCTGACGGTGATCTTCCTGCTCGGCTATCTGTTCTATCTGAACTGGCGCCTGACGTTGATCGTTGCGGTGCTGCTGCCAGGCATCGGCTGGCTGGTCGGCAAGATCAATCGCCGGCTGCGGCGACTGAACCGCGAGCATCAGCTGCTCACCAACGAGCTGTCGTATATCGTCGAAGAAACGGTGGGCGGCTACAAGGTCGTCAAGGTGCATAACGGCGAGCAGTACGAGACGGACCGCTTCACCGAGATGAGCCGGCGTCTGCGCGGCTACGCGATGCGCATGACGGTCTCCGGTGGCCTCGCGCAGCCGTTGACGCAGTTCCTGGCGTCGATCGCGCTCGCGGTCGTGATCACGATCGCGGTGGTGCAGTCGTCGTCGGATCAGACGACGGTCGGCGGCTTCGTCGCGTTCGTCACGTCGATGCTCCTGATCATCTCGCCGCTCAAGCATCTGATGGACGTGAACCAGCCGTTGCAGCGCGGCATGACCGCGGCCGAGCTGATCTTCGGCCTGATCGACGAGCCGGCCGAGCCGGAAGGCGGCGGCAAGCCGCTCGCTCACGCGCGCGGCGAGGTCGAGTTCCGCGACGTGTCGTTCACCTACGGCACGAACTCCACGCACAACGGCCATACGCTCGACCAGGTGTCGTTCAAGATCGCGCCGGGCGAGATGGTCGCGCTCGCGGGTCCGTCGGGCAGCGGCAAGACCACGCTCGTGAACCTGTTGCCGCGCTTCTTCGATCCGACCGGCGGCGCGATTCTGGTCGACGGCGTCGCGCTGCCCGAGTACGACCTGCACGCGCTGCGCAGCCAGATCGCGATGGTGAGCCAGGACGTCGTGCTGTTCAACGACACCATCGCGCACAACGTTGCGTACGGTCAGGAGGTCGATGCGGAGAAGGTCAAGGCGGCGTTGCGCGCGGCGAACCTGTGGGACACCGTGCAGGCGATGCCGCAGGGCATCGAGACGCTCGTCGGCGACAACGGCATGATGCTGTCGGGCGGCCAACGCCAGCGTCTCGCGATCGCGCGCGCGATCTACAAGAACGCGCCGATCCTGATTCTCGACGAAGCGACGTCGGCGCTCGATTCCGAGTCCGAGCGCCACGTGCAGGCGGCGCTCGAAACGCTGATGAAAGGCCGCACCACGCTCGTGATCGCGCACCGCCTGTCGACGATCGAGCGCGCCGACCGCATCCTCGTGATGGAGGCGGGGCGGATCGTCGAGCGCGGCAGCCATCGCGAGCTGCTCGAGCACGACGGCTTGTACGCCCATCTGCATCGCATCCAGTTCCAGCAAAGCCCGGTTTGATCCGGCACATTGCGAACGGGAGCGCGGGCCGGTGTTGTGTTTGAGTCTCAATTTATTGCGCTTTTTCGGCGCTAATCGCATGCTGGCGGGCAATCACGGTCCGCCTCGCGGAAATCGACTGCCCATGTCTCACGACGATCCGAGCAAGCCGCTCGTCTCCATCGCGCTCGCGACGTACAACGGCCGCACTTATCTGCCCGAGCTGCTGGCTTCGCTCGAAGCGCAGAGCTGGCCCCATCTCGAAGTCGTGGTATCCGACGACGCCTCCTGCGACGGCACCCGCGAACTGCTCGCGTCCCATACGGGACGCGTGCCGGTGCGGCTCGTCGGCGATGGCACGCGGCCGGCATCGTCGGCAATTTCGAGCGCGCGCTCGCCGGCTGCCGCGGCGACTACATCGCGCTCGCCGACCAGGACGACGTCTGGGCGCCCGAGAAAGTCACCGATCTGATGCGCGGGCTGCGCCGCGTGGAAAGCGCGGGCGACGCCGCCGCGACGCCGGCGCTCGCGTTCTGCGACATCGAGCTCGTCGACTCGACGCTGTGCTGTATGTCACGCTCGCTGTTCGATATCACCGCGAAGTCGCGCTGCGCGACGCGACTGCGCGATTTTCTGCTGAGCAACCATGTGCCCGGCTGCGCGATGCTCGTCAATCGAGCGACGCTCGAACGCGCGCTGCCGTTCCCGCCCGGCATCGTGATGCACGACTGGTGGCTCGCGATGGTGGTCGCGTCGTTCGGCGAGATTCGCCACGTCGCGGCGCCGCATCTGAAGTATCGGCAGCATGACGGCAACGCGGTCGGCGCGAGCGCGACCAACGAGCGCGGCGCGGCGCGCGACGAATGCGGCGCCGAGGCGGCACGACGGCGCGGCGCGAGCCGGCAGCGGCAGATCGAAGCCATCGCGGATCAGGTGCGGGTGTTCGCGCGACGCTTCGGCGCGGAGCTGCCCGTCGATGCGCGTCACGACATGTATGCGTTTTCGCGCGGTGTCGCGAGCTGGCGCGGCGCATTCGAGTTCGTGATGATCAGCCACACCGGCGAGACCTTCGTGCGCTCGGTGAAGATGTTGCGGCGCTTGCGCGCGAGCGTGCTGAGCTTCGGCGTCGAGGTGCGAAGGCCGAGTCTCGCGCGACGCTTGCGGCAGCGGCGGGGTGCGTCGCGCGGACTTTCGTGACCGATGTGGCGTCGCAAGGCACCGCGAGATCCTATCGTCATCTTCAGGCCTTTCTGCCCCGCACGGCCCGCTTGATCCAGATGCCCGGCGCGTAGACCATCGGGCAACTCGCATACAGGAACATCCGAATCCGCAGCCCGAGCTTCAGGCCGGCGCTGCGCGTCACCAGCTCGAGGCGTTCGCCGAGGCTGCCCGCTTCGAACATCGCGTGGATGAACTGCTCGCGCGCGAGCTTCGGCGCCATCGCCGCGCGCATGCGTTCGCCGACACCGGCGATCTGAGCGTCGCGCTGCAGTTGCGCGAGCTCCGCGAGTCCGTAGCGATTGCTTTGCCGCATCCGCGCGATCAGCTCGTCGACCGACTGGTAGCGACGCTTGCGCGAGAGCCCGCCGCGCCGATAGCGCACCAGCGGCTCGCGCAGACTGATCGCGCCGCCCGACAGGATCGCGCGCAGCACCATGATCTGATCCTCGGCCGCGGCGCCCGGCAGCATCGGCCCGAAGCGCTCGATCAGGCGTCGCGACCACGTATGCGCCGCGCCGATCAGCCATGGACGCTCGACGAGCCAGTCGTCGAAGCTGCGATAGCGATCGAGCTCGGTCGGGCTCACGCGCTCGTGCACGTGACCCGCTTCGTCCATGTCGGCGAGATCGGTGGCGATCAGGTCGGGGCGGCGCCCATGCGCGAGCCAGCAGTCGACGACGCGCTCGCAGCGCTCGGGCGTCGACATGTCGTCGCCGGCGGCGACGAACAGCAGTTCGCCGTGCGCGAGCTGCGCGAGTTGCGACAGGTGCGCGCTGATGCCCTGGTTCACGGTATTGCGCCGTGCGATGACGCGATGTGGGCCCACGTAGCCGGCGAGCGCCGCTTCGATCGCGGCGTAGGTGGCGTCGCTGGACGCGTCGTCGGAGACGATGATTTCGAGCGGCTCGTAGGTTTGCGCGAGCGCGCTGCGCACGGCGTCGCCGATCTGCTCTGCCTGGTTGTAGGCGATCACCAGCATCGAGACGAGCGGGCGGGTGGTGTCGGCGGTTGCGGCGGACGGCGGGCAATCGGTCATGGAGTCGGGACGAAGGCGATTGGCCTAGATTCTAGCCGCTGACGGCCGCGCCGCGCGACGCACGCGGCGAACCCGGGCACCCCGAGCCGAAGCCGGCGAAAGCCATCCTTTACAATTGCCGCTGCCCCGAAACTCCGCACCCACGGCCTCGCCCGCGCGTGCGCCTCACCGAGACCGATCCTTGTCAGAGCCAACCCGCGACGCAGCCCTCGACCCGAACCGCCGCCCCCTCACCGACATCGCGCTGACCGCCCAGGCGCTGAAGAACAGCGGCGGCGCCGAGCGCTACACGCGCGACGTGATCGCCGGCCTGCATCGCATGGGTTTGCGCCCGACGCTGTTCGCGCGCGAGATCGACCGCGCGCTGCCCGAAGCCGCGTGGATCGATGCGCAGCCGCTCGACGTGCGCTGGGCGCCGCGCAAGCTGCGCAACCTCGCGTTCGACTGGCGTCTGAAGCAGCGGTTGAAGCGGCATCGTCCGGCGTGCGTGTTCTCGATCAATCACTCGACGCATGCCGACGTCGCGTTGTGCGGCGGCACGCATCCGGGTTCGCTCGAAGCCGCGGGCCGCGCGCGGCGCCGCAGCGACGAATGGCAGATCGAACTCGAGCGGCGCGTCTACACGCGGGCGCGCTCGATCGTCGCGCATTCGCAATTGATGAGCCGCGAGTTGCAGCGTTTTTATGACGTGCCGGCCGCGCGGATCGACGTGCTTTATCCGCCCGTCGAGACCGCACGCTTCCGGCCGCTCGACGCCGCCGCGCGCGCGGCAGTGCGTCGCCAGCTCGGCGTGCCCGACGATCGCGTGATGTTCGTGTTCTCGTCGACGAGTCACGAGCGCAAGGGCTATCCGCTGCTCGAAGCGTTTTTCTCGCGCACGAAGCTGCCGGTCTGCCTCGTCGTCGCGGGACGCCCGGTGCCGAAAACCGGCGATACAATTCGTTACGCGGGTTACAGCAAGGAGATCGAAAAACTGTTCGCGGCCGCCGATTTCACGGTCGTCGCGTCGGCGTACGAGCCGTTCGGGCTCGTCGGCGTGGAGTCGGTGATGTGCGGCACGCCGCTCGTGATCGCCGACAACGTCGGCTCGGCGGAGACGGTGACCGGTGCCGCGAAGATCGAGTTCTCGCGGCAGACCGCGGGCAGTTTCGAGCGCGCGATCGAGCAGGCGGTCGAGCGCGTGAAGAGCGGCGCCGCGCGCATCGCGACGCCGCGCGACAGCCTCGTGTACGACCCGAGCGTCGACGCGCACGTCGCGGCGCTTTACGAGGTGTTCACGCGAGGATGAGGGCGGCGCTCCGCGCTCGGGTTGCCGCTTCTCGTCAAATCATAATCAATCGCGCGGCTGCGTCTCGCGCACGACCGCTGCTGGCGCCGGCGTGGTCCGCGCTTCGCTTCGCAACTCGCGCTTGCGTGCATCGATCACCGCCAGCAGCGTCGCCACCAGCGAGGCGAGCAGCACCGTCACCATCATCGGCACCAGCACGTCGATAGTGAGCCCGAAGATCACCGTGCTCGCCGCGACCGCGAGACCCGCGTACGACGCGGCGCGAATCGCCGGATCGGTCGCATGCCGGTGTCGCCAGAAATACACCGTGATCCCGTAGTAGAACAGCAACAGGCAGATCACGCCGACCGCGCCCATCTCGGCGAGCGTCGAGAAAAAGTCGCTATGCGCGCGCTCGTTGACGATCTCGGCCTTCACTTCGCCGCGCTTCGCCATCACGCCGAGCTCGTCGACCAGATGGCCTTTGCCGACGCCCCACACCGGATGCCGCTCGAACATCATCCGCGAAGCGTTCCACAGTTGCAGGCGCAGGCCGGTGGCCGTGTCGTCCTCGCCCTTGCGCATCATCGACACGTCGTTCGGCACCTCGGCAAAGCGCTTCTGAACCCGTTCGGTCGACAACAAACCGCCCGCCCCGATCACGATGACGAGCGTCGCGATCAGCAGGCGCTTCTTCTGCGTGAACCAGTGGTACTGAATGCCGAGCAGCACGACGAACACCGGCACGGCGAGCCAGCCGCCGCGCGAACCCGACAGAAACGATGCATAGCCGCCCGACACCAGCGCGAGCACGCGCGGCACCAGCACGCGCCAGTCGCGCGGATTGTCCCAGCCAAGCGTGAACACCGACAGGAACCCGAGCAGCAGCGCGGTATCGCCGAACGGAATCGCGTTCGTGTACGAGTTGTTCAGGCGGTTCGCGTCGGTCCAGCCGCCGGGCGGCTGATTGATGAACGCCCATGCGCCGACCGCGAGCGCGCCGGCCGCGCAGCCCCAGCCGATCGTGCGCAGATTGCGCGACGGCAATTGCCGCAGCAGCAGGAACACCAGAAGCGCGAGCACGAAACGCGACGCATTGTCGAACTCGCGTGGCAGCCAGTAGCCGAGCACCAACTGCTGCGCGCCGATGCCGACGACGAACGCGAGCATGCCGATCGTGAACCAGCGGTAGGTCCGCAACGCGGAGAAATAGCCCGGCATGCGCCGGTTGACGATGGCCGCGCCGAGCGCGAGCGCGACGAGCGCGAAAAAGCAGTAGCCGGTGCCGCCGCGCCAAATCAGATTGACCGCGGGCGCGAGAAACAGCAGAGCCGACGTGAGCCAGATCAGACTGGAAGCAAAAATCATAGGTCTACGTTATCGATGAACACACTACCGTTCCGGTGGTGAAATTGCAGGGGGTGCCGGACCATTTGAGTTTTTCAAGACGGTAGAGCGATCCGGATTATAACCATGCGCTTGCTTGCGAAATGCTTGCTGCCGCACGCGGGAAGGTTCCGCTGGTCCGCGGCATGCGGGTGGGGCGGGCGCGGGCGGCGTCTGTCGTGCGAGCAGGCGGGGGCGGTACAATCGCGCGACATTCATGGCCGGCGCGCGGCGCATGCCGCGCGCCGCGCCCAGCTCAACGGACCCCGACTCGATGTTCTCAATCATCATCCCGACCTGGAACAACCTGCCTTATCTGCGCCTCGTGATCAAAAGCCTGCGCCGTCATTCGACGCATCCGCACCAGATCATCGTGCACGTGAACGACGGTTCGGACGGCACGCTCGCGTGGGTGCGCGAGGAGGGCATCGAGCACACGGCGTCGCCCGGCAATATCGGCATCTGCCACGCGGTCAATATCGCGGCGGCGCGCGCGACGCAGGACTACATCGTCTACATGAACGACGACATGTACTGCTGCCCCGGCTGGGACGACGCGCTCGTCAAGCGTCTCGCGCAGATGCCGGCCGACAACCTGTTCATGTTGTCGGGCACGATGATCGAGCCGGTTGATTCGGGCAATCCATGCGTGGTAGTGCGCGACTTCGGCCGCGATGCGCAGGCGTTTCGCGCCGACGAGCTGGTCGCCGCCGCGGCCGGTCTCGTGCGCGCCGACTGGCGCGGCGCGACGTGGCCGCCGACGCTCGTGTATCGGGACTGGTGGTTCAAGGTGGGCGGCTACAGCAGCGAACTGAGCCCCGGCATGAGCAGCGACAACGATTTCTCGATGAAGCTGTGGGACGCGGGCTGCCGCGTGTTCGTCGGCGTCGGCGACAGTCTCGTCTATCACTTCCAGCAGAAGAGCACCGGCAAGATCGTGAAGAACGACGGGCGTCGCCAGTTCCTCAACAAGTGGGGGATGACACAGGCGACCTTCGACCGCTATTACCTGCGCCGCGGCACCGCCATCGACGGCGCGCTCGCGGTCAGCGAGCCCGAGCGCACCGGCCGGCTGCGCCGTGCGCTGTTGAAGTCGCGCATCAAGCGCGCGTTGGGCTGACGGGCGGCGAGCCGAAAACGGCTGCTTGACGCGCTGCGTGTGTCAAACGCCGCGCGTTACGAGCGGCAGCACCGTCAGATCCGGATGCGTGCCGTCGACGATGCTGCGTCCCACGTGCACCGCTTCGTAGAGCGCGTCGTCGAGGCTCGGGAAGCTCTCCTCGCCGTCCGCGTGAAACGCCACCGCATGGCCGGGAAGCTGGGGGTTGGCGCCCGGATGGCAGACGTAGCCTAGATACGTGTAGCGGCTGTTTTTCGCGGCCACATCGGCGGCATGCGCCGGGTCGGGTGGATCCTTCGCGACAGCTGACACGTGTATCTCGAAGCCCTCGTATCGCACCGTCTGCCAGCTTGCGGTTTGGTCGGCCATGACCGCCTCCGTCCGGGTCTGTCCTGTCCAAAAGTCTAGGTGATTTGCCGCCAAAACGCGCGGGCGGCCGGCTACGGCCAAACCATGACGGCTTCGACTATGGAGGCGCTCTTGGGAAGCAAGTTGATGAAGCGCATTCTGCTGACATCAGCGACGTTTGATAATTGGCCTGCAGTTGGAGGGATTTTCGTTTAATTTTTGAAAATAGGCGGACTGCGGATTGTGTCCGCGAGGACGCCCCGGTGGGTTCTCGTCGGATAAAATGTTGCGCTTTGCCTAAATCCGACTTCGCTCATGTGGTTCAAAAACCTTCAGCTGCACCGTCTGCCCGCGCCGTGGTCCGTTAACCCTGAACAGATGCAGAAGTGGCTCGCGCCGTACGCGTTCGCGCCCGGCCAGAGCGTCGAGATGCAGGCCCAAGGCTGGGCGCCGCCGCGCGACGGCGACTCGCTGGTCTATGCAATGAACGGTCAGATGCTGCTGACGTTCCGTGCCGAGAAGAAGCTGCTGCCCGCGTCGGTCGTCACCCAGGTCACGCGCGAGCGCGCGGCCGAGCTCGAGGAGCAGCAGGGCTTCAAGCCGGGCCGCAAGCAGATGCGCGACCTGAAGGAGCAGGTCACCGACGAGCTGCGGCCGCGCGCGTTCAGCATCCGCCGCGATACGCGCGTGTGGATCGATTGCACGAATGGCTGGCTCGTGATCGACGCGGCGTCGCAAGCAGTCGCCGACGATGTGCGCGGTCTGCTCGTGAAGTCGATCGACCAGTTGCCGCTGATGACGGTGCGCGTCGCGCAGTCGCCGGTCGCGGCGATGACCGGCTGGCTGCTCGAGGGCGACGCGCCGGCGGGTTTCACGCTCGATCAGGACACCGAGCTGCGTTCGCCCGCCGAGGGCAACGCGACGGTGCGCTATGTCGGGCATGCGCTGGACGCCGAAGACATGCGCCGCCACATCGAGGCGGGCAAGCAATGCATGCGGCTTGCGATGACGTGGAACGATCGCGTGTCGTTCGTGCTGACGCCGTCGCTGACGATCAAGCGCGTCGCGCCGCTCGACGTGCTCAAGGAAGCGAGCGACCCGACCGCGCAGAACGACGACGAGCGCTTCGATTCCGACGTCGCGCTGATGACGGCCGAGCTCGACCGCATGCTGCGCGATCTGCTCGATGCGCTGGGCGGCGAGCAGGGCGAGCAAGGGTTCGCGTTGCCGCAGGCCGTCGCGGCCTGAGCGTCAGATTCTCGCGCTGTCGAGCGCTTCGACGAGGGTCCAGTAAGGCGTGATCGAGCGCAAGCGGATCGGGTAGGTCCGCTGCAGGAGCGCGAGCGTCGCGTCGGTATCGGTGAGCTGATAGATGCCCGACACGCGCAGATCGGCGACGTCGTCGGCATAGCGCAATACGCCGGCGTGATAGCGCGCGAGTTCGTCGACGAGATCCGCGATACGCATGTCGTTCGCGTAGAGCAGGCCACGCGTCCACATCGCCTCGCGCGGGTCGAGTGCTTGCGGGGCCGCGGCGCCGAAGCGTGTCAGCGTGCACCGTTGGCCTTGCGTCAGCACCAGCGCCGCGCCCGATGCCGGCCTCACCAACGCGTCGCCGCGAAACGCGGCCACGCGTGTGAAACTATCCCGTTGCCTCACGCTGAACTGCGCGCCGCGCGCTTCGACGACGCCTTCGGCCGTCTGCACGAGCAAAGGCGCATGAGTCGTTCGGGCGCCCGGTGCGCCGCCAACATCGCTCACGGGCCGCACCATGATTTCCCCTCCGAGCAGATCGACGCGCCGAACGTTCGCCTCGAACGCGGCGTTGATCGCGCTCGCGCTGCCCAGTGTGATCTGAGTGCCGTCCGCCAGCAGCACGTCGTCCAGTTCGCCAGTCGCGGTGCGGAATTCGGCGGTCCACATCTGCCACGGCAAGCGGCTCGCGAGCCAGCCCGCGGGCGCGGCGATCGCAAGCCCCGAGAGCGTTTTCAGCGCGCGCCGCCGTCCCTGCGACACGCCGGCAGCTTCCGCGTCTTCGCGTAGCGCGGGGCCGACGTCCGCGGGCACGGCGCCGATTTCGCGCCGCAATTGCTGCGCTCGCCGAAGCATTTGGTTAAAGATGCGGTAATCCGGACGCATTTGACAAATGTGATTTAAATTGAATTTAAGAGATCAGGATTTAACAATTTCTATCTGTTGATAATGATTTGCGGCGCATATTCGGATCGAGTTCACATCGAATTGACTCAATACCTTATTCTGAGCGGAAGCGTGGGCCCCGGTTGCGTGAGAGCATGCAGACTCATTGTCATCGATACAAAAAATTCAGGCTATGTGTGGATCGTTTCTTTTTGTGAATTCTTAACCAGAAATGCGGCTAATTGCGCCGCAATAGAACGTGGCCTTTTTGTCACGAATTACAGCGTGCCCGGTTTAGCTGACGGGCGTGTAAATCTGATGAAACTCTTCGCATGCGCGCGGCGCTGACGACGGTCTGCGCGCAGCCGGCCACTCATGAACCCCGGTAAAACTCCGTGCGCTGCCGCACCTTCGATGCAGACGAAAAAACGACAGCCGTATCAAAGGCTTGCGGATTTTTCCGGGAAGTTATGCACAGATTTGCCAACAAAAACTGTGGGTAACTTCGAGCGTGTCGTCGCGCGTCGAAGCGCCGTTAGTGTTCGAGCGCCCACGCGCGCTTGCGGCGCAGCAGCGCCGAGCCGATCGATACCGCCGCGCCGATGCCGCCCATCGTCAGCGACAGCGCGACGATCAGTGGGCCGGTTTGGGTGCGCGCCGAGAACACGCCGACGAGCAGGCCGGCGAGCGGCTGCGTCAGGTTGTTCAGCAGAATCGCGACGCCGATGGTCTTGCCGTAGTCCTCGGGCGGAATGATCTGCAAACGCGCGCTGCGGATGTAGACGTTGAACATCTTGTCGAAGCCGACGATCAGCAGGAAGCCGAGCGCATAGCCCCACGGCGACGCGCTCGCGCCTGCGATCACGCCGCCCGCGCAGATCGTCACGAACGCGAGGAGACCGAGCACGCGCGCCGGCCATCCGGCGCGCGCAACCGTCAGCAGCACCAGCACCGTGGCGATCGCGCCGGCCGTTTGCAGACCGGCGTAGTAGCGGCTCGATTGCGCATGCAAACCCGTCACCATCGCCGCCGACGTCGCAAGCGTGACACCGATGACGAGGTTCTCCGCGGCCGCGAGCATGATGACCTTCTTCAGGCCCGGCAGCGTCCACACGTGATCGAGCGCGATGCGCAGCGGCGTGGTCCAGTGAGCGGTGGGCGTGAGCGATCGAGCGGACACAGGCGCAGGCGCGCGAAAACCGCTCAGTCGCTGCCAGACGAACAGTGCGGCGTCGGCGCACAGAAACAGCACGCCGGTCGCGGCGACCACCCATTCCCAACGCCACACACCGAGCAGCAAAGCGGCGAGCATCGGCCCAAGCACGAAGCCGAGCTGATCGGCCAGTTGCGAATACGCGAGCACCTTCTGGATCTGCTGCGTGCTGAAGATCTGCGGCAGCATCACCTCGCGCGCGACGAGCCCTTGGCTCGTCAGCACGCCGCACGCGGCCGACAGCGCGATCAGCCAGCCGATGCCGCCGAACAGCGCATACGCGGCGATACCGCCGAAGCATGCGAGCGCACGCACCGCCTGGCTCAGCCGCATCAGGCGCAGCGGTGCAAAGCGGTCGCAGAGCGCGCCGAAGAACGGGAACACGAGGTAGCGCGGCAGCGTTTCGATGAAAAACGCGAGCCCCGACCACGAGACCTGGCGCGTCGTTTGAAACACCACGAGCGGCACCAGAAAGAGCAGGATCTGATCGGCGAGACGCGCGATGAACAGCGAGCAGAAGAAGGCCTGATGGTTGACGCGCACCGTGGTTGTCTCGCCGTGTTGGGGTCGAGACCGATCCTATCAAAAGATCGCGCGGGCGAGGCGGGGCGCCCGCTGGCCGCCGCCCCATTCGCCGCGATACGCCTGTTCGAGCGGCGCGATATCGAGCTTGACCATCTTCATCATCTGCGCCATCACGCGGCTTGCCTTTGCGCGATCCGGGTCGCGCAGCATCTGCAGCAGCACGTTGGGCGCGATCTGCCACGACACGCCGAAGCGGTCCCGCAGCCAGCCGCAGGCCCACGGCTCGCCGCCGCCTTCGAGCAGCTTCGACCAGTAGCGATCGATTTCCTCCTGCGAGTCGCAGTGCACGAACAGCGAGATGGCCGGCGTGAATTTGTATTGCGGGCCACCGTTCAGCGCCATGAACTCCTGGCCTTCGATTTCGAAGGTGACGGCGACGACCTTGCCCGCCGGTCCTGGGCCGGCGTCGGTGGCGTGCAGCGTGGTGGCGATGCGCGACGCCGAAAACACCGACGTGTAGAACTCCGCGGCTTCTTCCGCGTTGCCGTCGAACCACAGGCACGGCGCGATTTTCTGCATGACGTTGCTCCTTCGGGACTGGTGTCGGTGGGCGTGGGCGTGCGATTGCCCGACGCCCATCGGCCGCTCACTTCTTCTCTTGGGACGAACGGTCCATCGCGGCCATCGCTTGCTGGATTTCCTCGGCGCTCAGGTCGCGCTTGTGCGTCGCGAGCGACCAGCTGTGGCCGAACGGATCCTTGACCTGGCCGTAGCGGTCGCCCCAGAACATGTCGGTGACGGGCATCGTGACGGTCGCGCCCGCGTCGACCGCCTGTTTGAAACTCGCGTCGACGTCTGGTACGTAGTGGTGAATCGTGACCGGCGTGCCCTTCAGCGTGTTCGGGCCGAAGGTTTGGTGCTCGGGCCATTCGTCGGTCAGCATCAGCATGGAGTCCCCGATTTTCAGGGTCGCATGCATCACCTTGCCGTCGGGGCCCGGCAGACGGATCTGTTCGACGGCGTTGAAGGCTTTCGTATAGAACGCGATCGCTTCGGCGGCGTTCTTGCAGATCAGGTACGGCGTGAGCGAGTGCATCCCGTCCGGGATCGGTTTGGCTGCGGCGCTGGACATGACGGTGACTCCTTGAAGTAACGGTTCCTCAGTGGAAAGACCGGCTGCGTGAGCTGGGTCTTCAACGTTACGACGAGTTGGTCACCGTCGGATCGACACTCCGAAAAAAATATTTTCAGGCGCGGGGGAGGGCGGCCCGCCATTTATCCCGCCGGATTGTCCTCGTCCGCCGGCGGCGCGGACGACGGCGCCGTGCTGCCCGCCGGCACGCCGAGGATGCTGATCTGGAACGTGTGCGTCGCGGCGAGCGACTGCAGCGTCGCGTCCTCGGGGATGCGCTCGTCGAGCGGCAGGATCACCGAGCCGCCGATGACCGCGCGCCGGCTGTTGTCGGCCGGACGCAGGCCCCACACGTCCTGATAGACGACGGGGACCGTGGCGCCGTCGCGCGTCGTGTTGCCGAGGTACAGCATCACGTGGCCGCCGATGTAGATCAGCGTGCGCAGCGGCACGCCATGCCGCGCCAGATAGTCGAGCCGTTCGGCGGGTGTCGACTCCGACAGATTGACCATGCGGCCGGCGCTCATCTGCGTCGACGAATGGCGCGGCAGCCACACGCCGAACGCGGCGAAGATGCTTTGCAGTTCCGACGAACAGTCGTTGTAGAGCCCGCTATTGCCCCAGCCGTACGGCCGGCCGATCAGCGCCTTCAACAGCATCGCGAGATGGCGCGGCGTCGCGGCGAGCGGCATCGGCGTGACCTGCGTGGCGTCGAGCGACGCGGTGCGGATCAGCGCGCGGCCGTCGACGTCGCGCGCGGCAACGAGGAGCTGGAGTGTGCCTGCATTGGTGCTGGTCGCGGCTGGCGATGCCGAGGCACCCGCCACCAGCGGCAGCATCGTCCCGGCCGGGGCAGCGAAGCGGAACACGCCGTGGCTGTCGTTGACCGCCGCCGACGCGACGATCACCGCGCCTAGCGACTTCCCGGCCGCCGCGCGCCATTGATCGATGAAACCATCGTCGGCGAACGCGACGCCGTCGCTGCGCACCCAGCCCTGCACGTCGGGCGTCTGCACGTAATGCCACGCGCCGTCGACGCTGCTACCGAGCACATAGAGCGGCGTGCCGGGTCGCACCGCCGAGATCTGCAGGTTGTCGAACGGATAACCCTCGCCGGCCAGGCGATGGTCGTAGAACGACGGATCGGTGGTAGGCAACTCGCGCACCATCAGGTTGCCGGTCGCGATCGCGCGCCGCTCGGGCTGATAGACCGGTGTTTGCGTGAACTGCGCGACGTTGATGTTGCGCGCGATCGCGTCGATCCACGCCTTGTCGTGCGGCCGGAAGTTTTCGCCGTAACCGATGACGCCGCCATGCTTGCCGATGTTGTCGAACCTGTCGATGCGGCGCTGTTGCAGTGCGGCAATGTCCTCGCCCTGCTCGCGAAACACGCGTGTCGTCACCCAGGCGGGATTCCACGGCGACGGCGCGTTCTCGCCCGTGCCGAAGTAGCGCGCGAACAGCGCGTCGAAATGTGCGCGCTGCTCGGCGGCGCTGAGAAACGGCCGATCGTAGTCGGGGCTGTTCGGATCGAGCCAGTGATCGACGTTCTGGTCGTAATGGGCGAGCGAAAACAGCGTGACGTTGTCGACGAACGCGTGCGTGCTGCGCGGCGGCGTTGGCGTACTGCACGCGGCGAGCGTCGCGACGGCGACGCACAGCACGACGGCGCGGCAGGCATGGCGGGAGAGAACGGCGACGGGCATAAAGATTCGGCGTATGAGGTGCACGGCCAAGATGATACGGTGTCGGCGATGCGCACGGCGCATCGGATGTTTGGCGGCGGCGCGCGCGGCTTCGACTACACTCGCTCTATCCGTCCACCCGCGCGTCGCCACGCGCGACAATCGCCAGGGAGTCCGCCATGAAAACCAGCGCACGCAATCAGTTCAGCGGCGAAGTCACCGGCGTCAAGCACGGTGCCGTCAACGACGAAGTCACGCTGCGCACGCCGGACGGTCTCGAGGTCGTCGCGATCATCACGCACGGCAGCGCGAAGTCGCTCGGGCTGGCGACCGGCAAGCATGCCTTTGCGCTCGTGAAGGCAACGTCGGTGATCGTAATGGTCGATGTCGCGAGGCAGCAGGTGTCGGCGCGCAACTGCATCGAAGGAACCGTCGCGGCGGTGACGAAGGGCGCCGTCAATTCGGAAGTGACGATCAGTGCCGGCAGCGCGCAGATCGCGGCGATCATCACGAACGACAGCGTCGAGCGCCTCGGCCTCGCGAGCGGCAAGGCGGCGACGGCGGTTTTCAAGGCGTCGAGCGTGATTATTGGGGTCGATCAGTAAAAGGCCCGTGGCTCTGGGACGGGTACTCAACGAGCTCTCACTCGCGGATGGCGCGAACGATGATCCCGTCCCATCCAAAAACAATCCTGTGAGCGTCCATCCGGAAGATCGCAAAACAATTGTCGCTATCTACGACAACGGTTGTAGCGGGCAACCCGGTTTCATTCACGCGAAGGTCGAACTGTTTCTTCAACGCCGAAAGCGTGTCAATTCGCTTGACGGTAAAACCTGTGTTGGGCTTGCAGGTTTCACTGTCGAAGCTCATGGATTGCGGCGTAATTGTCATCGTCATGCCGAGAATCCGTTTTGCTTCGGGGATGCCACCAGAAATATCGGCATAGTCAACTACATCGGTCACGACCCAATTGCCGATGAAATCATTAATCGTAGCGTGTGGTGTTTGTGCCGCGCACACGCTTGCCGAGACGGTCAGCGTGAGAGCCGCATACGAAAAAAGCTTGTGGCCTGTCATTGTGCTGACCGCCGGAAGGGCGCGGATTCTCGTTGACGGCGGCTCATTAGTCCCCGGCTTATCTTCGCGGGACCTATCTTTCGGCCATTGCGATCACGCGGGGTAATCATCACATTAAGCATCATTTTTTCTGCTACCGCTATCATGTCTCCGGTATTTGCTGGACCTAACGTCACGTGTGTTCTGGCGTGACGAGTTATAAGCAAAAGACACGGCAGCATCGAACTGTGCCTGAGTCAATTCGTGCTGCGTGACCACAGCTTTAACTGCTGCCTCAGCGTCACGAATCCGATTTTGCAGGACAGCGTTTGCCTGTTCGGGAACAACCGTTCGCGCCAGTTCTTCCGCCGTACACGGACCGAAGTGGGCTAATGTGCCGATGCCCCAGGTGCAATTACCATTCTTTGGCGCATCGTTGTAGTAGTGCATAACGACACCTTCATTTAGACGAAGGGCGGTATAGCCTGCTTCACTCATGGATTTATCTGAATTTGCGTTCGGCATCGAAATATCTTAAAAAAACAACTCGAATGGAGTGGGTAATATAGCAAAAACAGAGTCGCAGGGACCCGTTCGATTTAAACTAATGCGAAATGAATATTTATTATATTAAGATAGAAACAAGAAGGGATAGTCGAGAACCGAAGGGGCGGCATCATAGACGCGCGGCGCGTGTCACAGCGTTCGACACCCGCGCGCGGGGATTGCGCTTGATTTACACTTCACCCCTTACCGCTTTCCATCCCGCTCTGATCACGGACGCCGTCATGTTCGAAGTTTCCTCCACCTCGCATCTGCCCAAAGCCGCGCAATATGAAGAACTGGCCGCGCAGGCGCGCGCGCTGCTGGCCGGCGAAACGGACTGGATCGCCAACGCCGCGAATTTCTCGTCGTTCGTCTTTCATTCGTTGAGCGATCTGAACTGGGCCGGCTTTTACTTTCACGACGGCCGCGAACTGGTGGTCGGCCCGTTCCAGGGCAAGCCCGCGTGCGTGCGCATTGCGCTCGGCAAGGGCGTCTGCGGTACGGCCGCGCAAACCCGTCAGACCCAGGTTGTGCGCGACGTGCACGAGTTTCCCGGCCATATCGCATGCGATTCGGCGTCGCAATCGGAAATCGTCGTGCCGCTCGTCGCGCCCGACGGCACGCTGATCGGCGTGTGGGATGTCGATAGCCCGGTCGTCGCGCGCTTCGACGAGGAGGACGCGAAGGGCATGGAAGCGTTGTGCGCGGTGTTCATCGAGGCAGCGCTGCCGCGCGGCGTGTAGCGTTGCCGAATCGCGCCGAGCGCGGCGCGCAGCACTGAGGCGCAGACCGTGCATCTCAATCTTTGAGACGCCCTAGCGCATCACCGCGATGCACCGCGTGTCTGGCGCTTTTCTCGCTTGCCACTTCGTAGGTGCGGGTCCGCTTTCGATGCGGCGACGGCAACATCGTGTTCGTGCCGAACAGCCAGATCTGGAGCAATCCGGTGATCAACGACAACTGTGGCGGCACTCAGCGCATCGAGGTCGAGGTGGAACTCGCGCAGCGCAAGGACGTGGATGCGGCGATCGGGCAACTGCAGAAACTCGTGGCCGTCGAGCCGCGCGTGCTGAGCGGTTCGACGCTTGCACCGGTGGTGTCGGTTGCGGATTATCCGGCGGATGGCGGCGCGACGTTGAGAATCGCCCCCGATGGCCTAATGCCTTCTTCGCTAATCTTGGGCTGTTCACGATGTCCGAGGCTCATCGATTGGCGCGCCAATCCCGATGTGGAAACAACTGACTGGAGAGCCCGTCGCGGGAAAACTGCACACCGGGTTCGGAGGGAGGGGACGGCGTCCGCCGTTTCCTACCCCTATCCAGTCGGCCATAGCGGTCGGTTGCCGATCGGGCAGCGTGCGGCGGCAGCAGGTCGCTTTGTTGACTTCACAACCCGGTGTCGATGAATGTCAGCCAAGTCATGGATGGATGAGTCTTGCCGACCCGGATCTGCCCTTCGCCCCAATGCGGACTCGGCGGCGGCTTTCAAAGTAGAACGGCCGCCTGGTGGTGCATCCGCGGTGCAGGCGCTTGCCGCCCATACGCAGTCGTTTTCGCTAGGGAGAACCGAGAACCCCTAGCGTCCACCTGGGTAGCCCGTCACAAAGCAGTACGTGCGATACTTCCCGGCCATCGCCATGCTATGCCACCAGGATCTCGAATTTTGTTATACATCCGTAAGTATTCGTATTTTTCCGTGTCGCGATGAGTGATTCTCGCGAGCGGGGGAGGTTCTTGGGGCGATTAGGCTATGTCTTGATTGTAGTGCTGCTGCGCGTCTTCGCAGTCCTTCCCTATACGCTCGTCGCAAGGTTCGGCAGCGCGCTTGGGGCAATGTTATATGCACTTCCAAGCTCCCGGAAACATATCGCTCTCGTCAATCTGCGTCTCTGTTTTCCGGGCAAAAGCGAGTGCGAGTACAACGACCTTGCCAGAAACCATTTTCGCCACGTCGTTCGAAGCTATCTCGAACGAGGCATTCAATGGTTCGGCAGCGCGCAGAGGATACGAAAGCTGGTCCACATCGAAAGTCGAATCGATCTGGAAGACAGGAACGCTTCGCCGACCATCTTTCTTGGCTTCCATTTCGTGAGCATCGAGGTCGGCTGCATACTCTACTCAACGCGCGTGCCCGCCGCCTCACTATATACACGCATGTCGAACGCGCGCCTTTGCAATCTAGCCAAGCGGCAACGCGGCAGATTTGGCGCCGAGATGATTGAACGTTCGACAAGCGCCAGAAAGATCGTCGGCTTACTTCGTTCAGGCAAACCAGTCATGCTGGCTGCTGACATGGATCACGGCATACACAACTCCGTTTTTGTGCCGTTTTTTGGCGTCCCCGCGTGCACACTCACTTCGGTTTCGCGCCTTGCTCGACTGGCCCATGCGCGGGTTGTACCATTCGTGACTGAAGTATTGCCCGACTACCGCGGGTATAAGCTGACCATCTTCGAGCCGCTCAGCGACTTTCCTTCAGAAAGTGAGACGATCGACGCGCGCCGAATGAATGAATTTCTTGAAACGCAGATCAATCGGTGCCCAGAGCAATATTACTGGGTGCATCGACGCTTCAAGAATCGTCCACCGGGCGTGCCAGGTGTGTACTGAGCACACCGTCCGTAAGGCAGGCGACCGTTCCTGGTTGTGTGCTTCCGTGAGGTAACGCAATGAGCTCGACTGACAGGCATAGGTCCGCTATCTGAGTCTTCCAGACGAAAAGCCAGGTGGCTTTTGTCCGGCAACCGTCGATCTCAGAGCTACACAGGTCGCGCTGTGCCGCGCTTTCTACGGAGCTGTGCGGATGCACAAAAGGTGTGCAGAAAACAGGTCCCCGCACCTCAGCGAATTTGACATTGAAGGTGCGCTGAAGGATGCGTTCGATGTTTCGAACCGGGGCGTGTGGTATCAGTTGAACCTGCTTGCTGACGCAAATCTCGTGCGCTCGATGGGTAGCGACTGGCGGCTAATCTGGAATGGCCACGAGTTTTTGAAGTCGGCAGCCCCGAACGCCTTTGAAGACACTTAAAGAGCGATTACGATGCTTGACGGGCCGTCGCGTCTTCGGGCATTTCTGCCGTCCGCGCGTCTACGGATTTCGTCGCGCACGAGCGACCGGTTGCGAGAAATCTGAGTGCTCCTTCCTGCCCCTGCGCGGGTCTCAACTATGCGCATATGCTTCATCTTGGACGTATGAGGACGATCGGGCCGAATAATAATGGCTATGTGTTCGAACCCTGCTCGCGCCTCGCATGCCCGCAAATGAAAAGTGATCGCGCCGGATCTTCGATTCAGGAAATCATGTACCTGATCTGCGGGCCACCCTTATATAACGTTTTGGCCAGTTCCAGTATCCGGTCGCGATTGCGATCGAACGCCGCGAGCAGGTCGGTTTCCTCGCTGCAGGTTCCGGGGTTGAGCTTCGTCAGCATTTGGTCATCGACAAGAAACGCGATCTCGCGAGAATTGTCGTAACCCCAGAAACATACACAATGCCTGGATGCGTCGTAAGAGCGACTGGGATTGGGAAAGCTGAGCACGATCTTGTTTTTTGCCATCTATTCTCTCGAACAGACGTAGCGCCACTTTGCGGCATTGACATCGATGCGCGCATCATCGTCAAGCCGCTTCTGGGCGCGGTCGGACTCCGCCTGCCGCAAGGCTTCGGCACGAGCTTTCTGGGTCGCCACATAGTCTTGCTGTCTGCTCGGCATGACCGAGCTCATTGGGGTTCGCTTCAGCATCTGGATGCCCGAAAAAAGAGAGTGCAACTTCAAAGCAGCGGCCTGAGGCCAGAAAGCACGCCTGAGCACCGCGACGCGCTACATCAAGGTTACCATGCTCATTCGCGTGCGGGATTCCCGCTGGGACTGTCGATCGAAACACGGGTGGCGAGCCGATGGAAGCGGCTTGCGCACTCAGGTTGGCTATCCGAGAGTGCGCCGCATGACGCGACAAAGCAAGAACAATCGGCAAAGCGGCGGCTGAGCGCATGAAGAGGGCATGCACTGTCAGAAAACTTGTGCACTTACCGTTTAAGGTGTGTGATCGAGTCTTTTAAATAGATCGCGACAGTAATTCAAAATGCGCCCAGAATGAGTCAGAGAGCAGCCCCTTCCGTGGCCGCCGAAATGGGGAGCGAAATGGCAAAAGGTCAACTTCGTAGTAACCGCGAGGCAAAAAAGCCTAAACAACCCAAAAAGTTGCCATCTCCCGGGGCAGATCTGTTCAAGACGCCTTCCCCGAAGACTTCTGTGTCGAGCAGTGTGACGAAGAAGAAGTAACCGGCGCCCGCACGTGGGAGCGCGGTGGTTTCGCTTTAAGTGCGCGCACTTTCGACAGTGGTCCCGTATCCGCCCTGTAGAAGCAGCGCCGCTGTGATCGACGTGCACCTTGTTGCCTCTCATTGTTGGTCGCATTCAACGCGTGTCTGAGTCGTTAACGATTGCCGCCCCAGTTCGTCCTGTCGCGGTGGGCTTTCCTTTTGGGGGCGAAATGGTGAGCAAGTTTGTTCGCGGCGAAACGCAATGACATCGCCGCAACGTCTAACCGTGCGGCACCAGAGCGTCTACCACTACTCGGAGCCAGTGCGCTTCGGCGAGCATCGCATGATGTTCCGCCCGCGTGCGAGTCATGATCTGCGGCTTCTCACCGCGCAGTTGCTGATCACGCCCACACCTGAACGGCTGCATTGGTTGCACGATGTCTTCGACAACTCGGTCGCAGTCGCGACGTTTTCGGTCGAAGCATCCGAACTGCTCTTCAGAAGCGAGGTGACGCTCGAACATTACGAGGCGCCGCTGCCCGATTATTCGCTGGAAGCCTATGCGTCGACGTGGCCGTTCGCGTACACGAGCGAAGATGCCTCTGATCTGGTGAACGCGCGAAGCCGGCAGTACCCGGACGACGACGTCGACCTATGGGCGCGACGCTTTATCGAACCCGGCGGCACGACAGGCACGATGACGTTGTTGCGCAGCATGACGCTCGAGATCAAGAACAGCTTCACGTACGTGCGGCGTATCGAGAAGGGTGTCAATCGTCCTGCCGACACGCTACTCCTACGCAGCGGCAGTTGCCGCGATTTCGCGGTGCTGATGATGGATGCAGTCCGCTCGCTTGGCCTCGCGGCCCGGTTTGTCAGCGGCTATATCTTCGTGCCGGACCATGACGCCACCTTGGGCGGCGGCGCGACCCACGCATGGCTGCAGATCTATCTTCCCGGTGCAGGCTGGGTCGATTTCGATCCGACCAACAGCATCGTCGGCAACCGGCATCTGATTCGTGTGGCGGTAGCGTGGAATTACGATCAGGCGCTGCCGCTCTGGGGCACATGGCACGGCGCGATGCATTCGTTCCGCAGTCTTGAGGTCGACGTGAGCGTGACCGAAGACGCCTGAGCGCTCAGCGCGTCACGCCTTTATCAATGGAAGGATGGTCAGATGAAACTTCGCGTGGGCTATGAACTGATCTACGAGTGCGCGCAGCCGACACCGATGATGTTGATGTTGAACACGCATTTTTCCCGCGTGCAGGATGTCCTGTCTGCCGATCTGCTGGTGGTCGATCCGCCTGTGGCGATCACGCAGTATCGCGATAGCTTCGGCAATCTTTGCAGCCGCATCGTCGCGCCGCAGGGACTGATTTCGCTCTCCACCACCGCGCTGCTCAACATCTCCGATCAACCCGAGACACGCGAGCCGTTCGACTATCAGCATGCCGTTGAAACGCTACCGGATGAATGTCTGGTGTTCCTGCTCGGCAGCCGCTATTGCGAAACAGATCTGCTGTCCGACATTGCCTGGAAACTGTTTTCCAATACGCCTCCGGGCCGCCACCGGGTGCAGGCGATTTGCGACTACGTGCATCGCCACATCACGTTCGGATACGAATTTGCACGACCGACCAAGACCGCCTTTCAGGCGTGGCAGGAACGCAAGGGCGTGTGTCGCGACTTCGCTCATCTGGCCGTGGCGCTGTGCCGCGCGATGAATATTCCGGCGCGCTATTGCACGGGATACATTAGCGATGTCGGCGTGCCGCCGCCGTGGAGCGCGATGGATTTTGCGGCCTGGTTCGAAGCCTACGTTGGCGGCTCCTGGCAGACATTCGATCCGCGCAACAATGTGCCGCGTATTGGTCGCGTGCTGATGGCGCGCGGCCGCGATGCCGCCGACGTTGCGATTAGCAACACATTCGGTCCGACGAAGCTCATCAAATTCGACGTCCACTGCGCGCCTGAATGAGTTCGTGCGACTTTCGGACTACGTCGCTCCCAAGGCAGCAATTCGTGAACAAGGCGAAAGCAAAGCATTGGACGCCCTCGTTCGGGAGCGGTACTTTGCCTGGAAGGATCGCTCGATCCATCTGAAGTCCGGCAGTATGAACAGGCATAAGCCGCGCCATTGCCACCCCGCGAGCCGGTAACAGTCAAATGGCGCAGAATGGAATCGCGCGCATGTTCGCGCACGCGAGAGGACGTGGCGCCCGAGTTTGGACGTCAGAGCCTCCATGTTAGTGAGACAACCTTGCTGTAGTGAGACCATGAAGAAAGGAAAGACAAAACTCACCCGCCACGATGCCGAGCGCCTTTTCGAAGGCCTGCCCAGCGGGAACGTGAAAGTAAGCGGCCGGCCCGAGAACCCATTCGAAGCCGGGGCGTTCGACGTAGTCGAGCGCGTCGACAACGAAACCAAGCTCTGGAAGGACAACCTCATTACTCTTCCGATGGCGATCGAGCTGCCTACTGGCTACGAGTCGGTGTCTCACGTACGCGAGGCGATGGCGAAAGCATGGCACGCGAAGTGGGTAAGGGAAGGAAAAAACGAGGTTGTCGCTGAGTTTCCTGAGGGCTGGACAGCCGTTCGGCCGGGAAGTGGACCCACGGAGTTGCGAGATTCCACCGGCGTAGTTCGCGTGGTATACGGGTGGGCGGAGGACGCGGAGCTCAGGATTCTGCCGCGGTATCTGGTTGAATCACAGACGAACAGTTCAAGCGGGCTGGGCAGCCTGGTTGTCCGTGATCGCTTGAACGGTCAGGTTCTTGAAAGATCGTCAATATGGTCTGCCCAAACCGGTACCAACCATCCCGACTGGGCCAGACTGTCGGCGTGGCTCAACTCACACTATCCACAATATCGCGATCCGCTTCGGTACTGGGAAGATTACGGGGAAAACGTCCAAAACTAAGCCATTTTCTGGCGCGCCGTCGTCGCGACAAACTACGCCTGCTGGACGAAAGCGAAAGCGGGGCTCACCGCTTGATTGAGCTTCCGGCCTCGGCCATTTGCAGACATTCGCTGATCGCTGAAATCACCAAAATGAACGGCAGCAGTAAGGCGTACAGCCGCCATTCGCAAAAAACACTCTGAGGCCGGGTCATCGCCCGGTAGTCACTGGTGACAGCGATTGGGAGCTTTGCGCGCGGGGCGCGATGAAATACGGTTGTCATGCTTTGTCTTAGTGGTCAGGACCCGGTGCGTGCGCGCGATTCCTGGGGCACGAATCTCCTGAATCGCAGTTCACCTTGCTGGCGCACTTCAAATTCCACACCGGTTTCCTGAATGACGAACAGCGCAGTCGCGAGTGTGTTCTCGTCGTCCGGGTCAGCAGGGTCATCACGATAAATTGGCAGACCTTTCGACGCCTTGTCCGAGAGTACCTGCAGCAGACTCAACCCGCCGATGTTCGAGAGACTCGGAAGAAGCTCGCCGAGTCGGGTCTGCCGGTCGCGGGAGGACTCCGTGATAATCTGCTCCTCGTTGTCACAGCCGACATGGACAAGGTGGTTGGTGTGCCCGCACAGGCGGGTCACCTCCGTAACGGAGCAGCGCTGTACAGTGGCTTCGATGCTGAGCAGCCGTGGGTCCCCGACGCAACCCAGCGTGTGGTGAAAGCCGCTGGCCCGTGGCACACCATCGAGCACCCTGATGGCGGCGTCAAGTGAAGCGACGTCGAGCACCGCGCGGGTGAGCACCATGCGGGGTACTCCAACAGCGGGCTTCCTGATTCGCAGGTTGTTGATGGCCTGTACCAGTCCGGCACGGCTTACTGCGAAGGTATGTCCGGGCAGGGAGCCCGGGTAGTAGAAGCTCACGAACCCGGGCTTGCCGGTTGGACGGATGTCCACGAGCTCGCACTGGTCGCGCAGATACGGGTCGCCATCCTCGTTGTGTGCAATGAGCCGCTCATTTTGCGACCTGGCAGCCAGTGTGGTGCAACCGTCTGGCGCGTTGTGAATCAACTCTCCCCGGCAGTTCCACAGGAACACGTCCTCGGCGGACCATCCCATGCCTGCCGCCATCCCTTCGATTTCTGCGACATGGTCAGGGAACGCACTTTCGGCAGCCTGGCGCAGGTCTCGCACAAACGCGTGCCCGCGCCATCTGCTGACCGCCTGCCAGGCGACACTTTGGCCCATGTACGCACCCATCACCGGCCGGGCCAGTGAGCCGAGGGCGTATCCGATTTCGTACGGAGAGCCGGAAATGACGGCGGGAGTGAGAACCTTCATATCGGACATAACCTCGCTTAGGACACGTGCTGCAAAAAGTCTTTCAGTCGCTGTGTCGGTGGAGTGTGGATGAGCGCGGCCGGTTGCCCGTCCTCGGCGATGCCGCCCTGGTCCATGAACAGCAGGCGCGTGCCGACGCGCTTCGCGAACCCGATTTCATGCGTCACGACAATCATGGTCATGCCCTCGGTGGCGAGGTCCTGCATGACCTTGAGGACTTCGTGACGCAGCTCCGGGTCCAGCGCCGAGGTTGGCTCGTCGAACAGCATCAACTTGGGCCTGATGGCCAGGGCGCGGGCAATCGCGACGCGCTGCTGTTGTCCCCCAGACAACTCGGACGGGTAATGATTGGCGCGCGCTTCGAGGCCCACCTTGTCCAGCAATGCCATTGCCTGGTCGCGCGCCTCGGCTCGCGATGCTCCGCGCACCTGGATAGGGCCGAACATGACATTCTCCAGCGCCGTCATCTGGGGAAACAGGTTGAACTGCTGGAAGACCATGCCGGCCTCGAGCCGGATGTTACGGATCACGGAGGCGTTGCCCTTGACGCTCTGCCCGTCGACCAGCAAGTCTCCGCCCGAGATTTTTTCCAGTACGTTGATACAGCGAAGCATCGTGGACTTGCCCGAGCCGGACGGACCGACGACAACCACAACTTCGCCACTTTCGATGCGCAGGCTGATGTCCTTGAGCACGGGCACGTGGCCGAAGCTCTTCGAGACCCCCTTGAATTCGACCATGTTCATAGGATGCTCATCCTCTTTTCAACGAGACGCAGTGTGAGCGTCATCACGCCAGTCAGAACCAGATAGATGACGGCAACCGCGGTCCAGATCTCCACGGCGCGGAAATTTCCCGCGATGATTTCTTGCCCCTTGCGTGTCAGTTCGCCCACACCTATGACGATAAAAAGGGACGTGTCCTTCAGGCTAACGATGCACTGGTTGCCGAGCGGCGGAATCAACCGGCGAAAGGCCAGCGGCCCGACAATCTTTAGGAGGACACGTGGCATGGACAGACCCATCGCAAGACCGGCTTCCGTGAGGCCTTTGGAGATGGACAACAGCGCGCCGCGCACCACTTCGGCAAGATAGGCGCCCGAATTTACCGTTATCGCGATGATGGCGGCAGTCAGGCCATCGATTCGGATATGCGCAAGCAGCGGCAGGGCGAAGTACAGAAACATGACCTGCACGACAATCGGCGTACCCCGGATCAGCTCAATGTAGGCCTGAGCCAGAATGTTCAGTGCGACAGGCCCATACGCCCGGAACATTCCGGCGATCATGCCGACGATGAAACCACCGACGAGCCCGACAACTGCAATAAAGACTGTGAGCTTCACGCCGTCCAGCAAGTCTGGAAGTGCCGCTCCGATAACTGACCAGTCGAATTCCACAAAGCGCTCCTGATTGTTTCCGTTGCCAGCGCGACGGTCGTGACCGCCGCGCCCCCATTTCCGAGATTTCCGAGCGATTACGACTTCGGCGGTTCGGAACCGAACCACTTCTTGTAGAGCTTCGCGTAACGGCCATCTGCCTTGATTTTCGTCAGATCTTCGTTGACCTTCGACACCAGAGGACTTCCCTTCGGAAAGCCGATGCCGTATTTGTCGCCACTGACGGGGGCGCCGGCAACCTTGACCTTGCCTTTGCCTTCCGTGTTGACGAAGTACAGGACATTTGGCGTATCGTGCATGGCTGCGTCGACGCGGCCCGCTTCCAGGGCCAGATAGGCCTGGTCGATGTTGGGGAACTGACGGATTTCCTTGGGCTTCAGGTGCGCCTTGATCCAGTCGATCGTTGCGGTGCCCGTTTTTGCGCCGATGACCTTGCCATTCAGGTCGTCAATGGACTTGATGCTCGTGTTGCCGACTTGCACCATCGCAGCGAGTCCGCTGTCGTAATACGGGTCCGAAAAATCGATAGCCTTCTTGCGTTCTTCCTTGATGGTCATGCCCGAAAGCGCGACATCAATGTTCTGCGTTTGAAGCGCCGGAATCAGACCAGCGAAGTCCATCGGCTGAATCTTGTACTTCCAGCCCTGGTCCTTCGCGATTTCGGCCCACAGGTCAAGGTCGAAGCCGACGTACTTGTCACCCTGCTTGAATTCGAACGGCATGAAGGAGGTGTCGGTACCGACAACCAACTCTTTGGTTTCCGCGTGCGCGATGCTGGCTCCGAACATTGCAACAGCAATGACGGACATAAGGAAGGAACGACGTCCCATGATTCTCTCCGCAGTGATTGGCGATGTCACCTCCACGACGTGGGAGGGACCAATGACAGCAACGCTACATGCAGCGCAACACGCGATGTCTTATGTAAATTATGCGCAACGTTTGTTGTCAATATGGATAGTACTCCGCCAGAAGGGGACGTCAACAAAAATTGGGGGAGGGAAAACACGTAGTCCCGGCGTCGGGACTGCGCGACAGATGGCGGTACCACTGACCGGATTCAGCTTACGTATGCACCCTTCGCGTGTAGCGTGTCTTCCGCCTCGGACAATTGCTGGATGGCCCTGTTTCCTTCAAGTGCCAGCAGATGGGCGACCAGCGACTCGGCGATCGCGGAAGCTGCGACGAGGGAAGGAAAAAACGATGGACTGTCGTGTGTGAAGAGCAGCACCTCATCGGCGCTCAGCGCAATGGGAGAAACCGCGCTGTCGGTGATGGCGACGAGCTTGCTGCCCTGTTCCTTGGCGGCTTCCGCGACTCGTGCGGCTTCGCGTGAATACGGTGCGAAGCTGATGACGACGGTCGCATGCCCCTTCGCGATGCTGCGCAACTGCATTTCAAGCGTGCCCGCTTCCCCGGAGACGAGGCTCACCGAAGAGCGGAAGAGTCGGTACCCATACAGGAGGCCGAACGCAATCGGGAAGCAGGAACGGAAGCCGCCTATATGGACATGCGGAGCCTTTCTGAGCAGCTTCGCCGCATCCACGATGCGAGCGCCATTCTGTGCGAAAGTAGTCTCGAGATTGTGTTGCTGCGCAGCCTCCATGTCGTGGGCAAGGGCTTCGTGATGACCGCCCCTCACGAGCGTTCGCGCCTTGCTGCTCAGCGGTTCCGGGCGTGTTCGAAGGCGGGCGACAAAGATTTCCCGAAACTCGTTCCAGCCTGGGAAGCCGAGTTGTTGGGAGAGGCGCACGAGGGCCGCGGGTTGTACTTTGGCGTTTTCTGCGACCTTCCGCATTGACGATACTGCAACCTCGTCCGGGAAATTTAACAGGTAGGCTGCGCCTGACTGAAATTGGGGGCTCAGTTCCGGAAATCTGGCGCGAATGAGGGCTGCAAGGTCTTCGAAACTGGGAGTCACGGCGCGGACCTCGGTGGGATGACAACAAATGTTACGGAGCCGCATCCAAATAGGCAAGGCCCCACCAGCAGGCTGTCGGCGACTGGTGTCGCGAACCCTGCGCGAGTTCGGGTGCGGGTCGAAGAGGTGGTGGCCTGAAGGTGCTGTTGACGCTGAAACAGAGGTTGCATCCACAGAGGAAATGAGGCTTCCGAGCCCATTGCCACGCGTCCTTTGCATCGCCCGCGAGCGGCATAAGTATGAGAACAGCTAACTACACCACCAGAGCCAATCGCAACGTCAGTAAAGGCTCAATTACGGGTAAACGCTGGATTGCAACAAACGTTGCCCATGCGTAGATTTTACGCAACGGACGTTTCTTCGCGTGTTTGTTTGTCCGAGACGCCACGACCCGTGAGGTATGCCCCACACCGTGAGCGAGCCCTTCAAGGTGCAATGACGGAGACGTTCATGGTTTTCGAAACGATAATTTACGGTGTGCAGGACGGGATTGCAGAGGTCCGGTTAAACAGACCGCATCGTCTGAATGCGGTGGTCCAGCAACTTTACGATGAGTTAAGCGAAGCATTAAGCCTCGCTGAAGCGGACCGCGCCGCGCGGGTAGTTCTCGTTACGGGAGAGGGACGCGCATTCTGCGTCGGAGCGGACCTTAAGGAACACAAGGCGGGCCGCACGGCCTTCGAGCGTCGCGAATACCTGCGGGGTGAGCAGGTGGTGTGCAAGCGACTGCTGACGCTCGGCAAGCCCGTGGTCGCGGCTGTAAATGGCTTCGCGCTGGGAGCCGGCGCAGAAATTGCGATTGCCTCCGACTTCGTTGTGATGGCCGAGAGCGCGAAGATTGGATTGCCCGAAATAAGCATCGGCAACTTTCTCGGCGGCGGAATCACGTATCTCCTCCCCCGGCTGGTCGGCCTGGCAAAAGCCCGCGAGCTCGTTTTCCTGGGAGAGCGGATTGACGGGCAAGAAGCTGCTCGCATTGGGCTCGCAAACCGCGTGTATCCCGATGAGGGTTTTCTTCAGAGCGCACGGGCGTTTGCACAGAGGGTCACCAGCAAGGCTCCGTTCTCGATGCGGCTGGCGAAGGAACAGCTGAACTTCGCTGGCGAGCGCACCCTTGACGCAGCGCTGACTGCAGAACTGGAAGGCATGATGTTCTGTTCCACAACGAAAGACTGGCAGGAAGGCATCGATTCCTTCGCCGAGAAGCGTGAACCGGTGTTCAAGGGAGAATAACGATGAGCAGCCACTCTATTCGCGAACTTTTCTATCCAGACTCGATTGCCGTCGTTGGCGCATCAAAAGACCAGACGAAGCGGGGTTTTCGTTCAATTCAAAAGTTGCTGGAGGACGGATACGCCGGGGCGATATACCCCATAAATCCGAGAGAACCGGAAATCCTGGGCCTGAAATGCTATGCGAGTCTGGGCGACATACCCGGCAACATTGACCTCGCTCTGGTCTGCACGCCGGCAAAGACCCTGCCACAGGTCATCGAGCAATGTGGCAAAAAAGGCGCAAAAGGCGCGGTTGTGCTGGCGGGCGGATTTGCCGAAGCAGGCGATGACGGGCGGCGCCTCCAGGACGACATGGTGCGAGTCGCTCATGCCTATAACGTACGTATCGTCGGGCCGAACACGTCCGGGGTATTTAATACCCACAAGGCTTGCAACATTGTCGGCTTTAGCAATCTGAAGAAAGGCGGTATCGGATTGCTGTCCCAGTCTGGAAACATGGCGCTTTCTCTCGTGACGGAGGCCGAGGCCAACGGACACATCGGGCTGTCAACGTACGTGGGCATCGGCAACGAGTCGGATATCCAGTTCAACGAGTACCTCGACTACTTTGCAGAAGACGAGAACACGAAGGTCGTCGTCGCGTATGTCGAGGGTATGAAAAATGGGCGGGTGTTCCTGGACGCACTGCGTCGCATTACACGCAGGAAGCCGGTCGTACTCTACAAGTCAGGCCGCACCAGCGCCGGACGTAGTTCCGCGAAGTCGCACACTGGTGCGTTGGCCGGAGACTACGCGGTGAGCGAGGGCGTTCTGCGTCAGGCGGGTGCGGTGCTCGCTCGCAAGTCCGACGAGATTCTCTCGCTCGCTGAAGCGCTTTCGCTGCTTCAGCCGCTCGCGTCGCGCCGTGTGGCGGTGCTCGCTGATGGTGGTGGGCACGCGACGATTGCTGCAGACGCCTTGAGCGAACATGGTCTGACGCTTGCTCCCCTGAGCCACGAAACGCGCCAGCGCCTGTCAGCAATCCTGCCGCCGTCGGCCGCCGTTGCGAACCCCGTCGACGTTGCAGGGGGAACGGATTCCAACCCGGCGGTATTTGCCGACTGTGCCCGCATTCTGCTCGAGGACCCTCAGGTGGACGGACTACTTATCACGGGGCTCTACGGCGGATATGGCGTGAGGTTTTCCCAGTCGCTGACGCCCATTGAGATGCAGACCTCTACGCGAATTGCCGCAATGCTGGAAGCGCGCGGTAAACCAATCATTGTGCACAGCCTCTATGGGAGCTTGTATTCGGACCTGCGACCGGCCCCTCTGACGTGTATCCGTGAAGCCGGTGTACCGGTTTACGACTCGCTGGAGTTGGCGGTCCGCTGCATGCAGGGCCTCGCAGAGTTTGGCGAGGCGCAGAGGCGACCACTTGCTGAAGCAGAGGACCATCCGGTGCGGTCGCCGGCATTCGAGACGGTCCTGTCGTCCTGTCGCAGCGAACACCGGACGGTTGTGCTCGAGCACGAGGCCCGGCAGGCGCTCGCGGACGCCGGCGTCCCAATGCCGGCTCCCGCGATTCTGGCCAGGGCACTGCATGAGGCAGTTGCGGCGTTCGAGCGCCTCGGTTCGGTGCCAGTCGCGATGAAAATCGTGTCGCGCGACATCATCCACAAGTCGGACGCCGGTGGGGTCAGGCTCAACGTTGGAAGCTCCGATGGGGTTAGGCACGCGTTCGAAAACATCGTGGCCAATGGCCGAAAACATGTGCAAGACCCGGACATCACCGGCGTCCTCGTGACCCCCATGGCGCCAAAAGGTGGCGTCGAAATCATCATCGGTGTCGTGCGTGACCCGACTTACGGCCCGGTCATGATGTTTGGCCTCGGCGGTATCCTGGTCGAGGTACTCAAAGATGTCGTGTTCCGCTCGCTCCCTCTCACGGAGGACGACGCGCACCGGATGCTCGCCGAGATTCGGGCCAGTGAGATTCTGAACGGGGTACGGGGAGCGGCCCCGACCGACAAGGATGCGCTGGTCAGGTTGATGATGGGCATCTCGTCGCTTTGCTCGGCATTTCCGGAAATCGCCGAGCTGGACCTGAATCCCGTGCTTGCCTATTCCAGTGGGGTAGCCATTCTCGATGCTCGCATCCTGCTTGAGGATGTCAGTGCGGCCACCCCTCAGTGACATTAAACCGAGCAGCCAAGATGAACCATGCACCTGAATTGACTGATGCATTGCTACGCGTCGACGGACGTGTCGCAACACTGACCTTGAACCGCGATGATGTCCGTAATGAGCTCACCGGCACGAAACTCGTGGACGACATTGAACGCACCGTTCAGTGGATTAACACCGAGGAGTCTATCGGTGTCCTGATTGTGACCGGTGCCGGAAAGGCCTTCTCTTCCGGCGGAAACATCAAGCACATGTTCCATCGCGAGGGGAGTTTCGGTGGGGACGTCTATGAGGTCCAGAAACAGTATCGGCAAGGCATCCAGCGAATACCCCTGGCGATGCATCTTCTCGACGTCCCGTCCATAGCAGCCATCAATGGCGCCGCATTGGGCGCGGGCTTCGACCTCGCCTGCATGTGCGACCTGAGACTGGCTGCAGCTGACGCAATCATGGGCGAGACCTTTGTCAATGTGGGAATCATCCCCGGAGATGGCGGAGCCTGGTTTCTACAACGACTCGTGGGCTACCAGCGGGCAGCCGAGCTCACGTTTTCAGGCCGAACCTTTACCGGGGTTGAAGGCAAGGAGCTTGGTGTCGTTCTCGACGCCGTTGGCGCAGACCAGTTGCTGGAAACTGCTCAGCAGTTGGCCAGGAACCTCGCCGCAAAACCGCCGCAAGCCCTCCGGCTGACGAAGCGTCTGATGAAATCAGCCCAGCGCATGGAACTGCACGACTTCCTCGACCACTGTGCCGTCTTTCAGGGTATGTGCCACAACACTGACGATCATCTCGAGGCGCTGGCTGCGACCATTGAAAAGCGGGCACCTCAATTCAAAGGTCAGTAGCGACGCTCCCTCCTCGCTGAAATAGTTCGTGCAGTTTCCATAGGACTGGGCCTTCTAGCGAATCGGCCCGGGGGGACGCTTGCTGCACGTTTCGTGCGTTCGCGCATCGTTTTGAGATCGGGGCGGCGCCACTGTCCGCACCGGCCGTCGACTTGAGCCGGTCGCCGTCGCCGGCATCGTCCGTTCGACAGCCCGGCCTGACTGGGTCCAGGTTACACGGTCGCAGGGACATGGCTATAAAGATTCTCTTCTTATCTCAATGGCTGTATTTCGGCCGCCAAGTCGCCTTATGTGTATTAGCCTGGACCGGACCTGACAGGTAGTCGGGGAAGCGAATTCAGGAAGTCTTCCCAGAAAAATTGCATGGGCTCGTAACCGATGCATCTGGGAAAGTACAACACATTGAAGATCGCCTATTCAAACTGCGTAGTTGGCGCTGCACCGTCCGACACCTCATTTCCCTTCGCGCGCATGCATCCCAGGTACGCGAGATAGTATCTTTGCTGCACATTCAGTTGTGCCCGTGACACGTTGGCATCGCTCTGATCGCGGGTGTCCACGCCGCGCGCCAACTGCTCTCTCGCATACTGTTTGCACTGCGCATCGTCCCGCAGAAAGACGGTGAATGGCTTGTCGCGCCCCGGCTTCACAGCTACCGCCGGCCCAATTGGCTGCGACACGCATCCGGTGACAACCCCGGAAATCGTTACGGCAATCTGAACTCGGCAGAGAATACTCACGGCGTCCGTCCTAATCCGAAGCTCAAAAAGCATCTGTAGCCCAGTACACGCAATAGTGATGGCAGGACCATCACCATTGCAAGTCCCCTGGCTGCCATATCCGGGGCCCTTGCCAGTCGATATTGACCCATCACCGCGTGCGGGCTCTTTCCGGCCAGGAAGCGCCGGTCGCCTGTATCGCCAGGCAGACTTTCGGGTGAACATTTTGCACCAGCAAGCGGCCGTTCGCGCGCCGACCTCATCCACGCAACCGCGGGCATCCGCAGTCCGCGCGGCCGCCTCGTCCTCTCACGTGCACTGACATGGACCCGACCGGCCCGCTCAGTGATGGTCGAAAAGAGCGAGTTGACCGCTCTTGTACATCTGCCGGACCTTCGTACGAAACGACGCCTTCGGCGACTTCTGGCACTCGGCAACAAGCACGCCGATTGGTGTCGCAGTGTCCTCCACCATCGTGTCAGTTTCCGTTACGCCGAGCTTGTCGACTCCCGCCACGTAGTAGACGGCAGTGGGTCGGTAAGCTTCATCCATCGCCACGAAGTCCTCGCATTTCATTTTCAGCGGATTCATTTTTGTCGGGGCTTGCGCCCATGCCGGCATCACGATAACGGCTCCCAGAAGACAGGTGGCAGTCACAAAGCGCTTCATGTAACACTCCCAGACTCACGCGGGGGACGGCAAAAAAGGCCGCCCGCTATTGATGACCCTCGGAAAGAACAAGGGAACTGACCGATTCGGCGATTCCGCAAGGTCTGCGTGCAGCGTGCGGAATTTCCTTCAAGCAGTATCGACGCCGTCGGGAGTGAAGACAATGGGACTTTGGTATATATCGCGTCAACTTGACTCAGAACCTAGGCGGCGTCGGTTCGGCGTGGCCTCCCCCGAAATTGCCCGCCTCCAGTAACGAACGCGAAGAGCGATAACGCCGCCCACGTCCCAGCAGTCGGCGTCAGGCGCGCGCCAAATGTTTCTTTTCCCTGGCCTTGGCAGTTTGGTCTACTTCTTTGTCATTTACTTGCCCACTCTGCGGCAGTCGCGTGGTGCGAGGGCGGCAACGAGGGCCATCTCCCAGCTTGTCGATCCCATCCGAGCGGTGCGCGAGGCGCGCACGGAATTCGATCGCGCGCCGACCGTCGTGCATCGCATGCGGCTGGGTGCCGCGGCTTGATGCCGGAAATGCCGCCGAAGCCCTGGAGCATTACCGATCGGCCCTGCTGCTTGCGCTCTTCGACAGTCGCTTGTGGCTGGCGGATCTCCTCTGGGACGACGCTGGCCGTCTCGACCTGTACGTGCGCCGCTCGCACGCTGGCGCTGACGCGGCACGGCCTGTTCAAGTGCTGTTCTCAACGCTGCGCGTAATGCTCTTCGATGCCTTGTGCGAGTTGCGTGACGAGCCGCGTCATGGCCACCTGGGTCCGCCATGCAACATGCGGCGTCACGATCAGATCGGTGCGCGCGCTGGATAGCAGCGGATGATCGGCCGTGGGCGGTTCCTGCTCGAGGACGTCGAGCGCGGCATTTGCGATCAGCTTGCGGTCGAGTGCCTCGATCAGCGCCCCCTCGTCGACGATACCGCCGCGCGCGGCGTTCACAAGTGACGCGCTGCGCTTCATTAGCTCGAATTCGGCGAGACCGAACAGATGCCTCGTTTCGTCGGTAAGCGGGCAATGCAGGCTGATCGTATCGGCCTCACGCAGCACCTCGTCAAATGCCACATAGCCGTCGCGCACCCAGCCCGCGCGCTTGCGCTCCGCGAACAGCACCCGCATGCCGAACGCGCCGGCCAGTTCGGCGAGACGCTTTCCACCATGACCCGCACCGACGATACCGAGCGTCGATCCGTGCAGATCCTGGATCGGATGCAGTTCGGCGTAGAAGGTGGGTGATCCGCTCCAGCCGCCAGCATAAACGTCGTGCCAGTAAGGCATAAGGTTGCGGCGGAGCGCGAGCATCAATGCGAACGCGTGCTCGGGCACGGAAATCGTCGAATAGCCCGGACACGCGACGATACCGATGCCCCGTTTGTGGCATGTTTCGGTATCCAGATGATTGACGCCTGCGGCCGGCACGCCGATCAGTTCCAGTTGCGGCAACTGCTCGAGCACATCGCCCGACAGTGGAACCTTGTTGGTCACGACGATATGCGCATCGCGGCAACGCTCCACCACATGTTCCGGCGTCGTAGACGGATATTCGACCCAGCGATGCGGAAACGGAAAATCCGGTAGATCGGCCGACAGCGTCGCGCGGTCCAGAAACACGATGGTTTTCAACAAGCTGCTCCAATTCATTAACGTTCGGACGGGCTCGTGGACACGGTGTCGAGCATGCGTTTCTTTCCGGTCTGCACGTGATTCTCAAAAGCGTCCGCAGCCGCGTCGGCTTGGCCCGCGCGCAGCGCCTCGAAAAGTTCCCGGTGCTCCTTTGAGGAACGCTGCATTTGCGTGAACGAATACACGCCCTTGTGAATGTAGAGTGTCAGTTCATCTTCAACGGCCTGATTGATCGTGATCAGTCGGGGGTTCTTGGTCGCCGCCATCACCTGACGGTGGAACTCGGTGTTCAGGGTCTGATACACGCGGCTGTCGCGTTGGGCCAGAGCCGCATCCATCTGGTCGAGCAGCATATCGAGCAAGCGCTCCTCTTCAGTGGCCAGACGCAGCGCAGCGAGACGTCCCGCCGTGCGTGCGAGCCCTGCGCGAATCTCATACAGATCCATCGCCTCTTCTAGAGACAGTCGCCGCACTTCCGCGCCCCGATTTGGCACGATGCGAACGAGTCCGGCCTGTTCAAGCGAGCGCAACGCCTCGCGCGCCGAATTACGGCCGACGCCGATCTGATTGGCGAGCGCCTGCTCGTTCACGCGCTCGCCCGGGCGCAAATCCCCGCGCTGGATCATGGCCCGCACCTGATCGCGGATGTCGTCGAGTTTCGACGCAATCACCTCCGGAGCGCGGGCGTTCACCTTGCCGTTCGGTGCACCATTGAGCGCGCTTTTCATGACGATTTCCTTGTCTGTGCCATTTGTTACCCTATTTTGCATACAGAAAACCTACCGATACCCACGGAACCAGCACTATCACGATGAGGGCCCCCGCCAATGCCCCCAGATACGGCCAAACGCGGCGCATCGCGGCGGACGGGTCGACCTTGCTGACCGCGCACGCCGCATAAAAGCCAAGGCCAAGCGGGGGGGCGAACAGGCCCAGTCCCATCGCGAACACCACGACCATTGCATAGTGCACGTCCGAGATGCCCATCGCGCGCGCGATCGGGAACAGTAGCGGCCCGAATAGTACGATCGCCGGGATTCCTTCAAGAAAGCTGCCGAGCATCACGAACGTAATGGCGGAGATCACCAGGAACCCGAGCTTGCCTCCGGGCGCTGCCATCATCAACGTGGCGAGTTGCGCGGAGAAGCCCGACTGCGTGAGCGCCCATCCCATCGCCGTTGCGCAACCGATGATGATCAGGATCGCGCCGGACAGCGACGCCGCTTCCACCAGAATAGGATAGAGCCGGCTCCAGTCGAACCGGCGATACAGTAGCAAACCCACCACACAGGTGTAAGCCACGCCGATCGTCGCCACCTCCGTCGCCGTCGCGATGCCTTCCACCACGGCCGCGCGAATCACGAAGGGCAGCGCGAGCGCAGGCAGCGAGATCAGGAAGGCGCGGCCGACTTCGGCCCGGGAGGCCCGGTGTACGCCTTGCATGATTTCCCGGCGGCTTTTGAACCAGACTAGTGCCGCGAGCGCTACCGCGCCGATCACGGCCGGCATGAAGCCACCTGTGAACAGCGCCGCGATCGAAACGCCGGTCACCGAACCAATCGTGATCAGCACGAGACTGGGCGGTATGGTTTCCGACATGGCCGCCGCCGAACTGAGCATTGCGACGAGGTCGCCTTCATTCGCGCCGCGCTTTTTCATCTCCGGGAACAGGCCCGGCGCGAGCGCAGCCATATCCGCCACCTTCGAGCCGGAGATGCCGGAGACGAGGTACATGGCGCCGATCAGCACGTAGGCGAGGCCGCCACGCTTGTGCCCGATCAGCGAAGCGAGGAAACGGATCATCGCTTCGGCAAGTCCCATCGCTTCCATTAGCGCGCCCAGCAGGATGAACAGCGGGACGGCGAGCAGGATCAGGCTCGACATCCCCTGATTCATCGTGCTCACGACAATCGTCAACGGTGCGCCGGTGACGGTTGCGAGATAAGCAAACGTGCACACGCCGAAGGCGACCATGATTGGCACGCCGAGACAGATGATCGTAATCACGCCGACGGCGAAAAAAAGGATCAGGCTGAGCGCGGTCAGTGGCGCGAGCGCTTGCCGTACGATGTAGAGCGCAATTGCAACACCCGCCACGAGCGCGAAAGCCTTCACGCAATCGCGAAGCGACGAGCGCTCGAGCAACCGCGTAATGGCGAGCACGAGCATCAGCACAGCCGCCACGGGAATCGCGGCCGCGGGAATGGCATTCGGCAGATCGAGCGCCGGCGTGCTGATGATCCATTCGTTCATCGCCCAGTCGGTTGCCGGCCGTACGAGCAGCAGCACGAAAGTCATCACGATGAAATTTCCAACCGTCTCCGCAAACGCACGATTTTGCGGAGACATTCTGACGACGAACATCGTCAGTCGCATATGTTCGCCGCGGCGCAACGCCACCACTGCGCCCAGCATCGACAGCCAGATGAACAGGATCGACGCAAGTTCGTCACCCCAGATCAACGGATCCTGCAACACGTAGCGGCAGGTAACGTTGGTGAGGAGCAGCACCACTTCGGCCACCAGCAGCAACGCAGCGGGCACTTCGGTGATCCACTTGATGGCCGTTTCGAGTGCGCTGCCGACGCGCACGACCTTCGATATCGCATGTCGGTCCTTCGGCGCGCCCATGTCGTGGGCGAACACCTGCTCGGGATGAACTCGGGAAGTCATGACTCGTTCTCCAGAAACTCTTCGATGGTCCGCGCTCATGCGAACTTCTGCGTGTACTTCTCGAGCAACGCCCAGGCTTCATCACCGTATTTCTTGCGCCACTGATCGTAGAAGCCGGCTTTTTGAAGCGATGCGCGGAACGGCTGGATATCGGGCTTGTTGAACGCCATGCCGTGCGATTGCAACTGCCCGACGAGCGACGTGCTCAGTGCGGCGACGTCCGCGCGTTCAGCCACTGCGGCCGCATTCAGGTGTTTCGCCACGATCGTCTGCAAGTCCGGCGGCAGGTTGCCCCACGAACGCGCGTTGCCGAGGAACCAGAAGCCGTCCCAGATATGGCCGGTCAACGAGCAGTACTTCTGGACTTCATAGAAGCGACCGGTTTCGATCAGCGCGAGCGGGTTTTCTTCCGCGTCGACCACCCTGGTTTGCAGCGCCGAATACGCCTCGCTGAAGTTGATGCTGGTGGGCGAGGCGTCGAGCGCCTTGAACATCGAGGTCCAGAGGGGGCTGACCGGCACGCGGATCTTCAGGCCCTTGAGGTCGGCCGGGCTTTGCACCGGCTTGACCGAACTCGTGAGATGGCGAAAGCCGTTGTCCCACGGTTTTTCCATCGCGACGAGCCCGACCTTCGAGATCGCCGTGCGGATGTGGCTCCCGAGTTCGCCGTCCATTGCCGCCCATACCTGGTTGTAATCCTTGAATGCGAAGCCGATGCCGTTGATCGCGGAGACCGGCACCAGCGTCGACAGCACCACGCCACCCTGAGTAAGGAAGTCGATGGCCCCCGAACGAACCTGCGACAGCATGTCGGTATCCGTTCCCATCTGACCGTTCGGGAAGATCTGCAACTCGACACGGCCGCCGGTTTCTTTCTTGATGGCATCCGCCGCTTCTTTTGCGCGGACATTGAGCGGATGGGACAGCGCCAGATTGTTCGCGTACTTCAGCTTGAACTGCGCGGTCTGGGCCCGGGCGAGCGACGGAAAGAAGCCGGTCCCGGTTGTCGCCACCGCGGCTGCTCCGAGGGTTTGAAGAAAGGTACGACGGGAATACGAACTCATTTTGTCTCGCTCCATGGAAAGGGAGGGCTGCATGACGCATTCGGCGGCGCCGCGGCGTTCTTTTTAGCGATTCGTCGGCTTCGCAAGTGCATGCGACAAATCATATTTCGCTGACACACACTCTAAAAGTGTTGACACTTAGCTGTCAAGGTGTTGATATAAGAAAAAGAGTGCATGCAAGATGGCACCCCGGGAAAGCACCTAGGAAAGTCGGGAAATGTCCGCGATACCTATCAGGAGGAGGCAAATGGAACTAGAAGCGCACTACCGCGAGCACGGCTTGCTGCTCGGCGGTCGCTGGCAGGCCGCGACGGCTGACAACGGCCAGCTTTCGATCAATCCGGCGACGGAACAGCGGCTGGGCTATATGCCGCTGGCTACGCAGGCACAGGTCACCGAGGCCATCGACGCCGCGACCGAGGCTTCGGCCGCAATGCGCAAGCTCACACCGTGGGAGCGCTCAGCGTTACTGCGCCGGGCCGCAACACTCATCCGCGAACGCACGCCGCAACTCGCACGAATCGTGGCGCTGGAAACCGGCAAACCAATCGCGCAGGCCAGTGGGGAAGTTAACGCGTCCGCTGAGTCGGTCGACTGGTTTGCCGACGAAGCACGCCGCGTGTTCGGCATGTCATACGAAAGTCGCGTCAAGGGCGGACGGTATCTGGTGCATTACGAGCCGCTCGGCGTGGTCGCCGCTTTCACGCCGTGGAATTTCCCGCTGCTGCTGCTGGCCCGCAAGATGGGCCCGGCGCTGGCCGGCGGCAACGCGATCGTGATCCGGCCGTCAAACGAAGCGGCCGGCGCGACGATGGCACTGGTGCGCTGTTTCGTCGACGCAGGGTTTCCCGAGGGCGCGATCAATCTGGTGATCGGCAAAGCCGATGCGATTACGCCGACGATCATGGCCGATCCGCGCGTGGCGAAGATCAGCTTCACCGGCTCGGTGCCCATCGGCCGTCAGATCGTCGAAATGTCCGCGAAGACCCTCAAGAAGGTCACGATGGAACTCGGCGGCCATGCACCTGTGATCGTGCATCGCGACGCGGACATTGGCGCTTTCGCGCATCTCGCGTCGTTAGGCAAGTTCCGCAATGCGGGCCAGGTTTGCGCATCGCCGACGCGCTTCTATATCCACGAATCGATCTTCGACAAGACCGTGAAGGCGCTGGTCGAGCGTTCGGAATCGCTACGCGTCGGTGATCCGTTGCAGCAGAACACCGATCTCGGTCCGCTGACCACGTCGAAACGCCGCGAGGCGATCGAACGCCTCGTCGATGAAGCCGTGAGCGAAGGCGCCAGCGTGCTATGCGGTGGCCGGCGTCCATCGCAATTCGGCCGCGGCTGGTTCTACGAGCCGACGCTCGTCGCCAACCCCGCTCCGCACCTTGGTCTGATGAACGACGAGCCGTTCGGCCCGGTCGGCACGCTCACCCCGTTCACGACGATGGACGAAGTCATCACCGAGGCGAACCGGCTGCCGTTCGCGCTTGCGGCCTATGTCTTCACGCGTTCGATGCGCAACACGCTGGAAACCACCGAACGCTTGCAGGCCGGCGTGGTCGGCGTGAACACGTTCGTGGCGTCGACGGCGGAGACGCCATTCGGCGGCAGCAAGGACAGCGGGTTCGGACGCGAAGGCGGCCCGAACGCGATCCGCGACTACATGGACACGAAATTCATCAACCTCGAACTGGCGAACGACGAGCCGCTCGACGCCACCGCCTGAATGGAATCCATCATGCAAAGCATCAAGAATCACGCAAAAGCGCAACTGGCCGCGGGTGAGCTGGCACTCGGCATGGGCCTGCGCCAGGCCCGCACCGTCGACATCGCGCAGATCGCGCAGACGGCCGGTTTCGACTGGCTGTTCATCGATATGGAACACAACTCGATGGACATCGACACGGCCGCACAGATTTGCGCCGCCGCGCTGGTGGGCGGTGTGACGCCGATCATCCGGGTGCCAGGGCACGAGCCGTTCCACGCCACACGACTGCTCGATACCGGCGCGATGGGCATCGTGGTGCCGCACGTGAGTACGCCCGAACAGGCCGCGCGGATCGCCAATATGTGCCGCTTCCCGCCTGCCGGCGGACGGTCGATCCCTGGCATGCTGCCACAGGTCGGCTTCCAGTCTCTCCCGATCGCCGATGTGGTTCGCGCGATCAACGACGAGGTGCTGGTGGTGGCGATGATCGAAACCCGCGAAGGGCTCGAGAACGCCGACGCGATCGCGGCGGTGCCGGGCATCGACGTGCTGCTGGTCGGCGCGACCGATCTCGCGGCGGATCTCGGTATTACTGGGCAACTTGGCCATATGCGTGTGGCGGCCGCCATCGACGCCGTGTGCGCCGCATGTCACTGGCACGGCAAGGTGCCGGGCGTGGGCGGGGTGTACGACGAAGCACTGATGACCGCGTACGTGCGGAAAGGCGCGCGTTTCATTCTCTGCGGCTCGGATCTTGCGTTCCTGATGACGGGGGCGAAGTCGCGTTCGGGAATGTTGCGTGCAATTCCGCTCGGGCAAGTTGAAGAAGTCGTGGCGCAACGCAAGGTGTCCTGATCGGACAAGGAGGAGACAGAGTGAATCCCGAATACGCAGGCAATCTGGTCAACCGGCGCGACCTTAAACCGTATCTGAACGCCGATCAATTCGAGTTCCGCGATTCAGTGAATCGTGTGCTGACGCGCCATGCGTCGCCGGAATATGTCCGCCAGTGCGACGAAGAAAAGCGCTTCCCAGAGGAACTCGTAAAGGTGGCCGCCGAACAGGGCTGGTTCGGCATCACGCTGCCCGAAGAGTACGGCGGCGTCGGTGGCTATCTTGACATGGCCGCTTATCTGGAGATCGTCGCGTATCACACGATCGCGCTCGCGCGCTTCTGGAATGCGAACGTGAACATGGTGGGCGGCGCGCTGGCGCGTTTCGCGCCAGACGATATCAAGGGCGAGTTGTTGCCGAAGCTGGCTGAAGGCCGTGCCTTTTTCGCCTTCGCCCTCAGCGAAAACGGCTCCGGCTCGGATGCTGCCTCGCTGACGACGCGCGGCGTGGCTGACGGAAACGACTTCATATTGGACGGCACCAAGATGTGGATTTCCGGCGCGATGCAGGCCGACTATATCTTGACCGCTGTGCGCACCAATCCAGAAGCGAAGAAGCACGACGGGATCAGCCTCTTTCTGGTACCGAAGGAATCTAAAGGCCTCACGATCAATCCGATCGATCTGCTCGGCGGCCACGCCATTCGCACCTGCGAAGTGGTGTACGACGGCGTCCGCGTCCCAAAGGAAATGATCGTGGGCGGCCTGCACGTGGGCTGGAAAAAGCTCACCACAGTGCTGTCGAAGGAACGCATCGCATTGTCAGCGATGTGTGTGGGTGGCGCGCAGGCGGCGATCGATCTTGCGCGCTGGTATGCGAACGACCGCAAGCAGTTCGGGCAGTCGATCATCGATTTTCAGGCGGTATCGCACCTGCTCGCCGACATGCAGACGCGCGTGGATGCCGCCCGCATGATGGCATTTCGCGCGGCCAAACTGCTCGAACAAGGCGAAACGTGCGACGTCGAGTCGTCGCAGGCGAAGTACCTCGCATCGGATACGTACGTGCAGGTCGCCACCGACGGCATCCAGATCATGGGCGCCAATGGCTACTCCGCCGAATACGCGATGCAGCGCCATTACCGCGAAGCCAAGATGTTCCAGATCTTCGGTGGCACCAATCAAATCCAGCGCAACATCGTGGCGCGCGCGCTTAAATCGTAAGCGGAGACAGACGTGACGGCAGTTCAGACATTGGAGAAACTCGGCTTTGGCGTCGACTACGCGCAAGCCGACGTAGTAGTGGTTGGCGGTGGCGGCGCGGCTTCGCGTGCGGCGGTGTCGGCGGCCCAGGCGGGTGCGAAGGTCCTCCTGCTGGCAAAGGCGCCGGTCGGGCAGGGCGGCAGCACGGTGCACGGCGCGAGCGAAATCATGAGCATGGGAGCGGCCGGCTATGGCAGCGCCGACGACAGCGCCACGGTGCATTACGAAGACACGATGCGTCCGGCGGGCGGCTTCATCGACCGCGAGCTGGTGCGCGTGCTGGCGGAGGACGCACCGAAGCGCATTGCTGACCTGATCGAACTCGGCGTGCCGTTCGACCGCGTCAGCGATGGCTATAAACTCATCCGCAGCGACTTCGGCACGTATGCGCGCGCGCTCGGCGTGGAGGGAAAAACCGGCAAAGCCTTCGTGAGCGCGCTCGCGGACGAAGCCAGGAAGCTCGGCGTCGAGACGCGTCAGCCGGTGGCGCTGATCGACCTTCTGCGTGATTCAAGTGGGCGCGTGAGCGGCGTGGTTGCGATGGATCTGGCTTCGCGGCGGCTGCTGGAGGTTTCCGCGGGCGCCGTTGTGCTTGGCACCGGCGGTGCGCACGGTCTGTTCTCGCAGCAAGTCTCGACAGCAGAAATGACCGGTGACGGCCAGGCCGTCTGCTTCCGCCATGGCGCCGAACTTGTGAACATGGAGTTCCACCAGTTCGGGCCGGCGATGGTGCACCCTTACGTGCAACTCTTCAGCAAGTCCTGCTTCATTCTGCATCCGAGGATGCTCAATCGCGACGGTCATGAATTCCTCGCGGACTACCTGCCGGTAGGCGTGACGCCCGAAGCCGCGATGGACGAGAAAGTGTTCCCGTTCACGATCTCGAATGAATCGCGCTACATCGATATCGCGATCGCAACGGAAATCGCTCAGGGCAGAGGTACGGAACGCGGTGCGGTGCACTTCTCGTTCGCCGACATCCCAGAGGAGCGGTTGGCGGCCACTATTCCCAACACCCTGCGCTGGATGCGCGCGAAGGGACTCGACCCGAAGCGCGATCCGCTCGACGTCGGGATTGCGTTCCAATGCCTGAACGGTGGCGTGCGGATGATCAACACCGACGCGATGTCGACCATCGAGGGGCTGTTCGTAGTAGGGGAACTCGCGGGCGGCGTGCGCGGCCCGGATCGTCCGGGCGGCAACTCGCTTGCCGAAGGTCAGGTTTTCGGTCATCGCGCAGGCGTCGGCGCGGCCGCATTTGTGCGCGACAGTGGCGCGCCGGGGAAGCCCGAGGTAACGCCGCTCGCAACGCGCCTCGGAACAGCGCTAAAACCGAATGTCTGGTTCGACGCTCAACGTATCGCCTCCGTTCTGCGCGCGGCGATGCAGGCGCATTGCCTCGTCGAGAAGACGGAAAGCGGTCTGAACATCGCGTTAGCCGCCGCTCGCGAGGCGCGCGCGCAGTTCGCCGCGGGGGGTGCCGCCACGCCGCCGCAAGTGATCGATGCGTTGACGATCGACAACATGGCGACCACTGCCGAAGTCATCTTGCAGGCGTGTATCGAGCGGCGCGAATCGCGCAGCAGCCACTACCGCACCGACTTTCCCCAGCGCGACGACGCCCGTTTCGGCCATGCGTCGACCATCACGCGTGGTGAGGCCGACCCGTTCCGTCTCGCCTTCGACGTGCTCGATTACCCGCGTGCCGAATTCACGGACGCATCGCATTTGCAGGCGACACATCATGGATAAGCAACAAGTCGGCCCGTTGTCGGGTTACCGCATTCTCGATCTCACCGTCATGACCGCTGGTCCGGTCGGTACTGTGCTGCTCGCCGACCTCGGCGCGGACGTGGTCAAGGTCGAGGAGCCGATGGCGGGTGACCTCTCGCGCAATCTGGGCAATCAATTCGTCCAAGGCGAAAGCGTGCAGTTCCTCTCGCAGAACCGCAACAAGCGCAGCATCCGCCTCGACCTGAAGTCGCCGAAAGGGCGTGATGCGTTTTTGCGCATGGCGGAGCAGGCGGATGTGGTCGTCGAGAACTTCCGGCCGGGCACGGTGGATCGGCTCGGCATCGGCTACGCGGCCGTGAAGGCGCGCAATCCAAAGATCGTCTACGCCAGCGTGTCGGCGTTCGGACAAAGCGGTCCCTACGCCGCATGGCCCGCGAACGATCCGATCGTACAGGCAGTGGCCGGTCTCATGGACATGACGGGTGAAGCTGGCGGCAATCCAGTCCGGCTCGGTGCGCCGTTGCCGGACTTCGGCGCGGCGGCGCTGCTCGCGTTTGGTATTTCGGCCGCGTTGTTACATCGCGAACGGCATGGCGAAGGTCAGCGTATTGATACGTCGCTGCTGTCGGCTGCGCTTTTCAGCACCATCCCGCGAGACGGCGAGACGCTGAGAAGCGGCAAAGCGCCCGAGCGTCTCGGTAGCGGCCATCCGACGATGGTGCCGTACCGCAACTATCAGGGCTCCGATGGCCGTTATTTCTTTGCGGCCTGCTTCACCGAGAAATTCTGGCAGAACCTTTGCCGCGCGTTGGGCCGCGAAGAATTGCTGAGCGATGAACGCTTCACCGGCAACACCGCGCGGACTGCGAATCGGCATGCACTCGACGTGATCCTCGAGCAGCACTTTCTGCTGCATACCGCGGAATACTGGGTAGCGCATCTGAGCGCCGCGGACGTGCCATGCGCGATCGTGCAGGACTATCACACCGCGCTGACGCAGGACCCGCAGATCGCGCATAACCATGCGGTCGTCGAGATTGAGCATCCGGTCGCGGGTAGGGTAACGAACATCGCGAGTCCGGTGAATTTTCACGGCAGCCCCGTCGCCTACCGCCATCCGCCGCCTACGCTCGGACAACATACGGCTGAAGTACTTGCCGAATTCGGCTTCGACGAGGAGGAGATCGCAGCACTCGAAGGTCGTGAATTGGTCGCTGCCGGAGCGAAGTCATGAAATCGTACACAGCGGACTATGTGATCGTCGGCGCGGGGACGGCGGGCTGCGTGCTTGCAAACCGCCTGACCGAAGATCCGAACATCAAAGTGATTCTGGTCGAAGCCGGCAAGCGCGATCGTCACCCGTTCATCCACGTGCCGGCCGGCTTCGTGCGATTGCTCGATCATCCAACTGTGACATGGCGCTATCACACTCAGGCCGACGCCGAGACGAGCGGCCGTGCAATCCTGTTTCCGCGTGGACGCGGACTCGGGGGGTCCAGCGCGATCAACGGCCTGCTATATGTGCGCCCGTTTGCGGAGGATATCGATAGCTGGGAGCAGTCGGGCGCGAATGGCTGGAACTTCGACAACTGTCTGCCGTTTTACAGCCGCTCCGAAACGTGGACCGAGGGCAGCAGCCCGCAACGAGGCACTCACGGTCCGATCCAGGTCAGCCGGGTGAACAACCCGCCGGAGATTTGCGGTGCGGTCGTCCAGGCCGCCCAGAAGACGGGTCTCGATTTCGTCGATGATCCAAACAGCGACACGCGCGGTCCGTCGATCTGGTACTACCAGCAAACGCGCGACGGACGTCGCCGGTCGAGTGCAGCGCGGGGTTATCTACGGCCGGCAATGGCGCGGCCGAATCTTACGGTGGTGACCGGCCTTCAGGTGTCCAGGCTCGAGGTGAGCGGCACGCACGTGAGCGGCATCAATGGGACGACGAGCGCGGACATTCCGGTGCAGATTCGCGCGACCCGCGAGGTGATTCTGAGCGCGGGTGTGATCGGCACGCCGAGGCTGCTCGAAATGAGTGGCATCGGCGACAAGGATGTGCTGGACAATGCAGGCATTAAAACGCGGATCGCGTTGCCGGGCGTGGGCAACAATTTGCAGGATCACTATGTCGTTCGGCTCGGCTATAGGGTGCGCGGCGCGGGTACCGCGAACGAGCGCTCGCACGGACTTGCTCTCGCGCGCGAGCTGATGCGCTACGTCGTGTCAGGGACCGGCGTATTGACCTATAGCGCGGCGATCGTCGGCGGCTTTGCGCAGACGCGCCTCGCCACGCGTCCCGACGTGCAGTTCGTCATCGCACCAGGCAGCTTCGTCGCGGGACGGATTGGCGTGCTGGAGTCGGAGCCCGGTGTCTCGTGTGGCGTCTGGCAGATGCGCCCGGAAAGCCGTGGGCATGTGCACCTCACCAGCAGCGAGATCACGGCAGCGCCGACGATTGCACCATCGTACCTTAGCACTGAACTCGACCGTAACACGATGGTGGAAGGACTCAAGATTGGCCGGCGGATCTTCGCGCAGCCCGAGGTCGCCCGTTATATCGTCGATGAAACCGTACCGGGCCGTCAGGCCGAGACCGACGAAGCGCTGCTGCAATACGTGCGTGACAATGGCTCAACTGTGTACCACGCGGTTGGCACGTGCCGGATGGGCGATGACGCAATGAGCGTTGTTGATTCTGAAATGCGGGTGCGCGGAATGACAGGCCTGCGCATCGTCGATGGCTCGGTGATGCCGTCGATAACCTCGACCAACACCAATGCGACGGTGCTAATGCTGGCTGAGCGCGCAGCGGACATGATCCGTTCGCCGATGGCGGCGCACGCGGCGTCGACGTATTCGAAGGAGACGATATGAAACTGCTGGTGGGTGTAAAGCGAGTAGTCGACTACAACGTGAAGGTTCGAGTCAAGTCGGACGGCACGGGCGTCGACATCGCGAACGTGAAGATGTCGATGAATCCGTTCGACGAAATCGCGGTTGAAGAAGCCATGCGTCTGAGGGAAGCGGGCGTCGCGACCGAAGTGATCGCCGTGTCGGCGGGTGTTGCGCAGGCGCAGGAAACGCTGCGCACCGCGCTCGCGATCGGCGCGGATCGCGCGATCCTGATCGAATCGAACGAAGACCTGCAGCCGCTCGCAGTCGCGAAGCTGCTCAAGGCGCTCGTCGACAGGGAGCAGCCGCAACTGGTGATCCTCGGCAAACAGGCGATCGACGACGACTCCAATCAGACCGGCCAGATGCTCGCCGCGCTCGCGAATCTGCCGCAGGCGACGTTCGCGTCGAAGCTTGTCGTGGCGGACGGCAAGGCGACGGTGTCGCGTGAAGTGGACGGCGGCGCGGAAACGCTGTCGCTGACGCTGCCGGCCGTGGTCACGACCGATCTGCGCCTGAACGAGCCGCGCTACGTAACGCTGCCGAACATCATGAAGGCGAAGAAAAAGCCGCTGGAAACGATCAAGCCCGAAGATCTCGGCGTCGATGTCACGCCGCGTCTGAAGACGCTGAAAGTCGCCGAACCGCCGAAGCGCTCGGCCGGTGTGAAGGTGCCGGACGTGAAGACGCTGGTCGAGAAGCTGAAGACCGAAGCGAAGGTGCTGTGAGGAGACCCAAGAAATGACGAACCTGGTAATTGCAGAACACGACAATGCGTCGATCAAGGCCGCGACGCTGAACACGATCGCAGCGGCTCGGAAGATCGGCGGTGATATTCACGTGCTGGTCGCGGGTCACAGCGCGCAGGCTGCCGCCGATGCGGCAGCGAAGATCGCCGGCGTCGCGAAGGTGCTGCTCGCCGACGCGCCGCAACTGGCCGAAGGCCTCGCGGAAAACGTCGAAGCAACGGTGCTGAACATCGCGAAGCACTATTCGCACATCCTCGCGCCGGCCACTGCTTACGGCAAGAACATCGCGCCACGTATCGCCGCGAAGCTCGACGTCGCGCAGATCAGCGACATCACCGCAGTGGATAGCGCCGACACGTTCGAGCGTCCGATTTACGCGGGCAACGCAATCGCGATCGTGCAATCGGCTGACCCGATCAAGGTCATCACCGTGCGCTCGACCGGTTTTGATGCCGTTGCGGCCGAAGGCGGCAGCGCAGCGGTCGAGAAGATCGAAGCGGCAGCCGACGCAGGCCTCTCGCAGTTCGTGAGCCGCGAAGTGACGAAGCTCGATCGTCCGGAACTGACGAGCGCAAAGATCATCGTGTCGGGTGGCCGTGGTCTGGGCAATGGCGAGAACTACATGAAGGTGCTCGAGCCACTGGCCGACAAGCTCGGCGCGGCACTGGGCGCATCGCGTGCGGCGGTCGACGCGGGCTTCGTGCCGAACGACTATCAGGTCGGCCAGACCGGCAAGATCGTCGCGCCGCAACTGTACGTCGCGGTCGGCATCTCGGGTGCGATCCAGCATCTGGCCGGCATGAAGGACTCGAAGGTCATCATCGCGATCAACAAGGATGAAGAAGCGCCGATTTTCAGCGTGGCCGATTACGGCCTCGTTGGCGATCTGTTCACGGTCGTGCCCCAACTTCGCGATGCACTGAAGTAGCTAAGCCCTCATCGCTCACACGACTAAGGTTGCGGCTAAGTGTGTTCACGACCCACTTGAGGTTGTAGGCCAATATCCGACCGACGGGAATATGAACAGCAGACCCCCATATACCCGAAGATGGAGCGGTTGGGCCCTTTCGCCGATCCTGCGGAACGCTTCGTTGTTCGCCTCATTGTCATCTGCGATGAACAGATCTTGGAACTTGACGCCGGTGTGCCATGCATCCAGCCTCGCGTGGATCTCTTTCGTCGTAGACCGGGTTGCAACCGTCAAACGCGTCAGCAGGCACCTGTACATCGATCCCGCGAATTTCCACTAGGCATCGTTATGCAAACTACAAAAGAGTTGTAAATAGCGCGGGTTGAGCATTGACGGCTTTGGCCTTATGTCCAGAGATCGCGGCGCCGAAGGGGGTAGCCGAAGTCCGCTGCGCACTGCACCAGCCAAATTCCATAAGGTTGCACCCACTCGGCTATGGGGTATAAAACGGGGCACCCGTTAATAATGCGATAACACGATGGTATTTCGGAGCACCCCCCTGCACGATCGGATATTGCAGCCCCCAGTGCAGCAGTCAGACGTTGGGCGTCCGCTGGTCCCTTGCTAGCAGCCGTTGATACACAGACATTTGCTGTGACCGTTCCGGGTCGATCACGGTCGGCCCCGAAACCGGCGAACGTGATAGAGCGCAGGGGAATGCCCGTCAAGGCGCAGACGCACTGTTCCTTTGACGGAACCGCTGGTCGCGCGCACCCCAGGCATCGCTGTCTCGTCCGTCATCTGTTTTCCGGCGAGCGCGCGTTATTGCGGCCTCAGGTGTAGATCGTTGCTCACGGATTGCACCCCCGCCACGCCGCGCGTCACGGCAAGCGCTTGCTGAATCTGTACCTCTGCATCCACGTATCCTGACAACTGCACGACGCCTCGATACGTGGCGACGCTGATCGGCAAGGATCTCAGCCCTGGGTCTGCGACGAGCGCCTGCTTCATCCTGGCGGCGAGCGCAGCGTCGTCAGTGGCGACCTTCCCCGGCGCGGTCACGGCCTGCGTCGCTGTCGACTTGCAGCCGTTGATGAACACGAACGCGGGGAGCGCGAATGCCGCGACCATCAGCAACCGGCTTTTGATGTGTGGCACGTCTCGCATGTCGGCTATGAGATCCTGATTCGTGAACAGCGGGCGTCATTCGGGTTGGCTTCGAGGTGCACATGTGCGCCCTCGTCGAGTCCACCATGATAGTGCAGGGTGGCGAACTTGCGACCGAGCCGACTCCGCCAACTCTGTTCATGCTGCGAGGCGAGTCTTTTGCTCAGTTCGGCCGGGAAGTGGCGCGAGGTCGCGGGCCGGTAAGGCGGGTGGTACGGCTCAGTTCGGCCAACTACGGTCGTTGGTCCGAGCTTCCAAACGGACATTCGAACGTCTTCTCCGCCCCTGCCAACAGACGTTCGGATTCAAGACACCATCATTGCGTTTCCGGCCGAAGCAGGAACTCGCCCCCCGCATCCGCAGCCCGTGTCGAGCACCCGCTTTCACCGCGCGGGTGCTTCAGTAACAGCGTGTTTGACCCTCCCGAACTACGTCGCGATGGTCGTCCCTGATCTAGCAAACGACAGTTCAGATTGCCGCATCGCAAGCGTGGCCAAAAAGCGTTCGATAGACCATTCGACGGTTGCAGCCAAACGTATCTCTTGCCGATGATTTCTGCTGGTTACGCTTCGCAGGCAATCCGAACATGACATCAATGTAATGTGAGCGTCAGCGTGCATCAACCTTCGTTGTACAGAATGAAGCTTACTCACTCCCGTTTCCGACGAGATGGTGAGATCGGAGGCTTCAATCATCGCGCGTGAAGCTCCTCATACCCTAAATTCAGGAGGTGATTCACTATGAAGGCTCTTATCTATGCAGCGCTGGTTGCCGGCGTACTTGTCGCTCCCGCGGTCTCTTTTGCACAGGACGCTACCGCGCCGTTGTCACGTGCCGAAGTGCGCGCTGATCTAGTTCGGCTAGAACACGCCGGGTACCGGCCGGCCGCCAATGATGTGCACTACCCGGCAGATATCCAGGCGGCTGAGGCGCGGCTTCAAGCGCAGAACGTCACGATGTCGGGGAGCACAGGCGAAGGCGGAGTGTCGGATGGCTCCTCGCAGGCGGGTGCGCCAACGGCGACCGAAGGTACTCACTCGATCTACTTCGGTCACTGATGCCCGGATGTCCTGCGAGCTATGATCGGCGATTTTACCTCGGCCTGCTAAGGGCGTGATCGTTCACGCGGGATGCTTCGAGTCGAACAATCGCGTCGGCGAGCGGAGTCAGAAATGTGCGACCCGCCCGGTTAGGGCAGTGCAACGTCCGTCTGAAAGACGGACGTATAAATAACATATTATCGTTATCGTAAAAAACATTAACTATCGTAAATTGACGTCCGGCCCTACGCTTTAATCATCCCGTCGCATTGTGCTCAGGTCGCAGCGCTTGAGCCGCTAGCAGGCTGAGGGACGCGATCGAAGGAGATGGTCATGAACACTGCCGAGAAGTCCCTGCATTATCTGGTGGAAAAGTGGCTTGCGCCCGCTCCGCACACGCAAATTCGCGTACTCCAGTTTGGGCATATACGGGAAGACCGGAGGCGCTACGTGCAGGTCGAGGCATCAGCGCCGAACGGCTCGCATGCAATCTTTTTCTTTCGGCACGACGACGGTTGCTGGTGCGTATTTCCGCCCCGGATCGCGCGACCCTCAATGACCGATAATCGGCGTGCAGCTTGAAGTGCATAACGGGCTCGACAAAGCGGCAAGAAATAAAAAAAATGGGCAATTGCAGTTCGAATAGATTTACGGCAACTGCTTCGAATCGCTCGGCGTCGGCTCCAATGTGGATGCCCCATGCGCACATATTCGACGTTACTTCCGAATGTCCTATCTCTATAGTCAGCCATTTCAACGGGCCGCCCTCGCCAACCGCTGAGATGCGACGTTGATCCGCTGCTAGGCGGTCCGAACCATTGTTCGTGATCGCCAGGATCAGACATGGATGACCGGCTGCAGTCCAAGAGCATGAAATCCCGTTTGACCGATCACTTGCCATCCCACATGTCTAACGAGCGGCCGCTACACCATTGGCAACTGACGTTGAGTTCGCGCCGGATCGAAGGGCTGCTCCGGGTCGGGTCGACTTGCGACGATCCTCCGCTGCGGGCCGGCAAGCGGTTCTCAATTCAGCTATCGGACCGGGTTCGGCCATGAACGGTCACTGGCTGGCGGGTTGGCCCGGACGATCAATCGTCGGCTCGACTCAGAATACGGCCATTCGGCCTGCAGTCGCATGCGTGACGGCGTTGGTGCATAGAGACGGGCATTGGGCAACGGTGGGACTCAGCCGAACGTGAACGCGTAAGCCAGCACGCCAGGGTCGAGAAACGTGATTTCGAAGGTGCGTTCGCCGCTACCATTGGCCTGCCGCACGAGCTGGTAGAGGCGCTGCCCGGTGACCGTGCCGTAGCCATACGCATCGATGTCCGTGCCGCGGTCGGCGCCCGGCGCCTTGCCGTCGATCAGCACGCGAAAGCGCACGGGCTGGCCGTCGCGGCCGGGCCCCAGCACCAGGTGCAGGTCGCGGCCACGGAAGCGATAGACGATACGTCCGTTGGGGCTGTCGAGCCGCGCATTTTCGTCGCTCACCGACCAGCGCCCGTCGAGCGCCCACTGGTTGGCCATCAATGTCGGGGGCGCATGATACGTCGAGGTCGTGTCCTGCGTCATCTGGCCGCCGGCGAAGTTCTGCGCGCGTGCGTAGCCGACGTAGGTTTCCGGCGAGCGACTGGCATCGCCTGAGCCGGCGGCGGCCTGTGCGCCCTGCGCGTTCGGTTGCACGTAGCCACCCGGCAGGTCCTTCTGGCCGCCCTCGGTGAGCAGCCGGCGGATCACGTCCTCGCTTTGCTGGTAGTCGCCTTCGCCAAAGTGGTGGTGACGAATATGCCCCTGCGGGTCGATGAAGTAATGCGCGGGCCAGTACTCGTTGCCGAAGGCCTTCCAGATGGCGTAACCGTTGTCGATTGCGACCGGGTAGTCCACGCCCAGGTCCCTCACGGCGTGGATGACGTTGCCCGGATCCTTCTCGAACGCGAACTCGGGTGCGTGCACGCCGATCACCACCAGGCCGTAATCCCTGTACTTGTCAGCCCAGCCCCGCACGTAGGGCAGCGCGCGGATGCAGTTGATGCAGGAGTAGGTCCAGAAATCGACCAGCACCACCTTGCCCCGCAGCGACTGCGCCGTGAGCGGCGGGCTGTTGAGCCACTGGGTGGCGCCATCGAGCGTGGGCAGATCGCCTTCCACCGGCAGCGTGTCGCCGGCCTTCACAGCGATCTGCACGAGAGGTGCAGGACGCACCGCGTCGATCAGCTTCTGTTCGATGCCGCCCGTGCTGGCCAGCGACACGCGTGTCAGCAGCCCGGTATCCAGCCCCAGCGCGATGGCGGCCACACCTGCCAGCACCAGCACGCCCAGGGCGCGGCGCACCCATTCGCCAGCGCCCAGCGAGCGCTTCATCAAGGCGAAGACGCGTCCGCCAATCAGCAGCGCCAGCGCGAGCGAGGTCGCCGCGCCCGCCGCGTAGGTCAGCAGCAACAACGTCGTCTGGACGCTGGCGCCCTTGAGAGCGGCGCCCGTGAGTAGCAGGCCCAGGATCGGGCCGGCGCAGGGCGCCCACAGCAGCCCTGTGGCCACGCCCAGCCCGGCCGCCGAGAGCACCGAATCGTCCTGGCTCCCGGTGTGCTCGGTGAGCTTGTTGCCGAGCGCCACGAACGGACGGGTGATCCATTCCGCGACGCGCTCCGAGAGCAACGTCAGGCCAAGCACGGCAAGCACCGCCAAGGCGACGAAGCGGCCGTACTGGTTGGCGCGGACGGCCCAGCCGCCGCCGACGGCGGCCAGCGTGGCGACCACGGCGAAAGTCAGCGCCATGCCCACCAGCATCGGCAGTCCATTGCGCGCGAACGGGCGGTCTGCTCGCGAAAATACGAAAGGCAGCACCGGCAGGATGCACGGACTGAGGATGGTCAGTGCACCGCCGAGGTAGGCAAGGATCAGTAATAGCATGGTGGCGACATCCGTGAAGGGTTAGGGGTAAGTGCCGAGCTGAGCGACATCCACCCGCGATTGCCGCGATTTGACAACCCACGTGGGTATCTGCGATGGGGGCGGGCCGACTGGCGACGGTGTCGGCCGTCGGCGCCAAGCCGACAGGTGCCCCATCGAGACGATTACCGGTCAGTTCGTCGACTTCGCGGCAACCTCAATCACTCGCGCGACCGCGGCCGGCTGAGAGATAAAGACAGCGTGGCTTGCGCTCACTTCGGTCACCTTGGCACCCGAGCGTTGATACATCCAGCGCTGAAGCTGGGGGCTCACCATATGATCCTGGGTAGTCAGGATGGCGTAGCTGGGCTTGGTTCGCCATGCCGCCACAGAGACCGGTGCGCCCAACGCTTTCTCGGCGAGTTGATCCTGCGAGTCCGCCAGGAATTGCGCGTCCGATGGCGAGACGTCCGCTGCAAAGTTCTCACGGAATTTCGCCGGCGGGAGGAAGAAATACTTGTCCGGCGTCGCCCGCATCGCATCGTTGGGCGCGGCGAACTTCTGCAACAGCTGACCGCTGGCTTCGCCGGCGTCGGGTTGCAGTGCGGCCACATAGACGAGCGAGCTGACCTTCGGGTCCGCACCTGCCTCCGTGATCACGGAGCCGCCATAGCTATGGCCGACCAGCACAACCGGGCCCTGCTGCTGATCAATGACGCGCCTGGCGGCATCGACGTCTTCTGCAAGGCCCGTGAGCGGCTCCTGCACGATCGCCACATGGTAACCATCCTTGACCAGGATGTCGTGGACGGCCCGCCAGCCGGAGCCATCCACCAGTGCGCCGTGAACGATGACAACATCTTTCGCAGCCGCCTTTGCCTCGGCGTGAGCCATCGTGGCGCCCAGGGCAATCAGGGCGGCAATCGCCAGGTTCTTTCGCAGTGCAAACATTTTACTCTCCAGGATTGTCTGTAGTTGCCCGTCGTTTCGCGCAATCACGCTTGACGGGCGAGGATTGATCGGTGATAGATAACCGGGAATCAGGCCAGCTCGTGCTTCATAGCCAGAACGTCGATCAGCTCGACCGACGGCGGACTTGCCAGCATCTCCCCGACTCGCGCCATCAGCGAGTTGGCCATGTCGCCGGCAAGGTGTGCCTGGCGATCCTCTTCGCTCGCAAAGGCGTCGAAGACGCCGAACGTCGTCGGCGAGAGCTTCAGGGCGAACCAGATCGGTGTGGTCGCCTCCCGATTCGTCATCTCAAGGCCGGCGTCAAGGAAGTCTGCTACCGCCTGCTCCTTTCCCGGCCTGGCTTCAAGTCGTACGAATAGTGCTTTCTTGATCATCTTTGCTCTCCGGTATCCGCGTGATCCATTCACCCGGTGAGTGACACTTTACAAACGGAGCGCGCCGGGAAATACTGTCGCAATCGACAACTTTGGTATCGATTCGGCCATGCGGATTTTTGTCCTTGCGCTCGAGGGGGTGTTCGACACCGGCCTCACCACCGTGCTCGATGCCTTGACGACGGCCAACGAACTGGCGCGCGCGACCGGGATGGCCACGCCGGGATTCGAAATCACTGTTGCGGGGATGCGGCCAGAGGTGCGCACCGCGCTCGGGCTGCAGGTGCCCGTCCGCGATACGACAGACGGACCCGCCCCGGATTGGGTTGTTGTACCGGCTCTCAACAGGACGACGACGGACCTGCTCGTGCCTTCGCTCGGCCGGGCCGACGTGATCGATGCGCTTGGTGCATTGCGCGCGTGGCACAGTGCCGGCGCACATATCGGAGCCGCCTGTACGGGTACCTTCGTGCTGGCCGAAAGCGGCTTGCTCAATGGGCGTGAAGCCACCACCACCTGGTGGCTCTCACCGGTGTTCCGGCAGCGTTACCCCGACGTGCACCTGGATGTGCATCGCATTATCGTTCCCAGCGGCGACACGGTGACGGCGGGGGCCGCCCTGAGCCATCTCGACCTGGCGCTCTGGCTGATCCGCAACAACAGCCCGGAGCTTGCGGCGCTCGTGGGCAAGTACCTCGTATTCGATTCGCGGCCGTCGCAGTCTGCCTTTGCGATCTCCGATCACCTGGCCCATTCGGACCCGCTCGTCGAGCGTTTCGACCGCTGGGTGCGCGAACACCTCGCCACGGCAATCGCACTCGACGACGTCGCGGACGCATTGGCGACGAGCAAGCGGACATTGACGCGACGTCTGAATGAAGTGCTCGGTAAAACGCCCATCGAGTACATCCAGGATCTGCGGGTCGAGCGCGCCGTTCATCTGCTGAAAACGAGCAAGGCCAGCGTGGATCGCATCGCCGAGCAGGTCGGCTACGCCGACGGCGTCACCTTGCGCACGCTGCTGCGGCGGCGTATAGGTAAGGGGGTCCGTGAGTTGCGGGCGTCATGAGTCTTATCGACCAATGGAGTATGCCGGTGGTCGTGCTCGACCGATCCCACCGGGAGGATTTGCCAGCTGAAGCGAGGGGTCGAATGACGGCTTCGCCCTGGAAACGGCCGTCATTCAGAGTAAGCAGGGAAGACCGCTTCACGGCCTTCGGCATCGGGCAGTAGTCGGTCATGAGCGCTCGTCCGGACAGGTGCCACGATCGCCAATAACATGTAATCTCGGCTAGCCCACCTACACTGCCAAGGAGTTGTTGGGCTCGGTGCGGACATACGGGCGCAGATCACTTCATGAAACAGTTGAGGAACACCTCGGTCGTCGTGCAGGCGGATCCACCGCGCGCGTTACGCGTCTGTTGCGCATCACTCGCTGACTGTGCGCAGTGAAGGCGAGGAGTGGCAGATGGATTTCGCCAGCGAAATTGACGACCTTGCCAAGGCGCTGGAACGGCTCGGGATCGATACAGGCCAGGGGCTCATTACTCCGATGAAACGAGACGATGAAGACGACGAATGATGCTCTTGACGTGTCGCCTGTGGCGCTCCCGGATGTCCATGATGGGCTCACCAAGGTACTGTTCAAACGTACAGTAGCGCGCGCTTCACGTAACGGCCTAGACTTAACACGTGGACAAGAACGCGGAGTGAGTTATGGTCACCAGGACTGTCCGACGGACACTTTCCGGTCTGACTTCAGCGATTGCGCAAGCGCCGAAGAGTAAGCATCGGATCGAACATACCGTGAAATCGGCTCAGCAAATGGCCGACGAGGCCTGGAGACGGACGACTCACGGACTGCACAACTCCCTGATGCGTAAGGATCCGAAAGGGTGATTTTCGCAAGCCAGACGCAAGACTGAGCTCGCCGGGTTGGACGCATATGCTGTTTCTCCCAGAACCGGATGCGGAGGCACACTATGTCGAGCAAAAGCGATAGGGACAACAGATCCAATCAATTGAATCCCAACAATCCAGCGTACGCGAGTTCTCGCGCGGGCAACTTCCGCGATGATGATGACGATTGGGAACCCGTCTCTTATGTCGATCGATACTTTTATACTCCGCCTCGCGCGACCACGTTTCAGGCGATAGGGCAGTACGGAGTTGGGGTGGTTTCGCAAGAAGGGGAAGCGAGGTTCGTTACATTTCGTCTGGAAGCCACCACTAGCGCGACCCTCCTTTATACCCACGCAAGCTTGCAGTCGCGCGTAGAGGACTATTTCGAGCGTTTCGCGATCCATGTACATGGGCTGTTCCACACGCACTTCAAAGCTCCGCCGGTCTTGTATGTCCAGTTTGATGGAACATCTGGCCGGCTACCGTGGCACGTTCCGCTCAACCTGGAACAACCCGAGACGATGCAGACGTTTCTGATGTCGCACAAGCCGCACATGAACTGTGCACCCGCTCCGTGCGCATTTCGGCGAACGTGACCGCCGATTTCGGGAACGTGACCGATTTGGCGGGATAAGCGTTGCGCGATATCGATTGTAGGTTTCCTTGTCAGTTCTGGTCGAGTTCGGGCTCCATGATGTTGGGTTTGAGGGGGGCTTTTCTGAGCGATTCGCCGGTCAGCGTGATCCGGTGATGACGCTGCATGAGACGGTCGAGCATCGCATCGGCGATGGTCTCGTCGCCGATCCAGCCGTGCCAGTGCTCAATCGGTAACTGGCTGGTGACGATCGTCGCTCTGCCGGCCGAGCGATCGTCGATCATTTCCAGCAGGTCGTTTCGAACCATCGCGTCAAGCGGCGCCATGCCCCAATCGTCCAGTAGAAGGACGTCAACACGGGCAAGCTGCAGCAGCCATTTGGTGAAGCCGCCGTTGCCGTGCAGGATTCGCAATTCCTCGTTCAGTCGCGGGACACGCAGGTATAGAGCTGAATGCCCCCGCCGGCAGGCGTACTGCGCGAGGGCGCAGGCGAGCCACGATTTGCCTGCTCCGGTGGGCCCGCTGATGAGCAGGCTGTAGCCGGCCTCGACCCAGTCACCGAGCGCCAGGCTCATGAGCGTGCGCGGATCCACGCCCCGGCCGGCGCGAGTATCGAGATCTTCAATGGCGGCCTGCGGATACTTGAGGCGCGCCTGCTTGAGCAGTCGGGTACGACGGCGATCATCGCGCCAGCTGGCTTCCCGGTCGACCAGCAGGGACAGGCGTTCCTCGAAGCTCAGACTGGCCGCGCCGGGCTGCGTCAATTGCTCTTCCAGTCCGTCAGCGAAGCCTTCGAGCTTCAGGGTGCGCAGTTGTGTCAGTGTCTGTTGCATCATCATGGCGGGTTCTCTTTATTGGTAGTAGCCGGGGCCGCGTACATGCGCGTGGCTTGGACTGATCCAGTCAGCAGGTGTGGCCGACGCAGCGCGGTCGCGGTTGTTGACCAGGATGTCGCGCACATGGCGGTAGCGGTGTACGCCCAGTTCCAGCGCCAGCGCGCAGGCCGCTTCAAGCCGTACACGGCCGTAGCGACGTGAGAGCGAGAGCAATCCGAGGCAAGCCCGATAACCGTGTTCCGGATGACGCTGCTCCTGCAGTAGCCGGGTGACGAGCACGCCGGTTGCCGCGCCGATCTGTTGGCCCCAGTGAATCAATCGCTGCGGCGTCCATTCGAGGTGGGCGCGGTGTGCGGCCGGCATGTGTTCGACGACGGTGGTGTAGTCGCCGGCGCGATCGTTACGGGCGTGGCTGGCGACACGGCGACCGCGATGCAACAGTTCAACCGCACCGGCCGTAATGCGCGCATCGAGCTTGAGGCCGACCAGCGCATGCGGCACGCTGTAGCGGTGTTTGTTGATCTCGACGTGATAGTCGATGTGAACAGTCACCGTCTTGAAGCGTGCGAGTTCCCAAGGTTGCGCCGGCAACGGCGACAGTGCCGGCGCGTCCAGTTGTGCGAACGCGCTGGCGCGACAGCCCGGCAGTTTCTGGAACGGGCGCTCGTTCAGGTTCTTCAGCAGCGGACGGATGGCGTCGTCGACCGACTGGACCGAAGCGAAGCGGTGATGACGCAGGCGCGCCATGATCCAGCGTTCGACGACCTGGACTGCCACCTCTACTTTCGGTTTGTCCTGTGGGCGATAAACGCGAGCCGGCAGGAATGAGGTGCCGTAGTGGCGCGCAAAGTCCAGCACCGTGTCGCCGGCCCGAGGTTCATAGCGGTCGGGATCGGCAATCATGGCGCGCGGGTTATCCGGCACGATCAGTTGCGGCACGCCTCCATAGAACGTCAGCGCGCGTGCGATGCCGCCGAGCCAGTCCTCCATCGTTTCTGCCGGCGTGGCGCACGCGAACGTGTAGCTCGAGGCGCCCATGGCGGCCACGAAGATGTGTGCCCGGCGTCCGGTGGTCAGCGGCAACGTGGGGCCGGCGAAGTCGACGAACAGCTTCTCGCCGGCACGATGAATCTGCCGCATCGAGCGCTTCAGGCGTTTCGCAAACGTCCTGTAATGCTCGCAGAACTGCGTGTAGCGGTACGTTTGCCGGTCCGCGAACTCAGCCTGGTACTCTTCCCACAGCAGCGTCAGCGTCATGCCCTTGCGGCGCAGTTCCTGATGGATACGCCCGTAATCGGGCTGCGCGTAGGCCGCTGGCCCCGTGGGTTTGCCGAGCAGCCGCCTCTCGAGCTCGCCTTCGTCCATATCGCTGGCGCTGGCCCAGTCGAGTCCGGCGGCGCCGGCCAGTCCGAGGTACTTCGTGACCCCGCCCTTGGAAATGCCCAGCGACGCGGCGATCCGGTCGTGCGAGAAGCCGCCGTCAAATTTAAGTCGTAAAACGTCCTTGATCATGCGCATGTTCATCCGGTGCGCGGGCATGGTCTCTCCGGCCAAAGCCGGCGAGCATAGCCCGCGTGGTTGATGTCATGCGCAACGCCGATCCTGTCTTCCGGTCCGACCGCTCACGTTCCCGAAATCGTCGGTCACGTTGCCGGAATCGCCGGTCACCATCCCGAAACGGCCGGTCACGTTCGTCCGAAATACGCACTCCGGATGCAGTTATCGAACTGTTATGTGACCGCCTCAGTGAACCAAGCGAGGATTGGGGTACTTTCGAAGCCCTGGATCGAGACACTTCGGATCTGACATTCGTCTACGCCAGGCGCTGCAACGCTGAGATTCAGAGAAATTCCAAAGGATTGTGACAAAGCAGCAGATGCGCTCAATCGGCCTAAGGCAAAGCTGAACAAGCGGGTAAATCGGCGACGTGTCAGCGATTTGAACTTCGCCAAGTGATGAGGCCGAGCTTAAGCCCTTGCTTTTCGGCCCTCGCAGGCCTGTTGGGCGGGCACTTTGCCCGCCTTTCGCCCACTATGGGCGTACCGGTGCCATCAGTTTCTTGCGCGACAGGTAGACGTTCGCCAGTGCGAGCGCGACGAACGCCCGGTTGGCGTTCTTTGCCAGCCCTCGATAGCGCACCTTGGTAAATCCCCACAGGCGCTTCACAACCGCGAAGACGTGTTCGACTCGCGCCCGGATCTTCGACTTGTTGCGGTTCTTGCCGCGCTGCACCTCGTCGACTTCGCCGCCCGCACGGCGCGTGCGCTGATTGGTATAGTCGCGCGCCCTGGGCGCCTTGCTGTGGATCAGTGCCTTCTGGCTCGCATAGGCGCTGTCGCCGTAGACGCGCCGCTCCTGCCCGTGCAGCAATTGCGGCAGTGGATGCTTGTGCACATTGGCGGGCGTGAGCACCGCGCTGTGCGCCAGGCCGCTCTGGCTGTCCACACCGATGTGCAGCTTGGCGCCGAAATACCATTGGCGACCCTTGCGGGTCTGATGCATCTCGGGGTCGCGCGCCTTCTGCTCATTCTTCGTCGAGCTCGGCGCGCCGATGATCGTCGCGTCCACGATGGTGCCGCTTTTGAGCTTCATGCCGCTGGCCTGAAGGACCCGGCCGACTTCGGCAAACAATTGCTCGCCCAGTTTGTGCGTCTCCAGCAGGCGCCGGAATTTGAGCAGCGTCGTCGCATCGGGCACAGCTTCGCAACCCAGGTCAATTCCGGCAAAGCGACGCAGGCTGGCGCTGTCGTAGAGGGCCTCTTCGCAAGCGAAGTCGGCCAGATTGAACCAGTGCTGCACGAAGTGGATCCGCAGCATGCGCTCCAGACCAATTGGCGGGCGGCCATTGCCGCGCTTCGGATAATGCGGCTCGATCACCGCGCACAACTGCGACCATGGCACGATCGCATTCATCGTGTCGAGAAACTCGTCGCGCCGCGTGCGTTTGCGGTGGGTCTCGAAACCCGCACCTTGATCGGCTGCCATCGCCAGCGTCTGCTGTTTCATCCTGTTCTGCCTTCCTCGTTTAATCCGATCTCTATAACGCTTGACGTGCCAGATTGGTGGACTTAATCAGTGTTGCCCTAATGCCCTACATCCTGTCGCGCGATGCACCGTGCGCTTCTAGCCGGAACCCCGGGATCGGTCGTCTTCTGTCGAGTGCGGTCGGGCCGATCGACAGCCGCCGTCGTCGGTTCAGGATCGGACCGTGTGCGGCCAGGAACGATCCCTCGCGATCTGTCGGCGAACGTCCGCTCGAGAGCGATGAACTGCCCTTTGATATTGCTGCGCCACTGCTCGGCAACCTCCGGGAATCAACGGAAAGGCTTCGAACAGTTTTATGCAGGTCACCATTTCCCGCAATGAGGACGCATATTCGTCTTGCCAGCGTTCGCAGAGTTGCGCGATGTTGGATTGACGTTTGCCGTCGCGCTGATGCATCCCGCTGCGCCAAGCGGCAATACTGCGCTCAGCAGCGCCTCGCTCGGAGGGCAGATTTCGAGGCCCTCTTTTGCGAAGACGCCGATCATCGCTCTTTGGTTGCTCCAATCGCCGGACGAATCCTTCACCCAGCAACGGTATTCGGATAGCGGATGGAAAATCGTTCAATCAGTTCAGGCGTGATGGGCACGCCGGATAGCGCGGGTATGTTGTACGGATAAAAGCGACAGGTACGCGCCGCTGACTCGTTCGATCAATTTTGCGTAGTGGGCAAACAGTCCGTGTTCACTGATTTTCTTATTGAACAAGGGTGGCGGCACTGACACGCCGCCGCGCCGGCATCGACTGCGTGCCGTGTAAGGAGTACGGTGTCGACGAGCGACGGTGTTCCGGTTCCGGGCATCATCGAGGACGCGGGCAGGCCCGCATCCAGTAACGCGTCAGCCAACCGGATCCGCTCCGCAACTGTAAGGGAGTTCGCTTGGGAGTTGGTGCCGAAGATCGCGAGACCGGCTCCTTTTTCCAGTAGCCATTTGCAGTGACGCACAAACGCGCCGACGTTCGCATCCAGGTTCATGCGAAAGGCCTCACGACAGGGGCAAGCACACCACGCAGGCGCGCCGATCGCGCATCGATCATTCAATCTTCTTTAAAGATGATGTTAAAAAGGCGCGGTTCGCGGGGGAAGGGCGCGGTGGCTCGCTCTCCGTTTGGTCCGAAGCTCACCACTTATGCCTCATGCCGATCACCGCGGAAACCTGCGTCTTGGTGGTGGACGGCGACAGCGTGTAGATCTGCGCGTATTGCGCGTCTCCGGCTGCCTTCTGGTAAATGCCGACAAGGAACAAATCGGTCCTCTTGCTTAGCAGGTAGTCGACACCGGCGTTCACCTGGTGCCACTTCGGACTATTGTCCTGCGGATGATATTGTCCAGTCGTGAAGATGTACGCGGCGCCGAGCATCAGATCGGGACGCACGTAATCGGTCAATGAAATCTGAGCGTTCTGAAGCGTGAGGCGGGAGGCATCGAGATATTCGAATCGCACATTGGTATAGAGCAGCGAAAGGTTCGCTGATCCAAACGCCCATGCGCCGCCCGCGCCGAACATCCGTTGCTTGCTTACGCCGGCAGCGGTAGCCGGATTCGTGACGAACGGTGATGAGAACCCGTAATCGCCGACCACCGCGCCGTTGGGATTGTTGGGGTCATTCGGCATATCGACCTGAAGGTACGCCACCCCAAGCGACAGCGGTCCGTTCTTATACTGCGCGGCCGCGCTGTACGCGCTGTTGTCCGAGAAGCCGCCTGCCTTGTTCGAGAAACCGTACAGCCCTTCGAACTGGAGGCCACGGTATTCGACGCTCTTGTACTGCACTGCGTTGTTGATGCGGAAGGTGTCGAACACGTTGTCGCTGTCGCCGATAGGCGCGCCGTAAGCGGCAAACTGGCAGGCCGATGAGAACACACATAGCGTGACGGCTTCGTCGTATTGGCGGCCGAATGTCACCGTGCCAAACGCGTTCGACGATAAACCGACGAAAGCCTGCCGCCCGAATAGCCGGCCGCCCTGCGACAGGGTGCCGTTGCCCACGTTGTAGCCGCCTTCCAGCGTGAAGATCGCCTTCAGGCCGCCGCCGAGATCTTCCACGCCTTTCATGCCCCAGCGAGGCGTCTGCATCGGCCCGCTTGCAAACTGCCACGTGGCGTGCCCCTGCTTGTCGGTTCCTTTCTGATTGTTCGCATAGACGATGCCGGTAGAGATCAGGCCATACAGCGTCACGCTGCTTTGGGCGGATGCGACCTGGCAGGCAAGTGCGGTTACGGCGGCAACAAAGACACGTCGATTCATGATTCCCCTGGGTGCTTGTATGCAAACGTGAAAATTAGTATGTGAACCGCTCAGTAAATTAGGATGACGAAGTGAATGGCTGGCTGAAAGACGCTTCTGCGAACTTCATCCTGCTCCGCTGCACGCCTGAGTCACTGCGGCTTGAATGTGAACGCGGCTTGCAACTCGGTGGGCAAAAATCAGCGCTTCCACCGTCTTCGAGCAGATTCTTGCGGAACAAAATTCGCGCCGCCTAGCACTGAATTTGACTCCGGGTGAACTAATTTTTCGCGCGTCTGTGCGCCGAAGGTGCACGAATCGCGCACGGTCTCGCACCTATCGCACAAACCCCGCGTCGGACTACCGCTCTAATTTTGGCATCACTGGGCGCCAAAATTGATGCTTGTGGGGACACTTTTGGTTGCTGAGAATGGGTTCAACCGGCAAGACCGCGGACAAAAGAGGCCGGATTCTTGAACCCGTGAAGGACCATCGGAGGTAAAGATGTCAGTAATCGAGAATGCCGCTCGCCGGCGTTTGCTGTGCATGACACTTGCGGCGGGCGGCATGGCTGCAACGGGCTCACTGCTTTCGGTGCGTGCGTTTGCCGGCGACAGGACAACAGTCAACATGCAACTCGGCTGGGTGCCGGGCGGCAACCAGGTTGGCGAAGTGGTGGCAAAACACCTCGGCTACTACGAGCAGGAGCGGATCGATTTCCATATCCAGCCCGGCGGACCGAACATCGATGGCGTCGCGATCGTGGCCTCGGGTCGTTTCGAGGCCGGCGAGATTTCATCAAGCCCGTCGATCATGCTGGCGGTCTCCGAGGGCCTGCCGATCAAGTGCATCGCGGTCGGGCTTCAGCAGCATCCTTACAGTTTCTTTTCGCTCGCGAAGAATCCGATCCGTACGCCGCACGACATGATCGGCAAGCGTATCGGCATCCAGTCCACGGGCATGGTGCTTCTCAAGGCGCTGCTGGCGAAGAACCGGATCCCGGAAAGCCAGGTCAACATCGTGCCGATCGGCGCCGACATGATGCCGCTTCTGAGCGGCCAGGTGGATGCGGTGACGGGCTGGCAAACCAACACCACGGCGCTCAAGCCGCTCGGGGCGGAACGTGTCGACTTGCGTCTGTGGGATACGGGTGTGCGCCTCTATGCGCTGCCGTACTACGTGAGGACCGATACGCTGAAGGATCATCCCGACACCGTCGCGCGCTTTCTGCGAGCAACGGCGCGCGGTTGGACGTATGCGAATGCGCATCGTGACCAGGCCGTCGATCTGCTGGTCAAGGAATATCCGAACCTGAACCGTGCCGATGAGCGGGTCGCCATCGATTTGCTGATGAGCTATGCGTTCGACCAGACCACCAAGACCCAGGGGTGGGGCACGATGGACACGAAGGTTTGGGAGGAGCAGATCACGATGTATGGGCAGCTAGGACAATTCCGTGCTCATCAGCCGAAGGTCGAGGACGTCATGACGATGGACGTACTCAAGGCCACCGAATCTTCTCGCCTCACGGTGTAATCCATGCATGCTGCCACTATGAATCCGCCGCGCGCGGAGCGGTCCGGTTCGCCCTTCGGCGCGTCGCCAGACGCGGGGCTGTCGATCAGCTGCCGCAACATCAACGTGCGCTTCTTCACCGAGCGGCGCAGCGTGACGGCGATCGAAGGGTTGAGCCTCGACGTCGCCGCGGGTGAATTCCTTACCTTGCTGGGTCCTTCGGGCTGCGGGAAGTCGACGTTTCTGCGGGTGGTCGCCGACCTCATCAAGCCGAGCCGCGGCGAGATCAGTGTGCTCGGCGCCGCGCCGCAAATGGCACGCGAGCGCCGTGACATCGGTTTTGTGTTTCAGGACGCGGCGCTGCTGCCGTGGCGCACGGCCATCCAGAACGTGCAGTTGCCGCTTGAAGTTGCGGGCGGCAAGGCTCGTGCGGGCCGCGCCACGCCGCGCGAACTGCTCGAACTCGTGGGTCTGAAGGGCCGCGAGGACGCTTACCCGCATGAGATGTCGGGTGGCATGCGGCAGCGCGTTGCGATTGCGCGGGCGCTCGTGAGCGATCCGAAAGTGCTGCTGATGGACGAGCCGTTCGGCGCACTCGACGAAATCACGCGCGACCGGCTGAACGAAGAACTGCGCCGTGTGTGGAAGGAGATGGGCCTCACGACGCTCTTCGTCACGCACAGCATCTACGAAGCGGCGTTTCTCGGTCAGCGCGTGCTGATGCTGGCGGCCAACCCTGGCCGGGTGAAGGAGATCGTGCCGGTGACGCTGCCTGAAGACCGCACGCTCGATATTCGCGAGAGCCGCGAATTCGTTGAACTCGCCGCCTACCTGCGGCGCGTACTGGAGACCTGCTGATGGCCACGTCCGAAATGCAATTGAACCTGTCGTCCCAGACGGCTGATCCTGAAGCGCAGGCCTGGCTCGCGCGCCGTCGTCAGCGAGTGTTGGCGCGCTCGCATCCTGCCGGCGATCGGTGTCGCCGGGTTGCTGTTCGCGTGGTGGGCGATCGTGGCGGGCTTTCATGTCAAGCCGTTTATCGCACCATCACCGCTACTCGTGCTGCAAACGCTTTTCAGTAAGAGCGACGTGCTGCTTCAGAACCTGATGCCGACCGCCATCGAGGCGGCCGGGGGCTTCCTGATCGGCAATTTCGCGGCGATCCTGCTTGCTACCGTCTTCGTGCACAACAAGACATTGCAGGACATCTTCTACCCGGTCGCGGTGATGATCAACTCGATCCCAGTGGTCGCAAAAGCCCCGATCCTCGTGCTGATCATGGGCAACGGTCTGGAGCCGAAGATCACGATTGCGGCAATCGTCTGCTTCTTTCCGACGCTCGTGAACATGGTCCGCGGACTACAGGCGGTGAATCCGCAGGCGATGGAACTGATGCAGATCCTGTCGGCAAGCAGGCGGGAGATCTTCTTCAAGCTGCGCTTGTACGCCTCATTGCCTTATCTGTTCTCCGCGCTGCGCATCGCCGCATCCATGTCCGTGATCGGTGCGGTGGTCGGCGAATGGATCGGCGCGACGCAAGGTATCGGCGCGATGATCATTCAGGCAACTTACAGCTTCGATTCGGCTTTGCTGTACACGGCGATCATCATGAGCGCCGTCCTGTCTGGCCTCTTTTTCCTCGTAATCGCCGTGCTCGAGCGCTGGCTCATCCGGTGGCAGCCCGACGGCGCCCTTTGATAACGAGCGACACACCCCATTCCGATAGGAGACGAAATGAATATGATCAGCGAGTGGATTCAGGAACCCGCGCGCGATGTGCGCGTGGCGGCAAAAGCAAACGTCGTCGTGGTCGGCGGTGGCCCCGCGGGCCTGTCGGCGGCGATCGGCGCGGCGCGCAACGGCGCGCAGGTGATCCTGCTGGAGCGCTACAACCACCTCGGCGGTCTTGCTTCGGGTGGCATGGTGCTGGTGCTCGACGACATGTGGGACAACCACCTTCAGGAAATTTCGGTGCGCGGCACCTGCATGACCTTCATTGAGCGCATGGCGTCGCGCAAGCTCGCGACGTTCCCGCGTTCGCACGAATGGGGCGAGGATCCCGCCGCGTATCGCCAGTGGGGCCGCTGGGGCACGTTCGATTTTCACAGCCAGAAGACGCCGCATCCCGTGTGCTTCGCGGCTGCGTTCGATCCGGACGCGATGAAGCGCGTCGCGCTTGAAATGGTGGAGTCGCTTGGTATTCAGTTACGTTTGCACTCGTGGTTCTCACGCACGCTGGTCGAAGACGGCCGGGTAAAGGGAGTCATCTGCGATACAAAAAACGGCCGTGAAGCAATCCTCGCCGATGTCGTGATCGACGCGACCGGCGACCTCGATGTCGCGGCGTCGGCCGGCGTCCCGCATGTGGGCGGCACCTATATTACGACGACGGTGTTCCGCCTCGGCGGCGTGGATACCGACGCGGCCGAGCGCTTCGAAGCCGAAGAGCCGGAAGCATTTGTTGCGCTCGATCGCCAGATCAAGCGCATTCTCGGCGGCTCGTGGGGTTACTGGTGGCTCAAGACGCCGCTGCCGGGCGTCGTGTGGTGCAACTGCCCGCACATGGCAGGTCTCGACGGCCTCAAGCCCGAGGACCTGACACGTGCGGAAGTGCAGGGCCGCAAGCACATTCACGCGGCAGTCGATTTCGTGCGTGAGAACTTGCCCGGCTTCGAGCACGCTTACGTGATCGACGTCGCGCCGCAGACGGGCGTGCGCCAGACGCGCCTGCTCGAAGGCGAATATGTGATGACCAAGGAAGATCTCGCGCAGCGCACCCGTTTCGATGACAGCATTGCACGCGGACGCGACTATTACATGCCTTACCGTGTGCTGTTGCCGAAGCAGATTGACAATTTGCTGGTCGCGGGCCGGCACTACTCGGCGACGTCGCAGGCACAAAAAATGTCGCGCGAGATTCCGCCGTGCATGGCCATGGGTGAAGCCGCCGGCGTCGCCGCCGCGCTTGCGCTCGGTGCGGGTGTATCGGTGCGCAACGTCGATGTGCGCGCGCTGCAGAAAACACTGCGCACGCAGGGCGCGGATCCCGGTGATCAAACCGGCCGAAATGCCGACGTTCCGCCGCTTGCCGTTCACGTCGATGCGAGGGAGGCAGCATGAGCGTCGCACATAACACGAACAAGACCCACGACTTGCCGCTCTCCGGCGTGCGTGTCATCGATCTGACGCAGGTCATGATGGGCCCGGTCTGCACCCAGATGCTCGCGGACTACGGCGCGGATGTGATCAAGATCGAGAGAAAGGGCGCGGGCGACCTGAGCCGCTCGACGTTCGAGCCGGTGGCCGGTGCGGACAACCCCATCTTCTGCAGTCTGAACCGCAACAAGCGCAGCGTGGCGCTCGATCTACGCGACGCTGGGCCGATGGCGGCGCTCAAGACCATGATCGCAGAGGCCGATGTGGTCGTCAGCAATTTTCGCGCAGGCGTCATGGACCGCATGGGTATCGGCTATGAAGATTGCCGCCGCCTCAATTCGCGGATCATCTACGCGGCGGGCTCGGGCTTCGGAGAAACCGGCCCGTATGCGCACAAGGGTGGACAGGACGTGCTCGCGCAGGCGATGAGCGGCGTGATGGCGCGTCGCGCCGACGACTCGCTGCCCATCTCCGTGTACCCGACGGCGCTCGCCGACTATTCGGCCGGCATGCACATGGTGCAGGGCATTCTGTTCGCGTTGCTGCATCGCGAGCGCACCGGCGAAGGGCAAAAGGTCAACGTCTCGCTTTACAACTCGATGCTCGCGATGCAGATGCAGGAAGCCGCGATGATCATGATGGCCGACTCGGAAGTGAACTGGGCCGCGATGCCGCTCTCAGGCGTGTTCGATACGCAGGACGGTGCGCTCGTTCTGGTCGGCGCCTTCAAGGCGAACCCGTTGCGCGACATCTGCGCAGCGCTGCAAATCGACGACCTGTCCACCGATCCGCGCTTTTGCAACCTCGAACAGCAGTTCGCCCACAAGGCGGTGCTGCAGGGCATCTTCCGCGATCGCTTCGCGAGCGGCACGCGGAGCTTCTGGCTGGCGCGGCTCGAAGAGCAGGATCTGTTATGCGCGCCGGTGCGCGATCTGCGCGAAGCGCTCGTCGATCCGCAGACGCTGCACAACCAGTTGATCATCGAAGGCGAAGGCGAAGGGCAGCCCGTGCGTTTCATCGGCAGTCCGATCGAGTTGTCGCTCGCGCCGGTTGGCTTGCTGCGCGCCCCGCCGAAGCTCGGACAGCACACCGAGGAAGTGCTTCAGCAATTGCGCGGCGGCGTCGCCACGGAGGCGGCATGAGCGTCCGTCTTGTGATCGATCAGCATGTTGCCACCGTGACGCTCGTGCGGCCGGAGGCGCTCAACGCCGTCGACCTCGCGACCGAAGCCGAACTGCAACGCATCTGGACCGAGCTGGAGCATAGCCGCGACGTGCGCGTCGTGGTTCTGACCGGCGAGGGCGAGCGGGCGTTCTGTGTCGGCGCGGACCTGAAGAATCCGTCGACGAGCGGCCTTGAATACTGGGCCGCGCCGCGTCCCGGCGGGTTCGGTGGCATCGCGCTGCGCGAGACCCTGAACGTGCCGGTGATCGCGCGTGTCAACGGCTATGCGCTCGGCGGCGGCTTCGAAATGGTGCTGGGGTGCGATCTCGTGATTGCGTGCGACAAGGCGAGTTTCGGCTTGCCCGAGGCGCTTGTCGGCCGCATGCCACTCGACGGCGGCATGACACTGCTGCAACGTCAGATTCCATACCGTCAGGCGATGGCGATGCTTTTGACCGGCCGGCGGGTCTCCGCACGCGAGGGGCTCGACATGGGCCTCGTCAACGAGGTCGTGCCGCGCGCCGAACTCGATGCCGCTGTCCAGCGATGGGTCGAAGCCGTGCTTGCATGCGCGCCGCTGTCGTTGCAGGCAATCAAGCAGGTGGTCAGGCGCACCTCCACGCTGTCAGCGGCGGAAGCGCAGGCGCTGCGGCTGCCCGCGCTGGTTGCCGCGCTTCAATCCGAGGACGCGCACGAAGGCGTGCGCGCCTTCCAGGAAAAGCGCAAGCCTTGCTGGAGCGGAAGCTGATGGCCTACGTCATCACCTCGCCCTGCATCGACGTGAAAGACGGCGCATGCGTGAAATGCTGCCCGGTCGACTGCATCTACGAAGGCGAGCGCACGCTCTACATTCATCCCGAGGAATGTATCAATTGCGGGGTGTGCGTGTCGGTGTGCCCGACCGAGGCCATCTTTCACGACGAAGAACTCCCGCCTGCGGAGGCGTCGTTCGCCGCCGTGAACCGTGAGTTCTTCGACACCCGGGTGAGCGCACTCGGTTCACCGGGTGGCGCGTGCGAAGTCGGTAGGGTAGCCTGCGATCATCCCGAGGTCGCGGCGTGGCCGGTGCGGGCCACGAATTGAGAAAAAACGATGCATGCGAATGTCCTGAAATATTTTGTCGAAGTGGCGCGGTGCAGTTCGATCCGCAAGGCGGCACAGAACCTCTATGTCGCGTCCAGCGCGGTGAACCGGCAAATCCTCAAGCTCGAAGCCGAGATGGGAACTGAACTGTTCGATCGGCTGCCGAACGGCATTCGCCTCAACGCGGCCGGCGAACGCGTGCTACAGCACATTCGCGCGACGCTGAACGATTTCCATCTGATGCGCAGCGAACTCGACGACCTGAAGGGCGAACGCAAGGGGCACGTGTCGGTCGCGGCGATGGACTCGCTGTTCGTGGACTTTCTGCCAGCCACGGTCGAGGAATTCTCGGACGTCTATCCGGCCGTGACCTATTCGATCGTTGCGGTGCCTCCGCACGATGTGCCGCCGCGGCTCGTGAGCGGCGAGTACGACATCGGCATTTCGTACATCACCAAGCTGCCCGCGGGCCTCGATGTTGTGGCGGAAGTGCCGCTACCGCCGGGCGTGGTGATGGCGTCTTCGCATCCGCTCGCGAAGAAGGAGCGCATCAGCTTCGACGAGTGCCGCAACCATGCGTTTTTACGACTCGAAGGCCGCTCGCCGATCCAGGGCGTTGTCACGACCGACTTCCCCGAGTACTGGGAAACGTTGCAACCCAGCGTGACCTGCAACTCGACGACACTCCTCAAGCGGCTGATCGCGTCCGGCCGGGGCATTTCGTTTTTTTCCAAACTGGCTTTCCTCGACGAACTGTCGCGCGGCGACGTGGTTTGGCGTCCGCTCGACGATGCAAACGCGAACGCGCTCACTGTCGGCATCATCGTCCCGAATCAGCGCGCTTTGCCGCACGTGACGTTGGAGTTCGTCGAGCGAATCATACGGCGCCTCAAGCATGTCGAACTGACTCTACGCGAGACTTGATCCATCAGGCAAAGGGCGACGAATTATGGACCTGGGCATGCAGTCGCCTTGATTGCCCATACGGGCTCCAGAAACGGCGCAGCGCGCCCGTCGCGGGCGGCGCATGAGCGCGTACGTGGATCAACTCGTCTTTTTCGGCAGACCGATCGACGCCGCTTGCGCGCGAATGGCGGTCTATTGTTTTGCCACCTACAGGAACCCAGCATGGCCACCCTGAGCTATAACGATACCCGTCTTCTGATCAACGGCGAATGGTGCGACGCCGCCAGCGGCAAGACGCTCGACGTCGTCAACCCGGCCACCGGCCAGGCCATCGGCAAGGTGGCCCACGCCGGCATCGCCGATCTGGACCGCGCGCTCGAAGCCGCGCAGCGCGGCTTCGAAGCCTGGCGCAAGGTGCCGGCCAACGAGCGCGCAACCGTCATGCGCCGTGCCGCCGCCCTCGTGCGTGAGCGCGCCGCGGACATCGGCCGCCTGATGACGCAGGAACAGGGCAAGCCGTTCGCCGAAGCGCGCGGCGAAGTGCTGGCCGCCGCGGACATCATCGAATGGTTCGCCGACGAAGGCCGCCGCGTGTATGGCCGGATCGTGCCGTCGCGCAACCTCGCCGCGCAGCAGCTGGTGCTCAAGGAGCCGATCGGCCCGGTCGCGGCGTTCACGCCGTGGAATTTCCCGGTCAACCAGATCGTGCGCAAGCTGAGCGCGGCGCTCGCGAGCGGCTGTTCGTTCCTCGTCAAGGCGCCGGAAGAAACCCGGCGTCGCCGGCGGCGCTGCTGCAAGCCTTCGTCGAGGCCGGCGTGCCGGCCGGTACGGTCGGCCTCGTGTTCGGCGACCCGGCTGAGATTTCCAGCTACCTGATTCCGCATCCGGTGATCCGCAAGGTCACGTTCACGGGCTCGACGCCGGTCGGCAAGCAGCTCGCGACGCTGGCCGGCGCGCACATGAAGCGCGCGACGATGGAGCTCGGCGGCCACGCGCCGGTCATCGTCGCTAAAGACGCCGACGTCGCGCTCGCCGTCAAGGCGGCCGGCGGCGCGAAGTTCCGCAACGCAGGCCAGGTCTGCATCTCGCCGACCCGCTTCCTGGTGCACAACAGCATCCGCGAAGAATTCGCCGCGGCGCTGGTCAAGCACGCCGAAAGCCTCAAGCTGGGCCACGGTCTCGCGGAAGGTCACGACGCTCGGGCCGCTTGCCAACGCGCGCCGCCTCAGCGCGATGAGCAAAGTGCTCGACGACGCGCGCAAGACCGGCGCCAAGGTCGCGACGGGCGGCGAACGGGTGGGCTCGGAAGCCAACTTCTTCGCGCCGACCGTGCTGACCGACGTGTCACTCGAAGCCGATGTGTTCAACAACGAACCGTTCGGCCCGATCGCCGCGATTCGCGGCTTCGACAAGCTCGAAGAAGCGATCGCCGAAGCCAACCGTCTGCCGTTCGGCCTCGCGGGCTATGCGTTTACGAAGTCGTTCGGCAACGTGCATCTGCTGTCGCAGCAGATGGAAGTCGGCATGCTGTGGATCAACCAGCCGGCCACGCCTTCGGCAGAAATGCCGTTCGGCGGCGTGAAGGATTCGGGCTACGGTTCAGAAGGCGGCCCGGAAGCCATGGAAGGTTATCTGGTCACCAAGGCAGTATCGGTGATGGCGGTATAGCGGCCATAGTCAGCGCGTTGCCTGAAACCGCGCAGTTCGAAGTGTGACTATCTGACCGATGCGGGTGCGATCCGATATCTACGGCCACTCCGTGGTTGCTTTCGTTCGCTGTGGGCAATCATCTGCCGCATTTTCCCGGTCTATAGGCCGGCAGAGATGGATAGGCAGTGGCCCGAAAAAATTGCTGTGTTGCCAGCGCGACAGAGCGTGCCGCGTCGGGCTGTCGTTAGAACCGAGCGTCCGGTTTTGGGCCGACCAGAGTCGTTCGTTGAGTTACTTCGAATGTCCGGATGGGGTCGCGTGCTGCCGATCGCCGCCGTCCAAGGTCGAACACGATATGCGATCCGCATGAGGCATCACTCAGCCAATTTCGGCCGATCGACGAGGCCGTATAGATCCGCGATAATTGGCCCACACTCTGCGGGAGAACTCATGTTCGATCACGTCAAATTCGGAGTCAGTGACTATGCAGCGAGCAAAGCGTTCTTCCTCAAGGCACTCGAACCGCTCGGCGTAGCTGTTGTCTCGGAGGGGCCGCCGACGTACGGTGTCGAGCTTAGCCCGCCGGGAGATAAGACTTCATTGTGCCTGTACCAAACCGAGGAGAAGCCGGCGCAACTTCATCTGGCCTTCATGGCGGAGAATCGCCAGCAAGTGGACGCTTTCTATCGCGCGGCTCTGGAAGCGGGTGGCAAAGATAATGGTGCGCCTGGTTTGCGCCCGCACTACCACGCGAACTACTATGCGGCTTTTGTCATTGGTCCGGACGGGCACAACATCGAAGCGGTTTGCCACCAACCCGAGGCCTAACCCTTCGATCGAGCGGACTCGTGAGGTATGGGATTGAGCCTCTTTCGAGTGTCCGTTATCGAGAAAATCGAATGTCGCTTGAGGGTCGCCTGCTGCCTGTCGGCCTCAGGCACATGTCGGCCATGAAGCGTCATTCGCCTGCACCGGCGCTCGGACATTGGGACGTCGGCTACACCCGGGAAGCGGCCGTCGGCCACCGGCCCAGTGCCTAACAACGCGATCAACACGCTAGACGGCGGCGCCGGTTATCACAACGTTAAATGACTGCTCTGGCCGACAGGCGGAAGGAATCGCGGCGTGAACGTATGGCGTTTCTAAACGATTACCGCGTAGCGGTTTTGTTCAATCCTCCCAAAACGGAATTCGTCACTACGGCCTAGCCCACACGCTATTCCCCGGGCGCAGTTTGCCCCGCCTTGCGCTCGACCAGGATGGGGGACAGCAGCTGCTGGGGCCAGTGCGCCTGTTCGCCGGGCAGCCCGTAATGCGCAGGCCGGCCCGCGGGAATGAGCAAAGTGCCGAAAATCAAGTCGTAGAACGAGATCATCACCGCGAAATTGCGGTAATTGGCGCCATCCTTGCCGAAACCATGATGGGTGTGATGGATGCCGGGCGACACGACCACATGTTCCAGCGCCCAGAACACCCGGCCCAGAACCGGCATGCGGCGAACCTTATCGTCCCAGCGGAAGTTGCTGTGGGTAAAAACGTTCCAGGTGCCCAGGATCAGCGACGCCACGGCAACCTCCTTCTCCAGCCCCAGATAAACGGCAAAGCCGTACACCCAGCTCGTCGGCAGCAGGAACCACCAGAACGGATGGATGCGAAAAATAACCCCCACATTCAAATATTTGCCGGAATGATGCGTGCGGTGGATCTGCCATAGCCAAGGGTGCCGCCAACGCCGTGCTGCATGCGCCCAGCGATGCACCCAGTAGAAGCAGAAATCCGCCACCAAGATCACCCCCGCGAGACCCAGCCCGAAACTGACATGGCCCAGCGCGCCCTTTTCAGCCGGCAATGCGAAGGTCGCCACCGAGCCGATAAGAATCGCCACCAGCGGGCGCAGCATGAAGCCGGCGCCGAATGTAATGACATTGATCAGCCAATCCTCGCGCGAATAGATCTTCTTATGCCGGCCGCAGATGATCTCGATGCCAAGCAGCAGCGCAAAGGCAGGCAGCAAATACCGTCCGTAATCCATGATTCGTTCCTCCTGTGCCGAAACTATGGATACAATGGCACCATAAGTAAAATTCATTCCACGTATATTTAGGATAACTCCGACTCATGGATGTTGAGTTGCGCCAGTTGCGCCATCTCGTCGCGGTGGCTGAAGCCAAAAATCTTTCGCGCGCAGCGGAGGCGCTGGGGCTGACCCAGCCGGCGCTGAGCCGCTCCATCGCCGGGCTGGAAGCGGCCTATGGGCTGAAAATTTTCGACCGTACCCGGGTTGGCATGTCGATCACCATTCTGGGAGAGGCAGTGTTGGAGGAGGCCCGGCGCCTGCTGCTGGCGGCGGGCGGATTTGACCATAACCTGCGCCAGCTGGGCACGGCTGAGACCGGCCAGCTTTGCTTTGGCATGGGGCCGCTGCCGGCGGCGATCCTGCTTCCCGACCTGCTACCTGCTTTGGCGCGCGCCAAGCCCCGGCTGCATGTGCAAAGCGTGGTGCGCCCCGCGCCGGACCTGGTGGCGGCGCTGCTGGCGGGCCAGCTGGAATTCTGCCTGTTCGCGGAAGGGCAGGTGCCGTTGCCGGACATGCTTAGCGTACGCAGCATCGGGACGATTACCGTGGGGGCCTATATCAGAGCGGGGCATCCTTTGGCCGGACGGAGCGAGCTGACCTCCGAAGATTTTCTGCCATTTCCCGTTGGCTCCGTGGGATTCCGGCGAGGCGGCAAGGCGGAGCAGCATTTTCCCTTAAGTCCAACCGTGCAATGTGAGAATTACTATATTTTGAAGCAGATGATGCTGGAGACCGACATGATCTGGCTGGCTTCACCCGAGCTGCTGCGGATAGAAATGGCGGCGGGGTTGGCGGTCCGGCTTGCTTTGCCGGAAATTCTGCGGGTGCCGCCGAGTGCGGTCCTGCAGATCGTCAGGCTGGCGAACCGCACCGCCTCGCCAGCCGCGCGGCTGGCGCTGGAGCTGCTGGACCGGCAATTCGCCGCCATGCGCCGCGGATCGGAAACATACGCAGATTCAGGCACGTAACGTAATTGAGGCGTTTCTAGGCCGTAGTGACGAATTATTCGAGCAGAATTGCGATTGAGGCGAGGATGACGAAGCCTCTGTAATTGGCGAGGAGCTTTTCATATCTTGTTGCGACCCGGCGGAGCTGTTTTGTTTTGTGCAGAACCTATCGACAAGGTTGCGCTCCTTGTAGAGCGCCTTCGCGTAGTCGATTTGGTATTTGCGGTTTGATTTTGGCGGCAGCGCGGATTCTGAGTCGGGGCTTCGTTGTCACACAAGACGAGAAGTCGGACCCGTTCGGCATCCTTCAAACCGTTGGTTATTACAGGTTCAGCGCTTTTGCCTGCCTTTCCAGCACAAGAACGCCCCCATCAAAGGGAAGTTCGTCGCCAACACAAAGCTTCGCGCCATCATGGCGCTGTACTACTTCGACACCGACCTGCGGGCACTCTGCGGCCAAGCGCTAGAAAAGATCGAGATCTACATCAGAAATATTATCTGCGACCACGAGCCGGAGTTACGGCCCGCACTGGTACATCGACAGCGCTAGCTTTCGACAGAACTTCAACGACCTATTAGGCGTTGGGAACCGACGTTGCTAGCGCGGTGACCGCAATGACGCAAATGGGTCGCGTGCCGCCGATCGCCGTCAGTCAGAGGTCGGCCAAGTGCGGTCATTTGATAACTTTCTAAGTTGGTGTGATGAGCGACCGCAGCAATCCGGGTGCCCGACATCGTGAGCGGTGGTTGGAAGCGGTCGAAGCCCGCTGAAACGCGTCCGCTCGATGGACAGTTCAGGTCAGACGCCAACGAGTCACGAACCAAGCTTTCTGAAGCCATCCATGAAATAGATGGAGTTGTGACTCCATTCACCGAGTCCAAAGACCTTCACACCATCCGCGACAATCACCGATATTGAGTGCGCACCGTAAAGCGCCGGAACAATCACGTCCCGATCAACGAAGAAGGTATTGCGTTGACTCAGCTTCGGCACATCGGAGTAGCTGCCTTTGGCACCCTCTTCCCAATTGGCGATCTCCTTCTCAGTTGCCGGCTTAGCGATCGAGAAGAAATGGGTTGCGATGCCCTCTTGCATTCGCGCTTGTTGCTCGACTGACCTTTGCAGATCGAGTCGCGTTCGCCACAGTTCGGATTGCACCGTTTTAAGCTCCGTCGCGCTGGCCGATGCCGTTTCTGCGGTAGTCGGGACTGGAGCTTGGCTGGTGCTTGCCTGGATCTTCCGGACGGCCTGTTTGATCTTTGCACAGCTGGTTGCGACGGCATCTACCATGTCTTCCACCGTATCGTCATACGAAGCGACCGTTAGGCCTGCCAGGTCGGTGGGCAATCGAAAGTCGCCTTCTACAGACTTCGGAACCAAGACGAAGCATCGGTCAATCCCGAGACTCCCTATGAAGAGGCCGAGCTCAAACAACACGTTATCGCGGACTGCACTGTACGTGTTGCCGCGAATGATGGTTTTGTCGTCCTTGTGAAACACAAAGACGGCGAAGTCCGTGTTTTTGGCTCTTTCCAACAGGGATGGCAACGTTAGAGATGACAGTTCAAACGCGTTGTCCCATTGCTTTACTTTAGCGTCGTGTTCGAGGCGAATGTTCACCGCCTCCGCTACTGGCAATGCCTCCGCAGACGAAGCAACGAAGACTCGCGGTGTTTCGCTCATACGCACTCCTGTGGTTGCTATGTGGATATACAACGCCTACTGTAACCCAACCCATTGGCAGCTTCTGCCCCCAAAGCAGTCGCCTCCTGCCGTTACGGAGAATGACGGCTTCGGGTCGCCTTATGCCCTTTGTATGGGAGGCCGTGCCTGCGGCGATCACCGCGCTTGGTCGTCGGGCGCTAGCCGGCCAAGCCTGGTCGTGCGAGGAAATCGCTCACGTAGTGCCTGGTTGCCCGGCCCAGGATGGCGAAACCGCGAGCGGGGAATTTCGGCGATCGCCGCGATCTCGATTAGCAGTTCAGGCCGGTATAGACGTTGGACCTGGACGGTCGTCGTGACAGGATACGGCGCACCAAAAAACTCTTGGCGAATGTCGCCGGTGGCCATAAAGGCCTCAATGTCCGTTGCATAGTGAACCATCGAAACCACATCCGCCATCTGTCCACCAATCGACGCTAGGACGCTGCGAATATTCTCCAGAACCTGCCTTACCTGCGCGCGGATGTCCCCTTGCCCGACGATTTGTCCATGTCGATCGAGCGACACTTGGCCCTTCAGGTGAGCGATACGGCCATCGCCTTGAATGACCGCCATAGAGAAGGTGCCGAACGGCGCCCAAACTTCCATCGGGTTCACTGCATCTACCATTGCCAAACTCCTACGATGGGGTGTTGCAAGGCATCATACATGGCCATCGAATGGCCGTTATCAGGCCGGGCGAAGGTCCGTTGCGGGTCGGGAGTACGCACTGCCGACTGGCCGCTTCTGGGCCGCTGAATTCCAGTGACCGATTTCGACCGATGAGTTCGAAGACCGGACTGACGCAGCGCGGCCAGTTTCGGTCGTTCATCCACAGAGTGGAGCGGACGTTTGAACGTCTGCGTCAACCCAGACAGCGGTCATTCGTTGGGGCGTGACTGCAGGCAGGTCATCAGCCTGGTCTGAAAGCCGGACAAGGAAGTGGGCGTCTGTGAGCGTCCGCTATCAACTGTGAGTATCGTCGGACCGAGGTCGTCCAGATGGCCGCGTACTGCCTGGCCGCAACCGTCCACAGTCAGGTGCAACGCTTGTCCATACTTGATCGCCCACAGGCAAGTTGGGATCGAACGCCGCGATTCTCACGACGCCTCGCGCACCCTCGCCAGCAATCTTGGCCATGGACACAGAAAGAAGCAACGGCGCGACGGGAAGGCTGGCAAAGATATAAGCAATCTCAATCCGGAACTCCGAGATACACGGATCTGGATGAACATCTATCTGGAAAATTCGTCTTTAAGCGCCGCGTATATTCTGCGATATCGCGCGAGCCGGTCCCGGGTCACGGTCCGGTGCCCTGCGTCGGGTTCGCATACCTCGATCGTTGCCGGAGACGTACACACCTGCTTGACGTTCTCCTTCGTGACGGCCAACCGCGCAAGCCGTGCAGCGCCTAAAGCGGCGCCGACATCTCCGCCATGATGGCGGCGCATTGCAACGCCAGTGGCTGTTGCACAAAGCTTCGCCCAGAAACGGCTACGCGAGCCGCCTCCAATGAAAGACGCCGTGCCCAGCGCCGTCCCGGCACCTTGTAGCGCTGCGTAACCGTCGGCCATCGCGAAAGCCACGCCTTCCATCACGCTGTACGCAAGGTCGGCCTCACCGTGAGCGCCGGTTAGCCCCCAGAACACACCCTTTGCATTCGCGTCATTGTGAGGCGTACGCTCACCGCTCAGGTACGGCAGGAACAGCGGTGCGCCCCGCGCGTCGGCCTTCTCGGCCAAGCCGGCAAGCTCGGCGACGTCCTTCTTAAGCACGTCGGACAGCCACGCGAGACTTGAAGCCGCCGACAGGATGACGCTCATCTGATGCCAGCGGTCCGGCAAGCAATGGCAGAACGCGTGCACCGCCTGCGCGGGATTCGGCGCAAACCGGTCAGTTCCGGCAAACAGCACGCCAGACGTGCCCAATGACAGGAACGCGCTACCGGCGTCGGCGACGCCCATGCCGATCGCGCTGGCTGCGTTATCACCCGCACCGCCGCAAAGGAGCACTGGGCTAGCAATGCCCCATTCGCGCCGCAATGTATCGTTTAACTGTGCCGCAGCCTCGCTGCCTTCTACCAGCCTGGGCATGTGATCACGCGAAAGGCCGGTCGCGGAGAGCATCCTGTCCGACCAGTCACGCTTCGCGACGTCGAGCCACAGTGTGCCCGACGCATCGGACATCTCGGAGACGAACTCGCCAGTTAAGCGCCACGCCACGTAGTCCTTCGGCAACAGGATCTTGTGCGCTGCGCGGAACACGGCCGGTTCGTATTTAGACAGCCAGAGCAGTTTCGGCGCGGTGAAACCCGGCATCGCAAGGTTGCCGGTAATCGAGCGCGACTCTGGAACCAGCGCTTCGAGCTCCACACATTCGGCAAACGCCCGGGTGTCGTTCCACAGGATCGCCGGGCGTAACACCTGACCGGCGCGATCAAGCAGGGTCGCGCCATGCATCTGTCCAGATAACCCAATTCCGCGTAGCGCCGAAAAGCCAGCGGGATCGGACGCCCGCACCTGCGCGATTGCATCAAGTGTGGCGTGCCACCACGCCTGCGGGCTCTGTTCGGACCAGTGGGGGTGAATATTCTCGACTTCAAGTCGTGCACTGCCGGTGGCGATCGTGTGCGATTCGTCGTCTGTGAGTAGCGCTTTTACCTCGGAGGTCCCAAGGTCGATTCCAAGGAAAGTCAAGAGTGTCGTCCTGGTTCTTGCGGCCGGCTCGTCTTGCCGAAGCAAAACGTCAAGCCGCAATCATGTGTTCGTTAAGCTGATGCAGCGCGCGAAACTTCGATGGCGGCATCGCCTTCGTTGAAAGGAATTGACGATTGAAGTTCGACAGATTGTTAAAGCCAACGCGATAGCAGATCTCCGTCACGCTAAGCGTCGAACACATCAGCAGTTCACACGCTTCGTTGATCCGGAGCCGGTTCTGGTACTGCACAAACGTACACCCTGTATGTCGTCGGAAAAAGCGTGTGAACGTGCTCACGCTCATGCCGGCAAGCTCAGCGACATCAGCTTCGCGCAATGTGCCCGGGAGGTTCTGCTGAATGTACGAGAGCACCTGATTGATCGTGGACTGCATGTAGCGATGCGCGTTGACATCGTATGCGGGTCCCGCCAGCAAGGTGCGCTCGGTGCACGACGACAACCTGTCGAAGATCGACATCAACAATTCGACGCGGCGACAACCGTGTGAAACAGCAAGCTCCAGCATCATTGGTGCAATGGCCAGGCCCACCGCATCCGGAAACTGTATCCCGCGCGCTGCATCGTCGACCAGGCCGACGATCAAGTGCAATTCGGTGAACGCGGCCACCATGCGTTCGACCGCGTCACGCGAAAACTGGAGAACCACGTCGCGTGACGGCACGGTTTCGCGCTCGCCGACTTCGCTGATCCAGTTGTGCGGTAAATTCGGCCCGGTGATCACCAAGTTACCTGGCGCGAAGTCACCGATGAAATCGCCGACAAAAAACTTGCCGGTCGACGCCCGGATGACGTGAATCTCATACTCCGGATGAAAGTGCCATTTCGCTACCGTATGCGGATAGTCGTGCGCCCAGGCACGAAACGACTCGTCCCGTCGCGTGTGCACCAACTCCAGGTCCGGATTCATACCGCTTCTCCTCCTCGGCCGTCTCGACGCCGCGACTTCTTTTGTTAATGCTAAGCCGCTCCCTGTACACCCAATTCTTGATGTGGCGGACCGGCGAGCGTTGTTCTGATGCTCTGAGGAACAGGCAATGAGACGTTTTGCTCCGTCTGGGCATCGAAAACGTGCAGGTCGGCTACTTTGAACTGAAACGTTACCACGCTATCCAGTTCGGGTAGGTCACCCGCTGGCACCAGCGCGGCCAGGCGTTCGCCGGCGAATTCGAACGTGACAAGCGCCTCCGCGCCCAGCAGTTCGATCAGCTCCACCTTGCCGCGAAGCCTTAGCGAGCCGAACTCATCGTCTGCGGACGCCACCTTCAGATAGTTCGGCCGGATCGCCAGTTTCACCGCCTGGCGGTGCTGCAGCCCTGCGAAACGCGGCCCGACAAGAGCCCAGCGCTGGCCCTGCACCTGGACGAAGCACGTTTCACCTGTTCGCTCGGCCGTCCCGGATATGAGATTCGTGGCGGGTGTGCCGATGAACCCTGCGGCGAACAGCGTATCCGGGAAATGGTACAGATCAGATGGCGTGCCGGCCTGCTCAATCCGCCCGCCCCGCATCAGGATCACACGGTCGGCGAGCGTCATGGCCTCGAGCTGGTCGTGCGTCACATACACCGTCGTGGTCTTCAGGCGCTTGTGTAGCCGCTTGATGTCGCCTCGTAATTGGGCTCGCAGTTTCGCGTCGAGGTTGGACAGCGGCTCATCGAAGAGGAATACCTCGGGTGTCTTGATCATTGCCCGAGCGATCGCAGCGCGCTGCTGCTGGCCGCCCGACATTGCTCGCGGTTTGCGATCGAGCAACCCGTCGAGGTTCAGCATCGCAGCGACTTCTCGCACGCGACGGTCGATTTCTGCAGCCCGCACCTTCAGCCGGCGCAAGCCAAACGCGACGTTGTCATACACTGTCATGTGCGGATACAGGGCGTAGTTCTGGAACACCATCGCGACGTTACGCTCGCGCGCCGGCAAGTCGTTCACGACGGTGTCACCGATCGCAAGGTCCCCGCCCGTGATACCTTCGAGACCCGCAATCATGCGAAGCATCGTGGATTTGCCACATCCGGATGGCCCGAGCAACACGACGAACTCACCGTCGTCGATTTCCATATCGAGTGGATGCAGCACCGGCGGCCCGCCGTCGTAACGCTTCGTGAGGCCTCTGCAGACGATTTTGGCCATGGCTCAGTCCATCTCGATCTGGATCTTGACATCATTCGGGCGCCCTGCTGCCGCCTCTTCGAACGCCCTGAGGCCGTCGGCGAACGCGAACTTGCGCGAGATGAACGGCTTCACATCAATCATTCCTGAGCTGATCAGCGCCAGCGCGCGCGGGAACACATTCGCGTAGCGGAACACCGATTCGAGGCGCGCTTCCTTCGCCTGCATGGCAACGACGTCGAGCGGCACGCGGTCGACCGGCATCCCAACAAGGACCGCACAGCCACCCGGGCAAAGGAGATCAAACAGGTCATCGTAGACCATCGCGTTGCCACTCGCTTCGAACACGACGTCGGCACCCCAGCCCGCGGTGACTTCCCGAACAACATCGGCCAACCGTTGCTCCTGCACATTAACTGTCGTAACTGCGGGATTGTCGGCGAAGAGAGCCAGTTTTTCCTTGATCACATCTGCCAGAATGACGCGCGACGTGCCGCCTGCCAGTGCGGCCAGGGCCGTCATCGCGCCGATCGTCCCCGCGCCGATGACGACCGCGACATCTCCGGGTTTCATCGCAGCCTTCTTGGCGGCCTGTAGCCCGATCGACAGTGGCTCGACGATCGCGCCCTCCGCGAAGGACACATTGTCGGGAAGCCGGAAGGTGAATGCCGCCGGATGCACGACATAAGGCGTCAGGCAACCGTGGATGGGCGGCGTTGCCCAGAAGCGCACCGCAGGGTCCAGGTTGTACAGGCCGCGCATCGTCGCCGGCGAGTCGAATTGCGGAATGCCCGGCTCCATGCAAACGCGGTCGCCCATACGCAGATGCGTGACCTCGCTGCCAGTTTCGACCACCGTTCCGGACGCTTCGTGACCAAGCACCATCGGTGCTTCGACCTTGAACGGTCCGATGCGTCCGTGCGTGTAGTAATGGACGTCACTACCGCAAACGCCAACCGTATGAATCTTGATCTTGACGTCGCGAGGACCGACTTCGAGCGGCAGGTCGATATCGCGCAGCGCGAGTTGGCGCGCTTCTTCGAGTACGAGGGCTTTCAAAACTATCTCCTTACTTGCCTTTGAGCATTGAATTCAACAGCCGGCTCAGGACGCCGACGAAAATGATCGGAGGAAGCGCGAGCAGGACGGTGGAAGCATTGATCACGCCCCACGGCACCTCCTGCCCGAGCGAAGTGAACGCGGAGGCAACGACCGGCAGCGTCGCGCTTCTCGACGACGTCAAGGCGAGTGCGATCATCAGTTCATTCCAGACCAGTACGAAGCTGAACACGATGCCACCCATCAGCGTGGTTGCGCTGATCGGCAATGCAATGCGCCAGAACACCCCGTACGGGCCGTAACCGTCCAAGGTGGCGGCTTCTTCGACCTCACGCGGCAAGCGCCGAAATACCGGAATGGACAACCATGTGATGGTCGACAGCGTGACCAGCAGATAGGTCACCACCATCGACAGCTTCGTGTCATACAGCCCAACATCGACCCAGATCGCGATCAACGGGACGGCGATTGCGACCGGCGGCAGAAACCGCAGCGACAACAGAAAGAACTGAATGTCGCGCTTGCCCGGCAGGTGATAGCGTGCGATGACATAGGCCGCAGGTACGCCGAGTAGCGCGCCCAACACGACAGCAGAACCGACGATAGAAAGGCTGTTGGCGAGTCCGATGAGTACCTCGGGGCTCGATACAACCTGCCGGTAGTTGTCGAGTGTCGGCGAAAAAAAGAAGCGCGGCGTCGGCGTAACGATGTCGAGCAGGTTTTTCAACGAATTGAGAAACGCCCAGAAGATCGGAAACACGGCCACTATGGCGAGCACCGCGCCGAGCGACCAACTGGTGCTTCGCGAAATCAGTCTTCCCATTTGTTCACCCGCTTCCAGATGAAGGTGAAAATCAGCGTGGTCGCGACCATCATCAGCACGGCCATACTCGAGGCATACGAGACCTTTCCGGACAACCCGATGCCTTGCGAATACGCGTACATGTCGAGGGTTTCAGTCGTGATCCCGGGGCCGCCCTTGGTCATCACGTAGACCAGATCGAACGAGCGCAGCGACTCGACCATCTTGATGAACACCAGACTCATGATCGGCACCTTTAGCATCGGCAATGCGATATACGCGTAGACCTGCCAGGTGCGCGCATAGTCGAGGCGGGCGGCTTCGAGCGGCTCGGGCGGCAGCGTTTCAAGCAGTTTCAATATGACGACCCCGAAGAACAATCCCCACTGCCAGATATCGACGACTGCCACCGCGTACAGCGCGAGATGCGGATCGGAAAGAAAAGCCGTGTTCTCAACTCCCAGCAGACCAAGAAACCAGCTGAGAATGCCGGTGAGAGGCGAATACATGAACTTCCAGATGAAGGCCGCCGAGACTCGCGGTAGAAGCACTGGCACGATTAGCAACAGCGAAATGACGCTGCGCATCCGGCCATGCATCTGCTCGAACAGATAGATCGCAACCAGAACGCCGACCACGACCGCGCCGACCACCGTGGTGATTTCCCAGATCGCCGATACTTCGATGGAATTGAGGAACCGTCTGTCCGAGAACAGCCGGGCGAAATTGCGCAGCCAGACGTACTCGCTGTCCGGATAGCGCAGCACGCGATTTCTCAATGCGAGGTTGATTGCCGCGACAGTGGGAACTAGACCGAGGACCGCCATCAAGGCAAGAGGCGGGCCAAGAAATACGAACGGAAGGCTGGTTTTACCCCGATTGAACATTGACTTCTCCAACAACGTAGAGTCCGCGAATTCAGTGTTCCTGTGAGACCACGACTGGATCGGCGGTGCCCCTCGCAGTACAACGCGTGCTGCAAGGGGCGTGCGCGTTACTTCTTCGCGCTGTGTTCCATCGCGTCCTGAGCGTACTGAACGGCGTCGTTCAGCGTTGCCTGAACATCCGGCTGCGTACCCGTGAACACCTCCTCCAGCGCGATACCGAGGTTGTCGCCGATATCCGGCCACTGCGGGCTTGACCAGATCGTGACCTTTGTCACCGGGTTGGTATCGTTCAGGCCAGCGAGAATCTGCGGCTTGACGTGCTTCTGGAAGTAATCGCTCTTGATCGTGCTCGAGCGGTTGTAGTCGCTAAAGACGTTGTCGCGAAGGCGGGCCTGCTCCTGATCCTTGCCCGTCGCCCAGGCAATGAACTTCCCTGCCGCCTGACGCGTGCATTCGTCCTTGGCGCCGACAGAAGAAATCGCCAGGCCATGACCATAGGCAGCCGACGGCAACGGTGCCGGCGGCCTGACGTATCCCACCTTGTCCGCCACGCTAGACTTGGTCGGATCTTCCATCCAGTCGGCGAACGGCGTCGATTCGATCATGAACGCGACCTTACCGGAACGGAACGCTTCGAGCGCGTTGCTCCAGTCGTACGTCGCCGAACCCGGGGGCGCGTATTTGAAGAGATCCCGATACAGTTGCGTCGCCTTCACCGCGCCCGGCGAATTGAAGGATGGAGCTTGGCTCTTGTCGGTCCAGGTACCGCCCTCGGCGAGCATGAACGGCGCCCAGCGCCACACGTTCATGCCCGACCCGCGTTGCCCGCGTGCAACCCAACCGTACATGTTAGGCGGCGCATTGAGCTTCTTGATGTCCGCAACGAGCTCGTCGAGCGTTTTCGGCACTGGGAGATGCGCTTTCTCGAGAAGGTCACGACGGTAGAACAGGAAATCGCCTCCGCCGATCAGCGGAGCGAAATACGCGACGCCCTTATAGCTTGCCACCGCGCGCCGGCCCGGCAGGAAGTCGTCGTAGTCGGCGTCTTTCGGGTAGTACTTCAGCAGCGGTACGACCCAGCCCGCTGATGCAAACTCGGCGACGTTCGCCTCATCAACGTAATAGATCTGATAGGAACCTGCGCCCGTCGACGCGTCGAGTCGTGATTTCGAACGACGATCGTTTTCACCAAAGTAGTTGATTTCAATCTTGGTGCCGCTGCGCTTTTCATAGTCGGGCAGCGACTTCTCCATGACTGTCAGGCCGAGGCTCTTCTGGGCAAGCACCTTGAGCACGGGAACGTTGCAGGTCTGTGCCGTCGCTAGCATGGGAAGGCTTGCGCCTAGGAACGCGCAAGCTGTCAACAATTGAATTGGTTTCACTCTCGTCTCCGCTTTTGGAATGTTCTTTGGCAACGCCATACGGGCGCTGCGATTGAGAGCAGAGCAGGCGTACGGTGAGGAGAACTGTAGTGGTCGCGGCCAATGGCCAGCCACTGCAAAAGGCGGAAGCCGCTGATACTTTTTGCTCGCGCTTTGGGTGCGGCGCACAAAATGTGTCAGTGACCGAAGCGGTCCCGTAAGTGTCCACGCCGTGGAGGACGCCAGTCAGCAGGTCGCTTCGATGGCTGTTTCGTCTCGAAAGTACAGGTGACGAGTGCTGGACAGGTCTGTTCCGGCGTACATCGAACGAGTTGTGGTCGGAGTTGCTATGAAAGCGGTCATTCACGGATAGTCGTTTTCGACGGACTTGCGTGCCCGCAATGGAAGAGGACCTGCTACGCAATTCGAAGGAGTGAATGACCGCTGTACACCCGGAAGCTGCCGGTTATGCAGCGCATGATCCACCGTCCGTTGAGGGTCGATCTCAGCCAGTCCTGAATGTCAGAGCAAGTCGAAATGGAGATTCAGTTCAGACTCGCTGGTCCATCGATCGATCGCCCGGCATACCGTCCTTCAACGCTTGCTCGGCCACTCCGGTCTGGAGGTGATCTGCCAAGTAGTCATTTGGGCGCTGCACTTGCTCATCATCCAGAATGGCATTGAGACGGTGCGCAAATTCCAGGACTGCGCCGGTCCGACGGCTTCTCGTTCGGCACGGCATTCCCATGAGCGGGTGCTCGACAAAACCAAGGAGGCCGGCGTCGACGGCGAGCGGGTCCCGTTCTGGGCGCTGATGGCCGTTGGCTTGACCTGGATCGCCTACTGTGGCGATCGGCGGCGTTCTATACCTGACTACGGTGACGCTGCGGCCGCGTAACCCGGCCTCGCCGGGTCGCGCTAGAGGGTTTTCCTTCGCCTCAGGCACGGCAATAATGCCGATGGTTGGCCCTCGGCGGACATGCTAGGATTTCTTTCGAACAACTCCGGAAACTGCTATGCCGTTCATCTGCGAAAACGTTGAATGTCGCGCCGTGCTGGCTCGCGGGCAGGTCAGATCCAATCACGAGGACGAGGGGTGGTGCTTCTACTGCCCGGACTGCAAAGTCAGGAACGAGTTGAAAGATATCGGCGTACCTGGCGGTCCTGTCGAGTTGGTTCAGCCAGAAAGATCCGACCTTCCGCACAAGGTAATAGCGACTGCTCGACCATTGGAGGACGGCAGGTACGCTGCGCAATTGCGCGTTCAGAGGGCACTCGGTATGAAAGGAACGTACGCGGTCGAAGAGCACTGGGATCAGCTCGGTGTATTCCTCGACGCACAAGAGGCCTTAGCGCATGCGAAGTCTTTCGCAACAGACCTGCTGGAGCGACAGGCCTAGTCGCGAGTGGCGCGCTGGATTGCGCCATACCTATCAATGCGCGGATCTTTGCGGCAGGCCCACGACCGTAGATCCGCGCGACAGCCTGGTGCTGTACGGCGTGCATGCCGTGCAGAAAGCGATTCAGCTTTCGGTGCGCTCAAGAATCGGTATAAGCGGATACCGCACCACTCCGAATACTCCACCAAATAAGATGTGACTGGCTTGAATTCAACCGGCCTTAACTCACGATGCACCACTGGCAGCGAGCTTGACAAATAGTCTGGCTGCTTCGTTGCCATGGGACAAAGCGCGCAGTGCAAGGGAGAGCGCTAGCTGTGCGTCGTGGGAGACCGCGCTACGATCCTGATCGAAGAGCTTGACGGCGTGGCGCATATGCTGCGCCGCCTGCGTGTGAAGCTCCACGGCCGCCGCATGATGTTTTGCCACGTCCGCGGCACTTGCGCCTGAGCCGGTCGATGGAGGCGTTATTGATGGCGTATTGGCGCTGTGCGCGCCAGCGTCGTGTGCCTGATCGATCGCATGCAACGTGTGGCCATGGGCCATCATCGCCTGATGTGCGGCGTGGGCAAAGTCTTGACCGTCCTCGAAATGCCGCGACGCCTCGCGGTGATGTCGCGCGGCCTGCTCGTGGTGTGACGCCGCGGCTTCGAGATGACCTTTCTTGCTGTGCTTCGTGTTCATGCCGGCTCCTGTGCAACTTCAGGACTGACTCGGATGGCGACCGATTCGAAGACACGGTGGCGGGTCGCAACAAGATCCTAATCTACACGCCCTTGCGCCTTCTGTGGCATTTGCGTCTCGCGGAGAATCGTCGCGCTGTGGCGATCACCGCGCGGTCAGCATCCGGAGGATTTTCTGCACGATGCGCTCATGCAGCTCCAGCGCCTCATCGAGCGTACGCGCTCCGTAGCTCCTGTTGTCTCGCGCTTCCATTCCGGCGATGCGCGTCACGAACAGCGAAACCTCCCCGGTTTTCGGTTCGGACACACCTCGGAAGCGGGTCGTGACCGTCACGCCGGATTCGTCCAGCAGCGTGCGGCGGAAGATCAGTTCGTTCTCAGTCATCCAGCGCGACCACTCGCCGCGGTCGAACACCTCGACAGGCCTGCTCTTCGCATCGAGGACATAGATGCGTTTCCAGCTCGACGGGACGGAGCGTGCTTTCATATTTCAATGCGAAGGCGTGAGCAGAAAGCCGATCGCCTCCCGCCACCAGGTTTCGTCGCCGACGAGCCCCGGCTGGAAATACGTCGGCTTCGATGTTTTCGACCTGAAGGTTGGCGCCACGGTTACACAGGAGACGGGCGATCGCGAAGTCGTGGTCGTGCTCGTCAGGGGGCACGCAACAGTCGGTTGCGAAGGGCTCGCGAGCCGCGCGATCGGCGCTCGGATGTCGCCGTTCGATGGCGCGCCGTGGTCCATGTACGTGCCACCGCATACGCGCTACACGATCGTGGCCGCGGACGACGTCGAACTCGGCGTCTGCTCCGCGCCCGCGAAGGGCGGTCTGCCGCCGCGCTTCATTGCACCTGACGAGGTAAGGCAGGAAACCCGTGGCGCTGGCGCCAATCTGCGTCACATGCGCCACATCCTTCCGGAAACCGAGCAGGGAGAGCTTGCTGGTGGTGGAATCGGTGACGCCCGCAGGTAACTGGTCGAGCTACCCGCCGCGTCGGCACGATACCGACAATGGCGAGCAGCAGACCTATCTCCAGGAAACCAATTACCACCGCGTCTCGCCGCCGCAGGGCTTCGCGATTCAGCGCGTCTATACCGACGACCGCAGTCTCGACGAAACGCTCGCGGCGTACGACAAGCATGTCGTGCTGGTGCCGCGCGGCTATCACCCGGTTGCCGCCGCGCACGGCTACGACCTCTACTACCTGAACGTAATGGCCGGTCCGCGCCGCGCCTGGCACGTACATAACGAGCCGGCTCATGAATGGTTACTACAACCCGGCGCAAGGGTCGCGGTGGACGGCGCGCGCTGAGTCCCGTTGCGGTAAGTCAGTCGCTGTCGGCGTCGGGGCCTTGGGTGTCGAATCCCGCGGCCTCGCGCAGCGCTTGCAGCATCGCCCGCGCGCCCGGCGAGAGCCTGTCGCCGCGCCGTGTGACGATGCCCGCCGGTCCTAGCTTCAGATCGAGTTCGAACGGTAGCGGTTCGAGCGCACCGGCAATGCAATAAGGCCGCACCGGCTCGCGCGCAAGCGGCGCGATCATATCGCTTATCTGGAGCAGACTCGTGATGACAGGCAGCGACGAGCTCTCGACCACATCCGTCGGCAACGCGAGCTTCCGTTCGAGAAACAGTTGCGTGAACTGATTGCGCATGACGTTGCCTTTTGGCGGCAAGATCCACGTTTGCGGCGCCAGTTCGTTCCAGCTGAGAGCCTTGCGCTTGATGAGCGGGTGGCCAACGCGTGCGAACAGCGCGTGCTGTGCTTCTGCGAGCGGCGCATAGTGCAGCTCCGCAAGGTCGTCCGGATTGCGGATTCGCGCGACGATCATATCCAGCTTGCCTTCCTGCAGACGCTGCACCAGCACCTCGCTGAACTCCATCTCGATGTTGACGCGAATCCGCGGGAAGCGCTTCTTGAGCAGCGCCACCGCTTGCGGCACGAGGTTGGTGGCTGCCGTGACCTCGGTGCCGATCATCGCCTGCCCGGTCAGGCCGGCTTTGAGCGCTGACACTTCGTCGTACGCGTGCCGCAACTCCGCCAGCACGGCGCGTGCATGGCGGATCAGCACCTCGCCGTACCAGGTGGGCTCGACACCGCGCGGATGCCGTTCGAACAGCTCCACACCCATCGTCTCTTCCAGTTCACGCAGCAACTTGGTCGCCCCGGGCTGCGTCATGTGCGCGGCATTCGCCGCCCGCAATACCGAGCGATGGGTATCGAGCTGAACGATCAGGGCCAATTGACGTGTCTTGAGACGCGTGGGGTCGAAGCGGCTCGTCGCGATGGCCCCTGCGCCGGTGTCCGAATGAATGGCTGCGGTCACGATATTATCTCCACGTATTCCTTCTCGATATAGATTATGAGTTATTTTTCATTATAAAAGCATATCGATCGATTCTACTATGCAGAGGACGGCCTGCATTCCAAGGCGGGGCGAATTCCCTTCATGGGCATCGAGGCGGGCTGCATCCTGCAGCCACACAGGAGACGAAGAAGTAATGAACACTCGTACCACAGACATCCCGCCGGAAGGCATCACCACCGACGAGTTCCTCGGCCGCGTCGCCAAGGTCCGCAGCGCACTCGACAAGGCAGGGCTGGTCGGCCTGCTTGCCTTCGGCGATTGCTGGCGTGGCGCGAACATCGGCTACTTTACCGAATTCCGTCCGCTCGACGGCGTATCGGACATCGCCAACGCGATTCTGCTGCTGCCCGTGGACGGCGACCCCGTGCTGTTCGTGTCGGATCAATGCTTCGACTACGCGACGAGCGTGACCGCCTTCGAAGTGCGCAGCCTGCGTGAAGTCACGCAACAGGTGCAGGCATTTTCGGCGCGGCATCGCAGCGGCACGGTCGGCCTCGCCGGCGCCGCCTATATCCCTGCGGATCTGTTGAAGCGCCTGAACGCCGGTCTCGGCGAACTGAAACTTGAACCGACGATGGTGCTAGCCGAAATCAAGGCGATCAAGAGCGACGCCGAAGTCGCACTGATGCGCAAAGCCGCCGCCTTGACCGATTCGGCGATGGCCGCGATTCGCGATGCGCTCGTCGACCGCCGTCCCTACACCGAGCGTGAACTCGCTCTAATCGCTGACCGCGCGATGCTCGCGGGAGGAGCAGACCGGACCGCGTTCGATTCGATGGTGCAATCCGGTCCGCGCTCGGCGTATAACCTGGCGCGTCCCACCGACCGCATCCTGCAACCGGGCGACCTGATCATGACCGACATCGGTGCGCGTTATCGTGGGTACGTGGCCGATGGCGGACGCGGTTTCACCTACGGTCCGGCGAATCCCGAGAAGATGGCAATCGTCGCGGCAGCGGCGCGCGCGGTCGAAGCGGGGCTTGCCGCCGCGCGTCCCGGCATGGCGGCCATGGAACTGAATGCGGTGATCCAGCAGGCGCTGGTGAAATCGAACTACGAGCAATACTCGAGCGAAGCGCGCGGCCATGGCACCGGTCACGGCACCGGCATGGACCCGGAAGAAGAAGCGCCGTGGATCGGGCCGGGCAACAGGACCGTGCTGCAGGAAAACATGGTCTTTACCCTGAAGGCGACCATCACGGTGCCGAACGTCGGCGGTTTGCGCACGGAACGTATCGTGCGGTTGACCTCGGGCGGCGTCGAAACGCTCGACCAGTTCCCGATGGAACTGCACTGGTGAGCACAGTGAATTTATCGTAACGTGCCGGCGGACCCGCGCCGCCGACACGCAGCAGCTTGAAAACATAGATTCCCAGAGAAGGGAGGAGACATGAACACATCGCCCGTTTCATCCGGCAACGCGCCGGTTATCAGCCGTTCGGCCGTCAACCGTGTGCTGGTCGCTTCGGTGGTCGGGACCGCCATCGAGTGGTACGACTTTTTTCTCTATGCCACCGCTGCGGCACTGGTGTTCGCCAAGCTGTTCTTCCCCTCGTTCGATCCGGTGGTCGGCACCATTGCGGCGTTCGGGAGTTTTGCGGTCGGCTATCTCGCACGGCCTTTCGGTGCGGTGTTTTTCGGGCACTTTGGCGACCGCATCGGACGCAAGACGACCCTCGTCGCGACGCTGACGATCATGGGCGTCGGCACCTTCGTGATCGGGCTGCTGCCGACTTACGCCTCGATCGGCGTCTGGGCGCCGATCCTGCTGGTGGCGATGCGCTTTCTGCAAGGACTTGGCGTCGGCGGCGAATGGGGCGGCGCGGTGCTGATGGTGGTAGAAACGGCGCCGGCCAGCAAGCGTGGCTTCTTCGGCGCGTTCCCGCAATTGGGCGTGCCCCTCGGGCTGATGCTCTCGACCGCGGTGTTCAAAGCCGTGTCGAGTCTGCCGTCGGACGCGTTCTATACCTGGGGATGGCGCCTGCCGTTCCTGCTGAGCGTCGCGCTGATCGCGATCGGCCTGTTTATCCGGCTGCGCGTCATGGAATCGCCGGTATTCGAACAGATCAAGGCGAGCAAGCGAGTCGTCAAGGCGCCGCTGATCGAATTGCTGCGCCGGCATCCGAAAGACCTCGTGCTGACGATCGGCACGCGCTTCGCGGTCGATATCACCTTCAACGTGATCAACGTGTTCGTGCTGGTCTATGGCACGACGCGGCTCGGCCTGCCGCGCGGACTCCTGCTGAACGCCATCATTCTCGGCTGCGCCTTCGCGCTGATCACGCTGCCATTGTTCGGCAAACTGTCGGATCTGATCGGACGCCGGACCGTCTTCATGTTCGGGGCGGTGTTCGTGGCGATCTACGGATTCGCGTTCTTTCCGTTGCTCGAGACACGCAATCCGACCTTGATTCTCGTGGCGTACGTCTGCGGTATCGCGTTAAGCCAGGCGTCCGTGTACGGCGTGCAATCGACGTGGTTTGCGGAGCTGTTCGGTACGCGGGTGCGCTATACGGGTGCGTCGCTGCCGTATCAGATCGCCGGCATCATCACGTCAGGGCCGACGCCATTGATCGCCACTTATCTGTTCGCCACGTATGGCCAGACGCTGCCCATTTCGATCTATATCGCGGCGACGGGGTTGCTGAGCCTGGTGTGCGCGTTTTTCCTCGCCGAGACTTTCAGGCGGGATCTGTCCGCGGAGCCGGAAGATGAAGCGGCCACCGCGCTGTGTGCGCATGCGTGCGCGCATTCGCCGCGTCCTTTGTCGCGCTGAGCGCTGGTGTTCTCCATCGCATTGCTCCGTCGTTACGATGGCTACACCTTCGCACCGCGCGTACGTGCGTTCAAGACGGGATGCGCTGACGGATACGAACTGTACGACGATGGCTCGGATGACCGCAATGAGACCAGGCGGATCAGCTGCAACCCGGGCTGATAAAGGGTTGGCGGGCTAACCGTATCAAACGGTTTTGTCGCGTTAAGACGGGAGAGGTAGTATTCGAGCCTGACAAATATGCTTTGGCTGGCCGATGAAGAAGACCCAAACACCGCGAAAGACGCTTGCTGCGGGCATCACCCGAGTGCTAAAGCGCCTTCACTATCCGCTCGATGTGATGTTGCTATGCGTGCGGTGGTACGTCGCCTACTCACTGAGTTTGCGTAATCTCGAAGAAATGATGGCCGAGCGCGGTATTGAGGTTGATCATTCCACGGTGCATCGTTGGGTGATCAAGTTGGTGCCGCTGTTCGAGAAGACGCTCCGTAAGCACAAGAAGCCGGTAGGCAAGAGCTGGCGGATGGACGAAACATATATCAAAGTCAAAGGCCAGTGGCAGTACCTCTACCGGGCGGTGGACAAGGCGGGCCAAACCATCGATTTCCTGTTCAGAGCCAAGCGCGACAAGGTGGCAGCGCGGCGCTTCTTTGAAAAGTCGATCGCTCAGAACGGTGTACCCGAGACGGTAACCATCGATAAAAGCGGCTCTAATCTGGCTGCGTTGCACGCGGTCAACGCCGAGCGAGAGACGCCCATTACGATTCGTCAAGTCAAGTACCTGAATAACGTGGTCGAGCAGGACCATCGGGCCATCAAACGCATCACCCGACCGATGCTGGGCTGTCGAGTTCAATGCCGTGCTCATCGACTGCACGCTACAGCAGCCAGGGCTCGCCGCGCAGCGTCACGAACATTTCGTCGAGATGCCATGTGCTGCGCGGTTTGCGACGGGCAGTCCTGACCTGATGCGCAAAACTGGCGCCGAACTTGTCCGTCCACCGCCGGATCGATTCATGGCTGACAACCACGCCGCGCTCGAACAGTAGCTCCTCGATGTCGCGAAGGCTGAGTTGAAAGCGGAAATACCACCGAACCGCGTGGCTGATGACTGACGCCGGGAATCGATGGCCATGGTAGAGCGATTTCGTCTTCTTCATCACGTCATCTTAGCTGACCAGCGCGCTAACGTGACAACGCCGTACGGATGGATGATATGAGGGGGGCGCCCCGTCGTTGCGGGAGCGGTTCCGTCAAAGCCGAGCTCATGAAGATCAAGCTCATCGACAAAGACGTCGATTACGCGCACTGGATTGTCCTCGGACACATAGTCCTCAAGATACTCGGGCAGCAAGACAGCTTGCTTACGGTCTTTGCCTTCAATGAATCGCTTCATGTGCCCGTTCGACCTGAATGCGTTACTTCAGTTTAGGCGATCAGCGTGCGTTTTCACACAAGCTGGGTCGACGGCTACCCGATCGCCGTCCTTTCCACTCCGCCGTAAAATAGCTTCGCCTGTGACAGCGGAGAGTACAAGGCGCTATGAAAATCCGTACGCGGTTCGTCACCACAATATTGGCGGTGCTCGTCGCCATCTCGGTGCTCTTTATCCCGTTGCCGCAGCGAATCGGGTTCGACACGCGCATCGTTACGGTTGCGTCGATACAACGCCCTCCCACGGTCGTGTTCGACTATGTCACGACGCCGGCTCACTGGCCAATCTGGCATCCGTCATCGCTCGCGGTCAGCGGTTCGGTGGAACATTCGCTCGATGTGGGCGAGCAGGTAACGGAGGAATTCAGGGTGGCGGGCAGGCGTGGTCGCGCTGTGTGGACAGTCGCCGCACGTGTGCGTCCGAGCAAGTGGGTGATAGCAGGAACGATTGACGGCAGACCGGCCGGCACCGTCGCTTATTCGCTGACATCGACCATGAGCGGGACCCGTTTTGAACGTGAATTCACTTATCGCGCGCCGTCGTTGTGGTTCGCGATATTGAACTGGTCCGTGCTGCGCGCGCGGATTCAGTCTGAATCGGATACGGCAGTCTTGCGACTTAAGAGCCTTGTGGAAGCGTCGCCGCAGCGTTAGCAATGTCGCTCGGCTGGCGTTACTACGTGGCGTTTTCACGACCAGACTGAATCCTTGGGTACAAGTCTGCTAGCGGCCATTCGTGAGGGCCATCGAAGCGCAAGAGGGGCGCCATATGCGAAACCGGTTCCGAGTCAGCGCGCGGCCATGAAGAGACAGTCGTCCCTCGCTACCGGTTGAATCCGCACGCCTTGGCCGCCGTTTACAGCGTCGGAAAATCGAAAGTACGACTGCCAAGTTCCGTGCGCGTTAGGGGCATCCGAGACCACTTCGACGCCGGGCGCCGGGAATGACGTCTATCGCCTGAGCTACCGGCGACCGGCTACCGTCAAACCACTTTCGCCGAACGTTCCACCGCGCCACCGCGACGATACAGCACAAGCGTCGCGACCAGCCCGCACAACGCCGCGAAGCTCATCCAGTATCCCGGTGCAGCCTTGTCATGCGTGACCTCAATCAGAAATGTCGACACCGCAGGTGTAAATCCGCCGAAGAGCGCCGTCGCGAGACTGTATGCCAACGAAAACCCCGCCACGCGGACACTGACCGGCATCACTTCGGTCAGCGCGACGACCATTGCCCCGTTGTAGATGCCGAAGAAAAATGAGAGCCACTGCAGGACGATCAGCATCCGGAGGAAGCTCGGCGCCGCCGCCAGCCACGAAAGCGCCGGATAGGTGGTGAAAACGGCAAGCACCGTGATCCCTATCAGAAGCGGCCGGCGTCCGATACGATCCGACAGCGCACCGCCAATCGGCAGCCAGATGAAATTGGAAACGCCAACGCACAGCGTAACGACGAGACTGTCGGCGGTGCTGAGTTTCAGGACGGCCCGGCCGAACGTCGGCGTGTAGACGGTAATCAGATAGAACGTGGTGGTCGTCATCGCAACCAGCAGCATGCCGGCGAACACGATTTGCCAGTTCCCCATCATCGTCGCGAGGACTTCCTTTGTCTTCGGATGGTGCTGCCTCGCTTTGAACTCCTCGGTTTCCTGTAGCGAACGGCGCAACACGAACAGGAACGGTACGATCGCGCAGCCGATAAAGAACGGGATGCGCCAGCCCCACACACCGATACTCGCCGCGGACATCCAGCTGTGGAGTCCATAGCCGAGCCCCGCTGCAACTACAATCGCGACCTGCTGGCTTGCCGACTGCCAGCTCGTATAAAAGCCCTTGTGGCCTGGCGTCGCCATTTCAGCCAGGTAGACCGACACGCCGCCCAGTTCGGCGCCAGCCGAGAAGCCCTGTAGCAGCCGGCCGGTCAGCACCAGTGCCGGCGCCAGCATGCCGATCGTTGCGTAGCCGGGGACCGCGGCGATAAGTATCGTGCCACTCGCCATGAGCGACAGCGTCACGATCAGGCCCTTGCGACGGCCGACTTCGTCGATGTAGGCACCAAGCACGATGGCGCCTAACGGCCGCATCAGAAATCCCGCGCCGAACACGGCGAACGTCAACATCAGCGAGGCGAACTCGCTGCTCGACGGAAAAAACACCTTCGAAATGTAGGTGGCGTAAAAGCCAAACAGAAAGAAGTCGAACTGTTCGAGGAAGTTACCGCTGGTGACGCGCAAAACGGCGCCGACCTTGGAGCGGGACGGTCCGGGTGCGTCTGCCACCATGCTGGTTGAAGGGTTCATGATTACTGTCTCCTTGCGTTTGTCTGTCTGGCTTGTGAGCCGGCAGTTCCGGAGCATTTGCCTTGCTGACCTGACGGCACCGCACTTTGAAAACGAACCGCTAACAGCGTCAATCCAATCCCACCTGTGCACCGCTCTTCTGTCGCTTTTCGATTGCCGATTTCAGCAACGCCGCGCCGCGGTAGATGCCATTGCGTCTGGGGAGCGCACCATGAACGGTGACCATGCATATTCAGCATACTTCTCGACACGAACTTTCGCCATTGCCGCCGCAATCTTCCGCGCAAACTCGTGCGGAGGCGCGTACTGACAAACGCGCAATAGGCGCCGTTTGACGACTGTACGGTAGGGGTAGACGCGCTATCCGCGCAGCGCACGCAGTGCTACGCCCTGAATGCTATGCGCACGATGCTATTGAGTGCGGACTTCAGCCAGGCTGCGGACAACCCGTTCAGCCATCACGGCACGCATGAGGCGTGTCTTTGACAATCCAGAAAGTCGATAGCGAGCTGTATAAGCAGAATTATCGGTCGATCGCCAACCGCGTCTCCGACGAGTACCTCCGTATAGTGATGGTAAGGTTCGCCTCCTTCGGTCTCATAGTTGCGTAGATCGGAAAGCGCATCCTGACGGCGGTCAATCGCACGACGCGGATGCCGTTCGCCCGATGGCGACCCGGATCGGCGGGGCGATTACCGTCACGACCCTGCTGATTATCCTGTCGCGCTATGTCGAACCAGCGCTTCTCCACTGCGAGGTGATCATGCAAGTCACAGGCATGCTGCACGGAGCCAAAATGCTCCAGTTTGTCGACTTCCCGACCGCTGAAGTGCTCGGGCCCGACGCGAGCGAAGAAGAGATCCGCGCACTGATCGACAAGTACGGCCTGGTGTTCATTAAGCCGGTCTTCAAGGGGGGCGTCGGCAAGAAGGGCAAGTCCGGGCTGATCGGCAAGGCTGCTGACCTCAAGACCGCATTGAAGGAAAAGGAACGGCTGTACTTTGTCGAGCACCGCATTGGCAACGCGGTGGCCAAGGTCAACGGTGTCACCTTCGAGGCCGGTGTGCCCGCAGAGCACGAGGTCTACTTCTCGATCAGAGACTCGACGCATTTCCGTGCGCCGACGATGACGCTGACTCACCACGGCGGCATCCATGCAACGCGCGCTCGACACGATCGAGAAGCTCGGCGGCCAGCCCGTGTTCCCCGAACACCTGCGCAGCATCGCTCCAACGTCGCTGGAAGGTATCAATCTGCGCGGCACCTTCGACTTTCCGATCGCCGATTACGTGGATCGGCTCATGCCGAGCCTCATGGTGGGCGCGTCGTCACCCTCGCAGCGCGCAGGTTGAGGTCTCTGTCGACGGCCAAGCCAGGCCGTCCTGACGGCCCAATTGCAGCGACCTGCAGTTGAAACCGGCCGAACCTGTAAACCATGCTGTTTTCGGCCAAAATTAACTCCATCTGACCGTTCACACGTGCCCACATTAGCTGCTGCAAATGACGCAGATCAAAACTGTACCCCCCGCCACGGGCAGCTGACGACCCTGTAGCCGCCATCCACCGTCTCTCAACCCGGACGCCCGTTTCCCAAGCAGTCGATCGCGTGTCCCAGACGCAGCGACGGAATCGGCAGAAATGCCCGAAGGCGGAACCAATGCTCCAAGAGTTGAATCCCCGAATCCCCTTCGTCAACGCTTAGAGGACGCCGTCGCCCAAGCTACCTTCGAGCGCTCATGCGTCCAATGTTACGCCCCTCACCTCAACAGCAAATGCCCTTCCGTCACACATCCATTCGGCGTTCCGAAGAAGTACACCGAATTGCCTGTAGCGGATAACGCAAGAATTAATAGGGTTTTCCCTGATGTAATTCTGCGACTGTTTGCCTTCCACCCAGGCCAGTAAATTCGATGGAGGGTCAATGAAGAGACACGCGCTGCCCTGTGAGCCACTCACACTCTTGCGCTGGCTTTAGAGGTCGCGAAAGTTTGAGCTCGCTTTGGCGAGAACATCTGGGCACTCACCGGCTAAATCAAGGAACATTCAATGGAACACTTCAGCGGTACCCTTTCCCCCGAGGCCGCAAACGTCTCCGCAGATCTTTTAGAGAAACTCGCATACGCTACGACGGAAACAGCCCCACTAGTAGCAGGTCGCCGAACATTCTTCAATTATCGGGACCTCGGTGTTTCCGACGCCACAGACGGTCGAATGAGGGCGCAGGTGACCGTGGCGACGGGCGTGATGCAGCAGACCGGTTGGCATTACCATGTTTGCGAAACGCAGTTTATTTTCACCCTCCGAGGCTGGATAGATCTTCAGTTCGAAGATGGTCGAGTTATTCGGGTTGGCGCTGGAGAATCGCTTTATATTCCACCTGGTCTCAAACACAATGAAACGGCAATCTCGGAAGATTTCGAGTTCCTGGAAATTTCAGTGCCGGCCAAGATGGGAACAATACCGTGCGAGCCTCCTGAAGGTTTAAAGATCCTCGGCTGAATTGCACGACATACCGCTTGGCTCGAAGGCCCACTGAGACGCAGTAAGCATGACCTGAAGTCGTGCTTACCATGCAAGCTAACGGTTCTAACCAACCACGCGGCATGCGGCAGCGACAATGTTCTGCTTGTCCAGCTTTCCTTGGCGAAGCCGACGGTGCACGCAACAGAGACCGCGAAAGTCCGACGGCTGGATCGCGCCTATGCATCAGTTCAACAGGTATGATGCTTGGTATGTTCGTTACAGAAGTCGTCTGTCGGATTGACCTGTCCGGCGGCTGGAGCCCAGGCGATGAAAGGAAGGCCGAAACTGCATCTGTCGTTAAGTCCCGACGACAGAACAGCGCTCAACGACTTCGCGCAGCGCGGCGGCACTAGTCCAGCGCTGGCATTTCGCGCCCGAATCGTCCTGGCCTGTGCAGAGGGGTTGGACAATGCGGTTGTGGCCGCTCGCGTTCAGTCGACGGCGCACACAGTCTCCAAATGGCGCAGAAGGTTCATCATGGATGGCCTGCAGGGCTTGACGGATCTTCCTCGCAGCGGCGCTCCCCAAAGAATCGGCGAAGCGACGGTGGCCGCGATTGCATCTCGCAAGCCCGACGGTGTCACGGCAGTAAGCAGTGCCCGCCACGTCGCACGAGAGTCTAACGTTTCCGCCTCCACTGTCGGCCGGATATGGCAGAACATGAACAGGCCGGTAAAACGATCCGGATCCCACGGACAATCTCGTACCGCACCTCCTTCTGCTGGATCCGAAGTCGTTTCCATAAAGGCGGCGCCCACCGTCAACCAGGAAGGACAGGGTTCCAGTGATGACAGACTGGCTACCGACGTGGGTTCCGGTGAGTCGCCGTATCTGCTTGACGATCTTGCGCAGGCGTTTCGCATGGCACCCGTTGGCCTGCTCCTGTCCAGGCAGCGAGTCATCGTGTCTTGCAACTACACGTTCGGTGAAATATTTGGGTGTGCGCCCAACCAACTGGCTGGACGCTCGCTGGAATACCTCTACCCCTCCCAGGACGAGTTTCGACACATCGGCGAGCGCGCATGGCTGGTGATGAAGGAGACGGGCTTCTATTCCGATGAGCGCATCATGCAAAGGCTTGATGGCAGCCCGTTCTGGTGCCACGTTTCCGGGCGCTCAATGAACCGCAACGATCCATTTGCAACTGCGATTTGGGCATTCGAGGATATTTCGTCGGTCCGTCGGGTGACCCGCGACCTGACTCGGCGCGAGCGCGAGGTCGCGCAACTGCTGGTGACGGGAAAAAGCAGCAAGCAGATCGCGCGCGAGCTGCAAATTAGTCATCGAACGGTTGAAGCACACCGTGCCCGGCTTATGCGCAAGTATGCAGCCATGACGACGGGAGAACTGATCGGCAAGCTACTCGGGCGCGATCGGTGACCTTCTGCACCACCTCTGCGCCACATTGCCACGTTGTAAGTTCTATGCCCGGAGAAACGCGGATTAATGAAAGGAAGTTAGGACGCATCTTACCGGTGTTCACCCTAATGTAATTCGACGACTGCCCTCTCGGTGATGACGCGGGTAAATTTCCCAAATGCACACTGACGGGAGAACGCGATGGGAGTGGCGATTGTAGGCTGGGCGCACTTGCCGTTTGGCCGATTCGACGGCGCAAGCCTTGAGGATCTGATCGTGCGGGCCGGCCGCGAAGCCGTGAAGGATGCGGGCCTGCAAGGCGAAGAAATCGACGGCACGTGGCTGGGCAATTTGAATGGCGGTCTTGTCCCGGACATCTTCGCTTCGTCACTGACGCTCAATTGCAGCGACGGGCTGCGATGGAAGCCGGCGGTGCGTGTTGAGAACGCCTGCGCGTCGGGTGCCGCCGCAATTTACTCGGCATGCGATGCGATTGAGGCGGGCCGTGCGCGTACCGCGCTGGTAATCGGCGCCGAAAAGATGACCGATGTATCCGGCGAAGATGTTACGCGCATTCTTGGTAACTGCGCATACTCGGGCGAGGCGGGAAATCCGCCCGGGGGCTTCCCGGGAATCTTCGCCTCAATCGCGCAGGACTATTTCGCGGAGTACGGAGACCATTCGTCGGCGCTCGCGCGTATAGCCGCAAAAAATCACGCGAACGGCGTCGACAATCCGTGGGCGCATATGCGGCGAGATCTCGGCTTTGAGTTCTGCAATACCGTATCTGAAAAAAATCCGATGATTGCGCCACCGCTGCGCAAGACAGACTGCTCGCTAATCTCCGATGGCGCTGCGGCACTGGTGCTTGCCTCGAGCGATGCGGCCGCCGATTTTCCTCGTGCGATATCGATTCGTTCCCGTGTGCAGGTCAACGACTATCTGCCGCTGGGGCGCCGCCATGCTGCGTCGTTCGAAGGTCCGAAGCGTGCCTGGCGCGGCGCACTCGAGCGTGCCGGTTGCGCGGTTGACGACCTGTCGTTCGCCGAGGTTCACGATTGCTTCACGATCGCTGAGTTGCTCAGCTACGAAGCGATGGGCCTGGCCGCTGCTGGCCAGGGCCATCGTCTTATCGAAGAAGGGGTCGTTGCCCGTAGAGGGCGACTTCCGGTCAACGCTTCTGGCGGGCTCAAAGCGAAAGGCCACCCGATCGGCGCCACGGGCGTGTCCATGCACGTGATTGCTGCGATGCAATTGACCAATACAGCAGGCGCAATGCAGGTTCCCGATGCCTCACTCGCCGGCGTCTTCAACATGGGAGGCTCCGCGGTGGCGAGCTATGTCAGCATTCTGGAGCGCAGCCGATGAACATCGCCCGGTGGCTGCAGCGCACGGCAGCGATCTTTCCCAAGCGGCTCGCGGTTCTGCACGGCGACGAACCCTGGCTCGAATACGGGCAACTTGCGACACGCGTGGCGGCGCTAGCGGGTTTCCTGAACGAGCAATGCGGCGTACAGCCCGGTGCTCGGGTTGCCATCTACTCCGCCAATCGTCCCGAATATCTGGAGGTGCTTCAGGCCATCTATTGGGCAGGTGCCGTTTCCGTGCCTGCTAACTGCAAGCTGCATCCCAGAGAGTTGGAGTACATCCTGGATGACGCCGGGGCCGACGTGCTGTTCGTTTCGAGCGAGTTGCTGTCGACATTGAGCGACCTGCAATGCGGTAAGCGGCGCTGCGTCGTGTTCGGCTCGGACGAATACCTGCATGCGGTCGAATATGCACCGACCGACCTGCATCACCGTCAGCCCGACGATCTCGCGTCGTTGTTCTACACATCCGGAACAACTGGGCGACCGAAAGGCGTCATGCAAACTCACCGGAACCTGATGGCGATGACCGCGTGCTATTGCATTGACGTGGACGATGTCAGCCCCGAAGACGCGATGGTCTACGCAGCGCCGATGTCCCACGGGGCCGGACTTTACCACTATGCGTACATCTTGCGCGGCGCGCGTCACGTGGTGCCGCGGTCGGGTGGATTCGAGCCCGAGGAGCTTGCTGCTCTGGCTGCGCGTGTCGGACCTCTCGCTATGTTCGCCGCACCGACGATGGTCAAACGGCTTGTCGATCACTTCCGCGCGGTCGATGCCGATCCCGCCGGCTTCAAGACGATCATCTATGGCGGCGGACCGATGTACGTGAATGACCTGCAGCAGGCCTTGGAAGTGTTGGGTCCGCGCCTCGTGCAAATCTATGGGCAGGGCGAAAGCCCGATGACAATTACCGCACTCGGACGTCACCATCTCTCAGACCGGAAGCATGCTCACTGGTTGGCCCGTGCCGCTTCGGTGGGTGTCGCACAGTCGCTCGTCGAAGTCGACGTCGTGGCGCGAGATGGAAGCTCCGCCCCGAAAGGAGAAACAGGCGAAGTCGTTGTGCGCGGCGCCGCCGTCATGCCTGGCTACTGGAACAATGCGTCCGCTACGCGCGACGCGATCCGCAACGGCTGGCTCTACACGGGCGATACCGGCAGTCTCGACGAGGACGGGTTTCTCACGCTGAAGGACCGATCGAAGGACCTGATCATTTCGGGTGGCTCCAACATCTATCCGCGAGAGGTAGAGGAAACGTTGCTGGCTCATCCGTCGGTGTCGGAAGTGTCGGTAGTGGGACAGCGAGACGACGAATGGGGTGAGGTGCCCGTGGCTTTCGTGGTGCTTCACGCGGGCCGTCAAACGACCCGCGACGAACTGGACGCCTCGTGTGTGCAGCACATTGCACGCTTCAAGCGCCCGAAACACTACCGGTTCACCAATGAGTTGCCAAAAAACAGTTACGGCAAGGTATTGAAAACGGAGTTGCGCGCCCGGCTCGGCCAGTAGCCGTTGCGCAAGCTTCTGAGGATGAGGAGAGCAATCTTGAAACAAGTCAATGTACCGGTACTGATCGTCGGTGGAGGCGGTTGCGGGCTGAGCACATCTATTTTTTTGGCCAACCTTGGCGTTGAATCGCTGCTGATCGAGAGGCACCCGCAGCAGTCGCCGATGCCGAAGGCGCGGTACCTGAATCAGCGCACGATGGAGGTGTTCCGTCAATACGGCCTTGCCGACGCCATCTACGCGCGCTCATTGCCGATCGAATACGTCAGCAAGATGCGCTGGTGCACGAGTCTGGGCGGCGATCGCCCTTGGGACCGCAAGACGCTTTACGAACTCGAAGCCTGGGGCGGCGGTTCCCTGGCGTCTACTTATCAGAAAGATAGTCCGTGCCAGAGCACCGTTTATCCGCAAGTGCGCCTTGAGCCGCTGCTCAAGGCGCATTCGGAGCAGATGGGTGGTGCGCAGATGCGCTTCGGTCACGAGTTGCTGTCGATCGAGCAATGCGAGACCGAGGTCATCGCGACCGTGCGTGACCGTATCGCTGACGAAACCTATCAGGTTCGCGCTCAATACGTCGTCGCTGCCGACGGTGGAAAATCGGTCGGTCCGTGCGTCGGTGCGCGTCTTGAAGGTACGCCCGAACTGCTGGAGATGGTGACCGTCTACTTCGCGGCAGATCTGTCGGCTTATATCGACGACGACAACGTCAGCACGTTCTGGTTTGCGAATCCCGAAGGCGACACTAAAGCATGGGGTAGCGGCGTGCTGGGTAAGTTGGGCCCGACGCGGTTCGACCGTCGCTCAGAAGAATGGATGTTCCACTTCAGTTTCAAGCCCCGCAGCAGCGAAAATTACGAGGCGGCTACGCTCGTGCCGCGCATCCGCGCATTGTTGAAGATTCCTGATCTCGACGTTAGCGTGCTCAGCGTCGGCAAGTGGATCGTGCAGGGTGTGCTGGCTGATCGCTATCGGTTTGGCCGCGTTTTTCTGGCAGGCGATGCCGCACATAGACATACGCCCACGACGGGGCTCGGCCTGAACTCAGCCGTGCACGACGCACAGAATCTGGCATGGAAACTGGCTGCCGTGATTCGGGGCCGGGCCGGAGCCGGGTTGCTTGATAGCTATGAGAGCGAACGTCGCCCGGTCGCCGAGCGCAACGTCCACTGGGCACTGTTCACGTTCGGAAATTATCAAGTGACGAATGCAGCCATCGGAATCGTGCCGGGCGATCCGCAGGGCAGCGAGGCAAACTTCAAGGCCTTGCTCGCCGAGGGCGACGACGCAGAGGCACGACGTGCCCGATTCAACGAACTGATGAAGGTGCACCGGACAGAATATCAGGCGCATGACCTCGAAATCGGCATCCGGTACGACAGGGGTGCGCTCGTCAGCGACAACACGTCGCTTCCGCCCCGCGACCCGCTGGGCCAACGCTTCGTTCCGACCACGCGCCCCGGCCATCGCATCGCGCACGCGTGGCTCGCGCGCGGCTCGCAGAGAATTTCCAGCCTTGATCTCGCACGCGTTGATCGCTTTGTGCTGATTACCGGGTGCCCCGACGTCTGGGAAACGGCGGCACGAAAAACTACCGACACGCTTGGTATGCCTGTTGATGTGGTCGTCATCGCCGAGGACGCACAACTAAGCGATCCTTCGGGCGAATGGCGCAACGTACGCGAAATCGAGGATGACGGCGCGATCCTGCTGCGCCCGGATCAGCACGTCGCGTGGCGCTGTGCAACCGCTCCAGTAGGTGTCGATCTCGCGCAGTGCCTGACGGACGTGCTGGCACAAGTCATCGATCGCGCCTCCGTGCTGGTCTAACTACGACAGATAGGAGTCGATATGCAAACTTCCACATTAGCATCGCGCCGCTCGGCCTCCGAGCTGGGACTGCGGCCTAATATGCTCAATCACTATGCCCGCGTCACGCATGACGTGGGGGCCACCGCCGATTTTTACGGTCGTATCCTTGGAATGGAACTCGCGAGCACGATCATGGATGATCACGTGCCGTCCACGGGTGACGCCTTTCCGTATTTCCACATCTTTTTCAGGATGGCAGACGGGTCGACAATGGCGTTCTTCGAATGCACCAATTTGCCTTTACCTTCGTCTCCGTCCCATCCCGCCTACGACGTCTTCGATCACATCGCGCTTGAAGTGAGCGACACGGACGAACTCATGCGCTGGAAGGAATGGCTGGTAAGCCAGGGCGTGGATGTACTCGGACCCGTCGATCACAAGGGCATCATCCAGAGCATCTATTTCAGAGACCCAAACGGTTACCGGCTCGAATTGACGACGCCGATCGATCCTGCATGGAACCATCACACTACCCAGGCGCAGGAAGATCTTAATCATTGGCTCGCCGCGAAAGCAGCGGCGCAAGCCGAAGGTCGGGACGTCTCCGCCGCCATGATTGAGTTGATCGGACAGATCAAGCGCAAGCGCTACGAGACCTCTGCGGAAGGAAATAATTGAACATGACCCGTTCCAATCACACCCATGACGCTTCACGGAAGAGCTGGGTCCGCTCAGCCAATGACGGCGCGACGGATTTTCCAATTCAGAACCTGCCCCACGGCGTATTCCGGCGGCCTTCGGGAAATGAAAATTTCCGCGGCGGCATCGCGATCGGCGATCAAATCCTCGATGTAGGCGCTGTTCTGGCAAGGAATCTTTTTCCGGCAGAAGCGCGTGAGGCAGCGCAGGCGGCTGCACGTGCGCCGCTCAACGATTACATGGCGCTATCGCCCGACAAGCGAAGCGCTGTGCGCTCGGCTGTGTCGTTCCTGCTATCTGAGGACTGTCCTCAGCGGAAGGAGGTTTCCGAATGCCTCGTTCCGCAGGCGGACGCTGAATACGCTCTTCCGGCGCGCATCGAAAACTTTTCCGACTTTTACTCATCGCTCAGCCATGCGACAAACGTCGGCCGTCTGTTCCGGCCCGACAATCCAATCTTGCCAAACTATCGCTGGCTGCCGGTAGGCTATCACGGCCGTACGTCTTCGATTCGTGTGTCGGGACAGGATTTCCGCCGGCCAACCGGTCAGTTGAAAGACCCGAGCAGCGCCGAGCCGGAATTTGCGCCCAGCCGGCGGCTTGATTACGAAGCCGAGCTCGGTGTACTCATCGGACAAGGAAACGAACTCGGCACGGCCATTGACATCCGGAATGCTGACTCGCATGTATTCGGCATTTGCCTGTTGAACGACTGGTCCGCGCGCGACATTCAGTCGTGGGAATACCAGCCGTTGGGGCCGTTCCTTGCGAAAAGCTTTTTCACGAGCCTGTCGCCGTGGATCGTGACGCTCGATGCGCTCGAGCCGTACCGCACCGGCTTCTCTCGTCCTGAAGGTGATCCTGCGCCGATGCCGCACTTCTGGAGTTCCGAGCTGGCGACACGCGGTTCGATTGATATTCGGGTCGAGACCCTGTTGCAGTCAGCGCAGATGCGAACCAGCGGCGCACCTCCGGCGAGTTTGTCCGTCTCGCGTTATCCGGACGCTTATTGGGCAATGTCACAACTGGTTGCACATCAGACATCGAACGGGACGAATCTTTGCCCAGGCGACCTGCTCGGCAGCGGGACGCTCTCAGGCCCCGATCCGGCTTCGCGCGCCTGTCTTCTTGAACTCACGGAAGGCGGCAAGCATCCGTTCACGTTGCCGAGCGGAGAAGTCCGCACATTCCTGGAGGACGGCGACACGGTCATCATGCGCGCATGGTGCGAACGAGACGGGTATCGTCGCATTGGGTTCGGAGAGTGCCGCGCGACGGTGCTTCCCGCGCGCCGGCCGTGATGGGTGACGTGATGATGTAAGGAGCGGCTGTGGTCTTGGTCCACAGCTGCCAGGAAAACATGAACCGCATTGTCCATAAGAGATAAGCGGCTATCCAGGTATCACCCGGATCGGTGAAGGACAAGGCAACCCAGCGGGACGCCCAAAGGGTTTGGTCCAAAGCCGGTCCACCATCGTCCGGATGGAGGAGACACAATGAGATCCGATCAAACCGCCGCGAGCCTCGCGGCAGGCACAGCTTTGCCTGAACATTCCGCAGCGAAGCGCTCGGGCGCGAGCCTTTACCAGATTGTGGTTGCTGCATCGCTTGGATCGTGCTTCGAGGCGTACGATTTGTTCCTCGTCGGCACTATGGCTGCCGTGATTGGCAAGCAGTTTTTTTCCGGTGTCAATCCGGCGCTGTCGCTGATCTTTACGTTACTCGGATTTGCGGCAGGCTTTCTCGTCAGGCCGCTCGGCGCGATGGTCTTCGGCGGCATAGGCGACCGGCTCGGTCGAAAACGGGTTTTCGTCGTGACGGTCGCCCTGATGGGACTCGCGACCGTGCTAATCGGTCTGCTGCCGACATATGCAACCGTCGGCGTCCTCGCCCCCGTTATGTTCGTCGGGCTGCGGCTTGTGCAGGGATTTGCGTTGGGCGGCGAAAATGGAGGGGCGATGGTGTACGTCGCGGAACACGTTCCGGCAAATCGGCGCGCCTTCTATACGTCGTGGCTCCAGATTGCACCGATCGCAGGTCTGATCCTCTCTCAGCTGGTCGTGCAGGGCACGCGTTCTACATTCGGCGAGGCGGCTTTTCTTGGATGGGCCTGGCGTGTGCCGTTCGTGCTATCGCTGGTTTTGCTGGCGTTGTCGTTGTGGATGCGTACCCGCATGGGCGAATCACCTGAATTCGAACGGCTGCGCAACGAACACCAGGTTTCACGCGCGCCGCTCAGGGAAGCGTTCACCGGTCGTCGCAACATCGTCGCAATGATCTGTTCGCTGTTCGCTCTTGGACCTGGCGCGGCGGTGACTTTTTACAGCGCATTTTTCTACACGCCATTTTTCCTGACCGAGGTGTTGCGCGTTGAGCCCGCAACAGCCAATCTGCTTTCAATGTTGTCGCTCGTCATGGCGGTTCCGATTTTTCTCGCTTTCGGCGTGCTGTCCGACAAGATCGAGCGTAAGACAGTAATCTGCACAGGTTTCATTCTAGTTGTCCTTTGTTATCCGGCTATCTACCGCGGCCTGACGCATTTTGCCAATCCGGCGCTGGAACGCGCCATTGAGACGGCGCCCGTCGTAGTCGTGGCCGATCCGCACGAATGCTCGACGCAATTCAATGCGCTCGGAACGTCGAAGTTCCATACGTCCTGTGATCTCGCGAAGAGTGCGCTTGTCCGCGCCGGCATCAGCTACACGAATGAGATAGCGAGCGCGGGTGCCGGTGCAATCATCAGAGTGGGCGATAAGGTCGTCGTTTCTTACGACGGCAGCGCGCCGGACGCGGCTGTAAAGGCTAAAGCTTTCGCAGCCTCGCTGCGTGGTGCACTGGACTCCGCCGGATACCCGCAGAAGGCCCCGCCGCACGGTGTGAACCGGCCAATGGTCTTCCTGCTGCTGGTCGCCCTTGCCACGTTTGCAGCCATGACCTACGCACCTTTGGCGGCGGCCATGACCGAACTGTTTCCAGCCAGGATTCGCTTCACCGCGCTTTCACTGAGCTACCACATTGGTTTTGGCTGGACTGGAGGATTTCTTCCTGCAGCGGCTTTCGCGATCGTCGCGGCGAACGGGAACATGTATGCAGGATTGGCCTATCCCAGGCTGGCCGCTCTGATCGGCGCAATCCTTGTCGTGGCGTTCATGCTGGCGGCACGCACGGGAAGACTGAAGCACGAGACGTGACACGAGGGGTTGGCGTGGCGGGCGGGCGCCGGGTCGGCATTGCATGGCGTGGACCTGGCGGCGCGGTTACGCAAGGTTGTAATCTGGAGACATTGACAGTGCATAGTACCTATCAGTACGAGAAATTCGAATTTGTGCGTCCGCCTGAGCTCAATGGCGTTCCCCATGGGCGCTACCCGGTGGTCGTGGTCGGCGCCGGCCCGGTTGGTCTCACTACCGCTATTGACCTGGCCGCGCAGGGGACGCCGGTGCTTCTCCTGGACAACGACGATACTGTTTCACTCGGCTCACGCGGGGTGGCGTACGCCAAACGCACGCTCGAGATCTTCGACCGACTCGGCTGCAGTGGGCTGATGATGGAAAAGGGCGTGTCTTGGAACGTCGGCCGTACATTCTTTGACGAGACGGAAGTTTTTAACTTCAATCTCAGCCCGGAGCCCGACCATCATCGGCCCGGCATGATTAACCTTCAGCAGTACTACCTCGAAGAGTTTCTGCTTCGACGCGCTCGCGAGTTACCGAATCTCGAGATCCGTTTCAAGAACGAGGTCATCGGCGTTATGCCGCAGGGCCATGAGGTGACGCTTCAGGTCAGGACCCCTGCGGGCGACTACACCTTGGATACGGAATGGCTCGTCGCTGCGGACGGCGCGCGCAGCCCGATCCGCACCCTCCTTGGGTTGGACATCGACGGGAAAATCTTCAAGGATCGGTTCCTGATTGCCGATGTGGTCATGAACGCCGACTACCCCACGGAGCGGTGGTTCTGGTTCAATCCGCCGTTTCACCGTAATCAGTCGGCGCTCGTACACCGTCAGGCCGACGACGTCTGGCGGATCGACTTCCAGCTTGGCTGGCAGGCCGACCCCGAAGAGGAAAAGAAGCCAGAGAATGTCATCCCGCGCATCAAAGCGATGCTGGGCGACGACCGCGAGTTCGAGCTCGAATGGGTGAGCATCTACACGTTCCAGTGCCGGCGCATGGGCAGCTTCAACCATGGCCGGGTGCTTTTTGTCGGCGATTCGGCGCATCAGGTTTCTCCTTTTGGCGGGCGGGGTGCCAATTCGGGCATACAGGACGCCGACAACCTGGTATGGAAGCTCAAGCTCGTTATGGAAGGCAAGGCGCCGTCGGCGCTGCTCGACACCTACACGGAAGAGCGCGGGCTGGCTGCTGACGACAACATCAGGAACTCGACGCGCTCGACGGATTTCATTACCCCGAAAAGCAACATCAGCAAAACGTTCCGTGATGCTCTACTGGGACTGGCGGGGGAGCAGCCTTTTGCACGGGCGCTGGTGAACTCTGGCCGTCTCTCGGTGCCCACCATCCTGATCGACTCGAGTCTTAACACGCCGGATGCGTCGACGTTCGCCGGCAACATGGTGCCGGGGGCGCCGATGGCCGATGCGCCGGTGACCGGTGGCGGTCAATCATGGCTGCTCGGTGCATTCGGTGACCGCTTCGCGCTGCTCCTTTTCACGAAGGACGCGTCAGCGCTCGATGCGGCGACTGTTCAGGCGCTCGCCGAACTTTCGGATGCGCCGATTCCGGTCGAAGCAGTTGTGGTGGCGGAAGGTGGCAGCGCCCCTAGCGGCATTCCCACGCTCATCGACGTCAAGGGGCGCGTCCGCGAGCGATACGATCTCGCTCCCGGGAGCGTCTATCTTGTGCGGCCCGACCAGCATGTCACGGCACGCTGGCGCGAGCTTGACCCGATGAAGGTACGGAGTGCGATCGCCCGCGCGACGTGCAACGATTGAAGGACTCAGAATGGCACTGACTACACGGCCCAACTTTGCTGAACCCGGCAAACGCTATTTCTATTCGTTCGTTCCCGGCGACGATTTTTACGAGGCGCTCATCGATGCTCATCGTGACCTCACCGATGAGCAGAGTTCAACGCTCAACGCGCGGCTGATCCTGCTGCTGGCCAACCACATCGGCGATCTATCGGTGCTGCGCGAGGCGCTTGGTATCGCGAGGGGAAAAGTGGAGATCACCGGCAACCTCGAACCTTCCGCGGAGCCTTGATCCATGAGCGGATCCAATGATTTGATGCAGGCTGAATGGCGTCTGACGGATTTTGTGCATGGGTTTGATGCCTCGCATGCACCGGAAGAGGCACTCGCAGTCGTGCGCAACATGCTTTTGACGACCCTAGGTACGGCGATCGCGGGTGCCTCCGAGGACGGTTGCGCAGCGATTCTGGACTTCGTCAGGGAACGTGACAGATCAGGCGGTGCCACAGTGTTCATTCATGGCGATTCCGTATCAGCCAGCGGTGCCGCGTTGGTAAATGGAGTCATGTGTCGGGCATTGGACTTTTGCGATGCGATGGCGCCCGGGCTGCATATCGGTTCCTCGCTCATTCCCGCGGCACTGGCCGCGGTGGAGCTCGCCGGCGGTTGCTCGGGCCGGGACTTCCTATCCGCGCTGCTCATCGGGGCGGAGGTCGCCTCCCGGATGAATCTGGCAGAGGCTGATTACGATGGCGCCGATCCGACGGGCGTGGCCGGGGTCTTTGGCGCGACCGCAGCGGTGGCGAGGATACTCGGCCTGGACCGTCAGCAAACCCTGCACTCACTGGCCTTGGCGTTCAACCGGGCAGCGGGCAGCTTCCAGAGCAATATCGACGGCTCACTCGCGGTGCGACTGATTCAGGGGTGGGTGGCCGAGACCGGGGTCATGTGCGCGCAGCTCGCGAAATGCGGTATCACCGGACCGGGCCGCTTCCTGTCGGGTGTCTACGGATATGCGCACCAATTTGCCCGAGGGCTTCGCAAGGCCGACGAGTTTGTCGAGGGACTCGGAGAACAGTGGCAGGTAATGAGCACCGTATTCAAAAAATACCCCAGTTGCGGCCTGACGCAGGGGGTGACCGAGCTGGCGCTGCGCGCACGCAAGGAACTCGATATCGGACCGGGTAACGTCGGTCGCATTGAGGTCAGACTGCCGCCGTATGCGTTCCGCCTTGTTGGCCATGATTTCGTAATAGGCGAGAACCCTCGCGTGAACGCGCAGTTCAGTGCGAAATACTGCGTCGCTAATGCGTTGGTTCGGGGCGCATCGCGACTCGAGCACTTCGTCGAGTCGAGCATCCGCGATCCCGAGGTACTTGCATTCACCGGTCGGGTCGACGTGATTTCCGATGAGACCATGCAGGCGCTTCACCATACGGCAGTCGAGCTTCACGTCGAAGCGGCCGACGGCCGTCGGCTGAAGCTGGCGCTCGATATTGCTCCGGGTTTTCCAGGCAACGCTCTGCCCGAGCAGGCCCATCTGGCGCGTTTCACGGACTGTCTGCAGTATGCGGCTAAACCGGTCTCAGGTCAGCAGGCTGACCAGCTTGTGCAGATCGTGAACACTATCCAGGAGCAGGACGACGCGCACGCCATCCTGTCTCATATGCAGGTGGAGCGCGGCGGCGCATGACCTCGGGGTCCGCGCTAGCACAAAACAGCTGTTTCCCACATTAGATATCCGTCACAGAACACGGAGAGTTGGCATGGCAAAGGCATTCGCATCCCAAGGGGACCTGGAAGTCAAAGAAATTACATGGACGCAACTGTCGGAGAACGCTTATGCGTACACCGCCGAGGGCGATCCGAATTCGGGCGTGATCATCGGTGATGATGGTGTATTGATCATCGACACAACCGGTACGCCCGCAATGGCACAGCAACTGATCGCAAAAATCCGGTCGGTGACGGACAAGCCGATCAAATATGTGGTGCTGTCGCACTATCACGCCGTGCGCGTCCTGGGCGCGTCGGCCTACTTTAAGGAGGGGGCCCAGGAGATCATCGCCAGCCGCGGTACCTATGAGCTGATCGTAGAGCGCGGCGAAGCGGACATGAAGTCGGAGATCGAACGCGATCTCGGCCAGCCGGTCGTACTGCCTGCACGTCAGAATACGGCCGTCCATCCGGAGTTCGATACGCCCATCGGGGTACACGCAGACCTCGATATATCGATCAATCAGCTTGCGGTGCTCCGACGTGTCGTCCAGCAGGTACATGACCTTGTCGTACTGCACCGTCAGCGACTTCGTCACCTTGCGCGGTTCGCGCCAGGTGAGCACCCGATCGAACCCGCTCTTTTGCGGCTGTACCGGCTCCGGTTGTTTGGACACGCTCTTGCAACTCAGGCGGCCAGCTTCATCAGCCGTTCCTGACGGGCTTCGAGGGGTGATTTGAAGCCCAGCTTTTCAAGGCGCCAGTTGCGATTGTATCGATCCCTGAACGCGATGGCGGCAGCGCGAACTTCCTCCAGGTTCTTGAAGATGCGCCCATGAATAGCTTGTTCCTTCATGGTCCGGTTGAACCGCTCAGCGACGCCGTTGGTCTGGGGTTCGGCGACGAAGGCGTAGCTCGGCGTGATGCCCCAGAACCTGATCTGGTCGCGGAAGTCATCCGAGGTGTATTGCGAACCGTGGTCCATGCGCAGCGACAACCCGCGGCCCGAGTCGGCGGCTACCGAGCCAAACGCGCCCAGCAGCCCCTGGGAGATAGGCTCGAGGGCCGCGAAGCGGTCACCGATTTTCGCGGCATGGATGCCGGTGCACATGCCATCGCAGTGATCAACGGCCGAGAAGATCCACACCATGCCGTCGTCCACGGTGGCAATGCGCACGCCGTCGGTGCCCCACATCTCATTGGGGCGATCAGTCGTGATCCGGCCGTCGTGAAGGCTGGGTTCGCCCCGTGCCTGACGGTGCGGCGAGAGCAACCGGTGCTCGCGCATCAACCGCAGGACGCGGGTCCGGGAGACGCGGATGTCGTGCACGATGCGCAGCCGCGCCCAGACCTTGCGGTGCCCCTCGCCGCTGAATGGTGAAGCCGCGAGATCATCGCGGATGGCCTTCAGCAGGTCAGCATCGTGCATCTTCGGCTTCGGTCCACGCCTGCGCGGAACCATCGGCGTCACCCTGGTGCTCGCTCTGGCACGGATGGCATAGATCGTCGAGCGCGGGAATTCGAGCACCTGGCAAACCCGTTGCAATCCAAAGGGCTTGCCTGCACTGGCGGAGATCTCGTGGCTCATGTCGACGATCTCCGACCGGTCAAAGGGCGACGGGCCTGCAGTTCACGTTCCCTGCGCAGAATCTCGTTTTCCATGGACAGCTCGCCAACGCGTCGCACGGCGTCATTGAGCCGCGCTTGCAGTGGATCGCTGGTCCGTGTCTTCAGGCCGGCCTCCATGCCGGCCAGTGCCAGCTCACGCCATTGCTCGAGCTCGGCGATCGTCACGCCGACTTCGCGGGACACGGCGTCAACAGGTTCGCCCCGCAGTAACCGAAGGACCACGCTACGTTTGCGGCCGGTCGACCACCGTTTGACTTCGGCGGCGCCAGAGGCGCTTCCAGTCGCGCTACGCGCTCCTTCCAGCGCCTCTGGCGCAACCGCATTCGCATTGGTTTTCTTCAACATCAACCACTCCAGTTTGGATCACACGTTTTACCCCAAATCTGTGTCCAAAAAAACCGGAGGCGCCGCACGCTCTTTTGCGGCTTCGCAAAGCGCGCGTTGTAGGCCGCCATGAACGCAGGCGCATACGCATTGGCGTCGGCTACCGTGCTGATGTCACGCAGCCGTAGCTCCTTCACGAGACGATCCTGCAGCGTCAGATGTGCGCGTTCGACGCGTCCCTTGGCCGGACTGCTGTTCGCGCAGAAGGTGTCGATATTCAGTTCGTACATGGCGCGGGCGAAGTGGGTCACGCTATTGCCATCCTTGTTCGCCCCCGTCTTGCGAAACACGCTGTACTTGTCGCTGTATAACGCGCCGGGTTTGCCATGCTGTTCGATGTATGCACGCGTCGTTTCAAAGTAGCTGAAGGTCGACTCCGTGGCCGTGAAATGCAGTGTCATCAGCCGGCTCGTTGCATCGTCGACGTACGCCAGCAGTGCGCACGCCGGCGCCCGGTCCTCGAACCACCGGTGATCGCTGCCATCGATCTGGATCAGTTCGCCCAGACACTCATGACGGGCACGTGGCTAGGCGAGGCGTCGCTCGCCATAGTAAGTGTATTGATCGTAGATTCCTTCGACGCCGGGGAGCTTGTGATTCAGACACATCTCAGAAACGTCGCGGCTGATCCTTAGCTTCCGCATATGAGACTTCATGGTCGAACGAAGATCATGCGGTGTAAATCGGCGTATCGAAGGTTTGTGGTTGTCGATCCAGTAATCGATGGCTTCCCGGATGGCATCCTTGCTGAGATGGGCGTCGCCACCATGCCGTGCCGCCCGACTGGCCGCCCTGGTGGGCAGAATATAGCGGGAGCGGGTATTGAGTGCGAGTAGTTCACGGAACCGGTCTACAACGGTCGGCGCCAGCGGAATGTCCATTGCAGTACCTGTCTTGCTGCCCGGAATATGCCAGCGTGCTTCATCGAGGAATACGTTTGTCCGGAGGCCCTTATACAGTTCCTCTGAACGAACGCCAGTCGCGAGAAGAATGCTGACCGAGAGCAGGTTCTCGCGATTCATGTCTGCGTTCAAAAGCACATGCAGCTCATTGGTCGTCAGCATAAGACGTTGCCGAATGGAAGGACGGGGGCCAATGATCGAAACCAGCTCAACCCCAATTGCGGGATTTGCATTGATGACCTTCTTGCCGGCGGCGTGACGGAAGATGGCTTTTGCAACGATTAACAGCGTATTGGCCTCGACCCATCCAAGGTTGGCGCGCTCGATCAACCCAACGATATCCGCCGCCTCGACTTCGCGTACCTGCATTGCACCGAGTACGTTCTCGGTTCGCTTCAGATTTCGACCATAGCTTTGCTGCGTACTCAATCCCAAATTGACCAGTACCTTCTCACGGTAGTCGGCAACGAGTTGGCGGACCGTCCAGTTCTTCCGGGATCTGTCCTTGCGCTTCTCGGTCGCCGGATTGTTGCCTTTCTGGACTTCGACGCGCTTTTCGGCCGCGAGCTTGCGTGCCGCCGACAGCGTCAGATCGGGGTAGCGGCCGAGTGTCAATTCTTCCGGTTTCCGCCTATTCGGAAACGGAGTACCCAAGACGCAGTGCCTGTGGCTGAAAGGGCGAAGGTCAAACCACCGCCGTCAGTTTTTGCGAGAGGTCGCCTTTCCCGGATCCATCGCCTTAGTTCGAGATCCGATAGGACATTCGTTCTGCGAGTTGCCATAGCGCACCTCTGTGTAGCTACATATCTAGCTAAACGTTTTAGGCTCGCTCTGCACGGATGGCAACGGATTGACCCGGACGGATATCTTTATATGTATTTGAATTTTAAAGAGTTTGTTTGTATTCGCTGGACTCATCGGACTTCGGTGGACTTACATCAGAACGATGTCATACTGCTCCTGACTCAAATTCGACTCCACCTGCAACGACACCGGCTTGCCGATGAAATCGATCAGCATCGCCAGATGCTGCGACTCTTCCTCGAGAAACAGATCGATCACCTGCTGCGAAGCGACCACGCGAAACTCGCGCGGATTGAACTGCCGCGACTCGCGCAAAATCTCCCGCAACACGTCATAGCACACTGTGCGTGCAGTCTTCACTTGCCCCTTGCCCTGGCAAATCGGGCAAGGCTCGCACAGCACATGCGCGAGCGACTCACGCGTACGCTTGCGCGTCATCTCGACGAGCCCGAGTTGCGAGAAACCATTGACGGTCACCCGCGTGCGATCGCGCGACAACGCCTTCTTCAATTCGCCTAGCACCTGGTCGCGATGCTCGACGTTTTCCATATCGATGAAATCGATGATGATCACGCCGCCAAGATTCCTTAGCCGCAGTTGCCGCGCGATGGTATGCGCGGCTTCGAGGTTGGTCTTGAAGATCGTGTCGTCGAAGTTGCGCGCGCCGACGTAGCCGCCGGTGTTCACATCGATCGTCGTCATCGCCTCGGTCTGGTCGATCACGAGGTAGCCGCCCGACTTCAGATCCACGCGACGCGATAGCGCGCGCTGAATCTCGGCCTCGATGTTGTACAGATCGAACAGCGGCCGCTCGCCGGTGTAGTGGTGCAGCTTCGACGATACCGCCGGTGTGAACTCGGCCGCGAAATCGGCGAGCATCTGATGCGTCTCGCGCGAATCGACCTGGATGCGCGACGTGTCATCGTTGACGAAATCGCGCAGCACGCGCTGCGCGAGATTCAGATCCTGGTAGAGCAGGCTGGTGGGCGGCATGCGCTGGGCCTGCGACAGAATGGTCGCCCACGTCTTGCGCAGATACGCGACGTCGGCTGCCAGTTCTTCGCTCGTCGCATCCTCGGCGATCGTGCGCACGATGTAGCCGCCTTTCTCGTCGGCGGGCAGCACGGCGGTCAGACGCGCACGCACGGCCTCGCGCTCGGCTTCGCTTTCGATTTTCTGCGAGATGCCGATGTGCGGCTCCTGCGGCAGATACACGAGCGTGCGCCCGGCGATGCTCACTTGCGTGGACAGCCGCGCGCCCTTGGTGCCGATCGGGTCCTTGACGACCTGCACCATCAGCGTCTGACCTTCGAAGACGATCTTTTCGATCGGCTGATGCGGTGTTTGATGTTGCGCTTCGCCGGCGATGCGCGGATGCCAGATGTCGGCGACATGAAGAAACGCGGCGCGTTCGAGGCCGATGTCGATGAACGCCGATTGCATGCCGGGCAGCACGCGCACGACCTTGCCGAGATAGACATTGCCGACGCGGCCGCGCGACAGCGTTCGTTCGACATGAAGTTCCTGGACGGCGCCCTGTTGAACGAGCGCGACGCGCGTTTCCTGCGGCGTGACATTGATCAGGATTTCTTCATTCATGGTGTTGTTCTAGAAGTCGATGCGCGCTGCACGCAGGAGGGCAGCGGTTTCAAAAAGCGGCAAACCCATGATACCCGAATAGGACCCGTCTATATGCTCGATAAACTCCGCCGCGCGTCCCTGCACGCCATACGCCCCCGCCTTGCCGAGCGGCTCACCGCTCGCCGCGTAGCGACGCAACGCGTCTGCGTGCACTGCAGCAAAACGCACCTTCGAGACCGACAACGCCGCGGGCAGCAGCGCGCCATTGGCATCGATCACGGCGAGCGCGGTCAGCACTTCGTGCGTGCGGCCCGCGAGACGTGTGAGCATGGCGACCGCATCGTCGGCATCGATGGGCTTGCCGAGAATCGCGTCGTCGATCGTGACGGTGGTGTCGGCGACGAGGATCGGCCGCACTTCGTGACCGCCGTCGAGGAGCCGCGCGCGGGCCGCCTGCGCCTTCGCGATGCACACGCGCTGCACGTAGTCGCGCGCGTGTTCGCCAGACTGTTCGGCTTCGAGCGCTTCGGCGTCTTCATCGGGGCGCGGCAGTAGCAATTCGAAACGCACGCCGAGCTGTTGCAGCAGCTCCTGGCGGCGCGGACTTTGCGAGGCGAGGTAGACGAACGGATGCAGCGAAGCGGAGGGCGTGGGCATGAACGGGTCTCGATGGAGCGGGAAACGGATGGCGCGGGGTGGTGAACGCGGGTGGGCGTGGAAGAGTGAGCGGGGCGAGGTTGACCCGGTGATCCGATCGATGCGCTGCATCCATTAGCGGCATCGATGCACAGCGCGTCGGGCGCATCATCGCATGAAGCGGCGACAATGCGCTCAAGCGTATGGAGCCGAGCGCCCGCGACGCGTCAGCAGCAACGAATCGTTGCCAGGCGTCGCCGCGCGAGGCTCCAGCACCTACGCGCGATGATACGGATGATTTTGCGTGATGGTCCACGCCCGATAAAGCTGTTCGGCCAGCAGCACGCGCACCATCGCGTGCGGCAGCGTGAGGCTCGACACGCGCAGCATCATATCGGCGCATGCCTTCAGCTCGGGATCGAGCCCGTCCGCGCCGCCGATCAGAAAGGCCACGTCGCGGCCGTCTTGCTGCCAGCCCGGCAACGCGCCCGCGAGCTGCATCGTGGTCCAGTCCTTGCCGCGTTCGTCGAGCGCGACGATGCGTGCGTTCTTCGGCAACGCGGCTTCGATCTTCTGCCGTTCGGCGGCCATCACGCTTTCGGCCGAACGGCCCGACGAGCGCTGCTCCGGTTTGATCTCGCGCAGCTCGATGCGCAACTCGGGGGGCATGCGTTTCGCGTATTCGTCGAAGCCGGTCGCGATCCAGTCCGGCATCTTGTGGCCGACGGCGAGGATGTGCAGTTTCATCGCGAGGACAGTAGCGGTGTGGCAGACACGGCCCGCTTACTTGCGGCGCGCCGTGGTCTTGCGCGCGGGCTTCGCGGCCGGCGCTTCCTCGTCTTCCTCGTCGTCGGGCTCGCTTGCGCGCGCGCCGCCGAACGGATTCGGCGTCGACAGCTTGATGCGCACCGGCTTGTCGCCCCAGATTTCCTCGAGGTTGTAGTACTGGCGCAGCGCCGGCTGCAGGATGTGCACGATCGCGTCGCCGCAATCGACCAGCACCCATTCGCCGATATCCTCGCCCTCGGTGCTGATGATCTCGCCGCCGGCTTCCTTCACGCCTTCACGCACGCTCGACGCGAGCGCCTTGGTTTGCCGGTTCGACGTACCGCTCGCGACGATCACGCGATCGAACAGCGAGGTCAGGTGGCTGGTGTTGAACACTTTGATGTCTTGCGCCTTGACGTCTTCGAGAGCGTCGACGATTACGCGTTGCAGTTTGCGAATATCCATGGAGTTACCGGTGGTACAGATGATGTTGAAGAATATAGTCCCACACCGCGGCGGGGACGTGACTCGCGGCCCGATCCTGGGTTGTGCCGCCCGCACCCGCGTGGGCGAGCCGCTGGTTGACCTGCTCGCGCAGATGCGCGCGAATGTCGGTGGCCGATACGTTGAACGCGAGCGTCGTGTCGATCAGCAGATGGCCGCAGGGTGTGGCCTGCAGCACGTCGGCGCGCGCACGGCGCGCGGCAATTTCCCTGGCGACCGCGGGGGCGACCGACGCGAGGTCGAAGCCGGGCCGCGTGGCCGCGCCGATATGCGCGAGCTCGAACAGGCGCCGCCAGTCGCGCCATGTGTCGAGATGCACCAGTTGATCCGCGCCGATCAGCAGCGTGATCGATGCGTCGTCGCCTTCGCGCTCGCGCCAGCATTGCAGCGTCTCGACCGTGTAGGTCGCGCCATCGTGCTCGATTTCGTCGGTCGCGATGCGCACCGTCACGCCGGGGATCGCGAGCGACGCGGCCGCCGCGCGCGTCATCGCGAGCCGATGTTCGGCGGGCGACACGTCGGCTTTCTGCCACGGCTGGCCGGCCGGCAGCAGCACCAGTTCGGTCAGCCGCAGCACGTCGGCGAACCGCCGCGCCAGCGCGAGGTGGCCGTCGTGGATCGGGTCGAAAGTGCCGCCCAGCAGACCGATCCGGCGAGGCAGGGCGACAGGGTGAGCGTTCGGCTTCAGGTGAGGATCCTTTGTCGTGACCGTAAGCGAGACAGGTGGCGCGTCACACCCACTCGCGCGGCACGAGGAAATCGCTGTACAAACTCGCTTCCGGCGTGCCCGGCTCGGGGTGCCAGTCGTAGCGCCAGTTCGCCACGGGCGGCATCGACATCAGGATCGATTCGGTGCGTCCGCCGCTCTGCAGCCCAAACAGTGTGCCACGGTCGAAGACCAGATTGAACTCGACGTAGCGGCCGCGCCGGTAGGCCTGGAACGCACGCTCGGCTTCGCCGTACGGCGTGTCGCGGCGCCGCTCGATGATCGGCAGGTACGCCTTGAGAAAGCCTTCACCGACGCTTTTGAGCATCGCGAACGATTGCTCGAAGCCCGGCGCCGAGAAATCGTCGAAGAAAATCCCACCAATGCCGCGCGGCTCGTTGCGGTGCTTCAGGAAGAAGTACTCGTCGCACCAGCGCTTGAAGCGCGGGTACAGGTCCGCGCCGTACGGCGCGAGCGCGTCGCGGCACACCTGATGGAACTGCCGCGCGTCCTCTTCGTAGCCGTAGTAGGGCGTCAGGTCCATGCCGCCGCCGAACCAGAACACCGGTTCTTCGCCTTCCCTCGTCGCGATGAGCAGGCGCACGTTCATGTGCACGGTCGGGCAGTGCGGATTGTGCGGATGCAGCACGAGCGACACGCCCATCGCCTCGAAGCCGCGCCCGGCCAGTTGCGGCCGCGCGGCGCTTGCCGAGCCCGGCAGCGCGTCGCCCGCGACGTCCGAGAAGCCGATGCCCGCGCGCTCGAAGAACTGGCCGCCTTCGAGAATCCGCGTGACGCCGCCGCCGCGCAGCTTCTCGCCGGGCGCGCGCTGCCACGCGTCGGTAGCGAACGCGGTGCCGTCGAAGGCGCCGAGCGTGTCCGCGATATGCGATTGCAGGCCTTGCAGCCAGGTGCGCACGGCTTGTGCGTCGTAGCTCGAATTGCTCATGAATGCAGGTGCTGAGGGCGGCACGCTCGTCGTGCCGCGGGTTCTTCGAAAGAAAGCGATGGCCGCGTTCGCGCCGGGTGTCTGCGCACTCGGACCGCTGGTTCGGATTGCCTGGTTGCCGGAGGCGAACATCAGAGGCGGCTTGCCGCTTCAGTCGATTCGCGGGCTCCGGGCCCGTCTGCCGCGACGAGCGGGAAAGATTCAGTGTAGCGCGCGTCGTGTAACGTGCCGGCACTGCGGCGCCAGTGGCGCCGGCAGTGCGCCGCCCGCACGGCGTCCAGCGCTAGCGAAGCTTACTTGCCGTCGTGCTTGCGGTTGAGCGCGCGATAGCCAATGTCGCGGCGGTACTGCATGCCGTCGAACGCGATCTGGTTGATCGTCTGGTACGCGGCCGCCTGCGCGGTGCGCACCGAATCCGCGAGACCGACGACGCACAGCACGCGCCCGCCCGAGGTGGTCAGCTTGCCGTCCGTCAGCGTGGTGCCGGCGTGGAACGTGACCGAATCCGCGGTTTCGGCGGGAATGCCGTTGATGCGGTCGCCCTTCCTCGGCGTGTCCGGGTAGTTGTGCGCGGCGAGCACGACGCCGAGCGCGGTGCGGCGGTCCCATTCGAGCTCGACGGTGTCGAGCGTGCCGGCGATCGCGTGTTCCACCACCTTCGAATAGTCGCCCTTCAGACGCGCCATGATCGGCTGCGTTTCGGGGTCGCCCATCCGGCAGTTGAATTCGAGCGTCTTCGGGTTGCCTTGCGCGTCGATCATCAGGCCCGCGTACAGGAAGCCGGTGTAGCGGATGCCTTCCTTCTCCATGCCGCGCACGGTCGGCAGGATGATTTCGCGCATCACGCGCGCATGCAGCTGCGGCGTGACGATCGGCGCGGGCGAGTAGGCGCCCATGCCGCCCGTGTTCGGGCCCTGGTCGCCGTCGAGCAGACGCTTGTGATCCTGGCTCGACGCGAGCGCGAGCACGTGCTTGCCGTCCACCATCACGATGAAGCTCGCTTCCTCGCCGGCGAGGAACTCCTCGATCACGACGCGCGCGCCGGCGTCGCCGAGCTTGTTGTCCGACAGCATCATGTCGACCGCGGCGTGCGCTTCTTCCAGCGTTTGCGCGACCACCACGCCCTTGCCGGCGGCGAGGCCGTCGGCCTTGATCACGATCGGCGCGCCCTTGGCGTCCAGATACGCGTGCGCGGCGGCGAGGTCGGCGAAGGTTTCGTACTCGGCCGTCGGGATGCCGTGGCGCTTCATGAACGCTTTGGCGAAATCTTTCGAGCTTTCGAGCTGGGCGGCCTCTTTGGTCGGCCCGAAGATCTTCAGACCGCGCGAGCGGAACAGGTTGACGATGCCTGCCGCGAGCGGCGCTTCCGGCCCGACCAGCGTGAACGCGATCTGTTCTTTTTCGACGAAATCAGCGAGCGCGGCCGGCTCGGTGATGTCGATGTTGAGCAGACGCTCATCCTGAGCGGTGCCGCCGTTGCCCGGCGCGACGTAGACGAGCTGGACCCGCGGCGATTGCGCGAGCTTCCATGCCAGCGCATGTTCGCGACCGCCGGAACCGACGACGAGTAACTTCATGTGAATCCCCGAGACTTGAAAACCATAAACGGCCGAGCGGTGTGCTCAGCCGTGCAATAAACCATCAACAGCAAGGGCAAACGATGTCAGAGCCCGGCGCGCCATCACTCGCCGGCGATCGACGCGTTTGTATAGACTTCCTGCACGTCGTCCAGATTTTCCAGCGCGTCGAGCAGCTTCTGCATTTTCACGGCATCGTCGCCGGTGAATTCGACTTCGGTCTGCGGCTTCATCGTGACTTCGGCCAGTTCGGCCTTGAAGCCCGCCGTTTCGAGTGCAGCCTTCACTTTCGAAAAATCGTTGGGCGGGCACAGCACCTCGATACTGCCGTCCTCGTTCGTCACGACGTCGTCGGCGCCCGCTTCGAGCGCGGCTTCCATCAGCGCGTCTTCGGCGGTGCCGGGAGCGAACAGGAACTGGCCGACGTGATCGAACATGAACGACACCGAGCCGTCGGTGCCCATGTTGCCGCCGTTCTTCGAGAACGCGTGACGCACTTCCGCGACCGTGCGGGTGCGGTTGTCGGTCATCGTGTCGACGATCACCGCCGCGCCGCCGATGCCATAGCCTTCGTAGCGGATTTCCTCGTAGTTCGCGCCGTCCGCGCCGCCGACACCGCGCTGGATCGCGCGGTTGATGTTGTCTTTCGGCATGTTGGCGTCGTACGCCTTGTCGACCGCGAGCCGCAGACGCGGGTTCGAGTCGATTTCGCCGCCGCCCAGACGGGCCGCAACCTGGATTTCCTTGATGAGCCGCGTCCAGACCTTGCCGCGCTTGGCATCGGCCGCTGCTTTCTTATGCTTGATGTTGGCCCATTTCGAATGACCCGCCATACTTTTCTCCGTCGCGCGCGCCAGCGGGGCGCACGCATAGTGCAATTGTCGTTGCGATGTCTGGCGCCTCGCGTGTTGCGCCTCGATGTCAAACCGTCAGGTGAAAGGCTGCCGGCCGCTCGTGCTTGTCGCTCGTGTTGGCCCGTCGAGGTGGCCACCTGTGCCGCCGATCTCAGCCTGGCCGTTCCCGCGCGTCGTTCCGCGCTTGCCCGCCGGTAGGCGTTCGTGCCGGCTCATGCATGACCGGCCGGCCAGGCGGGGCCGCAGGGCCGCAGGGCGGCCGCGCGGCGGGGCAGCTTGTGCGGCCAGGCGCCGCATGACCTGATGCGAAAGCGCGGGGCGCCAGTCGAAATTGCAGGCGGTGGCGCGAGTGATCGTGCGGGTCGAGTCGCTCCGTCGAGCGGATGCGAATTTTATCATGCCGCGGGGGTGCGGCAGAGGGGGCCGCGCCGCGAAACCGGCCGCAAATGCAATGAAATCGACGCGAAAATGAATGGAGGCGGCGCGGATGTGTCGCCGGGAGGGCCGGATGCGGGCGAAAGCGGGGCCGGTTCCGGGGCGGCGGCATCGCCAGGCCACCCCCCTCTGGCCCTCGGCGCGTCAGTTCTTCGTACCGAACAACCGGTCGCCCGCGTCGCCCAGGCCCGGCACGATGTACGCATGCTCGTTCAGATGCGAATCGAGCGACGCGATGAACAGCTTGACGTCCGGGTGCGCGTCCTGGAACACCTGCACGCCCTCGGGCGCGGCGACGAGCGCGAGGAACATGATGTTCTCGGCCGCCACGTTGCGGCGCTTGAGCACATCGACCGCGTGCACGGCCGAGTAGCCGGTCGCCACCATCGGATCGCAGAGGATGAACACGCGGTCTTCGAGGTCCGGCAGCCGCACCAGGTATTCGACCGGCCGATGATCCTCCGCGCGATACACGCCGATATGGCCGACGCGCGCCGACGGCACCAGCTCGAGCAGGCCGTCCGACATGCCGACCCCCGCGCGCAGCACCGGCACGATCGCGAGCTTCTTGCCGGCGATCACCGGCGCGTCGATCTCGACGAGCGGCGTGGTGATGCGGCGCGTGGTCATTGGCAGGTTGCGGGTGATTTCGTAGCCCATCAGCAGCGTGATTTCGCGCAGCAGTTCGCGGAACGTGCGCGTCGACGTGTCCCGGTCGCGCATGTGCGACAGCTTGTGCTGGATCAGCGGGTGATCGAGGATGAAGAGATTGGGGAAACGGCTGTCCTGGGTCATGGCGGGCTCGCGCGCGGCGGCAAGGTGGATCGGTTCGGCGCGCTCATCCGTTGGCTCCGTCCGCGCTCGAAGGTCGGACGAACGGTGGAAAAGCGCGCCACCGCGCAAGTTTACCGAAAGAGTACCGCCCGGCGATACCTGAGATTGCAGCGACGCGGCACAGTCCGGCACCGATTCTTCTAGAATCTGGAGAAACTTCGCCAAGAGGGCATACACATGGACATGGGAATCGCAGGACGCAGCGCGCTGGTTTGCGCGGCGAGCAAAGGTCTGGGACGCGGCTGCGCGGAAGCGCTCGCCGCCGAGGGCGTCAACCTGACGATCGTCGCGCGCACCGCCGAAACGCTCGAAGCGACCGCCGAGGCGATCCGCAAGCAGAGCTGCGTCGAGGTGAAGACCGTCGCATGCGACATCACCACGCCTGAAGGGCGCGCGGCCGCGCTCGCAGCCTGCCCGCAGCCGGACATTCTCGTCAATAACGCGGGCGGGCCGCCGCCGGGCGATTTCCGTAACTTCACGCACGAGGACTGGATCCGCGCGCTCGAAGCCAACATGCTGACGCCGATCGAGCTGATCCGTCAGACCATCGACACGATGAGCGCGCGCGGCTTCGGGCGCATCGTCAACATCACGAGCTCGGCGGTGAAGGCGCCGATCGACGTGCTCGGTCTGTCGAACGGCGCGCGCTCCGGCCTGACCGGTTTCGTCGCGGGGCTCGCGCGTAAGGTCGCGCCGACCGGCGTGACGATCAACAACCTGCTGCCGGGCCTGTTCGACACGGACCGTATCGCGGTCACGTTCGAGGCGCAGGCGAAGACGCACAACATTTCGATCGACGAAGCGCGCAAGCAGCGCATGAAGACGATCCCCGCCGGCCGTTTCGGCAATCGCGAAGAATTCGGCCGCGCCTGCGCGTTCCTGTGCAGCACGCACGCGGGTTACATCACCGGGCAGAACTGGTTGATCGACGGCGGCGCCTATCCTGGTACGTACTGAGCAGGCATGTACCGAGCCGCCGCGCGCGAACGACATCCGTCACATCACAACAACGATAGTCACAAGGGTTTGAGGAGTCTTACGTCATGAGCACCCGCATTGCGCTGATCGCGCACGACCACAAGAAGGACGACATCGTCAAACTGGCCGGCGAATACGTCGACACGCTCGCGCGCTGCGAGATCGTCGCAACCGGCACGACCGGCGGACGCATCAGCGACGCGCACGGCCTCACGGTCGAGCGCATGCTGTCGGGCCCGCACGGCGGCGACCTGCAGATCGGCGCGCAGCTCGCCGAAGGGCGCGTCGACATGGTGATTTTCCTGCGCGACCCGATGACGCCGCAGCCGCACGAGCCGGACATCAACGCGCTAGTGCGCGCGTGCGACGTGCACAACATTCCGTGCGCGACGAACATTTCGACCGCCCGCATGGTGCTCGACGTGCTGACGCTGCGCCTGTCCGGCGAGGCGTGAGCGCGCGCGTCGCCGCACCCACATCCATACAGATGAAGGAGACATGATGGTCAAGGCAATCCGATTCGACAAAACCGGAGGCCCCGAAGTCATGAAATGGGTCGACGTCGATGTGGGCGATCCCGGCGCGGGCGAGATCCGCATTCGCCAGACGGCGGTCGGCCTCAATTACATCGACGTGTATTTCCGCACCGGTCTGTATCCGCTGCCGCTGCCGGGCGGGCTCGGCATGGAAGCGGCCGGCGAGGTCAGCGCGGTGGGCTCGGGCGTGACCGGTCTGAAGGTCGGCGATCGCGTCGCGTATGTCGCGCGGCCGCCCGGCGCTTATGCGCAGGAGCGCGTGCTGCAGGCCGCGCAGGTCGTCAAGCTGCCCGATGCGATCAGCAACGAGCAGGCCGCGTCGGTGATGCTGCAAGGCTTGACTGCGCAATATCTGCTGCGCCGCACGTATCGCGTGAAGGCCGGTGACACGATCCTCATTCAGGCCGCAGCGGGCGGCGTCGGCCTGCTCGTGTGCCAGTGGGCGAAGGCGCTCGGCGCGACGGTGATCGGCACGGTCGGTTCCGACGAGAAAGCCGAGATCGCGAGAGCGCACGGCTGCGATCACGCGATCGTCTATACGCGCGAGAACTTCACGAAGCGCGTACGCGAGATCACCAACGGCGCGGGCGTGCCGGTCGTCTACGATTCGATCGGCAAGGACACCTTCGAAAAGTCGCTCGACTGTCTCGCGCCGCTCGGCCTGTTCGTGAGCTTCGGCAACGCATCGGGTCCGCTGCCGCCGATCGACTCGTCGGAATTCGCGGGACGCGGCTCGCTGTTCTTTACACGACCGACGCTCTTCACCTATATGGCGAAACGCAGCGACTACGAGGCGATGTCGGCCGAGCTGTTCGACGTGCTGAGCTCGGGCAAGGTCAAGACGAGCATCAATCAGCGCTATGCGCTGCCGGACGTCGGGCAGGCACATGCGGACCTCGAAGGGCGCCGCACGACGGGGTCGACGATCCTGCTGCCATAAAAAGTGGCAGCGCGGCCTCGGGCTGCGCTGCACGTCATCCATCAGGGCCGTTTCATCGCGAAATGAAACGGCCTTGTCCGTTTACGCGATTTTTACGCGTACCCCGCGATCTTTGACCAGCCCTTTAGGCCGATCGGCATACCGTTCTATCCATCCAAAGTCCGTGAATGGAGAACGAGAATGGATGTGCTGTATGTCGGGGGCCTGGCGCTGTTTGCCGTGCTGACCTTTGGGCTGATTGGCGGCTGCGAGAAGCTGATGCAGTTGCGCCGCGGACAAGGAGCGCGCTGATGACCTGGATGCTGTGGCTGGCCGGCGCGTCCACCGCGCTGCTGTTCGTATATCTCGTGTATGCGCTGTTGCGCGCGGAGGACATTGAATGAACACGAACGATGTCCTGCAGGCGAGTCTTTTTATCGTCGTGCTACTGGCCGCGGCGGTGCCGATGGCGAGCTATCTCGGCGCCGTGATGGACGGCAGTTCGCGCGTGGTGCGCTTCGGCGCGCCGCTCGAACGGCTGCTTTACCGTATCGCGGGCGTCGATCCAGCGGCGGAGATGGGCTGGAGGCACTACGCGGTCGCCACGCTCGCGTTCAACGTGCTCGGCGCGGCGTTCCTGTACGTGCTGCTGCGCGTGCAAGGGTGGCTGCCAGGCAATCCGCAGCAGTTCGGCGCGATGTCGGTCGACAGCGCGTTCAACACCGCGGTCAGCTTCGTGACCAACACCAACTGGCAGGACTACACGCCCGAGCAGACCGTCGGCTATCTGACGCAGATGCTCGGCATGACCGTGCAGAACTTCCTGTCGGCGGCGACCGGCATCGTCGTCGTGTTCGCGTTGATGCGCGGCTTCGCGCGTCATACCGCGCAGACGATCGGCAACTTCTGGGTCGACATCACGCGCGTGACGATGTACGTCCTGCTGCCGATGGCGGCGATCATCGCCGCCCTGCTGATGAGCCAGGGCGTGATCCAGAACTTCAAGGCATATCAGGAGGTGCCGACGCTGCAGACCACCACCTACGCCGCGCCGAAGCTCGACGCGCAAGGCAATCCGGTGAAGGACGCGAAGGGCGATCCGGTGACGCTCGACACGCCCGTGAAGACGCAGACCATCGCGATGGGCCCGGTCGCGTCGCAGGAAGCGATCAAGATGCTCGGCACCAACGGCGGCGGCTTCTTCAACGGCAACTCCGCGCATCCGTACGAAAACCCGACGCCGTTCTCGAACTTCGTGCAGATCCTCTCGATCCTGATCATCCCGGCGGCGCTCGCGCTCGTGTTCGGCCGCGTGATCGGCGACCGCCGGCAGGGCGTCGCGGTGCTCGCGGCGATGACGATCGCGTTCGGCGTTTGCGTGTTTGGCGAGATCAGCGCCGAGCAGAGCGGCAATCCCGCGTTCACGGCGCTCCACGTCGATCAGTCGGCGAACGCGCTGCAGGCGGGCGGCAATGCGGAGGGCAAGGAAACGCGCTTCGGCATCGCGCAGTCGGGCATCTTCACGGTCGCGACGACGGCGGCTTCGTGCGGCGCGGTTGTCAACACGCACGATTCGTTGACGCCGCTCGGCGGCCTGTATCCGATGCTGCTGATACAGCTCGGCGAAGTGATCTTCGGCGGTGTCGGTTCCGGCATGTACGGGATGCTCGTGTTCGCGCTGCTCGCGGTGTTCGTCGCGGGACTGATGATCGGGCGTACTCCTGAGTATGTCGGCAAGAAGATCGAGGCCTACGAGATGAAGATGGTGTCGATCGTCGTGCTGCTCACGCCGCTGCTCGTGCTGGTGGGCACCTCGATCGCGGTGCTCAGCGAGGCGGGCAAGGCCGGCATTGCAAACCCCGGCGCACACGGCTTCTCCGAGATCCTCTATGCGTTCAGCTCGGCGGCGAACAACAACGGTAGCGCGTTCGCGGGTCTCGCGGTGAATACGCCGTTCTACAACTGGCTCACCGCGATCGCGATGTGGTTCGGGCGCTTCGGCACGATCGTGCCGGTGCTCGCGATCGCCGGTTCGCTCGCCGCGAAGAAGCGCATCGCGGTCACCGGCGGCACGCTGCCGACGCACGGACCGCTGTTCGTCGTGCTGCTGCTCGGCACGGTGCTGCTGGTCGGCGCGCTGACCTACGTCCCGGCGCTCGCGCTCGGTCCCGGCGTCGAGCAACTGATGATGATCGGCGTGCACTGACCCACGGCAGTGACCCACGGCCGCGGAGCCAACGACCGAACAGGCGCTTGCACGCCGCAAGCCTGCAAGCGCCCACGGACATTCGAGGATTCAATGACTGAACATAACGCTACCCGGTCCATGTTCGACCCGGCGCTGCTGCGCCCGGCGATCGTGGACTCCTTTAAAAAGCTGACGCCGCGCACGCAGTTTCGCAACCCGGTGATGTTCTGCGTGTACGTCGGCAGCATCCTGACGACCATTCTGTGGATCGCCGCGCTCGGCGGTCAGGCCGAGGCGCCCGCGGGCTTCATCCTCGCGGTCACGCTGTGGCTGTGGTTCACGGTGCTGTTCGCGAATTTCGCGGAGGCGCTCGCCGAAGGCCGCTCGAAAGCGCAGGCCGCGTCGCTGCGCAGCGCGAAGAAAGACGTGATGGCGAAGAAGCTCAACGAGCCGCATCCGAAGTCGCCGATCCGCATCACGACCGCGACCGATCTGCGCCGTGGCGACGTCGTGCTGGTCGAGACCGGCGACGTGATCCCGGCCGACGGCGAAGTGATCGAGGGCGTCGCTTCGGTCGACGAATCGGCGATCACCGGTGAATCGGCGCCGGTGATCCGCGAGTCGGGCGGCGACTTTTCGTCGGTGACGGGCGGCACGCGGGTGCTGTCGGACTGGATCGTCGTGCGCGTCACGGCCAATCCGGGCGAGGCGTTCCTCGACCGCATGATCGCGATGGTCGAAGGCGCGAAGCGTCAGAAGACGCCGAACGAAATCGCGCTCACCATCCTGCTCGTCGCGCTGACCATCGTGATGCTGCTCGCCACCGCGACGCTGCTGCCGTTCTCGATCTTCTCCGTCGAAGCCGCGAAAGCGGGCCACGTGGTGACGATCACCGCGCTCGCCGCGCTGCTCGTGTGTCTGATCCCGACGACGATCGGCGGACTGTTGTCGGCGATCGGCGTGGCCGGCATGAGCCGCATGATGCAGGCGAACGTGATCGCGACCTCGGGCCGTGCCGTCGAAGCGGCCGGCGACGTCGACGTGCTGCTGCTCGACAAGACCGGCACGATCACGCTCGGCAACCGCCAGGCGTCGCAGTTTCTGCCGGCGCCAGGTCTGACCGAAGAGGCGCTTGCCGATGCCGCGCAGCTGTCGTCGCTCGCCGACGAAACGCCGGAAGGCCGCAGCATCGTCGTGCTCGCGAAGCAGCGCTTCAATATCCGTCAGCGCGATATGGCCTCGCTGCATGCGGTGTTTCTCGCGTTCACGGCGCAGACCCGCATGAGCGGCGTCGATCTGTCTCCTCAAGGGACTCCCTGCGGGACTCATGGCCGTGAAATCCGCAAGGGCGCGGCCGATGCGGTCAAGCACTATGTCGAAGCGAACGGCGGCCGTTTCCCGAATGAAGTCAGCAACGCGGTCGCCGATGTCGCGCGACGCGGCAGCACACCGCTGGTGGTCGCCGAGAAAGGCGAGCAGGGCGCGCGCGTGCTCGGCGTGATTGAGTTGAAGGACGTCGTGAAGGGTGGTATCAAGGAGCGCTTCGCCGAACTGCGCAAGATGGGCATCAAGACCGTGATGGTGACGGGCGACAACCGCCTGACCGCCGCCGCGATCGCGGCCGAAGCGGGCGTCGACGACTTCCTCGCCGAAGCGACACCCGAAACGAAGCTCGCGACGATCCGCGCGCACCAGGCCGAAGGGCGTCTGGTCGCGATGACCGGCGACGGCACCAACGACGCGCCCGCGCTCGCGCAGGCCGACGTCGCGGTCGCGATGAACACCGGCACGCAGGCGGCAAAAGAGGCCGGCAATATGGTCGACCTCGATTCGAATCCGACCAAGCTGATCGAGATCGTCGAGATCGGCAAGCAGATGTTGATGACTCGCGGGTCGTTGACCACATTCTCGATCGCCAACGACCTCGCCAAGTACTTCGCGATCATCCCGGCCGCGTTCGCGTCGACGTATCCGGCGTTGAATGCGCTGAACGTGATGCATCTGGCGACGCCGACCTCGGCAATCATGTCGGCGGTGATCTTCAACGCGCTGATCATCGTGCTGCTGATTCCGCTGGCGCTGAAGGGCGTGCGCTATCGCGCGCTAGGCGCTGCGATCCTGCTGCGCCGCAATCTGCTGATCTATGGCCTTGGCGGGATCATCGTGCCGTTCATCGGCATCAAGCTGATCGATATGGTGCTCGCCGCGTTCGGCTGGGTTTGAGCGCAGTGACCATGTGATGAAAAGGGAAAGAGACCCATCATGAAAAATCTGTTCCGTCCGCTGATCGTGATCTTCGCGGTGCTGACCGCGGTCACAGGACTCGCATATCCCGCCGTGATGACCGCGTTCGGCCAGGCGGCGTTCCACGAACAGGCCAACGGCACCCTCATCGAGCAGAACGGCAAGGTGGTCGGCTCACAGCTGATCGGCCAGCAGTTCGACGCGCCCCAGTACTTCTGGGGCCGGCTGTCGGCGACGAGCCCGATGCCGTACAACCCGCAAAGCTCGGGCGGCTCGAACCTCGGGCCGAACAACCCCGCGCTACTCGACGAGATCAAGGGCCGTCTCGCGGCGCTGAAGGCGGCGGGCACCGACATGTCGAAGCCGGTGCCGGTCGATCTGGTCACGTCGTCGGGCAGCGGGCTCGATCCGGAGATCAGTCCGGCCGCGGCCGCGTATCAGCTCGAGCGGGTCGCGCAGGCCCGTCACCTCGCGCCGAACGACGTGCAGGCGCTCGTCGAGCGCTACACGACGGGGCGCCAGTTCGGCGTGCTCGGCGAGCCGCGCGTGAATGTGCTGAAGCTCAATCTCGCGCTCGATGAAATGAAGCGCGGCTGAGACTGAACGCATCGACGACGCACCAGCCGCGTTTGCGGTTCATCGCTGAAACAGCGGCGTCCGCGTGGCGCCGCGCCGCCATTTGCGGGTCGGCGCGGGCCGTGCGACCATGCAGACACCGCCGCTCGCACGACTATGACAACCACTGAGCATGAACCGCCCCGATCCTGACGAACTGCTCGACAAGTTGCAGCGCGACGAAGAAAAACGCCAGCGCGGCCGGCTGAAGATTTTCTTCGGCGCGTCGGCCGGCGTCGGCAAGACCTATGCGATGCTGCAGGCCGCGCGCCGCCGCCAGGAAGAGGGTGTCGACGTGCTGGTAGGCATCGCCGAAACGCACGGGCGCAGCGAAACCGCCGCGTTGCTCGCGGGGCTCGACGTGCTGCCGCTCGTGCATATCGAGTATCGCGGCCGCAAGCTCGGCGAGTTCGATCTCGACGCCGCGCTCGCGCGCAAGCCGCAACTGATCCTCGTCGACGAACTCGCGCATTCGAACGTGCACGGCGCGCGCCATCTGAAGCGCTGGCAGGACGTCTACGAACTGCTCGATGCGGGCATCGACGTTTATACGACCGTCAACGTGCAGCACCTCGAGAGTCTGAACGACGTGGTCGGCCAGATCACCGGCATCCGCGTGTGGGAGACGGTCCCCGATCGCGTGTTCGACCATGCCGACGAAGTCACGCTCGTCGATCTGTCGGCCGAGGAACTGCTCGACCGCATGCGCGACGGCAAAGTCTACATGGCGCAGCAGGCGGAGCGCGCGGTGCGCAACTTCTTTCGCAAGGGCAACCTGATCGCGCTGCGCGAACTCGCGCTGCGCCGCACCGCCGATCGGGTCGACGCGCAGATGCGCGAGTACCGCGCCGATCGTTCGATCCAGCGTATCTGGCAGGCGCGCGAGCGGCTGCTGGTGTGCGTCGGTCCTGGTCCCGAAGCGCCGGCGCTGGTGCGCTCGGCGGCGCGCCTCGCCGCGAGTCTGAGGGCCGACTGGCTCGCGGTCTATGTCGAAACGCCCGCGTTGCAGCGCCTGCCCGACGCCCGACGCGAACGCACGCTGAACGCGCTGAAGCTCGCCGCCGAACTCGGCGCCGAAACTGCGACGCTCGCCGCCACCGATGCGCTCGACGCGCTGATCGGTTACGCGCAGGCGCGCAACGTATCGAAGCTGGTGGCGGGCGCATCGTCGCGCACGGCCGCGAGCCGCTGGCTGCGCCGGCCGCTGGGCGAGCGCATCGCCGAGAAGAGCGGCGATCTCGATCTCACGCTGATTCGCGTGTCGTCGGAGCGCGACGGCGGCGAGCAGCGGCGGCTGTTGAACACGACCGCGAACGCGTGGCGCGAGGCGTTGAGCGCGGCCCGCGAGCGTCGCTCGCCGCCGCGCGCGTACGCGTTCGCGCTCGCGATCGGCGCGGCGATCACGTTGCTGTCGAGCCAGTTGATCGACCGCATCGATCTGACCAACCTCGTGATGCTGTATCTGCTCGGCGTGATCTTCACCGCGGTGAAGATCGGGCGCGGGCCGGGTGTCGTGCTGTCGTTCGCGAGCGTCGCCGCGTTCGATTTCTTCTTCGTGCCGCCGCGCATGTCGCTGTCGGTCTCCGACACGCAATACCTGCTGACGTTCTTCGGCATGCTGCTGACCTCGCTCGTGATCAGCCATCTGACTTCGAGCCTGCGCCACGAGGCGAGCGTCGCGCGACGCCGCGAGCAGCGCACCGGAGCGATGTACGAGATGGCGCGCGAGCTCGCCGCGGCGCTCGCGACCGAGCAGATCGTCGGCATCGGCACCCGGCACGTGAGCGAGGTGTTCGGCGCGCGTGTCGCGATCCTGCTGCCCGACAGCGCCGACCAGGTCAAACAGAAGATCGAGGACCCCGACGCGGCGATCACGCTCGAAGGCGACGCGCTCGATCTGGACGTCGGCCAGTGGGTCTACGATCAGCAGAAGCCGGCCGGCCACGGCACCGATACGCTGCCGGCCGCCGCGGCGCTGTATCTGCCGCTGAAGGCGCCGATGCGCACGCGCGGCGTGCTCGCGGTGGTCGTGCGTGACGAGCGCGAGCTGACCGTGCCCGAACAGCGCCGCATGCTCGATGCGTTCGCCGCGCAGATCGCGCTCGCGCTCGAACGGGTGCACTACGTCGATATCGCGCGCGATGCGCTCGTCAACATGGAGTCGGAGCGGCTGCGCAATTCGCTGCTGTCGGCGATTTCGCACGATCTGCGCACGCCGCTGACGACGATCGTCGGGTTTTCGTCGATGCTCGCGCAGGGGCGGCAGGCGGGACAGGGGCGGACAGAAGGCGAGGCGGATGTTTCTTTGCGGACCGACGCGCAATCCGCCGCGCGGCGTGACGACGAACTCGTCGACGCAATCCACGAAGAAGCGCTGCGCATGACCGGCATCGTCACGAATCTGCTCGACATGGCGCGCTTGCAGGCCGGCAGCCTGCAACTGAACCAGCAATGGACGCTGCTTGAGGAGACCGTCGGCGCCGCGCTGCGAGCGTGCAAGCGTGTGCTCGCGGGTCATCCGGTGCAGGTTACGCTGCCCGCCGATCTGCCGCTGCTGCATCTCGACGCGGTGTTGATGGAGCGCTTGTTCTCGAACCTGTTCGAGAACGCGGCCAAATACACGGCGTCCGGCACGCCGCTCGCGATCGGCGCGCAGCAGATCGACGCGGACGGCACGCCGTTCGTGCGCATCACGATCGACGACAACGGCCCCGGCCTGCCCGCCGGCATGGAAGCGCGCGTGTTCGAGAAGTTCACGCGCGGCGAGAAGGAGTCGGCGAAACCAGGCATCGGCCTTGGGCTCGCGATCTGCCGCGCGATCGTCGAGGCGCACGGCGGTACAATCGGCGCGCTCAACCGGATGGCGGCGGATAGCCGCGTCGAGGGCGCGCGCTTCTGGTTCACGCTGCCGGTCAAGACGCCGCCCGACGCACCCGAGACGTTTGATACGCTCGAAGACGAAGGCGCAGCCACCGACACCGACACCGCCGCCGACCTCAACCCGCTCACCCGACCCACCCATGAGTGACCTGAGCATCACCGTCGTTCTGATCGAAGACGAGAAGCAGATTCGCCGCTTCGTGCGCACGGCGCTCGAAGACGAGGGCATCGCCGTGTACGACGCCGAGACCGGCAAGCAGGGGCTCGTCGAAGCAGCGACGCGCAAGCCCGATCTCGTGATCGTCGATCTGGGCCTGCCCGACACCGACGGCCTCGACGTGATCCGCGAGCTGCGCGGCTGGAGCGAGCTGCCGGTGATCGTGCTGTCGGCGCGCACCCAGGAAAGCGAAAAGGTCGCCGCGCTCGACGCCGGCGCCGACGATTACCTGACCAAGCCGTTCGGCGTGTCCGAGTTGCTTGCGCGGATCCGCGCGCATCTGCGGCGGCGCAATCACGGCGGCGCGAACGAATCGCCGCAGGTGCGCTTCGGTGCGGTCACCGTCGACCTCGCGCTGCGCCAGGTTACGCGCGACGGCGCCGCGGTCCATCTGACGCCGATCGAATACCGGCTGCTCGCGACGCTCGTGCGCCATGCGGGCCGCGTGCTCACGCACCGACAGTTGCTGCGCGACGTGTGGGGGCCGTCGCACGTCGAGAGTCACCACTATCTGCGCATCTACATGGCGCATCTGCGCGGCAAGCTCGAGCGCGATCCGGCGCAACCGGAGCATATCGTCACGGAGACGGGCGTCGGGTACCGGCTGGTGGGTGCGGTGTGAATTCGTCCGCGATGCCGCTTCGTTATAATCTCCCGACGTAAGGACGACCTTGCGCCAGCATCGATCATCGGGGACGGCCCCATTTTTCATGGAGCTGTGTCGATGTCCTGGTTTCTTCTCCTGATTGCCGGTCTGCTCGAAGTCGCGTGGGCGGCCGGTCTCAAAACTTCCGAAGGTTTCACCCGCTTGTGGCCGTCCATCTTCACGGTCGTGACCGCGCTCGGCAGCTTCGTGCTGCTCGCGCTCGCGATGCGCCAGTTGCCGCTCGGCACAGCCTATGCTGTTTGGACAGGGATCGGCGCGGTCGGCGCGTTCATCTTCGGCGTCGTGATGATGGGCGAGGCGTTGACGGTCGCGCGCGTCGCCAGTGCGTCGCTGATCGTGATCGGCCTCGTCGGCCTGAAGCTGTCGTCGGGGCACTGACCGGGCGGCCACGTCCGCTCGGGGCGCGGCCGCCATTGCCTGCAAGCCACAGCGAAGGCTTCGCCGCTCTACGTTCTGCGAATTATCGTAGCTATAATGAGACAGAAACGACCTTGAGATTGCCCGCGGCCTGGCTGGCGCGGCCGGCCTGGCGAGCCTGACGGCTTCGGCGCGGAACGCCCGCTCGTTCCCGCCGCGGCGCCTGGCACGCACTGAGCGCGTGGAGGCGGCCATGCTTGAATCACTTTCACTTGCAGCGGGCCTTTCATGGGGCAGCGGTCTGCGCCTCTATCTGACGGTCCTCCTGGCCGGCGTGTTCGAACGTCTTGGCCTGATTCACTTGCCGAACACATTGTCCGCGCTGTCATCGCCATGGGTGATCGGTGCGGCGGCCGTGCTGACGCTGGCCGAATTCCTCGCCGACAAGATCCCCGCGTTCGATTCGCTGTGGGATGCGATCCACACCTTCATCCGCATTCCGGCCGGCGCCGTGCTGGCCGCCGGCGCGCTCGGCCACGCCGATCCGACGCTGCTGAGCGTTGCCGCGCTCGCGGGCGGCACGCTCGCCGGCACCGCGCATCTCGCGAAGGCGGGTACCCGCGCGCTGATCAACCTGTCGCCGGAGCCGGTGTCGAACGTCGTCACGTCGACCGCCGAGGACGGCCTCGTGGTCGGCGGCGTACTGCTTGCGCTGTTCGTGCCGCTCGTGTTTCTGGTCTTGATGGTAGGCTTCCTGCTGCTCGCGGCGTGGGCATTGCCGCGATTGTGGCGTGGCGTGCAGGGCGGTTTTCGCGGCATGGCCACGCACATGGTGTCGCGATTTGCGAGGAGCAGGCACGATTGAGCGAAGCACTACCAGGATCCAAGGCGGGTTCAAGAACGCGCGCCAACACGAGACCAGCGCGGCGGCTTGGCGGCATCGATCTGTTGCGCCAGGCCATGCGGATGACGGCGCGCGACTGGCGCGCGGGCGAACTGACGATGTTGCTGCTCGCGCTCGTGCTGGCGGTCGCGGCGTTGTCGAGCGTCGGGTTTCTGGGCGATCGGCTGCATCAGGGGCTCGAGCGCGATGCGCGGCGCATGATCGCCGCCGACTTCATCGTGCGCGCCGATCATCCGGTCGATCCGCAATTCGCCGCCGAGGCGCACGCCCTGGGCCTGCGCACCGCCACCACGGCGATCTTTCCCAGCATGATCAATTCGACCGGCGCGCAGCCGGCGTCGCGGCTCGCCGCCGTCAAGGCGGTGTCGCCCGGCTATCCGTTGCGCGGGGCGCTGCGCATCGCGGCGGCGCCGGGTGCGGCCGATCATCCGGCGACGTCGATTCCGGCGCCGGGCACCGTGTGGGTCGACCAGCAGCTGCTCGACGCGCTGAAGCTGAAGATCGGCGATGCGGTGAAGGTCGGCAATCGCAACTTCACGGTCGGCGCGCTGATCACGCGCGAGCTCGATCGCGGCTTTTCGTTCGTCAACTTTTCGCCGCGCCTGATGCTGAATGCCACTGACGTACCGTCGACGGGCCTGATCACCTATGGCAGCCGCGTCACGTACCGGCTGCTGGTCGCCGGTTCAGACGACGCGGTCGCGCGCTTCGCGCAGTTTGCGCATGAGCGCGTCGACGGCGGCAAGCTGCGCGGCGTCGCGCTCGAGTCGCTGCAGGACGGCCAGCCGCAGGTCCGTCAGACGCTCGATCGCGCGGGCCATTTCCTGACGCTCGTGTCGCTGTTGACCGCGCTGCTCGCGGCCGTCGCGATCGCGATGGCCGCGCACCGCTATATGCGCCGGCATCTCGACGGCTGCGCGGCGATGCGCTGTCTCGGCGTGAGCCAGGCCGCGCTGCGTGCGCTGTTCACGCTCGAATTCGTCGGGCTGGGCGTATTCGGCGGCGTGCTCGGCGTGGCGCTCGGTTATCTCGGGCATCTCGCGCTGCTGACGTGGCTCGGCGGCCTGATCGACGTGGTGCTGCCGCAGCCGACGCTGTGGCCCGCGCTCGAAGGCATCGCGGCCGGCCTCGTGCTGCTGCTCGGCTTCGCGCTGCCGCCGCTGTTGCCGCTCACGCGCGTGCCGCCGGTGCGCGTGCTGCGGCGTGAATGGGGCGAGGAGGGACGCACTGCGTGGGCCGCCTACGCGTTCGGCATCGTGCTGTTCGCGGGGCTGCTGATACTCGCCGCGGGGGAATTGAAGCTCGGGGGCATCGTCGCGGGTGGATTCGCGGGCGGGCTGCTGGTGTTCGCCGGCATCGCGCGGCTCGCGTTGTGGGGCGCGGCGCGCGCGTGGTGCGCAGCGAGCGCGTCAATGCGGGCATCGGCTGGCGCTATGCGCTGGCGTCGCTCGAGCGGCGCAGCAGTACCAGCGCGCTGCAGATCACCGCGCTCGGCATCGGCCTGATGTGCCTGCTGCTGATCGCGATGACGCGCAACGACCTCGTGCAGGGCTGGCGCAAATCGACCCCGCCCGATGCGCCCAACGAGTTCATCATCGACATCCAGCCCGATCAGCGCGACGCGGTCACGCAGTATCTGGACGCGCACGGCATCGCCGGCGCGGCGCTGTCGCCAATGGTGCGCGGGCGGCTCGTCGCGATCAACGGTAAGGCGGTCGATCCGGATTCGTTCAAGGGCGAGGATGCGCGGCGACTGGTCGACCGCGAGTTCAACCTGTCCTACACGACGCAACTGCCCGACGACAACCGGATCGCCGCGGGAACCTGGTTCGGCGAGACGACTAAGCCGCAGATCTCGATCGAGCAGGGTCTCGCGAAGCTGATCAACGTGAAGCCCGGCGACGTGCTGCGCTTCGACGTGACGGGGCTGACTGTCGAGGCGCCGGTGACGAGCGTGCGCAAGCTCGACTGGGGTTCTTTCAAGGTCAACTTCTTCGTGCTGATGCCGCCGGTTTCGTTGCAGGATTTTCCGGCGACTTTCATCACGAGCTTCCATCTGCCGGTGGACAAACAGTCGACGATCGATGGCCTGATCGCCGCCTATCCCAATCTGACCGCGATCGATACCGGCCCGATCCTCGCGCAGGTGCAGCGCGTGTTGCAGCAGGTGATCGGCGCGGTGCAATTCCTGTTCGCCTTCACGCTCGCGGCCGGCGTGCTGGTGCTGTACGCGGCGCTCGCCGGAACGCGCGACGAGCGTATGCGAGAATCCGCGCTGCTGCGTGCGCTGGGCGCATCGCATCGTCAGGTGCGGGCGGTGCAGGTGGCCGAATTCGTCGCGGTCGGCGCGCTTGCCGGCCTGATGGCGGCGCTCGGCGCGCAGATCGTCGGCTCGATGCTGGCCACGCACGTGTTCGAGTTTTATCTGGCCTTCGATCCGTGGCTGCTGCCGGTGGGCGTTGCGGCCGGCATCGCGTGTGCCGGTGTCGGCGGGTGGCTGAGTTTGCGGCATGTGCTGGCGCGGCCAGCGCTGCAGTCGCTGCGCGATGCGTGAGTTTTCCTGGTGATGTCTTTTTGCTGTTGAGCAGGGTATGAGCGATTTGAACGACGAAGTGTCCTCGGACAAGCCGACGGCCTTCGAACTGGTGGGCGGCGAGACGCGCGTGCGCGACCTGGTCGACCGGTTTTACGACCTGATGGATCTCGAGGCGGATTTCGCCGGGATTCGCGCGCTGCATCCGGCGTCGCTCGAGGGTTCGCGCGACAAGCTATTCTGGTTTTTGTGCGGCTGGCTCGGCGGTCCCGATCATTACATCGACCGCTTTGGCCATCCCCGTCTGCGCGCGCGGCATCTGCCGTTCGCGATCGCGTCGAGCGAGCGTGACCAGTGGTTGAGGTGCATGGCATGGGCGATGGAGGATGTCGGCTTGCCGGAACCGCTGCGCGAGCGCCTGCTCGGCTCGTTCTTCGAAACCGCCGACTGGATGCGCAACCGCAATGGCTGACACGCCGCCGCACGCCACCTCGGCACCGTACTCGGTCGAAGCCGACTATGCGGCGCTCGCGCCGCAGGCGCGCGAGGTTCTCGACTGCTGGTTCGGCGCGCCGGGCACGCCGGAGCACGGCACGGAGCGCAAGCTCTGGTTCAAGCGCGATGACGCCGTCGATACGATGCTGCGCGTACGTTTCGGTAACCTGATCGATGCGGCGAACGCGGGTGAGCTCGACGCATGGCAGAGCACGCCGTTGGGTGCGTTGGCGCTCGTCATCGTTCTGGACCAGTTTTCCCGCAACTGCCATCGCAATACGCCGCGCGCCTTCGCGACCGACGGCAAGGCGCTGCAAACCGCGCAACGGATCATCGCGAGCGGCGCCGATCGGCTGTTGCCGGACGTGCAGCATCGCGCGTTCGCGTATCTGCCGTTCGAGCACGATGAAACGCTCGCGAGCCAGCAGGAGTCGCTGCGTCTGTTCAAACAGCTTGCGGCGGAGCCGGGCGGTGACGGCTACTATCAGTACGCGCTGCGCCACGCGAAAGCGATTGAACGATTTGGCCGCTTTCCACATCGCAACGGGTTGCTCGGACGTGAATCGAGCGACGAGGAGATCGCGTTCCTGCGCGAGCCCGGTTCGTCGTTCTGAATCGACGCGGACGCGCGCGCGAGGCACTCGGCCGGCGCGACGCGTTGCGCGGCTCTACTCGTCGCCGTGCAGCTTGCCCGCCATCGGCGTGCGCACGAAGACGCGCAACAGCTCATCCGAATCGCCCGGTCGCGCACCGGACCAGAACAGCCGCCATTTGCCGGCCGGCGGCCGCGCGTTGTCGCGGCGGCTTTCCTCGATGAGCCAGGTGCAGGCGGTCGTGCGCGGATCTTCGCTCGGCTGATGCACGATGCCCGTGTAGTAGAAGAGCATCGGCGCTTCGGATTCGCCGAGTCCGGAGCTTGCCATGCAGTCACCGTCGTTCCATTGGATATCCATCTTCGCGCGGAGGTCCCGGAACACCGAGCGGTAGCTTTTCGCGTAGTCGAGCCACGGCAGCAACAGCGTGCTGACGAGCCCCCAGACGAGCATCGCGCCCGCGCACCAGCTGAGCGCGCCGCGCCATTTGCCCGCGTACTTGAACGACGGCAGCAGCCACAGCCAGCCGATCGTCAGCAGCAGCGCGCCGACGATCAGCGCGGGCGAAATCGGCAGCACCCAGTCGAGCGGCAGCCAGCGGCCGAGCAGATGCAGCGACGCATGCGTGCTCGCGGGGGTCGTCATGATCGACCAGACGATCCACGCGAGCGCGGCCGCGCTGCCGAACAGCACTCGGCTAGCCATATCCCAGCCGGTATGCAGGCGCGCCGGCAAACGTTCGACGCCCTGCATCGCGACCAGCGCGAGCGGCGCGATGAACGGCAGGATGTATAGCTCGCGAACCGTCGCCGAGCTTTGCAGCACCGCGAAACCGATACCCGCGAACAGCACCGGCAACGCGACGCGCGGATCGCGCCAGCGCCGCCATGCGCCACCGGCGAGCGCGGCCAGCGCGAGCGGTACGACCGGAAAGCCGACGCTCAGCACGGTGCGCAGTACGAACAGGTGGCTCTCGTTTTCGGAGCCGAGCTCGGCGACCGAAAAACCGAAGAAACGCCCGACGTTGTTATCCCACAGCCACACCTTGAAGAGTGCCTCTGAGCGCAGGTAGAAGCAGATCGGCCAGATCAGCGCGAACGGCGCGCAGACGAGCGCGGCGAGGCCGAGCCCGCCGGCGAAGCCGCGGCTGCGGCATGCGGGATAGAGCAGCAGCGCCGCGCAGGTGGTGGCGCCGAACACGAGCGGTACGAACAGCCCCTTGGCGAGCAGCGACACGCCCACGCCCGCGCCGAACATCGTCGCGCCGCTGATGATCGCGTGACGCCGCTCGCGGGCATCGAGCGGTTTGGTCTGCCGGGCGGCTTGCGCGTGCATCGGCAAATACGACGCGGCGCGCGGGTCGTCACGCAGATGCACGAGTACGAGTTCGAACAGTCCGCAAAAGCCGAGCGCGGCGCCGGCCATCAGCGCGACGTCGGTCATCATGTCGTGCACGTGCTTGACGACGACGAGCGTGCCGCCGAACAGCGCGAGCGTGCCGATCACGCGCAGGTCGAACCAGCTCGACGCAGCGACCGCGCGACGCGCGACCCGTGCGGTGTAATACACCGTCAGGCCCGCGAACAGCGCACTCGCGAGCCGTGCCGCATCGTGCAGCGGCAGATAGCGGCCGAACATCCACGCGAGGCCCGTGGCGACCCAATCGTAGATCGGCGGCTTTTCGACGAAGGGCTGGCCGGCATTGGTCGGCACGACGAGGTCGCCGGTATCGAGCATGTGCTGGACGATGCCGAATGTGTAGGTTTCGTCCTGCTTCCACGGTTCGTGGCCGAGAATGCCGGGGGCGAGCCACGCGCACAGGATCGCCAGCGCGACGAGCCACAGCAGCGGGCGGATCGCCGCGAGCGCGCGCCAACGCTGCAGGCCGCGCGTTGCGCGGTCGGCTGAAACGGCGGAGCCCGATGGATGGGCGGTGTCGGCGCCGTATACCGCCGCGGCCGAAGCCGCGGGGTCCCCGGCCGCCGGCTGGGTCTGCGCGCCGGCAAACGGGTGCGCGGTGCTGGCGGAAAGCGCGGCCTCGTGCGCGCCACCTGCTGGAGCGGTCGAGGTCGGGGCCGTCGCGTTGGCACTGTGCGCGCGCCAGCGCGTGGACTGCTTGTCTTGCATGGAAGTCTCTGGTCAGCGTACGCGGCGGCGTTGGCCTCGTACCATGTTTTGCTTACGTCGCCTGCGGATGCATACGATCTGGCCGATTGTAGCGCCGCATTATTACTGAAGATTACACACGAACGAACGCGCGCGCATTCGATGCGTGGCTGTGCCGGTTTCATGAGAAATCGACGCGGGTTCGTGGAGAAATAGGAAAGGGGGAGCGGGCGGGAAAGGCGCGGCCGTAGTGGACCGCGCCGAGTATTTAAGGCTTGCGCCCCGTTGCGTGCGGCATTCGCTCAGCGGCCTCCGGCGACGTCGAACAGCGCGCCCGTCACGTACGACGACGCGTCGCTGAGCAGCCACACGATGGCCTCGGCGACTTCGTCGGCGCGGCCGGGGCGGCCGAGCGGCGTGGTCGCGCCCAGTTGCGCGGCGCGCTCGGGCTTGCCGCCGCTCGCATGGATCTCGGTGTCGATCAGGCCCGGACGCACCGCGTTCACGCGCACGCCCTGCGGGCCTAGTTCTTTCGCGAGGCCGAGCGTCATCGTGTCGATTGCGCCTTTCGACCCCGCATAGTCGACGTATTCGTTCGGCGAACCGAGCCGCGCCGCCGCCGACGAAACATTGACGATCGCGCCGCCCGCGCCACCGCGCTGGGTCGACATGCGCCGTGCCGCTTCCCGTGCGCACAGATAGGCGCCGAGCACGTTGACGTCGAACACGCGTTTCAGACGCGCGAAGTCCATATCGGCGAGCTGGCTCGACGGCGCGACGATGCCGGCGTTGTTGACGAGCGCATCGATGCGGCCGAAGGATTGCTGCAGCGTATCGAACATGCCGGTCACGTCGGTTTCGTTCGCGACATCGCCGGCGATCGGCACCGCGCGGCCGCCCGCGTGTTCGACCTCTGCGACCGTCTGCTGCGCGGCGGCGAGGTCACGCACGTAGTTCACGCCGACGCACCAGCCGCGCGCGCCAAGCAGACGCGCGGTGGCACGGCCAATGCCGCGGCTGCCGCCGGTGATCAGAACAGCTTTCGTCATCGCAACCTCGTCGTTGGGGTGGTGCGTGCGCGGCGCGCTTCGCTCGGGTTCGGCGGACCCGGGATTCAGATCGCGTCGCTTCGGACCGCCGCCCATTTGTCGCGCGCGGGCGGCGCGTAGCGTTGCAGCTTGCCGATCAACGCGAGCGGATCGGCGTCGATCTGCAGCATGTCGAGATAGGTTTTGCGCAAGAAGCCTTCGTCGACCGTGTGCTGAAGCAGGTCGATCAGCGGTGCGTAGAAGCCGTCGGTGTTCAGGAGTGCAACCGGTTTGCCGTGGTAGCCGAGCTGCGCCCACGTGAAGACCTCGAACAGCTCCTCGAGCGTGCCCGCGCCGCCGGGCATCGCGACGAACGCATCGGACAGCTCGGCCATCATCTTCTTGCGATGATGCATGTCGGGCACCACGTGCAGTTCGGTCAGGCCGTTATGCCCCACTTCCTTGCTGACGAGCAGCTCGGGAATCACGCCGATCGCGCGGCCGCCTTCGGCCATCACGGTATCGGCGATCACGCCCATCAGCCCCACCTTGCCGCCGCCATAGACGAGCGCGAGATCGGCCTCGACCAGCGCACGGCCGAACGCGCGCGCCGCCTGCGCATACAACGGCTTGGCTCCCATCGAGGAGCCGCAATAGACACACACCGACTTCATGCTCAACTGTCCTTCGATTCGTTGCGAGGCGCGGCGCCTTCACGCGGCGGCAGGTAGTCGTAGAACTCGCGCTTGGGCAGCGTGCCCGATACGAGGTCGTCGAACAGCTGCCGCGAACGGCCGCGCAGGTAGGGCGCCATCAGCGAGACGATCTGCACGCTGACCTGATGCAGCTCTTCGCGGATCGCTTCCTGCTCGTTGTATTTGCGCGGATTCATCACGAACTGATATGACAGCCAGTACGTGCCGATCACGCCGACGTTGGTCGCGATCACCTGCATTTCCTGCGGCGTCGCGACCATTTCGCCGTCGGCGACGAGCTGTTCGCAGAACTGGCTCGCGAAGCGCACCTTATGGCTGATGATCTGCTTGAAGTGCGTCTCGAGCGTGCGGTTGCGCGCGAGCAGGTCGTTCAGGTCGCGGTACAGGAAGCGGTAGCGCCACGTGAAATCGACCATGTACTGCAGATACGACCACATCTCGTCGATGGTCGCGCGATGGTCGTCGGGGAAACGCAGACGCTTCTCGATCTCCTGCTCGAACTGGCTGAAGATGCTGTTGATGATGTCGTCTTTGTTGCGGAAGTGGTAGTACAGGTTGCCTGGGCTGATTTCCATTTCCTCGGCGATCGTCGTCGTCGTGACGTTCGGCTCGCCGATTTCGTTGAACAGCTTCAACGACAGTTCGAGAATCCGTTCGCGCGTGCGGCGGGGAGGTTTGGCTTCCATGTCGTCCGGCCCTGGTTATGCCGGGCTGGGCGCGTGGCGGCGTGCCGCTGCTGCGTGTTCCACCCGGATGCGGTTGGTATTTTGAGCTCTCCCGAACCCGCCGACACGCGGCGGGCCCCCCGAAAGGGCAGGATGAGGCGAGGCGCGGATCCGTTTGCGCGAGCGCTTTCCTGTGAGACCGTTAAACGATTATAAACCGAGCGTTCTAATACCCAACCGCCTGCGCGGATTTTCATCCTGTGGGGCGTGGCGAAGCGTGCGCTTCAACCCGCATCGAACCTCAAAGCCACGCGCGAACCCAGCCGACGACCAGCGGCCCGACGATGACTCCCCACGTCATCACACACATGCCGAGCGCGACCATCACGGCCGCACTGCCAAGATCCTTCGCGCGGCGCGACAACTCGTGACGTTCGAGCGAGATCCGGTCGATTGCCGCTTCGACGCTCGAATTGAGCAGCTCGACGATCAGCACGAGCAGCACCGAGCCGAGCAGCAACACGCGCGACACGGGATCGACGGGCACCACGAGGCCGCACGGAATCAGGATCGCGGCCAACGTGAGTTCCTGACGAAACGCGCTTTCCTCGCGAATCGCAACGCGAAAACCGGCCAGCGAGTTTTTCATCGCGTGCCATGCGCGCGTGAGGCCGCGGTTGCCTTTGTAGGGATTGAAGGGCAGCGGGGCGAGCGGGTCGTCGGGGCTGAGCGGTTCGTTGGGGGCGTCGTGGCTTGAGTCGCGAGTCGTGCCGTGGGTGGCGTCAGGTTGCACGCCACCCGCGACGCTGGCGCCGCCGGTCGTGGTTCTCGCGCCGTTCACCCGATGCACGGTATCCGCATGCCCGGTCATACCCGGCTCGCGTACGTCGTCGAACGGTTCGATGCTGGTGGTGTCGCGGGTGGACTCGACGGCGCGCAGTGCGCCGTTCGACGCGCCTTCGGCGCTGGATCGACTGCTTCGCATGGATGGCTCCGCGCGCCGCATCACGCAGCGGCGCTTTCCTCACGATACGCCGTGTCGCGCAGTGGCTTCAGATGCGCGGCGAATTGTGCGGACGCCGCTGCCCACGAGAAGCGCTCGGCCCATGCGCGCGCATGCGACCGATCGATCTTCAGTGCCTCCAGACACGCTTCGCGCAGATCTTCGTGCATTGCACCGGCGCCGCCGTCGCCGAGCACGTCGATCGGGCCGGTGACCGGATATGCGGCCACCGGCGTGCCGCATGCGAGCGCTTCGAGCAGCACGAGTCCGAACGTGTCGGTGCGGCTCGGAAACACGAAGACGTCGGCGGCGGCGTAGACCTTCGCGAGTTCGGCCTGCGACAGCACGCCCAGATAGTTGACCTGCGGATAGCGCGACTTCAGTTCGGCGAGCGCCGGACCTTCGCCCGCGACCCACTTCGAGCCGGGCAGGTCGAGCTGCAAGAATGCCTCGACGTTCTTCTCGACTGCCACGCGTCCCACGTACAGGAAGATCGGCCGCGCGGTGTTGAGCACCTTCGAGTCCATCGGACGGAAGATTTCGAGATCGACGCCGCGCGTCCACAGCACGACGTTCGTGAAGCCGAACTTCTCGAGGTCCTGCTTGACGACGGGGGTCGGCGCCATTACCGCGAGCGACGGCTTGTGGAACCAGTGGAGAAACCTGTAGGTCGCCGCGAGCGGGATGCGAAAGCGCGCCTGCACGTACTCGGGAAAGCGCGTGTGATACGCGGTCGTGAACGGCAGCTTGTGTTCGAGCGCATACGCGCGCGCGGCCATGCCCAGCGGACCTTCGGTCGCGATGTGCAACGCGTCGGGCGCGAAACGGTCGATGCGCTCGCGCAGCCGGCGGCGCGGCAGCAACGACAGCCGTATCTCCGGGTAAGTCGGGCACGGGATGGTGCGGAATTCGAGCGGCGTCAGCAGATCGACCTGATGGCCGAGCGCGGTGAGTTCGCGCCGGGTGTTCTTCAGCGTGCGTACGACACCGTTGACCTGCGGCTCCCATGCGTCGGTGACGATCATGATCTTCATCGCGTTGTTCATCGCTGCGGGCCCTGTGGAAGTGGAGAGTGGAAGTGCTCAGGCAGTGGCGCGGGCTTTTTGCGTGCCCGCCTGGGGCGCGCGCAGCGCAGTCCAGAAGATCACCTTGAGCTCGCCTTCATAAGTCTCGACGAGCGCCGACAGACTCTCGACCCAATCGCCATCGTTGCAATAGAGCACGCCATCGATCTCGCGCATCTCTGCCTTGTGGATGTGGCCGCAGACAACGCCGTCGCAGCCGCGGCGACGCGCTTCGTCGGTCATTACGCGTTCGAACGACGAGATGAAGTTGACCGCGTTCTTGACCTGATGCTTCAGGTATTGCGACAGCGACCAGTACGGAAATCCGAGCTTGCTGCGAATGCGGTTGAACCAGCGGTTCAGCACGAGGATCATCGTGTACAGCGTGTCGCCGAGATAGGCGAGCCATTTCGCGTGCTGGATCACGCCGTCGAACAGATCGCCGTGCACGATCCACAGCCGCTTGCCGGCGAGCGTCGTGTGGAACGCTTCGCCGCGTACGTGGATGTCGCCGAACGCGAGGTCGCAGAACTGGCGCGCGGCTTCGTCGTGATTGCCGGGCACGTAGATGACCTGAGTGCCTTTGCGCGCTTTGCGCAGCACTTTCTGCACGACGTCGTTGTGCGCCTGCGGCCAGTACCAGCCTTTCTTCAACTGCCAGCCGTCGATGATGTCGCCGACGAGGTACAGGTACTCCGATTCGTTGTGGCGCAGGAAGTCGAGCAGATATCCCGCCTGGCAGCCGCTCGAGCCGAGATGGATATCCGAGAGCCAGATCGTGCGATAGCGATGCGGATCGTCGTGGCCGTCATCGGGATGATCGGCGCGGGCATCGAGTGATGGCGTCGCGGGCTGCGGCAGGCCGTGATGAGTAGAACCCGGAGCGGGCCGGAACGCGACGGGGTCGACGCTTGGTCCGGTTTGACGAAACAGGGAAGTCGCGGACGTATTGGGGTCCATGGCTCACGCGTCGAGTGGCGGTGCCCGTATTGGGCCGGGTGCGCGTGACTTCGGCGTGACAGTCATGAGAAGTTCTTATTACGGAGGGGCCTTGGCGGGGCCTGTTTTTTCGTTGTTCTGGCCTGGTTGGCCTTTCCTTGTTGGCTTATCGGTCTATTAGCGTTGCCCCTGTGCGGGGCGGCACCTACTTTCTTTGCTGCTGCAAAGAAAGTAGGCAAAGAAGACAGCTAAAACCGCCAACTCTTAAGCGGGTCCCCTAGCTTGGAAGGGGTAGTGGTGCATCTGGAATCCGGGCTTCCGCACATTCCGCGTTCGTGACAAAGCCGTCATCCCTCCCACTCCGCACTACGTGCGTCGCGGACGGGTCTGCCTGGGAAACCAATGGTTTTGCCCGCGCAGCGGGGACCCTCGGCTGCGCCTCGGCGATGCGCCGCAACAACCGGTGGTTTTTGAAAAGGGGTTTCGGCGCGCGTAGCGCTGCCGGAAGAATGACGGCCTTGTCACTGGCGCCGAATGTGCGGGAGCACGGATTCCAGATGCACCACTACCTCATGCAGACCGAGGACCCGCTTAAGAGTTTGCGGTTTTAGCTGTCTTCTTTGCCTACTTTCTTTGCAGCAGCAAAGAAAGTAGGTGCCGCCCCGCACAGGGGCAACGCTAATAGACCGATAACAAAGCAAGGAAAGGCCAACAAAGCCAGAACAACGAAAAAAGCCCCGCCCTCACCCCGCCCAAGGAGAGCAACGCATTCGGCCCATCGCCCACGCGCGCTAGCGCCCAACCGCTACCACCCGCGTCCCCGCGAGCCGATCATGCAAAAACTGCCGCTGCGGATCAAAACGCCCACTCGCGGCCCACACCGCGAACCAGACGCCCGCAATAACAAGCGTCTGCGGCACCCGCAACCCAAGAAGTGGATGCAACGCCAGCGGCGGCAAAAACCACAACCAGGCGAACACATACCGCGCAATCGCCCGCCCAACCGAAACCGGCGCGCCATCAGCGCCAACAACCCGAAATCGCCAGGTTTTCATCGGCAGCGTCTGGCCGCCGTGCGTCCAGAACCAGACGAAGTACACGCCAACCACGAGGCCGATCCAGCCGGCGAGCAGGTTGTGATGCGCGAGCCCGTTACGCTGCTGCGTCAGCGTGCTGAACAGATAGCCGGCGAGAAACACGACGCCGAACAGAATGACCGCTTCGTAGAGCAGTGCCGCGAGCCGTCGCCGGACGGTGGGCGCCGTGCCGCCGGGTGCGGCGGCAGCCAGGGTGGGGGTGGCGAGCGGCTGGGACACGTAATGGGTTCGGGATCGGAATCAGGAGCCGTGGAAGATTGCCGGCGCTTCGGCAGGCGACACGGGCACCGGCGTCGCCGGTACGAAGCTGCCCGCCGCCGGAATCGCAGGCGTTGCCGGCAGCGAGGCCGTGGCCGGCGCGGAGGCAGCCGGCGCGGCGCTCGCCGCCGCGGCAGCACTGGCGCCGTGCTCGCGCGCATTCACGAACCGGTCGATGCCCTTGATCTCGTTGCGAGCCGATGGCGGCGCGCTGACGACGCTGGGGCGACGCTTGTGTTCGCTCGCGGCGAGTCGCTCCTTCGTTTCTTCGGGCAGTTGTTGGTACGCTTTCCACGCGTTCTGGCGCGCTTCGCGCGGCAACTCCTTCGAAACCTGGTAGTTTTCGCGCGCGATGCGGCGCTGATCGGGCGTCATGCGCACCCATTCACTCATGCGCTCATGCAGACGCTTTTGCGCATCCGGCGACATCTTTGCGTATCGCGACGCAATCTTGATCCACTTTCGCTTGCGTTCGTCGCTAAACGAATCCCATTGCGATGCGAATGGGGCCAGCGCGGCGTGGTCGGCGGCGCTCAGGCGTGACCACGCGAGGGGGCTATTGCTGCCCGGCAGGCCGGGCAATTCGACGGAAAGTGCCGGGGCGGGCGCGGGCGCGGCGACGTTGACGCCGGGCGACGGATTGCCCGCCGACGATGGGCTCGGATGAAAGCGCGGATAGGTCGCGACAAACGACACCAGGGCCGCGATCGCGCATCCGAAAACAACGGCCAGGCCGCGCTTGTAACTCACCCGAGGAATCTCCCGCTCAGTGGGCGCGTGAAAGATACGCGTTGAAGCCGTGGTCGAGATAGGCATTGAGCGGCAGGTCGTCGCTTAGCATGGCGGCATCGATATCGGCAAGTTCGGCGGTGCGCTGGTGATCTTCCCAGTACGCGATGCCGATCAGGCTCACGACCAGCGCGGCCAGCGGCCACGCGAGCGCGAAGCGGCGCAGCGGCCAGCGGCGGCGCGGCTCGAAGCCTCCCTGTGGTAGCCCCGCTATCCCGGCCGGTATGCCGGCGAACGCAGGCACGAACCCCGGCGCGCTGACGGCTTCGGGCTTTTTGCGCGCCAACGCGGCACGACGCGCGGCAGCGAGCCGGCCGACGGTGGCCGGAGGGAGGCTGGCGGTGTTTTCGTCGAGCGCGCGGCGCAGTTGACGCGCAAACTCGAGTTCTGTGTTTTCAAGGGAGCTCATAGCGTGATTCCTTTCGCCTTGAGCGCTTGCGCCAGCGTGTGAGTGGCCCGGGAGCAGTGCGTTTTCACGCTGCCTTCGGAGCAGCCCATTGCGGCGGCAGTCTCGGCGACATCCATATCCTCCCAATAACGCATGAGAAACGCCTCCCGTTGACGTGCCGGTAATTTCTGGATCTCGTTGTCGATCGACTGCAGGACCTGCTCTCGTTCGAGCTTCTGTTCGTTGCTCTCGGCGCCAGCCGAACCCGCCTCGGCCTCGAAGGTTTCCAGCGGATCGAACTCGTCGTCGTCGGCGTTGCCGAGCGACGAGAATAGACTAACCCAGGTGTTGCGTACTTTGGCACGGCGGAAATAGTCGTGCGTCGCATTCTGCAGAATACGCTGAAACAGCAGCGGTAGCTCGGCCGCCGGACGGTCGCCGTATTTCTCGGCGAGCTTGATCATCGCGTCTTGCACGATGTCGAGGGACGCATCGTCGTCCCGCACGGCGTAGACCGTCTGCTTGAATGCGCGCCTTTCGACGCCCGCCAGAAAATCGGCGAGTTCCTTGTCTGATGCCATCCGGTTGGGGTCGGCGCAGCAAGCGTGCGCGTAATCGGTCGAAAAATGTCGTAAAACTCGCGGATGCTAACAAACTTTTGCTCCGAAAGGGGTGAAACCTGCTCAAGCTTGCATTTGCACGACAGTCGACATTCCGTCCGGTCGCGCGCTCCTACGCGCGAGCCAACGGCAATATTTTCTTGACCGCGAGCGCGTCTGAAGCTATCGTCGCTGGTTCGCAACATAAGTGAGTTGTCTCAATTGAGGTGTGGCCCAAGAAGCCCGCCTGTCAACTGGACGCGCCGCTTGAACCCGAGCCACAAGCCCGGCAGAGAGCACCCGATCAATTTTTTGCCGAAAATTCGAAAGGTGAATCAATGAATATGCCCAGCGCGGAATTCTCCACGTCGGATACGACCCCCCATCGCGAAGCAGACTCTATCGGCGCCACCGTGCTCATGAAGGCACTGGCCGACGAAGACGTCGAGTTCATCTGGGGCTATCCCGGCGGCTCGGTACTCTACATTTACGACGAGCTATACAAGCAGGACAAGTTCCAGCATGTGCTCGTGCGCCACGAGCAGGCCGCCGTGCATGCCGCGGACGCCTACGCGCGCTCCACCGGCAAGGTCGGCGTGTGTCTCGTGACCTCCGGCCCCGGCGTCACCAACGCGGTGACCGGCATCGCGACCGCCTATATGGATTCGATCCCGTTGGTCGTGATCAGCGGCCAGGTGCCGACTGCCGCGATCGGTCAGGATGCATTCCAGGAATGCGACACGGTCGGCATCACGCGTCCCTGCGTAAAGCACAACTTCCTCGTGAAGGACGTGCGGGATCTCGCCGCCACCGTCAAGAAAGCTTTCTACATCGCCCGTACCGGCCGTCCCGGCCCAGTGCTGATCGACATTCCGAAGGACGTGTCGAAGACGCCGTGCCAATACGAGCCGATCAAGAGCGTTTCGCTGCGCTCATACAACCCGGTCACGAAGGGCCACTCCGGTCAGATCCGCAAGGCGGTGTCGCTGCTGCTGTCGGCGAAGCGTCCGTATATCTACACCGGCGGCGGCATCGTGCTCGCGGATGCGTCGCGTGAATTGAACCAGTTCGCCGATCTGCTCGGCTATCCGGTCACCAATACGCTAATGGGTCTGGGCGGCTACCGCTCGAGCGACAAGAAATTCCTCGGCATGCTCGGCATGCACGGCACGTACGAAGCCAATATGGCGATGCAGCACTGCGACGTGCTGATCGCGATCGGCGCGCGCTTCGACGACCGCGTGATCGGCGATCCGAGCCACTTCGCGTCGCGGCCGCGCAAGATCATCCATATCGACATCGATCCCTCTTCCATTTCCAAGCGCGTCAAGGTCGACATTCCGATCGTCGGCGACGTGAAGGAAGTGCTGAAGGAACTGATCGAGCAGTTGCAGACGGCCGAGCATGGCCCCGACGCCGCGGCGCTCGCCGACTGGTGGAAGGACATCGAAGGCTGGCGCGCGAAAGATTGCCTGAAGTTCGACCGCAAGAGCGACATCATCAAGCCGCAGTACGTGGTCGAAAAGGCGTGGGAGCTGACCGACGGCAACGCGTTCGTGTGCTCCGACGTGGGCCAGCACCAGATGTGGGCCGCGCAGTTCTACAAGTTCAACAAGCCGCGTCGCTGGATCAATTCCGGTGGCCTCGGCACGATGGGCTTCGGCTTACCGGCCGCGATGGGGGTGAAGATGGCCCATCCGGACGACGACGTGCTGTGCATCACGGGCGAAGGCTCGATCCAGATGTGCATCCAGGAGCTGTCGACCTGCAAGCAGTACGACCTGCCGATCAAGATTATTTCGCTGAATAACCGCTATCTGGGCATGGTGCGCCAGTGGCAGCAGATCGAATACAGCAAACGCTATTCGCATTCGTACATGGATGCGCTGCCGGACTTCGTGAAGCTCGCCGAAGCGTACGGACACGTGGGCATGCGCATCGAGCGCACGGCCGATGTGGAACCGGCGCTGAAGGAAGCGCTGCGCCTGAAGGATCGCACGGTGTTTCTCGACTTCCAGACCGATCCGACCGAAAACGTCTGGCCGATGGTTCAGGCCGGCAAGGGCATCACCGAGATGCTCATGGGTTCGGAAGATCTTTAACGACGGAGCGTCTGGATAACTCCAGCGCCGGCTTCGTGATGCGCGCCTTCAAAAAAGGCGAGGGCAGACGAAGCGGCGCCGCTCCGCTCGCAGACATCGACACATCATCTGGAAGAAGCGAAACATGAGACACATCATTTCCGTCCTGCTGGAAAACGAACCAGGCGCGCTGTCGCGCGTGGTGGGTCTGTTCTCCGCACGCGGCTACAACATTGAAACCTTGACGGTGGCTCCGACCGAAGACCGTTCGCTGTCGCGCATGACCATCGTCTCCGTTGGCTCGGACGACGTGATCGAACAGATCACGAAGCATCTGAACCGCCTGATCGAGGTGGTGAAAGTGGTCGACCTTACCGAGGGCGCCCACATCGAACGCGAGCTGATGCTGATCAAGGTGAGGGCGGTCGGCAAGGAACGTGAGGAGATGAAGCGGATGGCGGACATTTTCCGCGGCCGCATCATCGACGTCACCGAAAAGACCTACACGATCGAATTGACGGGGGCGAGCGACAAGCTCGACGCCTTCATCGAGGGGCTCGATTCCACGGCGATTCTCGAGACGGTCCGCACGGGCAGCTCGGGCATCGGTCGCGGCGAGCGCATTCTGAAGGTCTGACGTCGCGATCGCAAGGCCGGGCAACGCGGTATCGCCCGGCTGGCAATAACAACATTCGCAGTACCTGAATTTCTCTGAATCATCGAATCTAGCCAAGGAACCGACATGAAAGTTTTCTACGACAAGGACGCCGATCTCTCCCTCATCAAGGGCAAGCAGGTCACCATCATCGGCTATGGCTCGCAAGGCCATGCGCACGCGCTGAACCTGAAGGAAAGCGGCGTGAACATCACGGTCGGTCTGCGCAAGGGCGGCGCATCGTGGAGCAAGGCTGAAAACGCCGGCCTGCAAGTCAAGGAAGTCGCGGAAGCGGTGAAGGGCGCGGACGTCGTCATGATGCTGCTGCCGGACGAGCAGATCGCCGACGTGTACGCGAAGGAAGTCCACGCAAACATCAAGCAGGGCGCAGCGCTCGCGTTCGCGCACGGCTTCAACGTTCACTACGGCCAGGTGATCCCGCGTGCCGACCTCGACGTCATCATGATCGCGCCGAAGGCGCCGGGCCACACGGTTCGCGGCACCTACTCCCAAGGTGGCGGCGTGCCGCACCTGATCGCGGTTGCGCAGGACAAGTCGGGCGCCGCGCGCGACATCGCGCTGTCGTACGCAGCGGCTAACGGCGGCGGCCGGGCCGGCATCATCGAAACGAACTTCCGCGAAGAAACCGAAACCGACCTGTTCGGCGAGCAGGCTGTGCTGTGCGGCGGTACCGTCGACCTGATCAAGGCCGGCTTCGAAACGCTGGTCGAAGCGGGTTACGCGCCGGAAATGGCGTACTTCGAGTGCCTGCACGAACTGAAGCTGATCGTCGACCTGATCTACGAAGGCGGCATCGCGAACATGAACTACTCGATCTCGAACAACGCCGAGTACGGCGAGTACGTGACGGGGCCGCGCATCGTGACCGCTGAAACGAAGAAGGCGATGAAGGCCGTGCTGACCGACATCCAGACCGGCGAATACGCGAAGAGCTTCATCATCGAGAACAAGGCGGGCGCACCGACGCTGCAATCGCGTCGCCGTCTGACGGCCGAGCACCAGATCGAACAGGTTGGCTCGAAGCTGCGCGCGATGATGCCGTGGATCGCGAAGAACAAGCTCGTCGACCAGTCGAAGAACTAAGCGTCTTGACGTAACGAGTTCCGGCGCGGCGCTTCGGCGCGGCGGCCGGATCAGTCAAAAAGCCGTCCAAGGGTGCTGAACCCTGGGCGGCTTTTGCTATCCTACGGTTTTACAAAAACACAGAAGCCATCCATGAATTACCCTCATCCGATCATCGCGCGAGAAGGCTGGCCGTTCATCGCCATCGCGGCCGTCGTTGCATTACTGGTTCACGCCTTCGCGGGGTTCGGCTTTGCGTGGCTCTTCTGGCTGATTCTGATCTTCGTCGTGCAGTTCTTCCGCGACCCGGCGCGTCCGATTCCGACGCAGGCCAACGCGGTGCTGTGTCCTGCCGACGGTCGTATCGTCGCGGTAGAAACCGCGCATGATCCTTATGCGAATCGCGAAGCGCTGAAGATCAGCGTGTTCATGAACGTATTCAACGTGCACTCGCAGCGCTCGCCCGTCGACGGTGCGATCTCGAAAGTCGAATACTTTCCTGGCGCCTATCTGAACGCGGCGGTCGATAAAGCCTCGCTCGAAAACGAGCGCAACGCGGTCGTGATCGAAATGGCCGGCGGCCAGACGGTCACGTCGGTGCAGATTGCCGGGCTGATCGCGCGGCGGATTCTTTGCTACGTCCGTGCAGGCGAGCCGCTGACCCGCGGCCAGCGTTACGGATTCATCCGCTTCGGTTCGCGCGTCGACGTGTATTTGCCGGTGGGCAGCCGCCCGCGCGTGTCGATCGGCGAGAAGGTGTCGGCGTCGTCCACGATCCTCGCCGAGCTGTAAAGCGGCATACAGGAGGTTGTCCGAATGGCCGCATTCAAACCGCGTCGACCCCGCAGCAGTGGACCGCTGCCGCGGCCGTTTCGTCGCAACAAGCCGCCGGTGGTCATGGAGTCGCCGGTCGCCGACAGCCGGCGCGCGCAGCGTCAGCAGTTCCTCAGAAAACGCGGCATCTACCTGCTGCCGAACGCGTTCACCACGGCCGCGCTGTTCTGCGGCTTCTTCGCCGTCGTGCAGGCGATGAACGTGCGCTTCGAGATCGCAGCGATCGCGATCTTCGTCGCGATGGTGCTCGATGGCATGGACGGCCGCGTCGCGCGCATGACGCATACGCAAAGCGCGTTCGGCGAGCAGTTCGACAGCCTGTCGGACATGGTGTCGTTCGGTGTTGCGCCCGCGCTCGTGATGTACGAGTGGATCCTGAAGGATCTCGGCCGTTGGGGCTGGCTCGCGGCGTTCGTCTATTGTTCCGGCGCGGCGCTACGGCTCGCGCGTTTCAACACGAATATCGGCGTGGTCGACAAGCGTTTCTTCCAGGGCATGCCGAGCCCGGCCGCGGCGGCACTGATCGCCGGTTTCGTGTGGCTCGCCACCGACAACCGCGTGCCGCTGAAGCTCGTGTGGCTGCCGTGGGTCGCCTTCGTGCTGACCATCTACGCGGGCGTAACGATGGTGTCGAACGCGCCGTTCTATAGCGGCAAGGCGCTCGACGTACGGCATCGCGTGCCGTTCGGCGTGATCCTGCTGGTGGTGGTCGGCTTCGTGCTTGTGTCGTCCGATCCGCCGCTGATGCTGTTCGGTCTGTTCGTGCTGTACGGTCTGTCCGGCTACGTGTTCTGGGCGTATCAGGCGGTGCGCGGCCGGGCCAATCCGGCGCGTTCGATGTCGCACGACCGCTGAGGATTTGAAGCGTGCTGCATCGCAGCGATGTACGAAATACGGCAGCCTACGGGCTGCCGTTTTTCGTTGGTTGGTGCCGTCACGAGGTCGCTTCGGACAGCACCGCAGGCCGCCCCGGCGTGCATTGCGCGGTGGCTGGAATGCCGCTATAGTCGTCGGATCAGTGCGTGGGCGTGGCCGATTTTGCCGTGTCGGCGAGGCCATTTGCTGCGCCGCGCCATCATGTTTCGTTCACGCCCTTATGCGTTTTTGCATTCCGTCCGCACCAGCCGCGATCATCGTGATCGCCCTACCTTGCCAGCGGCGGCGCCCATCGTCTCATTCCAAAACCAAGTCCCACATCTGAACGACTCCCGAGGAGGCCCGACATGTCCGACAAACTGATCATTTTCGACACCACGCTGCGTGACGGCGAGCAATCGCCCGGCGCGTCGATGACGAAGGAAGAGAAGATCCGCATCGCCAGGCAACTCGAACGGATGAAAGTCGACGTGATCGAAGCGGGCTTCGCGGCCAGCTCGAACGGCGACTTCGACGCGATCCATACGATCGCCGGCCTCGTGAAAGACAGCACGATCTGCTCGCTTGCGCGCGCGAACGACAAGGACATACAGAAGGCCGCCGACGCACTGAAGCCGGCCGATCATTTCCGCATCCACACGTTCATCGCAACGTCGCCACTGCACATGGAGAAGAAGCTGCGGATGACGCCCGAGCAGGTATTCGAGCAGGCCAGGCTTGCGGTGCGTTTCGCGCGCAAGTTCACCGACGACGTCGAATTCTCGCCGGAAGACGGCAGCCGCTCGGATTTGGACTTCCTGTGCCGTGTGCTGGAAGCGGTGATCGCCGAAGGCGCGACCACGATCAACATCGCGGACACCGTCGGCTACGGCGTGCCGGAACTCTATGGCCAACTCGTGAAGACGCTGCGCGAGCGCATTCCCAACTCGCACAAGGCGGTGTTCTCCGTGCATTGCCACAATGACCTCGGCATGGCGGTCGCGAATTCGCTCGCCGGCGTGCAGATTGGCGGCGCGCGCCAGGTCGAATGCACGATCAACGGTCTCGGCGAGCGCGCGGGCAATACGTCGCTCGAAGAAATCGTAATGGCGGTGAAGACCCGCAAGGATTACTTCGGACTCGACGTCGGCCTCGACACGACTCAGATCGTGCCGGCCTCGAAGCTCGTGTCGCAGATCACTGGCTTCGTCGTGCAGCCGAACAAGGCCGTGGTCGGCGCGAACGCTTTCGCGCACGCGTCGGGCATCCATCAGGATGGCGTCCTGAAGGCGCGCGATACCTACGAAATCATGCGCGCGGAAGACGTGGGTTGGGCCGCGAACAAGATCGTGCTCGGCAAGCTGTCGGGCCGCAATGCGTTCAAACAGCGTCTGCAGGAGCTTGGCATCGCGCTCGACAGCGAAGCCGAACTGAACACCGCGTTCGCGCGCTTCAAGGAACTCGCCGATCGCAAGGCGGAGATCTTCGACGAAGACATCATCGCCATCGTCAACGAGGAATCGGCGGAAGCGCACGAGAAGGAGCACTACAAGTTTCTGTCGATGTCGCAGCATTCCGAAACCGGCGAGCAGCCGCACGCGAAGGTCGTGTTCTCGGTAGAGGGTAAAGAGATCACCGGCGAAGCGCGCGGCAACGGACCGGTCGACGCCACCCTCAACGCGATCGAAACGGAAGTGGGCAGCGGCTCCGAGCTGCTGCTGTACTCGGTCAACGCGATCACGACCGGCACGCAGGCGCAGGGCGAAGTGACCGTGCGGTTGTCGAAGAGCGGGCGCATCGTCAACGGCACGGGCACTGATCCGGATATCGTCGCGGCATCCGCGAAGGCATATTTTTCGGCGCTCAACAAGCTGTATTCGAATGCGGACAAGGTGAATCCGCAGCGCTCGGAGTAACGCGAGCATGGCGCGCCGGTAGCGCGCGATCGCTTGTGTGGATCGGAGGAGAAGCCCCGTGGTGCTCGGCACACGGGGCTTTTTTCTGCCGTCATCGCGCAGCTGCGGCGGCGCGATATGACGAAACTACTCCGCCGTCGTGCGCCGCAGCGACCAGCCGCGCGTTGCGCGGGCCTGCTCGCGGACTTGAAATCTGACGTCGACGGTAATCCCACGGCGAGGCGCATCGGCGACGAACGCGTCCAGCAGTTCGCGCACGTCGTGATCGACGAAATCGGCGCGTGTCGCATCGACGATAACGGTGGCGCCATCCGGAATCTGCTGCAGATAGTGCTTGAGCGGCACCTTGCCGAGAAACGACACGTCCTTGCGAAACGACAGCAGGTAGTGATCGCCATGCTGCGCGAGCACGATCGGGCCGCGCAGGTTTGCGTACAGCGCGAACAGCATGCTGCACAGGATGCCGAGCACGATACCGATCAGCAGATCGGTGACGAGCACACCGACGACTGTGACGATAAATGGTGCGAATGGCGCGAATCCCTGCCGCGCGAGCCCGGCGAACAACGACGGCTTGGCGAGTTTGAACCCGGTGAAGATCAGGATCGCGGCAAGGCAGGCGAGCGGGATCAGGTTGATCACGCTCGTGAGCGCGAACACGCTGACGAGAAGCAACACGCCGTGAACGATCGCCGAGAGTCGGCTTTTTGCGCCGGCATGGACGTTCGCGGAGCTACGCACGATCACCGCGGTGATCGGCAGGCCGCCGATCGCACCCGCGATCAGATTGCCCACGCCCTGCGCCTTCAGCTCGCGATCGGGAGGCGCGCGGCGGCGCTCCGGATCGATCTGTTCGACCGCTTCGAGGCTCAGTAGCGTTTCGAGACTTGCGAGGATGGCGATCGTGATCGCAACGCGCCATATGTCGGGATTGATGAGCTGGGCGAACCGTGGGCCGAAGTCGGCCGACGCGAGCACGGCCTGCAGTGCCGCGAACGACTCCAGCGACGGCAACGCGACCCGCCCTTCGGCGGGCGGTGCCAACGATGGCGCGACGAGATTGAGGGCGAGCGTCGCGCCGATGCCGAGCAGCACCACCGCAAGCGGCGCGGGCATGATGCGCACGACAGCGAAGCGGCGCAGCGCGCGCGTCTCCCAGCCGGCGAGGATCGCGAGCGACAGCAGTGTGATCAGCACGGCGGTCAGTGAGATTGGGCCGAGCGGCGTTGCGACCGCCGCCGCCGACTGGCCGGAGTCGGCGGTGCCGGACAGCCCCAGCCCAACGGGGAGCTGCTTGAGGATCAACAGCACGCCGATGGCCGCGAGCATCCCCTTGATCACCGGCGACGGCACGTAGGCGGCGAACCGGCCGGCCTTGAGCATGCCGAAGCCGAACTGGATGACGCCCGACAGCAGTACGGCCAGCAGGAAAGCGGAAAAGCCGCCAAGCCGTGCGATGCCGTCGACGACGATCACGACGAGGCCCGCGGCCGGGCCGCTCACGCTCAGACGCGAGCCGCTCAGCGCGGCAACCACGAGCCCGCCAATGATGCCGGACACCAGTCCGGCAAACGGGTCGACGCCCGATGCGTGAGCAATGCCGAGGCAAAGCGGCAGGGCCACCAGAAAAACGGCCGTTCCGGCGAGCACGTCGCTCTGGAGCGCGGAGAAAGAGGTTTGATTATCCATGGTGTCGAAGAGCGAGAGGTGGGACGATGGGCGACGAACAGGTATGGCCCGATGACGATTCCGCTGTCGGCTCCGTCCCGCGGTTCGAATGGGACGGCCGACGCGCTTCGCTAGGCCGCGCTGTGCGCCGCGGTCGTGCAGGTCATCGCGTCGTCGGCGGTATAGCCGGAGGTGAGAACCTTGATGCGCCCGTCGTCGAGCGCAAAGATCCAGCCATGCACGAGCGGCGCCGGCTCAGCCTCGTGCACGATCGGGCTCGCCCGTAGCTGCCGCACCTGTTCGAGCACGTTCAGCTCGGCGAGGCGATTGACGCGATCCGGCTCGGTCGCCGCGCCGTCCAGCTCCGAGTGATGCGTTTTGGCGAGTGCGCAGAGCGGCGCGATACGGCGGTTCACATGGGGCAGCGCGGGGTCCGGCGGCAGCAGCGCGGCGCGCACGCCGCCGCAGCCATAGTGGCCGCAGACGATCACATGGCCGACCTTGAGCACCCGCACCGCGTATTCAAGGACGCTTGCGACGTTGTCGTCGCCGGGATGAAACAGGTTGGCGATGTTGCGATGGACGAACAGATCGCCGGGCTCGCAATGCGTGATCGTTTCGGCGGGCACGCGGCTGTCCGCGCAGCCGATCCACAGAATGTGTGGATTCTGTCCGCGCATCAGGTCGCGAAAAAATGCCGGATTACGCGTCGCGGTTTCATGGGCCCACGCGACGTTGGCGACCAGCAGGTGTTTGGGTCGGTTCATCGTAGCAACTCCGTATGAGAGGCAATTGACCTGGCACCGGACCGAAACCGCGCCTGCACGGTCGATTGCGAGCCGGTGCCCGAATGGTGTTTACAATAACCTTTCCTTCGCAAAATTGGTGACGTAAACAGGATAAAATTCTGTTTTATGCTTAAGCAATAAAAAAGCCGCCTATCGAAGGCGGCTTTTTTGAGATTTGGTACTTCTTCCGAAGAGGGCGCTCAGTGCTCAGAACAGGTTGCGGCGGTCGGGGTCGTGCAGCGGGTCGGGGGTCTTCTGCGTGAGGCGCAAGATGCCCTGGTCATCGAAGTAGAAGTTGTACATCATGTACCAGACGTTGTCTTCGAGATAGCGATAGGTCCAGACTTCGCGCCTCATCATCGGGAAGTACGACGTTTCGACCGGGCGGCCGAAGTTCACCAGCACGTCGCCGCGCGTCCATTTGCCGATCTCGGCGCGGTAGAACTCGTTGGGCTGCAGCACCTGGCGCATGTTGATGATCTTGCCGCCCGCGTCGATGTCGGCGGCGGTGGTGGTTTCGCCCATCGGTTGGGTCGGCCACATCAGACGCTTGCCGCCGTCGGGCAGATCATAAGTTTCGCGCGGCGGACCGAGGCGCGCGATGACCGTCGATGCGTCCGCTCCCTGTTGATACTGCTGCCACGGCTGGGCGCAGCCGGCGAGCGCGAGCACGCACAGGCAAACGAGCGCGGCGCGGCGCAGACTGGCGCCGGCCGGGGCTGTGATAGCAGCCGCCGTGGGGTGGTGGCGGTTCGGCATGTATTCCTCCGATGGCGTTTGAATAGCGGTTCTTATCATCGAAACGCACTATTTTGACACGCGCTGTGGCGAAAGAACGGCGTTGCCTGAACGTGCGTCGTCACCAAACGGTAACGGATGCGCCGGCTTGCCTATTCCGTGCGCGTCATCCTATGATCCGCGCTTCGAAGATTCAGGCGGGACGACCATGACGGCGATGTGGCGAGGGGCGGCGGCGGTTGCGCTGACGGCGATTTCGATGGCGGTGGCGGGAGTTGGCGTGGCTGAGGCGGCGAATCCGGCCTCGACGGGCGCGAGTCAGGCGTCCGCGCAGGGGACCGTTCCGCCCATCGGCAAGGCGGGGAGCCGCGCGGCCACGCTGGCGGCAAGCCCGGCCGGTAATCACGCAAGCAAGTCCGCGAGCCTGCCGGCCGGCAAACTCACCGGTACGCCAATCCAGCTCGCGCTGATCGAAGGCATGTCCGGCCCGTTCGCGAACGCGGGCGCGGCGGTCGAGCGCAATCTGCGTTTCGGTGTCGAGCAGGTCAACGCGCACGGCGGCGTGGAGCTCGCGGACGGCGCGCATCCGTTCGAACTCGTCGTGCTCGATAGCAAGGGCAGCACGGAGGAAGCGCTGACGCAACTGCGCGCGGCCGCGGATCGCCATATCGGCTACATCCTGCAGGGCAACAGCTCGGCGGTCGCCGCGGCGCTGATCGGCGCGATCGAGAAGCAGAACAGCCGCGAGCCGGACAACCGCGAACTGTTCCTCAACTACTCCGCCGACGACCCCGCGCTCACCAACGCGGACTGCAGCTTCTGGCACTTCCGCTTCGACGCGCACGCCGGCATGCGGATGGCCGCGCTCGCCGAGGTGATCGAGCGCGACAAGGCGGTGAAAAAGGTGTACCTGCTGAACCAGGATTACAGCTTCGGACACGACGTGAGCAGCCTCGCGCGTTCGACGCTCGCGGCGAAGCGTCCCGACATCGCGGTGGTCGGCGACGAATTTCACCCCATCGGCCGCGTGAAGGATTTCGCGCCGTACATCGCGAAGATCCGCGCAAGCGGCGCGGACGCCGTGATCACCGGCAACTGGGGCAACGACCTGACGCTGCTCGTGAAGGCGGCGCGCGAGCAGGGCCTCGACGCGAAGTTCTACACGTTCTACGGCAACAGCCTCGGCGCGCCGGCCGCGCTTGGCGATGCAGGCGTGGGTCACGTGATCGCGGTGGCCGAGTGGCATCCGAATGTCGGTGGCGCGGCCTCCGACGCGTGGTACGCGGCGTTCCGCGCGCGCTTTCCGGCCGCCCAGGACGACTTTCCGGTGCTGCGTATGCCACTGATGATCGAAACGCTCGCTGCCGCGATGAGCCGCGCCGGCAGCGCCGATCCGACGGCGGTCGCGAAAGCGCTCGAGGGCATCCGCTTCGACAACGGTATTCACGCATCGTGGATGCGCGCCGATGACCATCAGCTGATCCAGCCCCTCTACGTGATGCAGATGGACAAAGCCGGCACACCCGGCGTGCATTTCGATAACGAAGGGTCGGGCTATGGCTTTCGCACGGTGCTGGCGCTACCAGCCGAGCGCACACTATTGCCGACGGTCTGCCGGATGCGGCGCCCCTGAGCGCCCGCGAGCGACACTCAATCCGCCTTGCTGGCCCGGGGTTCGCGGCCGGAATCGGCTGTGCTACAATACGCGTCCCGTTGTTGGGCTGGGTTCTGATTCAGTCAATACAGCCACGAACGGGACTCAGTAAATTGTGAAACGGGTATCCCACGGCACGGCCTTTCTTCCGTGACCGCCTGTCCAGTTATCAAGGAAATTGACATGTCCGCAGTTGAAGCAAGCAAGAAGTCCGAAGTCGTCGCGCAATTCGCACGCGCAGCCAACGACACCGGCTCCCCCGAAGTTCAGGTCGCGTTGCTCACGACCCGTATCAACGAACTGACCTCCCACTTCAAGGAGCACACGAAGGATCACCACAGCCGCCGCGGTCTGCTGCGTATGGTGAGCCGCCGTCGCAAGCTGCTCGACTACCTGAAGGGTAAGGACGCGGATCGTTACCGCAGCCTGATCGAGAAGCTGGGTCTGCGTAAGTAATCGGCCAGTCGTTCAGCAAGATGCCTGTGTCAGTTTCGCTGATACAGGCATTTTGTTTTTGCGCGGCGCGCTTCGTGTAACGCGCACCGCCTGTGATCCGCGGCGTATGCCGGTTCGCGCGGCGTCCACGGGCAAGCGCAGTAGCAGTAGCAGATCAGCAGTAGAAGAAGCAGTAACAGGAACAAGGCTGGGCTTCAGGGCAGAGTTTTGTGTCATTCCAGCGGTTCGCGCGCAGTCGCAGCACGTGACCCTCTGGAATGGCATAGCACGACTCTTCCCATGCGGCGCCGGCCCTGGCGTTGCCGCGCCGCTCCGGTCCGCGCGGCATTAAGATGAGGAAAAGCAATGACTATGTTCAATAAGATCGTCAAAGAGTTTAAGTGGGGGCAGCACAACGTTCGCCTCGAAACCGGTGAAATCGCTCGCCAGGCGGGCGGCGCGGTGATCGTCGACGTCGAAGATACCGTGGTGCTCGCCACCGTGGTCGGCGCGAAGACCGCGAAGCCGGGCCAGGACTTCTTCCCCCTCACCGTCGATTACATCGAAAAGACCTACGCCGCCGGCAAGATCCCGGGCGGCTTCTTCCGCCGCGAAGGCCGTCCGTCGGAAGGCGAGACGCTGATCTCGCGCCTGATCGACCGTCCGCTGCGTCCGCTCTTCCCGGAAGGCTTCTACAACGAAGTGCAGGTCGTGATTCACGTGCTGTCGCTGAATCCAGAAATCCCCGCCGACATCCCTGCGCTGATCGGCGCCTCGGCGGCGCTCGCGGTGTCAGGTCTGCCGTTCAACGGCCCGGTCGGCGCGGCGCGCGTGGCCTACATCAACAACGAATACATGCTGAACCCGACGCGTCCGCAGATGAAGGAATCGGCGCTCGACCTCGTCGTCGCCGGCACGGAACGCGCGGTGCTGATGGTCGAATCGGAAGCGCAGCAACTGAGCGAAGAAGTGATGCTCGGTGCCGTCGTGTTCGGTCATGAACAGATGCAGACCGCGATCGACGCGATCCACGAACTGGTCCGCGAAGGCGGCAAGCCCGAGTGGGACTGGCAGCCGGCCACAAAGAACGAAGCGCTGATCGCGCGTGTGACCGAATTTGCGCAAGCCGATCTGCTCGCCGCGTACCAGATCCGCGACAAGCAGGCTCGCTCGACCAAGCTGAAGGAAGTCTACGCGGCGACCTCGGCGAAGCTCGAGGAAGAAGCGGCGGCAGCGGGCACCGTGGCGGCCGACAAGGCGTCGGTCGGCAATGTGCTGTTCGACATCGAAGCGAAGATCGTCCGTACGCAGATCCTGAACGGCGAGCCGCGTATCGACGGCCGCGACACGCGCACCGTGCGCCCGATCGAAATCCGCACCGGCGTGCTGCCGCGTACCCACGGCTCGGCGCTGTTCACGCGCGGCGAGACGCAGGCGATGGTGGTCGCGACGCTCGGCACGAAGGGCGACGAGCAAAACATCGACGCGCTCGAAGGCGAGTACCGCGAACGCTTCATGCTCCACTACAACATGCCTCCGTTCGCGACGGGCGAAACGGGCCGCGTCGGTTCGCCGAAGCGCCGTGAAATCGGTCACGGCCGTCTCGCCAAGCGCGCGCTCGTCGCGTGCCTGCCGAGCGCCGACGAATTCGGCTACTCGATCCGCGTCGTGTCGGAAATCACCGAGTCGAACGGTTCGTCGTCCATGGCTTCGGTGTGCGGCGGCTGCCTCGCGCTGATGGACGCCGGCGTGCCGATGAAGGCGCACGTCGCCGGTATCGCGATGGGCCTGATCCTCGAAGGTAATCGCTTTGCGGTGCTGACCGACATCCTCGGCGACGAAGATCACCTTGGCGACATGGACTTCAAGGTCGCGGGTACGGAGCAAGGCGTGACCGCGCTGCAGATGGACATCAAGATTCAGGGCATCACGAAGGAAATCATGCAGGTCGCGCTCGCGCAGGCGAAGGAAGGCCGCATGCACATCCTCGGCAAGATGACCTCGGCCGTGGCCGGCGCGAACACCCAACTGTCGGAGTTCGCACCGCGCATGATCACGATCAAGATCAACCCGGAAAAGATTCGCGACGTGATCGGCAAGGGCGGCTCGGTGATCCGCGCGCTCACCGAAGAAACCGGCACGACGATCGACATTTCGGATGACGGCGTCGTCACGATCGCGAGCACGAACAGCGAAGGCATGGCCGAAGCGAAGCGTCGTATAGAAGCGATCACGATGGAAGTCGAAGTGGGCCAGGTGTACGAAGGCACCGTGCTCAAGCTGCTCGACTTCGGCGCGATCGTGAACATCCTGCCGGGTAAGGATGGTCTGTTGCATATCTCCGAGATCGCGAACGAGCGCATCAAGGACATCAACGACTATCTGAAGGATGGCCAGCAGGTGAAGGTCAAGGTCATCCAGACGGACGAGAAGGGTCGTGTGCGTCTGTCGGCGAAGGCATTGCTGAACGACGCGCCGCAAGGCGAGCCGACGCCGCAGTAAGGCGGTAGCGGACAAACGGCCGGCCGTGTCATGCGCGCCGGCCGTTTTTCATGCAGGATGGATTGCGTTGCGCATTCAAATCGCAGCGCGGCGCTACGGCAGACGGCAGCAACGGGTAGGTAACGCAATCCAATCTTGGAGTTGACGCAGATGAAAGCGATCGAAATCACTGAATTCGGTGCGCCGGAAGTCCTCAAGCTGGCGGAGCGTCCGACGCCGCAGCTCAAGGCTGGCGAGGTGCTGATCAAGGTGGCGGCATCCGGCATCAATCGTCCGGACGTGTTTCAGCGCAAGGGCGGCTATGCGCCGCCGCCGGGAGCGTCGGATCTGCCGGGGCTGGAGGTGGCGGGCGAGATCGTCGGCGGCACGATCGACGCGAAGAACAACCCGTTCGGTCTGAAGATCGGCGATCGCGTGTGCGCGCTGCTCGCGGGCGGCGGCTACGCGGAATTTGCGGCCGCGCCGCTGCTGCAATGCCTGCCGGTGCCGGCGGGGTTGTCGGATATCGAAGCGGCTTCGCTGCCCGAGACTTTTTTCACGGTGTGGAGCAACGTCTTCAATCGCGCGCAACTCGGCCAGGGCGAGGGCGGTGCGAATGAAACGCTGCTCGTGCAGGGTGGTTCGAGCGGCATCGGCGTGACGGCGATCCAGATTGCGCACGCGCTCGGCTTGCGTGTGTTCGCGACCGCGGGCTCGGACGAAAAGTGCCGCGCGTGCGAAACGCTCGGCGCCGAACGCGCGATCAACTACAGGACTGAGGATTTCGTCGAAGTCATCAAGTCGCTGACCAACGATCGCGGCGTGGACGTGATCCTCGACATGGTGGCAGGCAGCTACGTGCCGCGTGAATTGTCGGCTCTCGCCGATGGTGGCCGTATCGTACTAATTGCGCTGCTCGGCGGCGCGAAGGCGGAGCTGAACCTGAACGAAGTGCTGCGCCGCCGTCTGACGGTGACCGGTTCGACGCTGCGACCACGGCCGATCGAGTTCAAGGCGCAGATCGCCGCGCAACTGAAGGAGCGCGTGTGGCCGCATCTCGAAGCTGGGCGCATCAAGCCGGTCGTGCATCGCGTGTTTCCGGCCGCCCAGGCTGCCGACGCGCATGCGCTGATGGAAAGCGGTACGCACGTCGGCAAGATCGTGTTGGCGTGGGGTCAGGAGGGTTGACGTCATCGGTTTGACCCGATCCACCCCACGCAGTAAAATTGCGCGTTTTGCGCGCGCCGGATCAATCCAACGGGCGGGCCGCGAGCGCAGGAACAAACTGCAGCGAGGCGCGAGCGAAGTCCGCCGGTAGAGCAGGCCGGACTGGCAAGACAGGACAATACAAGACGATGTCGAATCAACAACGAGCCAAACTGGTAGTCGGTAACTGGAAGATGCATGGGCGGCTCGCCGCGAACGCCGCGTTGCTGCAGGCAGTGGCACAGGGCGCCAGTGAATTGCCGGCCGACGTGCGCGTCGGTGTGTGCGTGCCGAGCCTCTATCTCGGGCAGACTCAGTCGCTGCTCGAAGGCAGCCCGGTCGTGTGGGGCGTGCAGGACGTGTCCGCGTTCACGCATGGCGCCTATACCGGCGAAGTGGCTGCGCCGATGGTGACGGACTTCGGCGCCACGTTTGCAATCGTCGGGCACTCGGAGCGCCGCGCGTATCACCGCGAAAGCGCCGAACTGGTCGCGGTGAAAGCGCAGCGTGTGCTCGAGGCGGGTTTGACGCCGATCGTATGCGTCGGCGAAACGCTCGAAGAACGCGAAGCGGGTTGGACCGAGCAGGTCGTCGGCGGTCAGCTCGATGAGGTGCTCGCGAAGCTGTCGGCTCAGGAAGCGGCTCGCCTCGTCGTCGCATATGAGCCGGTGTGGGCAATTGGCACCGGCAAGAGCGCGTCGGCGGCACAGGCGCAGGCCGTGCATGGGTTCCTGCGCGCACGTCTCGCGGCCAAGGGTGCGGCGGACGTGCCGTTGCTATACGGCGGCAGCGTTAAGCCGGACAACGCGGAAGAACTGTTCCGTCAGCTCGATATCGACGGCGGCCTGATCGGCGGCGCGTCGTTGAAAGATCAGGATTTCCTGGCGATCTGCAAGGCGGCCGCTGCGACCAGCGTGGCTGGTTAAGCTGGGCGTCTCGGCGAGGATGACTCCATTTCGCGCAACACACAGTGTGCGGCGCGGTTAAATAAAGACTCAGGTGAGTGTGATGCTGTATTTGAAAACATTGATTATCGTCGTTCAGTTGTTGTCGGCGTTCGGGGTCATCGGACTTGTGTTGCTGCAGCACGGCAAAGGTGCCGATATGGGCGCGGCTTTCGGCAGCGGCGCGTCGGGTAGCCTGTTCGGTGCGACGGGTTCGGCGAACTTCCTGTCGCGTACCACGGCAGTGCTCGCAGCGCTGTTCTTTGCCACGACACTGGCACTCACTTACCTTGGTGCGTATCACGTGAAGCCGTCGGCAGGCGTGCTGGGCGCGGCAGCTACTGCGCCGGTCGCGGCTTCGGCGCCGGCTGCGGGCTCGGCCCCGGTGGCGGCATCGCCTGCAGCGCCGGCTTCGCCTGCGTCGGTTCCGGCGACGGGCGTGCCGAAATAAATTTTCGGTGGACGTGGTCTTGTGCGTTGAACAATCTGCTTAAGCAAGTTACAATTCAAGTCTTGAAGCGATTCGCGGGTTTTGCAAGTTGTTTTCCCGGATTGCATATAGTGCCGACGTGGTGAAATTGGTAGACACGCTATCTTGAGGGGGTAGTGGCGAAAGCTGTGCGAGTTCGAGTCTCGCCGTCGGCACCAAATGTTATCTAAATGCCAGCCGTTTGCTTCGCTTCGGCTGGCATTTTCACTTCTGGCGTATCGCTGTACGGCTTACGTCATGCGCGTTGAGGAAGTGATTTCGCGTCAGGGGTGCTATGCTCCTGACGGCACTCAGAACCAACCGATTGAGGATTGTCTTGAACCTCGCAGCCTATTTCCCCGTTTTGCTGTTCCTTATTGTGGGCACCGGTTTAGGCGTAGCACTGGTCAGTATTGGCAAGCTCCTCGGTCCCAACAAGCCCGACACCGAGAAAAACGCACCGTACGAGTGCGGCTTCGAAGCATTCGAAGATGCGCGCATGAAATTCGACGTGCGCTACTACCTCGTCGCCATTCTCTTCATCATTTTCGACCTTGAGACCGCGTTCCTGTTCCCGTGGGGCGTGGCGTTGCGTGACATCGGCTGGGCTGGGTTCACGGCAATGATGATTTTCCTGCTCGAGTTCCTGCTTGGCTTTGCCTACATCTGGAAGAAGGGCGGCCTCGACTGGGAATGATGGATTAATCGCCGGTTTGCGTGGGTGGCCAGGCTTGTCGCCCCGTCTGGAGTGGAAAGCAAATGAGTATCGAAGGGGTCTTGAAGGAAGGGTTTGTCACCACTACGGCGGACAAACTGATCAACTGGACGCGCACCGGCTCGCTGTGGCCGATGACGTTCGGTCTTGCGTGCTGCGCGGTCGAGATGATGCATGCGGGCGCTGCCCGTTATGATCTCGACCGTTTCGGCGTGGTGTTTCGTCCGAGTCCGCGTCAGTCGGACGTGATGATCGTCGCCGGCACGCTGTGCAACAAGATGGCGCCCGCTCTGCGCAAGGTTTACGACCAGATGGCGGAGCCGCGGTGGGTGATCTCGATGGGCTCATGCGCGAACGGCGGTGGCTATTACCACTACTCGTACTCGGTGGTGCGCGGCTGCGACCGGATCGTCCCGGTCGACGTGTACGTGCCGGGTTGTCCGCCCACGGCGGAAGCGCTGGTATACGGCGTGATCCAGCTGCAAGCCAAGATTCGCCGCACTAACACCATCGCCCGTCAATAAGGCCAACGCCTCCCCACAATATGGCAAGCAAACTCGAGACCCTGAAAGCGAACCTCGAGGCGGCCTTTGGCGGCCTCCTGTTGAGCGTGACCGAGTCGGTCGGTGAATTGACGATCGTCGTCAAGGTAGGCGACTACCTCAACGTGGCAAAGCGTCTGCGCGACGACCGCTCGCTCGGTTTCGAGCAGTGTGTCGACCTGTGCGGCGTCGATTATCAGACCTACGCCGAAGGCGCTTACGACGGTCCGCGTTTTGCGGCCGTGCTGCATCTTCTGTCGGTACAAAACAACTGGCGTCTGCGTCTGCGCGTGTTCGCACCGGATGACGACATGCCGATCCTGCCGTCCGTCGTCGACATCTGGAATTCGGTCAACTGGTACGAGCGCGAAGCGTTCGACCTGTATGGCATCGTCTTCGAAGGTCACCCGGACCTGCGCCGCATTCTGACCGACTACGGTTTCATCGGTCATCCGTTCCGCAAGGATTTCCCTGTCTCCGGCTACGTCGAGATGCGTTACGACCCGGAAGAGAAGCGCGTCGTCTATCAACCGGTGACGATCGAGCCGCGGGAAATCACACCGCGCGTGATCCGCGAGGATCGCTATGGCGGTCTGAAACATTAAGAGAACGTCATGGCAGAGATCAAGAACTACACGCTCAACTTCGGCCCTCAGCACCCGGCAGCGCACGGTGTGCTGCGTCTCGTGCTCGAACTCGACGGCGAAGTGATCCAACGCGCCGATCCGCACATCGGTCTGCTGCATCGCGCGACTGAAAAGCTCGCCGAAAGCAAGACGTTCATCCAGTCGGTGCCGTACATGGATCGTCTCGACTACGTGTCGATGATGGTCAACGAGCACGGCTATGTGCTGGCCATTGAAAAGCTACTCGGCATCGACGTGCCGCTGCGCGCGCAATACATCCGCGTGCTGTTCGACGAAGTCACGCGCGTGTTGAATCACTTGATGTGGATCGGCTCGCACGCGCTCGACGTCGGCGCGATGGCGGTGTTCCTCTACGCGTTCCGCGAGCGCGAAGACCTGATGGACGTGTACGAAGCGGTGTCGGGTGCGCGGATGCACGCGGCTTACTATCGTCCGGGCGGCGTCTATCGCGATCTGCCTGACGCAATGCCGCAATACAAGGCATCGAAGATTCGCAATGCGAAAGCGTTGTCGAGGATGAACGAGAACCGGCAGGGTTCACTGCTCGACTTCATCGACGACTTCTTCACGCGTTTCCCGACGTACGTCGACGAATACGAAACGCTGCTCACCGACAATCGGATCTGGAAGCAGCGTCTGGTCGGCATCGGCGTGGTGAGCCCGGAACGCGCGCTGCAACTCGGCATGACCGGGGCGATGCTGCGTGGCTCTGGCATCGAGTGGGACCTGCGCAAGAAGCAGCCGTACGAAGTTTATGACAAGCTCGACTTCGACATCCCGGTCGGCGTGAATGGTGACTGCTATGACCGCTATCTGGTGCGCGTCGAAGAAATGCGTCAGTCCACGCGTATCGCGAAACAGTGCATTGAGTGGTTGCGCAAAAATCCCGGCCCGGTGATGACGGACAATCACAAGGTTGCGCCGCCGTCGCGCGTCGGCATGAAGTCGAACATGGAAGATCTGATCCATCACTTCAAGCTGTTCACCGAAGGCTTCCACGTACCGGAAGGCGAGGCGTACGCCGCAGTCGAACATCCGAAGGGCGAGTTCGGCATCTATCTGATCTCGGACGGCGCCAACAAGCCGTATCGCCTGAAGATTCGCGCACCGGGCTATGCGCACTTGTCCACGCTCGATGAAATGGCGCGCGGTCACATGATCGCCGACGCAGTAACGATCATCGGCACGCAGGACATCGTGTTCGGCGAAATAGATCGCTAGGACGTATTCATCGACGCGTGTCTGCGGTCATCGCACCGCCAGCGCGTCAAGTAAAGGAACGCCGGGTCTGTCGCAGTATGACGTCAGCGACGGGTTTTCGTTCGGTAGGAATTGAAAGAGTCGTGTCTGAAAATGATCTCAGCTGAAGGCCTGAAAGAAATCGATCGTGCGGTCGCAAAGTAACCCCGCCGATCAGAAACAGTCCGCCGTGATGTCGGCGTTGGCCACTGCTCAAACGGAGCATGGCTGGCTGTCGCCCGAACTCATGCAGTTCGTCGCGGATTATCTCGGCATGCCGGCAATCGCCGTGCAGGAGGTAGCGACCTTCTACACGATGTATGAGACCTCGCCGGTCGGCAAGTTCAAGATCACGCTCTGTACGAACCTGCCGTGCCAGCTCGGCCCGGACGGCGGTTCCGAAAGCGCCGCTGAATACCTGAAGCAGAAGCTCGGCATCGACTTCGGCGAAACCACGCCCGATGGCAAATTCACGCTGAAAGAAGGTGAATGCATGGGTTCGTGCGGCGACGCGCCGGTGATGCTGGTGAACAACCAACGCATGTGCAGCTTCATGAGCCGCGAGAAGATCGACCAGCTGCTCGAGGAACTTTCGAAATGACGTCTTTACACGATCGTCACATCAAACCGCTGATTCTCGCCGGCCTGAACGGCGACAACTGGCATCTCGAAGACTACGTTGCGCGCGGCGGTTACGCGCAGCTGCGCCGCATCCTGGAAGAAAAAATCGCGCCCGAGCAGGTAATCGCCGACGTCAAGGCGTCGGGCCTGCGCGGCCGCGGCGGCGCGGGCTTCCCGACCGGTCTGAAGTGGAGCTTCATGCCGCGTCAGTTCCCGGGCCAGAAGTACCTCGTCTGCAATTCGGACGAGGGCGAGCCGGGTACGTTCAAGGATCGCGACATTCTGCGCTTCAATCCGCATTCGCTGATCGAAGGTATGGCGATCGGCGCGTACGCGATGGGCATCACGGTCGGCTACAACTATATTCACGGCGAAATCTGGGAAGTCTATAAGCGCTTCGAAGAAGCGTTGGAAGAAGCTCGCCGCGCCGGGTTCCTCGGCGACAACATCATGGGCTCTGGCTTATCGTTTCAGCTGCATGCGCATCACGGTTACGGCGCGTACATCTGTGGCGAAGAAACCGCGCTGCTCGAATCGATCGAGGGCAAGAAGGGGCAGCCGCGCTTCAAGCCGCCGTTCCCGGCGAGCTTTGGCGTGTACGGCAAGCCGACCACGATCAACAACACCGAAACGTTCGCGGCGGTGCCGTTCCTGCTCGCCATCGGCCCGCAGAATTACCTTGAAATCGGCAAGCCGAACAACGGCGGCACGAAGATTTTCTCGGTGTCGGGCGACGTCGAGCGTCCGGGCAATTACGAAATTCCGCTCGGCACGCCGTTCGCGACGCTGATGGAACTCGCCGGCGGCATGCGCGGCGGCACGAAGATCAAGGCTGTGATTCCTGGTGGTTCGTCGGCGCCGGTGATTCCGGGCGAGATGATGATGCAGACCGACATGGATTACGACTCGATCGCGAAGGCCGGCTCGATGCTTGGCTCAGGCGCAGTGATCGTGATGGACGAGACGCGCTGCATGGTGCGCTCGCTGCTGCGCCTGTCGTACTTCTATTACGAAGAGTCGTGCGGTCAATGCACGCCTTGCCGTGAAGGCACGGGCTGGCTGTATCGCGTCGTGCATCGAATCGAACATGGTCTCGGCCGCCAGGAAGATCTGGATCTGCTGAACTCCGTCGCGGAAAACATCATGGGCCGCACGATCTGCGCGCTCGGCGACGCGGCCGCTATGCCGGTTCGGGGCATGCTCAAGCACTACTGGGACGAATTCGAATATCACGTCGCCCACAAGCATTGCCTCGTCGGCGGTCATGCCGGCACGGCGGCGCTCGAAACAGTGGCTGCCTGACGGTGGCTGCCTGACGGTGGCTGCCTGAGTCGGCCCGCCAGGTTCGGCTGACGGATAACTACCAGACGAACACCTCAACCGCAGGATTCATGGCCCGAAGCGGGCGATGAACAGGCGAACGATTGAGCGGTAACAGGTTAAGGAAGATTGACCATCATGGTTGAACTGGAAATAGACGGCAAGAAAGTCGAGGTGCCTGAAGGCAGCATGGTGATCCAGGCTGCGCATAAGGTCGACACCTACATTCCTCACTTCTGCTATCACAAGAAGCTGTCGATTGCGGCCAATTGCCGGATGTGCCTGGTCGATGTCGAAAAGATGCCGAAGGCCGTGCCCGCGTGCGCGACGCCGGTGTCGGCCGGCATGATCGTGCGCACCAAGTCGGACAAGGCGGTGAAGGGCCAGCAAGCCGTGATGGAATTTCTGCTGATCAACCATCCGCTCGATTGCCCGATCTGCGACCAGGGCGGCGAATGCCAGCTGCAGGATCTGGCCGTTGGTTACGGCAAGTCGTCGTCGCGCTACAGCGAAGAAAAGCGCGTGGTGTTCCACAAGAACGTGGGCCCGCTGATCTCGATGGAAGAGATGTCGCGCTGCATTCACTGCACGCGTTGCGTTCGCTTCGGCCAGGAAATCGCCGGCGTGATGGAACTCGGCATGCTGGGCCGCGGCGAGCACTCGGAAATCACGTCGTTCGTCGGCAAGACGGTCGACTCCGAACTGTCGGGCAACATGATCGACCTGTGCCCGGTCGGCGCGCTCACGAGCAAGCCGTTCCGCTACAGCGCCCGTACGTGGGAGCTGTCACGCCGCAAGTCGGTGAGCCCGCACGATTCCGTCGGTGCGAACCTCATCGTGCAGGTGAAGAACAATCGCGTGATGCGCGTTCTGCCGTTCGAAAACGAAGCGATCAACGAGTGCTGGATCTCGGACAAGGACCGCTTCTCGTACGAAGGCCTGAACAGCCCCGAGCGTCTGACCAAACCGATGCTCAAGCAAGGCGGCCAGTGGGTCGAAACCGACTGGCAGACCGCGCTCGAATACGTGGTCAAGGGTCTGAAGGGCATCAAGAGTGACCACGGCGCGAACGCCCTTGCCGCGCTGTCGAGCGCGCACAGCACCGTCGAAGAACTGTTCCTGTTGAAGCAGATCGCGCAAGCGGTCGGCACGCCGAACGTCGACTTCCGTCTGCGTCAGTCGGATTTCTCGGCGCCCGTTACTGGCGCGCCGTGGCTCGGCGGCACGATCGCCGATCTGTCGAATGTCGATGCGGCGCTCATGATCGGCTCGGATCTGCGCCGTGACCATCCGCTGTTCGCCGCGCGTTTGCGCCAGGTCGCACGAGGCGGTTCGGCACTTACGCTGCTCCAGGCCACCAACGACGACGCGATGATCCCTCAGGCGCAACGCGTGGTCGCGGCGCCGTCGGCATGGCTCGAGGTGTTGGCAGGCATCGCCGGCGCGGTGGGCGAAGCGAAGGGCGTCGCGCTGCCGGAAGCATTCGCGGGCACGCAGCCGACGGACGCGCACAAGCAGATAGCGAAATCGCTGACTACCGGCGAGCGCCGCGTCGTGCTGCTCGGTAACGAAGCGGTCCGTCATCCGGACTTCGCGGCGATCCACGCCGCGGCGCAATGGATTGCCGAGGCAACCGGTGCAACGCTCGGTTTCCTGACCGAAGCGGCCAACACGGTCGGCGCGCACCTCGTGAACGCACTGCCGGGCGAAGGCGGTCTGAACGCGCGCGAAGTGTTCGAGCAGCCGCGCAAAGGCTATCTGCTGTTGAATCTCGAGCCGGAATTCGACACGGCCAATCCGGCGCGGGCGCTTGCGGCGCTGAAGCAGGCCGAAATGGTCGTCGTGATGTCGCCGTTCCAGACCGGCGCCGACTACGCCGACGTGCTGCTGCCGATTGCGCCATTCACCGAATCGGGCGGTACGTTCGTCAACGCCGAAGGCACGGTGCAGGCGTTCAACGGCGTCGTGCGGCCACTCGGCGACACACGTCCGGCCTGGAAGGTGTTGCGCGTGCTGGGCAGCTTGCTCGGCGCGCCGGGCTTCGAATATGACACGGTCGAAGAAGTGCGTGCGGCCGCGCTCGGCGACGGCGAGATGAAGTCGCGTCTATCGAACCGCACCAGCGTCGCGGTGACGCGCGGCCAGGCCGCGAAGGCGGCGGAAGGCAAGTTCGAGCGTCTCGCGAACGTGCCGATCTATCATGCCGATGCGCTCGTGCGTCGCGCGGAGTCGCTGCATCTGACCGCGGCGGCCCGTACGGCGAATTCGGTCGGCCTGCCGGCTGCGCTGTTCGACAAACTGGGTTTGAAAGAGGGCGACGCGGTGCGCGTTCGTCAGGGCGAGCAAGCGGTGCAGTTGCCGGCCGTGCGCGATGCGAATCTTGCGGAGACGGTCGTCCGCGTATCGGCGGCTACGCCTGCCGGTGCAGCGCTGGGCAGCCTGTTCGGTGAACTGGTGGTGGAGAAGGCGTAAATGAGCTTGTTCGATACGATCAACTCGGGCGGCGCCCAACTTCTCGGTGTGGCATGGCCCACGGTGTGGGCGCTCGTGCGCATCCTGGTGGTGGCCGTCGCGATCCTGCTGTGCGTCGCTTACCTGATCCTGTGGGAGCGCAAGCTGATCGGCTGGATGCATGTGCGTCTCGGTCCGAACCGCGTCGGTCCCGCCGGGCTCTTGCAGCCGATCGCCGACGTGCTGAAACTGCTGCTGAAGGAAGTGATCCAGCCCGCCCAGGCAAGCCGCTGGATCTACCTGATCGCGCCGATCATGGTGGTGGTGCCGGCCTTCGCGGTCTGGGCGGTGATTCCTTTCCAGGCGGGCGCGGTGCTCGGTGACATCAACGCGGGTCTGCTATACGCGATGGCGATCTCGTCGATCGGCGTGTATGGCGTGATTCTGGCCGGCTGGGCGTCGAACTCGAAGTACGCGTTCCTCGGCGCGATGCGCGCCGCCGCGCAGATGGTCTCGTACGAAATCTCGATGGGCTTCGCGCTGGTGGTCGTGCTGATGACGGCCGGCACGCTGAACCTGTCTGGCATCGTCGGCTCGCAGGAGCAGGGCTTCTTCGCCTCGCACGGCCTGAACTTCCTCTCCTGGAACTGGCTGCCGCTGCTGCCGATGTTCGTCGTGTACTTCATCTCGGGCATCGCCGAAACGAACCGCCACCCTTTCGACGTGGTGGAAGGCGAATCGGAAATCGTCGCGGGCCACATGATCGATTACTCGGGTATGGCGTTCGCGCTGTTCTTCCTCGCCGAGTACATCAACATGATCGTCATCTCGGCATTGGCTGCAACTCTGTTCCTCGGTGGCTGGAGCGCACCGTTCGGGTTCCTGTCGTTCATCCCGGGCATCGTCTGGCTCGTCGCCAAGGTTTTCTTCCTGTTGTCGGTGTTCATCTGGGCGCGTGCCACGTTCCCGCGCTACCGCTATGACCAGATCATGCGTCTCGGCTGGAAGATCTTCATTCCGGTTTGCGTGGTGTGGCTCGTGGTGGTCGGCTTCTGGATCATGTCGCCGTTGAACATCTGGAAATAAAGGGCGGATGAACCTATGACCGCAATCCAAAACTTCTTCAAGACTTTCTTCCTCACGGAACTGCTGAAAGGCCTCGCGCTGACCGGACGCTACGCGTTCCAGCGCAAGGTCACCGTGCAGTTCCCTGAAGAGAAGACCCCGATCTCGCCGCGTTTCCGCGGTCTGCATGCGCTGCGCCGCTATGAAAACGGCGAAGAGCGCTGCATCGCGTGCAAGCTGTGCGAAGCAGTGTGCCCGGCGCTCGCGATCACAATCGAATCGGAAACGCGCGCGGACAACACGCGCCGCACGACGCGCTACGACATCGACCTGACCAAGTGCATCTTCTGCGGTTTCTGCGAAGAAAGCTGCCCGGTCGATTCGATCGTCGAGACGCACATTCTCGAGTATCACGGCGAGAAGCGCGGCGACCTTTACTTCACGAAGGACATGCTGCTGGCCGTTGGCGACCGCTACGAAGCAGAAATCGCCGCCAACAAGGCAGCCGACGCACCGTATCGTTGAAGCGCTTTCCCGCTGATGCATTAATTGCGGCAATAAAATCAGTAACACGGCCTGCTGTCGGGCCGACCGCCGCGGCCTGAACGCCGCGGCACGGCGCACCTGTGTGGCGGTTCTGGCGGTTTCGTCCGCTTTTGCTAACCACGCGTGCCAAAGAACAATGCCTGACGATGGCCTAACGATGAACCGGTAATCATGGAATTCACGACCGTACTGTTCTACATCTTCGCGCTGCTCCTGGTGGTTTCAGGGCTGAAGGTGATCACCTCGCGCAACCCGGTATCGTCCGCACTGTTTCTGGTGCTGGCGTTCTTCAACGCAGCCGCGATCTGGATGCTGCTGGAGGCTGAGTTCCTCGCGATCCTGCTGGTGCTGGTCTACGTCGGCGCGGTGATGGTGCTGTTCCTGTTCGTCGTGATGATGCTGGACGTCAATCTCGACGTGCTGCGCAAGGACTTCAAACGCTTCGTGCCGATGGCCTCGGCGGTGGGCGCGATCATCGTGATCGAAACCGCGCTGATCCTGTGGCACGGCTACGGCGCGACCACCACGGCGCTGCACGACACGGCCGCGGCCGCCGCTGGCATGGGCGACTGGTCGAACACGCGCCTGATCGGCAAGGTCATCTATACCGACTACATCTTCGCGTTCGAAATTGCCGGCCTGATCCTGCTGGTTGCCATCATCGCGGCGATCGCGCTGACCACGAGCCACAAGAAGGACAGCAAGCGTCAAAACGTCAGCGCACAGGTCAAGGTGCGCGCACAGGACCGCGTGCGCGTCGTGAAGATGCCGTCAGAGAAAACCGCGGCGACTCTCGCGGCGGAACAAGCGGCTGCCGCGGCAGCGGCAGCAGCAGCCGACTCGGCACCGGCCAAGAACAGCTGAGCGGACAGGAGATAGAAATCATGTTGACCCTTGCCCATTACCTTGTCCTCGGCGCGATCCTGTTTGCGATCAGCATCGTCGGCATTTTCCTGAACCGCCGCAACGTCATCATCATCCTGATGGCGATCGAACTGATGCTGCTCGCGGTGAACACCAATTTCGTCGCGTTCTCGCACTACCTCGGCGACGTGCATGGCCAGATTTTCGTCTTCTTCGTGCTGACCGTTGCGGCAGCCGAAGCGGCGATCGGTCTCGCAATTCTGGTGACCCTGTTCCGTAGTCTCGACACGATCAATGTCGAGGATCTCGATCAGCTCAAAGGTTAATTTCAGGAAAAGCGGTTATGTCCACGATACTCAATGAAAACCTGCTGTTGGCAATTCCGCTGGCACCGCTCGCTGGTTCCCTGATTGCGGGGCTGTTCGGCAAGGCGATAGGGCGGGCGGGTGCGCATTCGGTCACGATCCTCGGCGTCGCGATTTCGTTCATCCTGTCGGTCATGGTCTTTTTCCAGGTGATGGACGGCGCGAGCTTCAACGCTACCGTTTATCAATGGATGTCAATCGGCAAGACCCAGCTCGAAGTCGGTTTTCTGGTCGACTCGCTGACCGCGATGATGATCTGCGTGGTGAACTTCGTGTCGCTGATGGTGCATATCTACACGATCGGCTACATGGCCGACGACGACGGCTACCAGCGCTTCTTCTCGTACATCTCGCTGTTCACGTTCTCGATGCTGATGCTCGTGATGAGCAACAACTTCCTGCAGCTGTTCTTCGGCTGGGAAGCGGTGGGTCTCGTTTCGTACCTGCTGATCGGCTTCTACTTCAAGCGTGAGAGCGCGATCTACGCGAACATGAAGGCGTTCATCGTGAACCGCGTCGGCGACTTCGGTTTCCTGCTCGGCATCGGTTTGCTGTTCGCGTTCGCCGGCTCGATGAACTACGGCGAAGTCTTCGCGAAGCGTACCGAACTCGCGGCGCTGAACTTCCCGGGTACCGACTGGGGCCTGCTGACGGTGGCTTGCATCTGCCTGTTCATCGGCGCGATGGGTAAGTCGGCTCAGTTCCCGCTGCACGTGTGGCTGCCGGACTCGATGGAAGGCCCGACGCCGATCTCCGCGCTGATTCACGCGGCGACCATGGTGACGGCCGGTATCTTCATGGTCACGCGCATGTCGCCGCTCTTCGAACTGTCGGATACGGCGCTGTCGTTCGTCATGGTCATCGGTGCGATTACCGCGCTGTTCATGGGTTTCCTCGGGATCGTCCAGAACGACATCAAGCGTGTGGTCGCTTATTCCACGCTGTCGCAGCTCGGTTACATGACGGTCGCGCTCGGCGCGTCGGCATATTCGGTCGCCGTGTTTCACCTGATGACGCACGCGTTCTTCAAGGCGCTGCTGTTCCTCGGCGCGGGTTCGGTGATCATCGGCATGCATCACGATCAGGACATGCGCAACATGGGCGGCTTGCGCAAGTACATGCCGATTACGTGGATCACGTCGCTGATCGGTTCGCTCGCGCTGATCGGCACGCCGTTCTTCTCGGGCTTCTACTCGAAAGACTCGATCATCGACGCGGTGAAACTGTCGCATCTGCCGGGCTCGGGTTTCGCGTACTTCGCGGTGGTCGCAAGCGTGTTCGTGACCGCGTTGTATTCGTTCCGTATGTATTTCATGGTGTTCCACGGTGAGGAGCGCTTCCGCAATCCGAAGCACCCGGAATCGCCGATGGGCGCAGAAGCAGAGTCGCATGGGCATGACGCGCACGGCCACGACGACCACGCTCACGAGCCGCACGAAACGCCGTGGGTCGTGTGGGTGCCGCTCGTGCTGCTGGCGATTCCGTCGATCGTGATCGGCGCGATCGGCGTTGGTCCGATGCTGTTCGGCGACTTCTTCCAGCACGGCGTCGCGTTCGACAGGGTGATCTACATCAGCGAGAACCATCCGGCGCTGCATGAGATGACCGAAGAATTCCAGGGCTGGGCATCGATGGGTCTGCACTCGGTGTCGGGCCTGCCTGTGTGGCTCGCGCTCGCAGGCGTGGTGGTCGCATGGTTCCTGTATCTGGTCCGTCCGGATCTGCCCGCTGTCATCAAGCGCGCATTCGGCCCGATCTACACGTTGCTCGATAACAAATACTACATGGACAAGATCAACGAAGTCGTGTTTGCGCGAGGCGCGGTGGCCATTGGCCGGGGTCTGTGGAAGGAAGGCGACGTGGTCGTGATCGACGGCATCGTCAACGGCAGCGCACGCTTTATCGGCTGGTTCGCGAGCGTGATCCGCTTCCTCCAATCCGGCTACATCTACCACTACGCGTTCGCCATGATCATCGGCATGCTGGGGCTCCTGACCCTGTTCGTAACGCTCGGCGGCAAATAAGGCGAGGGACACTCATGCACGCTTATCCGATTCTGAGCATCGCGATCTGGTTGCCGATCTTCTTCGGTCTGCTGGTCCTCGCGATCGGCAACGACGAGAACCCCGCCCCCGCGCGCTGGATTTCACTGATCGGCTCGGTTCTGAGCTTCCTCGTCACGCTGCCACTGATCACCAGCTTCGATTCGAGCACCGCCGAGCTGCAGTTCGTCGAGCAGGCGAACTGGATCGAGCGCTTCCACATCACGTATCACCTCGGCGTGGACGGCATTTCGATGTGGTTCGTTGCGTTGACCGCGTTGATCACGGTGATCGTCGTGATCGCAGCGTGGGAAGTGATCACGAAGAACGTCGGCCAGTACCTCGCGGCCTTCCTGATCCTGTCGGGCATCATGGTCGGCGTGTTCAGCGCGGCCGATGGCCTGTTGTTCTACGTGTTCTTCGAAGCGACGCTGATCCCGATGTACATCATCATCGGCGTGTGGGGCGGGGCGAACCGCGTGTACGCGGCATTCAAGTTCTTCCTGTACACGCTGGCGGGCTCGCTGCTGATGCTGGTTGCGCTGATCTATCTGTACAACCAGACCGGCTCGTTCGACATCGCCACGTGGCAGCACGCGCAGATCGCGATGACGCCGCAGGTGCTGCTGTTTATCGCGTTCTTCCTGGCCTTCGCGGTGAAGGTGCCGATGTGGCCGGTGCACACGTGGTTGCCGGACGCGCACGTGGAAGCGCCGACCGGCGGCTCGGTCGTGCTGGCGGCGATCATGCTGAAGCTCGGTGCGTACGGTTTCCTGCGCTTCTCGCTGCCGATCACGCCTGATGCGAGCCATTTCCTCGCACCGGTCGTCATCACGCTGTCGCTGATCGCGGTGATCTACATCGGTCTCGTCGCGATGGTGCAGGCCGACATGAAGAAACTGGTCGCGTATTCGTCGATCGCGCACATGGGCTTTGTCACGCTCGGCTTCTTTATCTTCAATCAGCTCGGCGCGGAAGGCGCGATCGTGCAGATGATCTCGCACGGTTTCGTGTCGGGCGCGATGTTCCTGTGCATCGGCGTACTGTACGACCGCATGCACTCGCGTCAGATCGCCGATTACGGCGGCGTCGTCAACGTGATGCCGAAGTTCGCGGCGTTCGTGATGCTATTCGCGATGGCGAATTGCGGCTTGCCGGGCACTTCCGGTTTCGTCGGCGAATTCATGGTGATTCTGGCTTCCGTCCAGTACAACTTCTGGATCGCGAGTGGCGCGGCAGTCACGCTGATTCTCGGCGCGGCCTACACGCTGTGGATGTACAAGCGCGTGTACTTCGGCGCGGTCGCGAACGACCACGTGAAAAACCTGCTCGACATCGACCGTCGCGAATTTTTCATGCTGGCTGTGCTCGCCGCACTGACGCTGTTCATGGGCCTGTACCCGAAGCCCTTTACCGATGTGATGCACGTATCCGTGGAAAACCTCCTCTCCCACGTTGCCCAATCGAAGCTGCCGTTGCCTCAGTAACGACGAGCGGAGGAATTTAAGACCATGCAAAACGCCCCTATGACTGCTCTGTTGCCCGATGCACTGGTGATGTTCGCCATTGTCATCGCGTGGCTCAACGACACGTTCGTTGGCCAGGAGGGTCGCCGTACCACGTATTTCATCGCGTTCTTCTCGACGCTCGTCGCCGGGATCTGGTTCGCGATCAATGCGTTCGACCCCCAAGTGCATTACTTCTTCGATCACATGTACGTGGTCGATCCGTTCGCCAATGTGATGAAGGCAGTGGTGTCGCTCGGCTATGCGGTGACGATCGTTTATTCGCGTCGCTACCTCGAAGACCGTAGCCTGTTCCGCGGCGACTTCTTCCTGCTCGGCATGTTCTCGCTGCTCGGCCAGATCGTGATGATCTCGGGCAATAACTTCCTGACGCTGTATCTCGGTCTGGAACTGATGTCGCTGTCGCTGTACGCGGTGATCGCGCTGCGTCGCGAAGTGGCGTCGTCGAACGAAGCGGCGATGAAGTACTACGTGCTCGGCGCGCTGGCTTCCGGCTTCCTGCTGTACGGTGTTTCGATGCTGTATGGCGCGACCGGCTCGCTCGACCTGAACGAAGTGTTCAAGGCGATCAGCACGAGCCACTACGATCCGACCGTGCTGCTGTTCGGCGTCATCTTCATCGTGGCGGGCGTGGCGTTCAAGATGGGTGCGGTGCCATTCCATATGTGGGTGCCTGACGTGTACCAGGGCGCACCGACGGCGATGACGCTCATCGTCGGCGGCGGCCCGAAGGTCGCGGCGTTCGCGTGGGGTCTGCGTTTCCTCGTGATGGGCCTGCTGCCGCTGGCGGTCGAATGGCAGCAGATGCTGGTGATTCTGGCGGCGCTGTCGCTGATCGTCGGCAACATCACCGGGATCGTGCAGCGCAACGTCAAGCGGATGCTCGCGTATTCGGCGATCTCGAACATGGGCTTCGTGCTGCTCGGCCTGCTCGCCGGCGTGGTCGACCAGAAGACCACGGGCGCCGCGAACGCGTACGGCTCGGCGATGTTCTACAGCATCGTCTACCTGATCACGACGCTCGGCACCTTCGGCGTCATCATGCTGCTCGCGCGCCGCGACTTCGAAGCGGACACGCTGGAGGACTTCAAGGGCCTCAATCAGCGCAGCGCGGTATTCGCGTTCGTGATGATGATCATGATGTTCTCGCTCGCGGGTATTCCGCCGGCAGTCGGTTTCTATGCGAAGCTCGCCGTGCTGCAAGCGACGATGAACGCCGGCCTGACCTGGCTCACCGTGCTCGCCGTGATCACGTCGCTGTTCGGCGCGTTCTACTACCTGCGTATCGTCAAGCTGATGTACTTCGACGAGCCGCAAGACAAGTCGCCGATCGTGGCGGACACGAGCACGCGCGCGTTGCTCGCGTTGAACGGCGTCGCCGTGCTGGTGCTCGGTATCGTGCCGGATCCGCTGTTGCGCGCCTGCCTGCAGGCGATCCAGCACACGCTGCTGCTCTGATGTCCGCTGCGGGCTGGTTTATCGTGCTGTTGGCGCTGGTCGGCGCCAACCTGCCGTTCCTGAATCAGCGCCTCTTCGCCGCGGTGCCGTTGAAAGCGGCGAAGAAAAGCGCCTGGCTCCGGATTGCCGAATTGATCGTGCTGTATTTCGTGGTCGGCGCGCTGGGCTTTTTGCTCGAAGCGCGCGCGGGAAATCGCTTCGAGCAGGGCTGGCAGTTCTACGCGATCACGTTCGCGCTGTTCGTCGTGTTCGCTTTCCCCGGCTTTTCCTTCCAATATCTGGTCAAACGCCGCTGACGGCGTCCCGCCGTCGCGCGCGCCTGGCTGTTCTGAGGTCCGCACATGGCTGAGCTTCCCAATCACGACGCTGCGCTAACCGAGACTTGTATCGACAGCAAGACGGTCCATCAAGGACCGTTCATGACGGTCAAGTACGATAGGGTCCGACTGCCCGACGGCAAACAGGCGACGCGCGAATACGTTCAGCATCCGGGCGCCGTCATGGTGATCCCCTTGTTCGACGACGGTCGCGTGCTGCTCGAAAGTCAGTATCGCTATCCGATGGGCAAGGTGATGGTCGAATATCCGGCCGGCAAGCTCGACCCGAACGAGGGCGCGCTGGCCTGCGCGGTCCGGGAACTGCGCGAGGAAACCGGCTATACCGCGCGCGAGTACGTGTACCTGACTCGGATTCACCCGATCATTTCTTACTCGACCGAATTCATTGATATCTATCTCGCGCGGGGCTTGACCGCGGGTGAGCGCAACCTCGATGAAGGCGAGTTTCTCGAACTTTTCACCGCGACCGTGGAGCAGGTATCCGAGTGGGTGCGCACGGGCAAGATCACCGATGTGAAGACGATCATCGGTACCTTCTGGCTCGAGAAAGTGCTGTCGGGTACGTGGCCGACCGAGGCGCCCGAAACGGTATAAGTTCGCGTCTGCCCGATAGCTGATCCGCGTTGCAGGTGAACGGAGCCCCTGTTGGTCGATGACCGGCAGGGGCTTTTCATTGGTTTCGCGGTTTCTTTCTGGCTCGAAAGATAAGCCGTCTCCCATGCCATCTGGCTGGCTCGTCGTGGCGCCGGCGGCCGGCTAATATGAACCTCTCGATCACCGAATTCGTCGTCGATTTTGTTTTGGATGACTGACGTTAAAGATCGGAGTGATCTCATTTCAGCTCCAGCACAGGTTGTCAATTGACAACCTGTGCTGGAGCGATTAAATTGGAGGTCTCGATGGTTCGAGCAAGGCACATGAAGAAAGAGATCGAGGCCGCATTGGCATACGCGGAGCAGCACGGCTGGCGCGTTCAGGACGGCGGAAGAGGTCATGCGTGGGGAAAAATCCATTGCCCGTACAGAGACGCCGAATGTCGTTGCGGGGAGTTCTGTATATCGAGCGTCTGGAGTACGCCGAAGAATGCCGGCAATCACGCCAGGCACTTGCGGCGCATCGTCGGCAACTGCGCTGCACGGCGCTAGTGGGTTCGTAGGTATCACACAGGTATCAAGCAGGAATCGCAACAACCTGGGCTCAACGAAGACAGGAGTAACGTATGGAATATGTGTTCACGTTGAAATACCGCCTCGCCGCGGAAGAATGCGATGCAGACGCAATCGTCGAGCGGTTGGGCGAAGCGGGGTGCGACGACGCCACGATTGGCGTCGGGCAACCCGGCCGCCTCGGGCTGCTTTTCACCCGTGAAGGCGCGAGCGCACTCGCGGCTGTCACCAGCGCGCTCAAGGACGTGAAAGGTGCGGTGCCGTCCGCGCAGCTGGTCGAGGCGGGACCTGACTTCGTAGGGCTGACCGACGTGGCCGAGGTGGCCGGCGTGTCGCGGCAAAACATGCGCAAGCTGATGCTGAACAACGCAATCGACTTCCCGTCACCGGTCCACGAAGGCAGTGCATCGGTGTGGCATCTGGCGGACGTGCTCGAATGGCTGACCGCGCGCGGCGGGTACGAGATTGAGATCGGTGTGGCGGATGTCGCAAAACTCGCGAAGCAGATCAATCTGACGAAGGAGGCCCGTCAGATTGAACCGCGTGTGAGCCGCCAACTGAGCAATCTCGTGGCGTAGCAGGGCGCCGCAAGCTGTCCGTAGAGCGGAGCCGATGTGTCACCGCTTACTAGCCAGGCGGCCTTCGGCAGCACCTGCCGTAAAGCGTTAAAATCGCCCACCCGCGTCATATTCCCTTGCGGCTGCTGGCGGTTGCGCGTCGGCTCTAAAGTTTTGCGAACGATCGTTCACAAATTTCCATTTTGCGCTAAACTGGCACGCAAGCCCTGATTCCACATGAAGGTCCTCGATTTAAAGTGTCCGCATGGCCATCGGTTTGAAGGCTGGTTCGCTTCGACCGATGACTTCGAGTCGCAGCAGTCCCGCAATCTCGTCGAATGTCCGATCTGCGGTGCGACTGAGGTGAGCCGTTTGCCTTCGGCACCACGTCTGAATCTGTCGGGCGCGACCGACTCCAAGGCGCCGGCGGGCGTGGAGCAAATGCAGGCGCACATGATGCGCGCGCTGCGCGAGGTACTGGAGAAGACGGAGAACGTGGGCGACCGCTTCGCCGAGGAAGCACGACGCATTCACTACAACGAAGCGCCTGTGCGCAGTATTCGCGGTGTCACGACACCGGAGGATGCGCGTGCCTTGGTCGAGGAAGGCATCGAAGTGATGCCGCTGCCGGTCCCAGCTGCGCTGAAGGAACCACTGCAATAGCGCGGTGGCTCCAGGCGGCCGGGTGGTGGCGGCCAGGAGACACTACGCATGAATCTGGACTATTCCCCCGCTGAAGACGCGTTCCGCGCCGACATCCGCGCCTGGCTCGAAGCGAATCTGCCTCGCGAGCTGAGCGACAAGGTTCTCAATCACAAACGGCTTTCCCGCGAAGACTTCGCAAGCTGGCACAGGCTGCTCGGCACGCGAGGCTGGTCGGCAGTCGCGTGGCCGCGCGAATACGGCGGCCCCGGCTGGGACGCGACGCAACGACATATCTGGGAAGAAGAGTGCGCGCGTATCGGCGCACCTTCCGTGCTGCCTTTCGGTGTGTCGATGGTTGCGCCGGTGCTGATGAAGTACGGTAACGAGGCGCAAAAGCGCCACTATCTGCCGCGTATTCTCGACGGCACGGACTGGTGGTGTCAGGGCTACTCGGAACCGGGATCGGGCTCCGACCTTGCGTCGCTGCGCACCCGCGCAGAGCGCGTCGGTGATCATTACGTGGTCAACGGCCAGAAGACCTGGACCACGCTCGGCCAGCACGCCGACATGATGTTCTGCCTCGTGCGCACCGACAGCGGCGCCAAAAAGCAGGAGGGTATCTCGTTCCTGCTGATCGATATGAAAACCCCGGGCATCACGGTGCGGCCGATCATCACGCTCGACGAAGATCACGAAGTCAACGAGGTGTTCTTCGAGGACGTCAAAGTGCCGGTCGACAATCTCGTCGGCCAAGAAAATCGCGGCTGGACGTATGCGAAATATCTGCTCGGCCACGAGCGTACCGGCATTGCGCGAGTCGGAGCGTCGAAGCGTGAGCTGGCGTTTCTGAAGCGTGTCGCGCTGAATCAGAAAAAGAACGGCAAGCCGCTGCTGCAGGATCCGGTGTTTGCGGCGAAGGTAGCGAGTCTCGAAATCGAGTTGATGGCGCTGGAAGTCACCGTGCAACGGGTGGTAGCCAACGAGGCGGGCGGTCGCGGCCCGGGCCCGGAAGCGTCGATGCTGAAGATCAAGGGCACGGAAGTGCAACAGGGGCTCACCGAGCTGATGTTCGAAGCAATCGGCCCGCTGGCCGCCCCGTTCGACGTGCCGTTCCTCGAAGGCGAACGCGAGCACAGTCTTGCCGGCGACGACGATGCCGCTCCGCTTGCCGCGTACTACTTCAACTTCCGCAAGACGTCGATTTACGGCGGCTCGAACGAAATTCAAAAGAACATCATCGCACAGATGATTCTCGGACTTTGAGGAGCGGCGCATGGACTTCACTTTCAACGACGAACAACAGCAATTTGCCGATGCGCTGCGCCGCTATCTCGACAGGAGCTACGGCTTCGAAGCGCGCCAGCAGATCGTGCGCTCGAAGGCGGGCGTATCGGCTGTGCACTGGGCCGCGTTCACCGAACTGGGGCTGACCGGGTTGCCGGTGCCCGAAACGCAGGGCGGCTTCAACGGTGGTCCGATCGACATGCTCGTGGTCATGCAGGAGCTCGGCCGCGCGCTCGTCGTCGAGCCGTTTTGGGCGACCGCGGTCGGCATCGAAGCGCTGCGCCTTGCTGGCACCGGCGACGGCGAAGATGCCGCGCTGCTCGAACGGGCGGCCCAGGGCGAAGCCAGGCTGGCCATGGCGTTTCACGAGCCGCATGCGCGCTACGATCTGTTCGACGTCGCGACGACCGCGAGCGGGCAGGGTGCGCAGCACACGCTGAGCGGCACCAAATCGGTCGTGCTGCACGGCGCGCAGGCGGACCACTGGATCGTGCCGGCGCGCCTCGATGGCGAGATCGCACTCTTTGTCGTCGCGCGTGACGCGGCCGGCGTCACGCTCACCGAGTACCGCACGATCGACGGTCAACGCGCCGCGACGCTCGAATTCAATGGCACGCCCGCGCGCCGGCTCGCCGGCGAACACGCGGGGGCGGCAACCCTCGAGCAGATCGCCGACTACGGCACGCTGCTGCTGTGCGCGGAAGCGATCGGCGCGCTCGACGCGCTCAATCACGCCACCGTCGAGTACACCAGAACGCGCCAGCAGTTCGGCCAGCCGATCGCGCGTTTCCAGGCGTTGCAGCATCGCATGGTCGAGATGCTGATCCACGCGGAGCAGGCGCGCTCGATCACGTATCTGGCCGCGATGCGCTACGCGAGTGAAGACGCGAACGAGCGCCGTCGAGCGATCTCCGCGGCAAAAGTTCGGGTCGGCCAGGCAGCGCGTTTCGTTGGTCAACAGGCGGTGCAGTTGCACGGCGGCATGGGTGTCACGAACGAAGTGGCGGCCGCGCATCTGTTCAAGCGCCTCGCGATCATCGAGACCACGCTCGGCGACGTCGATCATCATCTCGCGCGGTTTGCCACGCTGCCCGGATTTGCCGTCGCCGAAGACTGATCGGGCCGTTCCACAGGACAAAGGAGGTGCACGATGAAAATCAGTTTCGAAGACATGGAAGTGGGCTCGAGCCGCGAAATCGGCAAGCACATGTTCACGCGCGAGGAGATTGTCGAGTTTGCGCAGAAGTTCGATCCGCAGCCGTTTCATCTCGACGAAGCCGCCGCGGCCGAATCGCCGTTCCGCGGCCTCGTCGCGAGTGGTTGGCACACCTGCTCGGTAATGATGGGCATGCTCGTGCGCAAGGTACTGGCGGATTCGACATCGATGGGTTCGCCCGGGATCGACGAGATCCGCTGGCTCAAGCCGGTACGAGTCGGCGACACGGTCACGATGATGAACGTCATCGTCGACAAGCGCGTGTCGCAGAGCAAGCCGGATCGCGGCATCGTGTCGACACGCTGGGAGGGCATCAATCAGCACGGCGAAACGGTGATCACGGTGCGCTCGAACGGCATGTTCGGCCTGCGCAATCCGGGAGCGGCGGCATGACGGCGAGCGCGGCGACGCTAGTCGCTTTCGACAATGCGGGTGCTTTGCGCGCGCTCATCGGCGCCGAGCCGCTCGTCAGCGAATGGCTGAGCGTCGATCAGGAGAGGGTCAACCGTTTCGCCGAGGCAACCGGCGATCATCAGTGGATTCATATCGATCCCGAGCGGGCCAAACGCGAATCGCCGTTTGGCGGCCCGGTCGCGCATGGGTTTTTGACGCTGTCGCTGATTCCGGCTTTGCTCGGCAAAACGGTGAAGATCGAGCAGCGCATGGGTGTCAACTATGGCTTGAACCGCGTGCGTTTCATGTCGCCGGTACTCGTGGGATCGTCGCTGCGCGGGAAGTTCGCCGTCGAGTCGGTGACCGACGTCGACAACAGCGGCGTGCAACTCGCGTGGAACGTGACGCTGGAGCGTCAGGGCAGCGAACGACCGGTGTGCGTCGCGGAGTTCATCACGCGGCATTACTTCTAGCGTTTTCCCTTCGCAGACGAAATGAAAAAGCGCGAGCCGGCAGGCATGCCGCTCGCGCATTCAGCTTGTGTCGAGCCGCGTCAGCGAGACGGCCGAAACTAGTGTTTCGCGTACTGCGTCGCGCCAAACAGGATCTCTTTCGCCTTGTCGTCCATCAGCGGCGCGCGCGCCGACGCCAGCACGTCGACGCCGCGCACCACCGCCGGCCGCGCAGCGATCTCTTCATGCCAGCGCTTCACGTTCGGCAAGGTATCGAGTTCGATGCCCTGATTTTTCCACGAACGGGTCCACGGAAACGCGGCGATGTCCGCGATCGTATAGTCGTTGCCCGCGAGGTACCGCGTCTTGCCGAGTTGCGAGTCCATCACGCCGTACAGACGTCGCGCCTCATTGGTGTAGCGATTGACCGCGTATTCGATCTGCTCGGGTGCATACACGCGGAAGTGATGCGTTTGCCCCAGCATCGGACCGAGGCCGCCCATCTGGAACATCAGCCATTGCAGTGCCGCGTAGCGCGCGGCCGGATCGCTCGGTAGAAACTTGCCGGTTTTCTCGGCCAGATAAATCAGGATCGCGCCCGATTCGAATAGCGCGAAGGGCCGGCCGTCGGCGCCTTTCGGACCTTCGGAATCGACGATCGCGGGAATCTTGTTGTTGGGACTGATGGCGAGAAATTCCGGCTTGAACTGGTCGCCGGCACCGATGTTCACGGCATGCACGTTGTAGGGTAGGCCCGTTTCCTCGAGCATGATATGAATCTTGTGGCCGTTCGGGGTCGCCCAGCTATAGACGTCGATCATCCTGGCTCCTTTGTTCGTCGAAGCGGCGCCGCAAAGAGGGCGCCGCCGTTGCCGAAAATTAGAGCATAGATCGCGCGACGCTGCTTGCCGCGGGCTCAGGCTCCACGCTTACACCGAGCCGCAGCACTCAAACGCGTGTGACCGGCATCTCAACGCGAGCCGCCGCGCCCGCATCCATATGACGCGCAAGTTCGAGCTTGGCGATCGCGTTGCGATGCACTTCGTCGGGGCCGTCGGCGAAACGCAGCGTGCGCGCCGACGCATAGGCATACGCGAGCGGAAAATCGTCGCTGACGCCGCCGCCGCCATGCGTCTGAATCGCCCAATCGATCACCTGACACGCCATGTTCGGCGCGACCACCTTGATCATCGCGATCTCGCCGCGCGCGCCCTTGTTGCCGACGGTATCCATCATGTACGCGGTCTTCAGCGTGAGCAGACGCGCCTGCTCGATCATGCAGCGCGCCTCGGCAAGACGCTCCTGCGTGACCCCTTGCGACGCGACCGGCTTGCCGAACGCGACACGCTGCAGCGAGCGCTTCGCCATCAATTCGAGCGCGCGTTCGGCGAGACCGATCAGGCGCATGCAGTGGTGGATGCGTCCCGGGCCGAGACGGCCTTGCGCGATCTCGAAGCCGCGGCCTTCGCCGAGCAGCATGTTGGTAGCGGGCACGCGCACGTTGTCGAGTGTGATCTCCATGTGGCCGTGCGGCGCGTCGTCGTAACCGAACACCGTGAGCGGGCGATGCACGGTGATGCCGGTGGCGTCGGCGGGCACGAGGATCATCGACTGCTGCTGATGGCGCGGCGCGTCGGGATCGGTCTTGCCCATCACGATATAGACCTTGCAGCGCGGATCGCCCGCGCCCGACGACCACCACTTGTGGCCGTTGATCACGTAATGGTCGCCATCGCGCACGATGCTGGTCTGGATGTTCGTCGCATCCGACGACGCGACCTCCGGCTCCGTCATCAGAAACGCCGAACGGATCTGCCCTTGCAGCAGCGGTTCGAGCCACTCGCGCTTGTTCTCTTCGCTGCCGTAGCGCTCGATCGTCTCCATGTTGCCGGTGTCCGGCGCGTTGCAGTTGAACACTTCCGGCGCCCACGGCACACGGCCCATGATCTCGCACAGCGGTGCGTATTCGAGATTCGTCAGGCCCGCCCCGCGCTCCGATTGCGGCAGGAACAGATTCCACAGACCGGCGTCGCGCGCCTTCTGCTTGAGTTGCTCGACCAGTTCGGTCGGCACCCATGCGTTGCCGTTCTGGCGGTTGCGCGCGATCTCCGCATAGAACGCATGTTCGTTCGGGTAGATGTGCTCGTCAAAAAAGGCGAGCAGCTTTTCGCGCAACGCCTGGACCTTCGGGGTGTAATCGAAATTCATCTTGGACCTCGCGGGTAACGGACTGCGAATGATGGGGAGCAGGGCGCGCCCTTGTGTCTAGAGAACCTTCTGCGCATAGTGCCAGGCGAGTTCGGCCATCGGCTTCGCGCGCCGGCCGGCGTCGAGCGCCTGCGCGTTCGACGCGGTACCGTCGACGACGCGCTTCATGATCCCCTGCAGAATCGCGGCGATGCGGAACATGTTGTACGCCAGATAGAAATTCCAGTCGCCATGAATCTCGAAGCCGGTGCGTTGGCAATAACGCTCGACGTACTGAGCTTCATCGGGAATGCCGAGCACGGCCCAATCGAGTCCGGCGATGCCGCGGAACTGCGCCGGATCGACATGCCACGCCATGCAGTGATACGCCAAATCGGCGAGCGGATCGCCGAGCGTCGACAGTTCCCAGTCGAGCACCGCGAGCACGCGCGGCTCGTCGCGATCGAAGATGAGATTGTCGAGCCGGTAGTCGCCATGCACGATCGAGGTACGGCCGCTCGTCTCTGCGGGCATATGCTGCGGCAGCCATTCGATCAGCCGGTGCATCGCGTCGATCGGCTCGGTCTCGGACGCCAGATACTGCTTGCTCCAGCGACCGATCTGGCGCGCGAAGTAATTGCCGGGCTTGCCGTAATCGGCGAGGCCGGCGGCGGCGACGTCGACGCTGTGCAAGGCCGCGATGACGCGGTTCGTTTCGTCATAGATCGCCGCGCGCTCGGTGGGCGTCATGCCGGGCAGCGATTGATCCCACAGCACGCGACCTTCCACGAACTCCATCACGTAGAACGCGCGGCCGATCACGCTTTCGTCCTCGCACAGCGCGAGCATGTGTGCGACCGGCACGTCGGTGTCGGCGAGCGCGTGCATCACGCGATATTCGCGTTCGATCGCATGGGCGGACGGCAGCAGCTTCGCGGCGGGCCCGGGTTTCGCGCGCATCACGTAGGAGCGAGATGGCGTGATCAGCTTGAACGTGGGATTGGATTGTCCGCCCGCGAATTGCTCGAGCGTGAGCGGCCCCTCGAATCCGTCGACATGTCCGGCCAGCCACGCGGCGAGCGCGTCGTTGTCGAAGCGTTGCCGCTCGTTGACCGGGCGGGTGCCCTCGAAAGCCGAGTAGTCCTGTCCGCGTGCGGGTTCGCCGGTCTGCGTGGCTTGCGCCATGTGTCTTCTCCAGTTCGGTGTCAGCTACGCTGGCATCGGATGAATTGTGCGTAGAGTATTTCCATCGTGGTGTTGCGGACGTCGCGATGCAACGGCGACGGCGGTGAATAGTTGAGCATGCGCAGCACCCAGTCGCGCGGCGCGGCGCCGACGTCGAGCGCGTTGATGCAGCCGGTCGCCTGCGACAGATGACCGAAGAACGTGCGCCCGCCGGCCGTCAGCGCGTGCGACAGGATCGCGCGATTGACGCCGCCGTGCAGCACCAGCAACACGGTGTCCCACGACGTGTCTTCGCGCAGCGCCGTGACGGCCGGCAGCACGCGATCGAACAGTTCGCCGATCGTTTCGCCGTCGAGAAAGCGCATGCTCTCCGGCACGATGCCGTCGAACACGCCGAGAAACGCCGCCTCGATATCGCTCGGCGGAATGCCGCCGAGCCGTCCGCCGCGAATTTCCTGCCACGCGGGCTCGATTTCGGGCTCAATCTGCTGACCCGTTTCGACGAGCACGCGCCGCGCGGTTTCGATCGTGCGCGGCAAGCCGCTGACGATCACGCGGTCAAAGCGCACCTGCTGACCGGCGAACACGCGGCCCGCCGCGCTCGCCTGCTCGCGGCCGTTCGCGTTCAGCGGCACGGTTTCGGGATCGATCGCGCGGCCGGTGTCGTCGAAGTAGGTGACGTCGCCGTGACGCATCAGGAAGATGCGGCGCCGTTTCGGCAGTTGGTAGTCGGGCATGTCGGGCGGCTCTCTTGTCGCTTATTTGTAGATCGGTGCGCGTTTTTCGAGGAACGCGGTGATGCCTTCGAGACCGTCGCGATGATGCAGCGACGCGACGAAGTTATCGCGCTCGACGACCAGATGATCCGCGAGCGGCTGCGTACCGGCCGCGGCGATCAGCCCCTTGATGCGCGCGACCGAATTGGGCGAAACCGCGCCGAGCTCGTCGGCCCACGCGAGCGCATTATCGAGCGTGGTGCCGGCTTTGGTGAGCCGGTTGACGACGCCGAGTTCGTGCAGACGCGCGGCGCCGATCGGCTTGGCTTCGATCAGTACCTCGGTGGCCAGCTGGCGCGGCAGCGCCTCTGCGAGAAACCACGAGCCGCCGCCGTCGGGCGTCAGGCCGACGCGCGCGTAAGACATCGCGAATTTGGCGTTGTCCGCGGCGACGATCAGATCGCAGGCGAGCGCGAGCGAAAATCCCGCACCTGCCGCCGCACCTTCCACCGCGGCAATGACCGGCTTCGACGATAGCCGCAGTGCCGAAATCCATTGAGCGAGCATGTCGATGCTATCGGCTTGCACGGAGGGATCTTTCGCGCGATTTTCGAGCAGGCGGTTCAGGTTGCCGCCTGCGCAAAAGAAGTTATCGGCGCCGGTGATCACGACGGCGCGAATCGACGGATCGCGCTCGACGGTATCGAATGCCTCGATGCCCGCGGCGTACATGTCCGGGTGCAGCGCGTTGCGCGCACCGGGGTTCGACAGCGTGAGGACCAGCGTGGATTCGCTGCTGGCCGGGCGTGAAGCGAGCAGGGCAGCGCTCATGATTGGGTCTCCGTTGGGATGTCGGTGGCGTCGCGCTGCGTGAGCGCGAGGCCGAGTTGCGCGCGTCTTGCGAGCCACGGCGACGGACGATAGCGCGGTTCGCCGAGCACGCTGTGCATGTTGCGCAGGATCGTGAGAATGGTGTTGGCGCCGAGCGCGTCGCCGAGCGCGAGCGGTCCGCGCGGATAGCCGAGGCCGAGCATGACGGCGAGGTCGATGTCCTCCGGCGTCGCGATCTGCTTCTGCGCGATGTCGCAGCCGATGTTGACGATCGTCGCGACCACCCGCTGCGCGACGAAGCCGGTCGAATCGCGGATCACGGTGACGGGGATGCCGTCGGCGGCGAACAGCGCATGCGCGCTATCGCGCGCGGCGCGTGTCGTGGCCGGCGTGGTCATCAGCGTGCGGCGTTGCGCGCCGACGAGCGGGAACAGGGCATCGACGGCGACGACGCGGCTCGCGTCGAGCGCTTCATCGACCGCGGCCGTGGTCGCGTCGTGGCCGAACGGCGTGACGACGATCAGCGAACCAGGGGCGGGCGTCGCGCCTTCGTCGAGCTTTACGCCCGCTTTGCCGACCAGTTGCACGACGGGCTCATACGCGTCGCGGTAGCGTTGGCTGACCCACACGCTTTGCGGCAGCGTGGTCGGCGCGGGCGCTTCGGCGGGAACCTGCTGCTTGCCGTCCACGTAGCGATAGAAACCTTCGCCGCTCTTGCGGCCGAGCAGTCCGCCCGATAGCCGGGTGCCCGTGATCGGCGACGGTGTGTAACGCGGTTCTTCGTAGAACTGGTGATAGATCGACTCCATCACCGGATGCGACACGTCGAGCGCGGTCAGGTCCAGCAGCTCGAACGGCCCGAGGCGAAAGCCGGCCTGCTCGCGCATGATTCGGTCGATGTCCGCAAAGCTCGCGACGCCTTCGCCCGCCACGCGCAAGCCCTCGGTATTCATGCCGCGGCCCGCGTGATTGACGATGAAGCCCGGCATGTCGTTCGCGCGCACCGGCGTGTGGCCCATGCGGCGCGCGAGATCCATCAGCGCGTCGCCGGCTTCGGGGTCGCTGCGCAGGCCGTCGATCACTTCGACGACCTTCATCAGTGGCACCGGATTGAAGAAGTGATAGCCGACCACGCGCGACGGATCGGTGCAGCCCGCGGCAATCGCGGTGATCGACAGCGACGACGTATTCGACGCGAGGATGCAGCGGCCGCTGACCACGGTTTCGAGCTCGCGAAACAGCGCCTGCTTCACCTCGAGCTTTTCGACGATCGCCTCGATGACGAGATCGCAGCCGACCAGCTCGCTGATCGCCTGCACGCCGCTCACGTTGGCGAGCGCGGCGAGCGAGCGCGACTGCTCCAGCTTGCCTTTGGCCGTCAATTTGGCGAAAGTTTCCGCGAGATAGTCGCGCGCGGCGCCGACGGCGGCCGCGTTGGTGTCGTAGAGCCGCACGCGCAGGCCCGCGAGCGCCGCGATCTGCGCAATACCGCGGCCCATCGCGCCGGTGCCGACGATGCCGATGGTCTCGATGCTGAAATTGCGAGAGTTCATTGTGATGCTCGACTCCATGGTTATTTTAGAATAGCACGATCGTGCAATTTCTTGGATGATTCGATGGAAAGCCGCTGCTTCGACCTCGACGCGCGCTCTCACACACCATGACACAAGGAGACACCCCATGATCAAGCTGTGCGGTTTTGCGCTGTCCAACTACTACAACAAGGTCAAGTTCGTGCTGCTCGAACATGGCATCGAGTTCGAGGAGCAGGTCGTGAAGCCGAGTCAGGAAGAAGCGCTGCTCGAGCATTCGCCGCTCGGCAAGGTGCCATATCTGCAGACCGAGCACGGCGACCTCTGCGAGTCGCAGTGCATCGTCGAATATCTGGCTGCGCGTTTTCCCGACAAGCGGATCTTCTGCGCCGATCCTTGGCAGGCCGCCAAGGAACGCGAAATGATCTTTTTCGTCGATGTACATCTCGAGCTGACAGTGCGCAATCTGTACAAGGAAGCGTTTTTCGGCGGCACGGTCAGCGACGCGACGAAGGGGCGCGTCGAGAGGCTGCTCACGCATCACATCGCCGGTTTCAAACGGATCGCGAAGTTCTCGCCGTATCTGTGCGGCGAGCAATTCAGCGTGGCGGATACCGCCGGCTACGTGAGCCTGCCGCTCGTCGGTATGGCGACACAGACCATTTACGGCCGCGATCTTCTGCTCGAAGCGGGGATCGACTGGAAGCGCTACGTGAAGACGATCAACCCGCGGCCGGCTGCGCAGCGCGTGACGGAGGATCGCAAGGCCTGTGTCGCGGCGTCGCGTGCGTCCTGAGGGAATGAGCGCAGTGCCATGAAGCGCGCATGGGTGCGAAGCGCACACCCGTGCCGCGCAGCGCGATGGCAAGTAACGTGGCTTCGTTCGTGGCATCGCGCAAGGCATCCTAGAGCCGCGCGAGCCGTTCGAGCGCGGTAGCGAGCGTGCCTTCCTGCTTGGCGAAGCAGAAGCGCACCACGCCCGACTCGTGCGCCTCGTGATAGAACGCCGAGACTGGGATGGCCGCGACGCCGATTTCGCCGGTCAGCCATTGCGCGAATTCGGCTTCGGGCAGGTCGCTGATCGCCGAATAGTCGACGCATTGAAAATACGTGCCCGTGCACGGCAGCAGCCTGAAGCGCGAATTCGCGAGGCCCGCGTGGAAGAAATCGCGCTTGCGCTGATAGAACGCCGGTAGCTCCACGTACGGCGCCGGGTCCTTCATGTAATCGGCGAGGCCGATCTGCATCGGTGTGTTGACGGTGAACACGTTGAACTGGTGCACTTTGCGGAACTCGGCGGTCAGCGCGGCGGGCGCGGCCACATAGCCGACTTTCCAGCCCGTCACGTGGTACGTCTTGCCGAAGCTCGACACGACGAAGCTGCGCTGCGCGAGTTCCGGATAACGCGCGACGCTTTCATGCGGCGCGCCGTCGTAGACCATGTGCTCGTACACCTCGTCGGACAGGATCAGCACGTTGGTGCCGCGCACGATCTCCTCGAGCTTGCGCATGTCCTGTTCGCGCCACACGGTGCCGGTCGGATTGTGCGGCGTGTTGATCATGATGAGCCGCGTCTTCGGCGTGATCGCGGCGGCGAGCTTGTCGAACGGGATCGCGTAGTCGGGTGCGTCGAGCGTGACGAAGACCGGCTTGCCGCCCGCGAGTTCGATCGACGGCAGATAGCTGTCGTAGGTCGGTTCGATCACGATCACTTCGTCGCCGGGATGGACAGTGCAAAGAATCGCGGTCAGCAACGCCTGTGTGGCGCCCGCGGTCACGGTGATTTCGCGATTGGCGTCGTAGTGGCGGCCGTACAGATTCGCGATTTTGTCCGAAATCGCCTGACGCAGCGGCAGCACACCGGCCATCGGCGGATACTGGTTGTGACCGTCGCGCATCGCGTTCGCGACCGCGTCGACGATGCGCGGATCGCAGGCGAAGTCGGGAAAGCCCTGACCCAGATTCACCGCGCCTTTTTCCGCGGCGAGCGCGCTCATCACGGTGAAAATCGTCGTGCCGACGTTCGGCAGGCGAGACGGAAACGTGGGGCTCGTGGGCGTGTCGTGCGGTGCGTTCATGGCGTCGTGGGTAGCAGGGCGATAAGGTGGGCCGGTTCTCGAACTGTTGTTGCGAAGGGCGAAGCCTGATTGTAGGGAATCGCGACACGCTGTGCGCGCCGCGGGTTTCACGTTGATCGTCAGAAGCCACCTGACGATAACCTTCAACATGCGCTCGGCTTAACGCGCCACACGGACGGTCGGATTCACGCGTTGACGGGCTCGCCCCCAGCATTCTGCGCGATGCCGATTTCCGCGACGAACGGTGCCGGCTGCGCGATCCTGAAGCCGAAGTCGCGCGCGATCCGTTTCGCGAGCTTCAGCACCGCACGGTCTTTCGACACGAGCCAGTCGGCCTGCGCCGCATGCGCAAGCTCGAGAAACTTCTGATCGTCGCGATCCTTGCATTGGGGCAGCGGCCGCGCGTCGGCGGCGGACTCGGTCGGCTCACACGGCTCGACCAGTTGCGCCAGCCGCGCGACGACCGCGAGCGCAGCGGCTTTGTCGACATTGCGGTGCACGAACTGCGGATAGTCGAGCACGTAGGCGAGCTCGGCGAGGCAGCGCGCGTCGATCAGCGCGGCGAGCGCGCCGCTTTCGAGCGCGGCGGCGATCGGCCGCGTGTAAGGGTCGTCGAATACGAGTATGTCGATCCAGACATTGGAATCGAGTACGACGCGCAACGCGCCGCTTGAGGCGAGGGAACCGGGCATTCGTTACAATCGGGCTTTCGTCTTTGACCGCCAGGCACGGCGTGCCTGCAAGCCTCTATGATAATCGTTCTGTCGCCGGCGAAATCGCTCGACTACGACACCCCGCCGCACGTCAAAAAGCACACGATCCCCGATTTCGTCGATGACGCCGCCGAACTGATCAGCGGCCTGCGCCGTTTGTCGCCGCAACAGATCGCTTCGCTGATGAGCGTTTCCGATCAGCTCGCGCACCTCAATTTCCAGCGTTACGCGGATTGGTCGCCGCAATTCGGCACGCACAACGCCAAGCAGGCGGTGCTCGCTTTCAACGGCGACGTGTACGAAGGTTTCGATGCGAAGACGTTGTCGTCGGCCGATCTGGACTATGCGCAGAATCACGTGCGGGTGCTGTCGGGCCTCTACGGCCTGCTGCGTCCGCTCGATCTGCTGCAGCCGTACCGGCTCGAAATGGGCACGCGTTTCGTCAACCCGCGCGGCAAGGATCTGTATGCGTTCTGGGGCGAGCGGATCACGCACGCGTTGAACGCGCAGTTGAAGAAGAATGCGGCCACCTCGCGCGTGCTGGTCAATTGCGCATCGGGCGAATACTTCAAGTCGGTCAAGCCGAAGCTGCTCGACGCGCCGGTCGTCACGCCGGTGTTCGAAGACTGGAAGGGCGGCCGCTACAAGATCATCAGCTTCCATGCAAAACGCGCGCGCGGCTTGATGGCGCGCTTCGCGGTGGAAAATCGCCTCGATCGTCCCGAGCAGTTGAAGGACTTCGAGACCGAAGGCTACGCGTTCTGTGCCGAAGCCTCGAACGACTCCACTTTCGTATTTCGCCGCCGCGTTGCGGAATAAGCGTGCCGCTGCGCTAAAAAGGCAGCTTGAATTCAGGCAGGGAAGACTCCGATGACGTTATCGATTACGAGCAATTTCGACGCAGGCGCAGTTGATGTGTTGTCCTGCGAGGACGCCGGCAATATTCGCCTGCGCGTACGGCCCGACAGCCACGCCGAGTTCGCGCAGTGGTTCTATTTCCGCCTGTCGGGCGCGGCGGGCGAGCGCTGCGTGATGACCTTCGAGAACGCCGCCGCGTGCGCGTTCGCGGAGGGCTGGCGCGACTATCGGGCGGTCGCGAGCTACGACCGCGTGAACTGGTTTCGCGTGCCGACGTCGTACGACGGCCGCGTGCTGACGATCGACCATACGCCCGATTTCGACAGCATCTACTACGCTTACTTCGAACCGTACAGCGAGGAGCGTCATGCCGAGTTTCTCGGCGCCGTGCAGCAGATGCCGCACGCGTCGCTGACCGAACTCGGCAAGACAGTCGAAGGGCGACCGATTTCGCTGCTCACGCTCGGCACGCCGCCCGCCAACGATGCCGCCAACGCCGCGCCGAAAAAGAACATCTGGCTGATTGCCCGGCAGCATCCGGGCGAGACGATGGCCGAATGGTTCATCGAGGGGTTCGTGAAGCGCCTCGTCGGTTGGGGCGATTGGGCGGGCGACCCGGTCGCGCGCAAGCTCTACGATCATGCCGTGTTTCACATCGTGCCGAACATGAATCCGGACGGCAGCGTGCGCGGCAATCTGCGCACCAACGCGGCCGGCGCGAACCTGAATCGCGAATGGATGGAGCCGGATGCCGCGCGCAGTCCCGAGGTGCTGGTGGTGCGCGACGCGATTCATGCGATAGGCTGCGACCTGTTCTTCGATATTCATGGCGACGAGGCATTGCCGTATGTGTTCGTCGCGGGCTCCGAAATGTTGCCGGGCTTCACCGAGCGGCAGGGCCGCGAGCAGGCGGCGTTCATCGAGGCGTTCAAGCACGCGAGTCCGGATTTTCAGGACAAGTATGGCTATGCGGCGAGCAAGTATCGCGAGGATGCGTTGAAGCTCGCGTCGAAGTACATCGGCAACGAATTCGGCTGTCTGTCGTTGACGTTGGAAATGCCGTTCAAGGACAACGCAAATCTGCCCGACGAGCGGGTCGGCTGGAACGGCGAGCGCAGCGCATCGCTTGGCGCCGCAATGTTGCAAGCGATCCTCCGACACGTGGAGAGGTTCGCCTGAAGAAGCGGACGGATGGACACAAAAAACGCGGCACGCACGGCAAAAGTGCGTGCCTCGTTTTTTATTGGGGCGACTGATCGGACGGTGGCGCGGCTCGATCAGCGCCAGATGTCATTGGCTCTTCTTCTTCGAGCTCTTGTTTGCCGATTTGCTCGACGTCGTGCGCGACGATTGGCCCGAGCCTGTCTTCGACGACTTGTTCGACGTCTTGCCGCCGACCGCGTGCTTGCCTTTGCCGCCTTTGTGCTGGCTCGATCCCGCGCTATGCGCGCGGTTTGGCGGTACCGGATCGTTCCAGCTGAACGCGAGCATCTGCGAGCCGACGTAGCCGCAGCGGAATTTCAGATCGGCCGGCTCGCCCGAGTTGTCCTGGCGCACGCCGACGCCTTCGACGGTGACAATGCTGTCCACCTTGACACGCTGCTTGCCTTCGTCGAACGAGTCGTTCCATGGCGTGACCGACGAGTGCGCACTGTCGAACGAACTGGACGGGAATTCGACGTGGTCGAAAGCGGTCGACGTGCTCGCGACGAAGTCGCCATGCGCGGCGCAGTCCGCGACGAGCGGATCCGCGTGCATTTCGGTGATAAATCTTTTGACGAGGTCGTTGTGCTGTTCGAGCTGATCAGCGAATGCGGGAGCCGCGCAGATGAGCGAGAGACTCGCTGCGCAGGCTGCCAACCGGCCGATCACCCGCAGCAACCGGCTCGGTACATTGGTGCGATCCATCTAGTTCTGTAGACGCAAATGGGAGATGAGGCAAATAAGATGCCGCGCGCAAGGGTTGAGTTCAATGTTGCTGCAAATATTCTGCCTTGTCCTGATGGGGGCGCCCGGAAAGTCTCCAGTGACGAGGCGCGGATTATCACAGATGCGCCGCACGCGACGTCAAAGCGCGCATTCTCAGGTGCGCGGGCCGCCCAGACGATAGCGCCGCACGTCGTTGGTGGTCACCCATGCGGGACGGTAGACCGCGATCAGCGCGGTCGCCATGCCAGTGAACCATGCTTCGCCGGTGGCGAGCAGCAGCACGCTGAGCGCGTAGCCGATCGGCACCACGGTCATCGAACCGCCGGACACCGCGATATGGATGCCGAGCGCTGCCGCGGCCGTCAACGACACGGCAATGGCGGGCGAAACGAAGCCCTGGCCGAAGATGAACATGAAAAGATTGCGCGGTAGCCACGCGGTGCAGATGCGCTGGAGCAAGGTCGAGATGGCGACGGGCAGGGCTCCGTACACAAGGAACGTCAGCGCGATGCCCTGCCACGGCGCATCGAAGACGACAGCGGCCAGACCCGCGACCACCGCCATCGCGATCAGGGCGAGCCCCCAGTCGAACAGCGTGACGACGAGCGTGGCGCCGAGCAGGTGCATCACGGTGCCGTCGTCGAGCCAGGCGTTGCTCGACCACAGCACCGACACCGCGACGATTATCGCGAGCCAGACATGCTGGAGCGTGCCGTCCTGAAGTCTTTTGAAAGGTTTTTTCCACAGCGCGAGCGCGACCACCATCGCAGTGGCAATCCAGCCACCGACAGCGACCCAAAACGGAAGCGGTGTGTAGAGGAAACCCATGTGTCTCATATTACTCGTTGGACGACAAAAGGTGTGAGCGGATTCCATGCCAGCCCACCCTCGACGCTGCGAGCATGCGGACGTTCCAACCCATGCGCGCGGCGTGCCCCGCGCCCCGCGTCATGCGGAACCCGGCCCGACCGACTTCCGCGCGGGCCGGCCTTGTGGGGCCTCACCGTACGACGTGGCGGGTTCCGCGGCCATCGGTAGCGCGCTGCTGGTGTCGCTGCCCGGCAACGGATACTGGGAGCGCGCACGTGTGCGGCGCCGGAGCGGAACTGGGCCAGGCTGCCCGCGTATGACCGGCCGCGCGTTGTGCTCGCCGTTGTTGCGCAGCACTTGCAAATGATTCGTGAGCCATCCGTTGTAGAGCGCGACCGCCGCGGCGCGATTGGGCGCACCAAGTTGCTGGAATATGCTCGTCAGGTGGATCTTGACCGTACCTTCGCTAATGCCGAGCGTGCGCGCGATCATCTTGTTGGTGCTGCCCATGTGCACGCAGCGCATGATCTGCTCCTGCCGCGGTGACAGCCCGCCCGAGAGTTTGTTGCGGCGGGGCGGCGGACTTTCTTCGTCGAACGTACGGATCGCGGTGTCGGTCGGCAGCGGCGGATCGATCGCCAGCGCGCCGGGCGGCACGTAGTGACCGCCGAGCAGCACCATTTCCAATGCGCGCACGATCAGGCAGGGATCGGTGTCGCGTGGAACAACGCCGAGCACACCTTCGTCCATCAGCGCGCGCACGAGCGCGGGCAAAGTCCCGTCGGTGAGCACGCTGATGCGCAGGTCCGGAAAGTAGCTGAGCAGCGCGCGCACCTGCGCAACCGACATCCAGTCCTCCCAGTCGATCACGACGAGATCAGGCCGATAACGCTTGAACGGACGTTCGAGCAGACGCCATTCATCGGCTTCTGTGAAGCGCGCCAGCCGGTCGATCTGCCGCAGCAAGGCTTTGAGTCCATCACGTCGTTCTGCGTTTGAACTGAGAATCGCGAAGCGCATGCATGTCTCCAGATGTATCGGGCGAAATGGCGCGACGCATCTGTGGGACTCGTGGAGCTGACTCGATCACGGCGATGCGTCACGGTGCCTATGATGACAAATTCCCTTCGTTTTGACGGCTGTCCAAAAGGCATAAGAAATGCGGACAATCAACAAAAAAGCCCCGGATATACGGGGCTTTTTTGCGATAAGGCAGGGATGTCGACTTCGGTGTCAATGGAAATGGGGTTGCGCGGGCTCGGCGTCTTCGGGCATTTCCGCGTGGACGATTTCGCCGAGCGGGTCCGCATACAGCGGCACGCCGCAGTCGTCGCAATATTCCGGCTCGAAGCGGCCCGCGTGGCGGCGCACATCCGTGATGCCGGTTTCCTTGAGCAGCGCGACGATTTCCTCGAGCGGTTCGTCCGAGCCGGTGATTTCCTCCGGCTCCTCGTCGATGCCCGCCTCGCCGTTTTCGCGGCCGTAGAGTGGCCACACGACACCGTAGATCACGTCGTTGCTGCCCTTGCGCGTGAAGCCGACGCGGTACTCGTCGATGCGCCGTTCGCCGAAGCCGGCGACCACCGCGCGCAGATCCTGCGGCGCCGCGCCAATAGTGTCGAAAAGATAACGCACGGCGGTACGCACGGTGTGCGGACGCACACTTTCATCGGCGTCGCGGCACGCCGAGTAGTACGCATCCGGCAGCAGACATTCGAATTCGCAGCCCGGCAGCACGACCGACAGATTCGCGCCGCCTTGGGTGGCCCATTGCTCGAGACATTGGCCGCGCTCGATGCGAGTGCCGTGCTCTTCTTCCTGCCAGCGGAACGTCGCGCCGCCGACGGGAGCGGCGACTACGGCGAGCAGAAAGCGCGGGTCCGCCAGAATCGGCGAGGTCTCCGGCAGTTCGCCGAAATTGAGCTTCGCGTTGCCGCCGCTGACCGCGGCTTGCGCAAGTTGCTGGGCGATGCGCCACGTTTCGACGTGATGGCGCGGCAACTGGTCGATGCTGAACAGGAATGGAGCCATTGCCACGCGCGTGTCGGCAGCGAGCACGTGCGCTTGCAGGTGTGCGCGCAGGGCGTCGGCGGCGTCGGACTTGAGCGGGCCGGACGGAATCACGTAGCGGGTCCAGGCGAGCACAGGCGCGGCGATCAGCAGCGCTTCATAAGACACGCCTTCATGTTCGATCACGAACGATTCGCTGTGCGTTTCCGCCATGTCGGCCAGCGCGCCGTAGGCATCCGGATGGTTTTGCTGCAGATGGTCGAGCGCGGCGTCCAGCGTAGTCTGGTTGGCGTTGCGCACGACTTTGGCCAGCAGCGCGTCGAGCTTCGCTTCCCAGAAGCGATCTTCGGTACGGCTGCCCGACGCGAAAAGCGCGAGCGAGAGACCGACGAGCTTGTCGGCGTCGGGAGGGAGACGTTTGGCGATTCGCGAGCGCATAAATCCAGAAAAATTGGGGGCACGGAACCTTATATTCTAGTCTTTTCCAGGCAGCTATATGGATTGGCCAGCAATCTCCGGGCAATTTGGGCCCTTTCATCTCAAAAAATGCGGTCGCCACCGGCACAGTCGCAAGCGACTCGCAACACCCTGGCGGGATGGTATAAGACACCCCGGACGCCCGACTCGCTTCTATACTGACGGCGTTCAGCGGGCGCCTGACGGGCGTGTGTCATGTCATTGCCACGGTCTGGCGCAATAGGAGATTCATCGTGAAATCTGACCAACTGATCGAGCGACTTGCCGCGGTATTCGCATTGATTGTGCTCGTGGGTGGGTCGTTGCTGGTGCTGGCGCCATTTACGACCGCGCTGCTGTGGGGCGCCATCCTCAGCTACAGTTCCTGGGGACTCTACCGGCGACTCACTGGCGTGGTCGGCGGGCGGCGCAAGCTGGCCGCGACCTTGATCGTGCTGATTATTCTGGTCGTGGTGCTCGGGCCGTTCGTCTATGCGGGTTTCGCGTTCGGCGCGCATGTTCACGACATCGTTGCGCTGGTGCAAAGACTTTTCGAGTCGGGGTTGCCCGATCTGCCGCCGTGGGTGCAGCGGATCCCGCTGGTTGGTTCGAGCATCGAGGCCTTTTGGGAGCGCTTGACCAGCAGCAATTCCGAGTTGATCGCGCAATTGCGCACGCTCGCCGCGCCGGCTGGGAAGTGGATTCTGGCGGCGGCGCTTGCGGTGACGCATGGGCTGGGGCTGCTGGCGTTGAGCATCGTGCTCGCGTTCTTCTTTTATACCGGTGGCGAGGGGGCGGCCGCCTGGCTGAACGCCGGCATGCGTCGAGTAGCCGGTGAGCGCGCCGACTATCTGCTGGCGCTGGCGGGCAGCACGGTGAAGGGGGTGGTCTACGGGATTCTTGGTACGGCCCTCGTACAGGCGGTTCTCGCGGGATTCGGTTTCTGGATGGCGGGCGTACCGGCGCCGGCGTTGCTCGGGCTCGTGACGTTTTTTCTGTCGGTGGTGCCGGGCGGTCCGGTCATTGTCTGGTTGCCGGCAGCGATCTGGCTGTATCAGGGCGGGTCGACTGGATGGGCGATTTTTGTGGTCATATGGGGCCTGCTGGTTGTCGGCATGGCCGACAACGTCATCAAGCCGATCCTGATTGGCAAAAACAGTGACATGCCGTTGATTCTGGTAATGCTCGGCATCCTCGGCGGCGCGTTTGCGTTTGGTTTTCTTGGTGTTTTCATCGGCCCGACGTTGCTGGCGGTCGCTTATACCGTGTTACATGATTGGACGATCGGCGCATCCGCCGCCCAGACGCTGGCGCCCGAAGTGAAAACCCCAACGATAGACGATCCGGGCCGTATGGGAAAGATCCCCTAAGGAAAACCCCAAGATTTCGCTTGCAAGTTCTGGCTGCGGCGACTAGAATTCCGCTCTTTCGCGCTCCGGACGCCGGGGTGCGGAGAAGCGGGAAGCCTTTGAGGGCGAGGGCTTCAGCGGCGTGGGCAGGTTAAGCGAGTGATAAAAACCTGTTGACGATCCGACGGAAGTTCTCCATAATCTCGTTTCTCTGCTGCAGACGCAGCGACGCAAACGAAGCAGTGCCGGGTAGTGGTGGTTCAGGCGCGGCGGGTTTGGCGGACCGATCTTTAAAAACTAACAGTCGATAAGTGTGGGCGCTTGATGCGGAATGCGGCGGCGGATTCTGTGGAATCTGCTGTCAGGCAGAAGTATCAGAAGCCTCACACAGTATTGGAGGAAGGTTTGTCTGTCGGAAGACGGATCAATCATCGTCAGTACGTTGAGTGAGCGACCGGGTTCGAGAGAGCCCGAAAACAGTAACAGGTTTGAACTGAAGAGTTTGATCCTGGCTCAGATTGAACGCTGGCGGCATGCCTTACACATGCAAGTCGAACGGCAGCACGGACTTCGGTCTGGTGGCGAGTGGCGAACGGGTGAGTAATACATCGGAACGTGTCCTGGAGTGGGGGATAGCCCGGCGAAAGCCGGATTAATACCGCATACGCTCGGGAGAGGAAAGCGGGGGATCGCAAGACCTCGCGCTCAAGGGGCGGCCGATGGCAGATTAGGTAGTTGGTGGGGTAAAGGCCTACCAAGCCGACGATCTGTAGCTGGTCTGAGAGGACGACCAGCCACACTGGGACTGAGACACGGCCCAGACTCCTACGGGAGGCAGCAGTGGGGAATTTTGGACAATGGGCGCAAGCCTGATCCAGCAATGCCGCGTGTGTGAAGAAGGCCTTCGGGTTGTAAAGCACTTTTGTCCGGAAAGAAAACCTCGTGGCTAATATCCGTGAGGGATGACGGTACCGGAAGAATAAGCACCGGCTAACTACGTGCCAGCAGCCGCGGTAATACGTAGGGTGCGAGCGTTAATCGGAATTACTGGGCGTAAAGCGTGCGCAGGCGGTGCTGTAAGACCGATGTGAAATCCCCGGGCTTAACCTGGGAACTGCATTGGTGACTGCAGCGCTGGAGTATGGCAGAGGGGGGTGGAATTCCACGTGTAGCAGTGAAATGCGTAGAGATGTGGAGGAACACCGATGGCGAAGGCAGCCCCCTGGGCCAATACTGACGCTCATGCACGAAAGCGTGGGGAGCAAACAGGATTAGATACCCTGGTAGTCCACGCCCTAAACGATGTCAACTGGTTGTCGGGCCTTCATTGGCTTGGTAACGTAGCTAACGCGTGAAGTTGACCGCCTGGGGAGTACGGTCGCAAGATTAAAACTCAAAGGAATTGACGGGGACCCGCACAAGCGGTGGATGATGTGGATTAATTCGATGCAACGCGAAAAACCTTACCTACCCTTGACATGTATGGAATCCTGCCGAGAGGCGGGAGTGCCCGAAAGGGAGCCGTAACACAGGTGCTGCATGGCTGTCGTCAGCTCGTGTCGTGAGATGTTGGGTTAAGTCCCGCAACGAGCGCAACCCTTGTCCCTAGTTGCTACGCAAGAGCACTCCAGGGAGACTGCCGGTGACAAACCGGAGGAAGGTGGGGATGACGTCAAGTCCTCATGGCCCTTATGGGTAGGGCTTCACACGTCATACAATGGTCGGAACAGAGGGTTGCCAAGCCGCGAGGTGGAGCCAATCCCGGAAAACCGATCGTAGTCCGGATCGCACTCTGCAACTCGGGTGCGTGAAGCTGGAATCGCTAGTAATCGCGGATCAGCATGCCGCGGTGAATACGTTCCCGGGTCTTGTACACACCGCCCGTCACACCATGGGAGTGGGTTTTACCAGAAGTGGCTAGTCTAACCGCAAGGAGGACGGTCACCACGGTAGGATTCATGACTGGGGTGAAGTCGTAACAAGGTAGCCGTATCGGAAGGTGCGGCTGGATCACCTCCTTTCCAGAGCTGTGCATTCACTGCACTCAAGTGCTCACGCTTATCGGCTGTGGTTAATGGAAGCAACGCAGACAGACATCAGGGGTCTGTAGCTCAGCCGGTTAGAGCACCGTCTTGATAAGGCGGGGGTCGATGGTTCGAATCCATCCAGACCCACCACGGTCTTGTCTGGTGAGCTGAAGGGCTGGGGCCGCTGGAATATCTGTGGGACTGGGGGATTAGCTCAGCTGGGAGAGCACCTGCTTTGCAAGCAGGGGGTCGTCGGTTCGATCCCGTCATCCTCCACCAATCCTCAATGCGCAGGGTTCTGCCTGAAGGCAGAGCGTTGCGCATTGGCGATTGAGCCAGTCAGAGCGGTATGAGGCACAGGCTTCATACCGGCTGCCGTTCTTTAACAATCAGGAAGAAGTAGTAAAGAGATTCACGAAAGCATACCTGGAGATGGGTGTGTGAGTAGGTGAATCAGGGTTGTGATTGTATCGATGTATTTTAAAGGTGATCGAAAGATTGCCTTGGAATACGGCGCAACACGAATACTCAACCTGTAACGGAACGTGAATGGTCGACTCCTTCGGGAACCTGTCCCCTCCGGGGATGGGACCAGTGTAAGCGCTAAAGCGCTAACACTGGTCGACAGAGACACACCCGTTATAGGGTCAAGCGAACAAGTGCATGTGGTGGATGCCTTGGCGATCACAGGCGATGAAGGACGCGGTAGCCTGCGAAAAGCTCCGGGGAGCTGGCAAACGAGCATTGATCCGGAGATGTCCGAATGGGGAAACCCACTCCTAATGGAGTATCCGTAGCTGAATCCATAGGCTGCGTGAGGCGAACGCGGTGAACTGAAACATCTAAGTAACCGCAGGAAAAGAAATCAACCGAGATTCCCAGAGTAGTGGCGAGCGAAATGGGATCAGCCTGTACACGTTATCTGTATTGTTAGTCGAACGCTCTGGAAAGTGCGGCCATAGCAGGTGATAGCCCTGTAGACGAAAACAGCATGGAAGAACTGGGTGTACGAGAAGTAGGGCGGGACACGTGAAATCCTGTCTGAAGATGGGGGGACCATCCTCCAAGGCTAAATACTCGTGATCGACCGATAGTGAACCAGTACCGTGAGGGAAAGGCGAAAAGAACCCCGGGAGGGGAGTGAAACAGATCCTGAAACCGCATGCATACAAACAGTCGGAGCCTCTGCGAAGGGGTGACGGCGTACCTTTTGTATAATGGGTCAGCGACTTACATTCAGTGGCGAGCTTAACCGATTAGGGCAGGCGTAGCGAAAGCGAGTCCGAACAGGGCGTCCAGTCGCTGGGTGTAGACCCGAAACCAGGTGATCTATCCATGGCCAGGTTGAAGGCACGGTAACACGTGCTGGAGGACCGAACCCACTAACGTTGAAAAGTTAGGGGATGAGCTGTGGATAGGGGTGAAAGGCTAAACAAACCTGGAAATAGCTGGTTCTCTCCGAAAACTATTTAGGTAGTGCCTCGTGTATCACCTTCGGGGGTAGAGCACTGTCATGGTTGTGGGGTCCATTGCGGATTACTACGCCATAGCAAACTCCGAATACCGAAGAGTGCAATCACGGGAGACAGACATCGGGTGCTAACGTCCGGTGTCAAGAGGGAAACAACCCAGACCGCCAGCTAAGGTCCCCAAATATGGCTAAGTGGGAAACGAAGTGGGAAGGCTAAAACAGTCAGGAGGTTGGCTTAGAAGCAGCCACCCTTTAAAGAAAGCGTAATAGCTCACTGATCGAGTCGTCCTGCGCGGAAGATGTAACGGGGCTAAGCCATATACCGAAGCTGCGGATGCACAGTAATGTGCATGGTAGGAGAGCGTTCCGTAAGCCTGCGAAGGTGCACTGGAAAGTGTGCTGGAGGTATCGGAAGTGCGAATGCTGACATGAGTAGCGATAAAGGGGGTGAAAGGCCCCCTCGCCGTAAGCCCAAGGTTTCCTACGCAACGTTCATCGGCGTAGGGTGAGTCGGCCCCTAAGGCGAGGCAGAAATGCGTAGCTGATGGGAAGCAGATTAATATTTCTGCACCATTGTGAAATGCGATGGGGGGACGGATCGCGGAAGGTTGTCCGGGTGTTGGAAGTCCCGGTCCTTGCATTGGAGAAGGCGCTTTGGCAAATCCGGGCGCGGAATTCAAGGGTGCGAGGCGAGTCGCTCAGGCGACGAAGCAACTGGAAGGGGTTCCAGGAAAAGCCTCTAAGCTTCAGTTTCACAGTGACCGTACCGCAAACCGACACAGGTGGGCGAGATGAGTATTCTAAGGCGCTTGAGAGAACTCGGGAGAAGGAACTCGGCAAATTGGTACCGTAACTTCGGGATAAGGTACGCCCTCATAGCCTGACTGGCCTGCGCCAGAAGGGTGAAAGGGTTGCAATAAACTGGTGGCTGCGACTGTTTAATAAAAACACAGCACTCTGCAAACACGAAAGTGGACGTATAGGGTGTGACGCCTGCCCGGTGCCGGAAGATTAAATGATGGGGTGCAAGCTCCTGATTGAAGTCCCGGTAAACGGCGGCCGTAACTATAACGGTCCTAAGGTAGCGAAATTCCTTGTCGGGTAAGTTCCGACCTGCACGAATGGCGTAACGATGGCCACACTGTCTCCTCCCGAGACTCAGCGAAGTTGAAGTGTTTGTGATGATGCAATCTCCCCGCGGCTAGACGGAAAGACCCCATGAACCTTTACTGTAGCTTTGCATTGGACTTTGAACCGGTCTGTGTAGGATAGGTGGGAGGCTATGAAGCGTGGACGCCAGTCTGCGTGGAGCCGTCCTTGAAATACCACCCTGATCTGTTTGAGGTTCTAACCTTGGCCCGTGATCCGGGTCGGGGACAGTGCATGGTAGGCAGTTTGACTGGGGCGGTCTCCTCCCAAAGTGTAACGGAGGAGTACGAAGGTACGCTAGGTACGGTCGGAAATCGTGCTGATAGTGCAATGGCATAAGCGTGCTTGACTGTGAGACTGACAAGTCGAACAGGTGCGAAAGCAGGTCATAGTGATCCGGTGGTTCTGTATGGAAGGGCCATCGCTCAACGGATAAAAGGTACTCTGGGGATAACAGGCTGATACCGCCCAAGAGTTCATATCGACGGCGGTGTTTGGCACCTCGATGTCGGCTCATCTCATCCTGGGGCTGTAGCCGGTCCCAAGGGTATGGCTGTTCGCCATTTAAAGAGGTACGTGAGCTGGGTTTAAAACGTCGTGAGACAGTTTGGTCCCTATCTGCCGTGGGCGCTGGATATTTGAAGGGGGCTGCTCCTAGTACGAGAGGACCGGAGTGGACGAACCTCTGGTGTACCGGTTGTCACGCCAGTGGCATCGCCGGGTAGCTATGTTCGGAAGAGATAACCGCTGAAAGCATCTAAGCGGGAAACTCGCCTTAAGATGAGATATCCCCGGGGCTTCGAGCCCCTTGAAGGGTCGTTCAAGACCAGGACGTTGATAGGTCAGGTGTGCACGTACAGTAATGTACTGAGCTAACTGATACTAATTGCCCGTAAGGCTTGATCCTATAACCGGTGTGTTTTGCGGTCAGCGTTGGCGCTTCAGCTGTCGGCCGGAGTTAGTGCTTCAGCACTTACTCCGGGCCCATGCAAAGCGCTTACCCGGACCCCACCCCCGAAGGGGGCAGGAACACGCACACGGTTGAGATCGGTGTTGTGCCAGAAACAACACAACCCCCACCCGAATCCTTTACGCTTCTTCCCGATTGGCTGTGGCGCAACCGGTTGACTCCAACCCTGCGACGCAGCAACCCGTCATGCCTGATGACCATAGCGAGTCGGTCCCACCCCTTCCCATCCCGAACAGGACCGTGAAACGACTCCACGCCGATGATAGTGCGGATTGCCCGTGTGAAAGTAGGTAATCGTCAGGCTCCTCCCCAGTCAGAAACCCCACCCGCCGCGGTGGGGTTTTTGCGTTTACGGACGGCTAACAGCCAATCACTATATCACTATATAAGTGAGAGCGTTGGGATCGGAACGGTCAAGCAGCCCTTGACAAAGAGACATTGTTCCCCCACAATTGTCAGTTCTCTTCGGAGGGGTGCCCGAGTGGCTAAAGGGGGCAGACTGTAAATCTGTTGGCTTACGCCTACGTTGGTTCGAATCCAACCTCCTCCACCAGAATGCAAGATGCAGCAGTTGTTGGGAATCCATGATCCTTGCGGGTGTAGCTCAATGGTAGAGCAGAAGCCTTCCAAGCTTACGACGAGGGTTCGATTCCCTTCACCCGCTCCAGCAACACAGAGGTAGCGCCCATGTGGCTCAGTGGTAGAGCACTCCCTTGGTAAGGGAGAGGTCGGCAGTTCGATCCTGCCCATGGGCACCAGAAGTAATCGGTGATTGTTTGCGCCCGGCGCAACGTACGGAAAATCCTCTTAGGAGTCGAAAATGGCCAAGGGTAAGTTTGAACGGACCAAGCCGCACGTGAACGTGGGCACGATCGGTCACGTTGACCACGGCAAGACCACGCTGACGGCAGCGATCACGACGGTCCTGACGCAGAAGTTTGGCGGCGAAGCGAAGGCGTACGACCAGATCGACGCGGCGCCGGAAGAAAAGGCGCGTGGCATTACCATCAACACCGCGCACGTCGAGTACGAAACGGCTAACCGCCACTACGCACACGTCGACTGCCCAGGCCACGCAGACTACGTGAAGAACATGATCACGGGCGCGGCGCAGATGGACGGCGCAATCCTGGTGTGCTCGGCTGCCGACGGCCCGATGCCGCAAACGCGTGAGCACATCCTGCTGGCGCGTCAGGTTGGCGTTCCGTACATCATCGTGTTCCTGAACAAGTGCGACATGGTGGACGACGCCGAGCTGCTGGAACTCGTCGAGATGGAAGTTCGCGAACTTCTGTCGAAGTACGACTTCCCGGGCGACGACACGCCGATCATCAAGGGTTCGGCCAAGCTGGCGCTGGAAGGCGACAAGGGCGAGCTGGGCGAGGTAGCGATCATGAACCTGGCCGATGCGCTGGACACGTACATCCCGACGCCGGAGCGCGCGGTTGACGGTGCGTTCCTGATGCCGGTGGAAGACGTGTTCTCGATCTCGGGTCGCGGCACGGTGGTGACGGGTCGCGTCGAGCGCGGCGTGATCAAGGTTGGCGAGGAAATCGAGATCGTCGGTATCCGCGCAACGGCCAAGACGACCTGCACGGGCGTGGAAATGTTCCGCAAGCTGCTCGACCAGGGTCAGGCAGGCGACAACGTTGGTATCCTGCTGCGCGGCACGAAGCGTGAAGACGTGGAGCGTGGTCAGGTTCTGGCCAAGCCGGGTTCGATCAACCCGCACACGCACTTCACGGCTGAAGTGTACGTGCTGAGCAAGGACGAAGGCGGCCGTCACACGCCGTTCTTCAACAACTACCGTCCGCAGTTCTACTTCCGTACGACGGACGTGACGGGCTCGATCGAGCTGCCGAAGGACAAGGAAATGGTGATGCCGGGCGACAACGTGTCGATCACGGTGAAACTGATCAACCCGATCGCGATGGAAGAAGGTCTGCGCTTCGCAATTCGCGAAGGCGGCCGTACGGTCGGCGCTGGTGTCGTCGCCAAGATCATCGAGTAACGCCAGAGAGTTCTCGATAATCGGTTGTATCGGGGTTGGCGGTGTCGTCAACTCCAAATGGTTTAGGGGTATAGCTCAACTGGCAGAGCGTCGGTCTCCAAAACCGAAGGTTGGGGGTTCGATTCCCTCTGCCCCTGCCAATTATCGCGCCGTAGTGGCGCTTGTTAAGGTGTTATGGCGAATCCTTCCGTCGAAACTGTAAATACATCCGGCGACAAGTTGATGTTGATCGCAGGTGTGTTGCTGGTCTTGGCCGGGTTCGTGGGGTTCTTCTGGCTTAGCGGCCAGGAATGGTACATCCGCGGAGCCGCCTTGGCTGTTGGTGCGATCGCGGGTGTCGCAGTCGGTCTTCTCTCGGCGCCTGGCAAGGGTTTCATCGCTTTCGCCAATGACTCATACAAAGAGGTCCGCAAGGTAGTTTGGCCGAGTCGCAAAGAGGCGACCCAAACAACACTCGTGGTCTTCGGCTTCGTAGTCGTGATGGCTATCTTTCTTTGGGTTTGTGATAAATCCATTGAGTGGGCGATTTTCTCGGCGATTCTGGGTTGGAAATGATATGAGTGATACTCCGGCATCCCCGAGCGGCAAACGTTGGTACGTAGTGCACGCATATTCCGGTATGGAGAAGAGCGTGCAACGAGCGCTTCAGGAGCGCATCGAGCGGGCTGGTATGCAGGATCAGTTCGGCCAGATCCTCGTTCCAACGGAAGAGGTTGTTGAGGTAAAGGGCGGTCACAAATCAGTAACCGAACGTCGTTTCTTCCCGGGCTATGTTTTAGTCGAAATGGAAATGACAGACGAAACGTGGCACCTCGTGAAAAATACGGCGAAGGTGACCGGCTTCGTCGGCGGGGCGCGTAATCGGCCGAGCCCGATCTCCCCTCGGGAAGTTGAAAAGATCATGTCGCAGATGCAGGAGGGCGTGGAGAAGCCGCGTCCGAAGACCCTGTTTGAGGTAGGCGAGATGGTGCGCGTGAAAGAAGGCCCCTTCACAGATTTCAACGGCAGCGTCGAAGAAGTGAACTACGAAAAGTCGCGAGTCCGTGTTTCCGTTACAATCTTCGGCCGCGCAACGCCGGTCGAGTTGGAATTCGGCCAAGTCGAAAAGTTGTAGTCTAGATTTTACGGAACGCACCGCTAGGTGCGTTCCGTATTTCGCGCTTACGGTCCGCGTAATGGCCGTTGAGGAGCGTAACTAGCCAGTTTGTCGGCGAACACGCGCTACTACTCACTGAGCGTCCGCCCGTAAGGCGGCGTTCCACAGAGGTTCTCGAAATGGCAAAGAAAATTATCGGCTTTATCAAGCTGCAGATTCCTGCAGGTAAAGCCAACCCGTCGCCGCCGGTTGGTCCGGCACTGGGTCAGCGCGGCCTGAACATCATGGAGTTCTGCAAGGCGTTCAACGCGCAGACTCAAGCGATGGAACCGGGTCTGCCGATTCCTGTCGTGATCACGGCATTCGCGGACAAGAGCTTCACGTTCGTTCTGAAGACGCCGCCGGCTACGGTTCTGATCAAGAAGGCAGCGAAGCTCGAGAAGGGTTCGAGCAGGCCGCATACCGACAAGGTCGGCAAGATCACCCGCGCTCAAGCTGAAGATATCGCCAGGACCAAGATGCCCGATCTGACGGCTGCTGATCTGGACGCAGCGGTTCGCACGATCGCTGGTAGCGCCCGCTCGATGGGCATCACCGTGGAGGGCGTGTAAATGGCTAAGCTTTCGAAGCGTCTGCAAGCATTTGCAGCCAAAGTGGATCGTCAGAAGCTGTACCCGATCGAAGCCGCTCTGTCGCTCGTGAAGGAATGCGCAAGCGCGAAGTTCGACGAGTCGATCGACGTCGCCGTGCAACTCGGCATTGACGCAAAGAAGTCGGATCAAGTGGTTCGCGGCTCGGTCGTGCTGCCCGCTGGTACCGGTAAGTCGGTCCGCGTCGCTGTGTTCGCGCAGGGCGAAAAGGCTGAGCAGGCTCGTGCCGCTGGTGCTGACGTCGTCGGTATGGAAGACCTGGCCGAACAGGTCAAGGCCGGGAACCTGAACTTCGACATCGTGATCGCTTCGCCGGACACGATGCGTATCGTAGGTACGCTCGGGCAGATTCTCGGCCCGCGTGGCCTGATGCCGAACCCGAAGGTTGGCACGGTCACGCCGGACGTCGCGACCGCGGTCAAGAACGCCAAGGCTGGTCAGGTGCAATTCCGTGTCGACAAGGCCGGCATTATCCACGCAACGATCGGCCGCGCTTCGTTTGAACCGGCGGAACTGCGCAACAACCTGAATGCGCTGATCGAAGCGCTGCAGAAGGCGAAGCCGGCAACGAGCAAGGGCGTGTATCTGCGCAAGGTCGCTCTGTCGAGCACGATGGGTGTTGGTGTTCGTGTCGACCAGACGTCGATCGCTGCCCAGTAATGAATTTCGCCGCTCCGACGCGAGTTGGGGCGGCTTTTAAGGGCTTTGGGCGGTTGCGAGGTGGCAGTCTGCATCGCGCGACCGGTTATCAAAGACCGTTGGTGGGCACGCAGCAAGTAGGCTGGTCCTTAATGTAATGCCAACGCAGATGGCGAACCCGAAAAGGTTGTGTAGTGATGAAGCCGTTGGATGTCTGTAGCGATACGGATTTTTGACGGTCGAAATACTCCTGACTGGTCGGACGCCGTTATTGAATGCGGTACACAAGGCGCACGCTGCGTGTATCGAATCTGGAGGTTAACCGTGCCACTCAACAAAGAAAGCAAGCAGGCCGTCGTCGCTGAGGTTGCCGCGCAAGTCGCGAAAGCTCAGACCGTGGTTCTGGCTGAGTATCGTGGAATCGCGGTTGGCGATCTGACCAAGCTGCGCGCGAAAGCGCGTGAGCAACAGGTTTACCTTCGCGTGTTGAAGAACACGCTGGCGCGTCGCGCCGTCGAGGGTACCCCGTTTGCTCCGCTGGCAGAGCAGATGACTGGCCCCCTGATCTACGGCATCTCGGAAGATGCGATTGCTGCTGCTAAGGTCGTCAATGACTTCAGCAAGAGCAATGACAAGTTGGTCATCAAGGCTGGTTCCTACGAAGGCAAGGTGATGGACAAGGCTGGCGTGCAAGCGCTGGCAAACATCCCGAGCCGCGAAGAACTGCTCTCCAAGCTGTTGTACGTTATGCAGGCACCTGTTTCTGGCTTCGCGCGCGCTCTGGCCGCGCTGGCAGAAAAGAAGCAAGGCGAAGAAGCCGCCGCGTAATGCACTTCAGTCGAGCGTGATTGATCGCTGGCTGTATCCGAATTCAATTTAGGAGTATTTCAAATGGCAATCGCAAAAGAAGACATCCTCGAAGCCGTAGGCTCGATGTCGGTTCTGGAACTGAACGAGCTGGTCAAGGCGTTCGAAGAAAAGTTTGGCGTCTCGGCAGCTGCTGTTGCAGTGGCTGGCCCGGCAGGTGCAGCCGGCGGCGCTGCTGCTGCAGAAGAGCAGACCGAATTCACGGTCATCTTGGCTGAAACCGGTGCAAACAAGGTTTCGGTCATTAAGGCTGTTCGCGAACTGACAGGTCTCGGCCTGAAGGAAGCGAAGGATCTGGTCGACGGTGCACCGAAGCCCGTTAAGGAAGCGGTGCCCAAGGCTGCTGCTGAAGAAGCCAAGAAGAAGCTGGAAGAAGCCGGCGCGAAGGTTGAAATCAAGTAAGATTCAACGCGCTGTGCGAAGGCTGGCGGTTTTTCACCGCCGGCCTTTTTGTGCTTTGTGGAGGACGCGTTTTTGCGGGCGTATGCCGGCAGGAATGTGACTCCCAGAGGCCAAAGAAAAATGCCCACGGTAATTTTGACCGGCATTTCTCTTTGTCTTCTGAAGCGACTGCAGAAGGCAAGTTTGGTCGGGTAGCGGGCAACACAGGCATCCGCTGCCGTCAGCCAGCGGTTGGTAGCGGCCAACCACCAAGCTTCTAGGCTCGTTCAAGCCATCGGACGGCCATCGGGTCTCAGTCGGTGAACACTCGGGTTGTCTCATCAAGGTATCCTGCCTCGACAACTATGCCCGCCGTGATTCGGAGATCGTATGCAATATTCCTTCACCGAGAAGAAGCGTATTCGCAAGAGTTTTGCGAAGCGCCCCATCGTTCACCAAGTACCTTTCCTGCTGGCTACCCAGCTTGAATCATTCAGCACGTTTCTGCAAGCAGATACGTCATCTACGCAACGCAAGCCGGAAGGCTTGCAGGCCGCGTTTACTTCCGTTTTTCCGATCGTTTCGCACAACGGCTTCGCGCGTCTTGAGTTCGTCAGCTACATGCTGTCGCCGCCCGCATTCAACATCAAGGAATGCCAGCAGCGCGGTCTGACGTACTGCTCGGCGCTGCGCGCCAAGGTGCGTCTGGTGCTGCTCGACAAAGAATCACCGAGCAAGCCGGTCGTCAAAGAAGTGAAGGAACAGGAAGTGTACATGGGCGAAATCCCGCTCATGACGCCGACCGGTTCGTTCGTCATCAACGGCACGGAACGTGTGATCGTTTCGCAGCTGCACCGTTCGCCGGGTGTTTTCTTCGAACACGACAAGGGCAAGACGCACAGCTCGGGCAAGCTGCTGTTTTCGGCACGTATCATTCCCTACCGTGGCTCGTGGCTCGACTTCGAGTTCGACCCGAAGGACGTGCTGTACTTCCGCGTCGACCGTCGTCGTAAGATGCCGGTTACGATCCTGCTAAAGGCAATCGGCCTGACGCCGGAACAGATCCTCGCAAACTTCTTCGTGTTCGACAATTTCACGCTGATGCCGGAAGGCGCGCAGATGGAATTCGTGCCGGAGCGTTTGCGCGGTGAAGTCGCGCGCTTCGATATCACGGACCGCGATGGCAACGTGATCGTCCAGAAGGACAAGCGGATCAACGCCAAGCACATTCGCGACCTCGATAACGCGAAGACCAAGTTCATCTCGGTGCCGGAAGATTATCTGCTCGGCCGCGTGCTCGCGAAGAACGTGATCGACGGCGATACGGGTGAAGTCATCGCGAACGCCAACGACGAAATTACCGAATCCGTGCTCGAGAAGCTGCGCGAAGCGAAGATCAAGGACATCCAGACGCTCTACACGAACGATCTGGACCAGGGTCCGTACATCTCGTCGACGCTGCGTATCGACGAAACGGCCGACAAGATGGCCGCACGTATCGCGATCTACCGCATGATGCGTCCGGGCGAGCCGCCAACCGAAGAGGCGGTCGAGGCACTGTTCAACCGTCTGTTCTACAGCGAAGAAGCGTACGACCTGTCGAAGGTGGGTCGTATGAAGTTCAACCGGCGCGTCGGCCGTGATGAAATCGTCGGTCCGATGACGCTGCAGGACGACGACATTCTCGCGACGATCAAGATCCTCGTCGAGCTGCGCAACGGCAAGGGCGAAGTGGACGACATCGACCACCTCGGCAACCGTCGTGTGCGCTGCGTCGGCGAACTCGCTGAGAACCAGTTCCGCGCGGGCCTCGTGCGTGTCGAACGTGCTGTGAAGGAACGCCTCGGCCAGGCCGAAAGCGAAAACTTGATGCCGCACGACCTGATCAACTCGAAGCCGATCTCGTCGGCGATTCGCGAGTTCTTCGGGTCGTCGCAGCTGTCGCAGTTCATGGACCAGACCAATCCGCTGTCGGAAATCACGCACAAGCGTCGTGTTTCTGCACTAGGCCCGGGCGGTCTGACTCGTGAGCGCGCAGGCTTCGAAGTCCGCGACGTGCACCCAACTCACTACGGCCGTGTGTGCCCGATTGAAACACCGGAAGGTCCGAACATCGGTCTGATCAACTCGCTCGCTCTGTACGCGCACCTGAACGAATACGGCTTCCTCGAAACGCCGTATCGCAAGGTGGCGGACGGCAAGGTGACCGACCAGATTGACTATCTGTCGGCGATCGAAGAAGGCCGGTACGTGATCGCTCAGGCGAACGCGGCGGTGGCCGACGACCGCACGCTGACCGACGAACTCGTGTCGTCGCGTGAAGCGGGCGAAACGCTGATGGTCACGCCGGACCGCATTCAGTACATGGACGTGGCGCCGTCGCAGATCGTGTCGGTCGCAGCTTCGCTGATTCCGTTCCTCGAGCACGACGACGCGAACCGCGCATTGATGGGCTCGAACATGCAGCGTCAGGCCGTCCCGTGTCTGCGTCCGGAAAAGCCGGTCGTCGGTACGGGCATCGAACGCACCGTGGCGGTCGACTCGGGCACGACGGTTCAGGCACTGCGTGGCGGGGTGGTCGATTACGTCGACGCGGGCCGTATCGTGATTCGCGTGAACGACGACGAAGCGGTCGCGGGTGAAGTCGGCGTCGACATCTACAATCTGATCAAGTACACGCGTTCGAACCAGAACACGAACATCAACCAGCGTCCGATCGTGAAGATGGGCGACAAGGTTGCGCGCGGCGACGTGCTGGCTGACGGCGCATCGACCGATCTGGGCGAGCTCGCGCTCGGCCAGAACATGCTGATCGCGTTCATGCCATGGAACGGCTACAACTTCGAAGACTCGATCCTGATTTCGGAGAAGGTCGTTGCGGACGACCGTTACACGTCGATTCACATCGAAGAACTGAACGTCGTTGCACGCGACACGAAGCTCGGACCGGAAGAAATCACGCGCGACATCTCGAATCTCGCCGAAGTGCAGCTTGGCCGTCTCGACGAGTCGGGCATCGTGTACATCGGCGCGGAAGTCGAAGCGGGCGACGTGCTGGTCGGCAAGGTCACGCCGAAGGGCGAAACGCAGCTGACGCCGGAAGAAAAGCTGCTGCGCGCGATCTTCGGTGAGAAGGCGTCGGACGTGAAGGACACGTCGCTGCGCGTGCCGTCGGGCATGAGCGGCACCGTGATCGACGTGCAGGTATTCACGCGTGAAGGCATCCAGCGCGACAAGCGCGCGCAACAGATCATCGACGATGAACTGAAGCGCTATCGTCTCGACCTGAACGACCAGCTGCGTATCGTGGAAGGTGATGCGTTCCAGCGTCTCGCGCGCATGCTCGAAGGCAAGGTCGCGAACGGCGGTCCGAAGAAGCTCGCGAAGGGCACGAAGATCGAGCGCGCTTACCTCGAAGATCTGGACCACTACCACTGGTTCGACATCCGGCTCGCGGATGAAGAAGCAGCGGCCCAGCTCGAAGCGATCAAGAACTCGATCGAAGAGAAGCGTCACCAGTTCGACCTCGCGTTCGAAGAGAAGCGCAAGAAGCTCACGCAAGGCGACGAACTGCCGCCGGGCGTGCTGAAGATGGTCAAGGTGTATCTGGCGGTGAAGCGCCGTCTGCAGCCTGGCGACAAGATGGCAGGCCGTCACGGTAACAAGGGTGTCGTGTCGAAGATCGTGCCGATCGAAGACATGCCGTACATGGCCGACGGCCGTCCGGCTGACGTCGTTCTGAACCCGCTCGGCGTGCCGTCGCGGATGAACGTGGGTCAGGTTCTCGAAGTGCATCTGGGGTGGGCCGCGAAGGGTCTCGGCTGGCGTATCGGCGAAATGCTGCAGCGTCAGGCGAAGATCGCTGAACTGCGCGAATTCCTGATCAAGATCTACAACGAATCGGGCCGCGCCGAAGAGCTGGACAGCTTCAGCGACGACGAAATCCTCGAACTGGCGAAGAACCTGCGTGAAGGCGTGCCGTTCGCAACGCCGGTGTTCGACGGTGCGACGGAAGAAGAAATGTCCCGCGCGCTGGATCTGGCGTTCCCGGATGACATCGCTGAAAACCTCGGCATGACGCCGTCGAAGAACCAGGTGCGTCTGTTCGACGGTCGCACGGGCGAGATGTTCGAACGTACGGTGACGGTCGGCTACATGCACTACCTGAAGCTGCACCACCTGGTCGACGACAAGATGCACGCGCGTTCCACGGGCCCGTACTCGCTCGTCACGCAGCAGCCGTTGGGCGGTAAGGCGCAGTTCGGTGGCCAGCGTTTCGGTGAAATGGAAGTTTGGGCGCTCGAAGCGTACGGTGCATCGTACGTGCTGCAGGAAATGCTGACGGTGAAGTCGGACGATGTGACGGGCCGGACCAAGGTTTACGAGAACCTGGTCAAGGGCGATCACGTGATCGATGCCGGCATGCCTGAGTCGTTCAACGTGTTGGTGAAGGAAATCCGGTCGCTGGGTATCGACATCGACCTGGACCGGAACTAATCGGACTACTGGAGAGAAGCGATGAAAGCTTTGCTCGATCTATTCAAGCAAGTCCAACAACCTGAAGTTTTCGACGCGATCAAGATCGGTCTGGCCTCGCCGGACAAGATCCGTTCGTGGTCGTTCGGTGAAGTCAAGAAGCCGGAAACCATCAACTACCGCACGTTCAAGCCGGAGCGCGATGGTCTGTTCTGCGCGAAGATTTTCGGTCCGATCAAGGACTACGAATGCCTTTGCGGCAAGTACAAGCGCCTGAAGCACCGCGGCGTGATCTGCGAGAAGTGCGGCGTCGAAGTGACGCTCGCGAAGGTGCGTCGTGAGAGAATGGGCCACATTGAGCTGGCCTCGCCGGTCGCGCACATCTGGTTCCTGAAGTCGCTGCCGTCGCGTCTGGGCATGGTGCTCGACATGACGCTGCGCGACATCGAGCGCGTGCTGTACTTCGAAGCATACGTGGTGATCGATCCGGGCATGACGCCGCTCAAAGCGCGGCAGATCATGACCGAGGAGGATTACTACAACAAGGTCGAGGAATACGGCGACGAATTCCGTGCCGAGATGGGCGCGGAAGGTATTCGCGAACTGCTGCGCGCGATCAACATCGACGAGCAGGTCGAGCTGCTGCGCACGGAGCTCAAGAACACCGGCTCGGAAGCGAAGATCAAGAAGTACGCGAAGCGCCTGAAAGTGCTCGAGGCGTTTCAGCGTTCGGGCATCAAGCCGGACTGGATGGTCCTCGAAGTGCTACCGGTGCTGCCGCCGGAACTGCGTCCGCTCGTCCCGCTCGACGGCGGCCGTTTCGCGACGTCGGACCTGAACGACCTGTATCGCCGCGTGATCAACCGTAACAACCGGTTGAAGCGTTTGCTCGAGCTGAAGGCGCCTGAAATCATCGTCCGCAACGAAAAGCGGATGCTGCAGGAAGCCGTCGACTCGCTGCTCGACAACGGCCGTCGCGGCAAGGCGATGACCGGTGCGAACAAGCGTCCGCTGAAGTCGCTCGCGGACATGATCAAGGGTAAGGGCGGTCGCTTCCGTCAGAACCTGCTCGGTAAGCGCGTCGACTACTCGGGCCGTTCCGTGATCGTGGTCGGCCCGACGCTGAAGCTGCATCAGTGCGGTCTGCCGAAGCTGATGGCGCTCGAACTGTTCAAGCCGTTCATCTTCAACAAGCTCGAAGTGATGGGTGTCGCTACCACCATCAAGGCTGCGAAGAAGGAAGTCGAGAACCAGACACCGGTGGTGTGGGACATCCTCGAAGAGGTGATCCGCGAACATCCGGTCATGCTGAACCGTGCGCCGACGCTGCACCGTCTCGGCATCCAGGCTTTCGAGCCGGTGCTGATCGAAGGTAAGGCAATCCAGCTGCACCCGCTCGTTTGCGCGGCGTTCAACGCCGACTTCGACGGTGACCAGATGGCCGTTCACGTGCCGCTGTCGCTCGAAGCGCAGATGGAAGCGCGCACGCTGATGCTCGCGTCGAACAACGTACTGTTCCCGGCTAACGGCGATCCGTCGATCGTGCCGTCGCAGGATATCGTGCTCGGCCTGTACTACGCGACGCGTGAAGCGGTGAACGGCAAGGGCGAAGGCCTGACGTTCACGGGCGTGTCGGAAGTGCTGCGCGCGTACGAGAACAAGGAAGTCGAACTGGCCTCGCGCGTCAACGTGCGGATCACCGAAATGGTCCACAACGAAGACAAGTCGGAAGGCGCGCCGGCGTTCGTGCCGAAGATCACGCTGTATGCGACCACGGTTGGCCGCTCGATCCTGTCGGAAATCCTGCCGCCGGGTCTGCCGTTCTCTGTGCTGAACAAGCCGCTGAAGAAGAAGGAAATCTCGCGTCTGATCAACACCGCGTTCCGCAAGTGCGGTCTGCGTGAGACGGTGATTTTCGCCGACCAACTGATGCAGTCAGGCTTCCGTCTGGCAACGCGCGCTGGTATTTCGATCTGCGTCGACGACATGCTCGTACCGCCGCAGAAGGAAACCATCGTTGGCGACGCCGCGAAGAAGGTGAAGGAATACGACCGTCAGTACATGTCGGGTCTCGTCACTGCGCAGGAGCGCTACAACAACGTGGTCGACATCTGGTCGGCGACGTCGGAAGCGGTTGGCAAGGCAATGATGGAGCAGCTGTCGACGGAACCGGTCACGGACCGCGACGGCAACCAGACGCGTCAGGAGTCGTTCAACTCCATCTACATGATGGCGGACTCAGGCGCTCGTGGTTCCGCGGTTCAGATCCGTCAGCTGGCCGGTATGCGCGGTCTGATGGCGAAGCCGGACGGCTCGATCATCGAGACGCCGATTACGGCGAACTTCCGCGAAGGTCTGAACGTGTTGCAGTACTTCATCTCGACCCACGGTGCACGTAAGGGTCTGGCTGATACGGCACTGAAGACCGCGAACTCCGGTTACCTGACGCGTCGTCTCGTCGACGTGACGCAGGATCTGGTCGTCGTCGAGGAAGATTGCGGCACGTCGAACGGCGTGGCGATGAAGGCGCTCGTGGAAGGCGGTGAAGTGGTCGAAGCGCTGCGTGACCGTATCCTGGGTCGCGTGGCCGTGGCTGATATCGTCAACCCGGAATCGCAGGAAACGCTGTTCGAAGCGGGCACGCTGCTCGATGAGGACGCGGTCGAAGACATCGAACGCCTCGGCATCGACGAAGTGCGCGTGCGCACGCCGCTGACCTGCGAAACGCGCTACGGTCTGTGCGCGGCCTGCTACGGTCGCGACCTCGGCCGCGGCTCGCTGGTGAACGTCGGCGAAGCGGTCGGCGTGATCGCGGCGCAGTCAATCGGTGAACCGGGCACGCAGCTCACGATGCGTACGTTCCACATCGGTGGCGCGGCGTCGCGTGCGGCGGTGGCATCGTCGGTCGAAGCGAAGTCGAACGGTACGGTGCGTTTCACGTCGACGATGCGTTACGTCACGAATGCGAAGGGCGAGCAGATCGTCATCTCGCGTTCGGGTGAAGCGATGATCACCGACGATCACGGCCGCGAGCGCGAGCGTCACAAGGTGCCGTACGGCGCCACGCTGCTGCAGCTCGACGGTGCGCAGATCAAGGCTGGCACGCAACTGGCCACGTGGGATCCGATGACGCGTCCGATCATCACCGAGTACGGTGGTACGGTGAAGTTCGAGAACGTCGAGGAAGGCGTGACGGTCGCGAAACAGATCGACGACGTGACGGGTCTGTCCACGCTCGTCGTGATCGACGTGAAGCGTCGTGGTTCGCAGGCGTCGAAGACGGTGCGTCCGCAGGTCAAGCTGCTCGATGCGAACGGCGAGGAAGTGAAGATCCCGAACACCGAGCACTCGGTGCAGATCGGCTTCCAGGTCGGCGCGCTGATCACCGTGAAGGACGGTCAGCAGGTGCAGGTCGGCGAAGTGCTCGCACGTATCCCGACCGAATCGCAGAAGACGCGTGACATTACCGGTGGTTTGCCGCGGGTGGCGGAACTGTTCGAAGCACGTTCGCCGAAGGACGCGGGTATCCTGGCGGAAGTCACGGGTACGACGTCGTTCGGTAAGGACACGAAGGGCAAGCAGCGTCTCGTTATCACGGACCTCGAGGGCAATCAGCACGAGTTCCTGATCGCGAAGGAAAAGCAGGTTCTGGTGCACGATGGTCAGGTCGTCAACAAGGGCGAAATGATCGTCGACGGACCGGCGGATCCGCACGACATCCTGCGTCTGCAGGGCGTCGAGGCGCTGTCGCGCTACATCGTGGACGAAGTGCAGGACGTGTACCGTCTGCAAGGCGTGAAGATCAACGACAAGCACATCGAAGTGATCGTGCGTCAGATGCTGCGCCGCGTGCAGATTTCGGACAACGGCGACACGCGTTTCATCCCGGGCGAACAGGTCGAGCGGTCGGACATGCTCGACGAGAACGACCGTATGATCGCGGAAGACAAGCGTCCGGCAACGTACGAAAACGTGCTGCTCGGTATCACGAAGGCGTCGCTGTCGACCGATTCGTTCATCTCCGCGGCGTCGTTCCAGGAAACGACCCGCGTGCTGACCGAAGCGGCGATCATGGGCAAGCGCGACGACCTGCGTGGCCTGAAGGAAAACGTGATCGTCGGCCGCCTGATACCGGCCGGTACGGGTCTCGCGTTCCACAAGGCGCGCAAGAGCAAGGAACTGGCCGACCGCGAGCGTTTCGATCAGATCGCAGCGGAAGAGTCGTTCGAATTCGGCACGCCGGAAACGCCGGCTGCCGAACAGCAACACTCGGGCGAGTAAGTGCTGGCGGCGCAAGCCGCCTTGCCTCACGAGCCACGAAGGCCGCTCAGTTTCGACTGAGCGGTTTTTTTTTTGCTCTTTTTGCGCGTGCATGGGTGCCACGTGCCGGAGCAGTCCTAGGCCCGATGGCTAACGTTGTCGCAAAGCGCGGGCGCGGCACGAATGGGTTGGTAAAATTCGTCTCACCGCCTGCGTGCCGTTCCTTTCGCCGTCTCTCTCAAATACATGTCCCGACCGCTCGAAATCCTCAATGAAGTCTTTGGTTATCCCGCGTTCAGAGGGCAGCAGGGCGAAATTGTCGAGCACGTCGCCGACGGTGGCGATTGCCTCGTGCTGATGCCGACGGGCGGCGGCAAATCGCTGTGCTATCAGATCCCGTCGCTGGTGCGGCGCGAATGCGGCTTTGGCACCGGCATCGTGGTGTCGCCACTGATCGCGCTGATGCAGGATCAGGTGGCCGCGCTGACCGAAGTCGGCGTGCGGGCCGCGTACCTGAACTCAACGTTGTCGAGCGCGGAGGCGGTGGCCACCGAGCGGGCGCTCCGCGACGGCGACATCGATCTGCTCTACGTCGCACCGGAGCGGCTGATGACGCCGCGCTTCCAGGAACTGCTCGAACGCACGCGCATCGGTCTTTTCGCGATCGACGAAGCGCACTGCGTGTCGCAATGGGGACACGATTCTCCGGCCCGAATATATTCAGCTGTCGGTGCTGCACGAGCGCTTTCCGAATGTCCCGCGCATCGCGCTGACGGCGACCGCCGACGCGATCACGCGCGACGAAATCATCCACCGTCTCGCGCTCGACGATGCGCGCGTGTTCGTGTCGAGTTTCGATCGGCCGAACATCCGCTATCGCATCGCCGAAAAAGACAACGCGCGCACGCAACTGCTCGACTTCATCCGCGCCGAGCATACGAAAGCCGACGGTACGACCGACGCGGGCGTCGTTTATTGCTTGTCGCGCCGCAAGGTCGAGGAAACCGCGGAGTGGCTGAAGGAAAAGGGCATGCGCGCGCTGCCGTACCACGCCGGCATGGAGTTCGAGGTGCGCCAGAAACATCAGGAGATGTTCCAGCGCGAGGAAGGCATCGTGATGTGCGCGACGATTGCGTTCGGCATGGGCATCGACAAACCCGACGTGCGGTTCGTCGCGCATCTGGATTTGCCCAAGAGCGTGGAAGGGTACTACCAGGAGACCGGCCGCGCGGGCCGCGACGGACTGCCGTCGAACGCGTGGATGGCCTACGGGCTCGGCGACGTCGTGCAGCAGCGCAAGATGATCGACGAATCCGAAGCAGACGACGCGCACAAACGCGTCCAGACCGGCAAGCTCGACGCGCTGCTCGGTTTGTGCGAAACGGCGACTTGCCGGCGGGTGCGCCTGCTCGCGTACTTCGGCGAAACGAGCCAGCCGTGCGGCAACTGCGACAACTGCCTTGAGCCGCCGCCGACCTGGGATGCAACGCGCGAGGCTCAGATGGCGCTGTCGTGCGTGTTTCGCGCGCAGCGTGCGAGCGGCTTTCATTTCGGAGCCGGACACCTGATAGATATTTTGTGTGGCAACCGCAGCGAAAAAATCCTGCAGCGCGGCCACGAGAAGCTGACCACGTTCGGTATCGGCGCGGCGCTCGGTGAGCCGGAGTGGCGTGCGATCTTCCGCCAACTCGTCACATTCGGTTACCTGACGGTCGACCACGAGGGCTTCGGTTCGCTCGTGCTGACGGCGGCGAGCAAGCCGGTGCTCAAGGGCGAGCAGAAGGTGACGATGCGCCGCTACGTCAAGCCGACACGCACGCGTCAATCGTCGGGTCGTACGAGCGAGCGCGCGGATCCGACCATCGGCATGGGCCCTCGCGAGCGGGCCCGCTGGGAGCGTCTACGCATGTGGCGCACAGAAACCGCAAAGAGCGACGGGGTGCCGGCTTATGTGATTTTCCATGACGCGACGCTCGCGGAAATCGCCCGCCTCGGCCCCGATTCGATCGACGATCTGCGCGGGATTCCGGGCATGGGGGCGCGTAAACTGGACCGTTTCGGCTACGAATTGCTGCACGTCGTAGCGGCAGACTGACGTCGTCTGGCTGTTTAGCCGGATTGACAGGGGCGAAACACCGCAACCTGTTGACTCTCTGAGTATTTTCGGAATATTATGTTAGGTTCCGGTTCTTGGAATGCCTACGCGCAACTTCAGTTCGTGCGTGAGCGGGCCAGCCGGAAGTTCGATGCGCGGGCGTTTCCGCTTTGCCCGGAAACCGATGCGTCGATTTTGTTCAATTTCAGGAATAATCAATGCCAACCATCAATCAACTGGTTCGCAAAGGCCGCACGTCGGAAACGACGAAGAGCAAGAGCCCGGCTTTGCAGGACTGCCCCCAGCGTCGCGGCGTGTGCACCCGTGTGTACACCACGACGCCGAAGAAGCCGAACTCGGCACTCCGTAAGGTCGCCAAGGTTCGTCTGACGAACGGCTTCGAAGTCATTTCGTACATCGGTGGTGAAGGCCACAACCTGCAGGAACACTCGGTCGTGCTGATTCGCGGCGGCCGTGTGAAGGACTTGCCGGGTGTGCGTTACCACATGGTTCGCGGCTCGCTGGATACCCAGGGCGTCAAGGATCGTAAGCAGGCTCGCTCGAAGTACGGTGCGAAGCGTGCCAAGGCTGGCAAGTAATTAGCCGGTCATCGTAGTTTCAGGTCGCCTGCAAAGGCGGTAATAGCGATGGTGCCGGAATCGCCGGTGCTATCGAGTAAGTGGTCACCCGACCAGGCTGGTTAGTCTTGCAGATGAATCGGGTTAGTTGGTGGCCGCGGGGCTGTAAACAGCTCCAACTGAAAAGTAAAGGAAGAAACATGCCGCGTCGTCGCGAAGTCCCCAAGCGGGAAGTGTTGCCGGATCCGAAGTTTGGCAACGTTGATGTAGCAAAATTCATGAACGTGCTGATGCTCTCCGGCAAGAAGTCGGTTGCCGAGCGTATCGTGTACGGCGCTTTCGAACAGATCCAGACCAAGGGTGGCAAGGACCCGCTGGAAGTGTTCACGGTGGCGCTCAACAACGTCAAGCCGGTGGTCGAAGTGAAGAGCCGCCGCGTTGGTGGTGCGAACTATCAGGTCCCGGTCGAAGTGCGCCCGTCGCGTCGTATGGCATTGGCGATGCGTTGGCTGCGTGAAGCCGCGAAGAAGCGCAGCGAGAAGTCGATGGCCCTGCGTCTGGCAGGTGAGCTCTCCGAAGCGGCCGAAGGCCGTGGCGGCGCGATGAAGAAGCGCGACGAAGTTCACCGGATGGCAGAAGCCAACAAGGCGTTCTCGCACTTCCGTTTCTAAGCTTCCCGACCCCGGGTTTAGCGGAAAACGGAAAGAAATTCCGGGCGGGTGCGCTTCAAAGGCGCCTCGCCCGTTTGTGTTACAGCGCGATGGGCATCTCTCGCATCGCGTCATCCCAATAGAGGATCAAAGTGGCTCGCAAGACTCCTATCGAGCGCTACCGCAACATCGGTATTAGCGCTCACATCGACGCCGGCAAAACGACGACGACCGAGCGCATTCTGTTCTACACGGGCGTGAACCACAAGATTGGTGAAGTTCACGACGGTGCTGCCACCATGGACTGGATGGAGCAGGAACAGGAGCGCGGCATCACGATTACTTCCGCTGCTACCACGGCATTCTGGAAGGGCATGGCGGGCGACCGCGCCGAACACCGCATCAACATCATCGACACCCCGGGTCACGTCGACTTCACGATTGAAGTCGAGCGCTCGATGCGCGTGCTCGACGGCGCGTGCATGGTGTACTGCGCTGTGGGCGGCGTGCAGCCCCAGTCGGAAACCGTGTGGCGTCAGGCTAACAAGTACAAGGTTCCCCGTCTTGCGTTCATCAACAAGATGGACCGTACCGGCGCGAACTTCTTCAAGGTCTACGACCAGCTCAAGCTGCGTCTGAAGGCGAACCCGGTTCCGGTCGTCGTGCCTATCGGCGCGGAAGAGAACTTCACAGGCGTCGTCGATCTGATGAAGATGAAGGCGATCATTTGGGACGACGCGTCCCAAGGCACCAAGTTCTCGTACGAAGACATCCCGGCAGAGCTCGTCGACACATGCAACGAATGGCGTGAAAAGATGGTCGAAGCCGCGGCTGAAGCGAACGAAGACATGATGAACAAGTACCTCGAGTCGGGAGAGCTGACCGAAGAGGAAATCATCAAGGGTCTGCGCGACCGTACGATCGCTTGCGAAATCCAGCCGATGCTGTGCGGCACCGCGTTCAAGAACAAGGGTGTGCAGCGCATGCTGGACGCCGTGCTCGACTTCCTGCCGTCGCCGATCGACATCCCGCCGGTTACCGGCGAGCTGGAAAACGGTGAAAAGGGTGAGCGCCGCGCTGCTGACGACGAAAAATTTTCGGCACTGGCATTCAAGATCATGACTGACCCGTTCGTCGGCCAACTGATCTTCTTCCGTGTGTACTCTGGCGTTGTGAATTCGGGCGACACCCTGCTGAACGCGACCAAGGACAAGAAGGAACGTCTGGGCCGTATTCTGCAGATGCACGCGAACCAGCGCGAAGAAATCAAGGAAGTGCGCGCAGGCGACATCGCTGCTGCGGTCGGCCTGAAGGACGCGACCACGGGAGACACGCTGTGCGATCCGACGAGCCCGATCGTGCTCGAGCGCATGGTTTTCCCGGAACCCGTGATTTCGCAGGCTGTTGAGCCGAAGACCAAGCCGGACCAGGAAAAGATGGGTCTGGCTCTGAACCGTCTGGCGCAGGAAGATCCGTCGTTCCGAGTTCAAACGGACGAAGAATCGGGTCAAACCATTATTTCGGGCATGGGCGAGCTCCACTTGGAAATTCTGGTCGACCGGATGAAGCGTGAGTTCGGCGTTGAAGCAACGGTTGGCAAGCCGCAGGTGGCTTACCGCGAAACGATTCGCGGCAAGGCGGAAGACGTTGACGGCAAGTTCGTCAAGCAGTCGGGTGGCCGCGGCCAGTACGGTCACGCGGTCATCACGCTCGAGCCGAACGAGCAAGGCAAGGGCTACGAGTTCCTGGACGAGATCAAGGGCGGTGTGATTCCGCGTGAATACATCCCGGCAGTCGACAAGGGTATCCAGGAAACGCTGAAGGCCGGCGTGCTGGCGGGCTTCCCGGTCGTGGACGTGAAGGTTCACCTGACGTTCGGTTCCTACCACGACGTCGACTCGAACGAAAACGCGTTCCGCATGGCCGGTTCGATGGCGTTCAAGGAAGCGATGCGCAAGGCACAGCCGGTCATCCTCGAACCGATGATGGCTGTCGAAGTCGAAACGCCAGAAGACTACATGGGCAACGTGATGGGCGACCTCTCTGGCCGTCGCGGTATTGTTCAGGGCATGGATGACATGGTTGGCGGCGGTAAGATCGTTCGCGCCGAAGTGCCGCTGTCGGAAATGTTCGGCTACTCGACGTCGCTGCGTTCGCTGACGCAAGGCCGTGCAACGTACACGATGGAGTTCAAGCACTACGCTGAAGCTCCGCGTAACGTGTCGGAAGCGATCATTAACGCGAAGTCGAAGTAATTGCGTGGCAAAGTCATTCAACGATTAACTTTCTGAAAGAAGAGAAACATGGCTAAAGGTAAATTCGAACGGACCAAGCCGCACGTGAACGTGGGCACGATCGGTCACGTTGACCACGGCAAGACCACGCTGACGGCAGCGATCACGACGGTCCTGACGCAGAAGTTTGGCGGCGAAGCGAAGGCGTACGACCAGATCGACGCGGCGCCGGAAGAAAAGGCGCGTGGCATTACCATCAACACCGCGCACGTCGAGTACGAAACGGCTAACCGCCACTACGCACACGTCGACTGCCCAGGCCACGCAGACTACGTGAAGAACATGATCACGGGCGCGGCGCAGATGGACGGCGCAATCCTGGTGTGCTCGGCTGCCGACGGCCCGATGCCGCAAACGCGTGAGCACATCCTGCTGGCGCGTCAGGTTGGCGTTCCGTACATCATCGTGTTCCTGAACAAGTGCGACATGGTGGACGACGCCGAGCTGCTGGAACTCGTCGAGATGGAAGTTCGCGAACTTCTGTCGAAGTACGACTTCCCGGGCGACGACACGCCGATCATCAAGGGTTCGGCCAAGCTGGCGCTGGAAGGCGACAAGGGCGAGCTGGGCGAGGTAGCGATCATGAACCTGGCCGATGCGCTGGACACGTACATCCCGACGCCGGAGCGCGCGGTTGACGGTGCGTTCCTGATGCCGGTGGAAGACGTGTTCTCGATCTCGGGTCGCGGCACGGTGGTGACGGGTCGCGTCGAGCGCGGCGTGATCAAGGTTGGCGAGGAAATCGAGATCGTCGGTATCCGCGCAACGGCCAAGACGACCTGCACGGGCGTGGAAATGTTCCGCAAGCTGCTCGACCAGGGTCAGGCAGGCGACAACGTTGGTATCCTGCTGCGCGGCACGAAGCGTGAAGACGTGGAGCGTGGTCAGGTTCTGGCCAAGCCGGGTTCGATCAACCCGCACACGCACTTCACGGCTGAAGTGTACGTGCTGAGCAAGGACGAAGGCGGCCGTCACACGCCGTTCTTCAACAACTACCGTCCGCAGTTCTACTTCCGTACGACGGACGTGACGGGCTCGATCGAGCTGCCGAAGGACAAGGAAATGGTGATGCCGGGCGACAACGTGTCGATCACGGTGAAACTGATCAACCCGATCGCGATGGAAGAAGGTCTGCGCTTCGCAATTCGCGAAGGCGGCCGTACGGTCGGCGCTGGTGTCGTCGCCAAGATCATCGAGTAAAATCGACGATTGCTGTAGCAGTCTGTAGCGCCTGGGCTCGGGCACTCGCTCTGCGCGAGCGTCCGAGCCTACGTTCTTTTTCTAATCGGCGATGCAATATCGCCTCGCTCTTTTCAAGGAATTTGTCATGCAGAACCAGAAAATCCGCATTCGCCTGAAGGCTTTCGACTATCGCCTGATCGACCAATCGGCAGCTGAAATCGTCGATACGGCAAAGCGGACTGGCGCGATTGTTCGTGGTCCCGTACCCTTGCCGACCCGCATTCAACGCTTTGACATCCTGCGTTCGCCGCACGTCAACAAGACGTCGCGTGACCAGCTCGAAATCCGCACCCACCAGCGCCTAATGGACATCGTTGACCCGACGGACAAGACCGTCGACGCGCTCATGAAGCTGGATCTCCCGGCTGGCGTGGACGTTGAAATCAAGCTGCAGTAAGGCTTCCAGCCCTTGCCCGGCCACCTAGGCAACGCTAAGTCATTGATTGCTTGCGGAAAACGAAAAGGCTCGCTATACTATTGAGCTTTTCGCGCATTTGCGTAAAAAAGTCGGCGTCCTGCAGCATGGTTTCATGCCCGAGGCGGTGCCGGCATTTTGTAAATTAGCCCCGACCAATCGCAGTCGGGAATGGAGAAAACGATGAGCCTTGGACTCGTAGGTCGCAAGGTTGGCATGACCCGTATCTTCACGGCTGAAGGGGATTCGATTCCCGTCACCGTGCTGGACGTGTCCGACAACCGCGTGACGCAGATCAAGACTGTTGAAACCGACGGCTACACGGCCGTGCAGGTTGCCTTCGGTACGCGCCGTGCATCCCGCGTGACGAAGCCGTTGGCGGGCCATCTTGCCAAAGCCGGTGTTCAAGCCGGTGAAATCCTCAAAGAATTCCAGATCGATGCCGCTAAGGCTGCCGAACTGTCGAGCGGCGCCGTGGTTGGTCCCGAGCTGTTCGAAGTGGGTCAGAAGGTCGACGTGCAAGGTGTGTCGATCGGTAAAGGCTACGCCGGGACCATCAAGCGTTATAACTTCTCGTCTGGCCGTGCATCCCACGGTAACTCGCGCTCGCACAATGTGCCGGGCTCGATCGGTATGGCGCAGGATCCGGGTCGTGTTTTCCCGGGTAAGCGCATGACCGGTCACATGGGTGATGAGAAGGTAACGGTGCAAAACCTCGAAATCGCTCGTATCGACGCTGACCGCAAGCTGCTGTTGGTCAAGGGCGCCGTTCCGGGTGCGAAGGGTGGCAAGGTATTCGTTACGCCGGCCGTGAAGACGCGTGCCGTGAAAGGAGCGAAATAATGGAACTTAAGCTCCTGAATGCCAATGGTCAGGAAAGTGCAGGCGTTAGCGCGTCGGACGTCGTGTTCGGCCGTGACTACAACGAAGCCCTGATTCACCAGGTGGTGGTGGCGTACCAGGCGAATGCCCGTAGCGGCAACCGCGCGCAGAAGGATCGTGAGCAGGTCAAACACACGACCAAGAAGCCGTGGCGCCAGAAGGGTACGGGCCGCGCCCGTGCCGGTATGTCGTCGAGCCCGCTGTGGCGCGGCGGTGGCCGTATTTTCCCGAATTCGCCGGAAGAAAACTTTTCGCACAAGGTCAACAAGAAGATGCATCGTGCAGGTCTCTGCTCGATCTTCTCGCAGCTGGCCCGCGAAGGCCGCATCTCGGTGGTCGACGAGTTGACGCTCGAAGCGCCGAAGACGAAGCTGCTGGCCGAAAAATTCAAGGCGATGGGTCTCGATTCCGTGCTCGTGATTACCGACACGGTTGACGAAAACCTGTACCTCGCGTCGCGCAACCTCGCCCACGTGGCGGTTGTGGAGCCGCGTTACGCCGACCCGCTGTCGCTGATCTACTTCAAGAAGATCCTGATCACGAAGGCTGCGGTCGCCCAGATCGAGGAGTTGCTGTCATGAGCGAGATTCGCAAGAACGATCATCGTTTGATGCAGGTCCTGCTCGCGCCGGTGGTCTCCGAAAAGGCGACGCTGGTGGCCGACAAGAACGAGCAGGTTGTGTTCGAAGTCGCGCCGGATGCCACGAAGCAGGAAGTGAAAGCTGCAGTCGAACTGCTGTTCAAGGTGGAAGTCGACTCCGTCAACGTGCTGGTCGCGAAGGGCAAAGCCAAGCGCTTTGGTCGCTTCATGGGCAAGCGCAAGGACGTGAAGAAGGCGTACGTCTGCCTGAAGCCGGGCCAGGAAATCAACTTTGAAGCGGAGGCCAAGTAATCATGGCAATCGTGAAAGTTAAGCCGACTTCGCCGGGTCGCCGCGCGATGGTCAAGGTGGTCAACAAGGAACTGCACAAGGGCAAGCCGTTCGCAGCGCTGCTCGACACGCAGTCGTCGACCGCCGGCCGTAACAACAACGGTCACATCACCACGCGTCACAAGGGTGGTGGTCACAAGCATCACTATCGTGTCGTCGACTTCCGTCGCACGAAGGATGGTATTCCCGCAAAGGTCGAGCGTCTCGAGTACGACCCGAACCGTAGCGCGAACATCGCGCTGGTTCTGTACGCAGACGGCGAGCGCCGCTACATCATCGCTCCGAAGGGTATTGCCGTCGGTCAACAGCTGATGTCGGGTTCGGAGGCGCCGATCCGCGCAGGTAACACGCTGCCGATCCGCAACATCCCGGTCGGTACGACGATTCACTGCATCGAAATGCTGCCGGGCAAGGGCGCGCAAATGGCGCGTTCGGCGGGTACGTCGGCGATGCTGCTGGCTCGCGAAGGCATCTACGCGCAGGTTCGTCTGCGTTCGGGCGAAATCCGCCGCGTTCACGTTGAATGCCGCGCAACGATCGGTGAAGTAGGCAACGAAGAGCATAGCCTCCGTCAAATCGGTAAGGCTGGTGCGAACCGCTGGCGCGGTATCCGCCCGACGGTGCGTGGCGTTGCAATGAACCCGGTCGACCACCCGCACGGTGGTGGCGAGGGCAAGACTGCGGCAGGCCGCGATCCGGTGAGCCCGTGGGGCACGCCGACGAAGGGCTATCGCACCCGCAGCAACAAGCGCACGACGAGCATGATCGTCCAGCGCCGTCACAAGCGTTAAGGAGTAGGCAATGGCACGTTCTATTAAGAAAGGTCCGTTCTGCGACGCCCATTTGCTGAAGAAGGTTGAGGCGGCTGCAGCATCGCGTGACAAGAAACCGATCAAGACCTGGTCGCGTCGCTCGACGATCCTGCCGGACTTCATCGGCCTGACGATCGCCGTTCACAACGGCCGTCAACACGTTCCGGTGTATGTCACGGAAAACATGGTCGGCCACAAGCTTGGCGAGTTCGCACTGACCCGTACGTTCAAGGGACACGCGGCCGACAAGAAGGCCAAGAAATAAGGGGCAATCAAGATGGAAGTGAAAGCAATTCATCGCGGTGCCCGCATCTCGGCGCAGAAAACGCGCCTTGTGGCTGACCAGATCCGCGGTTTGCCGGTCGACAAGGCGCTGAACGTTCTGACGTTCTCGCCGAAGAAGGCTGCGGGGATCGTGAAAAAGGTCGTGCTGTCGGCGATCGCGAATGCGGAGCACAACGAAGGCGCCGATATCGACGAGCTCAAGATCAAGAGCATCTACGTCGACAAGGCAGCATCGCTGAAGCGTTTCACCGCGCGCGCTAAAGGCCGCGGTAACCGCATCGAGAAGCAATCCTGTCACATCACTGTGACGGTCGGGAATTAAGGGGTCATACGATGGGACAGAAAATTCATCCGACTGGCTTCCGTTTGGCCGTCAGCCGCAACTGGGCTTCGCGTTGGTACGCGAACAACAACAATTTCGCGGCGATGTTGCAGGAAGACATCGGTGTTCGTGAATACCTGAAGAAGAAGCTGAAGAACGCGTCCGTCGGCCGCGTTGTGATCGAGCGTCCTGCAAAGAACGCGCGTATCACGATTTTCAGCTCGCGTCCGGGTGTCGTGATCGGCAAGAAGGGTGAAGACATCGAACTGCTGAAGTCCGAGCTGCAAAAGCGCATGGGCGTTCCGGTTCACGTCAACATCGAAGAAATCCGCAAGCCGGAAACGGACGCGCAACTGATCGCTGATTCGATCACGCAACAGCTCGAGCGCCGGATCATGTTCCGCCGCGCGATGAAGCGTGCGATGCAGAACGCGATGCGTCTGGGTGCTCAAGGCATCAAGATCATGAGCGCTGGCCGTCTGAACGGTATCGAAATCGCCCGTACGGAATGGTATCGCGAAGGTCGGGTGCCGCTTCATACGCTGCGTGCGGATATCGACTACGCAACGTCGGAAGCAAAGACGACGTACGGCATCATCGGCGTGAAGGTGTGGGTCTACAAGGGCGACACGCTCGGCCGCAACGATGCGCCGGTGGTCGAAGAAGTCGCCGAAGAAAAGCGTCCGCGCCGCAACGCACGTCCGGGTGGCGATCGCCGTCCGCGTCGTGATGGTGAAGGTGGTGGCCCGGCAGGTGCACGCCGTGGCGCTCCCCGTCGTGCTGGCGGTGCCGGCGGCGACGGGAAGACTGGAGAATAACGATGCTGCAACCGAAACGCAGAAAGTATCGCAAAGAGCAGAAAGGTCGTAACACCGGCGTTGCTACCCGCGGCAACGCGGTGTCGTTCGGTGAGTTCGGCCTGAAGGCTGTCGGTCGTGGCCGTCTGACCGCGCGCCAGATTGAAGCGGCGCGTCGTGCAATGACGCGTCACATCAAGCGCGGTGGCCGCATCTGGATCCGGATATTCCCGGACAAGCCGATCTCGACCAAGCCAGCGGAAGTGCGTATGGGTAACGGTAAGGGTAACCCAGAGTACTACGTCGCTGAGATTCAACCGGGCAAGATGCTGTACGAAATGGACGGCGTAACCGAAGAACTGGCGCGCGAAGCGTTCCGTCTGGCTGCAGCGAAGCTGCCGCTGAAGACGACGTTTATCGTGCGTCAGCTCGGCGCCTAAGGAGCAAATGATGAAGGCTTCCGAACTTCACCAGAAAGATCAGGCCGCGCTCAACAAGGAGCTGTCGGACCTGTTGAAGGCGCAATTCGGCCTGCGCATGCAACTCGCGACCCAGCAGCTCACGAACACGAGCCAGCTGAAGAAGGTCCGTCGCGACATCGCACGTGTGCGGACCGTCCTGACTGAGAAGGCGAACCAGAAATGAACGATAGCGTAAAAACCTCGCTTAAGCGGACGCTGGTCGGCAAGGTCGTCAGCAACAAGATGGACAAGACGGTTACCGTGCTGGTCGAGCACCGCGTGAAGCACCCGATCTACGGCAAGTACGTCGTGCGGTCGAAGAAGTACCACGCGCATGACGACGCGAACACGTACAACGAGGGCGACCTCGTTGAAATCCAGGAAACTCGTCCGATTTCGAAGACGAAGGCTTGGGTTGTGGCTCGCTTGGTCGAGGCTGCTCGTGTCATCTAATGTCGCAAAGCCGTAGAAGTAGTTGAAATCGCAGTAAGTTTCGCTTGCAAGACCGAAATTATTTGATATAATTTCGGTCTTCCCTCTTTGGGAGCCCCGTCGCGGGCGAAGTTGGTGGGGGAAGCGGTTCGGGCGCCAGCCCAGACCGAAGGATTCACCGGATTGCGATGGCGGGTTTCGTTTGCCGTCGCTGCTGTTCTAACCCAAGCAGCCGATCGGCTGACGGGACCAAGACTGACCGGGAAGCGCCATGGTGGTGTGACCGGATTAAGTTGGGAAAGATAAACCATGATCCAGACCGAAACTCGGCTTGAAGTGGCCGACAACACGGGTGCACGTGAAGTCATGTGCATCAAGGTGCTCGGCGGCTCGAAGCGTCGTTATGCCAGCATTGGCGACATCATCAAGGTGACTGTCAAAGAGGCAACGCCGCGCGGGCGCGTGAAGAAAGGCGAAATCTACAACGCCGTGGTGGTTCGCACCGCCAAGGGCGTGCGCCGTCAGGACGGCTCGCTGATCAAGTTCGACGGCAACGCGGCTGTGTTGCTCAACACCAAGCTCGAACCGATCGGTACCCGTATTTTTGGGCCTGTCACGCGCGAGTTGCGTAGCGAACGATTCATGAAGATCGTTTCGCTGGCGCCTGAAGTGCTGTAAGGAGTCGCGATGAACAAGATTCGCAAGGGTGACGAAGTTATCGTCATCACCGGCAAAGATAAGGGCAAGCGTGGCGTAGTGCTGGCCGTTCACGGCGAGACCGTGACTGTCGAGGGCATCAACCTCGTCAAGAAGCACGTCAAGCCGAACCCGATGAAGGGTACGACGGGCGGCGTGGAAGCCAAGACGATGCCGCTGCAAATTTCGAACGTCGCATTGGTGGACGCGAATGGCAAGCCATCGCGTGTAGGCATCAAGGTCGAAGGGGACAAGAAGGTCCGTTTCCTGAAGACGACCGGTGCCGTACTGAGCGCCTGACGCTGCGGAGTAAAAAAATGGCTCGTTTGCAAGAGTTTTACAAAGAGAAGGTTGTACCCGGCCTCATCGAGAAGTTCGGTTACAAGTCCGTGATGGAAGTGCCGCGCATCACCAAGATCACCCTGAACATGGGCCTTGGCGAAGCCGTCGCTGACAAGAAGATCATCGAAAACGCCGTTGGCGATCTGACGAAGATCGCGGGCCAGAAGCCCGTGATCACGAAGGCGCGCAAGGCAATCGCTGGCTTCAAGATCCGTCAGGGTTATCCGATCGGTTCAATGGTCACGCTGCGTGGCCAGGCAATGTACGAATTCCTGGACCGTTTCGTGACGGTTGCGCTCCCCCGTGTGCGCGACTTCCGTGGCGTGTCGGGCAAGGCGTTCGATGGTCGCGGCAACTACAACATCGGTGTGAAAGAGCAGATCATTTTCCCCGAAATCGACTACGACAAGATCGACGCACTGCGTGGGCTGAACATCAGCATCACGACGACTGCGAAGACTGACGACGAAGCAAAGGCTCTGCTCGCCAGCTTCAAGTTCCCGTTCAGAAACTGAGGTTACCGTGGCTAAACTGGCACTGATCGAACGTGAAAAGAAGCGTGCTCGCCTCGCCGCCAAGTACGCTCCGAAGCGTGCAGCATTGAAGGCAATCATTGGCGATACGAGCAAGTCGGAAGAAGAGCATTACGCAGCACGCCTGGAACTGCAGCAACTGCCGCGAAACTCTAACCCCACCCGTAAGCGCAACCGTTGCGCAATTACTGGTCGTCCGCGCGGCACGTTCCGTAAATTCGGGCTGGCGCGTAACAAGATTCGCGAAATCGCGTTCCGCGGCGAGATCCCTGGCCTGACCAAGGCGAGCTGGTAATAGGAGAAACATAAATGAGCATGAGTGATCCTATCGCCGATATGCTGACTCGCATCCGCAATGCGCAGATGGTCGAGAAGGTTTCGGTGACTATGCCCTCGTCGAAAGTCAAGGTTGCGATTGCGCAGGTCCTGAAGGACGAAGGTTATATCGACGATTTCGCAGTGAAGTCCGAAGGTGCGAAGTCGGAATTGAACATCGTGTTGAAGTATTACGCTGGCCGTCCGGTCATCGAGCGCATTGAACGCGTCTCGAAGCCTGGTCTGCGTGTGTACCGCGGCCGTAACGACATCCCCGTGGTCATGAATGGCCTGGGCGTGGCAATCGTGTCGACGCCGAAGGGCGTGATGACGGACCGCAAGGCACGTGCAACGGGCGTTGGCGGCGAAGTCATCTGCTATGTCGCTTAAGGCCGAAAGGAGAGAAACATGTCTCGAGTAGGTAAGAGCCCAATCGCGCTGCAAGGCGCGGAAGTGGCCCTGAGCGCCGACAGCATTACTGTCAAGGGTCCGCTGGGTACGATTTCGCAGGCTGCCAACAGCCTCGTGAAGGTAGTGAACGACAGCGGCACGCTGAAGTTCGAGCCGGTCGATGAGAGCCGCGAGGCGAATGCGATGTCGGGCACGATGCGCGCGCTGGTTGCGAACATGGTACACGGCGTGACGAAGGGTTTCGAGCGCAAGCTGACGCTGGTTGGCGTCGGTTATCGCGCACAAGCGCAAGGCGACAAGCTGAACCTGTCGCTGGGTTTCTCGCACCCGGTGGTGCACCAGATGCCGGCTGGCGTCAAGGCAGAAACCCCGTCGCAAACCGAAATCGTGATCAAGGGGATCAACAAGCAACAAGTCGGTCAAGTCGCTGCAGAAGTGCGCGGCTACCGTCCGCCGGAGCCCTACAAGGGCAAGGGCGTGCGTTACGCCGATGAGGTTGTGATCCTCAAAGAAACGAAGAAGAAGTAAGGGTGCGCAATCATGGATAAGACTCAATCTCGCCTGCGCCGCGCTCGTCAGACGCGTATCAAGATCGCTGATCTGCAGGTCGCGCGTCTCGCCGTGCATCGCACGAACACGCACATCTATGCGCAAGTGTTCTCGCCGTGCGGCACCAAGGTGCTCGCTAGCGCGTCGACGCTCGAAGCCGAAGTGCGTGCGCAACTGGCCGATCAATCGGGACAGGGCGGCAACGTTGCTGCTGCAACCCTGATCGGCAAGCGCATTGCAGAAAAGGCTAAGGCTGCCGGCATCGAATCCGTCGCCTTCGACCGTTCGGGTTTCCGTTACCACGGCCGCGTGAAAGCGCTGGCTGACGCGGCGCGCGAAGCCGGACTCAAGTTCTAAGGGAAGAATTCGTCATGGCAAAGATGCAAGCTAAAGTTCAGGCTGACGAACGCGACGACGGCCTTCGTGAAAAAATGATCGCGGTTAACCGCGTGACCAAGGTCGTGAAGGGTGGCCGTATTCTCGGCTTCGCTGCACTGACCGTAGTTGGCGACGGTGATGGCCGCGTCGGTATGGGCAAGGGCAAGGCGAAGGAAGTGCCGGTCGCTGTCCAGAAGGCGATGGAACAGGCTCGCCGCAACATGTTCAAGGTGCCGTTGAAGAACGGTACCTTGCAACACGAAGTGCACGGTAAGCACGGCGCATCGACGGTCCTCCTCGCTCCGGCGAAGGACGGTACCGGCGTGATCGCGGGCGGACCGATGCGCGCCGTGTTCGACGTGATGGGTGTGCAGAACGTTGTGGCCAAGAGCCACGGGTCGACGAACCCGTACAACCTCGTTCGTGCGACGCTTGATGGTCTGCGCAAGCAGTCCACGCCGGCCGACATCGCTGCGAAGCGTGGCAAGTCCGTCGAAGAAATTCTGGGCTAAAGGTGGACACCATGTCTGATAAAACTGTCAAGGTCCAGCTCGTCAAGAGCTTGATCGGCACCCGTGAATCGCACCGTGCAACGGTGCGTGGGTTGGGCCTGCGCCGACTCAACTCGGTTAGCGAGTTGCAGGATACGCCGGCTGTGCGCGGCATGATCAACAAGGTTTCGTACCTCGTTAAGGTCATCAGCTAAGCGGCTGACCAGGACTCAAGGAGTTGATAATGGAATTGAATAACCTGAAGCCGGCCGAAGGTGCGAAGCACGCAAAGCGCCGCGTTGGTCGCGGCATCGGCTCCGGCCTCGGCAAGACCGCTGGCCGTGGTCACAAGGGTCAGAAGTCGCGTTCGGGCGGCTTTCACAAGGTTGGCTTCGAAGGCGGTCAAATGCCGCTGCAACGTCGCCTGCCGAAGCGTGGCTTCACCTCGCTGACGAAGGAGTTCGTCGGTGAGGTACGTCTCTCGGATCTGGAGAAGCTGCCAGTCGACGAAATCGATCTGCTGGCTCTCAAGCAAGCCGGCCTGGTCGGCGAGCTGATCCGTAGCGCCAAGATCATCGCAACGGGCGAGCTCAAGCGCAAGGTCGTTGTGAAGGGTCTGGGTGCGACGAAGAGCGCACGCGCTGCTATCGAGGCAGCCGGTGGCTCTTTTGCCGAGTAACGCGCAAGTTAATTGCCGTCACTAGCACTTGCATCGGAGAAGGTACTTGGCTAACAGCCCGAGTCTCGCAAAACCCGGTCGCGGCGCGGCGAAGTTTGGCGATCTGCGCCGGCGAGCAGTGTTCCTGCTGCTGGCGCTAGTCGTCTACCGTATCGGCGCGCATATTCCGGTGCCGGGTATCGACCCGGACCAACTGGCGAAACTGTTCCAAAGCCAGTCGGGCGGCATCCTTGGCATGTTTAACATGTTCTCGGGTGGCGCACTTTCGCGGTTCACAATTTTCGCGCTGGGGATCATGCCGTACATTTCGGCGTCGATCATCATGCAGTTGCTGGCGATTGTTTCGCCGCAGCTCGAAGCGCTGAAAAAGGAAGGGCAGGCAGGTCAGCGAAAGATTACGCAGTACACGCGGGTCTTCACGGTTGTGCTGGCGACGTTCCAGGCGTTCGGTATTGCTGTCGCGCTGGAAAATCAGCCGGGCCTCGTGATCGATCCGGGGATGGTTTTCCGCTTGACGACGGTCGTGACGCTGGTGACGGGCACGATGTTCCTGATGTGGCTGGGTGAGCAGATCACGGAGCGCGGGCTTGGCAACGGTATCTCGATCATCATATTCGGCGGTATTGCGGCGGGTTTCCCGAACGCAATCGGTGGTCTCTTTGAACTGGTGCGAACCGGCTCGATGAGCATCATCTCGGCCATCATCGTCGTCGCGCTGATTGCTGCTGTGACCTATCTGGTGGTGTTCATCGAACGCGGCCAGCGCAAGATACTTGTGAATTATGCGAAGCGGCAGGTGGGCAACAAGATTTACGGCGGCCAGTCTTCGCATTTGCCGCTGAAGCTGAATATGTCGGGCGTGATTCCGCCGATCTTCGCATCGTCGATCATTCTCTTCCCGGCAACTATCCTGAACTGGTTCAGTTCGGGTTCGCGTACCAGCTGGTTCGCAGACACGTTGCACAACGTGGCCGAAGCCCTGAAGCCCGGTCAACCCGTGTACGTGTTGCTGTACGCGTTGGCGATCGTCTTCTTCTGCTTCTTCTACACCGCACTGGTGTTTAACAGCAGGGAAACGGCCGACAACCTGAAAAAGAGCGGCGCTTTCGTCCCTGGCATCCGCCCGGGCGATCAGACGGCGCGATATATCGACCGCATCCTAACGCGTCTGACGCTGGCCGGTGCGATCTACATCGTGTTCGTTTGCCTGCTGCCCGAATTTCTGGTGCTGCGCTGGAACGTGCCGTTTTATTTTGGTGGAACGTCGCTGCTGATCATTGTCGTCGTCACAATGGATTTCATGGCGCAGGTGCAGTCGTACGTTATGTCGCAACAGTATGAATCGCTGCTGAAGAAGGCTAATTTCAAAGGCGGCGGCGTCCCGATGCGTTGAAAGGACTTATGGCCAAAGACGATGTTATCCAGATGCAGGGCGAAGTAATCGAGAACCTGCCTAACGCTACCTTCAGGGTGAAGCTGGAAAACGGCCATGTCGTGTTGGGACACATATCCGGCAAAATGCGGATGCACTACATCCGGATCTTGCCGGGCGACAAGGTGACGGTTGAATTGACGCCTTACGATCTGTCGCGTGCGCGGATCGTGTTCCGGGCGAAGTGATTTGAAAAAAGGGTAATATCATGAAAGTGATGGCATCGGTTAAGCGCATTTGCCGCAATTGCAAGATCATCAAGCGCAAAGGCGTTGTGCGCGTGATTTGCAGCTCTGATCCGCGCCACAAACAGCGTCAAGGCTGAACGCCGCGCTTTTGCTTGCGCTTTTTGTTTGAGGAAAAACAATGGCTCGTATCGCAGGGGTTAATATCCCGAATCACCAGCATACTGAAATCGGCCTGACGGCAATTTACGGTATCGGTCGCACGCGCTCGCGCGACATTTGCGTCGCTGCTGGTGTGGCATTTTCGAAGAAGGTCAAAGACCTGACTGACGCAGACCTCGAAAAGCTGCGTGAAGAAGTCGGCAAGTTCATCGTTGAAGGCGATCTGCGCCGTGAAACGACGATGAACATCAAGCGCCTGATGGATCTCGGCTGCTATCGTGGCGTGCGGCATCGTAAGGGTCTTCCCCTGCGCGGCCAGCGTACGCGTACGAATGCCCGTACGCGCAAGGGTCCGCGTCGTGCAGCGCAATCGCTGAAGAAGTAAGCGGAACTGACAGTTACAGGAAAACGTAATGGCTAAGGCTTCGAACAACTCCGCGGCGCAACGCGTTCGCAAGAAGGTCAAGAAGAACGTCGCCGAGGGCGTGGTTCACGTTCACGCGTCGTTCAACAACACCATCATCACGATCACCGACCGTCAAGGCAACGCGCTTGCTTGGGCAACGTCGGGCGGTCAGGGCTTCAAAGGTTCGCGTAAGTCGACCCCGTTTGCAGCTCAGGTCGCAGCTGAATCAGCTGGCCGCGTGGCGATGGAATACGGCGTGAAGAACCTCGAAGTGCGGATCAAGGGCCCCGGTCCTGGCCGTGAATCGGCGGTGCGCGCGCTGCATGGTCTTGGCATCAAGATCACCGCGATCTCCGACGTGACGCCGGTCCCGCACAACGGCTGCCGTCCGCCGAAGCGTCGTCGTATCTAAGACGCTGGCATTGCGAGCGCCTGTTGCCGCCTTGCGCGGTGGCGGGCTGCGCGCGTTATTGAATTGACTAAGTCCACCGTTCGACTCAAAGGGTTCGGACTAGCGCGAGTGGAAGCATTCGCGTGATAAATCACAGAAGGAATCAACGTGGCACGTTATATCGGCCCCAAGGCCAAGCTGTCCCGCCGTGAAGGCACTGACCTCTTCCTGAAGAGCGCGCGCCGTTCGCTCGCTGACAAGTGCAAGCTTGACAGCAAGCCCGGCCAGCACGGCCGTACCTCGGGCGCACGTACGTCCGACTATGGCACTCAGCTGCGCGAGAAGCAAAAAGTAAAGCGTATCTACGGAGTCCTCGAGCGCCAGTTCCGTCGCTACTTCGCTGAAGCAGACCGCCTGAAGGGCAACACGGGTGAGAACCTGCTGCAACTGCTCGAATCGCGTCTGGACAACGTCGTGTATCGCATGGGCTTTGGCTCGACGCGCGCTGAAGCACGTCAGCTCGTTGGCCACAAGGCAATCACGGTGAACGGCGTCGTGACGAACATCCCGTCGATGCAAGTGAAGGCTGGGGACATCGTCGCCGTGCGCGAACAGAAGCGCAAGCAGGCTCGCATCATTGAGGCGCTGTCGCTCGCTGAGCAAGGCGGCATGCCGAGCTGGGTCGCGGTCGACGGGAAGAAGTTCGAAGGTACCTTCAAGCAGAAGCCGGAACGCAGCGACATCGCTGGCGACATCAACGAAAGCCTGATCGTCGAATTGTATTCGCGGTAATCGGATTGACGGCCGGGGCGCCCTGATTGCGTTGCGCAAGGGGGCGTCTCGGCTGTTTATTTTCAGGTTGTTACCGGTCAGCCTTATCGGTGTAACGAGCCGAGGGTATTGAAAAGGAAAACCTATGCAAACCAGTTTGTTGAAGCCCAAGATTATTGCAGTTGAATCGCTTGGCGAAAGCCACGCGAAAGTGGTCATGGAGCCGTTTGAACGCGGTTATGGCCACACCTTGGGTAACGCGCTTCGGCGCGTGCTGCTGTCGTCGATGGTGGGCTACGCCCCGACCGAGGTGACGATTGCAGGCGTCGTGCACGAGTATTCGACGCTCGACGGTGTGCAAGAGGATGTGGTCAACCTGTTGTTGAACCTGAAGGGCGTCGTCTTCAAGCTGCATAATCGTGACGAAGTGACGGTTACGCTGCGGAAGGAAGGAGAAGGCGTGGTCACGGCCGGCGATATCGAACTCGCACACGATTGCGAAGTCATCAATCCCGATCATGTGATCGCGCATCTGTCGAAGGGCGGCAAGCTCGACGTGCAGATCAAGGTCGAAAAGGGCCGCGGCTATGTGCCGGGCAATGTGCGTCGTTACGGTGAAGAGTCGGCCAAGGTCATCGGCCGGATCGTACTGGACGCCTCGTTTTCGCCGGTTCGTCGCGTGAGCTACGCGGTCGAAAGCGCTCGGGTCGAGCAGCGCACCGACCTCGACAAGCTCGTGATGAACATCGAGACCAACGGTGTGATTTCGCCGGAAGAAGCGATCCGACAATCGGCGCGCATTCTGGTCGATCAGTTGTCGGTGTTCGCAGCGCTGGAAGGTACCGAAGCAGCGGCGGAAGCGCCGTCGCGCGCACCGCAGATCGATCCGATCCTGCTGCGTCCGGTCGACGATCTCGAACTGACGGTTCGTTCCGCGAACTGCCTGAAGGCCGAGAACATCTACTACATCGGCGACCTGATCCAGCGTACCGAGAACGAACTGCTCAAGACTCCCAATCTGGGTCGCAAGTCGCTGAACGAGATCAAGGAAGTTCTGGCATCGCGTGGTCTGACGCTCGGCATGAAGCTCGAAAACTGGCCGCCGGCTGGTCTCGACAAGTAAGCGGACAACTCGGTCGGGTGTGACCCGCGAATTGCACCGCTGTACTGTACTGGCAAAGACGCGGATTTTCCTTTAAAATCCGCGTCTTGTCTTTTGTCACTACCGGCCCGTGCGCTCACTGTTTGTTGTCGATGCTGCAGAACGAGTGCGATAGAAGAGCTGGACCAAAACTTTGAACTGAAGGAATTAACATGCGTCACCGTCATGGTCTGCGGAAACTGAACCGCACGAGCAGCCACCGTTTGGCAATGCTCCGTAACATGTCCAACTCGCTGATCGAGCACGAAGTCATCAAGACCACGCTGCCGAAGGCCAAGGAACTTCGTAAAGTCGTCGAGCCGCTGATCACGCTCGGCAAGAAGCCGTCGCTCGCAAACCGTCGTCTGGCGTTCAATCGCCTACGCGATCGTGACTCGGTCACGAAGCTGTTCGACGTGCTCGGCCCGCGCTACGCAAACCGTCCGGGCGGCTACCTGCGCGTGCTGAAGTTCGGCTTCCGCGTTGGTGACAATGCGCCGATGGCACTGGTCGAACTGCTCGACCGTCCGGAAGTTGAAGAAACGGAAGTGCAAGAAGCTGAGTAAGCTTTCTGCTTCGACAAAAAGCCAGGCGCATCGCCTGGCTTTTTTGTTTTCCGCGGCGGATTTCTCATTGATAGCGAAAGCCGCTTCGCAGTGACCAAATGTCGCGGCCGCACCGCGTGGCGCCCTGCAGGGCGACAGGGCTAGGTGATACGATATCGGCATCGAAATCCTGCGCCGTCGGAGCTTGGTGTGAGTGTGAATGTGACCTTGGTGCTGACAACGATGCCGGATGCGGCCGTCGCTCAAAAGCTCGCAGCCGACGCGCTCGCCGCTCACCTTTGTGCGTGCGTCACCCAGCTAGGCAGCGTGCAGTCGAGCTATCACTGGCAGGGCGCGATCGAAACCGTGCAGGAAATCCAGCTGCTGTTCAAGACCAGCGCCGCTCGCGCGCTCGAACTGGAGCAATACATTCAGGCTCACCATCCCTACGGCACGCCGGAAATCCTCTCATGGCAAGCGACGGCCTCCGCCGCCTACGGCCAGTGGATCACTGCTGAAACCCAACGCCCTATTCATGTTTAACGGTCTCAACCGGCGCGCGCGCGCTGCGCTGCGCACCGCATTCTTTCTGCTCGGCTGCGTGTTCCTCGCGCAAGTCGCCACGCTCGCACGCGCCGCGGACGACTTCCTCGACCCGTCCGTCGCGTTCCGGTTCAGCGCGACCGAGGCCCCCGGCCAAGTCGTCGTCACCTACAAGATTGCGGACGGCTACTACATGTACCGCGAGCGCTTCGCGTTCGCGCCCCGCAACGGCACGGCGACGCTTGGCGAGCCTGAACTGCCAGGCGGTCATGTGAAGTTCGATCAGACGTTCAACAAGAATGTCGAGACGTATCGCAACGAGCTGACGATTCGTATTCCGGTCAAGCAGGCTGCCGGACCGTTCGATCTTGCGGTGACGTCGCAGGGCTGCGCCGACGCGGGCATCTGCTACCCCCCGATGGAGCGCGTGTACCACGTGAGCAGCGAGGCGCTGCAGCTGGCTGGCAGCGGGGCGGCGACCCCAACCGCGCAACAATCCGCCGCCACTGATGACGAACCTTGGTACCAACGCGCCACCAGCGCCGATTACGCGCAGTCGCTGCTGCAGCGTGGCGGTTTTTTTGCGATCGTCGGGCTTTATTTCGTTGCCGGCGCCATTCTGAGCTTGTTGCCGTGCTCGTATCCGATGATTCCGATTCTGTCGGCGATCATCATCGGTGAGGGAGCGCGCGTCACGCGCAGGCGTGGCTTCGCGCTGTCGCTCGCGTATGTAGTCGGGATGGCGCTCGTGTACACCGTGCTGGGTGTTGTGGCGGCACTCGTCGGGCAGAGTCTCGGCGCATGGCTGCAGAACCCGTGGGTGCTCGGCGCGTTTGGCGGCCTTCTGACGATTTTCGCGCTGCTGCTGATCGCCGGTGTGGATCTCGAACTGCCGCCGCGCTGGCGCGATCGCATGTCGAGCGCGTCAGCGGGACGCTCGGGTGGCAAATTTACCGCGGTCGCCGTCATGGGCGCGCTATCGGCGCTGGTGGTCGGCGCTTGCATGACCGCGCCGCTTTTTGCGGTGCTCGCGTTCATCGCGCATACCGGCAACGCCGTGCTCGGTGGCGCGGCACTGTTCTCGATGGGCATCGGGCTCGGGCTGCCGCTGCTGATCATTGGCCTCGGCGCGGGTACACTGCTGCCGCGCGCGGGCAAGTGGATGGACAGTGTAAAAGTGTTCTTTGGCGTCGTTCTGCTGGCCGCGGCGCTGTGGATCGTTTGGCCGGTGCTCGGCAGGGCGGCGTCGATGCTGTTGAGCGCCCTCTGGCTGCTGATCGCCGCGGTTGCGCTCGGCCTGTTTTCCAAGTCGGTTGCGGGCGCCTCGATATGGCACCGGCTTGGGCGTGCGGTCGGCGTCGTGATGGCGGTTTGGGCAGCCGCGCTTCTAGTTGGCCTCGCGGCGGGATCGTTGGATCCGCTGCGACCGCTGGCGGTGCTCGCGGCTCGCGTCGGCAATCAGGCGAGCATCGCGAAGGATCGCTCCAGCGCGGCCGCATCGGCGCCGCAAAGCGATTTGACGTTCGCGCCGGTACGTTCATCGGATCAGCTCGACCAGGCCGTCAAAACGGCGGCGCAGCCAGCCATGCTCGATTTTTACGCGGACTGGTGCGTGAGCTGCAAGGAGATGGAGAAATTCACCTTCAGCGACCCGCGCGTTCAGGCGAAGCTGAAGCAGATGAATCTGCTGCGCGCCGACGTCACTGCGAACAATACCGACGACCAGGCGCTGCTCAAGCGCTTCAATCTGTTCGGGCCGCCGGGGATTATTATTTTCGATAAGGGTGGCAAGGAAGTGCTGCGCGTGGTCGGCTACGAATCGGCGGATAAATTCCTGCGTACACTGGATCGGGCGAGTGCGTCGGGGGTGTAATCAAAGGCCGCAGGGCGTTGCAAGGCCGCCGCTTCGCAAACGGCAGCACAAAAAAACGGAGGCGAAACCCTAAGGTTCGCCTCCGTTTTTTTCTCGACAGCCGCGCGCTAAAACGCGCCTGGCTTACTTCTGCGAACGCAGGATCTTCGCGGCATCCAGCGCGAAGTACGTCAGCACGCCGTCCGCGCCTGCACGCTTGAACGCGAGCAGCGATTCCATCATCACCTTGTCGTGATCGAGCCAGCCATTCTGCGCGGCGGCTTTCAGCATGGCGTATTCGCCGCTTACCTGGTACACGTAGGTGGGGAACTGGAACTCGTCCTTCACGCGACGCACGATGTCCAGATACGGCATGCCCGGCTTGACCATCACCATGTCCGCGCCTTCGTTGATGTCGGCCTGCACTTCGCGCAGCGCCTCGTTGGAATTTGCCGGGTCCATCTGGTAGGTCATCTTGTTGCTCTTGCCGAGGTTCGTCGCGGAACCGACGGCATCGCGGAACGGGCCGTAGAACGCTGAAGCGTACTTCGCCGCGTACGCCATGATGCGCGTGTGGATGTGGTCCTCGCTCTCGAGCATTTCGCGGATCGCACCAATGCGTCCGTCCATCATGTCCGACGGCGCGACGATGTCGACGCCGGCTTCCGCCTGCGCACGAGCCTGCTCGACGAGGATCTCGACGGTTTCGTCGTTGATCACGTAGCCGGTTTCGTCGAGCACGCCGTCCTGACCATGGCTCGTATACGGATCGAGCGCCACGTCGGTGAGCACGCCGAGCCCCGGAAAATTCTTCTTCAACTCACGCACCGCGCGCGGGATCAGGCCCGCCGGGTTGGCCGCTTCACGGCCTTCGGGTGTTTTCAGCGAGGGCTCGATCGCGGGAAACAGAGACAACACCGGCACGCCCAGTTCGACGCACTGCCCGGCGACGCCCATCAGCAGATCGACCGACACACGCTCGACGCCCGGCATCGACGGCACGGCTTGCCGCACGTTGGTTCCCTCGACGATGAACACGGGGTAAATCAGATCGTTGGTCGTGAGGATGTTTTCGCGCATCATGCGACGCGAGAAGTCGTCACGGCGCATGCGGCGCGGACGGTAGTGAGGGTAGAAGCTCATATCGAATCGAAGATCGTGGATAGGTGGAGTGGACAAATAGCACCTGGCTCCGCTCCCGGAAACTTTTCGAGACAATGGTATATCATACCGATCGAGCAAGGCGCCTAGCGCTGACCTCCCCGCTTCTCCTCCCTGAGCGGGTGCCTGTCGTTTTTCGATTAGGCTGTTTGACCCGCCGTTCAAGCGGCGGGTTTTTTTATGCGCGGCCGCAAACGCGCTCTGACGCGGGTTTTACAGGCATATCACGCGTGCCGCGGGATTCCTGCATTGATATGCGTTCAGCCCGCGGCCGGCGTTTCGCCAGTTTCGCCCGCTGCCTCCGGGATCAGCCAGCTCTCGATCAGCTCATGCGCTTCATCGAGCCCCGTTCGCTTGAGCGCCGAAAACAGTTGCGCGGTGAGTTCGCCGCGATAGCCCGCAGCCCGATATTCGGCCAGTCCCTTCTGCGCGGTGCGCAACGCGTTCGTGCTTTCCTGACGCGTCAATTTGTCGCATTTGGTGAGCAGCGTGTGGATCGGCTTGCCGGTCGGCGCGAACCACTCGATCATGCGCCGATCGAGATCCGTCAGAGGGCGGCGCGAATCCATCATGAGGATCATGCCGCGCAGTTGCGAGCGCGATTGCAGATACGTGGACAGCAGCGCTTCCCAGTGCGCCTTCGCCGCACCCGGCACTTCCGCATAACCGTAGCCCGGCAGGTCGACCAGATAGGCGGTCGGCTCATCCGCCTTGCCAACCGAAAAATAATTGATGTGCTGCGTGCGGCCAGGCGTCTTACTTGCGAATGCAAGTCGCTTCTGATTGCAGAGCACGTTGATCGCGGTCGATTTGCCCGCGTTCGAGCGTCCCGCGAAAGCGATCTCGGGCTGCGCGGTGGCCGGCAGGTCGCGCAGATGATTGACGGTGGTATAGAAGCGGGATTCGTGGAGCAGGAAGGGCATGGTGGAAGCCAGATTGGAGAAGCTGCGGAGCCCGCAGCGGGAACGGGGTCAAGCCCGACTGGCGTCTAAGCGATTAGCGAGTTATTGTACAATACGATGGTTTACTGAAAACCTTAGGAGGCCGCCCCACGTGCCTTGGCGGCTCCTGGCGGTCACTCGGTCGTCGCCGTCGTACTTTGCAGAACATCTAAAATCCCACAAGACGAGACAGGGTGTGCGAATGAATCGACTGTGCAAGACTCTGATGGTGCTTCATGTAACGGCAGGTCTTTCAGGTTTGGCAATTCAGGCACGAGCAGCAGATCCGGCAAAGCCGGACATCAATCGGGGGCAGGCAATCGCTGTACAGGTATGCGCGTCATGCCACGGCGCAGACGGCAACAGTGCCGGCGGCGCATACCCGAAACTGGCGGGCCAGCATCCTGAGTATCTCGTCAAGCAGCTCAGAGATTTCAAGGCGCAGCCGGGCGCCAAACAGGCCGCGCGCAACAATGCCATCATGGCGGGCATGGCCGCCGCGCTTTCCGATCAGGACATGATCAACGTCGCGGCTTACTTCTCGACGCAGACGCCCAAGCCAGGCTATGCGCACAACAAGAACACTGTCGCGGTGGGCCAGCAGATCTATCGCGGTGGGATTGCCGACCGCGGCGTGCCGGCCTGCGCGGCCTGTCACGGGCCCACGGGGCAGGGTATTCCGATCCAGTATCCACGCCTGTCGGGGCAGTGGGCCGAGTACTCGGTGACGCAATTGACCGCGTTCACGCAAGGTCCGGGCGCTCGTAATAACAACGACGCGATGCATGCGATAGCATCGCGCCTGTCGGACAACGAAATCAAAGCGGTTGCCGACTACATCGCGGGCCTGCATTAAGCGCTTCGTCCGCGCAAATCCAACCGGCCCGGCGAGGCCGGTGAAAAACAAGAAAAGGGTGAGGGTGTCGTCGCTACGACAGCCCTTCACCCTTTTTTGCTGTTCAGTCGGAGTTTGAATGAGCGTCACCACGTCGGGTCTGCAGTCGAAGTCGGGCAATCGCGTCATGCGTAGCACCATCGAGCTCCTGAGCTCGATGCGTTTCGCCATTGCGCTGCTCGTCATTCTGTCGATCGCCAGCATCATCGGTACCGTCCTCACGCAGGACGATCCGTATCCCAACTACGTCAACCAGTTCGGTCCGTTCTGGGCGGACATCTTCCGCGCGCTGAGCCTCTACACGGTGTACAGCTCGTGGTGGTTCATGCTGATTCTCGGTTTCCTGATGGTGTCTGTGTCGCTCTGCGTGATCCGAAATGCGCCGAAGATGGTCGCCGACGCGAAGAGCTGGAAGGACAAGGTTCGAGAAGGAAGCCTGCGCGCGTTCCATCACAAGGGTGAGTTCGCGGTGCACGGCACGCGCGCGCAGTCGGCGGCGGTGCTCGCAAGGTTGTCGGCGAAGCTCGGCTACAAGTTCGTCACGCGCGAGTCGGACGGCGCGACGTTGATCGCCGCGAAGCGTGGCGCGCTGACGAAGTTCGGCTACATCTCCGCGCACCTCGCGATCGTCGTGATCTGCCTCGGCGGCCTGCTCGACAGCAATCTGCCGATCAAGCTGCAAATGTGGCTGTTCGACAAGTCGCCGATCAACTCGAACACGGTGATCAACGAGATTTCGCCCGAGCATCGGCTGTCGCAATCGAACCCGACGTTCCGCGGCTACGCGTGGGTACCCGAAGGGCAGCACGTGTCGACCGCGATCCTGAATCAGCCCAATGGTTCCCTGATCCAGGACCTGCCGTTTTCGATCGAGCTCAACAAGTTCATCGTCGATTACTACTCGACCGGCATGCCGAAGCTGTTCGCGAGCGACATCGTCGTGATCGATCACAAGACCGGCGCGCGCGTGCCGGCGCGCGTCGAGGTCAACAAGCCGTTCGAATACGACGGCGTGTCGATTTATCAATCGAGCTTCCAGGACGGCGGCTCGCAGATGCAGATGACTGCCTTCCCGATGTCCGGCCCGAGTGCAAAGCCCGCGCCGTTTGGCGGCACGATCGGCGGCAGCGCGCCGTTGAGCTCGGCCACGCCGCTGGCCGATGGCCAGACCGTCGAGTTCACCGACTTCCGCGCGATCAACGTCGAAAACATCTCGAACGGCAACGGGCAGAACGATGCGCGCGGGGTTGTCGCGCAGCGCTCGCTGAAGGAAGCGTTCGACGAGCGCCTCGGCTCCGGCGCGAAAACGTCGAAGCCGCTCGATCTGCACAACGTCGGCCCGTCGGTGCAGTACAAGATTCGCGGCAAGGATGGCCAGGCGCGCGAGTACAACAATTACATGCTACCCGTCGACGTGAACGGCGAGAAAATGTTCCTCGCCGGCATGCGCTTGAATCCCGACGACCCGTTCCGCTACCTGCGCATTCCCGCCGACAGCGGCGGCACGCTCAAGGAATGGATGAGTCTGCGCGCCACGCTGGAAGACCCGAACCAACGGGCCATCGCCGCTCATCAATTCGCGCAGCGTTCGGTGCCGGGTTCAAATGCGGAGTTGCAGCAACATCTGGAGGAAAGCGCCTTGCGGGTGCTGACCCTTTTTGCGGGCGCCGACAGCAGCATGAAGATGCCGAATGGCGAAACGCTCGGCGGCTTCCAGGCGGTCGCTGGGTTTATCGACCGCTCGGTACCGAAGGGCGAGCAGGAAAAGGCGGCGGGCCTGCTGCTTCGCATGCTCGAAGGTGTGACGTGGGACTTGTGGCAACTGTCGCGCCAGCGGCTCGGCGAGCCCGCCGCGCCGGCCGATGCGGACACGAGCCGCTTCATCCAGAGTTCGCTTAATGCGATTTCCGACAGCTTTCTGTATGGATCGCCGGTCTATTTGCAGCTTGACTCATTCAAGCAGGTGCAAGCTTCGGTATTTCAGTTGACGCGCGCGCCGGGCAAAAAAGTCGTGTATCTTGGCAGCCTGCTTCTCGTATTGGGCATCTTCTCGATGTTCTACGTTCGCGAACGGCGTCTGTGGTTCTGGCTCAAGGACACGGACCACGGCACGAGCGTCGTAATGGCGATGTCGAGCGCGCGTAAGACGCTAGACTTCGAGAAAGAGTTCGTCCAGACGCGGGCCGCCGTGAGCGCCGCACTGGGCGCGAAACTCATCGAAGGAGCCGATGCCAGCCCGGCCGGTCAGGCCGCCGCTGCGTCGGCAAGCTCACAGGATTCGACCCGGTAAGATCATGGACTTGACTCAGGTTTCCTCCTCCTCCTCTTCTTCTGCTTCACGCGCCGACAAGGCGTTTGCGAGCAGCACGCCCGAACTCCCGAACTTCGACGAACGGCCGTTCCTGAAACGCCTGGGTATCGTCGACTGGCTGTTCGCGCTCGCGCTCGTCGGGGGCGCCGGGTTCGCGCTGTCGCGCTATTACCCGTTCATGAACTACTACGACAAACTGGTGCTGATGTGCTCGGTGCCGGTTTTCGTCGTGCTCGGCTGGCGCTGGAAGCCGGTGCGTCCGCTGATGGTGGGAATCGCCGCGCTGTCGCTGCTCGCAATCCAGATCTACCACGGCGATCTGAGCCGCGCCGACAACGCTTTCTTCCTCAAGTATTTCCTGTCGAGCCAGTCCGCGATCCTGTGGATGAGCGCGCTCTTCGTATTCGCGACCGGGTTCTACTGGATCGCGCTGCTGTCGCGCTCGCCGACCGGCGCCGCGATCGGCTCGAAGATGACGTGGGCGGCGGTGCTGATGGGCTTCGTCGGCATGATGGTGCGCTGGTACGAGTCGTATCTGATCGGCGCGGACGTCGGCCATATTCCGATTTCGAACCTCTATGAAGTGTTCGTGCTGTTCAGCCTGATCACCGCGCTGTTCTATCTGTACTACGAGCAGCACTACAACACGCGCGCGCTCGGCGCGTTCGTGTTGCTCGTGATCAGCGCAGCCGTCGGCTTCCTGATGTGGTACTCGGTCGCGCGCGACGCGCAGCAGATCCAGCCGCTCGTGCCGGCGCTGCAAAGCTGGTGGATGAAGATTCACGTGCCGGCGAACTTCATCGGCTATGGCAGCTTCGCGCTGTCGGCGATGGTCGGCGTCGCATATCTGGCGAAGGAACGCGGCGTGCTCGCGGATCGTCTGCCGGCGCTCGACGTGCTCGACGACGTGATGTACAAGTCGATCGCGGTCGGCTTCGCGTTCTTCACGATCGCGACGATTCTCGGCGCGCTGTGGGCCGCCGAAGCCTGGGGCGGCTACTGGAGCTGGGACCCGAAGGAGACGTGGGCGCTGATCGTGTGGCTGAACTACGCGGCCTGGCTGCACATGCGTATGATCAAGGGCCTGCGCGGCGCGATCGCCGCGTGGTGGGCGCTGACCGGGCTGCTGGTCACGAGCTTCGCGTTCCTCGGCGTGAACATGTTCCTGTCGGGCTTGCATAGCTACGGCAAGCTGTAAGATCCGCCGCGCTGAACCGACTAAGAACCGCCGCGTGCTTTCGCACCGGCGGTTTTTTTATGGCCGATGGAATATTCGTTGCGCCCCGGTGTTCGCCAGTCGAGCACCTGAGCAACTACCCGTGGATGACAGACGCTCCCAAAGGGGCGATCATCAATAAGGCTCCGCAACGCGCGCGACGCGGCGGGCCGGCAAGGAGCAGCACGATGTGGATCAAGCGAAGCGACAGAATTCAACTGACCGGCGATGACATCGCGCGCAGCGAAATCGCGCCGCGGCACGTGTTCGAAAACCGGCGACGCATCCTGCAGGCGGCGGGCGCGATGGCGCTCGGCGGCCTGATCGGCGTGAGCGGCGAGGCGCTCGCGACCTACTCGTCGCCCGATCCGAAGGCGCAGAAGCTCGCGGCGAAAACCAACACCAGGTTCGTCGCGCTCGACAAGATCACGCCGTACAAGGACATCACAACCTACAACAATTTCTACGAGTTCGGCACCGATAAATCCGACCCCTCGCAGCACGCGGGCACGTTGCGGCCGCATCCGTGGAAGGTGAGCGTCGAGGGCGAGATCAAGAATCCGAAGGTGTACGACATCGACGATCTGCTGAAGCTCGCGCCGCTCGAGGAGCGTGTGTACCGGCATCGCTGCGTCGAAGGTTGGTCGATCGTGGTGCCGTGGATCGGCGTCTCGCTGTCGGAGCTGATCAAACGCGTCGAGCCGACCGGCAATGCAAAGTACGTGCAGTTCATCACGCTCGCCGATCCGTCGCAGATGTCAGGGTTGTCGGCACCCATACTCGATTGGCCGTACTCCGAAGGCCTGCGGATGGACGAGGCGATGCATCCGCTGACGCTACTGACGATGGGCCTCTACGGCCAGGTGCTGCCGAATCAGAACGGCGCGCCGGTGCGCGTCGTGGTGCCGTGGAAGTACGGCTTCAAGAGCGCGAAGTCGCTCGTGAAAATCCGCTTCGTCGAGAAGCAGCCGCCGACGAGCTGGAACACGTACGCGTCGAACGAATATGGGTTTTATTCGAACGTGAATCCGAATGTCGATCATCCGCGCTGGAGTCAAGCCACTGAACGGCGCATCGGCGAAGACGGTTTTTTCACGCCGAAACGCAAGACGCTGATGCTCAACGGTTACGGCGATCAGGTCGCGTCGCTCTATCAGGGCATGGACCTGAAGAAGAACTTCTAGGGCGAGCGCGATGGTTTCCGATACGCAAACTGTCACCCGCACCGAGCCTGCGACGCGGCGGACGTCGTTGGCGTCGGCGGCGAAGCCGCGTTCCACCGGCGGCGCGCGCTGGGTCGTGCCCACCAAAGTCGCAGTCTTCATCGCGGCGCTCTATCCTCTCGCGCGCCTCGTGCTGTTCGGCCTGACCGACCGGCTCGGCGCGAATCCGATTGAATTCATCACACGCTCGACCGGCCTGTGGACGCTCGTGTTCCTGTGCATCACACTCGCGGTGACGCCGCTACGCCGTCTGACCGGCGTCGCCGCGTTCGTGCGTTTCCGCCGCATGCTCGGGCTCTACACGTTCTTCTACGCGACGCTGCATTTCACCACGTACCTGTGGTTCGACAAGTGGTTCGATGTTGCGGAGATTCTGAAGGACATCGGCAAGCGGCCGTTCATCACGGTGGGCTTCACCGCGTTCGTGCTGCTGATCGCGCTTGCGGTCACGTCGCCGCGCGCGATGGTGCGCAAGCTCGGACGTCGCTGGCAGACGCTGCATCGCGCGATCTATGCGATCGGCGCGCTCGCGATCCTGCATTTCTGGTGGATGAAGGCGGGCAAGCACGATCTGCTGCTACCGAAGATCTACGGCGCGCTGATGATCGCGTTGCTGGGATGGCGGCTGGTGGTGTGGATACGTGAGCGGCGGATGGGAACGCGCCGACGATGATGGCGAGTTTATTGGCGTCACGCTGTTTCAAATAAAAATGGCGATGCCACCGTGGCATCGCCATTTTCGTTGCTGCGCTCGACCTTCGCGCTCTGCCGCAGGTACTGACGTTTACGCCGGTAGTATCGTTTCATCCGCAAACAGCTGCTTGACCTCTTCGCGCGCGCGAACCACATGCGCCTGTGTACCATCCACCATCACCTCGGCGGCGCGCGCCCGGGTGTTGTAGTTCGAACTCATCACGAAGCCGTACGCGCCGGCCGAGCGGATCGCGAGCAGATCGCCGGGTTCGACCGCGAGCAGCCGCTCGCGGCCGAGCCAGTCGCCGCTTTCGCAGACCGGGCCGACCACGTCGTACACATGCGCGGGGACGTCGCGCTTCACGACCGGCTCGATGGCGTGATACGCGTCGTACATCGCGGGGCGCGCGAGATCGGTCATCGCCGCGTCGACGATCGCGAAGTTCTTGTCCTCGCCCGGCTTCAGAAACTCGAGACGTGTGAGCAGCACGCCCGCATTGCCGACCAGCGAGCGGCCCGGCTCGAAATAGACTTCGCGGTGACCGTGGCCGCGCGCTTCGATGCGATCGAGCACCGTGCGCACGAATTCGCCGATTTCCGGCGGCGTTTCGTCGTCATAGGTGATGCCGAGACCGCCGCCGACGTCGATATGGCGAATCGACACGCCGTCCTGCTCGATCTGCTCGACGAGTTCCAGCACCTTGTCGATCGCGTCGAGATAGGGCGCGACTTCGGTGATCTGCGAGCCAATATGGCAGTCGATGCCGATCACCTCGAGATTCGACATCGCCGCGGCCGCCTGGTAGGTGGCACGCGCATCTTCGAACGCGACGCCGAACTTGTTGGTCTTGAGTCCGGTGGAAATGTACGGATGCGTTTTCGCATCGACATCGGGATTCACGCGCAGCGACACCGGCGCTTTCTTGCCCATCTTGCCCGCCACCGCGTTGAGGCGGTCGAGTTCGGGAATGGATTCGACGTTGAAGCATTTGACGCCCGCCGCGAGCGCGTCGCGCATTTCGCTTGCCTGCTTGCCAACGCCCGAAAACACGGTGTTTTCCGCCTTGCCGCCAGCCGCGAGCACGCGCGCGAGCTCGCCGCCCGACACGATGTCGAAGCCCGCGCCGAGGCGCGCGAACACGTTCAGCACCGCGAGATTGCTGTTGGCCTTGACGGCAACGTGCACGCTCGCGCGACGCCCCGCGCAGGCGCCCGCATAGGCGTTCCACGCAGCGGTGAGCGCGGCGCGTGAATAGACGTAGAGCGGCGTGCCGAACTGCTCGGCGAGGGAAACGGCGGACACGCCTTCGGCGTGCAATACGCCGTCGACGTAGTCAAATGCGGATCGAGTCATGCGAAAGTCTTATTGAACGGAAGGGACGGCAGAGGCGGGCAGCGGCACTGCGGGAGCCGATGCCGCCGAAGCGGGCGGCGCCGCGAGCTGGTCTTCGGGGGCGAGCGTGAGCGGCGTGCCCGAGGTGTCCGGGATCGAACCCGTGTCGGCCGCGCTGCCGCTAGCCGGTTGCGTTCGATCGGTCGATGGCGTTTGCGTGCGGTGAGCCGGCGGGGCAGGCATCGGCGGTACGGTCGGCAGATAGAGTGAGCCGCGTTGGCCGCAGCCGGTAAGCGCACAACCTGCGAGAATGACTAAAACCGCTACAATCGCGCGGCCGGGCGCTGCCGCGCGCATCCGAGTTACGACTCGCATGACTGTCCCTGAATGAATAATCGATGGAGTTTAGCATGTCCGATAGTGATTACCTGACCCGTGCGGAAGCCGTGCTGGCCGCCATCGAGAGCGCGCTCGACGACATCGACGCCGACATCGAGCTCGAGCGCAGCGGCAACGTTTTGACGCTCGAATTCGAGAACCGCACGAAGATCATCGTCAACCTTCAGCCGCCGATGAGCGAGATCTGGATCGCGGCGAAGGCCGGCGGTTTCCACTTCCGTTTCGTCGACGGTGAATGGCGCGACATGCGCAGCGGCGCGGAGTTTTTCGCGGCGCTGTCGCAGTATGCGACGCAGCAGGCTGGCGAGCCGGTGCATTTCGCCGCGCAATAAGCGCGAAGCACGCTCAAAACAGAACCGCCGCGTATCGAACGCGGCGGTTTTTCTTTTCTAGCGGGACATCGACGCAGCCTCAGTGCCCGCGGAACAGATTCATGATGTCCTGCTTTTCCTGTTCGCCGACCTGTTCCGGCGCGGCGGCTGCCGCGCTCGCCTCCGCATCGAGCGTCGCCTGACTGACGCCGACCGTCGCGATGAAACCGTGGCCCGGCGTGAACTCGTCGAAATAAAGCTCCGAGCCGATTTCACTGACGTCGTCGGGACGTGCCATCTTGTACTCGGGCACGCCCTTCAGCGCGCGTCCCATGTACTCGATCCACACCGGCAACGCGAGTCCGCCGCCGGTTTCCTTGTCGCCGAGGCTGCGCGGATTGTCGTAGCCGATCCACGCGATCGCGGTGAGCGTGTGCTGATAGCCGGCGAACCACGCGTCGCGGGAATCGTTGGTCGTGCCGGTCTTGCCGGCGAGATCGGTGCGCTTGAGCACGTTGCTCTTCGCCCCGGTGCCGCGCTGCGCGACGCTTTGCAGCAGGCTGTTCATCACGTAGGCGTTGCGCGGTTGGATCGCGAACGGCGCGCTTTGCCCGGCGACGAGCGGCTGCGCGTGCGCGACGACGATGCCGCGCTGATCGGTGACCTCCGCGATCAGATACGGATTGATCCGGTAGCCGCCGTTGGCGAACACCGAGAACGCGCCCGCCATCTGCAGCGGCGTCACGAGGCCCGCGCCGAGCGCCATCGGCAGATAGGCGGGATGGCGGTCCGCGTCGAAGCCAAAGCGCGTGATGTATTGCTGCGCGTACTTCGGGCCGATCTGGTTCAGGATGCGGATCGACACGAGGTTCTTCGATTTCTGCAGCGCGGTGCGCATCGTCATCGGACCGTCGAAGCCGCCGCCGTAGTTTTTCGGCTCCCACGCCTGGCCGCCGGTTTCGGCGGCGCTGAAGAAGAGCGGCGCGTCGTTGATGATCGTGGCGGGCCCGAGGCCCTTTTCGAGCGACGCCGAATAGATGAACGGCTTGAAGCTGGAGCCCGGCTGACGCCACGCCTGCGTCACGTGATTGAACTTGTTCTTGTTGAAGTCGAAGCCGCCGACCAGCGAGCGGATCGCACCGTCCTGCGGCACCACCGAGATGAACGCGCCTTCCACCTGGGGCAATTGCGTGATCGACCAGTCGCCCTCGTCGTTCTTTACGAGCCGCACGATCGCGCCGGGCCGGATGCGCTGAGTCGGTTGCGCGCGCGGGCCGAGCGCGAACTGCGCATAGCGCAGGCCGTCGCCCTGAATGGTCGCGACATTGCCGTCGATGAACGCCGCCTGGACCTGCTTCGGGCTCGCCGCCATGACGACGGCCGCGATGATTTCGCCATTGTCGGGATGTTCGAGCAGCGCGTCGTCGATGGCCTGCTCGCGCTCGTCGGCGTCGGCCGGCAGATCGATGAACGCCTCCGGGCCGCGATAGCCGTGACGGCGCTCGTAGTCCATCAAGCCTTTGCGCACCGCGTGGTAGGCGACGTCCTGATCGGCCGAGTCGATCGTGGTCACGACGTTCAGGCCGCGCGTGTAGGCTTCCTCGCGATACTGCGCGTACATCATCTGCCGCACCATTTCCGCGACGTATTCCGCGTGCACGCTGTACTCCTTGCCCATGCCCTTCACGACGAGCCGTTGCCGGCTCGCCTCGTCGTACTGTTCCTGAGTGATGTAGTGCAATTCGTACATGCGCTGGAGGATGTACTCCTGGCGCACCTTCGCACGCTTCGGATTGACGACCGGGTTATACGCGGAGGGCGCCTTCGGCAGACCGGCGAGCATCGCCGATTCGGCGAGCGTCAGGTCCTTCAGATCCTTGCCGAAGTACACGCGCGCGGCACTCGCGAAACCGTACGCGCGCTGACCGAGATAGATCTGATTCATGTACACCTCGAGAATCTGATCCTTGCTCAGCTTCGACTCGATCTTGTACGCGAGCAGCATCTCGTAGATCTTGCGCGTGTACGTCTTCTCGCTGGACAGAAAGAAGTTGCGCGCGACCTGCATCGTGATCGTGCTCGCGCCTTGCGTCGCATGACCGTTGGTCAGCGCGACGAAGCCGGCTCGCGCGATGCCGGTGAGGTCGACGCCACCGTGCTCATAGAAGCGCGCGTCCTCGATCGCGAGGATCGCTTTCTTCAGGCTGTCGGGCACGTCCTGGATGTGCACGATGTCGCGCCGCTCCTCGCCGAATTCGCCGATCAGCACGTGGTCGGCCGTATAGATTCGCAGCGGCACTTTGGGCTGATAGTCGGTCAATGCATCGAGTGACGGCAGGTTCGGCGTCGCGACGACGAGCGCATAGCCGAGCACCAGCGCCACGCATACGATGCCCGCCACGATTAACCCGACAAAGCCGAGGATCAGCTTCAGCCATAACGGACGTTTGCGCTTTTTCGGCGCGGGCGGTGGGGACGTAGGAGACGTGGCTTGCATAGGAGTACCGGAAAAACAGTCCCGCGATTATAGCCGCCAGGGTTTTTCTGCTTTCGACAAGCTTACGGATAACGTGCAATCGGCACACGCCAGGCGGCGCGGGAATGACTTCGCTGTAGTCCCAACTGTAGTCGCTTTGGATGTCGCTCGGGGCGGCTTCGCATCCGCGTTAGCCATTCGGCTGAATGTCGTTAGGACGTGTGTCTGCCGACAATGATCCCTCGTTACTCGCGTTCGAATGGTTCGTCGCGTGAGTCAGAGGGAGGGCGGTATGGCCAATAAAAATTCGTGGCTTCAGGCGGTGCGGGAGGGCCGGCAGCGTTTCGCCGCCGGCATCGATGTCGGTTCGCAAAACGTGCGTCTCGTCGTGGTAAGTCAACGCGCCCGGGGCGCGCTGCATCTCGAACATATGAGCACGGTGCCGCTCGCGGCCGGCACCATGGCGGGCGCCGAGATCGTCGATCGGCAGGCCGTCGCGCGGGCGTTGCGCGATGCGTTCGCCGGTTTGCCGCGCGTGTGCGCGACGCACGCGCTGCGCTGCGCGATGGCCGTGCCTTCGTCGGCCACGCTGACGACGACAGTGCCGCTCGCGCGGCTCGCCGCTCAGAGCGACTGCGAGGCGGAGGACGGCGGCGTTGCGCTCGCCGGACTTGCGCCCGCGGTGATGGGAGAGGCGGAGCGCATCGCCGGCCTCGAGCGTCATGCGCTCGCGGTCGACTGGTACGTCGACGAGACGCCGTCGCCGGTGCGCTCGGTGAAGATCGCCGCGACCGCGCGTCAGCATCTCGAAGCGCGAATCGAATGCGCCGCGACCGCCGGGATTTCGCTGTCCGCGATCGATGGCGAACCGCACGCGGCATTGCGCGCGCTGCGCCACGCGGCCAGTCGCGAGCTCGACCCGAACGAGCCGTACGCGGCGGTGTGGGTCGGTACGGACGGCGTGTACGGCTGGAGCGTCGTCGATGGCGCGAGCGTCGGCGAGATGCGCTACCCGGCGCCCGAGCATGCCGATCTCGCCGACGCGTTGCGCGATCTCACGCACGGGCCGGAGTTCGACTGCGCGCTGATTGGCGGCGAAATCGATCTGCTCGACGGCGTCGGCTTTTCGCTCGCCGATATTGGTGACGTGCTCGGCTGCTCGGCGCTGCCGTTCGAATGCGCGCTGCTCGGCAGCCACGCGCGGCCGCTCGACGACGCCTTGCTGCACGAGCCGGCTGGCGCGGTCGCGTTTGGGCTCGCGTTGCGCGGGGTGCTGGAATGAGGGCCGTTCTGTCGTTTTCGTCTGGTGTCGCCGCGAGTGCCGATCAGCGCGGCGCTGTATCGTGGCTGGGCGGCTTCAATCTGCTGCCGTATCGCCAACGCAACGCGCGACTCGCGCGGCGCCGCTGTATGCGCGACTGGGCTGTGGCCGCTTGTGTCGGTGCCGCGGGTGTGTTGCTCGTCGCCGGTTGGCAGAGCTTCGCCGCAGCGCGGCTCGATGCGCGGCGCGCGGCGGCCGGGCAGGCGCTGACTCCGCTCGCCGCGCCGCTCGCGGAGCACGCGAAGCTGTCGCGGGCCGAACAGGATGAGCGCGAAGCCGCGGCGCGCGCCGCGAGTCTCGCGAGGCCGCTCGCACATCTGCGCGATCTGCTCGACGCGCTGAGCTTCGAACCCGGCGATCGCGTCGTGTTGCGGCAGTTGCGCCAGCGCGAGGACGAGACTGAATTGCTGGCGACTTCGAGCGGCCATATCGCGTCGGCCGAGTGGCTCAAGCGGCTCGGCGCGATCCACGGCGTGCAGGGCGCGGAGATGCGCGATCTGCATCGGCCGACGGGGAAGGGCGGCGCGTCGACGGAACAGGCGATAGGCGGACCCGTGGAGTTCGATGCGCGGCTGCGCTGGGGCGATCCGCCGCACAAAGCGACGCGCGCCCTGAAGGCCGCACGAACGGGAGGTGCGCGATGAGCACGACCTTTTTCGAGGCGGGTGGTGCGGCGCATGGGTCCGCGGGTTTTTCGCGCTGGGTCAAGCGGGCGCGTATGCCGCTCGAGGCGTGGAGCCGGCGCCGTCGGTGGCTCGTCGCGGCGACGCTTGCCGCGCTCCTGTTCGGTTTCGGCGCGTACGGCTGGAACGCGGCTGATCTCGCCGGACTGGAAGCGAGCCGCGCGGCGCTCGCGGTCAGCACGCAGCGTCTCGCGGACGCGCGGCACACGCTTGCACAGCTGCCGTCGCTGCGCCGTGCAGCCGCGGCGATGCCGGCCACGGCGTCGAGCGCCGTGTCGTGGAACTCCGCCGACGACGTGCGCATCGTCTCCGAGCTGGCCACGCAAAGCGGCGTCGCGCTGCTTGCGGTGGAACCGGGCGCGGCGAGCGGCGAGGGCGTCGAGCGGATGCGCGTGCTGCAGCTCACCGCGCGCACCGACTTCGTTCACCTGATGGCGTTTTTCCACGGGCTCGCGCAACTGCCGGTGCTGATCGTTCCCGTCGACGTGACCGTCAAGCAGGACGGCAAAGGGCTCGCGGTGGCCGCGACGCTGCAGGTGTACGCCGCGCTGCGACCGGTGCCCGACACCCCGGCTGCGAGCGCCGACGCGAGCCCCGACGCCGACGAGGCTGCCGACGATGACGACGAAGGCCTCGTGTTCTTCGATCCGTTTGCGAAGTCGCAGATCTCCGCGAGCGGCGAGCTGGGCGATGCTTCTGAGTTGCGCCTTGTCGGTTTGCTGCGCGATCGTACCCGCGGGCTCGCGCTGCTCGACACGCCAGACGGCACGACGACGGTCGCGGCCGGGCAACGACTGGGCGTCGAGCGGGTCACACAGCTCGACGCGCTTGGCATTACGCTCGCGAACGGCGGCGCGACGCGCACGCTGACGCTGACGCTGACGGAGGCGTCATGATGCGCACGCTCAAACGATGGAGCGTCGCGACGCTGGCTGTCGGACGCGAGGTCCGCGTCGTCTCCGGACGGTGTTTCGGTCTCTACGTCGCCGCGACGCTGGGTGCCGGCGTCGCACAGGCAGCGACGCCACTGCTGCTGCCGCCGTTGCCGACTTACGCGGCGCTCGACGACCCGACCGGATCGGCCAACACCGCCTACGAGACGGCGCCGCTGCCGAGCGGCGGCATCGGCCAGGCGGCGAATCCGTTCGGCGACGTTTCCACGCCAGGCGCGGCCCAGGAGCCGGACAAGCTCCAGCCGGCCGCGCGTTCCGCGATAGCGCCCGACGCTTCCCCGGATGACGTCGCCAACGGCCCGATGCCGCCGCCTTCGCCAGGACAACCCGCCACCCCGGCTCGCGACGACAGTGCCGGCACGCCTAGTCTCGAAGGCCCGCCGGTCCCGCTGCCGCCGCGGCCGCGCCTCGCCGACGCATCGGCGAGTGCGGACTCGGGCCTTCCCGCGGGCAACGAGCCGATCTCGCTGAACTTCCAGCGTGCGCAACTTGGCGCGGTCCTGAAAGCGTTCGCCGAGTTCACCGGCCTGAACATCGTCGCCAGCGACAAAGTGCGCGGCGCCGTGTCGATACGTCTCGACAAGGTGCCGTGGCGCACCGCGTTCGACACCTTGCTCGACGTCAACAATCTGGCGATGGAGCGCCACGGCAACGTAATCTGGGTCGCGCCTGCCGCCGAGCTCGCCGCGCGCGAACGTCAGCGCTTCGAAGCCCACGCGCGCGCCGCGGACCTCGAGCCGCTCGCGAGCCGCACCTTCGAGCTGCACTACGCGCACGCTGAGGACGTGCGTCGCCTGCTGACCGGTTCCGGCACGCAGCGCGTGTTGTCCAAACGTGGCGCCGTCACCGCTGATCCGCGCACCAACCTGCTGTTCGTCACCGATCTCGCGGGGCGGCTCGAGCAGATCGCCACGCTGATCGCTTCCGTCGACCGGCCGACTCGCCAGGTGCTGATCGAGGCTCAGATCGTCGAAGGCGACCAGGGCTTTTCGCGCAATCTCGGGGTGCGGCTGTCGCTCGCCGGCACCAGCGCGGACGGTACGTCGAGAGGGCTGACGGGTGGAACGGACGGCTCCGTGTACGATCTGTCGGCTCGACCGATCTCCGGATTCGATGCCGCGACCGCCGGCCTCACGCTGTTCGCGGCTCACGCGACCCGGCTGCTGAATATCGAACTCTCGGCGCTCGAGTCCGAAGGGCATGGGAAAATCGTGTCGAGCCCACGGGTCGTCACCGCGGACCGGATGAAGGCGATCGTCGAGCAGGGCACCGAGCTGCCGTATCAGGCGAAGGTCGGCCAGGGCGTATCGGGCGTGCAGTTTCGCCGGGCGACGCTCAAACTGGAGGTCGAGCCGCAGATCATGCCGGATGGCCGCGTGGTGCTCGATCTCGACGTCGCGAAGGACAGCGTCGGCGAGCAGACCGACGCCGGGCCCGCGATCAACACCAAGCACGTGCAAACGCGCGTCGAGGTCGAGGATGGAGGTACGGTGTCGATCGGCGGAATTTACGAGACCGACGACCGTGACGACGTCGAGCGGGTGCCCCTCCTCGGCAAAATACCGGTTCTGGGCGCATTGTTCCGCCATCGGACTCATCGCGACACGCGTAGCGAACTGGCGGTTTTCATCACGCCGCGCGTGGTGCGGGAAAATTAGGGCATATAGGGCACGCATGCGCCGCCGTCCGCCGGCGGCGCGCAGGCTCGACAAGGCAGCCGCTTTGCCAGTAAGCTGCGGCACGAACTACACCGGATTAGCCAGAGGACACCGTTGCAAGCGCGGGACGCACACGCCAATGTTTTTTTCGTAGGGCTCATGGGGGCAGGAAAAACCACTGTGGGTCGGGCGGTTGCGCGCCGTCTCGAGCGCCCGTTCTTCGATTCCGACCATGAAATCGAGGCGCGCACGGGCGCGCGCATTCCCGTGATCTTCGAGCTCGAGGGCGAAGCGGGCTTTCGCGATCGCGAAGCGAGCGTGATCTCGGAGCTGACCGGGCGCGACAATATCGTGCTCGCGACCGGCGGCGGTGCAGTCCTGCGGCCGGAAAACCGCGAAGCGTTGAAAAGTCGTGGCCTTGTGATCTATCTGCGCGCCAATCCGCATGACCTGTGGCTGCGCACGCGGCGCGACAAGAATCGCCCGCTGCTGCAAACGGAAGACCCCAAGGCGCGCCTCGAAGCGCTCTATGAAGTGCGCGACCCGCTGTACCGCGAATGCGCGCACTTCGTGATCGAAACCGGCCGGCCCTCGGTCAACGGACTCGTCAACATGGTTCTGATGCAGCTCGAGATGGCCGGCGTCGCCAAACATCCTGCGTCATAATGGACCGTATGATTACCGTCAACGTCGAACTGGGCGAGCGCGCCTACCCCATCCATATCGGTGCCGGCCTGATCGGCCAGACCGCGCTGTTCGCGCCGCATATCGCCGGCAACTCGGTCACGATCGTCACCAATAGCACCGTCGATCCGCTCTACGGCGACAAGCTGCGCGCAGCGCTTGCGCCGCTGAACAAGCAGGTGTCCACGGTGGTTTTGCCGGACGGCGAAGCACATAAGAATCTGCAGACGCTGAACCTGATCTTCGACGCGCTGCTCGGCTCGCGCGCCGACCGCAAGACCACGCTGATCGCGCTCGGTGGCGGTGTGATCGGCGACATGACCGGGTTTGCCGCCGCCTGCTACATGCGTGGCGTGCCGTTCATCCAGGTGCCGACCACGTTGCTGTCGCAGGTGGATTCGTCGGTCGGCGGCAAGACCGGCATCAATCATCCGCTGGGCAAGAATATGATCGGCGCGTTCTACCAGCCTCGAGCGGTGATCGCTGACATCGGCGCATTGCGTACGTTGCCCGAACGCGAACTCGCGGCGGGCATCGCCGAGGTCATCAAGACCGGCGCAATCGCCGACGCCGGTTTCTTCACCTGGATCGAGGCCCATATCGAGGCTTTGAACCGCTGCGAACCGGGGGCGTTGACCGAGGCAGTCAAACGCTCGTGCGAGATCAAGGCGTCGGTGGTGGCGCAGGACGAGCGCGAAGGTGGTCTGCGCGCGATCCTCAACTTCGGTCACACGTTCGGCCACGCGATCGAAGCCGGACTCGGCTATGGCGAGTGGCTGCACGGCGAGGCGGTCGGCTGCGGAATGGTGATGGCGGCGGATCTGTCCGTGAGGCTCGGCCATCTCGATGAAGCGTCGCGCAAGCGGCTCGTCGACATCGTGCTTGCCGCGCATCTGCCCACTCGTGCTCCCGCGCTCGGCGCGGATCGTTACATCGAGCTGATGCAGATCGACAAGAAGGCGGAAGCCGGCGCGATCAAGTTCATTCTGCTGAAGCGTTTCGGTGAGACACTGATCACCCGCGCGCCCGACGCCGACGTGCATGCGACGCTGGCCGCCGCCGTCTAGATTCAACACGGCCCTGCAGCCACGCTTCACGCACCCGCGTCACGAGGCGCCGCCCATGTTTCGGAGAACCCGGTGACTGACAGGCGCAGCGACGATATCCAGCATGACACGACGAGCGCGCGCGCAGGCGCCGGGAACGGCTTCATCGCCGCCACGGTCAGCGCTGCGGATGCCGCTGCCGCGGTTGCCACACCCGCCGTCCCCGCGCCGACCCAGCAGGCACTCGAAGCGCATCTCGCGCCGTACGCGGCGCATTCGAGCCAGTCGCGTGGGCGTCGCTATGCGGAAACCGCGCCGAGCGCGCGTACCGAGTTTCAGCGCGACCGCGACCGCATCGTCCACTCGACCGCATTCCGGCGACTCGAATACAAGACTCAGGTATTCGTCAACCACGAGGGCGACCTGTTTCGCACGCGCCTCACCCATAGCCTCGAAGTTGCACAGATCGCGCGCTCGGTTGCGCGCAATCTGCGCGTCAATGAGGATCTCGTCGAAGCGATTTCGCTGGCGCACGATCTCGGCCATACGCCGTTCGGCCATGCCGGCCAGGATGCGTTGAACGAATGCATGCGCGAGCATGGCGGCTTCGAGCACAACCTGCAGAGCCTCACGGTCGTCGACGAACTTGAAGAGCACTACGGAGCGTTCAATGGGTTGAACCTGTGCTTCGAGACGCGCGAGGGCATTCTCAAGCACTGCTCGCGCGACAACGCGCGCCGGCTCGGGACATTGGGCGAGCGCTTTCTCGAAGGGCGGCAACCGTCGCTCGAAGCGCAGATCGCCAACGTCGCCGACGAAATCGCGTACAACAATCACGACGTCGACGACGGTCTGCGCTCCGGTCTGCTGTCGCTCGAGCAACTCGCCGAAGTGGAACTCTGGCAGACGCACTGCGAGGCGGCGCGCGGCGACTATCCGCAGATCGAGGGGCGTCGGCTGATTCACGAGACGGTGCGGCGCGTGATCAATACGCTGATCGTCGATCTGATCGAAACGACGCGGGCCAATCTCGCGCGCTACGCGCCGGCGTCACTCGACGACGTGCGCGCGGCACCCCCGCTCGTCGCGCACAGTGATGCGATCGCCGCGCAGGCCGCGGCGCTCAAGCGCTTCCTGTTCAGAAACATGTACCGTCACTATCGGGTGATGCGCATGGCCAACAAGGCACGCCGCGTCGTGGTCGGCCTGTTCGACGCGTTCACCGACGACCCGCGGCTGCTGCCGCCGGACTATCAGTCGGCCGATGCGACGGGTCAGCCGCGTTTAATCGCGCATTACATCGCGGGGATGACCGATCGTTACGCGCTGAAGGAGTATCGGCGGCTGTTCGTGATCGACGATAACTAGTCGCTAGCGGCTGGGCGCCGCAAGCGGCGTAACGCTCAGCCTCGCCGCATCGAAGCGGCCGTCGCGCCCCCTTGCCAGCACCGTCAAACCGGGCAAGCCAGCGTCATCGCGAACGGGACGCGAACAGCGCCCCCGCCACCAGCGCAAGCCCGCCGACGATCACAATCGTCTGCCACGGATTTTCATGCACGTAGTGATCAGCGTCCGAGATCGCGACGCCCGCACGATCGCGCATCGCGTCGCGCGTGTCGTTCAGCCGCTCGCGCGCGGCGTCCAACTGTTTGCGCAGCCTGCCGCGCAAGGCCACGGCGTCGGCCTGCGTGCCGTCGGCCAAGGTCGATTCGAGTTCCGACAGCAGGGTGCGCAACTCGACCGCGATATCTTCGGCCGCGTGGCGGCTGTGGCGAGCGATGCGCCGCGCGCGGCGACTCGCGCTGGTCCAGGATTCGCCGAGGGCGTCTCGCGTATTTGGAAGTGCTGTCATGATCGCTCCGTCGATGAGTTGAAAGGCCCCGCGCATCGTCGCGCGGACACGCTATGCGCAGACGCAGTATCACGTCGTCGCGTAGGAAACGCCATCTCAACGCAACTTCGATGCCAAGCGCTGCATCGCCGGCACCGCTGCACGCGTGCGGCTCGCGACAGGATGGGGGGTGCCCGTATCGTCGCCGGATTTTGCACACGGACGCGCCGAATTCGCGTCAAATTTACAAACGCTGATGCCGGATGACGCTGCCATCCCGATGCAACAGAGACGCCAAATGCAAACGCCGTGATCGGTTCGATGACGGCGTTCCCCAGGTCGCGAAAATTCGACTACCCTAATTCAAGCTACCCGCTCTAGCGAAGCGTTAGAAACGGTAACCGACGTTGACGTAAGTGACGATCGGGTTCAGCTTGATCTTGGTTTGCGATTGCACGGTCAGCGTGCCGACCGGCGTGGTCGATGCCGAACTGAGCTTTGCGGTCGTGCTGAGCGGCACGTACGAGATCGACACGCCGGCGAACCAATGCTGATTGAAGGCGTACGTGAAGCCCGCATTAAACACAGGTTCCCACGAACTATCCGTCGACACACTGGTCGGACCATGCAGAACGTTGGCTTCGAATGCGCTGTTGGAAATGTGTTCGTCGGTGAACCAGATGCGGCTCACACCGAGACCGAGATACGGGCGGAACGAAGCGGTCGGCGCGTTGAAGTAGTACTTGAACAGCAGCGTCGGGCTCCACTGTTTGGCCTGCCCGAGCTTGCCGAACTGCGCGAAGCTGCCCGTGCCGTACAGATCGAAAGTAGGGGGGACGCCAATGACGAATTCGGTTGCGATATGGTCGGTGACGAAGTAGCCGGCGGTGAAACCGATGGTATCGGCCGAACTCAGCGAGGCACCGGTGTTGGCTTCGGTGATGTTGGTTGGGCTACCGCCAATGCTGGTCACGGTCAGTGGGTCGCTGCTCGATTGGGGCGCCAGATGGAACCAGCCCGTCGAGAAGTAAATGGTGCCGGCCGATTGTGCGTGCGCTGCCGTGCTCATGCAGGCTAGCACTGCCATCCCCGTTACGGCCTGTTTTAATTTCATATGTGCTCCTCCAAAAAAGGCCCGCTCATTATGACTACAACGTTTGAAACAAACCATACGCGGCGGTTAGAGTTTTCTCCCTAAGCACCGCGTGGATTCTGGCTTGGCCGCATGGCGCCGAACCTTGCGCCCATGCGGCTCTTCGGACCTTCGGGTATATACCAACGCGACTATTGGACACTCCAGCATGGCACGGCTTGCACGTCTTTATGTCCCCGACCAGCCGCAGCACGTCATCCTCCGCGGGCTCGACCAGCAGCCCGCCTTCGTCGACGACCAGGACTACGAGCTTTTCATCGACTGTCTGAAGGCGGCCTCCCGGGACCATCACCTTTCCATCCACGCTTACGCCTTGATGCCGGGCGCCGTGCAACTGCTCGTCACGCCCACCGAGGAGTCGAGCCTCCCCAAGGCGATGCAGGCCGTCGGGCGGCGCTACGTCGCGCACTTCAACCGGCGCTATGCGCGTCGCGGCACCTTGTGGGAAGGCCGTTACCGGGCCACCGTGATCGAGGGTGAGCGCTACTTCCTGCTTGCGAGCCGGGTCGTGGAAATGTGTCCGGTGCGCTTGGAACTGGTCAACGCGGCCGAGGATTATCGCTGGTCGAGCTACCGTCATCACATCGGCCTCACCCTCGACAGTCTGATCACGGATCACCCCCTTTACTGGTCGCTCGGCAATACGCCGTTCGAGCGACAGCGTGCTTATCGCGAACTGTGCGAGCAGCCGCTCGACGAGCGCGAGGCAAGTCAGCTCCAGCAAGCCACGTTGAAGGGCTGGGTGCTCGGCAGCGACACATACCGCGAATGGGCGGCGCGCGCCGCCAACCGACGTGTGTCGCCCCTACCGCGTGGCCGGCCACGCAAGGTGCGCGAGACGCCGCATACGCAGTGAGGCGGCGGTAGGGCGATACCCCGGCGGCGCCGATAGAGCCGCTTTAAATCCGATTAAAGCGTTTTGCATCAAGGAACTGCATGAAGACGGCATGTCGTATGCCGTTTTCTTTTGCCCCAAATTGATATGGAACCAATAAAAAACAATCGCGATGCACCAATTTGATAATCGGGGGCTGATCAATAGGTTTTATTTGCTATTTCCTTGATTCGTCGCGTATATTCCGATTTCCGACGCTTTTCGTCCCGCGCAGTCTTGCTGCGAGAAGAGCGCCGTCGCGGTCGCGAAGTGCACTGCGCCAAAACAATGGTTTAACGGCCTGTCCGGCCTCCTCACAGACGGTGTCCCCATGAACGACCACCAGCAACCGATTCACCCGGTTCCCGCCGCCCAAGGTCTGTACGACCCGCAAAACGAGCATGACGCCTGCGGCGTCGGCTTCGTCGCTCATATCAAGGGCCACAAGAGTCACGAAATCGTCCAGCAGGGCCTGAAGATTCTCGAGAACCTCGACCACCGGGGCGCCGTCGGCGCCGATCCGCTGATGGGCGACGGCGCGGGCATCCTGATCCAGATTCCGGACGGCTTCTATCGCGAAGAGATGGCCCGGCAGGGCGTGACGCTGCCGCCGGCTGGCGAATACGGCGTCGGCATGATTTTCCTGCCGAAGGAGCACGCGTCGCGCATCGCCTGCGAACAGGAACTCGAGCGCACGGTGAAGGCCGAGGGTCAGGTCGTGCTCGGCTGGCGCGACGTGCCGGTCGACCATGCCATGCCGATCTCGCCGACCGTGAAGGCGAGCGAGCCGCTGATCCGCCAGATCTTTATCGGCCGCGGCAAGGACATCATGGTGACCGACGCGCTCGAGCGGAAGCTGTACATCATCCGCAAGACCGCGAGCCATCGCATTCAGGCGCTGAAGCTCAAGCACGGCAAGGAATACTTCGTGCCGTCGATGTCGGCGCGCACGGTCGTCTACAAGGGTCTGCTGCTGGCGGGTCAGGTCGGCGTGTACTACCGCGACCTGCAGGACGACCGCACTATTTCGGCGCTCGCACTCGTGCACCAGCGCTTCTCGACCAACACGTTCCCGGCGTGGGAACTGGCTCACCCGTACCGCATGATCGCCCACAACGGCGAAATCAACACGGTGAAGGGCAACGTCAACTGGCTGAACGCGCGCACCGGCGCGATCGCCTCGCACGTACTCGGCGACGATCTGCCGAAGCTGTGGCCGCTGATCTATCCGGGTCAATCGGATACTGCATCGTTCGACAACTGTCTCGAACTGCTGGTGATGGCCGGCTACCCGCTCGTCCACGCGATGATGATGATGATTCCGGAAGCCTGGGAACAGCACACGCTGATGGACGAAAACCGCCGCGCGTTCTACGAATACCACGCCGCCATGATGGAGCCGTGGGACGGCCCCGCCGCCATCGCGTTCACCGACGGCCGCCAGATCGGCGCGACGCTCGACCGTAACGGTCTGCGCCCGGCGCGCTACATCGTCACCGACGACGACCTCGTCATCATGGCGTCGGAAGCCGGCACGTTGCCTATTTCCGAGTCGAAAATCGTCAAGAAGTGGCGTCTGCAGCCGGGCAAGATGTTCCTGATCGACATGGAGCACGGCCGCATCATCGACGACAAGGAACTGAAGGACAACCTCGCGAACGCCAAGCCGTACAAGAGCTGGATCGACGCCGTGCGCATCAAGCTCGACGAGATCGAGGCGAAGGCCGAAGACGTCGTGACGGAACGCCGCGAAGCTGCTGCGCTGCTGGATCGCCAGCAGGCGTTCGGCTACACCCAGGAAGACCTGAAGTTCCTGATGGCGCCGATGGCGCAAGCGGGCGAGGAAGCCGTCGGCTCGATGGGCAACGACTCGCCGCTCGCGGTCATGTCCAACAAGAACAAGACGCTCTATCACTACTTCAAGCAGCTGTTCGCGCAGGTCACGAACCCGCCGATCGACCCGATCCGTGAAAACATGGTGATGTCGCTCGTGTCGTTCGTCGGGCCGAAGCCGAACCTGCTCGACACGAACAACATCAACCCGCCGATGCGTCTCGAAGTGTCGCAGCCGGTGCTCGACTTCAAGGACATCGCAAAGATCCGCGCGATCGATCAGTACACGGGCGGCAAGTTCAGCTCGTACGAACTGAACATCTGCTATCCGGTCGCCTGGGGCAAGGAAGGCATCGAGGCACGCCTTGCGTCGCTGTGCGCGGAAGCCGTCGATGCGGTCAAGTCCGGCTACAACATGCTGATCGTGTCGGACCGCAAGACCGACCGCGACAACGTCGCGATTCCGGCGCTGCTCGCTACGGCCGCGATTCACACGCACCTCGTGCAGCAGGGTCTGCGCACGAGCACGGGTCTGGTCGTCGAAACCGGTTCGGCGCGTGAAACGCACCACTTCGCGCTGCTCGCGGGCTATGGCGCGGAAGCCGTGCACCCGTACCTCGCGATGGAAACGCTGAGCCAGCTCGCGGCCGGCCTGAAGGGCGACCTGTCGGCGGAGAAGGCGGTCTACAACTTCACGAAGGCAGTCGGCAAGGGCCTGCAGAAGGTCATGTCGAAGATGGGTATTTCGACCTACATGTCGTACACCGGCGCGCAGATTTTCGAAGCGGTCGGTCTTGCCGCGGATCTGGTGGCGAAGTACTTCCACGGCACGTCGTCGAAAGTCGGCGGCATTGGTCTGTTCGACGTCGCAGAAGAAGCGATCCGTTTGCATCGCGAAGCATTCGGCGACAACCCGGTCCTCGCGAACATGCTCGACGCGGGCGGCGAGTACGCCTACCGCGTGCGCGGCGAAGAACACATGTGGACGCCGGATGCGATCGCCAAGCTGCAGCACTCGGCGCGCAGCAACTCGTATCAGACGTACAAGGAATACGCGCATCTGATCAATGATCAGACCAAGCGCCACATGACCTTCCGCGGCCTGTTCGAGTTCAAGTTCGATCCGACCAAGGCGATCTCGCTCGACGAAGTCGAACCGGCGAAGGAAATCGTCAAGCGTTTCGCGACCGGCGCAATGTCGATGGGCTCGATCAGCACCGAAGCGCACGCCACGCTCGCCGTCGCGATGAACCGCATCGGCGGCAAGTCGAACACCGGTGAAGGCGGTGAAGACGCGAACCGTTATCGCAACGAACTGCGCGGCATTCCGATCAAGAACGGCGACACGATGAAGTCCGTGATAGGCGACGAAGTGGTCGTCGACATTCCGTTGAAGGAAGGCGATTCGCTGCGCTCGCGCATCAAGCAGGTCGCGTCGGGCCGCTTCGGCGTGACGGCGGAGTACCTCGCGTCGGCCGATCAGATCCAGATCAAGATGGCGCAGGGCGCGAAGCCGGGCGAAGGCGGTCAGCTGCCGGGCCACAAGGTGTCGGACTACATCGGCAAGCTGCGTTACTCGGTGCCGGGCGTCGGCCTGATTTCGCCGCCGCCGCACCACGACATCTACTCGATCGAAGATCTGGCGCAGCTGATTCACGATCTGAAGAACGTGAACGCGTCGTCGAGCATCTCGGTGAAGCTCGTGTCGGAGTCGGGCGTCGGTACGGTTGCCGCGGGTGTCGCGAAGGCGAAGGCCGACCACGTCGTGATCGCCGGTCATGACGGCGGCACGGGTGCATCGCCGCTGTCGTCGATCAAGCATGCGGGCACGCCGTGGGAACTGGGTCTCGCCGAAACGCAGCAGACGCTGGTGCTGAACCAGCTGCGCGGCCGTATCCGCGTGCAGGCCGACGGTCAGATGAAGACCGGCCGCGACGTCGTGATCGGCGCGCTGCTCGGCGCTGACGAGTTCGGCTTCGCGACGGCGCCGCTCGTCGTCGAAGGCTGCATCATGATGCGCAAGTGCCATCTGAACACGTGCCCGGTCGGCGTCGCGACGCAAGATCCGGTGCTGCGCGCGAAGTTCCAGGGCCAGCCGGAACACGTCGTGAACTTCTTCTTCTTCATTGCGGAAGAGGCGCGCGAAATCATGGCGCAACTCGGTATCCGCAAGTTCGACGACCTGATCGGTCGCGCGGAACTGCTCGACACGAAGAAGGGTATCGAGCACTGGAAGGCGAAGGGCCTCGACTTCTCGCGTGTGTTCTACCAGCCGCAAGTGCCTGCGGAAGTCGCGCGCAAGCACGTCGACGTGCAGGATCACGGCCTCGACCGCGCGCTCGACCACACGCTGATCGAGAAGGCGAAGGCCGCGATCGAGAAGGGCGAGCACGTGTCGTTCATCCAGCCGGTGCGCAACGTGAACCGCACGGTCGGCGCGATGCTGTCGGGCACGATCGCGAAGAAGTACGGCCACGAAGGACTCGCGGACGACGCGATCCACATCCAGTTGAAGGGCACCGCGGGTCAGAGCTTCGGCGCGTTCCTCGCGAAGGGCATCACGCTGGATCTGGTCGGCGACGGCAACGACTACGTGGGCAAGGGCCTGTCGGGCGGCCGCATCATCATCCGTCCGACCAACGATTTCCGCGGCAAGTCGGAAGAGAACATCATCTGCGGCAACACGGTGATGTACGGCGCGATCGAAGGCGAAGCCTTCTTCCGCGGCGTGGCCGGCGAGCGTTTCTGCGTGCGTAACTCGGGCGCGACGGCGGTCGTCGAAGGCACGGGCGACCACGGTTGCGAATACATGACGGGCGGCACGGTGGTCGTGCTCGGCGAGACGGGCCGTAACTTCGCGGCCGGCATGTCGGGCGGTATCGCGTACGTGTTCGATCCGGACGGCATGTTCGCGAGCAAGTGCAACAAGTCGATGGTCGCGCTCGAACCGGTGCTGCAACAGGCCGAACAGGAGCGCACGGTCGATCAGGGCGTGTGGCATCGCGGCACGACCGACGAAGCGCTGCTCAAGGGGCTCATCGAGCGTCACTTCCAGTTCACGGGCTCTCCGCGTGCGAAGGCGCTGCTCGAAAACTGGGACGCGGCACGCCGTCAGTTCGTGAAGGTGTTCCCGACCGAATACAAGCGCGCGCTCGGCGAACTCGCTGCGAAGAAGGCGAACAGCGAAGTGCTCGCCGCCTGAGCTGCCTTCACGGAAGTCACCTTTAGACGTACCCGCCGCGTTCCGACCAATCGACGCGCGGCGGGTCCAGATTACCCCTAGATACAGATAGAGAAGAGAACCACATGGGCAAGGCAACCGGTTTTCTCGAGTTCGAACGTCGCCACGAGACGTACGAGGCTCCGCTCACGCGTGTGAAGCACTACAAGGAATTCGTCGCGGCACTGACCGACGACGAAGCGAAGATTCAAGGCGCGCGTTGCATGGACTGCGGCATTCCGTTCTGCAACAGCGGCTGCCCGGTCAACAACATCATCCCGGACTTCAACGACCTGGTGTTCCGTCAGGACTGGAAGAACGCGATCGAAGTGCTGCATTCGACCAACAACTTCCCCGAGTTCACGGGCCGCATCTGCCCGGCGCCGTGCGAAGCGGCGTGCACGCTCGGCATCAACGACGACCCAGTCGGCATCAAGTCGATCGAGCACGCGATCATCGACAAAGCTTGGACCGAAGGCTGGGTCGCGCCGCAAGCGCCGAAGCACAAGACCGGCAAGAAGGTCGCCGTGGTCGGCTCGGGCCCCGCGGGTCTCGCGGCCGCGCAGCAGCTCGCGCGCGCCGGTCATGACGTGACCGTGTTCGAGAAGAACGACCGGATCGGCGGCCTGCTGCGTTATGGCATCCCCGACTTCAAACTGGAGAAGTGGCAGATCGACCGCCGCATGCGCCAGATGGAAGCCGAAGGCGTGACGTTCCGCGCCAACGTGTTCATCGGCAAGCCGGACTCGCTGCCGGCGCACATCGGCAACACGGCGAAGGAAACGATCACGCCGGCCGAGCTGAACGAACAGTTCGACGCGGTCGTGATCGCCGGTGGTTCCGAAACGCCGCGCGATCTGCCGGTGCCGGGCCGCGAGCTCGAAGGCGTGTATTACGCGATGGAATTCCTGCCGCAGCAGAACAAGGTCAACGCCGGCGACAAAGTGCCGAACCAGCTCGTCGCGAAGGGCAAGCACGTCGTCGTGATCGGCGGCGGCGATACCGGTTCCGACTGTGTGGGCACGTCGAACCGTCACGGCGCGAAGAGCGTCACGCAGTTCGAACTGCTGCCGCAGCCGCCGGAAGAAGAGAACAAGCCGCTCGTATGGCCATACTGGCCGATCAAGCTGCGCACGTCGTCGTCGCATGAGGAAGGCTGCGAGCGCGACTGGGCGGTCGCGACCAAGCGTCTCGAAGGGAAGAACGGCAAGGTCGAGAAGCTGATCGCCGCGCGCGTCGAATGGAAGGACGGCAAGATGGTCGAAGTGCCGAACTCCGAATTCGAAATGAAGGCCGACCTCGTGCTGCTTGCGATGGGCTTCACGCAGCCGGTGTCGCCGGTGCTCGAAGCGTTCGGCGTCGACAAGGATGCGCGCGGCAACGTGCGCGCCACAACGGAGGGCGACAAGGCGTACTACACGTCGGTGAACAAGGTGTTCACGGCAGGCGACATGCGCCGTGGCCAGTCGCTCGTGGTGTGGGCGATTCGCGAAGGCCGTCAGTGCGCACGTTCGGTCGATGCGTTCCTGATGGGGCATTCGGAACTGCCGCGTTAAACGTCTTCAGCTGGTGTGCGTGCCTGGAGTTCCAGGCCGCGCGCGCCGGCCACGATTTGCAGGAAGACGTGGAGACGACAAGGCGCCCCATGAAGGGCACCTGTAGCGGGAAAGCAATGCAGTAAAAAAGAAACCGGGCTCGCCTGAAAGGGGGAGCCCGGTTTTCTTTTATCTCGTCGCGGTGCGTTATGTCCGCCTCATTGGCGATAGCGCGCGAGCGTCAGACCGTCGAGATCGATCTCCGGTTTGCGCTGCGCGATCAGATCCGCGACCACGCGCGCCGAGCCCATCGACATCGCCCAGCCTGTCGAGCCGTGCCCGAGGTTCAGCCATAAGTTGTCGAAGTTGCACGGGCCGAGCAGCGGCGCGCCATCGGGCGTCATCGGCCGGCGGCCGACCCAGAAGTGCGCGGAAGTCGGATTGGCCGCGTGCGGAAACCAGTCGCGCAGCACTGTGAGCAGCGTTTGCAGCGCCTGCTCGCGCAACGTCGTCTGGCGATTGCCGAGCTCCGCCGTACCCGCGATGCGCAGGTTGTTGCCGAAGCGCGTGATCGCCGTCTTCAGCGATTCGTCCATCAGTGCCGCCCGTGGCGCTTTTTCCTCGTCGGTCACAGGCAGCGTGGCCGAATAGCCCTTCACCGGATAGAGCGGCACCCTCACACCGAGCGGCGCGAGCAACGCCGCGCTATCGACGCCGAGCGCGACGACCACCGCGTCGGCCGGCAGCGTCTGCGCACCCCGCTCGCTTTGAATACGCACGCCGCGCACCGTCGCTCCCTCGACATCGAGCGACGTGACGCGCGTGTCGAAGCGAAAGCTCACGCCATTGCGTTCACAGATCGCGCGCAGTTCGCGGGTGAAGCGCGCGCAGTCGCCGGCTTCGTCGTCGGGCAGATAGAGGCCCGAGAACGGCGCCTGACGCGCCCAGTGCAGACCGGGCTCGATCTCCGCGCACTGCGCGGCGCTGACTTCCCGATGCACGATGCCCGCATCGCGCAGCACAGCGAGCGCCGGCTGCGCGAGTTCGACGTCGTACTCGCTGCGAAACAGTTGCAGATAGCCCTGGCTGCGGCCGTAGTCGAACGGATGACGGCCGCGGAATTCGTGCAGGCAAGCGCGGCTGTAGTACGCGATGCGCTGCATACGCTGCTTGTTCACGCGAAAGCGGTCGAGGTCGCACTCGCGCAGCCAGCGCGCGATCCAGCGCCATTGGGCCGGATCGAGCGTCGGCCGGAAGATCAGCGGCGAGGCCGGCTTGAACAGGTACTTGAGGATTTTCGCCGGCATGCCGGGCGCGGCCCATGGCGTCACGTAGCCCGGCGCGATCACGCCGGCGTTGCCGAAACTCGTGGACAGGGCGACGTCGGGTTCGCGCTCGATCAACGTCACGTCGCAGCCTTGCTGGCACAGATAAAAAGCAGTGGCGACGCCGATGACGCCGCCGCCGAGTACGATCGTTTTCATGATTGGGAACTGCGGTTTCAGACAATCTCAAGCGGCGGAGCCGGCCGCCCCGAGTACCTTGCCCTTCGTTTCCGGCAGGCACAACGCGGCGACGATCACGAGCAGATACCCCGAGCCCGCGACGATGCCCATCGCCTTCACGAGCGTCATCGTCTGTGCGAAGGTGCCGACGAGGATCGGGAAGAACGAACCGAGCCCGCGCCCGAGGTTGTAGCAGAAGCCTTGCCCCGAGCCGCGGATTTCGTTCGGATACAGCTCCGACAGATACGCGCCGATGCCCGCGAAAATCCCCTGCACGACGATGCCGAGCGGGAAGCCGAGCGCGAGCATCATCGCGTCGGTGATCGGCAGCATCGTGTAGACCATGCCGAGCACGAACGAGCCGACCGCGAACAGCACGAACGACGCGCGCCGGCCGATCCTGTCGCACAGAATCGCGCCGACGATATAGCCGGCGAACGAACCGACGATCAGCACGATCAGATAGCCGCTCGTATTGAACACCGACAGATGGCGCTCCGTCTTCAGATAGGTGGGCAGCCACGTCGTGATCGCGTAGTAGCCGCCGAGCATGCCGGTGCACAGCGCGCTGCCGAGCACAGTTGTCTTCAGATGCTCGGCTGAGAAGATCTGCATGAAGTGCGACGTGTTGATGCCGCTTTCGCGCGCGCGACGCGTCGCGACAAAGATGTCGGGGTCGCTGACGTTGCGGCGGATATAGATGATCCATGCGGCGGGCAGCAGGCCAACCCAGAAGCACGCGCGCCACGCGTACTGTTCCGGCAGCAGCGCGAACGCCGCCCAGTAGACGATCGCCGCGGCCGCCCAGCCGAACGACCAGCTGCTCTGCACGGTGCCGACCGCCTTTGCGCGATGCTGTGGCGAGCGGATCGTCTCGGCCATCATGATCGTCACGACCGACCACTCACCGCCGAAGCCGATGCCCTGCAGCGTACGCGTCGCGAGCAACTGCCAGAACGACTGCGTGAAGCCAGACAGGAACGTGAAGATCGCGAAGGTGGCGATCGTCCATTGCAATATACGGATGCGGCCGTGGCGATCGGCGAGAATGCCGGCGAGCCAGCCGCCGATCGCCGACGAAATCAGCGAACTGGTGGCGATCATGCCTGCTTCGCTTTTGCTCATGCCCCACGTCGCGATCAGCGTCGGAATGAGGAACGAGTAGATCATGAAGTCGAACGCGTCGATCGCGTATCCGCCGAAACCGGCGAATAGCGTGCGATGCTCGCGCGGGGTCAGCTCGGTGAACCATTGGAGAGAAGACATGTTTTGTTGTGGTCTCCAGGTTTCTTGTGCCTGCGGGGGCCGGATGGGTGGGTGTCCGTATTCTACGGGGATGCGGCGTCGTGAGGCCAGTTGGGGTCAAAAAGGGCGTGCGCGCGGTAACGACCGATAAGGCACCGCAAGGGAACGGAAATCAGTGGGCCAACCGCACCCTCTTTTTTCTTACTATCCCCTACGATGTAGCGCAAAACTTCTTGGTCAACGTTAAACTGCGTCTGCAGCCCCGGCTGCCCCACGCAATCCTCCTATACACCTGTCGCCCCGATGTCCGTTACCGCGAAAAACCGTTCGCCTATCCGCGCCCTTGCGAGCACGACCGTGCCCGTGGAGCGCGGCATGCCCGGCGAAGCGTCGGCGGCGCGGCGACGCTTTCTGAGGGGTTCGGCCGGTGCGATGCTGGCCGCGGGTTTCGGCAGCACGCTGCTGTCCGCCTGCGGCGGTAGTCTCGAAGCCGATCAGCCGGCTACGCCCCGGCTCGTGTCGGTCAGCAACTTCCGCGATGTCGGCGGCGCGGGTGCCGGCTATCTGACCGTCGACGGCAAACAGATGCGGCGCGGCGTGTTCTATCGCGCGAACGCGCTGACGCTGAGCGGCACCGACACGGCGACGCTCGACAAGCTCGGTATCGTGTCGGTCTATGACCTGCGCACGCCCGCCGAAATCGCACGCATCGCCGACGTGCTGCCGAGCGGCGCGACATCCTCGACGCTGAACGTTCTCGGCATGAACGACTTCGTCGCACCCCCGGTCGATTCTCCCGTCGACGCCGTCGCGTTCATGCAGGCGCAAGCGCGCGGGTATGTGACGGGCGGCCCGCAGCGAGCCGCCTATGGCGCGTTGCTCGGCGCGCTCGCCGACGGCACGGGCGCGCAGCTATTCCACTCGAACGCGGGCAAGGATCGCGCGGGCTGGGTCGCGGCGCTGCTGCTCAGCATCGCCAACGTTCCGCTCGACGTGATCATGCAGGACTACCTGCTCAGCAACGTCTATCTCGCGCCATCGATCGCAGCGCAAACCACCACACTGCGCGCGCAGGAAGGCGCGGCCATTGCGACGGCGAGAGCGCCGTTGCTCGACGTCGACGAGAATTATCTGCAGGCGGGCTTCGACCAGGTGCAGGCGAGCTACGGCACGATGGCGAGCTACCTGACACAAGGCCTCGGTCTTTCCACGGCGACGGTCGACGCGCTGCGCAATCGGCTCGTGCATTGACGCGCTTCGCTGGCGCGCTTTGTTGGCCTTCCTGCAGCGCAAAAAAAAAAGTCCGCCGCAGAGGTGCGAGCGGACCGGGAAGGGCTGCATCGAGGTTGCCGAGGGCGACTATAAGGCCGCAACCCGCGCGACAGTCGATGCGGTAAGGGCAGGTAAGTGTCCGGTCCGCGCCGCGTTTGCCTGCGAGCATCCTTAAGACAGCGCCGGGTCCACCGGCAATTCCATCCTTACTTCGAGCCCCCCCTGCGCGTGATTGCGCACGAAGCAGCGTCCACCGCGATCGTGTGCGAGCCGCGCGACGATCGCGAGACCGAGCCCGCAATGGCCTTCGCCGCCGCGCGCGGCGTCGAGCCGCACGAACGGCTTCATCGCCGCGGCAATGCGGTCGTCGGGAATGCCGGCGCCGTGGTCGCGCACGCTGATCGTCCAATGACGGTCGTTGCACGCGGTCGAGATTTCCACCGGCGGCATGCCGTGTTCGAGCGCGTTGTCGACGAGGTTCGTCACCAGCCGGTCGAGCAGCGTGCGCGGCAGCGTGAACGAGGGGCCGGCGCGCAGATCGAGCGCGAACAGCGGGGTTTCGGCGGGGTCCGCCGCTTCGGCGGTTTCAGCGGCCTCCGCGTAATCGCCCGAGGAAAACTGCTCGCGCAAGAACTCGTCGACTTCGACGGGCGGTCCGGCGTCCGCCGATTGGCCCGCGAATTCGAGGAACTGCTGGACGATGTTGGTCAGGGAATCGACGTCGCGGATCAGGCCCGCGCGCTCGTTTTCGTCGACCAGCACGCTTGCGCGCAGCTTCAGGCGCGTGAGCGGCGCCTTCAGATCGTGCGCGACGCCGGCGAGCATCACCGCCTGGTCGTCGCCGGCTTCGTTCAGGCGCCGCATCATGTCGTTGAATGAGCCGATCAGGTCACGCAGCTCGCGCGGGCCCTGCACCGGCACGGGTTCGGGCCGGCCGCCCGAGCCGAACGCGCGCGACGCATCGGCCACGCGCGACAACGGCCGTTGCATCTGCCACACCGCGAACAACGACAGGATCAGCCCGGCGACCAGCATCGACACCGATTCGATCAGAAAACGCGGCGGCGGCGGCAGGTCGACCGGCACGACGACCCAGTTCGACTTGCCCGGGACCAGCACCCACAGTTGCGGCGGACGCAGATCGTCGACGGCGATCTGCGTGCCGGCCGGCAGGTTCTCACGCAGGTGCCGGCTCAGTTCGACCACCATATGCTCGTGCGGCTCGCGCAGATGCACGCTGGTCGGCATGTTCCAGGTGGGCACCAGATGCACGCGCATCGCCGGCGCGAGCGCGGCGCCCTTGATCGGCTCGCCGTTGATCGCCTGCAGCACGAGCAGAATCCCGCGCGCGAAGCCGTCGATTTCATGGCGCGGCGGCTGCATCGTCACCAGCACGAACCAACTCGCCTGAATCGCGAACAGCACCGCCGCCGACAGCAACGCCATTCTGCCGAACAGCGTGTTCAGCGGATTTCTCATGCGCTCGGGGCGGCCCCGTCCTCGAAGGGTGTGCCGTTGGCGTCGGGCACGAACACGTAGCCCTTGCCGCGCACCGTTTGCACGTAGCACGGGTTCGACGGGTCGTCCTCGATCACGCGGCGCAGGCGCCAGATCGGTACGTCGAGGCTACGGTCGCGGAACGCGAGGTTGTCGCGATGCACCAGATCGTGAATCAGCACGCGCGACAGCACCTTGTACGGATTGTTGACGAAGATCTTCAGCAGCGCGAATTCGCTGTCGCGCAGCGGCAGCTTGGCGTCGTCGCGGGTCAGCGAGCGCGTGGCGAAGTCCAGTTCGAATGGACCGAAGCGATAGCGCTTGCGTGCTTCGGGCGCGCTCGTGGTGGACGGCCCGCGCCGGCGCAACACGGTCTGGATCCGCACGAGCAGTTCGCGCGGATCGAAGGGCTTGGTCAGATAGTCGTCCGCCCCGAGCGACAGGCCGACGATGCGGTCGGCCACCGTGCCGCGCGCGGTCACGAAGATCACCGGGATGTCGTCGCCGGCGGCGCGCAACGCGGTGAGCGCGCGCAGGCCGTCGGTGTTCGGCATCATGATGTCGAGCACGACGACCGACGGCCGCTCACGCTCGAGACGACGCTGCAAATGGGTGCCGTCATGCAGCACGGACGCATCGAAGCCGTTCGACTGCAGAAACTTGCAAAGCAGATCGCGTACGACCGGATCGTCGTCGATGATAAGGACCTGTGGATTCATGGCGAAATTCTAGACTGGCCCGCCCAACGCGCGACCGGGCATTTCCTTACCAACGCTTACTGTGTGCCGCTCGGTGCTGGCGGGCTCGCGCCGGGGCTGATCAGCGAAGGTTCAGCGCTTACTTTAGCACTGCCTGATCCGGCTCTGCGCGACGACAGGCACGCGATGACAACGGTTGGCAAGCACTCGAAAGCCCTCGCAAGCCCCGGGAACGGATCGTAACAACCGCGCGAAAGCGTGCTTTGCTTCGCCCATCGTCGGCACCCGCGCGGCGCGATGATTCGTTCCGCAGCAAGTCGCGCCGCACGCCGAACGAGGCCCGCTGCCTCGGACGACGGCACGCGGCGTTCAACCGACACCGGTGCGCGATGCGCACCTTCGCGAGGTCCATCATGACGATCCACAATACGCTCAGTTCCACGCCTTTCTCCTCGCTGGCGAATAAGCCGGCCACGGAGAAATCCGCCAGTTCAAGCTCCACGGGCGCAGCGGCGAAATCGCAGCAGAGCGCCGGGCTCGGGCAGCCTGCACTGCCTGCGCCGGGCACGGGGCTCATCGGCCATCTGGTCAACACGACTGCGTGAGTCGGCGAGGTCCGCGTGCCGTTATCCAGAACTACTGAGCAGCGGCGGCGCGCCGTGGCGTGGCTCGTTGCCGGCGCGCTGCTGTTGCCGCTCGGCGGCTGCGGCGCCGCGGCGCTGCCGTGCCGGGTCACGGCGGCGACCCTGAAAGTGCTGCCGGTCGTCGGCCATGCGGCGGCGACGCCTTTCGACATGTGCGCTTCCGCGATCGATTGAATCATGACGCTCACCCGGATGGTTGGTGCACTGATGCTGCTCGGCGGCGTGCTGTCGTGCGCCGCGCATGCACAGCTCGTCGCGCGCAGTGCGAAGGCGGCCAGCGCGGCATCGAATAGCGTCGTCACCGACACGCGGCGGCGCTCGCCGGACGCGCCGTTTTCGTTTCGCGGCGTCGCGCTCGGCATCACGATCGACGAATTCCGCGCGGGCTCGACCGTGCGCGCGACGCCGGTCGGCAGCGTGCCGATCTGCGAGACGGACGTGCAGGCCGGAGCGCTCGGCATGCGGCTGAAGTCGCACGATAGCCTGAGCGTCGCGTGCCGCTGGGCGCATCGCGATGATGAACGCTGGGCGGTGTCGCAGGCCGTGGTCGATGGTGCGCCGGCGCTCGAACACGTGATGCGCTTCGCGCGCATCGACGGGCAGGGCGCGCTGCGTCTCTATGAGATGTCGTTCGTGATCGACGAACTGACCGCGGAGGATCTGCGCGTCGCGCTCGAGGATCGTTACGGGCCGCCGCGTCTCGCGACCCGCAACGCGGCGGCGCCGGGCGCGATGCCGATGTACGTATGGGAGAACGCGGTGAGTTCGATCACGCTGTGCTTTCTGCCCGGCAGCCGCAACGGCACGCTCACGTATCTGCTGAAGGGCTCGGATGCGTGGATGAAAGCGGTCGTGCGGCAGTGGCAGGCGAGCGGCGCCGACGCGGGCTGACGATTGCCAGGCAACCCTGATTACCGGTGCGATCCCAACGCCGAAACCGGGCGGTGTCCGGATAGGCCGCCTCACTTCGACTCCTTTCATCCTTTCCGCCACGGAGCCAGCATGACCGCGCTACGTCTCACCCTCGTGCTCGGCGCCGCGAGCTGTCTCGCGGCCTGTTCGAGCGCGCAGACCAGGTCGATCGTCGAAACGCCGATGGCGCCGCCGCTCGCGTCCGCACCGTTGAACGTCAACACGCAAGGCGCGATCTATCAGGCCGGCACGCCGCTGCTGCTGTATGAGACGCCGCGCGCGCAGCACGTCGGCGACGTGCTGACGATCCGGCTGTCGGAATCGTATAGCGGCAACAACAGCGCGAGCGCGTCGGCGAACCGCACGAGCAGCATCACCGCGACTGCCGCGGATCAATCGACGAATGCCGCCGCGCGACTCGCCAAACTGTTCAACATCGGCTCCGCCAGCACCGACTACAAAGGGCAGGGCAATCTGAGCGACATCAGCGACATGACGGGCACGCTAGCCGTGACCGTGATCGGCACGGTGTCGGGCGGCAATCTCGTCGTGTCAGGCGAGAAGGTGATCGCGATGAGCGGGACCCGCGACCGTCTTCGACTCTCGGGTATCGTCAATCCCAAGGACATCGAAGCAGGCAATTACGTCGCGTCGAGCAAGGTCGCGAACGCGCGCATCGAGCAGGCGGGCCTCGGCATGGTCAACGATGCGACGACGATGGGCTGGCTGCAGAGGATGTTTCTGAGTGTGCTGACGTTTTGACCGTCAGCCGGGTCAGCGCGATGCGCGCGACACCGCGCCGCGCGTTACGTGCGACGCGTGGGCGGCATCAACCGGCTTCGACCATCAGGCGCCGCTAACCGAGCGGCGGCGCAAGCCCGCGTTCGGCCGCGCCGATCTCGCCGTCCGGCACGAACACGTAGCCGCGTCCCCACACGGTCTGCACGTAGCGCGGTTCCGACGGGTCCACTTCGATCAATCGACGCAAGCGCCAGATCGATACGTCGAGACTGCGATTGCGATGCGCTTCGCTATTGCCGTGCAGTTTTTCGAGCAGCTGCGCACGCGTGAGCACGGTCATCGCGTGCGTGACGAACACTTTCAGCATCGCGAATTCGCTCGAACGCAGCGTGATGCGTTCGCCGTCGCGGCGCAGTTCGCGCGCGGGGAAGTTCACGTCGAAGCGGCCGAAATGATAGGGCGCGCGCTGTTCGGGCGCGCCCGGCGCGATCGAGCCGCGACGCCGCAGCACGGTGCGAATCCGCGCGACGAGCTCGCTCGGTTCGAAAGGCTTGCCGAGATAATCGTCGGCGCCGAGTTCGAGGCCGATCACGCGATCGATTGGATCGGCGCGCGCGGTCAGCAGGATCACGGGAATGTCGTCGCCGGCGACACGCAAGGCGCGCAGCGCGCTGATGCCGTCGAGCTCCGGCATCTTGATGTCGAGCACGACGAGCGCGGGACGCTCCTGCTGCAATCTGCGCTGCAACGCCAAGCCATTTTCCAGCATGGCGACCTTTAAGCCGCGGCCGTGCAGATATTCGCTGACGAGCTCGCGTACGACGGGATCGTCATCGACGATCAGGATGGTCTGGTTCATTCAGGTCATCTTAGTGATGCGCACGGGCCGCGCAAAGCGTATACCGCTTTCCAATCCTTTCCCGTGTAAGGCGCTGCAAGCGAAAGCAAAGCCGCGAGCACTCAGTGGGGCGGCGGGAAGGCCAGCGAGGTTTGCAGGGTCTGCCGTTGCTGCGCTTGACGCGGGAAATCGGTCCGATCGACCACCATCCGCTCGATCAGTCCGCCGAGCTTGACCGAGGCCGACGAAAAACGGTCGGTGTTCAGGCCGCCGGTCTGATAGCGCGCGGTGACCAGAATGCGGCCGCTCTGGATCAGCGTCAGATCGATGATCGACAGGTACTGGATCGATTCGTCGCTGAACGAGCGGTGGCCATAGTCGATCGCGGCGTTGTAGACGAGCCGCGCTTCGCAGCCGGCCGGCGAGGTGCCCGGATTGTAGACGTCCGAACGAATACCGCGCCGCTCGAGCGCGAACTGCAGCGCCGGCACGAAATCGCCGACCGACACCGTCGGGTTCACTTCGATGCAGAGGTGCTGCAAATCCGCGGGGCGCCCGTTGACGAAGGTCGGCGACGAGTAGTTCGACGCGATCGCGTAGCCGGCCGGGATGACGGAGCCGGTGGCGTCGGCGGCCTGGATCAGCGTCCAGGCGCAGCCGTCGAGCGCGAGCGTCAGCGTCGCGGCGAAGGCGGCGAGGGCGCAACGACGCCGGCATATCAGCGAGGCGACCGGACACAGGCGCGAATGCCTGGTTGCCGCTGGCGCGCGCACGGTCGGCGACGAGGTCATGAGGCAGCGCCCGATCCCGGTCACGAAGTGCGATGGAGCATCAAAAGCAGCGACGGCCGCGCGCTCATCGCGTCACGCGCAGTCGCAGTTCGTTCTGACCTTGCACGCTCGCGGTGACGTTCACGCGACGGGCGTCGGTGGTCACGACGAAATGCTGGCGCACGGGTGTGTTGACGTCGTGCACGACGCGCGGAAAGCAGGCGGCGATGTCGGCGCCGAGTTCTTCGAGCGGATCGTTGATGACGCCGTCGGCTTGCCAGTGCGCGCGCCAGTGGCAGTCGTACGCGTGCGGGCTGGCGCGGCAATCGTCCGTATTGGATACGCCCGGCAGTTGCGCGGCGGTCTCGTTTGGCAGTCGCCGGAAATCGCTCGCATCGACGATGTGCGTGAGCGCCGCGCAGATATCGGCGGGTTGGTTCGGCACGGTCGTTTGCGCGGCATCGACGGCGTTCGTGAGCAGCAGCGCCGCGCCGCAGGCGAGCGCGATGCGCGGGAGCAAAGACGGGAGCAAAGGTGAAACACGGCGAGCGAATGACATGGGCGAGGAGTCCGAAGAGCGGTTGCGATGAAAGACGTGACTGACATCAACGAAGGCCGGCGCATGGCGCGGCCCGTACGACTATCGTCGCTGCTCGCAGGCATTTTCAAAGCGCGGAACAGCTTGCGCGCTCCGCAAATGCTTTCGAACTCTTCTCGTGTCTTTCCGGATGTTGCGTCCGGAGGTGCCGGCGCGCAGGCGAGGCTTAACCGAGCGTCAAGCCGCCATCGATGTGAATCACCTGGCCGGTGATGTGGTGGCGTGCCGCGTCGGACAGCAGGAATGCGATCAGCGCGGCGACGTCGTCCGGTTCGGCAACATGACCGAGCGGCGTGGCTTCGGCGGCGTGCGCCCACACGGCCGCGTTGTCGGCGCTTGGGCCGCGATCCTTGCGCGTGTAGCCCGGCGCCACGCAATTGACGGTCACGCCGAGCGGCGCGAGCTCCGCGGCCGCCGTTTTCGCAAGCGCTTCGAGTGCCGCTTTCGCGGCCGCCGTCGCGGCGAATGGCGCATCCGCGCGATAGCGATGCGCGACGAACGAACTCAAGGCGACCACGCGACCGCGCTTCGATGTTTCGAGCGCGGGCATCGCGCGCCGCACGAGCGCGGCGAAGGCGGCTGGCATCGCGGCGAAGGCGGCGCCGAAGGTGTCGGGATCGAGCGCGGCCAGCGTTTGGCGCTGCGCATGGCCGGCGTTCGCGACCAGTTGATCGAGTGCGCCGAAGCTCGCAAGCGTCTGATGGATCACGTGCTCCGCCGCGCCGCGCTCGGCGAGGTCGCCGAACACGGTCGCGCAGCGTGCGCCGCTTGCCGTGCAGTCGGCGGCAACCTGCACGAGCCGTCGACGGGAGGCGTCGTCTGCGCCGCGCGCGTGCAGCATCAACGACGTATGCGGCGCCGCGAGGCGCCGTGCGAGCGCCGCGCCGATGCCGGAACCGGCGCCGGTGATCAGCACGACGCGAGCGGCGGCGCCGTGCGCTTCGCTGACGTGAGCGCCGCTCGCGTCGCTCACGCCGCTACCGCTTCGACAGAACGCTCGACGTCGAGCGTTTCGTCATGGAACGCTGCGAGCGATTCGCGATGCGCGACGCTGACGATCGCAGCCTTCGGCAACCGCTCGGTGAACAGCCGATAGAGCCGCGCCTCGTTTTCCGCGTCGAGCGCGCTGGTCGCTTCGTCGAGGAACAGGTAGTCCGGCTTGTGCAGCAGCACTCGCGCGGCGGCAAAGCGCTGCTGCTCACCCGGCGACAGCACGCGAGTCCAGTGCGCCGTTTCCTGCAGACGGTCCGCGTATTCCGACAGATGGCAGGTGATGAGCGCGTCGCGGCATTCGTCGTCGCCATAGGTGTCCGCCGCCGACGGATACGCGAGCGCCGCCTTCAGCGTGCCGATCGGCATGTAGCTGACCTGCGGGATGAACATCATGCGCGCGTTGACCGGTGCGTCGATCGAGCCATCGCCGAAGGGCCACAGGCCCGCGAGCGCGCGCATCAGCGTGCTCTTGCCGGCGCCCGACGGACCGCGCACGAGCCAGCGCGAGCCCGGCTGGATCGCGATATCGCGGATGCGCGACAGTGGGTTGCCATTGGGCAGCGCGAGCTGGAGGCTGTCGGTGGTAAGCGTGTTGCTGTCGACGAAATGCAGATTGATGCCGCCATGTTCCGTGGCCGGCGACACCGATTCCTTCAGACGCGGCGAATGCACGACGCGCTTGAATTCGCGCAACCGGTTCACGGTCGCGCGCCATTCGACGAGGCTCGTATAACTGTTGATGAACCACGAGAACGAATCGCTGACCGTGCCGAACGCGCTCGAAATCTGCATCAGCACGCCGAACGTGAATGCGCCCGCGAAGTAGCGCGGCGAGGCGACGACGATCGGGAAAATGATCGCGATCTGGCCGTAGAAGCTCAGCACGAAGGTCAGGCGCTTCGTGTACTTCATTACCTGCCACCAGTTGTCGCGGATGCGGCCGAACAGCGTGCGCGCGTTCGTCTTCTCGGTTTCCATGCCGTTGTAGAACGCGATCTGCTCGGCGTTCTCACGCAGCCGGATCAAGCCGAAACGGAAATCGGCCTCGACTTTCTGCGCCTGATAGTTGATCGACACGAGCGGATGGCCGACCTTCTGCGTGATGAGCGAGCCGACCACCGCATACAGCGCGGCGGCCCACACCATGTAGCCGGGGATCTGCAGCGGCATGCCGCCGAGCGAGATGCTCAACGCGCCCGCGAGCGACCACAGGATCGTGATGAACGACACGAGCGTGACGACGGTCGACAGCAGATCGAGCGTCAGCGACAGCGTGGTGGTCGCGAACGACTGCAGGTCGTCGCTGATCCGCTGGTCGGGGTTGTCGGCGAGGCGGTCGCGCTCGATGCGGTAGAACGCGCTGTCGTTGAGCCACTCGTTCAGGTAGCGGGTGGTCAGCCACTGGCGCCAGCGGAAGCCGAGCATCTGGCGCAGATAGCGTCCATACACGGCAAGGATGATGAAACCGAACGCGAGTCCGGTAAAGATCATCAGCAGGTGCGGGAAGTCGTGGACGTTCTTCGCCTGCAGCGCGTTGTAGAAGTCCCTGCTCCAGCTATTCAGGCGCACGTTGATCCAGACGACGAGCAGGTTCATCACGATGATCGTGACGAGCAGCCCCCACGCGATGCCTCGTTCCTCGGAAACCCAGTAGGGCTTGATCAGGGTCCACGCGGAGACCGTTTCGTCGGGCGGCAGCGCGGGGCTGGCGGAAGTATGTGGTGTCATGAGCGTCCTGATGAAGTGCTGACCCGAAGTGCCATTCCGGCGTACGGGTCCGATCTGGTTGACCCATGTCGGGCGATCCCGCGAACAGCAGGCTCCTTTGCGAGGGCGTGGCTGCCGCGGGTCTGCGATACCTGGCCGGGCATCGCGCCATCACGCTCGATGAACGCGAGTCCGGACGGGCGCCCGATTCTGGCGTGACGCCCTTAAGCGAAAATTAATTTTCGGGGCCGGCATCCGCTGGGGTGCCGCCGCCACGCATGCGGCCACGAGCGCCGCGCGCGCCGCGTTTTTGCGGCACCGGTCACGGCATTGTGCCAGAGCGCCGGGCCGCTTCGCACCGGCATCTCGACAGACGGTGCCAGATCAAAATTGGGGTGGCGACCGCGGAGCGCTGGTTTGCGGGCGCCGCGCCTTTTATGGTCTAATGACCTGCGACGAAACAGGGGTGCTTCGCCCACAGGCGGCATGACTTTCATGCCGGGACGGCGAGGCTGAGAGAGACCCTTTGCACCCGATCCGGGTAATACCGGCGCGGGAAGTTTCCGGAAGCAACCGTCTTCCATTCCCCGCCGGGCGGCGAGCGCAGCTCACATGTGCACGTCGTGACCGGCCGGCTTCACCCGCCGGTTTCGTCCTGGGTACGTGCGTTTTTTGGCCGTACGGAAAGGACTCGATGACCGCCTATTCTTCAGACATGCATTTTTCCCTTCGTCACGCCGCCTCGGGCGAGCCGTGCCGTCTTGGTTTTGCCCACCGCAGTCGAACGGAGCGCGCGCGATGAACCGTCCCGCCCGACCCGATTTCGCCGTGCTCGGCGGCGGCCTGTGCGGCCGGCTGGTCGCGTGGCGCCTCGCTGGCGACGGGCATCGCGTGGCGCTCTACGAGCGCGGCGATGCCACCGGTTCGCAGGCTGCCGCGTGGGTCGCCGCCGCGATGCTCGCACCGCTGGCAGAGGCCGCGAGCGCCGAGCTGCTGATCACGCGGCTTGGCGGGAGTTCGCTCGAAAGCTGGCCGCGCGTGCTTGCCGAACTGCCGGAGCCGGTGTTTTTCCAGCGCAACGGCACGCTCGTCGTCTGGCATCACGCGGATCGCACCGAGGCGCCGCTATTCGAGCGGCGCGTGCGTGCGAACGCGCCGGCCGAGTTGCTCGACGGCGGCTTCGTCGCGTTGGCGGGCGCGCAGCTCGGCGCCGCCGAACCCGCGTTGGCCGGCCGCTTCAGCCAAGGCTGGCTGCTGCCGCGAGAAGGCCAGCTCGACAACCGCCAGGTGCTGTCCGCGCTCGCGGCCGGGCTTGCCGAGCGCGGCGTCGACACGCACTGGAACACGCCGATCGAGGACGCATCGCTGCCCGAGGCCGGCATCACCATCGATTGCCGCGGGCTCGGCGCGAAGCCGGTGCTGCCGACGCTGCGCGGCATCCGCGGCGAAGTTGCGCGCGTGCATGCGCCTCACCTGCAGCTGACGCGCCCGGTGCGGCTACTGCATCCGCGTTACCCGCTGTATATCGCGCCGAAGCAGAACGGCCTCTACGTGATCGGCGCGACCGAGGTGGAGGGCGAGGACATGTCGCCCGTCAGCGTGCGTTCGGCGCTCGAGTTGCTGAGCGCGGCGTTTTCGGTGCACCCGGGCTTCGGCGAGGCGCGCATTCTCGAGCTGAATTCGCAGTGCCGGCCGACCTTGCCCGATCATCGTCCCGCGCTGCTGTGGGACGGCGCGCGCACGCTGCGCGTGAACGGCCTGTACCGGCACGGCTACATGATCGCGCCCGAAGTCGCCGACGAAGCCGTGCGCTTCGCGAGCGCGCTGCTCGACGGCCGCGTCGGTGATGCCGACGCATTCGCCGGCTGGCGGCGCGACTCACGCTGGAGCGAGCTGTTCCAGCAGCATTTCGCGCGCGAGCCGGCCCGAGCGTAGCGGCCAACGTGCCGCGCGCGATGCCGCTTGCGCCATCGATTGAACCGTATTCGAACACCATGGACATTCATATCAATCAGAAGCCGTTGTCGCTGCCCGAGGGCGCGACTGTCGCCGATGCGCTCGCCGCCTTTGGCGCACGTCCGCCGTTCGCGGTCGCGCTCAACGGCGATTTCGTCGCGCGTGCGCAGCATGCGGCGCGCGCGTTGCAAACGGGCGACCGGCTCGACGTCGTGCAGCCGGTCGCGGGCGGCTGAGCGCGACCGCGCCAGCCTGTCGCTTACCGAACGCAACAACCGTCGCCGAAAACCCATTGCCGCAACGCGGTCGGTTCTAGCCGCGAGGGCAAACCAGGATGATGCAAATGACTTCTCACGAGACCGCCGACGCGCTGACGCTATACGGTCAAACTTTTGCAAGCCGCGTGCTGCTCGGCACATCGCGCTATCCGTCGCTGCAATCGCTGTCCGATTCGATCGACGCCGCGCGCCCCGGCATGGTGACGGTCGCGCTGCGCCGTCAGATGAACGAGGGCCACGCCGAAGCCGGCTTCTTCGATCTGCTCAAGCGCCATGGCGTGCCGCTCTTGCCGAACACGGCAGGTTGCCTGAGCGTCGGTGAAGCGGTGACGACCGCGCACATGGCGCGCGAAATCTTCGAGACCGAGTGGATCAAGCTCGAACTGATCGGCGACGACTACACACTGCAGCCCGACCCGGTCGGCCTGATCGAAGCCGCCGCGCGGCTCGTCAAGGATGGCTTCAAGGTGCTGCCGTACTGCACCGAAGATCTGGTGATCGGCCGCCGTCTGCTCGACGCCGGCTGCGAGGCGCTGATGCCGTGGGGCGCGCCGATCGGCACCGGCAAGGGCGTGATCAATCCATACGGGCTGCGCGTGTTGCGCGAGCGGTTGCCGGACGTGCCGCTGATCGTCGATGCCGGGCTCGGCGTGCCGTCGCATGCGGCCCAGGTGATGGAGTGGGGCTTCGACGGCGTGCTGCTGAACACGGCAGTGTCGCAGGCGACGCACCCCGACGCGATGGCGCGCGCATTCGCGCTGGGCGTCGAGGCGGGTCGGCAAGCGTATCTCGCGGGCCCGATGGCCGAGCGCGAGAGCGCGCACGCGAGCACGCCGGTGGTCGGCATGCCGTTCTGGCATCAGGATGGGGGGGCCGCATGACTCAGTCGTTGACGCTGAAGGACCGCGATCTGTTCTGGCCGACGGCCGACGAACTCATCGAAGCCGCCGAGCGCATCCGCGCACGTCTCGGCGACTGGCCGCTGACGCACGCGCCGTGGCGCATCTGCCTGATCGCACCCGACGAACCGAACGGTGGCGACCTGATCGTGACCGCCGACGCACAGCAGCGCGGCGAGCAAATCGCGCGCTGGCTGACGCGGGGTGCGGGCGTGATCGTCGCCGCGGAAAACCGCGCGACGCTGCATCTGGGCGGCGAGAAGTACGGCCTCGAAGGCCATCTGGCGGAAGACTGGATTCCCGCGCTTGCCGCGTTCCTCGACTGCGGTTTCGATCCGCACGACGCGCTGGTGCTCGCGCTCGCGTGGCGCGATGGCGACGAGACCCGCGCCGACGATGCTTTCCCGGCCGACCTCGCTCGCTTTCCGCGCCTTATCGACCTGCCGGCGGCACCCGCCAAGGCGTTCCCGCGCTGCCCGGCAAGGCTCGGCCTGTATCCGGTGTTGCCGACCGCGGACTGGGTCGAACGGGTGGTCGGCTTCGGCGTGAAGACGGTGCAGTTGCGCCGCAAGTCGGCCGAACCCGCCGACGAGCTGAAGCGCGAAATCGCGCGCTGCGTGGCGGCCGGCCGCGCGCACGACGCGCAGGTGTTCATCAACGATCACTGGCAGGCGGCGCTCGAGGCGGGCGCGTACGGCGTACATCTCGGCCAGGAAGACGTGCATACGGCGGACCTGTCCGCGCTGGCCGACGCGGGCATCCGGCTCGGTCTGTCGACTCACGGCTTCTACGAGATGCTGAAGGCGCTGCATTTCCGTCCGAGCTATATTGCGTTGGGCGCCGTGTTCCCGACCACCACCAAAGTGATGCCGACCGCGCCGCAGGGCTTGCGCCGCCTCGCACGCTATGTGCGGCTGCTCGACGGCGTGGTGCCGCTCGTCGCGGTCGGCGGGATCGATCTGCAGGTGCTGCCTGACGTGCTCGCGACCGGTGTCGGCTGCGCGGCCGTGGTGCGCGCGGTGACGGAAGCGACCGACCCGGCCGCCGCTGTTTCTGCGCTGCAACACATGTTTACGCAATAATCGTCAGGCATAGTCAAGGAACGGGGCACCTCACGGCAGCTTTTGCACGATGGCCCTATAATTCGGCCTTCCCTGTAAAAGGATCGTCAGTTTGGTGCTTTTCTATCCCGAGACCTTACTCGAGCTGCGCGACGTCGACTTCGGTTACGGCGACCGGCTCGTCCTGTCGAATCTGAATCTGCGCTTTCGTCGCGGTCAGGTCGTCGCGGTCATGGGCGGCTCGGGTTGCGGCAAGACCACGGTGCTGCGGCTGATCGGCGGCCTCGTGCGCGCCCAGCGCGGCCAGGTGCTGTTCCACGGCCAGGACATCGGCGAGCAGACGCGCGAAGGCCTTTACGGGCTGCGCCGCAAGATGGGCATGCTGTTCCAGTTCGGCGCGCTGTTCACCGACATGACGGTGTTCGAAAACGTCGCCTTCTCGCTACGCGAGCACACCGATCTCCCCGAAGAACTGCTGCGCGACCTCGTGCTGATGAAGCTCAACGCGGTCGGCCTGCGCGGCGCGCGCGACCTGCTGCCGTCCGAGATTTCCGGCGGCATGGCGCGGCGCGTGGCGCTCGCGCGCGCAATCGCGCTCGACCCCGAACTGATGATGTACGACGAGCCGTTCGCCGGTCTCGACCCAATCTCGCTCGGCATCACCGCGAACCTGATCCGCACGCTGAACCGGGCGCTCGGCGCCACGTCGATTCTCGTCACGCATGACGTGCCGGAATCATTCGCGATCGCCGACTACGTGTACTTCCTGTCCAACGGCGGTGTGCTTGCCGAGGGCACGCCCGACGAACTGCGCGCGTCGACCGATCCGACCGTGCGGCAGTTCATCGACGGCGCGCCGGACGGCCCGTTCAGATTCCACTATCCGGCGCAGACGCCGCTCGCGGCGGACTTCGGCATCGGCGGAGGCCAGTCATGATCAGTTCGATCGGTCGCTCGGTCATCACCGGGCTCGGCACCGCCGGCTACGCGACGCGCTTCTTCCTGCGGCTCGTGCTCGAATTTTTCCCGCTGCTGCGCCGCCCGCGTCTTGTCACGAAGCAGATCCACTTCGTCGGTAATTATTCGCTAGTGATCATCGCGGTGTCGGGGCTGTTCGTTGGTTTCGTGCTCGGGTTGCAGGGCTATTACACGCTGAACCGTTATGGCTCCGAGCAGGCGCTCGGGTTGCTGGTCGCGCTGTCGCTCGTGCGCGAACTCGGGCCGGTCGTGACCGCGCTGCTGTTCGCCGGGCGCGCGGGCACGTCGCTGACCGCCGAAATCGGCCTGATGAAGGCGGGCGAGCAGCTCACCGCGATGGAAATGATGGCCGTCGATCCGGTCAAGGTCGTGATCGCGCCGCGCCTGTGGGCCGGCATCGTGTCGATGCCGATCCTCGCCGCGATCTTCAGCGCGGTCGGCGTTCTGGGCGGTTACGTGGTGGGCGTGCTGCTGATCGGCGTCGATGCCGGCGCGTTCTGGTCGCAGATGCAAAGCGGCGTCGACGTGTGGCGCGATGTCGGCGCCGGGGTCGTCAAGAGCGTGGTGTTCGGCCTCGCGGTGACCTTCGTCGCGCTGTTTCAGGGCTACGAGGCGAAGCCGACGCCGGAAGGCGTGTCGCGCGCGACGACCCGCACGGTCGTGTACGCGTCGCTCGCGGTGCTCGGGCTCGATTTCCTGCTGACCGCACTAATGTTCAGCTAAGACCGCGCAGCATGCCGGCCGCCGGCGGTGCATGATGCGCCGCGCACGGCGGGAGGTGGCGGCGGCGCGGCGGATTCACTTTGGGATGACGATGAAAAAGAATGTTCTCGACTTCTGGGTCGGCCTGTTCGTGGTGCTGGGTTTCGTGGCGTTGCTGTTTCTTGCGCTGAAGGCGGGCAATATGAGCTCGTTGTCGTTCCAGGCAACCTACCCGGTCAAGCTCAAGTTCGACAACATCGGCGGGCTGAAGCCACGCGCGCCGGTGAAGAGCGCTGGCGTGACGGTCGGCCGGGTCGCGTCGATCGGCTTCGACAGCAACGCCTACCAGGCGCTCGTCACGATCGATATCGACAAGCAATATCAGTTTCCGAGGGACACTTCGGCGAAGATCCTGACCTCGGGTCTGCTCGGCGAGCAGTACATCGGGCTCGAGCCGGGGGGCGACTCGGAAATGTTGAAGGCCGGCGATACGATCTCGATGACGCAATCGGCGATCGTGCTGGAAAACCTGATCGGCCAGTTCCTGTATAGCAAAGCCGCGGATTCCGGCGCGGCGAAGCCCGCCGCATCCGCCCCTGCACCGGCGCCGGGCGCGCCGGCCTCCGGCGCTGCCGGCCAGTAAGGCCAACAAGGAGAATTAGATGCAGACGACACTGCAGACCCCGCGCAGCGGCGCGCGCGTCCTACAGTTAGGCAAGGTCGCCGTGGCGGCTGCGCTGCTCGCCGGTTGCACGACCGTGCAGACGCCTACCAAGGGCGACCCGTTCGAAGGGCTGAACCGTACGATCTTCACCGTCAACGACAAGATCGACCAGTACGCGCTGAAGCCGGTTGCGCAGGGCTACGTTTGGGTCACGCCGCAGCCGGTTCGCGACAGCGTGACGAACTTTTTCTCGAACATCGGCGACGTCTATATCGCGGCGAACAACCTGCTGCAGCTGCGCATCGCCGACGGCGTGTCCGACATCATGCGGATCGTGATCAACACGTTGTTCGGCGTCGGCGGCCTGTTCGACGTCGCGACGCTCGCGAAGCTCCCGAAGCACGACAACGACCTCGGTCTGACGCTCGGCCACTACGGCGTGCCGGCGGGCCCCTATCTGGTGCTGCCGCTGTTCGGGCCGAGCACGGTGCGCGATGCGGTCGGCTCGCTCGGCAACTACTACGTGAACCCGATCAGCTACGTCGACCCGCCGGGCCTGAGCTGGGCGCTGTATGGCCTGAACATCGTCAACACGCGCGCGAATCTGCTCGGAGCGAGCAACCTGCTGGAAGGCGCGGCGCTCGACAAATACTCGTTCGTGCGTAACGCGTATCTGCAGCGCCGGCAGTATCTGTTGTCGGATAACCGCCGGCGTCCGCAGGAACTGCCGAGCTACGACGAGGAAGCGCCGCTGCCGAAGTACGACGAAGGCGAGGCGGGCGCGGCAGGTGCGCCGGCCAAGCCGGCTCCCGCATCCGGCGCGGCCGTGGGCACGCCGCAAGGCGCGTCGGCACCGGAGGCCGCGTCGGGCGCCGAAACACCGCCTCTCGACCTGAAAGGCGGCCCGGAAACGCAAATTCCGGCCGGTCAGTTGGTGCCGCCCACGCGCTTCAACTTCCCGTCCTTAAGATTGCGTTGAACGTGCAGTCGTAACAGATCGATACGACTCTCGCAGTTTGCGCATGGATTGCCGTCGAACTCGCGTGATAAGGTCGGTTCAAACTGTTGCACTATATTTGAGGCAAAGCTCGATATGAAAAAATTCTTCCTGATTCCGTTGTTTGCCGCGTTGTTTTCGTTCATCAGCGCGGGCGCATCGGCGCAAACCGTCGACACCAACGCGCCCGACGCGCTGATCAAGACCGTCACCCAGCAGGTGATGGACGCGATTCGCGGCGACAAGTCGATCCAGCAGGGCGACATCAAGCAGATCACGGCGCTCGTCAACGAAAAGATCCTGCCGTACACGGACTTCCGCCGCACCACCCAGCTCGCGATGGGCCGTAACTGGCGCACCGCGACGCCCGAACAGCAGAACCAGGTGGTCGAGCAGTTCAAGATGCTGCTGATCCGCACGTACTCGGGCGCGCTCGCGCAGGTGCGCGACCAGCAGATCCAGTACAAGCCGTTCCGCATGAACCCGGACGACACCGACACGGTGGTGCGCTCGGTCGTGATGAACAACGGCCAGCCGATCGAACTCGACTACCGCCTGTACAAGACGGCGCAGGGCTGGCGCGTGTATGACATCAACGTGCTCGGCGCGTGGCTGATCCAGGCGTATCAGCAGCAGTTCAACGAGCAGATCCAGCAGAAGGGCGTGGACGGACTGATCCAGTTCCTCACGCAGCGCAATCAGCAACTCGCCGCAGGCAAGCAATCGTGAGCGACGTGCTGAACGCGGTTGCGAACCGCTTCGACAGCGGCACGACGCTGACCCACGAGAGCGCGAAGGCCGCGCTCGCGGCGGGTCTGCAACGCATCGCGGCGGGTGCGGGCGGCGTCGATTGCGCGCCGCTCACGCAATTCGATTCGTCGGCGCTCGCCGTCCTGCTCGCGTGGGTGCGGGCCGCGGCGGCGCGCGGCGGCAAGTTCGAAATCGTCAATCTGCCGGCTGGGCTCGCCAGTCTCGCGCAGGCCTACGGCGTCGATACTCTTCTCTCCTCTGGCGCCTCCAGCATGGTTGCGTCAGCGCGACATTGACGCTCCTCTAGCGTCGTCTCCTCCCTTCGGGCCAAGCCGGGGGTGTCAGTTTTTGCCCTATAATCAAACGTTTTTTTGTGGCGTTGAACTGGCCCCCTAATCGGCCCCGGTTCCGTTTCTTCCAGCATTTGCGCGTCCCCAAGCTCCATTGGGGGCTACTTCAGGCGCCGCGACGCACGCGGCCCATAGTCATGTCAGCCATAGAAATTCGTAACGTCAAGAAGCGCTACAAGGACTTGCAGGCGCTCAAGGGCGTCAGCCTCGCGGTCGAAGAAGGCGAATTCTTCGGACTGCTCGGTCCGAACGGCGCGGGCAAGACGACGCTCATCAGCATACTCGCGGGTCTCGCGCGCGCCGACGAAGGCAGCATCGCGGTGCGCGGTCACGACGTCGTCGACGATTTCCGCAACGCGCGCCGCGCGCTCGGCGTGGTGCCGCAGGAGCTCGTGTTCGATCCGTTCTTCACGGTGCGCGAAACCTTGCGCATCCAGTCCGGCTACTACGGGCTGCGCAACAACGACGCGTGGATCGACGAGATCATGGCCAATCTCGATCTCACCGAAAAGGCCGATGCCAACATGCGCGCGCTGTCGGGCGGCATGAAGCGCCGCGTGCTGGTCGCGCAGGCGCTCGTGCACCGCCCGCCGGTGATCGTGCTCGACGAGCCGACCGCGGGTGTCGACGTCGAGTTGCGCCAGACGCTGTGGAAGTTCATCTCGCGCCTGAATCGCGAAGGCCACACGATCGTGCTGACCACGCACTATCTGGAAGAAGCCGAATCGTTGTGCGACCGCATCGCGATGCTGCGCCGTGGCGAGGTCGTCGCGCTCGATCGCACCAGCACACTTCTGCAGCGTTTCGCCGGCATGCAACTGTTCGTTCGCTTCGCGCAGGGCGTGCTGCCCGCCGATCTGCGTCCGCTCGAGGCGGAAAGCGGCGCCGGCAACGGCAATGGCCGCCAGCATCTGCTGCGCCTGACGAGCTACGACGACGTCGAGCGCATCCTCGCGCAATGCCGCGCGGCCGGTTGTACATTCGAAGAAATCGAGGTCCGCAAGGCCGACCTCGAAGACGTATTCGTTCAGGTGATGAACGGTCCAGAAGTGATCGAGGGGCTTGCATGAGCGGGTACAGTGGATTTAGCACGCTGTTTTACAAAGAACTGCTGCGCTTCTGGAAGGTGTCTTTCCAGACCGTGCTCGCGCCGGTCATCACCGCGCTGCTTTACCTGACCATCTTCGGCCACGCGCTGCGCGGCCACGTGCAGGTCTATCCGGGCGTCGAATACACGAGCTTCCTGATTCCGGGCCTCGTGATGATGAGCGTGCTGCAGAACGCGTTCGCGAATAGTTCTTCGTCGCTGATTCAATCGAAGATCACCGGCAACCTCGTGTTCGTGCTGCTGCCGCCGCTGTCGCACCACGAGATGTTCGCGGCCCTACGTGCTCGCGGCCGTGGCGCGCGGGCTGTGTGTCGGCTTCGGCGTGTTCATCGTGACGATCTGGTTCGTGCCGCTCGCCTTCACCGCGCCGCTCTACATCATCGTGTTCGCGATGTTCGGCTCGGCGATTCTCGGCACGCTGGGTCTGATCGCCGGCATTTGGGCCGAGAAGTTCGACCAGCTCGCCGCGTTCCAGAACTTTCTGATCATGCCGCTCACGTTCCTGTCGGGCGTGTTCTACTCGACGCATACGCTGCCGCCCGTATGGCGCGAAGTATCGCGGCTCAATCCGTTTTTCTACATGATCGACGGCTTTCGCTATGGTTTTTTCGGCGTGTCGGATATCGACCCGCTGGTGAGCCTCGCGATCGTCGCCGGTTTCTTCGTGGTGCTGGCCGCTGTGGCGATGCGCATGCTCGCTACCGGCTACAAGCTGCGCCACTGACGAGGAGCTTCTCTCATGTTGCCGACTCCCGAACAGGTCAAACAGTACATTGCAGCTGGACTCGCGTGCGAGCATCTCGACGTCGAAGGCGACGGTCAGCATTTCTTTGCGACGATCGTCTCGCCGAACTTCGAAGGCAAGCGCCTGATCCAGCGTCACCAACTCGTGTATGCGGCGCTCGGCGACCGCATGCGCGAAGAAATCCACGCGCTCAGCATGAAGACGCTGACGCCCGCCGAATGGCAGAACGCGTAATCTGGAAATTTAGTGCGAATTACTCAGGAAGGGCGCGACACCGCTAGCGGCGCGCCAAACACAGACAAAGCAGGTCCGGACGCGAACCGGGCCGATCAGGAACCGACAGGCATGGATAAACTCATCATTGAAGGTGGCTACCCGCTCTCCGGTGAAGTTGTCGTCTCGGGTGCGAAAAACGCGGCATTGCCGATCCTGTGCGCGGGTCTGCTGAGCGCCGATCCGGTGCATCTGGAGAACGTGCCCGATCTGCAGGACGTGCGCACGATGCTCAAACTGCTCGGCCAGATGGGGGTGCGTATCGAAGCCGGCGAAGGGCGCGTCGCGCTCGACGCGTCCAAGGTCGACAACCTCGTCGCGCCGTACGAAATGGTGAAGACGATGCGCGCGTCGATCCTCGTGCTCGGTCCGCTCGTCGCGCGCTTCGGTCATGCGCGCGTGTCGCTGCCGGGCGGCTGCGCGATCGGCGCGCGTCCGGTCGATCAGCACATCAAGGGTCTGCAGGCGATGGGTGCCGAGATCACGATCGAGCACGGCTTCATCGAAGCGCGCGCGAAGCGTCTGAAGGGCGCGCGCATCGTCACCGACATGATCACCGTGACCGGTACCGAGAACCTGCTGATGGCGGCGGTGCTTGCCGAAGGCGAGACGGTCATCGAGAACGCAGCGCGCGAACCCGAAGTGGTCGACCTCGCGCATCTGCTCGTCGCGATGGGCGCGAAGATCGAAGGCATCGGCACCGACCGTCTGGTGATCCATGGCGTCGACAAGCTGCACGGTGCGAAGCACACGGTGATTCCGGACCGCATCGAAGCGGGCACTTTCCTGTGCGCGGTCGCGACGGCCGGCGGCGACGTCATGCTGCGCAAGATGCGTCCGCTGCTGCTCGAAGCCGTCACCGAAAAGCTGCGCGAAGCGGGCGTCACGGTCGAGGAAGGCGACGACTGGATGCGCGTGCGCATGGACAAGCGCCCGAGCGCGGTCACGTTCCGCACCTCCGAATACCCGGCGTTTCCGACCGACATGCAGGCGCAGTTCACGGCGCTCAACACGATCGCGAACGGTACGTCGCAAGTCGTGGAGACGATCTTCGAAAACCGTTTCATGCACGTCCAGGAGCTGAACCGTCTCGGCGCGAGCATCACGATCGACGGCAACACGGCGCTCGTAACCGGCGTCGAAAAACTGTCCGGCGCGAAGGTGATGGCCACCGATCTGCGCGCGTCCGCGAGTCTTGTGATCGCCGCGCTGCGCGCCGAGGGCGAGACGCTGATCGACCGCATCTATCACCTCGATCGCGGCTACGACCGCATGGAAGCGAAGCTCAATGCGATCGGCGCGAAGGTGCGCCGGGTTTCCGGGAGCGGGGCATGAGTTCGATGCCGCAAACGTCGTCGTCGCCGGCGGTCAGCGCGCCGCTCACGCTCGCGTTGTCGAAAGGGCGTATCTTCGAGGAAACGCTGCCGCTGCTCGCGGCGGCAGGCATCGAGGTAGCGGAAGATCCGGAGAGCTCGCGCAAGCTGATCCTGCCGACCACCGACCCGAACCTGCGCGTGATCGTCGTGCGCGCGACCGACGTGCCGACCTATGTCGAGTACGGCGCGGCCGACTTCGGCGTGGCCGGCAAGGACGTGCTGCTCGAGCATGGCGGCAGCGGCCTGTATCAGCCGGTGGATCTGGACATTGCGCGTTGCCGCATGTCGGTCGCGGTCGCGGCCGGTTTCGATTATGCGAACGCGGTGCGCCAGGGCGCGCGTCTGCGGGTCGCGACCAAGTATGTTGAAACCGCTCGTGAGCATTTTGCCGCCAAGGGCGTTCACGTCGATCTGATAAAGCTGTACGGTTCGATGGAACTCGCTCCGCTGGTTGGTCTCGCCGACGCGATCGTCGACCTGGTCAGCTCGGGCAATACGCTGCGCGCGAATAATCTGGTCGAGGTGGAGGAGATCATGCAGATTTCGTCGCGTCTCGTCGTGAACCAGGCAGCGCTGAAGCTCAAACGCGCCGCGTTGCGGCCGATTCTCGACGCGTTTGCCAATGCTTCGTCGAAAACCGCCGCCCCGGCGGCCTGACTGACGATGGCAATGTGACGTTGCACTGATAGCGCGCCTTACCGAAACGGATACCTGTATGTCTACCAAGATTCGCAAACTCGATTCCACCGCTCGCGACTTCCACAAGTCGCTGCATGCGGTGCTCGCGTTCGAGGCGAGCGAAGACGAAGCCATCGAGCGCGCGGTCGCGCAGATTCTGAACGACGTGAAGGCGCGCGGCGACGAGGCGGTGCTCGAATACACGAATCGCTTCGATCGCGTCGATGCGAAAAGCGTGGCCGAGCTCGAACTGCCGATGGCCGAACTCGAGGCGGCGCTCGAAAGTCTCGAGCCGAAGCGGCGCGCGTCGCTCGAAGCGGCGGCGGCACGCGTGCGCGGCTATCACGAGAAGCAGAAGATCGAGTGCGGCAGCCATAGCTGGCAGTACACCGAAGCGGACGGCACCGTGCTCGGCCAGAAGGTCACGCCGCTCGATCGCGCGGGGATCTACGTGCCGGGTGGCAAGGCCGCGTATCCGTCGTCGGTGCTGATGAACGCGATACCGGCGCGGGTGGCCGGCGTGCGCGAAATCGTGATGGTCGTGCCGACGCCGGAAGGCGTGAAGAATCCGCTCGTGCTCGCGGCGGCTCTGCTGGGTGGCGTCGATCGCGTGTTCACGATCGGCGGCGCGCAGGCGGTAGCTGCACTCGCGTACGGCACGCAGACTGTGCCTCCGGTCGACAAGATCTGCGGCCCCGGCAACGCGTACGTCGCGTCGGCGAAGCGTCGCGTGTTCGGCACGGTCGGCATCGACATGATCGCCGGGCCGTCGGAAATCCTCGTGTTGTGCGACGGCACGACCGACCCGCGCTGGGTCGCGATGGACCTGTTTTCGCAAGCCGAGCACGACGAGCTCGCGCAGTCGATCCTGCTGTGCCCCGACGACGCGTTCATCGCGCGCGTGCAGGAAGCGATCGACGAACTGCTGCCCACCCTGCCGCGCCGCGAAGTGATCCGCACGTCGCTCGAAACCCGCGGCGCCCTGATCAAGGTGCGCGACATGGCCGAGGCCTGCGCGATCGCCAACGACATCGCGCCGGAGCACCTTGAAATTTCGGCGCTGGAGCCGCATCAGTGGGCGCAACAGATCCGTCACGCAGGCGCGATCTTCCTTGGCCGTTACACGAGCGAGAGCCTCGGCGACTACTGCGCGGGCCCGAATCATGTGCTGCCGACGTCGCGTACCGCACGGTTTTCGTCGCCGCTCGGCGTCTATGATTTCTTCAAGCGTTCGAGCCTGATCGAGGTCAGCGCGGAAGGTGCGCAGACGCTCGGCGAGATTGCCGCGGAACTGGCATACGGCGAAGGTCTGCAAGCGCACGCACGCAGCGCCGAATACCGGATGCGGCAGAACAACAACGAACGCGGCTGAGGCGGAGCGCTGATCGCGCTGGCGCGCGGCGGAGCCCAAGCAGGTGTAAGCGGGAGCAGGAGAAGCGGCGAGGGCGGCAACCGCCGCCGCATCGACCGGCTTCCATGTTTTCCGGCTTCCACCCGCTCGAGCGACGGATCGAGCCCACCCGCCCCGTTCAATAACGACGACCGAGACCAACCCGAGCGCCCAGCACTGACGACGCCGACCCGGCGTCTTTCGCACGGCCCGGCCCCCCGAACCTATGACGACACCTCGAGACATCATCCGCAGCGACGTGCTCGCAATGACGAGCTATCCGGTTCCGGACGCCACCGGCTTCATCAAGCTCGACGCGATGGAAAACCCGTTTCCGCTGCCGCCGGAACTTGCCGCGCATCTCGGCGAGCGTCTGGCCGGCATCGCGTTGAACCGTTATCCGGCGCCGCGCCCCGAGCAGTTGATCGAGCGCATTCGTCACGTGATGGGCGTGCCGGCGGGGTGCGACGTGCTGCTCGGCAATGGCTCGGATGAAATCATCAGCATCATGTCGGTCGCGTGCGCGAAGCCGGGCGCGAAGGTGCTCGCGCCGGTGCCGGGCTTCGTCATGTATCAGATGTCGGCGAAGCTGGCGAATCTCGAATTCGTCGGCGTGCCGCTCAAAGCCGACTTCACGCTCGATACCGACGCGATGCTCGCGGCGATCGCCGAGCATGAACCGGCGATCATCTATCTCGCGTATCCGAACAACCCGACCGGCACGCTGTTCGATGACGCCGAAATCGAGCGCGTCATCGCCGCGGCGGGCAAGAGCCTCGTCGTGATCGACGAGGCGTATCAGCCGTTCGCGCAGAAGAGCTGGCTGCCGCGCGCCGACCAGTTCGACAACGTCGTCGTGATGCGCACGGTGTCGAAGCTGGGCCTCGCCGGGATTCGCCTCGGTTACCTGGTCGGCAAGCCCGCGTGGCTGACCGAGTTCGACAAGGTCCGCCCGCCGTACAACACCAACGTGCTGACGCAGGCCGCCGCTGATTTCCTGCTCGACCACATCGGCGTGCTCGATGCGCAGGCCGCGCAATTGCGCGACGAACGCGAGAAACTCGCGCAGGCGGTGGCCGCGCTGCCGGGCGCCGAAGTGTTCACTAGCGCGGGCAACTTCCTGCTCGTGCGGGTGCCCGATGCGTCGGTATTGTTCGAAACCCTGCTAACGGCGCGGATTCTGATCAAAAACGTGAGTAAAATGCATCCATTGCTGGCCAATTGCGTGCGTTTGACCGTCGGTTCGCCGAACGAGAACGCCCAGTTGCTCGCCGGCCTGAAACTCGTGTTGCGGTAACCCGCCGCATTGAGCGGCGGCACTGAGCCGCTGCGTTGAACGGCTGCACTGAGCAGCCCGCCAGTTTGTCCATCCCACATTACTAGCGCTTTTAAGCCAGATTCGAGGAATTGCCATGCGCCTTGCGGAAGTCGTTCGCAACACCAGCGAAACGCAGATCCGTGTGAAGATCAACCTGGACGGCACCGGCCAGCAGAAGCTGGCCACCGGTGTGCCGTTCCTGGACCACATGCTCGACCAGATCGCCCGCCACGGGTTGTTCGACCTCGAGATCGAAGCGCATGGCGACCTGCATATCGACGACCATCACACGGTCGAAGACACCGGCATCACGCTCGGCCAGGCCGTCGCGAAGGCGATCGGCGATCGCAAGGGCATCCGCCGCTACGGCCATTCCTACGTGCCGCTCGACGAAGCGCTGTCGCGCGTCGTGATCGATTTTTCCGGCCGTCCGGGCCTCGAATTTCACGTGCCGTTCACGCGCGCGCGCATCGGCACGTTCGACGTCGACCTGTCGATCGAATTCTTCCGCGGCTTCGTGAACCATGCCGGCGTGACGCTGCACATCGACAACCTGCGTGGCATCAACGCGCACCATCAGCTCGAAACGGTGTTCAAGGCATTCGGGCGTGCGCTGCGCATGGCCGTCGAACTCGACGAGCGCGCGGCCGGACAGATTCCGTCGACCAAGGGCAGCCTCTAACGTAACGGCCGTAGCAGGCTTTAACACGGGTTTCACTGCCTCCAACGTCTTCAGGCCACTCACCTTCAAGCGATTCATCGGGCAGGACCGCATTTGCCGGCACGTCGTTTGACGCCGCGCGGCGGCGTCGATGGATCGAGGGCAGAGCGGCCAAACTTGAAATGAAAACTTCGATAGCGATTGTGGATTACGGAATGGGCAACCTGCGCTCGGTTGCCCAGGCACTGCGTAAAGCGGCGCCGGAAGCGGACGTGGCGATCGTCGATCGTCCGGAAGTGATCCGCTCGGCCGACCGCGTGGTGCTGCCGGGCCAGGGTGCGATGCCCGACTGCATGCGCAGTCTCGGCGCGTCCGGTTTGCAGGAAGCGGTCGTCGAGGCGTCGCGGAGCAAGCCGCTGATGGGCGTGTGCGTCGGCGAGCAGATGCTGTTCGACTGGAGCGCCGAGGGCGACACGCCGGGTCTGGGTCTGTTGCCCGGCAAGGCGGTGCGCTTCGAGCTCGAAGGCCAGGTGCAGGACGACGGCTCGCGCTTCAAGGTCCCGCAGATGGGCTGGAACCGCGTGCGTCAGGCGCAGCCGCATCCGCTGTGGGACGGTGTCGCCGACAACGCGTTCTTCTACTTCGTGCACAGCTACTACGTGGTGCCGGACAACCCGGCGCATACGTCGGGCGAAACGGTCTACGGCGTGCCCTTTACCTCGGCGGTAGCGCGGGATAACATCTTTGCCACCCAATTCCACCCTGAAAAGAGCGCCGAGGCGGGTTTGCGCGTGTATCGCAACTTCGTGCACTGGAACCCGTGAACGCCTTTTTTCAACCCGTTGCCGCGCGCGCGTCGCGCGGTGCCCCGGTCCCGCATCCGACCGGCGCCCCACTGGAGCGCCGAACGAGTTGTACTAAACTAGCGAGACGGTATTGCGGCGGGCTGACTCGCCAGCCGCTGCCGCCGACCTTCAATCCACTCCCAGATAACACCCGATTGCTATGCTGCTGATTCCCGCCATCGACCTGAAAGACGGTCAGTGTGTACGCCTCAAACAGGGCGATATGGACCAGGCGACGATTTTCTCCGAGGAACCGGCGGCCATGGCCCGACATTGGGTCGACCGCGGCGCGCGTCGACTGCATCTGGTCGACCTGAACGGCGCGTTTGCCGGCAAGCCGAAAAACGGCGATGCAATCCGCGCGATCATCGATGAAGTGGGCGGCCAGATTCCGGTTCAGCTGGGCGGCGGCATCCGCGACCTGAACACGATCGAGCGCTATCTGGATGACGGTTTGTCGTACGTGATCATCGGCACCGCGGCGGTGAAGAACCCCGGCTTTCTGCAGGACGCGTGCACCGCGTTCGGCGGTCACATCATCGTCGGTCTCGACGCGAAAGACGGCAAGGTCGCCACCGACGGCTGGAGCAAGCTGACCGGTCACGAAGTAGCCGACCTCGCGCGCAAGTTCGAGGACTACGGCTGCGAGTCGATCATCTACACCGACATCGGGCGTGACGGCATGCTGCAAGGCATCAACATCGAAGCGACGGTGCGCCTTGCGCGCGCGGTCAAGATTCCGGTGATCGCGAGCGGCGGTCTATCGAACCTCGCGGACATCGAATCGCTGTGCGAAGTCGAAGGCGAGGGCATCGAGGGCGTAATCTGCGGCCGCGCGATCTATTCGGGCGACCTCGACTTCGCGGCCGCGCAGACGCTCGCGGACAAGCTGCGCGAAGCGGACGACGCTTAAGCACGGCGTCGGCTGCGCGTGCTGGGCAGGTTGCGCGGGCCGCCGGCGTTGCGCTCGTGTCGGCTTGCGGCGCTCGTCCGAACGATGGCTTGCCTGTAACGCGCGTCGCACGATTAAGCGCCCGGAACCTCACCAGCTTCCGGCCGGCACCTCACTCGCGGCGCGACGCAACCGCTCGCGCCGGCACCGTGCCGCTTGCCCGCAAGCGAGCGGCCTCATCAGCGGTATTGGCAGAATTGCACGATCATGGCTCTAGCTAAACGCATCATCCCCTGTCTCGACGTCACCGCGGGCCGCGTGGTCAAGGGCGTCAACTTCGTCGAACTGCGCGACGCGGGCGACCCGGTCGAAATCGCGCGCCGTTACGACGATCAGGGCGCCGACGAACTGACGTTCCTTGACATCACCGCGACCTCGGATCAGCGCGACCTGATTCTGCCGATCATCGAGGCGGTCGCTTCGCAGGTGTTCATTCCGCTGACGGTCGGCGGCGGCGTGCGCGCGGTCGAAGACGTGCGGCGCCTGCTGAACGCGGGCGCCGACAAGATCAGCATGAACTCGTCGGCGGTAGCGAATCCGCAACTCGTGAAGGACGCGACCGACAAATACGGCTCGCAGTGCATCGTCGTCGCGATCGACGCGAAGCGCGTATCGGCCGACGGCGAAACGCCGCGCTGGGAAGTGTTCACGCACGGCGGCCGCAAGGCCACCGGTCTCGATGCGGTCGAATGGGCGCGCAAGATGGCCGAGTTGGGCGCGGGCGAAATCCTGTTGACAAGCATGGATCGCGACGGCACCAAGAGCGGCTTCGACCTCGCGCTCACGCGCGCGGTGTCGGACGCGGTGCCGGTGTCGGTGATCGCCTCGGGCGGCGTCGGCAATCTTCAGCATCTCGCCGACGGCATCAAGAGCGGCCACGCGGACGCGGTGCTCGCCGCGAGCATCTTCCACTATGGCGAACACACGGTCGGCGAGGCCAAGCGCTTCATGGCCGATCAGGGCATTTCGGTGAGGTTGTGACGTGACGAATCCTTCGGCAGTGAACTGGCTCGACAAGGTCAAGTGGGACGCGAACGGCCTCGTGCCGGTGATTGCGCAGGAAGCGTCGACGAACGACGTGCTGATGTTCGCGTGGATGAACCGCGAGGCCCTGGCAAAGACCGTCGAGACCGGCCGCGCGGTGTATTTCTCGCGCTCGCGCCAGCGCCTGTGGTTCAAGGGCGAGGAGTCGGGTCACGTGCAGCATGTGCATGAAGTGCGACTCGATTGCGACGAAGACGTCGTGCTGCTGAAAGTCGAGCAGGTATCGGGCATCGCGTGCCACACCGGCCGTCACTCGTGCTTTTTCCAGAAATTCGAAGGCTCGGTGGACGACGGTGACTGGCAGGCCGTCGATCCCGTGCTGAAAGACCCCGAACACATCTACAAATGACGCAATCCACGCAAAACCCCTCGACCGCCGAGGCTTCGACGCTCGACACGCTGCTGCGCCTCGCGGCGGTGATCGACAGCCGCAAGGGCGGCGATCCGGACATCTCGTATGTATCGCGCCTGTTCCATAAGGGCGACGACGCGGTGCTGAAAAAGATCGGCGAAGAAGCCACCGAAGTCGTGCTGGCTGCGAAGGACGTGCGCCAGGGCGGCGCACCGAAGGCGCTGGTCGGCGAGGTTGCGGACCTGTGGTTCCACTGCCTCGTGATGCTGTCGCATTTCGATCTGAGCCCCGCCGACGTGATCGCCGAACTCGAGCGTCGCGAAGGCCTGTCGGGCATCGAGGAAAAGGCGCTGCGCAAGAGCCGCGAGCGCGAGGAAAACGGCGACTGAGCAGCCGGAGCGGAAATCTGGCGTTTCTGCTTGAAGTCGCGCGCGCCGGCACCAATATAGCGGTAATCGCACCTCCGGGAGGACGCAAGCATGGAACAGCCGCAAGGAAGCTATCCGCCGCCGGTCTACCGCCACGCGATGGTGCCTGAGCGCGAGCGCAGCCTGCGCACGCTCACGCACGTGCTGTACGCGCTGTATGCGGTCCACTGGCTGACCGGCGGGCTCACCATTCTGGTCGCGATCATCATCAACTACGTCAAACGGTCGGACGTGGCCGGCACGCCGTACGAAGCGCACTTCGAATGGCAGATCCGCACGTTCTGGCTGGGCCTCATCGGTTACGCGATCGGCGCGTTGCTGCTGCTCGTCGTGATCGGCATTCCGGTGCTGTGGGCAGTCAGCATATGGATGTTGTACCGTATTATCAAAGGCTGGCTGTATCTGTACGATAACAAGCCGTTCGCGAATCCGGCCAGTTGGGTCTGAACGCTAGCCGGTCCGTATGGGCGGGCCGGCTTTCGGATCGAACCTCGGCGCGGGCGGCTTCGCTCGCCCAAGTCATACCGCGTCAGGAATACGATGAGTCACGATCCGAACTGCCTTTTCTGCAAGATTGCCGCTGGCGAAATCCCGTCGACCAGGGTCCACGAAGACGACGAGTTCGTCGCCTTCCGCGACATCCGTCCGGCGGCCGAAACGCATGTGCTGGTGATTCCTCGCAAGCACATTGCAACGCTGTCGAACTGCACGGAAAGCGACGCGCCTCTGCTTGGTAGAATGCTTGTCCTGGCCGCGCGACTGGCCGAACAATTGGGGGTCGCGTATAACGGCGGCGAAACGGGCTTTCGCACGGTAATCAATACCGGTCCGGGCGGTGGTCAGGAGGTGTATCACCTGCACGCGCACATTCTCGCGGGACCGCGTCCCTGGCAACGCATGGGCTGAGCGCCGCTTCACGCGTGAGGCGCACTGCGTGGCAAGTGCGCACCGCCGCGAGTTTTGGTCGGGGACAATAGCGCCGCCGTTGTTTTTACCGCTGTGTAATAACGTCGACGCGATCGTGTGGCCACAATGACAGGCGTAGATGGCCGCAATGCGAGCGAGGCGGTGCAGCCTGAGGTAACGTAGGGATAGATGGAGACGAAGCGCACGCGCTTCAGGTTATGCAAATTGGCCGCATCGAGATGCGGCGTCGGGGTTAAGGAGAGTAGTCATGGGTTCGTTGAGTATTTGGCATTGGTTGATCGTTCTGTTGATCGTCGCGCTCGTGTTCGGCACGAAGAAGCTGCGCAACATCGGCAGCGATCTGGGCGGCGCCGTGAAGGGCTTCAAGGAAGGTGTGAAGGAAGCCGATTCGTCGTCGGCCGACGCGCAACAGCAGCAGCGCGAGCTGCCGCGCAACGGCGCGGTGGACGTCGAAGCGAAGGAAAAGACGCAGCAATCGAGCGATTACCGCTAAGCCGCGGCCTTCGCGCCGTTCCCGCGTTTCTGACGGACATTCCACTTCATGCTGGACCTCGGTCTAACCAAGATGGCGCTGATCGGCGTCGTCGCGCTGGTCGTCCTCGGGCCTGAGCGCCTGCCGCGTGTGGCTCGCACGGCCGGCGCGCTGTTCGGCCGCGCACAGCGGTACATCAACGACGTTAAGGCCGAAGTCACGCGCGAAATCGAGCTCGACGAATTGCGGCGCATGAAAACCGAGTTCGAGAAGGCCGCGAGCAATGTCGAAACGGCGGTTCAGGACAATCTGCGCAAGCACGAGAATGAACTGAACGAAGCATGGGATAGCGGTACCTCGGTATCGCCGAGCATCGCCGGCGGCGCGCTCGAAGACGCCGGCAGCGGGGCCACCGGCAGCGCGGGTGCCACCTCGTGGCCCGTCAGTACGCCGGCCGCCGCGCCCAAACGCAAGACCTGGCGCGTCCAGCAGAGTGCCACGCCCACCTGGTACAAGCGAGCGAGCCTGCGGCGCACGCGCGTGCAGTCGGGCGCCGCGCGCGTTGCGCGGCACACACCTGCCAACCTGCGTCGTCCGACGCGGTTTTTCTGATGTTCAGATCGACAATCCCCAACCGAGGGCCGGTGTGAGCGACCCCCAGCAATCCCAGAACGAAGGCACTGAAGAGACCTTCATTTCCCACCTCGTCGAACTGCGTGACCGCATCATCCGTGCGGGGCTCGCCGTCGTCGTCGTGTTCATCGGGCTCGTGTACTGGGCGCCGGACATCTTCAAACTGCTCGCCCGTCCGCTGATGATGAATCTGCCGAAGGACGGCAAGATGATCGTCACCGATGTCACCGGCTCGTTCTTCGTGCCGATGAAGGTGACGATGCTGGTCGCCTTCGTGATCGCGCTGCCGGTCGTGCTGTACCAGATCTGGGCGTTCGTCGCGCCTGGGCTCTATCAGCACGAGAAGAAGCTCGTCGCGCCGCTCGTCGCGAGCAGCTACACGCTGTTCCTGTGCGGCATGGCGTTCGCGTACTTCGTCGTGTTTCCGACCATCTTCCGCGTGATGGCGCACTACAATGCGCCGCTCGGCGCGGAGATGACAACCGATATCAACAATTACCTGAGCTTCGTGCTGACGATGTTCATCGCGTTCGGCGTCACGTTCGAGGTACCGATCGTCGTCGTGCTGCTGGTGCGGATGAACGTGGTGACGCTGAAGAAGCTGAAGGAGATCCGGCCGTATGTGATCGTCGGCGCGTTCGTGGTGTCGGCCGTCGTAACGCCGCCGGACGTGTTTTCGCAGCTGATCCTCGCGGTTCCGCTGATTCTGCTATATGAAGCTGGCATCGTCGCGGCGCGGTTGATCGTCGGCAAGCAGCCGGTGGTCGTGGAGGATGCGAGTCCGCCGCCGTCCAGTTGAGGTGTCGCGAGTCAGTGCCGGGCGTCAAATGAAAAAGGGCAGTTCATTGCGGACTGCCCTTTTTCATTGCGTGGAATCGCGGCATTAGCTTCAGCCGCCTTCGTCATCCGGCTGATCGCCGCCGTTGTCGTCTTCCGTCTGTTTCGGCGGCGGCGGGCGTTTGCCGATCTTCACGTCGAGATCGATCTGATGACCTTTGCGCACCAGATGCACTTTCGCCGCCGTACCGGGCTTGATCTGCGCGATCACGTTCAACAGACGCGTGGTATCGGTGATCGCCTGGCCGTTTACGCTCGTCAGGATGTCGCCGGGCTTGATGCCCGCGCGGTCGGCCGGGCCGCTTTTCAGCACGCCCGCGACAATCGCGCCCGACTTCTGATCGAGCCCGAACGACTCCGCGATTTCCGGCGTTACGTCCTGCGGTTCGACGCCGATCCAGCCGCGCGTGACCGTGCCGGTCGTAATGATGCTCTCGAGCACGCTGCGCGCGGTCGACACCGGAATCGCGAAGCCGATGCCGAGCGAGCCGCCCGAGCGCGAGTAGATTGCGGTGTTGATGCCGAGCAGGTTGCCGTTCACGTCGACGAGCGCACCGCCCGAGTTGCCGGGGTTGATCGGGGCGTCGGTCTGGATGAAGTTTTCGAACGTATTGATGCCGAGATGGTTGCGGCCGAGCGCGCTGACGATGCCCATCGTTACGGTCTGCCCGACGCCGAACGGATTGCCGATCGCGAGCACGACGTCGCCGACGCGGGTCTGGTCCATCCGGCCGAGCGTGATGGTGGGCAGATTGGTCATATTGACCTTTAGCACGGCCAGATCGGTTTCGGGGTCGATGCCGATGACCTTCGCGCTGGCGGTGCGGCCATCGGCGAGCGCGATTTCGATCTGATCGGCGCCGTCGACGACGTGCTGGTTCGTTAGAATGTAACCTTCCGAACTCACTATCACGCCTGAGCCGAGATTCGAGGCAGGCTGCTCCTGCTGCTTGCGATTGTTCCTGTCGCCGAAGAAGTAGCGGAACAGCGGGTCTTTGGCGCGCGGGTCGGGAGGCAGCGAGCCATCCTTGCTGGAGAACACGTTGACGACCGCGGGCATGGCCTTTTGCGCCGCTTCGGCATAGGACGTTTCGGCATGGCCAGTGCCGATGCCCGGCGCCACTTCCCGTAGCGCGACGATCGGTTCGGCGAGTTGTCTGCCGAACTGTCCTTGACGCTGCAGCCACTGCGGTTTGAGGGTCGCAATGATGAACATCAACGCCAACAGCACCGTCACCGCTTGGGCAAATAACAGCCAGAAGCGTCTAAGCATCTGAAGACTAGAGGTCTATATGGATCGGATTGAACTTGAATTGTACTTGAACAATCTCCTTGAAACCGCGCGCTTCAAGGACTATTGCCCGAACGGATTGCAGGTCGAAGGACGCCGCCGGATCAACAAACTCGCGACCGGCGTGACCGCGTCGGTGGCCTTCCTGGAGGCCGCGCTCGACTGGGGCGCCGACGCCGTGCTGGTCCATCACGGCTACTTCTGGCGCAACGAGGCACCGCAGATCACCGGCCGCAAACATGCTCGTTTGAAGCTGCTGCTCGCCAACGACCTGAACCTGTTCGCCTACCATCTGCCGCTCGACGATCATCCCGAGTTCGGCAACAACGCGCAGATCGGCGAGAAGATGGGCTGGATCAGCGACGCGCGTTTCGGCGACAACGATCTCGGTTGGCTCGCCACGCTGCCGATGCCGATCACGCTGTCGCACCTCACCGCGGAAATCGAGCAGACACTGGGCCGCACGCCGCTCGTGTTCGGCGATCCGGATATGGAGCTGCGCCGCGTCGGCTGGTGCACGGGTGCCGCGCAAGGCATGTTCGACGCCGCGATCAACGCGGGTGTCGACGTCTACGTGACCGGCGAGGTATCGGAGTCGGTGATGCATACGGCGGCGGAAAGCGGCGTCGCGTTTCTGGCAGCTGGCCACCACGCGACCGAGCGCTTCGGCGTGCAGGCGGTGGGCAAGCATCTGTCCGAATCGTTCGATATCGAACATCTGTTTATCGATATCCCCAATCCCGTTTGAATTGCGAATTGCATTAACGAAGAAAAAAGCAGGAATACCGCAGAAGGCACTTAAAAGGAGGTGCGAAAAAGTTTGCGATCGGTACGGACAAACCCTGAGCTATCAAGGGCTTCGCACGGTTTTTGGCAATCGGCCCTTGTAAATGGCGACTCCATTCGAGCAAACTAGCGGCGGTAGAAGCGACGTGAAGGAAAAATCCAACTCAGAAGTGGGGCGAGTGATGCGAGACAAAGAAGAGGAACGCGTCGATGGCAGCCGCCGTAACTGGCTGGTAGCGACGACCGTAGCAGGCGGCATAGGAGGTGTTGCCGTTGTCGTACCCTTTGTTAGTTCCTTTGCACCATCCGAAAAGGCCAAGGCCGCAGGTGCCCCGGTCGAAGTCGATATCAGTGGTCTGAAGCCCGGCGACATGATGACGGTCGCCTGGCGTGGCATGCCGGTGTGGATCATCAACCGCACGGACCGCATGCTCGCCGATGTTCAAAAAGCCGACAGCCAGGTAGCGGACCCCCACTCGCTGAATCCGTTTTCGATGCCGCTGCCGGACTACTGCAACAACGAATTCCGTTCACGCGCCGAGAACAAGCATCTGCTGGTTGCCGTCGCCGTTTGCACGCATCTGGGCTGCACGCCGACGCCGCGCTTCCAGGAAGGCCCGCAGCCGAATCTCCCCGACGACTGGCCCGGCGGCTTCCTGTGCCCGTGCCACGGCTCGACCTACGACATGGCCGGCCGCGTCTTCAAGAACAAACCCGCTCCGCAGAACCTCGACATCCCGCGCTTCATGTTCACGTCGGCAACGGCCCTTGTGATCGGGAAGGACGAAAAAGGAGAAGCGTAATGGCGAGCGAACACGAAGTAGAGACGACCGGGCTGGCTGGTTGGATCGACCAGCGCTTCCCGATGACTGCGACGTGGAAGAAGCACGCTTCCGAGTACTACGCGCCGAAGAACTTCAACTTCTGGTACTTCTTCGGTTCGCTTGCGTTGCTGGTGCTGGTCAATCAGATCGTCACCGGCATTTTCCTGACGATGAACTACAAGCCCGACGCGACGCTCGCGTTCTCGTCGGTCGAGTACATCATGCGCGAGGTGCCGTGGGGCTGGCTGATCCGCTACATGCACTCGACGGGTGCGTCGATGTTTTTCGTCGTCGTGTATCTGCACATGTTCCGCGGGCTCATGTACGGCTCGTACCGCAAGCCGCGCGAGCTGGTGTGGATTTTCGGCTGCCTCATCTTCCTGAGCCTGATGGCCGAGGCGTTCTTCGGCTACCTGCTGCCATGGGGCCAGATGTCGTTCTGGGGCGCGCAGGTGATCGTGAACCTGTTCTCGGCGATTCCGTTCATCGGGCCCGATCTGTCGCTGTGGATTCGCGGCGACTACGTCGTGTCCGACGTCACGCTGAACCGCTTCTTCGCGTTCCACGTGATCGCGATTCCGCTGGTGCTGGTCGGCCTCGTGATCGCGCACATCGTCGCGCTGCACGAAGTCGGCTCGAACAATCCGGACGGCATTGAGATCAAGGCCAAGAAGGGCCCGGATGGCGTGCCGCTCGACGGCATTCCGTTCCACCCGTACTACTCGGTGCACGACTTCATGGGCGTGGCGATCTTCCTGTTGATCTTCGCGGCGATCATCTTCTTCGCGCCGGAAATGGGCGGGTACTTCCTTGAAGCCAACAACTTCATCCCCGCGAATCCGCTGCAGACGCCGCCGGAAATTGCGCCCGTGTGGTACTTCACCGCCTTTTATGCGATGCTGCGCGCCACTACCGATCCATTCAAGATCGTGCTGATGATCGTCATCGCGCTACTCGGGTTGCTGGCGCTCGTGCGCGCGCGCGGCAAGTGGAAGCTCGGCCTGCCGGTGCTTGCGGTGCTGGTGATCGTCGCGATGGTGTTCACCGAATCGAAGTTCTGGGGCGTCGTGGTGATGGGCAGCGCGGTGATTTCGCTGTTCTTCCTGCCGTGGCTCGACCGGTCGCCGGTCAGGTCTATTCGCTACCGGCCGTTCTTCCACAAGGTTTTCTTCGGGATCTTCGTGATTGCGTTCCTGACGCTCGGCTTCCTCGGGACGCGACCGCCATCGCCGGCCGCGACGCTGATCGCCCAGATCTGCGCGCTGATCTACTTTGCGTTTTTCCTCGGCATGCCCTTCTGGACCCGGCTTGGCAAGTTCAAGCAGCCGCCCGAGCGGGTGCGGTTCAAGCCTCACTAATCGCGAGCCAGGAGAACATGAAGATGAAAAGACTGCTTTCGATGTGCGCGCTGGTCGGCGCGACCATGCTTGCGCTGCTGGCCGCTCCGGTTCACGCGGACGAGAATTTCCCGCTCGATCGCGCGCCGGACAACACGAACAATTTCGCTTCATTGCAGCGCGGTGCGCAATTGTTTGTAAACTACTGCCTGAATTGCCACAGCGCGAACCTGATGCGCTACAACCGCCTGACCGATCTCGGCATCACGCCGAACGAAATCCAGGCGAACCTGCTGTTCACCACCGACAAGGTCGGCAACACGATGACCGTGGCGATGCGCCCGGAGGACGCGAAAGGGTGGTTTGGGGCGACGCCGCCGGATCTGTCGGTGGAGGCGCGAGCGCGCGGCACGGACTGGCTTTACACGTATCTGCGGAGTTTTTATCGCGACGATACGCGGCCGACCGGCTGGAACAATCTGGTGTACCAAAACGTGAGCATGCCTCACGTGCTGTGGCAGCTTCAGGGGCAGCGTGCGGCGAAATTCGGCGACGAAACCGACGAAAAAACCGGCGAAAAGGTCCACAAATTCCTCGGCTTCCAGCAACTGACTCCGGGGACGGTGTCGCCGGTAGATTATGATTCTGCTGTGGCCGACCTCGTGTCGTACCTGTCATGGATGTCCGAACCGACGCAGCAAACCCGCAAGCAACTTGGCGTGTGGGTGCTGTTGTTCCTCGGTATCCTGAGCTTTTTCGCCTGGCGACTGAACGCCGCGTACTGGAAACATATCAAATAATCACGCCGCTACATGGCGTGGGGCCGGCGCCAGGAAAAACCTGCTGAACGGTTTTTCCGCGCGCTGGCCCTTCAGCTTTTTGAGGAAACGTAAACATGATGGTTCTGTATTCCGGCACTACTTGCCCGTTCTCCCAGCGTTGCCGGCTGGTGTTGTTCGAAAAGGGCATGGACTTCGAGATCCGCGACGTCGACCTGTTCAACAAGCCGGAAGACATCGCCGTGATGAATCCGTATGGTCAGGTGCCGATTCTCGTCGAACGGGACCTGATTCTGTACGAATCGAACATCATCAACGAGTACATCGACGAGCGCTTCCCGCACCCGCAGCTGATGCCGGCCGATCCGGTCCAGCGCGCGCGTGCCCGCCTGTTCCTGCTCAACTTCGAGAAAGAGCTGTTCGTCCACGTCGGCACGCTCGAAAACGAGAAGGGCAAGGCAGCGGAGAAGAATCACGAGAAGGCGCGCCTCGCGATCCGCGATCGCCTGACGCAGCTCGCGCCGATCTTCCTGAAGAACAAGTACATGCTCGGCGAAGAGTTCTCGATGCTCGACGTCGCGATTGCACCGCTGCTTTGGCGCCTTGACCACTACGGTATCGAGCTGTCGAAGAACGCCGCGCCGCTGATGAAGTACGCCGAGCGCATTTTCAGCCGCCCGGCTTATATCGAAGCGCTGACGCCGTCGGAAAAGGTGATGCGTCGTTGAGTTTGGCTTTGGAGCGCGGACGTCGCATCGCTTCGATGCGCGCCCGCGCCCGCAAGAGGACTGTTGATGCAAGAGATTTCCACGAAGCCTTATCTGTTGCGCGCGCTCTACGAGTGGTGCACGGATAACGGCTACACACCCCATATCGCGGTCCGCGTCGACAATCAGACGCGCGTGCCGCGTCAGTTTGTGCGCGACAATGAGATCGTGTTGAACATCAGCTTCGAGGCGACCAGCCAGTTGCAGATGGGCAACGAGTGGATCGAGTTCAACGCGCGCTTCTCCGGCAAGTCCCACAAGATCGAAGTGCCGGTCGCCAATATTCTTGCGATCTACGCGCGCGAGAACGGCCAAGGTATGGCGTTCCCGGTCGAATCGGCGGGCGGCGAGGCTCAGGATTCGGGCGCGGATGCCGCGGACGAAGCTGACACGCCGGCGGCTCCGCGCGCCGTCGAAACCGCCCCCGCCGACCCTGCCGCGGCCACCGACGCCGACGACAAACCGCAGCCCGACGACGATGGCTCGAAAGGCGGCGGAAGGGCTCGCCTTAAGATCGTGAAATGAAGTAGAATCACGGCCTCATGCCGGCTTAGCTCATCAGGTAGAGCGCTTGACTTGTAATCATGAGGTGGCGGGTTCGAGTCCTGCAGCCGGCACCAGATTGCTTTATCAGCAAGTAACTGGAAATGCTAGAAAACCCCGTCGAAGCACACGCTTTGGCGGGGTTTTTCTTTTTTCGGTGGAAATTGCCCGGATCGTTGCTGATGCCGATCACCGAAGCCTTGGCCAGGCTTGTTTGCGACGAGGGTTTCACGCACGTCAAAACGTGCGAGGGCAGCGTGAGGTGAGCCGCGCGATGGCTCAAAAATCATGATATCTCTTTCACCTTGTCGATTGTAGACATTATTGTCTACTTTCGGTGCGTCTAGACTCACCTGATCACCGTCACCGCAATTCATGCCGCGCCGCGAATCCGCACGGCGGCGGTACGGTACTATTCGGGCGTCGCCCGGGATGACGGGCAGCCGCCGGACATTCCGGTCCGCTGCCGCGGTCCACGTCGCCGGCGACGTCACATCGACTCCATTGCACCATGACCAGCCCCGCAACTCTCACCTGGCCAGAAGCCGACGGCCCGCGCACCGCACGCTGGCGTTCCGAAGCGGCCGTGCCGCCGCCGAAGCGCGTCGTCGTCGCCGACGACCGCACCACCGCCGATTCGGCCTACCGCCTCGCCTGCGAAGGCACCGCGCTGCTGTGGCGCGGCGACTTCCAGAACGCGCGCCAACTGCTGCAGGCCGTCACGCGCCGGCTCGAACGCAAGCCGCGCAAGCAGGGAGCGACACCGCTCGACGCGTTCAACCAGCATCGGCAGGCGCAGTCGCAGCGCGCGCGCACGCTCGGCATGATCCTGATTCCGCTCGATGCCGACTACGCCATTCCGCTGCGTCGCGCGCCCGACGTGCGGCAGGCCTGCATCGAAGCTTATGGACCGGCGACCGGTGACGCGTCGGTCGTATCGTTGCGCGAGTTGCTTGGTTTGATCGGCGCGCACGAATGGCGCAAAAAGGGCGTCGTGATTACGGCGCTAGGCGAGCGCATCCATCCGCACTACGGTGTGTTCTCACCGGTGCGCGGCGAGTACGTCGATCTGGTCGCGCGCACGCCGCTGCCGTCGCTGGACCTCGCGTTCGATATCGGCACCGGCACCGGCGTGCTGGCCGCGCTGCTGGCCAAACGCGGCGTGCGCAAGATCGTCGCGACGGACCAGGATGCGCGCGCGCTTGCGTGTGCTCGTGAAAATCTCGCGCGACTTGGTTTCGCCGAGCAGGTCGAGATCGTGCAGGCCGATCTGTTTCCGGACGGTCGCGCACCGCTCATCGTCTGCAATCCGCCGTGGGTGCCGGCGCGGCCCGCGTCGCCGCTCGAATATGCGGTCTACGATCCGGACAGCCGCATGCTGGTCGGCTTCCTGAACGGCCTCGCTGATCATCTGACGCCGGGCGGCGAGGGCTGGCTGATCATTTCGGATTTCGCCGAGCACCTTGGGCTGCGTACGCGCGAGTGGCTGCTCGCGGCGATCGAGCACGCGGGGCTCAGTGTCGTGGGACGCGAGGACATTCGTCCACGGCATCCGAAGGCCAGCGATCAGAACGATCCGTTGTATGTTGCGCGAACGGCCGAGGTCACGTCGTTGTGGCGGCTCAAGGCGCGGTGACGGCGACTGCGCGCGTCACGCCGGCATGCCGTGCGCTTCCAGATACGCGCATGCGCCCCGGCCAGCGACCAGCCCGCTGGCAAAGCAGGCGGTCAACAGATAACCACCGGTCGGCGCCTCCCAATCGAGCATTTCGCCCGCGCAGAATGCGCCGGGCATCCGGTCGATCATCAGATGCGCGTCCAACGCCTCGAACGGGATTCCGCCCGCCGTACTGATCGCTTCCTCGATCGGTCGCGCGCGCAGCAGTCGCATCGGCAGCGCCTTGATCGCGTGGGCGAGGCCGCGCGCATCGGCGAAGGCTTCTTTCGACAGAATCTCGTGCAACAACGCCAGCTTGACCCCGCCAATTCCGATTCGCCCGTGCAGATGACTCGCGATCGAGCGTGAGCCGCGCGGCCGCGTCACTTCCTCCACGACTCGCTCGAACGGCAAGCCTGGCGCGAGATCCAGCGCGATCGTGACCTCGCCGCCGGCGAGAATCCGCTCGCGGATCGGCGCCGACAACGCGTAAATCAGGCTCCCTTCGAGGCCCGTTTCGGTCAAAAGTATTTCACCTTGTCGATTGTGGACTTTTCCGTCTACGCCCGTGAGGGAAATCGCGACCGTCTTGATCGGCTGACCCGCGAAACGCTCGCGCAGATACGGACTCCAGTCCGCGTCGAAGCCGCAGTTCGCGGGACGCAGCGGCGTCACCGGCACGTCGCGCGACGTCATCAGCGGCACCCACGCAGCGTCAGAGCCGAGACGCGGCCAACTGGCGCCGCCGAGCGCGAACACGACCGCGTCGCAGCTGATCGTCTGCTCACCGTTGGGCGTGTCGAAGCGCAACGCGTGGGCGGCACCGTCTTCGGATGTTGACGCCCAGCCGCTCCACTTGTGACGCATATGAAACTGCACCCCCGCTTCGCGCAGCCGATGCAGCCACGCGCGCAGCATCGGCGCGGCCTTCATGTCGGACGGAAATACGCGCCCCGAACTGCCGACGAACGTCTCGACGCCCAACTCGCGCAACCATGCGCGCAGCGCGTCGGGATCGAACGCGTCGAGTAACGGCGCGATGCGCTCGCGGCGCGAGCCGTAGCGGTCGAGAAACGGCGCGAGGGCTTCCGAATGCGTGATGTTCATGCCGCCTTTGCCCGCCATCAGGAATTTGCGGCCGACCGACGGCATCGCGTCATATACGTGGACTTGCACGCCGCGCCCGGCAAGCGTCTCGGCGGCCATCAGGCCGGCGGGGCCGCCGCCGATCACGGCGACGCGGGCGGAATCGAGCGAGAATGACATGCGGTTCAGCGGATCAACGGGGAGAAAAGGCGGTGCGCCGCGGTGACCGAACGGATATGCGGCGCGAAGGGCGCTATTGTCACACCGCGCGCGGCGCGCGGCAAACGCCGACAAACTCTGTCGAACTGTGCTCGGTACTGGCAAATAGACGGCTATTCGGCGAGGCGACCGGGCTCGATCGCCCCAGACCGGAAAATACTGGATTCAGTCTTTCTCCCGGCCGTTGCGCATCGCGTTCACCGCTTGGCTCGTGCCGCACGCGACCTATACTTTTCAAACATCTTCCATCGGACGCCGTTCGCGTCGTTCCTCGCGTCAATCCCCAATCACGTCGCTTGCGACGCAGCCGCTGCGGCGCACTTCACTGCCGCGCGCCGGCAGCCGACGCGAATCGCCTGTCGAATCGGTGGAAGAGTCGATCGTCTGGTTCAAGGAGATTGCCATGACCCGCAAATATATCGACTGTCGCGAGTTTCCGAGCGAAACGAACTGCACTGTCGCGCTATCCGCCGACAGCGACGGCGAACTGCTCGAAGCCGCGGTCCAGCATGCCGTCAACGTTCACAAGCACGCGGATTCGCCAGAGCTGCGCGAGCAGTTGAAGACGCTTTTTCATGAGGGAACGCCGCCCGTCGAGGCGCCGCACGCTTGAGACACCCGTGGAAGGGGAGTGTGGAAGCCCGCGTCGCGAGCGGCATCCAGCCGCCCGCGTGCGGGCGTGTTGCAGCAGTCTTGTGGTGACACGAGAAACGCGATACCAAGCCAATCTAACAGGATGCCGACGCGCTAACCCGGATACGCCTCATCGACCTTCAGCCCGGCGAGCTTGAAGATCACCCGCAACGTCTGCGGCTTGATGTCGCGTCGCGACGCGAGCGTCGTCATCACGAAGTCGAGCACCTTGGCGTACTTGAGCATCGTCAGGCAGGTCTCGAGGTCGACGTTGCCGTCACGCATGACCTCGGCGAGCCGCAGCATTTCCGTGGAGATGTCGCGAGCCATCTCCAGTTCGAGTTGCTGTTTCTCCGACCATGCCGGCGCGGCGGTGAGCTTCGCCATCATTTCCTGAAACTTCTGTTCGACATTTCCGTTGGGTACCGTATCCATTGCCGCCTCTTCTGTGATCATCCGAGCGCGCGACCCGTTGCAAAGCCGGCCGCTGCTGGTTACGTAACGTTCGGCCCTTGTTGCGGGCCCGCTCTCCCCACATGCATCCGGTTCGCGTGTCCGGTTGCACGGCCGGACAGCCTCCTGTTTTCGGCGACGCGGCTTGCACCCGCAGGCTCAGCCGGCGCTCAAGCTGTTTTCAGCCATTCTCGAGACACTTCCGCGCAGCGCCTTGCGAGCAGGAAATGTTCCCGGCCGACCACCTGTCTCGCGTGACCCGGGCGGCGTACTCGCTGGGATTGCCGCACTTTGGGTAAACTGGCAGCAACCTTTCTCTTTTTCCGTCATCTGTCGCACGTTCGCACTGCAATTGATGGCGGCCCATACATGTCCGGCAAAACCCACGAAATCCGTCCCAACCAGTCCGTCGAACTGCTCAAAGAGCTCCACATCCTCACGCGCGACGGCAAGATGAATCAGGACAGCCGTCGCAAGCTGAAGCAGGTCTACCATCTGTTCCAGTTCGTCGAGCCGCTACTCAAGGACCTGAAGGACCAGCAGGGGGCGCTGACGCTCGTCGATCACGGCGCGGGCAAGTCATACCTCGGTTTTATCCTGTACGACCTGTTTTTCAAGGAGTTTCAGGACGTCGCCGGTGGGGCTTCGCACATTTACGGCATTGAAACGCGCGAAGAGCTGGTGACGAAGTCCGAAGAGCTGGCGGCGCGGCTCGGCTTCAAGGGGATGTCGTTTCTGAATCTGTCGGTGGCGGAGTCGATCACGTCGACGCGGTTGCCCGCCGAAATCGACATCGTGACCGCGCTGCACGCGTGCAATACCGCCACCGACGACGCGATCCGTTTCGCACTCGAAAAGCACGCGAAGTACATCGTCGTCGTGCCGTGCTGCCAGGCCGAGGTGGCCGGCGTGCTGCGGCAGAACAAGGGCAAGACTCTGAAGAACGCGCTGACGGAAATCTGGCGGCATCCGCTGCACACGCGCGAATTCGGCAGCCAGATCACGAACGTGCTGCGCTGCCTGCAGCTCGAAGCGCATGGCTATCAGGTCAGCGTGACCGAGCTGGTCGGCTGGGAACACTCGATGAAAAACGAGTTGATCATCGCGCAGTACAAGGACCTGCCGCGGCGCCGGCCCGCTGAGCGGCTCGGCGAAGTGCTGGACGCGCTCGGGCTCGATGCGCTGAAGGAGCGATTTTTCGTGCCGGCCTGAGGTGCGGCCTGGCGCTTCATTTAGCGCTTCATCAACGCATCCCAGCCCGCGAGGCCAATGCGACGCAGCGTTTCCTGATTGCGCTCGTAGATCTCTTCCGCGTTGGGAAAGGCCTGCACCGCCCGCTCGATGCTGTCCTCGCGCAGCAGATGCAGGATCGGATAGGGTGCCCGGTTCGTGTAGTTTTCGATATCGTCGGGCTCGCTGCCTTCGAACTGGTAATGCGGATGAAAGCTCGCGATCTGGATAGTGCCTTCGAGCCGTAGCTGCTGGACGAGCCGGTCGGCGAAGAACAGGCAGTCGTTGAAGCCGAGAAAGTCCTCGAACGCGCGCGGCAGGATCAGCAACGTCGTGTCGATGGCGGCGGGGTCAGCGGCGACGAGGGTCTGCAGCTCGGCTTCCAGGTCGGTCAGCACCGCTTCGAGCGTGTCCGCTTCGCTGACCGCATAGCGAATCTGCCCCTTCACATGCACGGCCTTCGCGAACGGACACAGGTTCAGGCCGATCACGGCCTCCGTCAGCCAATGACGGGTCGCGGCGATAACGGCATCGTGGGATTCGGCGGGCAACGGCATGGCGGACGGATGTGACGGGAAAACGCGCAATTCTAAAGGACCCAGCTGACGGACTGGCTCAGCGAACCGGCTTCTCCGCGCAAGCGGCCGCTATCAACTGCGCGGCGACTTTCGGCGCGGCGAGGATCGGCCCGCAGCCCGGCCCGTAAGTCTGGCTCGCCGCGTACACGCCCTCGATCAGCAGACCGAGCCCATCGGCCAGCGCTTGCGGATCGCCGGCGCCGGCCGCTGTCGACAGTTCGACGAGGCGCGCCATCAAGCGCTGCTTGTTGCGGAACACGAACTGCCGCGCCGGATGCGCGGTATCCGAAAACTCCACCGACACGTTCACGAACGGGCAGCCGCGGTAATCGTCGACCGAGGCGCGCACCGCGAGGTCGTCGAAGTACTGCTGAAGCTGCTTCGCCGGCTCGCCCGGATGCTTCGCGAAGCTCTTCTCGACGTAGCGGAAGAACTGCTCGTCCTTCTGCTCCAGATACGCCATCACGAGTTCGTCCTTCGACGAAAACTGCCGGTACAGACTCATCTTGTTCACGCCCGCGCGCTCGACCACCGCATCGACGCCGACCGTGCGCACGCCCTCGCGATAGAACAACTCGCTGGCCGCGCGCAGCAGATGCAGCTGCGCCTGCGGCCCGGCGGTCTGTGCGCCGCGCGCGCGCCGCGCACGAGTAGGGGCGGGCTTGGGGGTTTCGCTGTCGGACATCGCAAGTCACCCGAATGAGATTGACGCCTTGACATGTTACCGACCAGTAACTAAGATCGCAACACTATTGTGACCGATCTGTCACAAGTCATTCACCGAGGCCGTAATAATACGAACGACGCCGCCACCCGGGCCGCGTCGATGGGAGAATCGATGAACTGGGCTGCGCGACTGATAGGCGGGCGTTTCCACTACGGCTGGTTGACCGTCGCCGTGGTGTTCCTGGTGTTGCTCGCGGCTGCGGGTACGCGAGCGACACCGAGCGTGATGATGGTGCCGCTCGAGCACCAATTCGGCTGGAGCCGCGCGACGATTTCGCTCGCGATCTCGGTGAACATCGCGCTGTACGGGTTGATGGGGCCGTTCGCGGCCGCCGCGATGCAGCGCTTCGGTGTGCGCCCCACGCTGCTGAGCGCGCTCGGCACGATGGCCGCGGGTGTCGCGCTGTCGTCGTTGATGACGCATCCGTGGCAAATGGTGCTGATCTGGGGCGTGATGGTCGGCGGCTCGACCGGGGTAGCGGCGCTGTCGCTGTCGGCGACGGTCGTGACGCGCTGGTTCACGACGCGCCGCGGCCTCGTGATGGGTATCCTGACCGCCAGCTCGGCGACCGGCCAGCTGGTGTTTCTGCCGCTGCTCGCGGCCATCGCCGAGCATTACGGCTGGCGTCAGGTCGTGTGGGTCGTCGCGCTCGCGGCGGGCGTCGTGCTTCCGCTCGTCGCGTTCCTGCTGCCCGAGCATCCGGCCAGCATGCAGCTGCGCCCGTACGGCGAACCGCATGACGCACCCATCACGACGACCGTCACCAGGCAGAATCCGCTCGCGATCGCATTCGGCACGCTCGCGTCGGCGAGCAAAACGCGCGACTTCTGGCTGCTGTTCTTCAGCTTCTTCATTTGCGGCGCGAGCACCAATGGCTATGTCGGCACCCATCTGATCGCGATGTGCGGCGACTACGGGATGACCGAAGTGCAGGGCGCGTCGTTGCTCGCGGCGATGGGCGTGTTCGACCTGTTCGGCACGACGATGTCGGGCTGGCTGTCGGACCGCTTCAATAGCCGCGTGCTGCTGTTCTGGTATTACGGGCTGCGGGGGCTGTCGCTGATGTATCTGCCGCACGCGTTCGGCATCGACTTTTTCGGACTGCCGCTGTTCGCGGTGTTCTACGGTCTCGACTGGATCGCCACCGTGCCGCCGACCGTGCGTCTTGCGACCGACGTCTACGGCAAGGAATCGGCGCCGATCGTGTTCGGCTGGGTGGTCGCGGGCCACCAGCTCGGCGCGGCGTTCGCGGCGCTCGGCGCGGGCATGCTGCGCGCCAGTCTTGGCAGCTACACGGTCGCATCGATGATTTCCGGCGGCTTGTGTCTGATCGCCGCGGTGATCGTGCTGCGCATCAACCGCCCGGCCAAGGTGCCGACGCCGCAGGCAATCTGAGGCGCCTCGCGAGCCGCGCGGATTCACCGTCAGCGAAGCAACGACGCACGGCCCCATGACGGGGCCGTGCGTTTTCTCAGCCGGCACGCATAGCGCCGCGCCGCAATTTGGAGCGCGCACCGAAAGCCCGTTATGCTATGTGGCCTCGGGCAGCCGCCCGGAGAACATGAATTTCTACCGAGAGAAGCGCATGGCCAACAAACCCGCCTCAACCGAAGTTGCCATTCACGAGCTCATTGCAGGCCGCTGGAGCCCTCGCGCGTATTCGAGCGAGTCGGTGAGTCGCGATCAGTTGCGAGCCGTGCTCGAAGCGGCGCGCTGGGCGCCGTCTTCATATAACGCGCAGCCCTGGCGTTTTCTGGTATTCGATCGCAGCGTCGACGAAGTCGCGTTCAAGAAGGCTTTCGCCACGCTGGTGCCGTTCAACCAGGGCTGGAATGCGCACGCGCCGGTGCTGATCGCGGTGACCGCGCACACACTGACCAACAAGGGCGACGTAAACCGCTGCGCGTTCTACGACGCCGGCGCGGCGGCGATGTCGCTGGTGCTGCAGGCGCACGCGCTCGGCCTCGCCGCGCACCAGATGAGCGGCTTCGACGTGAACGCGTTCCGTACCACCTTCGAACTACCAAAGGACGTCGAGCCGATCGCGATGATCTCGCTCGGCCATTACGGCGACGTCGACAAACTGGACCCGGTCCTGCGCGAACGCGAGAAGGCGCCGCGTCAACGCGCGGCGCTCGCGGATATCGCGTACGCCGGCGCCTGGAAGAAGGCGCTCTGAGCGATGGATTCGCCGCGCTTGCCGCGCGATATCGCGTAAAGCGAAGAAAGCGGTCGATGAGCAACTAAGCGGTCAGGCACGCGCGGCACGGTCCGCGCGTTTTTTATGCAGCGCCGTCCATGCCGTTCTCACCGTCCGTCACGCTGGACAGCGGCGCGGCCACATGTTCGAGCGACTTGCGCTCCGCGTCGACACCCCAGATCGCCGCGACGAGCGCCGCCGCGAGCATCAACGCCGAGCCGACCAGATAGCCCGAATACACCTCGCTGCGCTGATGCGTATCGATCAGCCGACCGAAAAACGCCGGCCCGATGATGCCGCCGAGCGCGGTGCCGAACGCATAGAAAACCGCGATCGCGAGCGCGCGGATTTCGAGCGGAAACGATTCGCTCACGGTCAGATACGCGGAACTCGCGGCCGCCGACGCAAAGAAGAAAATGACCATCCAGGCGACCGTCTGCGTGACGACGCTCAGCAGTTGCTGCTCGAACAGATAGCCGGACAGCGTCAGCAGGATCGCCGACATCGCGTAGGTCGCGGCGATCATCTTGCGTCGACCGATCACGTCGAACAGCCGCCCGAGCACGAGCGGCCCCAGGAAATTGCCGAGCGCGAAAGGCAGCAGATACCAGCCGATGTCGTCGCCCGGCACGTGATAGAAGTCGGTGAGGACGAGCGCGTAGGTGAAAAAGATCGCGTTGTAGAAGAATGCCTGCGCGGTCATCAACGTGAGACCGACCAGCGCGCGGCGCCGGTGCACGTTGAACAGCGTGTGGAACACCTCGCGCAACGGCGTATGGTCGCGCGCGCGCAGGCGCAGCCGCGTGAGGGCGTCGTCGGCAAGCGTGTGGCCGTCGTCGCGAAAACGCGTCTCGATGCCCTCGACGATCGTGCGGGCGTCGCGCTCGTCGCCGTGCGTGAGTAGCCAGCGTGGGCTTTCGGGTATCCAGATGCGCATTGGCAGGATCGTCAGCGCGAGCACCGCGCCGATGAAAAAACACGCGCGCCAGCCCCAGTCGGAAGGCAGCAGGTGCGGATCGAGCAGGACGAGCGAGCCTGCGGCGCCGAGCCCCGCGCCCACCCAGAACGTGCCGTTGATGCCGAGGTCGGTCCAGCCGCGCACGCGTGCCGGCGTAAATTCCTGGATCGTCGAGTTGATCGCCGTGTATTCGCCGCCGATACCCGCGCCGGTCAGGAAGCGGAACAGCATGAAGCTCATCAGATTCCACGACAGCGCGGTCGCCGCGGTCGCGGCCAGATACAGCGTCAGCGTGATGAAAAACAGCTTGCGGCGGCCGAGCCGGTCGGTCAGCCAGCCGAAACCGAGCGCACCGAGCACCGCGCCGGCAATGTATGCGCTGCCCGCGAGGCCGACCTCGGCATTCGAAAAGCGCAGCGCCGGGCTGGTTTTCAGCGCGCTCGCGACCGCGCCGGCGAGCGTCACCTCAAGGCCGTCGAGCAGCCACGTCACGCCGAGCGCAACCACGATCAGCGTATGAAAGCGGCCCCACGGCAGACGGTCTAGCCGCGACGGCAGATCGGTTTCGATCAGCGTGGCGTGCTGGTCATCGACGGCGGCGGTGGGCGGCACGCTCATGACGCGAAGTCTCCTCGATGGCGAAATGGGGCGGCATATCCGGTCGGACGCAGCAAGATCCATTCCGCTATGATTTCAAACGATCTTGCGGCCGTCCCGGCAGCTTCAGTTGATGCTGCCGGAGTTTTCGTGATACAAAGCCGCTCCCCTTTCTTTGCGCGCCAGCCGTGAGCGGCCATTCCTGCCATGAACTATTGCGCGATTGACTTCGGTACTTCCAATTCGTCCGTCGCGGTTCCGATCGGCCCGCAGCTGAAGCTGGCGCCGGTCGAAGGCGCGTACACGACGCTGCCCACCGCGGTCTTCTTCAATACCGACGAACACACCAGCGAATTCGGGCGCGCGGCGCTCGCTGCTTACATCGACGGTTTCGACGGCCGGCTGATGCGCTCCATGAAAAGCATTCTCGGCTCGCCGCTCGCCGAGAATACGACCGATCTCGGCGACGGCAGTGCGATCAAGTACACCGAGGTGATCGCGACGTTCCTGACTCACCTGAAGCGCGCGGCCGAGGCGAGCGCCGGCGGCGCGATCGACCGCGCGGTGCTGGGCCGCCCGGTGTTCTTCGTCGACGACGACCCGCGCGCCGACCAGATGGCGCAGCAACAGCTCGAAGCCGCTGCACGCACGGTCGGCTTGCGCGACATCCACTTTCAGTATGAACCGATCGCGGCTGCGTTCGACTACGAATCGCACCTGAGCGCCGAGGGGCTCGTGCTTGTGGCGGACATCGGCGGCGGTACGTCGGACTTTTCGCTCGTGCGAGTGGGGCCGGAACGGATGAAGCCCGTCGAGCGCAAGGACGATGTGCTCGCGCACCACGGCGTGCACGTCGCGGGTACGGACTTCGACCGCCGCGTCGAACTCACCACGATAATGCGCGAACTCGGCTATCAGTCGCTCGATCCGCAAGGGCGCGAAATCCCGAACCGGATTTATTTCGATCTCGCGACCTGGCACCTGATCAACACCGTCTACACGCCGAAGCGCGTCAGCGAACTCGCGCTGATGCGGCACCTTTTCACGGAGACGAAGCACCACGACCGGCTGATGCGCGTGGTCGAGCAGCGTTTCGGGCACGCGCTCGCCGCCCACGCGGAAGAGGCGAAGATCGGCGTGGCGGCGGGCGGCGAGACCGTGATCGATCTCGAGCAGGTGGAAGAGGATCTGCGTCTCGCGTTCGACGAAGCGCAGCTCATCAAGGCAGGCGAGGAAGAAACGCGACGCATCGTGCAGGCCGCGCGCGATACGGTGCAGGCGGCGGGCGTCGCGCCGCGCGATGTCGACGCGATCTATTTCACCGGCGGGTCGACCGGCCTCGCGTTTCTGTCGGGCGCGTTGGCCGCGGCGTTTCCAGACGCGCAAGCAGTGTTTGGCGATCGTCTCGCGAGCGTGGCGACTGGCCTCGGTATTCATGCGCGGCGCGTATTCGGATAATCCCGGATAATCACCAAATAATCCGCCGCGAATTGCGAAGTCATGCGAAGTTAATCGGCGCCTTCAGATTGGCCGCCGATAATAAAAAACCCCGCCGAGGCGGGGTTTTTTTGCGTCCAGAGGGAAGCGCGGAGCTTACACCGGCTTGATGTTAGCCGCTTGCTTGCCCTTCGGGCCCGTCTTCACTTCAAACGTCACCTTCTGGTTTTCTTGCAGCGTCTTGAAGCCTTCAGTGCGAATTTCCGAGAAATGCGCGAACAGATCTTCACCGCCGCCGTCCGGAGTGATGAAGCCAAAGCCCTTAGCGTCGTTGAACCACTTGACGGTACCGGTTTCCATATTACTTTTTCCTAAAAATGGTGAATAAGGCCGAAGCCCGGGGTGCATGAAAATCAAGGAAGGGGGTAATGGGACCAACCGGAGTACCGTTGATGGGCGAACTACGAAAGAACCACTTCACTCGCCACTTGAAATCCTGCCCGAACGTTATACGGCGAATTCGGACGAAGGTCAACAGTCTAGACGAAACTTTGCCGGACTGATCCGAAATTTTCTTACAAAGCTTGCGCAGGGGGACAACTTTTTGCTAGGGAGAACCCTTAGTTCGGCTGCGGTTTCGCTGCAGTAACACGGTGCAACCGTTAAACTACGCGCCGCGCGTCGGTTGCACCTATTCCGCATCTGGACGCGCTTACATGCGCGTCACCCCGTCCCCACCGCCACAAGCGATGTCACGCGGTGCCGACATGGTTCTGATTTAGGAGAAGACTTGAAAAGTTCTATACAACGGGACATCGGGCCATTCGCGCTGATGCTGACCGGTCTGGGCTCGATCATCGGTTCGGGTTGGCTGTTCGGCGCGTGGAAGGCTGCAAAAATTGCCGGTCCGGCTGCGATTTGCGCATGGATCATCGGTGCGCTCGTGATTCTCGCGATTGCGCTGACCTACGCGGAACTTGGCGCGATGTTTCCGGAATCTGGCGGGATGGTGCGCTATGCGCGCTACTCGCACGGCGCGCTGGTCGGTTTCATCAGCGCGTGGGCCAACTGGATCGCGATCGTGTCGGTGATCCCGATCGAGGCCGAAGCATCGATCCAATATATGAGTACGTGGCCCTATCCCTGGGCGCATGCGCTGTTCGTCGACGGGTCGTTGACGACCAACGGCCTGCTGTTGTCCGCCGGGCTCGTCATCATCTATTTCCTGCTCAACTACTGGGGCGTCAAGCTGTTCGCGCGCGCCAACTCGGCGATCACGATCTTCAAGTTCCTGATCCCGGGCGCAACGATCGTCGGCCTGATGATGACAGGCGTCCACACCGAGAACTTTGGTCAGACGACCACGTTCGCGCCGTACGGCTGGTCGGCGGTCCTGACCGCGGTCGCGACGAGCGGCATCGTGTTCGCATTCAACGGTTTCCAGAGCCCGATCAACCTGGCCGGTGAAGCGCGAAATCCGGCCAGGAGCGTGCCGTTCGCGGTGATCGGCTCGATCCTGCTCGCGCTCGTGATCTACGTGTTGCTGCAGATCGCATACATCGGCGCCGTGAATCCGGCCGACGTGATGAAGGGCTGGAGCCACTTCAGCTTTGCTTCGCCGTTCGCGGAACTGGCGATTGCACTGAACCTGAACTGGCTGGCGATCCTGCTGTACGTCGACGCGTTCGTGAGCCCGAGCGGCACCGGTACGACCTACATGGCAACCACCTCGCGCATGATCTACGCGATGGAGCGCAACAACACGATGCCGAAGATGTTCGGTAACGTGCACCCGTTCTATGGCGTTCCGCGCAACGCGATGTGGTTCAACCTGCTCGTCTCGTTCATCTTCCTGTTCTTCTTCCGCGGCTGGAGTTCGCTCGCGGCGGTGATTTCGGTCGCGACCGTGATCTCGTACCTGACCGGCCCGATCAGCCTGATGGCACTGCGCCGCGCGGCAACCGATCTCGAGCGCCCGCTGCACATCGCCGGCATGAAGGTGATCGCGCCGTTCGCGTTCGTCTGCGCGTCGCTGATCCTGTACTGGGCGAAGTGGCCGCTGACCGGCGAAATCATTCTGCTGATGGTCGTCGCGCTGCCGGTGTATTTCTACTTCCAGGCGAAGTCGGGCTTCGAGGGCTGGGGCCGTGACCTGAAGGCGGCCTGGTGGCTGGTCGCGTATCTGCCGATCATGGCGATCCTGTCGCTGATCGGCAGCAAGGAGTTTGGCGGCTTCGGCATTCTGCCGTACGGCTGGGACATGCTCGTCGTGATCGCCTTCTCGTTGGTGTTCTACTTCTGGGGCGTGAACAGCGGCTATCGTTCGGAGTATCTGGACGAGCGGCTCGTGCACGACGAAGTGCTCGAAGTTATCGGCGCGCATTGAGCGCCGGTCGAAACCGAAGATCCGCTCGACGCGGGTCTTTCGGGGCCGATAAAAAGCCCGCCCGATCGATGATCGGGCGGGCTTTTTGTTGACCTTTGTGCGCGACCCCGCGTCGGATCAGGCGGTCCCGAACACGTAGTTCGTCATCGCGAGCGAGCGTTGGTAGGTGCCGAGCGACTGGATCGCGAGCGAATAGTCGTCGTCGGCGGCACCGAGCGCGGCGAATACCGGCAACAGATGCTCGTCGGTCGGATGCATCAACACCGCGTGCGGCGCCTGGCGGCGATAGTCGAGCAGCGCGTCGATATCGCGCGCGACGAGCTTGTCCTCGAACCAGTCGGTGAATTCGGCCACACGCGGATCGGCGTCTTCCGGGCGCGCGGAGAAATCGGCGGCGCGCAGGTTATGGGTGATCTGGCCGGAGCCGATCACCATCACGCCTTCGTCTTTAAGCGCGCGCAGCGCGCGGCCGACGCGGAAATGATGCGCGGCGTCCTTGTGCGGTTGGATCGACAGTTGCGCGATTGGCACGTCCGCTCGCGGAAACATCAGCAGCATCGGCACCCATGCGCCGTGGTCTAGTCCGTGCGGCTGCACGTCCGCGACGATGCCGCTCTCGCCGAGCAGCGCGGCGGCGCTACGTGCGATGTCGGGCGCGCCCGGCGCCGGGTATTGGATTTCGTAGAGCTGGCGCGGAAAACCATAAAAATCGTGGATGGTTTCAGGCGCCGTCGCGATGCTCGCGAGTGGCTGCGCGGTGCCCCAGTGCGCCGACAACATCAGGATTGCCTCGGGACGCGGCAATTGCGTGCTGAGCGCGCCGAACTCGGCGGACGGCATCGACGGATCAATCGGCAACGTGGGTGCGCCGTGAGACAGGAAAAGCGAAGGTAAGCGGTTCATGACAGCAACGCGGCCGTGTAAGCACAGCACGGAGAAATTGGGTTGCTACCAATATAGGTCCGCACGCCAGCTTGATAAATGGGTTCGGCGGGAATTGATTGCGTCGCGGCCGTTGTTAATCCGCGTTGTCGCGGTTAATCCTGCGCGCCCCGCAATCCTTCCCACGCCGGCGACAACGCCGGCCCCAGCGCAAACAGATCGAGCACGCGTGCGACAGTGTGGTCGACCATCTCGTCGATCGAAGCAGGCCGGTTATAGAACGCGGGCAGCGGCGGGAAGATCACTCCGCCCATTTCGGTGACGGTCGTCATGTTGCGCAGATGCGCGAGATTGAACGGCGTTTCGCGCACCAGCAGCACGAGACGGCGACGCTCCTTCAGTGTGACGTCGGCGGCGCGGGTGATCAGGTTGTCGGCGAAACCGTGCGCGATGCTCGCGAGTGTTTTCATCGAGCAGGGCGCGACGATCATGCCGTCGGTCGCGAACGAGCCGGACGCGATGCTCGCGCCGACATCGCGCACCGAATGGACGACATCCGCGAGCGGATGCACGTCTTCCTTGCCCAACTCGAGTTCATGCTGGATGTTGAGCCAACCCGCGCTCGAAATCAGCAGGTGGCTCTCGACGCCGCCGAGCCGCCGCAGCGTCTCGAGCAGCCGGATGCCGTAGATGGCGCCGGTGGCGCCGGTGATCGCGACGATCAGCCGGCGAGGCACCGCGGTGCGTGCTTGCTGCATGACTTGCGGCGCCTGATGAAGCGAACGAAGCGTAGAACGCTCAGGCCGCGGCGAACAGCTGCTGCAGTTCGCCCGATTCGTACATCTCCATCATGATGTCCGAGCCGCCGATGAATTCGCCCTTCACGTACAGCTGCGGAATGGTCGGCCAGTTCGAGAACACCTTGATGCCCTGACGGATTTCGTCGTCTTCGAGCACGTTGACGGTCTTGATTTCACCGGCACCGCACGCCTTCAGGATCTGGATGGCGCGGCCGGAAAAACCGCACATCGGGAACTGGGCCGTGCCCTTCATGAAGAGAACGACGTTGTTGCCGTCGACGATTTGCTTGATGCGTTGTTGCGTATCCATGACTGACCTTGCGGTTCCGATAAAGGATGGGAATAGGCTGAAATGATAGCGGATTTCGCTACGGGCGGCCGCAGCCACGTCGCGCCTGGGGTTTTAGCCTCGGCGACCGCGCTCAGGCCGCAGCGGCGCGCAGCACGCCGCCGCTGATCCGCTCGATGCCGGCGAGATCGCGCGCCGAGCGGACCTCGGCAAAACCGCGTTCGCTCAACAATGCGCGCACGGCTTCGGCCTGGTCGTAGCCATGTTCGATCCAAAGCGTGCCGTCGGCGGCGAGACGCTCGGGGGCGCCGACGACGATCGCGCGGATCGCGCTGAGGCCGTCGGCCTCGTCAGTGAGCGCGCCGCGCGGCTCGAAGCGCAGATCGCCCTCACGCAGATGCGGGTCGCCGCTCGCGATATATGGTGGATTGCTGACGATCGCATCGAAGCGCAACGCGGCGTCGAGCGAGCCGTACCAGTCGCTGGGCAGGAAAACGACGGCGCCCCCCGGGCGTTTCACGTCGAGCAGGCGCGCGCCGTTGCGCGCGGCGACGGCGAGCGCGTCGGCCGAGCGGTCGAGCGCCCAGACCTGCGCGTCGGGCCGCATCGACGCGATCGCCACCGCGATTGCGCCGGTCCCGGTGCCGAGATCGAGCACACGTGGGCGCGGCCGAGGTTCGATCGCCGCGAGCGCGGTCTCCACCAGCAGCTCGGTCTCAGGACGCGGAATCAGCACGTGCGGCGTCACTTCGAATTCGAGCCCGAAGAACTCGCGCGCACCGACGAGCTGCGCGACCGGCTCGCCGGCCATGCGCCGCGCCTCGAGCGTGCGATAACGCTCGACGTTTGCGCGTTCGAGCGGCTCCTCGCCGCGCGTGATCAGCTGCGTGCGCCGCCAACCGAGCACATGCGTGAGCAGAATCCGCGCTTCGAGCGGCGGCAGCGGCGATGCGCGCATTAGCGCTTCGGCCGTGGGGGGCAGAGCGGTGGGGTCGAGCGGAGCCGGGGAGGCGTCGGTCATTGTCGGGGCGTTAGTCCGCGTCGCCGAGCGAAGCCAGCAGTTCGGCCTGATGCTCGCTGACGAGCGCCGCGATCAGTTCTTCGAGATCGCCGTCCATGATCGCGTCGAGGCGATACAGCGTCAGGTTGATGCGGTGATCGGTGAGGCGCCCCTGCGGGAAGTTGTACGTGCGGATGCGCTCCGAACGGTCGCCCGAGCCGATCAGGTTCTTGCGCGTCGCCGCTTCCTTCGCCTGCTGCTCGTGCGCCTGCTTGTCCTTGATGCGCGCGGCGAGCACCTTCAGCGCGCGATCCTTGTTCTTGTGCTGCGAGCGGTCGTCCTGACATTCGACGACGATGCCCGTCGGCAAGTGCGTGACGCGCACCGCCGAGTCGGTCTTGTTGATGTGCTGGCCGCCCGCGCCCGACGCGCGGAACGTGTCGATACGCAGATCGGCCGGATTGATCTCGACTTCGCCGATCTCGTCCGCTTCCGGCATCACCGCGACCGTGCACGCCGAGGTATGGATGCGGCCCTGCGTTTCGGTGGCCGGCACGCGCTGCACGCGATGCCCGCCCGACTCGAACTTCAGCTTCGAATACGCGGCATCGCCGGCAATTCGCACGATCACTTCGCGATAGCCCCCGAGGTCCGATTCGCTCGCCGACATCATCTCGACCTGCCAGCGGTTGCGCTCGGCATAGCGCAGATACATGCGCAGCAGATCGCCCGCGAACAGTGCGGATTCGTCGCCGCCGGTGCCCGCGCGGATTTCGAGGAAAATGTTGCGCTCGTCGTTCGGGTCTTTCGGCAGCAGCATTTTCTGCAGTTCGACGCCGAGCGTCTCCATACGATCGCGTGCTGCGCGGATTTCCTCTTCGGCGAAATCGCGCATCGACGCGTCGGCGAGCAGTTCCTGCGCGGTGGCGGCGTCGTTCTGCGCCTGGCGCCACAGCCCATAATGCTCGACGACCGGGCCGAGCTCCGCGTGTTCGCGCGTCAGCTTGCGGTACTGGTCGAGGTTGGCGGTGATGTCTTCGCGGCTCAACAGGTCGTTCAGTTCGGCCAGCCGGGTGGTCAGCTGGTCGAGCTTGCGTTGCATGCTCGTTTTCATCAGGCGGGTAGCGGAGCGGACTCCGGAATGGATGCGGCCAGTGGAACGGGCGAATGCCCGGGGCGGAAGCACTTTGCGAGCCACGGCGGTGGCGCGCGGGGGTGCGGCGAGCACTGCGCCGCTAACGCTCGGTAGAGCCGGGGTGTTTGTAGAAGCCGCTCATCAGTTCGATCAGCTTGTCGCGGTTGTCGCTGCTCGCGCGATTCAGCGCGTGCGTAGGACCATGGATCAGCTTGTTGGTGAGCGATTGCGACAGTGCCTCGAGGACTGCGGCGGGATCGTCGCCGCGCGCGAGCATTTTCTGCGCGCGTTCGACCTCCGCGCGGCGCAGTGTGTCGGCCTGCGTGTGCATGTGGCGGATCACCGGCACGATGCTGCGCGCATCAAGCCACTGCATGAAGTTCTGCACGCGCGTTTCGATGATCGCTTCGGCCTGCGCGACCGCGGCCTGGCGCGACGCATTGCCTTCGCGGACGATCGCGCCGAGGTCGTCGACGGTGTACAGGAACACGTCTTCGAGCTGGCCGGCTTCGGGTTCGATGTCACGCGGCACCGCGAGGTCGACCATGAAAATCGGCCGGTGACGGCGCGCCTTGACCGCGCGCTCGACCGCGCCAAGACCGATGATCGGCAACGTGGACGCCGTGCACGACACGATGATGTCGAATTCGTGCATCCGCGCGGGGAGCTCGGAGAGCGGAATGGCGCGGCCGTTGAAGCGCTCGGCGAGCCGCATGCCGCGCTCGGCGGTTCGGTTCGCGACGACGAGTTCCCGCGGATGCTGCGCCGCGAAGTGCGTCGCGCAAAGCTCGATCATTTCGCCAGCACCGATGAACAGCACGCGCTGGTTCGCGATCTTGTCGAAAATGCGTTGGGCGAGGCGTACCGCGGCGGCGGCCATCGACACCGACTGCGCGCCGATCTCGGTGGTGCTGCGCACTTCCTTCGCGACGGCGAAGGTGCGCTGGAATAGCTGATTCAGGTAGGTGCCGAGGGCGCCGGCTTCGGAGGCGGTGCGCACCGCGTCCTTCATTTGTCCGACGATCTGCGTTTCGCCGAGCACCATCGAATCGAGCCCCGACGCGACGCGGAACGCATGGCGCACGGCTTCGGACTGCGGCAGCGCATAGACGTGCGGCGCGAGTTCATCGATCGGGAGGTTGTGGTACTTCGACAGCCACTGCACCGAGGCTTCGCGCGCGGCGAGGTCGTCGGTCGCGCAGTAGAGTTCGGTGCGGTTGCAGGTGGACAGAATTGCCGCCTCGGGCGCGTTGGGGGCCATGTGGCCCAGCCAGATGCCTTTGAATGTATCCAGAGCGGGCTTTATCTGTTCGAGCGGAAACGCCACGCGTTCGCGCAAGGCGACAGGCGCAGTGTGATGGTTGATTCCGATCGTTAGAAGCTGCATTTGGGGGAGCTATCGTTCAGCCATATATTATAGCGTTTCCACGATTCTCACATCCTGCACGCCGCATACCCCGCATGCGTCAGCTCGTGCCTGTCGGAGTCTCCGGCGGAATCGCGTCGAGCTGGTAACCGTAACCATAGACCGGCGTCAGCGCGTAGCCAAGCTCCGGGCGCAGTTGCAACTTGCCGCGCACGCGCGACACGTGAGTGTCGATGGTGCGCGACTTTACGTCGCGGCGGCGCGCCCACACGGTCTCGAGAATATGCGCGCGCGACACTGGTCGCGTCAGATTGTTGAACAACAACAGAGCGAGGCGGAATTCCTTCGGCGTCAGGATCACGGTCAGGTCGCGGAATGTCACGGCCAAATTCGCCGCGTCGAACGTATAGCCGCCGATCACGTCGCGTCGACGGTTGGGCGGCCGCCGCAGGCCCGCACGGCGCTGCAGCGCCTCGACACGCGCGAGCATTTCGGGGCCGCGCACTGGCTTGCTGAGACAGTCGTCGGCGCCGGCATGCAGCGCGGCGACGATCTGGCATTCGCGCGGTGCGGTCAGCAGCATCATGACGGGCAGGCCCGGCAGAATGGAGCGCGCGCGCGGGATCACGTCTTCGGCGCAATGGTCGCCGGCCCAACTTTCGGTGATCAACAGGTCGAAAAATTCGTCGGTAGCGCGCTGCAGGAACGTGGCGCTAGTGGTGAAGTGCTGGCACGCGTGGCCGCCGGCGAAAATGAGCCGGTCAACCAGTTTGGCGTGTTGCACGTCGGGTTCGATAAGGGCGATGCGCATGGCGCTGCGTCAGCCTGGCAACGGGCGAAGCATGAGGCGTTTTCGTCAGACTTACAACTTGCCTAAGCACACCCCGATCCCTAAACTCAACCGCTATGCGGAAAGCGCCGTGCTGAACTTGTATAGTTGAGGAGGCAAAAATGCTAGCGTTGGCGGCTCCTTTCGCCTATGAGACGAATCCGAAATTGATCTTGCCGTGTTTGAGCGCCCAGTCTGGAGTCGACGCCTGATGGGTTGGCCAGGCATTCTCGTACTCGGCGCGGTGATCGGCCTCGCGGGCTGGTGGTTGCATCCGCAGCGCCGCGCGAGCCGCGCCCGCTGGTGGGCCGCGCTGTTGGCCGGTGTGCTCGGCACGAGCGTCGCGCGGATGGCCGGCAATGTGACTAGTCTCTTCCATGACGGCGACATGCTCGAATGGCCGGTATGCACCGCCGTCGCGCTCATCGCCGTCGCCGTGACGGTCGGCCTCTTGTCGCGTCAATCAACGCGCCGGTCAATCCGTCGATGAATCCTTGCAGGTAACTCCATGAACGCCCGACTTCCCGAAACCTCCTCCATTCCCGAGCGCCTCGCGAGCCTGCGCGCCGCGATGGCGCGCGAAGGCATTGCCGCTTACCTCGTTCCTTCGGCGGATCCGCATCTGTCCGAGTATCTGCCAGGGCGCTGGCAAGGCCGCCAGTGGCTGTCGGGCTTCACCGGCTCGGCCGGCACGCTGATCGTCACAGCCGATTTCGCCGGCGTCTGGACCGACAGCCGCTACTGGGAGCAGGCGAGTGCGCAGCTCGCCGGCAGCGGTGTCGAACTGATGAAGATGACCGGCGGCCAGCTCACGACGCCGCATTTCGAATGGCTCGCGCAGAACGTCGCGAGCGGCGGCACGGTCGGTGTGGACGGCGCGGTGCTGGGCGTCGCGGCCGGGCGCGCGTTGAGCGCCGCACTGAACGCGCGCGGCGTGCAATTGCGCACCGACCTCGACCTGTTCGACGTGATCTGGGCGCAGCGCCCGGCGCTGCCCGCCGACGCCGTCTTCGAGCACGCCGCGCCGCAAGCGGGCGTCACACGTGCGGACAAGCTTGCGCAGGTGCGTCGCGCGATGGTCGAGAAAGGCGCGCAGTGGCACCTCATCTCGACGCTCGACGACCTCGCCTGGCTGCTGAATCTGCGCGGCGCCGACGTCAGCTACAACCCGGTGTTCGTCGCGCACGCGCTGATCGGCGTGGATCGGGCGTCGCTATTTATCGCCGACGGCAAGGTGTCGCCGGCGCTCGCCGAAGTGCTCGCGTGCGACGGCATCAGCGTCGAGCCGTACGCGAAAACCGCCGACGCGCTTGCTGCGCTGCCAGCCGGGAGCACGCTGCTGATCGATCCGCGCCGCATCACGTACGGCTCGCTGCAGGCGGTGCCGTCGTCGGTCAAGGTGGTCGAGGCGGTCAATCCGTCCACTTTTCTGAAGTCGTGCAAGACCGCCGCCGATGCCGCGCACGTGCGTGAGACGATGGAGCAGGACGGCGCCGCGCTCGCCGAATTCTTCGCGTGGTTCGAAAGCGCGCTCGGCCGCGAGCGCATCACCGAGCTGACGATCGACGAGCGTCTGACGGCAGCTCGCGCGCGCCGTCCCGGCTTCGTGTCGCTGAGCTTCGCGACGATCGCGGGCTTCAATGCGAACGGCGCGATGCCGCACTATCGCGCGACCGAGGAGTCGCATGCGGTGATCGAAGGCAATGGCCTGCTGCTGATCGATTCGGGCGGCCAGTATCTGAGCGGCACGACCGACATCACGCGCGTCGTCCCGGTCGGCACGCCGAGCAGCGAACAGCGCCGCGATTTCACCGTCGTGCTGAAGGGCATGATCGCGCTGTCACGCGCGCAATTCCCGCGCGGCATCCGCTCGCCGATGCTCGACGCGATCGCGCGCGCACCGATCTGGCAGGCCGGCGCCGACTATGGCCACGGCACCGGTCACGGGGTCGGCTACTTCCTGAACGTGCACGAAGGCCCGCAGGTGATCTCGCACTACGCACCGGCCGAACCGTGGACCGCGATGGAGGAGGGCATGATCACGTCGAACGAGCCGGGTCTGTATCGACCGGGCAAGTGGGGCGTGCGCATCGAAAACCTCGTGCTGAACGTGGCCGCGGAAAAAACCGAATTCGGCGATTTCCTGAGGTTCGAAACGCTGACGCTGTGCCCGATCGACGCGCGCTGCATCGAGCTGTCGCTGCTGCGCGACGACGAGCGCGCGTGGCTCAACGCGTATCACGAGACAGTGCGCGCGCGCCTCGCGCCGCATGTATCGGGCGACGCGAAAGCGTGGCTGGAACAGCGCACGCAACCCATCTCAGGGTAGCGACGACCTTCCAAAGGAGCGTGGTGCATGGCGATCAAGGCAGTGGTGTTCGATTTCGGCGGTGTGCTGATCGACTGGAGTCCCGAGTACCTGTACCGCGAGCTGATTCCCGACGAAGTCGAGCGCCGCTGGTTCCTCACGCACGTCTGCTCGATGGACTGGGTGATCCGCCAGGATGGCGGTCAGCCGATCGTCGAGGCCACCGACGAGCTGATCGCGCGGTTTCCCGATCACGAACCGCTGATCCGCGCGTTCTATGAGCGCTGGCACCAGATGGTGGCGGGTGTGCTCGACGACGGCATCGCGCTGATGGAAAAGCTCGAAGCGGCCGAGGTGCCGCTCTTCGGGCTGACCAACTGGTCGGCCGAGACGTTTCCGTACGCGTGGGAGCACTATCCGGTGCTGCGGCGGTTTCGCGACGTCGTCGTGTCGGGGCTCGTGAAGCTCGTGAAGCCCGACCCGGCGATCTTCGCGGAGATGCGCCGGCGCATCGAACTGCAAATGCCCGGTGTCGAGCCGGCCGAACTCGTCTTCATCGACGACAACGCGAAGAACGCCGAAGCCGCGACGGCGCTCGGCTGGCACGGCGTGCATCACACGAGCGCCGCGCAAACGGAAGCCAAGCTGCGCGAGTTGGGCTTGCCGGTTTGAGCCGACCGCCGCCGCTACTGCCCCAGCAGATTCTTCAGCGCATTGCCGAGACCCTTGACGGTCTCACCCGCACCCTTCGCGACGCCTTCGACGCTGACCCCGAGCGCCTGCGCAAACCCCGCGCCGATGCGCGTGAGGATTCCTTCGCGCACCGAGAACTTCGGATCGCGCAGATCGCCGTCGAGCACGAAATGCAGCGTGATGTCGCCGTTATGCGTCTTCAGCGCCGCGACGGCGGCGCGGGTCGGAATCGACATGAACGTCTCGAGCGGATTGTCGGATTCGGCGAGTTGCAGATTGTGGACCGTCACCGTGCCGGGCGCATGGAGATGATAGTTCCGCACCGTCGATTCGATCGTCAGATCGACGGTGCCGCCCGTCACCTGTGCGCGCGTGCCGGCCTTCTTCAGCAGATACGGATCGAGCATCGCAATATCGACGCCGCGCAGCGTGCTGGTCGTCTGCGAATCGCGGCTGGCGATTTTGATCCAGCCGTCGAACGTCACGGTGCCCGTATGCGCCGGCCCCTTCATCGAGCCGCGAACGCTGACATTGGTCGGTTCGGCAAGCGCCGGCAGATGCAGATGGTCGACGCTCGCGTTGGCGTTGCTGACCGTGACCTTGAACGGCGGCGGCCCGACAGTCATGTCGTAGAACTGGAAGTTGCCGTGTTCGAAGCGGATATGGTCGACCAGCTTTTCGCGCGGGATCGGCGGCGCCGTGCCGGCGTTGCCCGGCTGATCGCCGCGGTTCAGCGATTCGCGCAGGTTCGGCAGCAGATTCAGCGAGCCGTCCTTCGTGCGTAACACGGCCATGTCGAAGCCTCGCACGACGACCTCGCGGATATGCATGCGCCGCGCGATCAGATCGCGCACGTCGGGGGTGATCGTGATTTCGTCGGCGCGTAGCGGTTCACCCGCTGGCCAGCCAGGCGGCGCTTTTAGCACGACGTGGGTGAGGTGTACCGAGGTGAGGCCGACGTCGATACTGTCCGCGCTGCCAAGCGGCCCGAGCGCCGCGCTGACGCGATTCTTGACTTCCTGTTGCGCGAATTGCATCGCGCCGATCGTGATCAGAAGCAACGCCAATAGCGTTGCCCCCACGATGACGATCCAGCGCCTGCCCTTCGACATCGCCATGCCTGTCTCCTCGTCGCCGCGTCGCGCGGCGCTGTGTTGACCGTCCGTCGCGTGCGCGAGACTTTCACGCGCGCCTCCATCTAGCGACGCTTAGCAACGCGCATGCCCCGCGGCCCGTCCGGCATTGCGCCAGACGGGCCGTCGTCCGCCCGCTTCTTAACGCGAGATCGGCTTGTAGCGCAGGCGCTTCGGCCGCGCGCCTTCCTCGCCGAGACGCGCGCGCTTGTCCGCTTCGTATTCCTGGTAGTTGCCGTCGAAGAACGTGACTTGCGAGTCGCCTTCGAACGCGAGGATATGCGTCGCGATGCGATCGAGGAACCAGCGATCGTGCGAAATCACGAGCACCGAGCCCGCGAATTCGAGCAGCGCGTCTTCGAGCGCGCGCAGCGTTTCGACGTCGAGGTCGTTCGACGGTTCGTCGAGCAGCAGCACGTTGCCGCCCGCGATCAGCGTCTTCGCCAGATGCAGACGACCGCGCTCGCCGCCGGACAGATTGCCGACGATCTTCTGCTGGTCGCCGCCCTTGAAATTGAAGCGGCCGATATACGCGCGCGACGGCGTTTCGTACTTGCCGACCGTCAGCACGTCGGCACCACCCGAGATTTCCTCGAACACGGTCTTCGTGCCTGCGAGCGCTTCGCGGCTCTGGTCCACGTAAGCGAGCTTGACGGTCGGACCCTGCACGATCTCGCCCGAATCCGGTTGTTCGCGACCGGTCAGCATACGGAACAGCGTCGACTTGCCGGCGCCGTTCGGACCGATGATGCCGACGATCGCGCCGGCCGGGATCTTGAAGCTGACGTTATCGAGCAGTAGCCGGTCGCCGTACGACTTGCTGACGTTCTTGAACTCGATCACTTCATTGCCGAGGCGGTCGCCGACCGGAATGAAGATTTCCTGTGTTTCGTTGCGCTTCTGGTAGTCCTGGCTGTTCAGTTCCTCGAAGCGCGCGATACGCGCCTTCGACTTCGCCTGGCGGCCCTTCGGGTTCTGGCGCACCCACTCGAGTTCCTTCTTGATCGCCTTCTGGCGCGCGGACTCCGACGCTTCTTCCTGCTTCAGACGCTCTTCCTTCTGATCGAGCCAGCTGCTGTAGTTGCCCTTCCACGGAATGCCGTGACCGCGGTCGAGTTCGAGAATCCACTCGGCGGCGTTGTCGAGGAAGTAGCGATCGTGCGTGACGGCGACCACGGTGCCCGGGAAGCGCGTCAGGAATTGCTCGAGCCATTCGACCGATTCCGCGTCGAGGTGGTTGGTCGGCTCGTCGAGCAGCAGCATGTCGGGCTTTTGCAGCAGCAGCTTGCACAGCGCGACGCGGCGCTTTTCGCCGCCCGACAGATGCTCGATCTTCGCGTCCCATGCCGGCAGGCGCAGTGCGTCGGCAGCGATTTCGATCTGCTGCTCGGCGCTGCCGTCGGTCGTTGCGAGGATCGCTTCGTACTTCGCCTGCTCGGTGGCCAGCGCATCGAAGTCGGCATCCGGCTCCGCGTAGGCCGCGTAGATCTCGTCGAGCTTCTTCTGCGCGTTGAACACGTCGCCGAGGCCTTCCTCGACCGCTTCACGCACGGTTTTCTGCGGATCGAGTTGCGGCTCCTGCGGCAGATAGCCGATGTTCAGGTTCGGCATCGGTGTCGCTTCGCCTTCGATCTCCGTGTCCACACCGGCCATGATGCGGATCAGGGTCGACTTGCCCGAGCCGTTCAGGCCGAGCAGGCCGATCTTCGCGCCGGGGAAGAACGATAGCGAAATGTCTTTCAGGATCTGGCGCTTGGGCGGCACGATTTTGCCGACCCGGTTCATGGTGAAAACGTATTGGGCCATTTGCTTGCAGTAGACGTTGACGACGCCGGCCGCGTGCGGGCGGGCAGTCGGGGGTGAATGGGTAATCGGTGTGAGGGCCGGGCGGAACACCCGGCGCCGGCCGGCGCGGCGTCGGATTCGACGACGCTGCCGCGTGCGGCACGTGGTTCAGGTGGCATTGTACTTCGCGGCGAGGGCCGGGCGGCAGGGGAGTTCCGGCAGCGGGCCGCCGTCGCGACGCTCCGCGGGCGTCTCAGTTCGCGCGCCGTCCAGTCGCCGGATCGAAGAAGTGCAGATGCTGCGCGGGCAGCACGACCTGCAGCGCCTCGCCGGCCGCGGGACGATGCGCGTGAGGCAGCCGCGCGGTCACATCGTGCTTGCCCCAGCGGCCGTGCGCGAGATTGTCCGCGCCGAGAATTTCGCAAGAATCGACGCTCAGTGTCGCGAACGGTGCGTTGGCCGTGCCCGGGCTCAGATGCTCGGGGCGAATGCCGAGCGTCCACTCGCGGCCTGTCGCGACTTCGCGGCCGATCGACGGCACGCCCGCGAGCGGCAGCTTCGGCCCGTTGCCGGCGACCTCGAAGGTCGAGCCGTCGTCGGAGACACGGCCTTCGAGCAGGTTCATCCCCGGCGAGCCGATGAAGCTCGCGACGAACATCGTGGCCGGCCGCTCGTAGACTTCGGTCGGCGCGCCGATCTGCTCGGCGTGGCCCTGGTTCATCACGATCACGCGCTGCGCCAGCGTCATCGCTTCGATCTGATCGTGCGTGACGTAAAGACTCGTGGTCTTGAGGCGCGCATGCAGGCGCTGGATTTCGAGGCGCATCTGCACGCGCAGACGTGCGTCGAGATTCGACAGCGGCTCGTCGAACAGAAACACCGCCGGCTCGCGCACGATCGCGCGGCCCATCGCGACGCGCTGCCGCTGCCCGCCCGACAACTCGCGCGGCTTGCGCTGCAGCAGCGCGCCGAGCTCGAGAATCTGCGCGGCGGCTTCGACGCGTTTCGCGATCTGCGCACGATCGACGCCCGCGATCTTCAGCGCGTAACCCATGTTCTCGGCCACGCTCATATGCGGATACAGCGCGTAGTTCTGGAACACCATCGCGATGTTGCGATCCTTCGGTTCCAGCTCGTTGACGACCTTGCCGGCGATCGAAATGCTGCCGTCGGAGATGCGCTCGAGCCCGGCGACCATTCGCAGCAAGGTCGATTTGCCGCAGCCGGACGGGCCGACCATCACGACGAATTCGCCGTCGGCGACGTCGACGTCGATGCCGTGCAACACGAACTGTTTGCCGTCGTAGGTTTTCTTAACGCTTTGCAGAGTCAGTGCAGCCATGCCGTTCTAGCCTTTGATTTTGAGTGCTTGTCGCAGTCCGCCATACCGGATCATTTTTCCGAATCCACGAGGCCGCGCACGAACCAGCGCTGCATCGTCAGCACGACGGCGAGCGGCGGCAGCATCGCGAGCAGCGTGGCCGTCATCACCAGATGCCATTCGGTCGCGGTATCGCCCGAGGCGATCATCCCCTTGATGCCGATCACCGCGGTGATCAGCGACTGCTGGCTGGTGATCAGGATCGGCCACAGATACTGGTTCCAGCCGTAGATGAACGTGATCACGAAGAGCGCCGCCATCGTGGTCCGCGACAGCGGCAGCACGACGTCCCAGAAGAAGCGCAGCGCGCCCGCGCCGTCGATGCGCGCGGCTTCCATCAGCTCGTCCGGCAGCGTCTTGAAGAACTGGCGGAACAGGAACGTCGCGGTCGCCGACGCGATCAGCGGCAGCGTCAAACCGGTGTACGTATTGCTCAGATGCATCGACGACACCACCTGCACGGTCGGGAAAATCCGCACTTCGACCGGCAGCATCAGCGTGATGAAGATCAGCCAGAACGCGAGCGTGCGAAACGGAAAGCGGAAGTAGACGATCGCGTACGCGGAGATCATCGACACGGCGATCTTGCCGATCGCGATGACGAGCGCCATCACGAGGCTGTTGAACAGCATGCGATTGAACGGCGCCGCGGCGTTGCCGGTGCCCTGCGTCCAGATCGTGACGATGTTCTCGAACAGATGCGTGCTCGGCACGAGCGACAGCGGCACCGTGAACACCTCGTGCTCGCTCATCGTCGCCGCGCAGAACGCGACGTACACCGGAAACACCACGAGCGCGACGCCGATGATCAGCATCGCGTGACAGAACAGGTCGAAACCGCGTCGGTTCTCGATCATGAGTATTGAACCCTGCGTTCGATGAAGCGGAATTGCACGACGGTCAGTGCCACGACGATGATCATCAGCACGACCGACTGTGCGCCCGAACTGCCGATGTCGAGCCCCTGGAAGCCTTCGGCGAAAATCTTGTAGATCAGCGTGCGGGTGGCCTGGCCTGGGCCGCCGCCGGTGGCCGCGTCGATCACGGGAAAGGTGTCGAAGAACGCGTAGGTGATGTTGATCACCAGCAGAAAGAACGTGGTCGGCGATAGCAGCGGCAGGGCGATGCCGAAGAAGCGGCGCACCGGACCGGCGCCGTCGATCGCGGCCGCTTCGATCAGCGAGCGCGGAATCGCCTGCAGGCCCGCATAGAAGAACAGGAAGTTATAGCTGATCTGCTGCCAGACCGACGCGAGCACGACGAGGAACATCGCCTGACCGGGGTTCAGCGCGTGATTCCACACGATGCCGTGTTTCGCGAGCGCATACGTGACGAGGCCGATGCTCGGGTTGAACAGGAACGACCACAGCACCGCGGCGATCGCGGGCGCGACCGCGTACGGCCAGATCAGCAGCGTTTGATAGGCCTTCGCGCCGCGCGTCACGCGGTCCGCGCAGACCGCGAGCAGCAGCGAGATCACGAGGCCCGACACGGTGACGAGCGTGCAGAACACGATCGTCGTGTTGAACGACGCCAGATACAGCGGGTCGGCGAACAGCTGTTTGAAGTTCGCGAGTCCGACGAACTCGCTCGACGTACCGAACGCGTCCTGGGTTTGCGTCGATTGCCAGAGCGCGACGCCCGCCGGCCAGAGGAAGAACACGAGCGTGATGAGCAGCTGCGGCGCGACGAGCAGGTAGGGCAGCGCGCTGGTGCCGAAGTAGGAGCGCTTTTCCATCGGGATGTCCAGAGTGTGCTGCAACGACGGGTTCCCGCGCGGGAGCGCCGGAACCCTGCCTGCAGGCGATGCTTAGTTACCGGCCTTTTCGAAGCGGCGCAGCAGGTCGTCGCCGCGCGCGACGGACGAGTCGAGCGCCTGTTGCGGCGTCTTCTTGTCCGCCCACACCTGTTCGAGTTCTTCGTCGATCACGGTGCGGATCTGCGGCATGTTGCCCAGACGCAGGCCCTTCGTGAACGGCAGCGGCGGCTTGTTCAGCATCTGGCGGATCGCGGTGTCGCTGCCGGGGTTCTTGTCGTAGAAGCCCTGCTGGCGCGTCAGGTCATACGCGGCGGTCGTGATCGGCAGATAGCCGGTGTCCTGATGCCACTTCGCGGCGACTGGCGCCGTGGCCAGATAGGCGAGGAACTTCGCGACGCCCTTGTAGACGGCCGGGTCCTTGCCCGACAGCACCCACAGGCTCGCCCCGCCGATGATCGCGTTCTGCGGTGCGCCCTTCACGCTGTCGTCGTACGGCATCATGCCGGTGCCGAAGTTGAACTTCGCGTATTTCTTGATCGTCGCGAGCGAGCCTGACGAGTTCGTGATGATGCCGCAGTCGCCGCTATAGAACTTCGACACCGGTTCGTCCTTGCGGCCGACATAGGTGAACGTGCCGTCCTTCGCCATGTTCTGCAGGAACTGGATGTGCGCGACCTGCAGCGGCTTGTCGAATTCGAGCTGCGCGTCCATGCCGTCGAAGCCGTTGTTACGCGACGCGAACGGCGCCGCATGCCACGCGCTGTAGTTCTCGAGCTGAATCCAGCTTTGCCAGCCCGACGAGTAGCCGCACGACATGCCCGAGGCCTTCAGCTTCTGCGCATCGGCGTGCAACTCGGCCCAGGTCTTCGGCGGCTGGTTGGGATCGAGGCCAGCCTTCTTGAACGCATCCTTGTTGTAGTACAGCACCGGCGTCGAGCTGTTGAACGGCATCGAGATCAGTTCGCTGGTTTTCGAGTCGCTGTAATAGCTCGCGATGGTCGGCACGAAGGCTTTCTGATCGAGCGGCAGGCCCGCGTCCTTGAATACCTGCGTCACCGGGACGATGGCTTTCTTCGCCTGCATCATCGTCGCGGTGCCGACCTCGTAGACCTGCAGGATGGCCGGCGCATTGCCGCTGCGATAGGCGGCGATGCCGGCGGCGAGGGTCTGGTCGTAGGTGCCCTTGAACACGGGCACGATCTTGTAGTCGTTTTGCGATTTGTTGAAGTCGTTCGCGATGTCGTTCAGACGTTCACCCAGTGCGGCTTCCATGGCGTGCCAGAACTGGATTTCGGTCGCGGCGTGAGCCGCCTGGCTGACGCCGATGCTCAATACAGCGGCGACGGAAAGTGAACGGAACAGCGGCTTGTAATTCATCGTTTTTGTCTCCGGTTCGGAAGGGGCGCGGACGCGAATCGCGCGATTCTAGTTGTGTTCGATGACATTCCGGCGTCGGATGCCGGGCGGCGCGGACCAAGGGTGGCGGTGCGCCGGAAGCCGAAATTTAGCATTGGCTGTCAGGGAAAGGAAATAAACGGGAATCTATTCGGAAAGATCACGGGTGATGCAGGTCATGGAGTGGTGCCGCATAGATGCGCTCCCCGGACCATTACCACTTTTGACATTCGCCCATGTGCTGTTGCCGTAAGCTCGATCTCTCGACTTGATAAGAAGGTGTCAACAATGACATGGACATACAGCCAGACATCGGGAACCCTGTCCCGAAATGGAAGCGTGGTCGCACGCGGATACCCGGGCCACGGCGGGCAAAAACAATTACCTCATGCAACACGTCCGATCGGTCGGGCCGATACCTGAAGGGTCGTACACGATTGGGTCGCCAAGGCATTCGCATCATGTCGGAGCTTTCGCCATGCCATTGACGCCTAATCCGGGAACGCACACTTTCGGCAGGGACACCTTCTTCATGCATGGCGACAGCAAGAGTCATCCGGGTAGCGCATCGAACGGATGCATCGTCATCGTGGACCGGGCCGTCCGCGAACGAGTCTGGTCAAGCGGTGACCGCCAGCTTCGGGTAGAACGATGAAAAAACTCATTGCACTTCTGATCCTGGTGTGCGCGTCAGGAGCGGTGGCGGCCGTGCAAGACAACACGCCCGCTGAAGTATCGACGGCGATTGGCCGGCCGAAAAACTACAAGGCCAAAGCGTTGCACGCTGTTTCGGCGGTCACGACTGCAAATCCGAACATCAAGGCCCGTTGTCTCGACGCGTTGCGGAAGTCGTAGCGCGCAAACAAAAAAGCCCGCAACCCCTGAGGGTTCGCGGGCCTTAAGCGCGCAGCGCAGTTTGCGCTGCTTCGCGCCTACACGTTGAACAAAAAGTTCATCACGTCGCCATCATGCACGACGTACTCCTTGCCTTCCGCGCGCATCTTGCCGGCTTCCTTCGCGCCTTGTTCACCCTTGTAGGCGATGTAGTCGTCGAAGCTGATCGTCTGCGCGCGAATGAAGCCGCGCTCGAAGTCGGTGTGGATCGCGCCGGCCGCCTTCGGCGCCGTGTCGCCGACGTGGATCGTCCACGCGCGCACTTCCTTCACGCCGGCCGTGAAGTAGGTCTGCAGGCCGAGCAGCTTGAAGCCCGCGCGGATCACGCGGTTCAAGCCCGGCTCATGCATGCCCATGTCGGCGAGGAAGACTTCCATGTCGGCTTCGTCGAGGTCGGCGATTTCCGCTTCGACTGCCGCGCACACGGCCACGACCGGCGCGCCTTCAGCAGCCGCGAACTTCGTGATCGCGTCCAGGTGCGGGTTGTTCTCGAAGCCGTTTTCCTTCACGTTGGCGACGTACATCGTCGGCTTGGCGGTGATCAGGCAGAACGGCTTGAGCGTAGCCTTTTCTTCATCGGTCAGATCGAGCGCGCGGACCGGCTTCGCCTGGTCGAGCTGCGCGCGGACCTTCTCCAGCACCGCCGCGTTCTTCGCGGCTTCCTTGTCGTTACCCGACTTGGCCGCTTTGGAATAGCGCGCGAGCGCCTTCTCGACGGTGGCGAGGTCGGCAAGCGCGAGCTCGGTGTTGATCACCTCGATGTCCGACAGCGGATCGATCTTGTTCGCGACGTGAATCACGTTGTCGTCTTCGAAGCAGCGCACGACGTGCGTGATTGCGTCGGTTTCGCGGATATTCGCGAGGAACTGGTTGCCGAGGCCTTCGCCCTTGCTCGCGCCGGCCACCAGACCGGCGATGTCGACGAACTCGACCACGGCCGGCAGGATGCGCTCCGGCTTGACGATTTCGGCGAGCGCCTTCAGCCGCGCGTCCGGCACCTCGACGATGCCGACGTTCGGCTCGATCGTGCAGAACGGATAGTTTTCGGCGGCGATGCCCGCCTTGGTCAGCGCGTTGAACAGGGTGGACTTGCCGACGTTGGGCAGGCCGACGATGCCGCATTTGAGGCTCATGGAAATCCTTCAGTGAATCAGTAGGTTGCGTGATGCGCTCGACGCTGCGCGCGGATTCGGAAAGCCTTCGCGCAAGGTGGGGCGCGGCAGGCTCAGCGGAGCGGACAAGACACCGAATCGGGGCGTTGGCTCGACGATTGAGTGCGAGTTTTCACGGAAAGCGCAATTGTAACCCGTTCGCCCGCGCGGACCCGCCGGCGCATTGGCGCGAAGCCACTGTAGAATCGTCAGTTCAGAGCCGGCAGAGCTCAATATTTCCGGGGGAGCAGCGTGGGAATCATCAGATGGGTTGGGATCGGCGTCGTCGCCGCGGTCGTGGTGGGCTCGGTCGCGACATGGGTCGCGCCGAATTTCGACGAAGCGCAGGCCACCACGGACCGGCAGACCATCGATTGTTTGACGACCCACCTGTCGCACGAAGATCACGCCGACATCGCGCGGTTCGCCGATAAGAACGACTACGACTCGCTATGGCGCGTGTTCGACCGCGTGTTCCCCGACTGCGCGGTACGCAGCGATCAGCGCGATCGCAAGGCGGAGCTCGAGGCGGCCGCGTGGCGCAACCTCTCGTCCGATCGCGACTTCATGCGCATGCGCGAGGCGAACGCGGCGCTCGCGGCAAGCGCCGCGACGCATTAGCACGACGCATCGAGGGCACGACGCATCGAGGCCGCGCGGCCACCGGCCCGGGACTCAAATGCGCGTGGCCGCCAACGCATGAAGTGTGGGTTGCGCGAGCGGTCGGCATCAGACTCGCACAGTCCCGCCGACAACCTCAGGCTCTGACCCCACACACCATGTCCGGCACGAGCCCGCGAGGCCCCGCGCACAGAGCCAACGGCCGCGCCCGTCGATCCGTCCCCCGCAACCCCCGCGGCTATAATGCGCGCATGAACGCACACCACCAGACCTTTGATGCCGCCGTGATCGGCGGCGGGCTCGTCGGCAAGACCGCGGCGCTCGCGCTCACGCAAGCCGGACTGCGCGTCGCACTGCTCGCGCAGCCTTGCGCGGCGCTGCCCGCCGGTGCTGTCTTCGACTCGCGCGTCTATGCGTTGTCGTCGAGTTCGCAGGCCTTGCTCGAACGGCTGCGGGTCTGGCAGGCGCTCGATCACACACGGCTAGGTCCCGTCTACGACATGCGCGTCTACGGCGACGCGCACGCCGAGCTGCATTTCTCGGCGTTTCAGGCATCGGTACCGCAGCTTGCGTGGATCGTCGAGTCGTCGGTGATCGAGCGCGCGCTCGATGCCGCGCTGCGCTTCCAGCCGAACCTCACGTGGATCGACACGCGCGCGCAGGCGCTCGATTTCTCCGTCGACAACGCGAGCGTCGGCCTCGCGAACGGCAGCGTGCTCGAAGCGGATCTGGTAGTCGGCGCTGACGGCGCGCACTCGTGGGTGCGCGCGCAGATCGGCTCGAAGATGGTGCGCCGCGACTACAGACAGATCGGTGTGGTCGCCAATTTCAAGGCTGCGAAGCCGCACGGCGAAACCGCGTATCAGTGGTTCCGCGACGGCGAGATCATCGCGTTACTGCCGATGCCGGACGGCCACGTGTCGCTGGTCTGGTCGGCCCGCACCGAACACGCCGAGCAGTTGCTCGCGCTCGATCCCGAGCGGCTCGCCGCCGAAGTCGAGCACGTGAGCGGTGAACAGTTCGGTGCGCTCGACTGCATGACGCCCGCGCAGGGCTTCCCGCTCGCGTTGCAGACCGTGGACCGGCTCGTCGCCCCACGGGTCGCGCTGGTCGGCGATGCCGCACATCTGATCCATCCGTTGGCAGGACAGGGCATGAACCTGGGCTTGCGCGACGTCGCCGCGCTCGCGAGCACGATCGGCGGCAAGGAGTCGTTCCGCGATCTCGGCGACATGGTGCTGCTGCGTCGCTACGAACGCGCGCGCCGCGAAGACATTCGCGCGCTGATGATCGCCACCGACGGCCTGCAGAAACTGTTCTCGGTGCCCGGTCCGCTCGCGCGCGCCGTGCGCAATACCGGCATGGCGTTCGTCGGCGCGCAGCCATTCATCAAGCGCTGGCTCGTGTCGGCCGCGCTGGGGTAAACCGCAACGAGGCGTCGGGCGGATAGCCGATGGCCGGTCACCGGCGCCCGGGACAGGTATCATGACCGGATCGAAGCGCTGCGATCCGCCCCTTATCCGACCCCCGATCGAACCTGATCGAGCCTGATTGAACAGATAGGCGGCCGGAACGTAAAAAACGCGCAGGTGCGCGACTGACTCCAGGACTCAAGCATGAAAAAGACCTTCCGCATCGCCGCCGCCGCGCTCGCGATCGGTGCCGCTACGCTCGGCTGCTCGGCGCAGGCCGACCAGACCACCGACAAGCTCAAAGCCACGCTGCAAACGCGTCTGTCCGACGTGACGATCAAGGGCGTGTCGAAGTCGCCGATTGCGGGCCTGTACGAAGTAAACCTCGGCACGCAGATCATCTACAGCGATGCGAGCGGCGACTACCTGATGCTCGGCGACATGGTGGACTCGAAGACGCGCAAGAATCTGACCGAGGCACGCCTGTCGGAAACCAACCGCATCGACTTCGCGAGCCTGCCGTTCGGCAACGCGGTGAAGGTCGTGCGCGGCAACGGCGCGCGCAAGATCGCGGTGTTCTCCGATCCGAACTGCCCGTACTGCAAGCAGCTCGAAAAAACGCTGCTGTCGATCGACAACGTGACGGTCTACACGTTCCTGTACCCGGTGCTGTCGCCCGATTCGACGGCCAAGTCGAAGTCGATCTGGTGCTCGGCCGATCGCGCGAAGGCGTGGGAATCGTGGATGCAGGACCGTCAGGCGCCGACCGCCGCCGCCACCTGCGACACCGCCGCGATCGACAAGAACCTCGCGCTCGGCCGTTCGATGAACGTCGAAGGCACGCCGACGGTGTTTCTCGCCGACGGTCGCCGCCTGCCCGGCGCGGTGCCGGCAGATCGGCTCGACAAGGAACTGTCGGCCGTGCACTGAACAGCGCGCTGGCCACAGCGCCACGCACGCCCTGGGCGCGCAACAGATGCAACGTTCAAACTGAAGGAGGCGCACGCAGCGCCTCCTTTCGCATCGAGCCCCGAACTTCCCGCCTCACTCTCCTGACACTCCCAAGCGCCGCCGATGAAGCCGATCCGCTACACCATCGTTCCGGGTAACCCCGCCGCCCACCTGTTCGAAGTCACCGTGACCGTCGCCGATCCCGATCTGGCCGGCCAGCGTTTCATGCTGCCGGTGTGGATTCCGGGCAGCTACATGGTGCGCGAGTTCGCGCGCAACATCGTCACACTGCGCGCGGTGAACGACGCGGGCCGCAAGGTGCGCGTCGAGAAGATCGACAAGCACACGTGGCAGGCCGCGCCGGTCAAGGGAGCCTTGACGCTGCGCTACGAGGTGTACGCATGGGACCTGTCGGTGCGCGCCGCGCATCTGGACGACACGATCGGCTTTTTCAACGGCACCAGCGTGTTCCTGTCGCCGCTCGGCCATGAGGACGCGCAGTGCGTGGTCGATATCCAGAAGCCGCAGGGCGCCGCGTATCGCGGCTGGCGCGTCGCGACCGCGCTGCCGGAAGCGCGCGGCACGAAGCGCTACGGTTTCGGCGAATACCGCGCGCAGAACTACGACGAATTGATCGACCATCCTGTGACGCTCGGGGAATTCGCGCTCGCGACGTTCAAGGCGCACGGCGTGCCGCACGACGTCGTGATCGGCGGTCGCGCGATCGGGCTCGATATGGAGCGTCTCTGCAAGGACCTGAAGCGCATCTGCGAAGCGCAAATCGCGTTGTTCGAACCGAAGTCGAAGAAGGCGCCGGTCGAGCGGTACGTGTTCATGACGCAGGCTGTCACCGACGGTTACGGCGGGCTCGAGCATCGCGCGTCGACTGCGCTGATCTGCAATCGCACCGATCTGCCGGTGCAGGGCCGCGAGCCGATGAGCGAGGGCTACCGGACCTATCTCGGTCTGTGCAGCCACGAGTATTTCCACACGTGGAATGTGAAGCGGATCAAGCCGGCCGTGTTCGCGCCGTATGACCTCGGCGTCGAAAACTACACGTCGATGCTGTGGCTGTTCGAGGGCTTCACGTCGTATTACGACGACCTGATTCTCGTACGCAGCGGCGTGATCTCGCAGGACGACTATTTCGGCCTGGTTGGCAAGGTGATCGGCGGGGTGCAGCGCGGCAGCGGGCGCCTCAAGCAGAGCGCCGCCGAAAGCTCGTTCGATGCGTGGGTCAAGTACTACCGGCAGGACGAGAACGCGCCGAACGCGATCGTCAGCTATTACACGAAGGGCTCGCTGATCGCGCTCGCCTTCGACCTGACGATCCGCGCGCAGACCGGCAACCAGAAATCGCTCGACGACGTGATGCGTCTGCTGTGGAAGCGCTTCGGCCGTGACTTTTATCGAGGCAAGCCGGTCGGCGTCGACGAAAGCGAGATCGAGGCGATTTTCGAGGAAGCTAGCGGCGCGCAACTGGCCGAACTGTTCGCCGAGGGCGTGCGCGGCACGCGCGATCTGCCGCTCGACGCGCTGCTCGCGCCGTTCGGCGTGGCGCTCGCGCCGGACGTCGACAAAAACGGCAAGCCGTCGCTCGGCGTGCGGCTACGCGGCGGCGCGGATTGCGCGCTCGCGACCGTGCACGAGGGCAGCGCCGCGCAGAAGGCGGGTCTCTCCGCGGGCGACGTGCTGATCGCGATCGATGGTCTGCGCGTGACCGGCGGGAATATCGATGCTCTGCTGACGCGCTATCAGCCGGGTGCGAAGGTCGAGGTGCACGCGTTCCGCCGCGACGAGCTGCGGGTCACGCAGGTGAATCTCGACGGTCCCGAAGTGGCGCGCTACAAGCTCACGGTCAGCGATCACCGTCCCGCCGCGCGCAAAGCCCTTGAGCGCTGGCTGACGAAGTGATCGGCGTGGTGGTGGGCCGCACCGGGCGGTCCACCGATCGTCGCCTGTCCCGTCGTCAATCGGCGGAGGAGGGCGGTTGATTGTTCTATCCATGCAACAATCCTTCGCCGCCGGACGGCTTTTTCGCCGGCCGGTAAAAAAACACAATGACTTCACTCGCGCAACACTGCGCGCCCCTACTGGAGTCAACCATGACCACGATCCTGCAAATCAACTCGGCAGCCCGTTCGCAAGGCGCGAACTCGACGCTTCTCGTCAACGAGCTGACTGAAAAGCTGCAACAGTCGAATCCGGGCGCGCAAGTCGTCGTCCGTAATCTGCAAGCCGAACCGCTGCCGCACCTCGACGACGCCGTGCTCGGCGCGTTCTTCACGCCGGCCGACCAGCGCACCCCGGAACAGGCCGCGATCGCCGCACGCAGCGAAGCGCTGATCGCCGAACTGCAAGCGGCCGACGTCATCGTGATCGGTGCGCCGATGTATAACTTCGGCATCTCGTCGCAACTGAAGACGTACTTCGACTTCATCGCACGTGCGGGCATCACGTTCCGTTACACCGCGAACGGCCCGGAAGGCCTCGTGACGGGCAAGAAGGTCCACGTCGTGTCGGCGCGCGGCGGCAAGTATCTCGGCACGCCGAACGATAGCCAGACGCCGTACCTGAAGAGCTTCCTCGGCTTCCTCGGCATGACCGACGTGAATTTCATCTACGCCGAAGGCCTGAACTTGGGCCCGGACGCCGCGAACGCCGCGCTGAGCTCGGCACGCGAAGCGATCGCCGCGGTTTAAGCGGGTTTGTCCTGCCGCATTGCGCCGCTTCGATGCGGCGCGAGCGATGAAAAGAATAACGCCACGGATGGGTTCACCCTCCGTGGCGTTTTCGTTGTGTATCGCAATCTTCTGACGACGACGCTCTCACGCAAGCATTTGCGCGTCGTCCGGTAGACGCCAGTCGATCGGCTGCCGGCCGTGCTGCAACAGATATTCGTTCGCCTTCGCGAAATGCCCGCAACCGAGAAAGCCGCGATGCGCGGACAGCGGCGACGGATGCGGCGCCTCCAGCACATAGTGCGACTTGCCGCCGAGTAGCGCGCGCTTCGCCTGCGCATGCGCGCCCCACAGCATGAAGACGAGGTTCTGATGCCGCGTCGCGAGTTCGTGGATCAGCGTGTCGGTACATTTCTCCCAGCCGCGTTTCGCGTGGCTTGCGGCGCTGTCGCGCTCGACGGTCAGCACCGTGTTCAGCAGCAGCACGCCCTGTTTGGCCCAGCTGTCGAGGCAACCGTGCGGCGGCGTCTGGTGACCGAGACTCGCGGCGATTTCCTTGAAGATGTTGCGCAGCGACGGTGGCGGCCGCACGTGCGGCGCGACCGAAAACGCGAGGCCGTGCGCCTGCGGCGTGCCGCGGTCTTCGCCGTGGTATGGGTCCTGGCCTAGGATTACGACCTTCACTTCGTCGGGGCTCGTCAGGCGGAGCGCGCGGAACACGTCGGCCGGATAGATCGTTTTGCCCGCGGCACGCTCACCGTCGACGAAGCGGCACAGCGGCGCGTAGGTGTCGCTGTCGATGAAGGGCTTCAGATGCGCGCGCCAGGCCGCGGGTAGCGCGGCGAATTGTGCTTCGAGCGTGGGCGGGGCGGCGGTGGGGGCGGCGGAGGCGGGCGCGACATCGTCGAACAAGGATGCCTGCGGCAAACTGGAGCGGGTGCGGGAAGCGGAGGTCATGGCGGGGAAGTGTCGCAGCAAACGCGGACTAGCTCAAGTTGCGGCAAGCGAGCGCATGAGGTGCCGCGGGTTTCGGGCAACACGCTCACCCGGCGCGCAACCGATACCCGCGCTGCGCCTTGCTGATGTCATCCGGCGCGAGGCCGGCAATCCGTTTGCCGAGTTCGGCGGCGAGCGTGTGAAGTGCCGCTTCGTCGCCCGATTTCAGTTCGAGCTCGATCTCCGAGATCGGCGCGCGGCGGGCTTCATCGTCGACTTCGGCAAGCACGTCACCCTGATCGATCGCCGCCTCGATCTGAGCGCCGTCGGAGTCGAGCAGCCATAGCGTGCGTGTGAAATTGGTATGGAACAGCTCGATCAGCACAGGCGCGGCCTGTTTCAGTGCATCCGCGGCGGCGGGTTCGTCGCAAGCGCTCAGCAACGATTCGATTTCGAGTTTCGCGCCCGCGACCGGCAATTCCCATTCGTGCCGGCTATGCAAGCCGTTCGTCGCCGTGCCGACCGTCTTGAAGGTCTGCAGCCAGCCGTCTGGGGTCTGCCGTAGACGCAGCGCGCTCTTTGACGACGCCAGCGTCAACTGCGGCGTATCGAAGTAAATGTTCACGAGCTTGATCGCGCGTCCGTTCTTGCCGGCGCGCGCGGCGAACCACTGCGTCGCCGCCTGCACCTGCGAAGCCGGCAGCGCCAGCTTGATTTCGCGTTCCATGCCCATGCTGGGTGTCCTTGTTGCGTGGATTTCTCTGCGCCCGATACGCCGATACGTCGATACGATGCTCAGAAAAACATCCGTGCAAGTTCCACGCCCGGCTCGTCCGCGCGCATGAACGCTTCGCCGACGAGGAAGGTATGCACGTTCCGCGCGCGCATGCGCTCGACGTCGTCGCGCGACAGGATGCCCGATTCGGTCACGACGATGCGATCGTCGGGAATCGCGTCGAGCATGCCGAGCGTCGTGTCGAGCGAGGTTTCGAAAGTGCGCAGATTGCGGTTGTTGATGCCGATCAGTGGCGTCTTCAGCGTCAGCGCTTCGTTGAGTTCATCGCTGTCGTGCACTTCGACGAGCACCGCGAGACCCAGCGAATGCGCGAGCGCTTCGAGGTCCTGCATCTCGGCGGTTTCGAGCGCGGCGGCGATCAGCAGGATCGCGTCGGCCCCCATCGCACGTGCTTCGACCACCTGATACGGATCGACGATGAAGTCCTTGCGTATCACCGGCAACTGGCACGCGGCGCGCGCTTGCTGCAGATAAACGACGCTGCCCTGGAAGAACTGCACGTCGGTCAGCACGGACAGACACGCCGCGCCGTGCTTCTCGTACGAACGCGCGATGTCGGCCGGCACGAAGTGCTCGCGCAGCACGCCCTTCGACGGGCTCGCCTTCTTCACTTCGGAGATCACCGCGGCGAGACCCGCCGTGTGCTTGGCGCGCAATGCGCCGACGAAGTCGCGGAGATCGCGCGAAGACGCTTCGAGCCGCAGTTCTTCGAGTGGCACGCTTTGCTCGGCCGCCCGGACTTCTTCGCGTTTGACCGCGATGATGCGGTCGAGGATGTCGCTCATAAATGTCTCGCTACGTGATTACTGCTTGAATTGCTGGGTGAAGCGCACCAGTTCGTCGACCTTCGCGCGTGCCTTGCCGCTCGCGATCGCCTCGCGCGCGAGCTCGATGCCGTCCGCGATCGTGGCCGCGACGTTCGCCGAATAGAGTGCCGTGCCGGCGTTCAGCGTGACGATTTCCCGCGCGACGCCGGGCTTGTTGCTGAGCGCGTCGAGCAGCATGACCTTCGACTCGCCCGCGTCGGCGACTTTGAGCGTGCGGTTCGACACCATCTGCATGCCGAAGTCTTCCGGATGGATCTCGTACTCGCGGATCTCGCCGTCGCGCAACTCGCCGACCAGCGTGGCGCCGCCGAGCGACACTTCGTCCATGCCGTCCATCCCGTACACGACGAGCACGTGCCTGGCGCCGAGGCGCTGCATCACGCGCACCTGAATGCCGACGAGGTCGGGGTGAAACACGCCCATCAGCTGATTCGGCGCGCCGGCCGGATTGGTGAGCGGCCCGAGGATATTGAAGATCGTGCGGATGCCGAGTTCCCGGCGTACCGGCGCGACGTTTTTCATCGCCGGATGATGGTTCGGCGCGAACATGAAGCCCATGCCCGTTTCCGCAATCGATGCCGCGACCTGCTCTGGTTGCAGATCGATGTTGACGCCGAGCGCTTCGAGCACGTCCGCGCTGCCCGACTTGCTCGATACGCCGCGATTGCCGTGCTTTGCGACCTTCGCGCCCGCCGCGGCCGACACGAACATCGTCGCGGTGGAAATGTTGAACGTGTGCGCGCCGTCGCCGCCGGTGCCGACGATATCGACGAAGTTCGAGTTGTCCGGCACGTCGACGTGCCGGGCAAATTCACGCATCACCGTGGCGGCCGCGGTGATTTCGCCGATGGTCTCTTTTTTGACGCGCAGGCCGGTGATGATCGCCGCCGACATCACGGGCGACAGCTCACCGCGCATGATGAGGCGCATCAGGTGCAGCATTTCGTCGTGAAAAATCTCGCGGTGCTCGATGGTCCGCTGCAAGGCTTCCTGGGGCGTAATGGACATGATCTCGTCTCCCTTGTGTCAGGCATTGCGGGACGCCGCGTGATTCGAGGCCTTGACGGCGACGGCGAGCTTCGACTGCTTGACGAAGTTTTCGAGCAGCGCGTGGCCGTGTTCGGACAGGATCGATTCCGGGTGGAACTGCACGCCTTCCACGGCCAGTTCCTTGTGGCGCACGCCCATGATTTCGCCGTCTTCAGTCCAGGCCGATACTTCGAGGCAGTCGGGCAGCGATTCGCGTTCGATCGCGAGCGAGTGGTAGCGCGTCACCGTGAAATGCTTCGGCAGGTCCGCGAATACGCCCTTGCAGTCGGTTTCGATCGTGCTGACCTTGCCATGCATGATGGTCTGCGCGCGCACGACGCGGCCGCCGAACGCCTCGCCGATCGCCTGATGGCCGAGGCACACGCCGAGAATCGGCGTCTTGCCGGCGAATTCGCGAAGCACGTCGAGCGTGATGCCCGCGTGCTGCGGGTTGCTCGGGCCCGGCGACAGGCAGATGCGCTCTGGGTTCAGCTTCGCGATTTCGTCGAGCGTGATTTCGTCGTTGCGGTAGGTGCGCACGTCTTCGCCGAGTTCGCCGAAGTACTGCACCAGGTTGTAGGTGAACGAGTCGTAGTTGTCGATCATGAGCAGCATGGTGTGTCTCCGGTCAGAAGTCGCTATCGAGGCCGTCCTGGACCTGCTCGGCCGCGCGCATCACCGCGCGTGCCTTGTTCTCGGTCTCCTGCCATTCGGATTCCGGCACCGAATCGGCGACCACGCCCGCGGCCGCCTGCACATACAGATTGCCGTTCGCGATCACGCCGGTGCGGATCGTAATGGCCAGATCCATCTCGCCGGTGAACGACAGATAGCCGACCGCCCCGCCGTACAGGCCGCGCTTGACGGGCTCGAGCTCGTCGATCAGTTCCATCGCGCGGACCTTCGGCGCGCCCGACAGCGTGCCGGCCGGGAAGGTGGCGCGCAGCACGTCGAAATTGGTCATGTCGTTCTTGAGCTTGCCTTCGACCGAGCTGACGATGTGCTGCACGTGCGAGTACTTCTCGATCACCATCTTGTCGGTCACGACCACCGAGCCGATCTGCGCGATGCGGCCGACGTCGTTGCGCGCGAGGTCGATCAGCATCACATGCTCGGCGATTTCCTTCGGATCGTTCAGCAGCTCGGTCGCGAGCGCGGTATCGCGCTCGGGCGTGTTGCCGCGCGGACGGGTGCCGGCGAGCGGGCGGATCGTGACGATACGGTCCTCGCCGCGCTTTTCCTGGCGCACCAGAATCTCCGGCGACGCGCCGACCACGTGGAAGTCGCCGAAGTTGTAGTAGTACATGTACGGCGACGGATTCAGCGAGCGCAGCGCGCGATACAGCGACAGCGGATTGTCGCGGTACGGCTTGATCAGGCGCTGGCCGACTTGCACCTGCATCAGTTCGCCGGCGGCGATGTATTCCTTCGCCTTGCGCACGGCGGCCAGGTAATCGTCTTTCGCGAATTCGCGGTAGATCTCGGTGCGCACGCTGGCCGACACAAGAGGCGGCTCGACGGTGACGCGCAGCCGCTGGCGCAGTTCGCGCAGACGGTGCTTCGCTTTCGTGTACGCCTCGGCCTGGGTCGGGTCCGCGTAGACCACCAGATAGAGCTTGCCCGCGAGGTTGTCGATGACGGCGACTTCCTCGGTCAGCAGCAGTTGGATGTCGGGCAGATTGAGGTCGTCTTTCGGCGCGCTGTGCGCGAGCTTCTTCTCGATGTAGCGCACGGCGTCATAGCCGAAATAGCCGGCGAGACCGCCCGTGAAGCGCGGCAGCCCCGGGCGTTGCGCGACCTTGAAGCGCGCCTGGAACTGCTGGATGAACGCGAGCGGATCGCCGTCGTGCGTCTCGACGACCTTGCCGTCGCGGACCACTTCCGACACGCCGTTGCGCGTGCGCATGAGAGTCCGCGCCGGCAGGCCGATGAACGAATAACGCCCGAAGCGTTCGCCGCCGACCACCGACTCCAGCAGGAACGAGTTCGCGCCGTTGCGCTCGGTCTGCGCGAGCTTCAGGTACAGCGACAGCGGCGTCTCGAGGTCGGCGAGCGCTTCGGCGATCAGCGGGATGCGGTTGAAACCCTCGTTGGCGAGGGACTGGAATTCGAGTTCGGTCATGTTCCGATCCTGTACGGTGGTCCGGCGGCAGCAAGCGTCGGGCAAAGCGGGGCTAAGCGCCTCCGGTCAGGGCGTGGGTCGACGTTCTCGACACAATGATACCGACCGGCGCGGGTCTTCCATCGGCGCGTGCGAGCGGTGCGGGTGAGCAACGGTACCTTGCGGGTACGCGCAGGCTCAATCAGCCGATGCAGCTGCGCAAAAACAGATCGATGGAAAAAGCGCGTGAGCGCAGCGAAGTAAAAAACGGTTGCCGAAGACGAGCTTCAGCGTACCTCAGGCGAGGTTAGCGCGACCAGCGACGCCAGGGCCAGGCTCCCCGGTCGATGCTAATCAGACTCCGTTTTTTATTCAGAAACATGAGGATGAAGGACTGTTAAGTCGTGGATTGATGCGCTGCGATCGCCCCGGCGGCGTCGAGCAGCGAGGCAACTATACCATCGGATTTTATCGTTTGTATAGCTTGGCCGTGGTTGTACCCGTAGGGCACGGTCAGCGTCGCCATGCCGGCCGCGCGGCCCGCCAGCGCGTCGTTTTCCGAGTCGCCGATCGCCACCGTGGCGCTCGGTTCGACGCCGAGTTGCGCGGCGGCGGTCAGCATCGGAAGCGGGTCTGGTTTCTTTTTCGCGAGACTGTCGCCGCCGAGCACGACGCTGAAATACGGTGCAAGCCGGTACTGCTGCAGCAATTCGAGCGCGAAGCGGTGCGGCTTGTTGGTCACGCAGGCGAGCTTCAGGCCCGCGTCGCGCAGCGCGCGCAGACCGGCCTCGACGTCTGGATAAAGCCGCGTGTGCACGCCGTTGATCTTCGCGTACTCGGCCTGATAGATCGCGAGCGCTTCGTCGAAGCGCTCTTGCGCGTGCTCGGCTTCGAAGCGCGGCGCAAGCACGCTGCGGATCAGATGCTCCGAACCCTTGCCGACATAGCCGATCACTTCCTCGCGCGTCGTTTCCTCCGCGTCGAGCTGAGCGAGCATACCGTTCACGCCGGCGGTGAAGTCGTCGGCCGTGTCGATCATCGTGCCGTCGAGGTCGATGATCGCGGCTTCGAGGCGCGGGCCGGTAAACGTCGGGGCGGGATACGGAGTGGTCATGAGGCGCTGGTTTTTAACGCTGGACGGTCGCGAGGGCGGCGCGCATCTTGTCGATCACGACCTTGTGATCGGGCTGGCCGAAGATCGCCGAGCCGGCCACGAACGTGTCCGCGCCGGCCGCCGCGATTTCCGCGATGTTGTCGACCTTCACGCCGCCGTCCACTTCGAGGTGGATGTCGCGGCCGGTGCGCTCGGTGTACGCGTCGATGCGTTTGCGCGCTTCGCGCAGCTTGTTGAGCGCCTCGGGGATGAACGACTGGCCGCCGAAGCCCGGGTTCACCGACATGATCAGCACGAGGTCGACCTTGTCCATCACATGATCGAGATAGTTCAGCGACGTCGCCGGATTGAACACGAGGCCGGCCTTGCAGCCGTGGTCGCGGATCAGTGACAGCGTGCGGTCGATGTGATCCGACGCTTCCGGGTGAAAGCTGATCAGGTTCGCGCTGGCTTTCGCGAAGTCCGGCACGATGCGGTCGACGGGACGCACCATCAGGTGCACGTCGATTGGCACGTCCACGTGCGGGCGGATCGCTTCGCATACGAGCGGGCCGATGGTCAGGTTCGGCACGTAGTGGTTGTCCATCACGTCGAAGTGGATCCAGTCGGCGCCGGCGGCGACGACGTTGCGGACTTCTTCGCCCAGGCGGGCGAAGTCGGCGGAGAGAATGCTGGGGGCGATGCGAAATTGCGTCATGACAGGGGGCCGATGCAAGCGGGAAAGCGCCATTTTACCGGTTTTGCGCGTGCAGACCGGGGTGCTGGCCGCGGTTGGCGTGGCGGAATCGCGCGATGAAACTTTGCAAAGTGCCGGCGCAAAAACGACATGGAGACTGGGCGCGGCAAAGCAGCCGTGTCCCAACGTCTTAGACACTGCTGGCCGAAAGGCGTATCCGGTTGCGGCCATGCCGCGCATCAAGCAGAATGCCATTCCATGAGCGCCGCATCGCCGCTGCACCCGCAGACCATTGGCGTTCGGGCCTTCCACGATTTTTCACAGCCCGTTTGATCAGATCGGAATCAGGATGAGCCAGTACGAATTCAGCGTCTCGGCGCAGGTGCACTACCTGCCTGAAGAATCGGACCCGGAGCGTCGCCAGTACGCCTTTGCCTACACGCTGACCATCCGTAACACCGGCCAGGTGCCCGCACAGTTGATCGCGCGTCACTGGATCATCACCGACAGCGAAAACACCGTCCAGGAAGTCAAAGGCCTGGGCGTGGTCGGTCATCAGCCGCTGCTCAAGCCGGGCGAGCATTTCGAATACACGAGTTGGGCAGTGATCGGGACGCCGGTCGGCACGATGCGCGGCGATTACTTCTGCGTGGCGGAGGATGGTGAGCGCTTCGAGGCGCCGGTGCCGGAGTTCGTGTTGCGCATGCCGCGAACGTTGCATTGAACCGGCGCGGTGTTGCGCGGTCGTTAACGAGTTCGTATCGGCGCGCGGCGCAGCGGGCAGTTGAGTGGGTGGTTGGATGAGCGCTCAGACGAGCGCTTGATGCACGAGGGGTTGCGCGGTTCTGTATGCAACCCGCCGGCCAGGGTCACTGCGGCTTTTGCTGTTGGGACCGTTCCGCCGGCTTGGCACGTCTCGCTTTTTTCTTGCCAGACGACGTCCACACAACGATAAAGACGAGCAGGAACAGCGCGAGCAGCGATTCCAGCGCGAAGATGAGCATCGGGTATTCGTCGAACAAATCAGACATGGCGGTTTCCATCAAGAACGAACATTGTATGCGTTTTGTCCGCCGAGCCGGCGCGTGGGTCGGTGCATTGTCGGTTGCGGTGTTGCTTGCCTCCTGCGGTGGCGGCGGCGCGCTCCGGCCTTCGCCGCCGAGCGGCGCGGCGATCATCCCCGGCCAGATCGCGTCGTCGCGCTTGACCGCGGTTGCGTGGCAGCAGGTGCCGGGCTGGCAGGACGACTCGCTGATCGGCGCGACGGCCGCGTTGCGGCAAAACTGCACGAGGCTCGCGCGTCAGCCGAACTGGTCGCGTGCATGCGCGGCCGCCGCGCAAATCGACGATCTCGACGTCACCAGCGCGCGCGCCTTCTTCGAAGCCTACTTCACGCCGTTCCAACTCGCGAATAGCGACGGCACGCTCGACGGTCTGGTCACCGGTTACTACGAGCCCCTGCTGCGGGGCTCGCGCACGCGGCATGGGGTATATCAGACCGCGCTGTACCGCTGGCCCGCCGGCTATCGCGCGGGGGCGCCGTTGCCGGCGCGCGCGCAGCTCGAACGCTCGGGCGCGCTCAGCGGCAACGAACTCGTGTGGGTCGACGATCCGATCGAAGCATTCTTTTTGCAGGTGCAGGGCTCCGGGCGCATCGTGATGGAAGACGGCAGTGTGATGCGCGTCGGCTTTGGCGGTACCAATAATCAGCCGTACAAGTCGATCGGGCGCTGGCTGCTCGATCATGGCGAGATCACGCCCGCGCAGGCGACGATGCAGGGCATCAAGGCATGGGCACGCGCGAATCCGACGCGCGTCGATGGATTGCTCGACACCAATCCGCGCTTCGTGTTTTTTCGCGAGATGCCGTCGGCCGAAACTATGCCGAGCGGTGGCGCGGACGGTCCGATCGGCGCGCTCGGCGTGCCGCTGACGCCGGAGCGCTCGATTGCGGTCGACCCGAGCGCGATTCCGCTCGGCACGCCGGTGTTCCTGCAGACCACACGGCCGCTGACGAACTCGCCGATGAACCGCCTCGTGTTCGCGCAGGACACGGGCACCGCGATCAAAGGCGGCGTGCGCGCCGACTACTTCTGGGGCCTCGGCGACGATGCCGGTGATCTGGCTGGCAAGATGAAGCAGGGTGGCCGGATGTGGTTGCTGCTGCCGAATTCGTGAGGCGGTGGGGCGCAGGCGGAAGCGTGACTGCCGTTTGAGTTACAGCGGTTTTCGGGAGGCGGGTTGGAGGCTGCCGCGAAGCCGTTAATAGAAGTCGTGGAAATCGGCGTCACGTTTGGATCAGGATCCGTGCGTGACGCCGTTTTTGTTGGGCTCTTACTCTGCGCATCGCTGCCCGTTGCCTGACTTAGAGCCCCGATCTGCGCTTGTCGACCACCCGCCGCGCCTTGCCCACCGAGCGCTCGATCCCATTCACGGCCAGCACGTTCACCACCGCGCTTACGCCAATCAGCGCCTTGATGTCGTACGCCAGCGCGTTTTTCGCGGTGGTTAGCGCGGAAGTATCCGGCGCGCTTTCGGGGCACGGTTCGACGTTCAGCGTCAGCACGTCGAGCGGCCCTTCCTTCGTCAGTACGATCTGATAGTGCGGCGCGAGCGCGTGCTGCTTGAGCAGCAACTCTTCGATCTGCGTCGGGAACACATTGACGCCACGGACGATCATCATGTCGTCCGAGCGGCCCGTGATTTTTTCCATTCGCCGCATCGCGCGGGCGCTGCCCGGCAGCAGGCGCGTGAGATCGCGCGTGCGGTAGCGGATGATCGGCAGCGCTTCTTTCGTCAGCGACGTGAACACGAGTTCGCCGAGTTCGCCATCGGGCAGCACCTCGCCCGTTTCGGGGTCGATGATCTCGGGATAGAAATGGTCTTCCCAGATCGTCGGGCCGTCTTTGGTCTCGACGCACTCCGAGGCGACGCCCGGGCCCATCACTTCGGAGAGACCGTAGATGTCGACCGCGTCGATGCCCATGCGTTTTTCGATCGCCTCGCGCATTTCGTTGGTCCACGGCTCAGCGCCGAAGATGCCGATGCGCAATGAGCAGCTAGCCGGGTCGATACCCTGGCGCTCGAGTTCGTCGGCGATCGACAGCATGTAGCTCGGTGTCACCATGATGATGTCCGGCCGGAAGTCCTGGATCAGCTGCACCTGCTTTTCGGTCTGACCACCGCCGAACGGAATCACGGTGAGCCCCGCGCGCTCGGCGCCGTAATGCGCGCCGAGGCCGCCCGTGAAGAGGCCGTAGCCGTAGCTCACGTGCACCTTGTCGCCGCGCTTCGCGCCGGCGGCGCGTATCGAACGGGCGACGAGATTCGCCCACGTGTCGATGTCGCGCGCCGTATAGCCGACGACGGTCGGTTTGCCGGTCGTCCCAGACGATGCATGGATTCGCGAAATCTGCTCCTGCGGCACCGCGAACATGCCGAACGGATAGTTGTCGCGGAAATCCTTCTTCGTCGTGAACGGAAAGCGCGCGAGGTCCGCGAGCGACTTGACATCGCCCGGATGAACACCGACTTCGTCGAACTTGCGCCGGTACACCGGCGAATTTTCATACGCATGGGTGAGTGACCATTTGAGCCGTTCAAGTTGGAGCGCGGCGAGCTCGTCGCGGCTGGCGGTCTCGATCGGATCGAGCGGAAGATCGGTGCTCATCGAATGTCTCCTTGCTGCCTCAGTATCTGAGTCTGATATGTAACGCGTTGGCGTCAGAGAGCCACGCAGACAGTCGTCCGCGGGGGCGGCTCTGGCTTGCCGCCGCTCAATGTTAGTCGCCGGTGGGAATCGGCTTGCCCTTGATTTGCGCCGACTTGCCGCGAAACATCGCGACGGTCTCGCCGGCGCGATTCGTGACGCGAATATCGTAGATGCCAGTGCGCCCGCTCGATGTCTGCTCGACCGCTTCGGCGCTCAGCACGTCGCCGCCGTAGACCGGCCGGAGGTATTCGATCGAGCAGCCGGCGGCAACCGTATTGATGTTGTAGGTGTTGCAGGCGAACGCGAAGGTCGAATCGGCGAGCGTGAAGATCAGGCCACCGTGGCAGATCTGATGGCCGTTCAGGAAGTCGTCGCGCACCGCCATGCGCAGCCGCGCATAGCCGGGGCGCACTTCGAGAATATCGAGCCCGAGCGCGCGGCTGCAGGCGTCGTTTTCGTACATCGCGGCAGCTGTCGCGCTGGCGAGTTCGTCGGCAGTCATCTGGTCGGGGCGGGTGGTTTGCGTGGGCATCTCAACGCCCCTCGAAGCGCGGCGCGCGCTTTTCGATAAATGCCTGCACGCCTTCCGCGTAATCGTGCGAGGCGCCTAGTTGGCGCTGCAGGTCACGCTCGAGATCGAGCTGCTGGTCGAGCGTTTGCGTCGTGCCGGCACGCATCGCCTGCTTGATTGCGGCGATCGCGCGCGTCGGTTGCTGGGCAAGCTGGGCCGCGAGTTTTGCCGCGGCCGGAGCCAATTCGGCGTCGTCGAGCGCTTGCCAGATCAAGCCCCAGCTTTCGGCTGTGTCGGCGCTGAGCTTGTCGCCGGTGATCGCGAGGCCGAGCGCGCGTGCCATGCCAACGCGTTGCGGCAGGAACCACGTCCCGCCCGAATCCGGCACGAGGCCGATCTTCACGAACGCTTGGATGAAACTCGCGGAGCGACCTGCGAGCACCAGGTCGCAGGCCAACGCGAGATTGGCGCCCGCGCCGGCGGCCGTGCCGTTGACCGCGGCGATCACCGGAAACGGTAGCGCTTGCAGACGGCGGATCAACGGATTGAAGTATTCATCGATCACGGCGCCGAGGTCGGTCATCGCGCCGGGCGTGAAATCGAGGTCGGCGAGATCCTGGCCGGCGCAGAAGCCGCGTCCCGCGCCGGTGAGCACGAGCGCACGGGTGCCGGACTTTTCGACCTGGTCGAGTGCCGCGCCGAGTTCCTGATGCATCGCGCGCGTGAAGCTGTTGAGCTTGTCCGGGCGGTTCAGCGTGATGGTGGCGACGTGGCTCGATGAGTCGATGTCCAGCCGGATCGCTTCATATGACATGGGGTGTCTCCTCAAACTCTCTTTGGCCGATGGGCACGGTCGCTCGACTAGCGTCGGCGCGTGATGCCGATCCGATGTCTGATGTTAGTCAGAGCGCACGACTCGGTCCATCCGCCGAACGGCATAGGACGAAGTCGTGCGTTGTGCTGAAGCCTTCTTATGCCGTTCAGCCAGCTACCGCGGGCGCCGCTTTCGGTTCAACATGAACGCGGCTTTGAACGACACGGAAGCGATTGGCGACGAAAGCGGCATCGGCAAGCGCGGCATTCGCGGCCGGGTTGGCGCCGGTGCCGTGAAAGTCCGAAAAAGCCGCGGACTGGTTGACAAACACGCCACCGGTCAGGTTGATCGACAGTGCGACGCCGCCGCGAATCGACGCTTCGTGCGCGGCGTCGAGCACGGCGTCGTCCGTGCTGTAGACCGCCAGCGTTAGCGCGCCGTGCTCGGCAGCAATGTCGCCAGCGAGGTCGAGTGACTGCGTGGTCGAGTCCGTCGCGATGACGAACGAGATCGGCCCGAACCATTCTCTCGTGAACTGGGCGCGGTCGGTCGAGGCGTCGAGTTGCAATACGAGCGGTGTGCGCACGCGAGCGCCCGGAAAGGACGGATGGTCGAGCGTCTGGCTCGCGACGAGAACGCGGCCGAGCCCGGCGGCTTCGTCGATGCGCTGCACGACGCCTTCGTTCTGGATCGCGCCGAGCAGTTCGACGGCGCGGGCCGGTTCGGCGACGAGCTTTTGCACCGCGCCGGCAAGCGCCTGGGAGACATCGTCAAAGCTGAGCGTGCCTTCCGCGGTGCGAATGCCGTCTCGCGGTACGTAGATATTTTGCGGCGCGGTGCACATCTGGCCTGAGTACAGCGCCAGCGAGAACGCGATGTTGCGCGCGGCCGCCTTGATGTCGTCGACCGAGTCGATGACGATCTGATTGACGCCAGCTTTTTCGGTGTAGACCTGCGCGTGGTGCGCGTTGCGCTCGAGCCAAGTGCCGTTCTGGGTGCTGCCCGTGAAGTCGATCAGTTTGATCTCGGGGCGCTGGGCCAGTTGCTGGACGAGGGCGCCGTCGTTCGGGGCGGTGGCCAGCAGCGTGACGACGTTCGGATCGAAGCCTGCTTCGCGCAACACGTCACGCGCGATGCGCACGGTCAGCGCGAGCGGCAGGATCGCGCCCGGATGCGGCTTGACGATCACCGTGTTGCCGGTGGCCAGATCGGCGAACAGGCCCGGATAGCCGTTCCACGTCGGGAATGTGCAGCAGCCGAGCACGAGGCCGATGCCGCGCGGCACGACGGTGTAGCGCTTGTGCATCGCGAGCGGCGGGTTTTTGCCTTGCGGCTTTTCCCAGTGCGCGTCGGCGGGAATACGGCGCAGCTGATCCCAGGCATACGCGACCGCTTCGAGCGCGCGGTCCTGCGCGTGTGGGCCGCCTGCCTGGAAGGCCATCATGAACGCCTGACCGGTCGTGTGCATCACGCTGTAGCCGAGCTCGAAGCTGGCGCAATTTAGGCGCGCGAGGATTTCGAGGCTCACGCCGATCCATGCCTGCGGGCCGGCGGCGCGCCAATCGCGTTGCGCCGCGGCAGATGCGGCGATGAGCGTGCTCGGGTCGGCTTTCGGGTAACGCACGCCGAGCTGGAAGCCGAACGGCGAAACCTCTGCGCCGACGGTCTCGTCCGTCGACGGTTGGTCCAGGTCGAACGTTTTGTCTAGAAGCGCCTTGAACGCGGCTTCGCCGTCCGGGTTGGCTGTTTCCCCGTACACTTTCGGACTGGGCATCTCGACGAACGGGCTCCAGTAGCCGCGCGTTTCGAGCGCGGAGAGCGCTTTGTGCAGCGTGTCTTCGTGCTTGGTGAATAGCGGATGTGTCATGGCAAAGAGGCTCGGCTGTACGTTTGGGAAATACCTGTCGAATAATTGACCGACCGGTTGGTTGGTGAATGGTAGCATCACCACGGACGATGCGCGAAGCGTTTTTCGCGTGCGATTAACCCTTATGGAGGCGGCATGGCTTACGAAAACATTCTGGTTGAGACGCGGGGACGGGTCGGACTGATTACGCTCAACCGTCCGAAGGCTCTGAATGCACTGAACGACGCGCTGATGGACGAACTAGGCGCTGCGTTGCGCGAGTTCGACGGCGACGAGTCGATTGGCGCAATCGTCGTGACGGGCAGCGAGAAAGCGTTCGCGGCCGGTGCGGACATCGGGATGATGGCGTCGTACTCCTATATGGATGTCTACAAGGGCGACTACATCACGCGCAATTGGGAAACGGTTCGCTCGATCCGTAAGCCGATCATTGCCGCGGTGGCGGGCTTCGCGCTCGGCGGCGGCTGCGAACTGGCGATGATGTGCGACATCATTTTCGCCGCCGACACGGCGAAGTTCGGTCAACCGGAAATCAAGCTCG